>NZ_JAFCUU010000024.1:0-928 GCF_049896685.1 Pseudomonas sp. TWRC1-2 | reverse complement strand
GCGCCTGGTATGCGCGGGCGCTGGATTCGGTCAGCCATGCAGCGGACATGCCGTCGTTGCTGGGGATGGACAGGGTATTGCGGGTGGGGGATTCGCAACGTTCCTTCAGCATTTCCGATGCGGATTTTTCCACCGTTGCGCGCTGCTCGGCGGGTGGCGAGCTGAAGATCGAGAGCAAGTTCGAATCGGTGTACGACGTGCCGATCGGCAAAATCCCGGTTGAGGTTATCCGCCTGGAGGACGGCAGTTCCACGCAGATCATGCTGGATGAACATGGCAAAGGCTCCCACACCTGCGTGGCTGGCGGGCGCTATCAGGTGCGGGTACAAGGCGGTGTCTCCACGCAGCAGGTAGACGCGTTGTTTGCCTCCTACGCCGGGCTGACCGCAGACCTGGAGCAATGGCTGCGCGAGCAATGGAACGGCTTCAAACCGTCTTGGCAACAATCGACAGCCAGCGCGATTGGCAGCGGCGTTCTGGCGGGCAGTTGGGCGGCGATCCGGGACGTGTGGGACAGCATCAAGCTGGTGCAGGCGATTCTTGCAGACCCCATGAAGTTCGGCGAGCAACTGGGTGCCGAGGCCGCCAAGTTGGCGCAGTTGGCCACCGATGCGCCGCAAGTCATGGAAAAGGCCATGTTGCTGGCCAGTGATGAGGCGGCGCTGTACCTGATGGTGCGCACGACGATGCTGTGGTTGGACGCGTTGCCACCGGGCGAGACGGCCGAGGCGGCGGCGGGGTTTGCGGTGTCGCTGCTGATCGACCTGGTGATTGGCGCCGTGTTGATGATCGCGCTGCCAGCGGCGGGTGTGGCGTATCTGAGCTTGCGGTTGGTCAAGTATGGCGCGCGGATACTGAATGCGGCGGTGGGCTTTGTGCGTGGCCTGCTCGGGATTCTGAGCAAGTTCATGCAGGCGGTGGATCGCTA
>NZ_JAFCUU010000023.1:0-1607 GCF_049896685.1 Pseudomonas sp. TWRC1-2 | reverse complement strand
TGGCTGGATCGTCGGCAAGGAGGACTGACAGCCGCACATCAGCAGTGGCAAGGCGATCGCGCAAAAGAGCCTGGTTGCGTTTAGCATCGGATAGTTCTCGAGTGTGTTGTTGGTCCTGGGCCGCGAGATCCTGCTCGATGGCCAGGCGCTTTTTCTTTTCTGCGAGGGCCTGCGCGCTGGCGGCTCTAGCTGTCGCAGCCAAATCCTCCTGGTGCAGCCTGGCCTGTTCGGCAAGCCGCTTGCCGATCCGCCAATCCTGCACCTGCCAGGCGGCGCCGGCAGCAACAGTCATCAGCACCAGGATCAGCAGCACCAGCCCGGCCAGCTTCTGCACCGGCGTCATGCCAGCACCTTCAGCGCCGTGTCGTAAAGCGCCTGACGCTCGGCTTGGCCTGTGAGCCCGCCATTGATGCGCCTGGTGATTTTCGCGAAGTCTTTCTGGTCTGCCAGAGTGTTCAGCCCACGTACAGACCAGAACCAGGCCGCCGACATCGCCGCGTGCTGGGGCAGTTCCAGCAGCTCCGGCTTGTTGATCAGATCCAGACCTAGGGCTTCACCGCATGCGGCATAGTTGGCTCGCCCGGTGATCTGGATCAGTCCGCGCCCATGGTACTTCGAGCCGTCACCCTTGACGGTGTTGCCCAGGTCGGCCCGTCCTTCATACGTGAGCTGCTGCGCCGTGGGCCCCCAGATCTCGCGCACGTAGCGCAGTTGGCCGGACTCATGCCCGACCTGGGCAATGAATGCGGCGACGCGCGCGGTGCCGACGATGCCGTAGCGGTTCATGGCCGTATTCAGCGCAGGAACAAAAACGCCGGCTTGGCGGCCGGCGTTCGGTAGGATCTTCAGCAAGTGCTGTTCGGTGATCGGCATGTTTTTCTCCAGGCGAAAAAAACCGCTCAAGGCGGCGGTAGCATTCAGGCAGATAGTCAGGCGGGCACGTCTGGCCACTCAATGGCATCTGGATAGCCGGCCTGCTCTGGCACACGATTCAGCGCGAGGCGGTATTTCTTCCAGGCTTTCAGCGCAGCGAGTTCACTCTCGCTGGCTTCTTCGACATCCACTGCATCCTGCAACGGAGCAATTGCGTAATCCGCGACGGAGCGCAGGCGGGTAATCTCAGCTTGTGCGAGGTCTAGAGGGTCAATAGCCGGTGCCGGCGCAGGGTGTGGGATTTCCTGGGGGGGCAGCGAATCCACCGCGATGTGCAAGGTAATGCTGTGCACCAGGTCTGCCGGCTCACCGTCTTTGGTCACGCTCACCGCTAATACGCCATCGGTGTAGCCGATAGCTACCGAGCAAGCCGCGTCGACCTGGTTCACCACGTAGCCCCAACCTTCCGGCGGTGGTGCCATGCCAAGCGTGCCGTGCACCAGGTACTGGCCTGGGCCGGGGTGTTCAGTGGTAATAGTGTCGACACCAAGCGAAGTAATATCGATGATGGCACCGGTGGCGCCGAGAATATTTAATGCTGCGCGAGTCGTCATTTAAATAGCCTTCAGTGTGCCGTCAGCGGCGCGGGTAGTGTTGCCGGTGTGGTAAACGAAGTTGAAGCTCTCCGTGCCGTAATCGCCACTCCGGAACCCCAGCGTCTTTCCTGGAGAGGT
>NZ_JAFCUU010000022.1:0-3216 GCF_049896685.1 Pseudomonas sp. TWRC1-2 | reverse complement strand
AAGTGATGGTGAATGTTGATTTCTAGTCTTTGATTAGATCGTTCTTTAAAAATTTGGGTATGTGATAGAAAGATAGACTGAACGTTACTTTCACTGGTAACGGATCAGGCTAAGGTAAAATTTGTGAGTTACTCGTAATTGAGTATTATCGAATTTTCGGCGAATGTTGTCTTCACAGTATAACCAGATTGCTTGGGGTTATATGGTCAAGTGAAGAAGCGCATACGGTGGATGCCTTGGCAGTCAGAGGCGATGAAAGACGTGGTAGCCTGCGAAAAGCTTCGGGGAGTCGGCAAACAGACTTTGATCCGGAGATGTCTGAATGGGGGAACCCAGCCATCATAAGATGGTTACCTTACACTGAATACATAGGTGTAAGGGGCGAACCAGGGGAACTGAAACATCTAAGTACCCTGAGGAAAAGAAATCAACCGAGATTCCCTTAGTAGTGGCGAGCGAACGGGGACTAGCCCTTAAGTGGCTTTGAGATTAGCGGAACGCTCTGGAAAGTGCGGCCATAGTGGGTGATAGCCCTGTACGCGAAAATCTCTTAGTCATGAAATCGAGTAGGACGGAGCACGAGAAACTTTGTCTGAATATGGGGGGACCATCCTCCAAGGCTAAATACTACTGACTGACCGATAGTGAACTAGTACCGTGAGGGAAAGGCGAAAAGAACCCCGGAGAGGGGAGTGAAATAGATCCTGAAACCGTATGCGTACAAGCAGTGGGAGCAGACTTTGTTCTGTGACTGCGTACCTTTTGTATAATGGGTCAGCGACTTATTTTCAGTGGCGAGCTTAACCGAATAGGGGAGGCGTAGCGAAAGCGAGTCTTAATAGGGCGTCTAGTCGCTGGGAATAGACCCGAAACCGGGCGATCTATCCATGGGCAGGTTGAAGGTTGGGTAACACTAACTGGAGGACCGAACCGACTACCGTTGAAAAGTTAGCGGATGACCTGTGGATCGGAGTGAAAGGCTAATCAAGCTCGGAGATAGCTGGTTCTCCTCGAAAGCTATTTAGGTAGCGCCTCATGTATCACTGTAGGGGGTAGAGCACTGTTTCGGCTAGGGGGTCATCCCGACTTACCAAACCGATGCAAACTCCGAATACCTACAAGTGCCGAGCATGGGAGACACACGGCGGGTGCTAACGTCCGTCGTGAAAAGGGAAACAACCCAGACCGTCAGCTAAGGTCCCAAAGTTATGGTTAAGTGGGAAACGATGTGGGAAGGCTTAGACAGCTAGGAGGTTGGCTTAGAAGCAGCCACCCTTTAAAGAAAGCGTAATAGCTCACTAGTCGAGTCGGCCTGCGCGGAAGATGTAACGGGGCTCAAACCATACACCGAAGCTACGGGTATCACGTAAGTGATGCGGTAGAGGAGCGTTCTGTAAGCCTGTGAAGGTGAGTTGAGAAGCTTGCTGGAGGTATCAGAAGTGCGAATGCTGACATGAGTAACGACAATGGGTGTGAAAAACACCCACGCCGAAAGACCAAGGTTTCCTGCGCAACGTTAATCGACGCAGGGTTAGTCGGTCCCTAAGGCGAGGCTGAAAAGCGTAGTCGATGGAAAACAGGTTAATATTCCTGTACTTCTGGTTATTGCGATGGAGGGACGGAGAAGGCTAGGCCAGCTTGGCGTTGGTTGTCCAAGTTTAAGGTGGTAGGCTGAGATCTTAGGTAAATCCGGGATCTTAAGGCCGAGAGCTGATGACGAGTTAACTTTTAGTTAACGAAGTGGTTGATGCCATGCTTCCAAGAAAAGCTTCTAAGCTTCAGGTAACCAGGAACCGTACCCCAAACCGACACAGGTGGTTGGGTAGAGAATACCAAGGCGCTTGAGAGAACTCGGGTGAAGGAACTAGGCAAAATGGCACCGTAACTTCGGGAGAAGGTGCGCCGGTGAGGGTGAAGGACTTGCTCCGTAAGCTCATGCCGGTCGAAGATACCAGGCCGCTGCGACTGTTTATTAAAAACACAGCACTCTGCAAACACGAAAGTGGACGTATAGGGTGTGACGCCTGCCCGGTGCCGGAAGGTTAATTGATGGGGTTAGCTAACGCGAAGCTCTTGATCGAAGCCCCGGTAAACGGCGGCCGTAACTATAACGGTCCTAAGGTAGCGAAATTCCTTGTCGGGTAAGTTCCGACCTGCACGAATGGCGTAACGATGGCGGCGCTGTCTCCACCCGAGACTCAGTGAAATTGAAATCGCTGTGAAGATGCAGTGTATCCGCGGCTAGACGGAAAGACCCCGTGAACCTTTACTATAGCTTTGCACTGGACTTTGAATTTGCTTGTGTAGGATAGGTGGGAGGCTTTGAAGCGTGGACGCCAGTCTGCGTGGAGCCAACCTTGAAATACCACCCTGGCAACTTTGAGGTTCTAACTCAGGTCCGTTATCCGGATCGAGGACAGTGTATGGTGGGTAGTTTGACTGGGGCGGTCTCCTCCTAAAGAGTAACGGAGGAGTACGAAGGTGCGCTCAGACCGGTCGGAAATCGGTCGTAGAGTATAAAGGCAAAAGCGCGCTTGACTGCGAGACAGACACGTCGAGCAGGTACGAAAGTAGGTCTTAGTGATCCGGTGGTTCTGTATGGAAGGGCCATCGCTCAACGGATAAAAGGTACTCCGGGGATAACAGGCTGATACCGCCCAAGAGTTCATATCGACGGCGGTGTTTGGCACCTCGATGTCGGCTCATCACATCCTGGGGCTGAAGCCGGTCCCAAGGGTATGGCTGTTCGCCATTTAAAGTGGTACGCGAGCTGGGTTTAGAACGTCGTGAGACAGTTCGGTCCCTATCTGCCGTGGACGTTTGAGATTTGAGAGGGGCTGCTCCTAGTACGAGAGGACCGGAGTGGACGAACCTCTGGTGTTCCGGTTGTCACGCCAGTGGCATTGCCGGGTAGCTATGTTCGGAATAGATAACCGCTGAAAGCATCTAAGCGGGAAACTAGCCTCAAGATGAGATCTCACTGGAACCTTGAGTTCCCTGAAGGGCCGTCGAAGACTACGACGTTGATAGGTTGGGTGTGTAAGCGCTGTGAGGCGTTGAGCTAACCAATACTAATTGCCCGTGAGGCTTGACCATATAACACCCAAGCAATTTGCTTGCTTCAAGCTGAAAAGCGAAAGAGCACCAGATTGCGGTGTGTGAAGACGAAATGAACCGAAAGTTCGAACCTCACAAAACACCGAAAGCTGTCACATA
>NZ_JAFCUU010000021.1:0-12922 GCF_049896685.1 Pseudomonas sp. TWRC1-2 | reverse complement strand
GGCCGCCGTGCTGTAGATCTTGATCTTGATCTTAGGCGCCCCGTTAAACCACGCTGGCCTCACGCAGGTTTTGGAGCGTGGGTAAACCGGCAGGACGCCGGTTTAGCCGTGTTGGGCCAAGGATGGCCCATCGCGGCGGCCCACGCTCCAAAGCCTGCGTGAGGGCACACCGAAGCGTGAGCGAGGTGCCGAGTGGTGGGGCAAGAGCCTTTTGGTTACTTTTGGGCTCTTTTCAAAAGTGACCCGCCGTAAGGGCGGAACCCCAAAGCAGCCATCACCCAAATAACGGATATACCCCCAGCAAACCACCCCCTACACCGGCAAGGTTATGCCAAACGTATTCCCTCCACCCTCACTGCGCACAAACACATCCCCGCCGTGCATCAAAGCGATCGCCTTTACAATCGCCAACCCCAGGCCATGATTCGCCCCGCTGTTGCTGCGCGACGCATCCACCCGATAAAACCGCTCGAACAGCCGTGGCAAATGCTCACTGGCAATCGCATCCCCAGGGTTGGTCACCCCAATCGCCACCTGATGCTCCTGCACCTCAATATCCACCTCAATAACCTGCCCCGCCGCGGTGTGCTGCACGGCATTACTGAGCAGATTAATCAACGCGCGGCGCAAGTGAGCTTTCTCGATCTGCACCAACGCATCGCCACGCACCCGCACTTGAACCTGGGCGTCTTCGAGGATGAAATCCAGGTAGTCGAGCGTGGTCGCCACTTCATCCGCCAGGGAGCTTTCGATCAGCTTGGTGGCCTTGCTGCCCTGGTCCGCACTGGCGAGAAACAGCATGTCATTGATGATCGAACGCAGCCGCTCCAACTCTTCAAGATTGGATTGCAGCACCTCGAAATAATGCTCGGCCGAACGCCCGCGCGTCAGCGCCACCTGCGTCTGGCCGATCAGGTTGGTCAGCGGCGAGCGCAGCTCATGGGCCACATCGGCATTAAACGACTCCAGGCGCGAATAAGCCTGTTCCACCCGATCCAGCGTGGAGTTGAATGAATTGACGAACTGGCTCAGCTCCGGCGGCAACGGCGACAGTTGCAAGCGCCCCGAGAGCTTGGGCGGCGCAAGCTTCTGCGCTTCATCCGAGAGTTTGCCCAACGGCTTGAGGCCGATGCGCGACACCCAGAACCCCAACAGCGCCGCCAGCACCACGCCGACAAACGCCAGGCCAATCAACGCCACCAGCAACTGGTGCTGAGTCGCGCGGAAGTTTTCAGTGTCGATGGCGATCATAAAGCGCAGCGGCGGGCGCTGTTCTTTCGCCGCGAACTGGCTCACCAACACCTTGAACGGGTACTCGCGCCCCGGCAGGCGCAAGTCGCGCTTACCGGTCGGCCCTGCGGCGAACGCGCGGATCTGCGCATCCGGGTTGCCGTACTCGTAGTTCGGATCGCTGCTCACCACCCAGAAGCGGATGCGCTTGTCTTCCTCGCCGAGCAATTTCAGTTTGGCGGTGATTTTCGCCCAATGGTCCGGCGTGCCAAAGCGGTTCACCGAGGACTCGAGCACGCTGTAGCGCGCATCCAGCTCGGCGCCCGGCAACAACCCAAGGCCGCGGTCCACTTGCTGGTACAGCGCGCCGCCGATCAACACGAAGATCAGCAGCGCCACCAGCGTGAACATGCCGCTCAGGCGCAGGGCGATGGAGTTAGCCGACACTGCGGTTCTCCAGCACATACCCCATGCCGCGAATGGTGTGCAGCAGTTTGTGCTCGAACGGCCCGTCGAGCTTGGCGCGCAGGCGCTTGATCGCCACTTCGACGACGTTGGCATCGCTGTCGAAATTGATGTCCCAGACCATCTCGGCAATCGCCGTTTTCGAGAGGATTTCACCCTGGCGCCGCGCCAACACGCTGAGCAGCGAGAACTCCTTGGCGGTCAAGTCCAGGCGCAGGCCGTTGCGGCTGGCCTTGCGGCTGATCAAATCGATCCACAAGTCAGCGACGGTGACCTGCACCGGCTCATGCCCGCCGCTGCGGCGGGTTAGCGCTTGCAGGCGCGCCACCAGTTCGAGGAACGAAAACGGTTTGCCCAAATAGTCGTCGGCGCCTTCACGCAAGCCGCGAATGCGGTCTTCCACGCGCTCGCGGGCGGTGAGCATGATCACCGGCGTTTGCTTGCGCGCCCGCAGTGCGCGCAACACGCCGAAGCCGTCGAGGCCGGGCAGCATCACGTCGAGCACGATCACCGCGTAATCGTTTTCCAGCGCCAGGTGCAAGCCCTCGACACCTTCACGCGCCACATCGACGGTGTAGCCTTGTTCCGTCAGGCCGCGGTGCAAGTAGTCCGCGGTTTTTTCTTCATCTTCAATAATCAGGACGCGCATGACCCCGCCTTCAGTGTGTGGTCGCCAGCGCCAGCGCTGGTTTGGGCCTGTGGAAAAACTTCTCAAGGTACAAGTATATGACCGGCGTGGTGAACAGCGTCAGCGCCTGGCTCACCAGCAAGCCGCCGACCACCGCAATCCCCAGCGGCTGGCGCAACTCCGCGCCCGGGCCGGAGCCGAGCATCAGCGGTACCGCGCCGAGCAGGGCGGCGAGGGTGGTCATGATGATCGGCCGGAACCGCGTGACGCAGGCTTCATAAATCGCCTCCTCGGGCGGCAGCCCGCGCACGCGCTGGGCGTCCAGGGCAAAGTCGATCATCAGGATGCCGTTTTTCTTGACGATGCCGATCAACAACACCAGACCGATCAGGGCCATGATCGAAAAGTCCTGGCCCAGCAGCCACAGCATGATCAGCGCGCCCAAGCCTGCTGAAGGCAAGGTCGAGATGATCGTCAGCGGGTGCACGAAACTCTCGTACAACACACCCAGAATAATGTAGACCGCCACCAGCGCCGCAAGGATCAGCCAGGGCTGGCTGGCCAGCGAACTCTGGAACGCCTGGGCCGCGCCCTGGAATGTGCCGATCATGGTGGACGGCATGCCGATTTCGTTCTTGGCCTGGTTAAGCATGATCACCGCATCGCCCAACGCCACGCCAGGCGCAAGGTTGAACGACAGGTTGGCGGCCGGGAACATGCCGTCATGGCTGATCGACAAGGGCCCCACGGTGGGCGGGTCGACCTTGGCCAGCGCCGACAGTGGCACCATCTCGTTGGTCAGCGGCGAGCGCAGGTAGAAGTAGTTCAGGCTCTCGGCCTTGCCGCGTTGCTGGGTGTCGAGTTCCAGCACCACCTGGTACTGGTTGATTTCGGTCTGGAACTCGTTGATCTGGCGCTGACCGAAGGCGTCATACAGCGCCTGGTCGACATCGGTGGCGGTCAGGCCGAAGCGCGCGGCGGCCTGGCGGTCGATGCTGATGTGGGTGATGCTGCCGCCCAGTTGCAGGTCGTTGGACAGGTCGCGAAAGGCCGGGTTGGCGCGCAGCTTTTCAGTCAGGCGCTGGGTCCAGGTGTTCAGCGTCGGGCCGTCGTTGCTCTTGAGCACGTATTGGTACTGGGCGCGGCTCGGGCCGGAGCTTAAGTTGATGTCCTGACCGGCGCGCAGGTACAGCACGATGCCCGGCACCTTGGCCAGTTTGGGGCGGATGCGGTCGATGAACTGGCTGGCGGACACATCGCGATCACCGCGGTCTTTCAAGGCGATCCAGAAGCGGCCGTTGGCGATGGTCTGGTTGCTGCCGGTCACGCCCACCGAGTGGGAAAACGCTTCCACCGCCGGGTCGGCCTTGACGATCTCGGCCAGGGCTTTGTGCTTGGCGACCATGTCCGGGTACGACACGTCGGCCGCGGCCTCGCTGGTGCCGAGCACGAAGCCGGTGTCCTGCACCGGGAAGAAACCCTTGGGGATAAAGATGTAGCCGACCACGGCCAGGGCCAGGGTCACCATGAAGATCGCCGCCATCGTGCGTTGATGGTCCAGCGCGCGACGCAGGTTGCGCGCGTAGCCGGCCAGCAGGCGTTCGCTGAAACCGGGCTTGTCGTGGGCGTGATGGGCGGGTGCGCGCATGAACAGCGCGGCCAGCGTCGGCGCCAGCGTCAGTGACACCACCACCGAAATCAGGATGGTCGAGGTGGCCGTCAGTGCAAACTCCTTGAACAGCCGTCCGATCACGCCGCCCATGAACAGCAGCGGAATAAACGCCGCCACCAGCGAGAAGCTGATGGACACCACCGTAAAGCCAATCTCGCCGGAACCCTTGATCGCCGCTTCGCGTTTATCGAGGCCCGCCTCCAGGTGGCGGTGAATGTTCTCCACCACCACGATGGCGTCGTCCACCACAAAGCCCACGGCGATTACGATCGCCACCAGCGTGAGGTTGTTCAGGCTGAAACCCAGTACATACATCAGCGCAAAACTGGCGATCAGCGACACGCCGAGCACGCTGGACACAATCATCGTCGCCGACAATTGACGCAGGAACAGCGCCATCACCGCCACCACCAGCAAGATGGCAATCAGCAACGTCACTTCCACTTCATGCAACGAGGCGCGAATCGTCTTGGTGCGGTCGGTCAACACGCTGACCTGCACCGAGGCCGGCAACATGCCTTCCAGGCGCGGCAGCTCGGCTTGAATGCGGTCCACGGTTTCGACAATGTTGGCGCCGGGCTGGCGCGAAATCACCAGGTTCACGCCGGGCGTGTCGCCCGACCAGGCCTGTACGTAGGCGTTTTCCGAGCCGTTGATGACTTTGGCGATATCACGCAGTTGAACCGGTGCGCCGTTCTTGTAGGAAACAATCAACTGGCCGTATTCATCCGGGTGAAACAGCTGGTCGTTGGTCGACAGGGTCGACACGCTGTTCTCCCCGTAAATCGCGCCCTTGGCCAGGTTCAAGCTCGATTGCTGAATGGCCAGACGCACATCGGCGAGGGTCAGGCCAATCGCCGCGAGTTTATCGGGCGAAGCCTGTACGCGAATCGCCGGGCGCTGCTGGCCGGTGATGTTGATCTGGCCGACGCCGTCGATCTGGCTGATCTGACGGGCCAGCAAGGTCTCTACGTAATCGCTGAGTTCGGTGCTGGGCATGCTGTCGGAACTGACGCTGAGGATCAGCACCGGGCTGTCCGCCGGGTTGACCTTCTTCCAGGTCGGCAGGCTTGGCATATCGCTGGGCAGCTTGCCGGAGGCGGTGTTGATCGCCGCTTGCACTTCCTGCGCAGCGGTATCGATGCTTTTGTTCAGGGTGAATTGCAGCGTCAGCAGGCTGGAGCCCAAGGCGCTGCTGGAGGTCATTTGCGTCATGCCGGGGATGGCACTGAATTGCACCTCCAGCGGGGTGGCCACCGACGACGCCATGGTGTCCGGGCTGGCGCCGGGCAACTGCGCGGTGACCTGGATCGTCGGAAATTCCGCTTCTGGCAGTGGGGCGACGGCCAAGCGCGGGAAGGCAATCAACCCCAGCAGCACCAAGGCGAAGGTCAGCAGCAGGGTGGCGACCGGGTGGTCGACGCACCAGGCCGACGGCGAACGGCTGCCGCTCATGGCTGCACCTTGGCGTCTACCGTCTGGATGGCTTGTGGCGGCTCCTTGAGCACCTCGACCTGGGCGCCGGCCTTGAGCCGCGACTGGCCGTCGCTGACCAATACATCCCCGGCTTGCACGCCCTTGATGATGTTCACGTCGCTGTCCTGATAGGCGACTTGCACCGGCACAATCTCGACCTTGTCACCGTTGACCCGGTACACGAAATGCGCATCCAGGCCGCGCTGCACCACGGTCGGCGGTACCACCAGGGCGTTCTTGTCGAGGGCGGTCTGGATCTTGATGGTCACCAGTTGCCCCGGCCACAGGCGCTGCGAAGCATTCTTGAACTCGGCCTTGGCGCGCAGCGTGCCGGTGGTGGAGCTGATCTGGTTGTCGATCAGGCTCAGGTGGCCTTCACCGAGCAAGTCGCCGGTCTGCCCGTCGGTGTCGGCGCCCATGTAGGCATCGACGCTGGCTTGAGTCGGCGATGCGATCAGGCCTTGCAGGGTCGGCAGCATTTGTTGCGGCAGTGAGAACTCCACCGCAATCGGGTCGATTTGCGTCACGGAGAACAAGCCCTGGGTATCGCTCATGCGCAGGAAGTTGCCTTCATCCACCGTGCGAATGCCGACGCGACCTGTCACCGGAGAGCGAATCTGGGTGTAGGAAAGCTGTACCTGAGCGGAGTCGATGGCAGCCTGGTTGCCTTGCGCCGTGGCTTTGAGCTGGTTGACCAAGGCTTGTTGCTGGTCGTAGGTCTGTTTTGACACGCCGTCGTCGATGCTCAATTCCTTGTAGCGCTTGAGGTTGACCAGCGCGACTTGCAGTTGCGCCTGGCTTTCCCCCAGTTGCGCCTTGGCCTGGTCGAGGCTCGCGCGGATCGAGCGGTCATCGATGGTGGCGAGCAGGTCGCCGGTTTTGACCAGTTGGCCTTCCTTGACCAGCAACTTGGTGAGGATGCCGTCGATTTGCGGGCGGATCACCACGCTGTGCAACGAAAGCACCGAGCCGATGCCGCTGACAAAACGGGGAATGTCCTGTTGCACGACGCTCACCACCCGCACCGGGATTGCGCTCGGCGCCGCCAGTTTGGTCTTGGCGGGCCGGGTCACGGCCCAGGCTGCAATCGCCACTACCACGAGGACACCCACGGTCAGGGCGGTTTTTCGTTGAATGTGCATGGGGTGAGGCGCCGGGGCAAAGGGGTGGGAAAATTAAGATGCTTTCTTTATAGCCCGCCGACCCGGTCAGCACGGTGACTGCTAACTGACAGCGCTGTCAGTAAAGGCAGACCATTCGTACAGGCGGTGGTTAAAGATCCGGGGCGCGCAGGTATACTGCGCGCCAGCGCGGCCCGCAAGCCGGCCGCCGCCTCATTTTCTGCATGCCCCGGAGCTTCCATGACTTCCCCGACACAATCCCCTGTTGAAGCGACCGATCTCGTCGATCCGGCCAGCGCTGAAAGCGTTGAAAAAGCCGAGATCCCGGCGTTCAAGTTTCCGTTCAAGCCGGGTGAACTGGCCGGGGCCAAGAATGCGGCCCAGCCTTGGTACAAAAATGGCGCCAAAAACGGCCATACCAAGTCGCCAGGTATGGCACCGCCGGGCACTCGTCGTTCGATGGGTAAACGCTGAGAGTAATCGGTCACGTATTTGTCGGCATTGCCTTACATCGCTCGCTGACGTTTCTGATTGCAGGTGCACGACCGTTTCTTGAAAGCTTGCACAGCATTTGCTTCGCCCAGGTGGATGGCGCCGGGGCGTGGTGAGGCTGGACTTTCCGGAAAAGGACGCACCTTGTGGTTTCGATACGTGTCTGTGTTGCGCCTGCCTTATCCCTGCTGGTCGCTGTTTTCTGCACACCTGCAACAGCTGACGAACCACGGCGCGAGATCCGTTTCGCGGTCGCCGCGCAATTCCCGCCGTTCCAAAGCCGCAACCAGCACGACCAACTGGTGGGGCTCAATATCGACCTGGGAAACGCGTTGTGCCAGCAACTCGGTGTGCGTTGTACCTGGGTTGATCAGGTGCTGATGGAGAGTTTTCCTGCGCTTGAGGGCCGACGGTTCGACGCGATCATGGGCATGGCGCCCACCTCCAGGCGGCGCCAATGGGTGAACTTCACGGATACGCTGTACCCGTTCACCACCCGGCTGGTAGGACGCAAGACCTCCGGCCTGATGCCGACGCTGCAGTCGCTCAGGGGCAAGCGGGTCGGCGTGCTGCTGGGGAGCAGCCGCGAAGCCTTTGCTCGAATCAAGTGGGCGCCAGCGGGCGTCATCATCAAGAGTTTCTGGCTCAATGACGAATTGACGCGCAGCCTGGTGGCCGGCCATATCGATGCGACGCTGCAAGGCACGGTGGAAATCCGCACGGCACTGCTCGACACCGCGCAGGGGCAGGATTTCGACTTCCTGGGTCCCGTTGTGTCGGCCGAACTGCTGGGTGACGGCGCGGCCATCGCGGTGCGCAAACCGGACACCGCCTTGCGCCAGGACCTCAACCGTGCGCTTGAACAACTGCGCCAGAGCGGTGAATACCAGCGCATCGTGCAGCCCTACAATCTGAGCGAGCCGCCTTCCGACCAGTGATGGCTAATTAATTGCGCGGAACATGAGCGGGATCAGTGTTCGCCCCATGGGCGCGCTTAGCGTCGACGACCTGCCGACTCCTCCAATAATTACGAGCGCGCTTATGCCACGCCGGTGACCCGGGAAGGGGCGACGGTGGAGTATCAGTCACTGCGCACCAAGCCGGACCCGCGCGCGATTGATCGCTGACACAGCGCACCCAGCAATCGACCAATGAAATCCAGCGCATGATCAACACCCTGCAAGGCGCAGCCCGCGATGCGGTGCAAGCCATGGCACACAGCAGAGCCAGTGCAGCTCAGGCGACGTGGCGGCGCTGGCGCAAGATTTACGTCTGCTTGCGCAGGCGTTCTGGGGCCAACGGCGCTGACGTCAAAAAGCGTCTAGGCTGAATTTGGGAATTCTCCTATGAAACAAACAGGCGTGTCGTAGTTAAAGACCAGTCAGTGCTTGTTAGAACGTCGGGTGCGTTCGGGCCGTGAGTGATAGAGCACGGACGTCTCACACCACTTTTGAACAGGACAGGTCTATGACTACGGCAAAAAGAATATTGGCGCTGGCGCTGATAATGTTGGCCGGGAGCGGATGCGCGGTGGCTCCCCCTCCCGTAAACCCGTGGAGCGAAATTCGCTTCGGGGTCGAGGCGGATGTACCGCCGTTTGAATATCGCAATGAGCAAGGCGAACTCGTCGGATTGGATATCGAGCTGGGCAACGCCTTGTGTGCTGAACTCAACGCGCGCTGCGTGTGGGTCGATCAGCCTTATGCAACCAACCTTGCGGCGCTCCAGGCCGGGCGTTTTGACGCCATCATGCCGATGACCGCGACGCCGCCACGGCGCGAAACAGTCGACTTCACCCATCCGCTCTATGCCCTTGAAAGCCGATTGGTCGCGCCCACAGGTTCCAGCCTTTTGCCAACCCCCGGTTCGCTCAGAGGCAAACGCGTGGGCGTACTGACGGGCACCAGTCGAGCCGCTTTTGCGCTGGCACGGTGGGCGCCTCAAGGCGTGCAGGTACGTCAATTCAACCTCAATGCCGAGCTGATCAAGGCCTTGAAGGCCGGTGAGTTGGACGCGACCTTGCAAGACACGGTTGAAATCACCCAGGCGTTGCTGAACACCCCTCAAGGCAAAGGGTTTGCCTTCGCGGGGCCGGTGATCAATGACGAGTTGTTGGGCAGCGGCCCGGCCATAGCGGTGCGCAAAACCGACCCGCAATTGACTGCGGCGCTGAACACGGCGCTGCAGCGCTTGAAGGACAGTGGCAAATACGCGGCCATTACCCAGCCTTATCTGGCACCGGCTCCGGCTGAATCCGCAGCGGCCCGGATGATTTACACACCGGCGCAAGGTGGTTTTCCTTACTCGGAGGTGGTGCAGGTTGGGCACACTCTGTATCTCGCCGGCGTGTTGGGCCTGGATGAAAAGGGCAAGCTGGTGCGCGGAGGCATTCGCGCAGAAACCGCCCAGGCCCTGGAAAACTTGCGTGGCACGCTCAAGACAAAAGGCTTGGCGATGGACAGGGTAGCCAAATGCACGGTGATTCTTGCCGATGTCAAAGATTTCGCGGCAATGAACGAGGTGTACGCCAGTTATTTCCCCGCAGGCCGGCTTCCTGCCCGAACCACCTTTGCGGCAGGCAAGCTGCTGTTGAATGCGCGGATCGAAATCGAGTGTATCGCCAGTCTGTAAGCCCTCGCAGGCTGCGGGCCCAAGACGCCCGCAAGGAAATAAACGCGTAGTTGGCCGGCACCTGGGTGGCGATCCTGGCGCCGGCATCCAGTAGATGTTGCAGCGGTTGTCTTCGTCAAGGTTCCGGCAGCGCCCGGCGTCGTAGGCGGCAAAGGTGATCGCCACAAACGCCTCGGTATTGCCTTTATGCACTGTTCTGGCTCTTGCGAAGCAAGTCATGCGCCAGTGCCTGTCAGTCCTCGGGTACCCGGTCGCGCAGCACAAAAACCATGCCCGCGCTTTCATACAGTTGTCGGGCGCGCAGGTTGCTTTCGCGCACCTTGAGGTCGACGTAGGGTTCGCCACGTTGCTTGAACACCTGAAAGCTGTGCAGCAATAACGCGCGGCCCAGCCCCTGACCTTGGGCGCAGGGATGCACGGAGAGGTTCTTGATAAACGCGCTGGTCCAGCACTGGGCTACACCGAGGATGCTCTCGGCGTTGCTGGCGACCAGGCACAGCGTCGGGTCGAACTCGGCATCGGTGACGAACTGCTGGCGCCATTGCTCCAGGTAGGCGACACGGCCGCCGCCCTGGTCCTGGGTCATGCGCAGCACCGCATGAATCGCCGGGGCCAGTTCATCACGGTAATGGCTCAGCCGAGTATCGGCCGGCCACTGCGGGGCGGGCAGGCTGCCGGTCAGGTCGCGGCGCAACAGGTGGAAGTATTGCGTCACCGGTTACAAGCCCTTTTGCGCCACGGTCTGGGCGGCAACCACCAGGCACTTGGTCAGTTCGGGCGAAGAGAACTTGGTCAGCACCGCGTCGGCACCGGCCAGGCGGGCCTTTTCGCTGTTCATCGCGCTGTCCAAAGAAGTGTGCAGCAGCACGTAAAGCTCCTGGAAATCCGGGGTTTCGCGCAGCGTACGGGTGAGGGCGTAACCGTCCATTTCGGACATTTCGATGTCCGAAACCACCACGTTGATCTGCTCGGCCGTGCCTTGCAGTTCCAGCAGCACGTCGATGGCCTCCTTGGCGCTGCGTGCGGTGTGGCAGGTCAACCCGAGATTGCGCAGGGTGTGCACCGATTGCTGCAGGGCGACCTGGCTGTCGTCCACCACCAGAATCCGCGCATTGCCGAGTACTTCGGCCTCTTCCATGGTCAGGTCGGTGGGCGCCGCTTCAACCGGTGCCGGGGCGATGCCGTGGATGACCTTTTCGATATCCAGCACCTGCACCAGCCCGCCTTCGACCTGGGTAACCCCGGTGATAAACGAGCGGTTGCCACCGGAGCCATACGGCGGCGGACGAATGTCGGTGGTCAGGCAATGCACGATCTTGCTCACTGCCTGCACATGCAAGCCCTGCTTGGAACGGCTGACGTCAGTGACGATCAGGCAGCCGCCGTTCGGGTCTTGCAGGGGCATTTCGCCCAGCGCGCGGCTCAGGTCGATCACCGACAGCGACGCACCGCGCAGCGTGGCGATGCCTTTGACGTGAGGGTGAGACTCCGGCAGCTTGGTCAGCGGCGGGCAAGGGATGATTTCGCTGACTTTCAGCAGGTTGATCGCCATCAGCTTGCCGCTGCGCAAGGTAAAGAGCAGAAGCGAGAGTGAATCTGCGCGGGCTTTGGTGGTGGACATAAAAACCTTCTGTGGATCAGGAATGACGATCTATAGAGGGTTATCGACTCGGGCGCGCCAGGCTTTAACCGGATTTATGCAGGGCTGGCGTGTGTGGGAGCGAGCAAGCCCGCTCCCACAGGGGGGATGTGTCAGCCCTTCCAGACCTGTGGGTTCACCAGGTCCTGCGGGCGCTGGCCCAGCAAGGCGCTGCGCAGGTTGTCCAGGGCGCGTTTGGCCATGGCTTCGCGGGTTTCGTGGGTGGCCGAGCCGATGTGCGGCAGGGTTACGGCGTTGCTCAGTTGGAACAGCGGCGACTCGGCCAGCGGCTCCTGCTCATACACATCCAGGCCGGCACCCCGAATCTTCTGGGTTTGCAGGGCGTCGATCAGCGCCGGCTCGTCCACCACCGGGCCACGGGAAATATTGATCAGGATCGCGCTGGATTTCATCAGGCCCAACTCGCGGGTGCTGATCAGGTGGCGGGTCTTGTCGCTCAATGGCACCACCAGGCAGACGAAGTCCGACTCGGCCAGCAATTGGTCGAGGCTGCGGAACTGGGCGCCCAATTCCTGTTCCAGCGCGGTCTTGCGGCTGTTGCCGCTGTACAGGATCGGCATATTGAAGCCCAGGCGTCCACGCCGGGCCACGGCGGCGCCGATGTTGCCCATGCCGACGATGCCGAGGGTTTTGCCGTGTACATCGCAACCGAACAGTGGCGCGCCGACGCTGGCTTTCCACTGGCCGGCCTTGGTCCAGGCGTCCAGTTCGGCCACGCGGCGTGCGCTGCTCATCAGCAGGGCGAAGGCCAGGTCGGCGGTGCTTTCGGTGAGTACGTCGGGGGTGTTGGTGAGCATGATTCCGCGCTCGTTGAAATAGGGCACGTCGTAGTTGTCGTAGCCTACTGACACGCTGGAGACCACCTCCAGTTTGCTTGCGCCTTCGAGCTGTGCGCGGCCGAGCTTGCGGCCTACGCCGATCAAACCGTGGGCGTGGGGCAGGGCCTCGTTGAATTGAGCGTTGATGTCGCCCAGCTTGGGATTGGGGACGATGACCTCGAAATCCTGTTGCAGGCGTTCGATCATTTCCGGGGTGACACGGCTGAAGGCGAGGACGGTCTTTTTCATTGCAGGCGGGCTCATCGACTACGGAAGAATGCCAAGCACGCTAACATTCTTGGGGGGGATTGGGGGGAGCTTTTTGGTGTTGTTTGGTGGGTGAGTGAGTACATATCCGTTGCTGCGGTAACGGCGGCTTAGGGTTCCGCTCTTACAGCGGGTCACTTTTGGCAAACGCCCGGAATGCCGGCCCAGCCAAAAGTAACCAAAAGGTCTTTGCCCCACCACTCGGTGCCTCGCCTAGGCTCGGCATTCCCTCACTTCGGCCAGCGTGGTTGACGGGGCCTGTCAGATCACAAGCAAGATCAAAAGCAGAGCACGTCGGCCTGGTAGCCGACCTGAGTGGTTGAAGCAAAAGCAGATCAAAAGCACAGCAACACACTTCTATCTGATGCACAGAGATCCAAATGTGGGAGCGGGCTTGCTCGCGAATACGGTGGTTCAGTCAGCTCATGTGTCACTGGCACACCGCCTTCGCGAGCAAGCCCG
>NZ_JAFCUU010000020.1:0-19803 GCF_049896685.1 Pseudomonas sp. TWRC1-2 | reverse complement strand
GTGCAGAGCGTGAACGAGTTACCGGCACCATCCGGCAGGGCTTCTTCGAAGGTCAGACGAACTTCCAGATCATCCGCAACATTCGCGGCACCAAGGCGGCAGGGTACAAAGACGGCATCCTGGCCACCACCAACCGCAATGCCAGCACGGTCGTGCATACCGCGATTCAGCATGTGGCCTCCCAGGCGCGGATGGAGGTCGCAAAGGCCAACACGGATATCGTGCAAGAGATCCAGATGGTGGCCACGCTGGATAGCAAGACCAGCCAGTTGTGCCGCTCGATGGACAAACGCAAGTTTCCGGTGGATTCCGGCCCAAGACCGCCTTTCCACCCTAACTGCCGCACCACCTTCATTCTGTTGACCAAGCTCAGCGCGATGTTCGCCAAGGGCGCAACGCGTGCCTCGGTAGGTGCTGACGGCGGAAAGCAGGTCAGTGCTGACATCGATTACTACCACTGGCTCCAGCAGCAGCCAGCCTCGTTCCAGGACGAGGCAATCGGTCCTATGCGGGCCAAGCTGTTTCGCGAGGGTGGTCTAAGCGTTGAACGCTTCGCAGAGCTGCAGCTTGACCGCAACTTTGCGCCATTGACTCTCGCGCAGATGAAAACACTGGAACCATTAGCGTTCCAAAGGGCAGGCGTCGGCCCGAATTGATCCTAAGGCGTCTGATATCAAGCCCCACGCCTCTCTGTACTGCTCAAGATCGGGCAAGTGCTTCAGGTCCACCTTGCTCCAGCCCTCAGATCTAGGAAGGGCCTGGATCGTTGCTACTGGCAAAACATAGTAATGCGGTGGGATAGGCTGCTTTTTTCCGTCTGGAGATCCGCGATTGAGGAATACCGCGACCACAAACTCGCAATCGAAGTTTTTGATGGGGAATCCAGTCGCACCTGTTCTCCAACGGCTTTTTACCTGAACTCGAACGGAAGAGTTTTGCGCAGCGTCGGTAGCCACGATGTCGTATCCAGGCATGTTGGTATAAGTCTTGTAAGCGGCGATTTTGTGAATCAGCAATTGCCCTAGCACGAGAAATTCAGCTCCTTCGCTTTCCAGCCTTGTGTCCATCCGCGCCATAACTTTCACCATTTTTATCGCCCCTGAAATAGGGACGCGATTTCATTTGCCTGCGAGGCAGGCTAATCCAAACCCAAGGGGTGCATCAACGTGGCAGAAGAAAACGAAATCGACCTGGAAAACCCGGCAATCAAGGCCGCTATCGCGACTGCCGTTGAAGCATCTGTGTCTGGTCTCAAAACCAAGAACTCGGAACTGCTGGGCAAGCTGAAGGAAACCTCCGGCAAGCTGACCCAGTTCGAAACACAGTTTGAAGGCATCGACATTGAAGCCGTCAAAGGACTGCTCAACCGTGCCGGGCAGGACGAAGAAACCAAGCTGCTGACCGAGGGCAAGGTGGACGAAGTCTTCAACCGCCGGACCGAGCGTCTGCGTGGTGACTACGACAAGCAGCTGAAGACCATCAGCGAGCGCGCCGAGAAGGCTGAATCGTTCGCTGCTAAGTTCCAGGGCAAGGTTCTGGGTGACTCGGTACGCGGTGCGGCACTGAAGGCCGGCGCTCTGCCAGAAGCAACCGACGACATCATCCTGCGCGCCAAAGGCGTGTTCACCCTTAACGAAGATGGCGATGCAGTCGCCGTTGATGAATCCGGCCAGGTCATCCTCGGTAAAGACGGCAAAACCCCTTTGACTCCGCTCGAATGGGCGGAATCTCTGCGCGAAAGCGCACCTCATCTGTGGCCAAGGGCTTCAGGGACATTTGCCCCGGGCGGGGGTGGCGGCAAGGCTGCATTCAAGCGCTCCGAAATGACCTCCGAGCAGAAGCGCGACTTCCAGCGCAAGCACGGCCAAACCGCATATCTCGCATTGCCCAAGTAAGGAGATTGACCCCATGGCTACAACCGTTAACAGCGACCTGATCATCTACAACGATGAGGCGCAAACCGCATACCTGGAGCGTGTCCAGGACAACCTGGATGTGTTCAACGCATCGTCCAACGGCGCGATGGTGCTGGACAACGAGCTGATCGAAGGCGACTTCCGCAAGCGCGCGCTCTACAAGCTGAGCGGCTCTCTGGAGCATCGCGACGTCAACTCCGACGGCAAGGTAACTGCCAAGAAGATCAGCGCCGGCGAAGCTGTCGGCGTCAAAGCTCCCTGGAAGTACGGCCCGTATCAGACCACCGAAGAGGCATTCAAGCGCCGCGGTCGTCCGGTCGAGGAGTTCTCCCAGATCGTCGGCGCCGACGTTGCTGATGCGACCTTGGAAGGCTTCATCCAGTACGCAACTGCTGGCCTCCGTGCCGCCATCGGCTCCAACGCTGACATGGTGGTTTCGGCCAACATCGAAACCGACGGCAAGAAGACGCTGACTCGCGGTATGCGAAAGTTCGGCGACAAGTTCGGCCGTATTGCTCTGTGGGTCATGCACTCCAGCGCCTACTTCGACATCGTCGACGAAGCCATCACCAACAAGATCTACGAAGAAGCTGGCGTTGTGATCTACGGCGGCCTGCCGGGCACTTTGGGCAAGCCTGTACTGGTGACCGACACCGCGCCGGCGGATGTGATCTTCGGCCTGCTGCCAAACGCCGTAACCATCACCGAGTCGCAGGCGCCGGGCTTCCGTTCCTACGAAGTGAACGACGAAGAAAACCTGAGCATCGGCTACCGCGCGGAAGGCACCGTGAATATCGATGTGCTGGGTTACAGCTGGAAAGCCACCACTGGCGGTTCCAACCCAACCCTGGCTGCAGTCGGTTCAGCTGCCAACTGGATTAAGCATGCGGGCAGCAACAAAGTCACCGCCGGCGTGATGATCACGCTGACCGCAACGCCTCCTGTTACTGGCGGTTAAGCCTCAAACTCAACGCGCGGTCAGCAATGGCCGCCTTGGAGAAACACATGGAACTGACTTACAGCAACCAGCTGAGCGGCTTCGACCCGGAGAAGCGTTACCGCAATCCGGAACACTTCGATAAGCCCGAGGCCGGTGTGACCAGTGTGCTGGTGATTGGCGATTGGCCTGGCGTGGTAGAAGCGTATCAAGCGGCCGGCATCGACGTGTCAGTGAGGGAAGCCAAACGGGTGCAGATTGTTGGTGCGGGCAGCCAGTCCGAACTGGAAAAGGTGATCTTGTCTTTGCGTGCTGAGCATGGATCGATTCAGATACTTGTTGACGGCCTGGAGGCTGGCGAGATTAACCGCCCCGAATCCGGCGAGCTGGCGCTGCGCTTGTTTGAAGTGCTGAGCACCATCCATGCCTCGGTTGGTGAGCTGACGACTGAGCGTGACGGCCTGGCCTTGAATGTCGACGCACTTCGCGGAGAGGTTGAAGCGCTGAAGAAGTCTGCCCTCACGCCGCCGGCTGACGAGGCCGGTGAAATCGCGGCGCTGAAAGCAAAGCTCGATGAGGCCAAGGTCCAGTATCGGGCAAACGTCTCCAAAGAATCCCTGGAAAAGCTCGTCGCTGAGCTGCCCAAGGAGTAATACTGCTGGCTGTCGGTGTTCCGGCGGCCATTTTTCAAAACATGCCAGCGAGTTGACGTATGACACTCATCATCGAGGACGGTACCGGCAAGCCTGACGCCGAAAGCTACGCGAGCGCCGAGGACCTGGCCATGTATGCCGTGAAGTTCGGCACGGTCATCCCCGCAGGCGTTCCCGAGCAGGAAGCGTTGCTGCGCCGGGCCGCCTTGGCGATGGATGGCATGACCTGGAAGGGAAGCAAGACGAATAGCGAGCAGGGACTGTCCTGGCCGCGCCGGGAAGTGCTGCTGGATCACGAGATCAAGCCGAACAACTACCTGCCGGCGCGTATTCAGTACGGCCAAATGGCGCTGGCCGCCGAGATCCATCAGGACGATATTGACCCGGTGGAGAAGCGGAAAGGAGCGGTGACGCTGGAGCGTGTTGAAGGTGCGGTCACCCGCGAATACGCGACGATTTCCAACACCAGTGGCCGACTGTTGCCGGCGGCGCCTGATCGACCGAGCGCTACGCAGTTTGCCGACTACTTACAAAAGCGCGGGTTGTTCGCGATCCGCGCATAGCTGTAACGGAGACCACCATGGCCACCTTCTACGACGAAATGGCCGTGATGGCTCTGGATATGATCACAGAGTTCGGCCAGCCCGTGACCATCAGCAAGACGGAGCCGGGCGAGTACGACCCGGACATCGGCGGCGAAGCGCCTGGCGCAACTGTTGACCAAATCGCCCAAGGCATCCTGCTCGACTTCACCGGCCTAGAATTCCAGAACAACAGCCTCATCCGGCAAGGCGACAAGAAGCTCAAGATCGCTGCGCAGGGTTTGGCCTGGGTGCCAGGCCTACTCGACAAAGTGGTCGTCCAGGGGCGTACCTGGTCAATTATTCCTCCGCTGAAAGAGGTCAACCCAGCCGGGACGCCAATCCTGTATGAGCTGCAGGTGCGCTCGTGAGCCGGGCAGGCGCTGGCCAGTCAGGCAGCTTCGCCCTGAGCTTGGCCGAGTTCGCCGCCCAGGCCAGTGAAGCAATCGACGCGAGCCTGCGTGAAATCATCATCGAGATTGGCAGCAGCATCATCCGCATGTCGCCGGTGGGCAACCCTGAGATATGGGCCGCCAACGTCGCTCACCGGGAATCCAATGCCCGCGCTGCCGATGACTACGACTTCAAAGTCGCCATCCGCAACACGCTCATCAACCTGAACGAGTCGAACTTCACGAAGGCAGGCAACCTCAAGCGCGGCGTGAAATATGCCAAGCCTCTAACGAAGGCCGAGCGCCACCAGAACTTCAACGTGAATGGCCTGGTCGCCGGTCAGGACTATGTCGGCGGCCGATTTCGGGCGAACTGGAATTTCTCTATTGGCTCTGTCGACAACAGCTTCCGCATTCACCCGGACCCGACAGGAGCTGAGGCGAATGCGCGGCTTGTGGCGGGCGCCATTGAGTTTAAGGCCGGCGAAACGGCTTTCATCGTAAACAACTTGC
The DNA here is from genome assembly GCF_049896685.1 of Pseudomonas sp. TWRC1-2. Lineage (NCBI taxonomy): Bacteria > Pseudomonadati > Pseudomonadota > Gammaproteobacteria > Pseudomonadales > Pseudomonadaceae > Pseudomonas > Pseudomonas sp. TWRC1-2. Next base: position 14,811 of record NZ_JAFCUU010000020.1, on the reverse strand, counting down.
CCTACGCGATTCCGCTGGAGTTCGGCCATTCCACCCAGGCCCCCGGCGGCATGGTCCGGGTAACCGTGGCTCGCTTTCAGCAGATCGTGCTGGAGGCCATCAGGAACAACCAGGTATGAGTCACGCACGCGCCCGTCAGGCAATCGAAACGAAGCTGGCCGCATGGGCGGCTGCGCGCCCGATACGAGTGGCCTACCCAAACCAGCCTTTTACGCCAAGCGCTTCTGAAACGTACCTGCGAGCTTTCCAACTGCCGGCCAGCACAATCTGCCGCTATCTCGGCGGGGAGGCCTACGAGTACGCCGGTGTTTATCAGGTCAGCATCGTCTGCCCCTCGGCGCAGGCCATGGCCACCGCCGAAGCGCTTATTGACGAACTGACCCGGCTGTTTCGCGTCGACACGCCACTGGCCCGCAACGGTTTCGAGGGCTTGATCACCGAGCCAGTAGATCAAGGACCAACTATTACCGAGTCGGCGACCTACACGGTCCCGGCCAGCTTCACCTATCTGGGTGTCGCAGACCAACCGCCCGCTGGGGCATAACCTACCGCCGTCAGGCGGGCACTCAAGAGGAAATACACCATGGCCGCACGCTTCCCGCTGCCGAACGGCGCTGTGCTGGAGATCGCCAGAGTTTTGGGATCTGCTGTCCCATTCACCGCCTTGACCAATGCCAAACCGCCAGTCGCTGCATCTGTTGGACACAGCATTGAAATGGGCGACATCTTGCTGGTCAACTCTGGCTGGGCGCTCATCAATGATCGCGCTGTAAAAGCATCCGGGATTACTGCCGATGCTTTTTCCTTGGCTGGCCTCAACACCACCAACACAGACAAGTACACCGTCGGCGCAGGTGCCGGCTCAGTGATTCCTGTGTCCGGCTGGACGCAGATCTCGAAGGTCACGTCCTTCACATCGTCCGGCGGTGAGCAGCAGTACCAAACTGTCGGCTATCTGGAAGACGATGACGACAAACAGTTCCCGACCAACCGCAACCCCACCACGATCACCATCGTAGTAGAGGACCAGCCGACAGCTCAGTATGTGGAAACCGTCGAAGGTTATGACGACACCAAGGAGCTGGCGGTCGTCCGCATGAAGCTGCGTAACGGTGATCAGATCCTCTATCCGGGCTATGTGAGCATCACCCCTGACCCGACCATGGAGCGCAACAACGTCATGACGCGCACGATCAGCATCGGGCTTTCCGCTCGTTCGCTTCGTTATCTGGCTGGCGCATAAGGACTTCCCATGGCAAAGATCAGGATCGCCCAGAACCCTACATTCAAGGCATTCGTGCAGATTCCAATTGTCGGGGAGGAGCCCGAAAAAATTGAGTTCACCTTCAAGTATCGGGATCGGCCGGGACTTGCCGCCCTGTTTGATGATTGGAGCGCGAAGGGCAAGGAGATGCGCGCCAGTTTCGTTGAAGGGACCACATTGTCTGATGTTGTCTCTGCCGAGACCGAGCTTCAGGTGCAGCAAATCAAGGATCTCGTCGTTGGTTGGGGCTTCGATGACAAGTTCGACGACAAGAGCATCCATGCTCTTGTGAAGTCCTGTTATGGCACCGCCGAGGCGGTAATCAACGCCTACCAGAGCGCTTTTAGCCAGGCGCGCCTGGGAAACTGAGGGCGGCAGCCAAAGCAATGTACGACAGCGGCCCATCTGCTGAGCAGTTGGGTGTTCTCGGGCTGACGGCTGCCGACCTTGACGATGAGGATGTCGAGGTCTGGCCCTGCAACTGGCCGGCGTTCTTCCTGTTCAACCGGATGTCGACTCAGTGGCGCGCGGGCTCCGGCGGCGCGATCGGTCTCGACTACAACTGCATCCGCGACGTGGCCGGATTCCTCGGTATCAAGAAAAAGAAACTCGCTGAAATCTTCCCTGACCTTCAGGTGCTGGAAGGCGAAGCCCTGCGCGTCATGGCAGAGGAAAGGGAAAACAGCCCGTGAGCACGGGCACTTATTCAAGGTGAGTCGATGAACATTGCAGAACTCGGCGTCAAGATCGACTCGGCCGATGCAATCCAGGCGAAAACCAGCCTGGATGAAATGGCGAAGGCCGGCGGCCGGGCCGAGCAGTCCGCCGTTTCGCTGATGAACGAAATGCAGGCGCTGGAGAAGTCGCTTTCCACCAGCGCCAAGACTACGCAGGACCTGGCAAAGCAGCGTGACGCGCTCACCAAGTTGACCAAGACCGGCGCCTACGGCGAGGCCGAGGCGGCGAAGATCTCGGCGCAGCTCGATAAGCAGCAAATCGCCTTGGCCAAGTCTGCGATGGACGAACAGAAGGCCCTGAACAGCCTGCTTGGTGCCATCGACCCGGCCCGCGCCGCATTGGCAAAGCTGGATACCCAGGTCGAGCAACTGGGCAAGCACCTGGATGCGGGCCGTATCAACCAAGAGCAATACAACCAGGCCCTAAAGAAGATCGATGGCAAGTATGCCGAGATCGACAAAACGAGTTCGGCGTTTGCCGGCCTCGGACTGAACACCAAGGCCGCTAGGCAGAACGTGGTTCAGCTGGGAAACGCTCTGGCTGAAGGCAACATCCGCGTTGCAGCGCACAACGTTCTGGAACTGGGCACCAATGCTGGCTCATCGGCAATTCGGATCGCAGCCATGGCTGCGCCTATTGGGCTGGCTGTCGCAGCGGTCGGCGCACTCGCTTATGGATTTGTTCAGGGCAGAGCCGAAACCGACAATTACAACAAGTCGCTGATCCTCACCGGCAACTACGCAGGCGTCAGTGCCGGACAGCTCGGCGATATGGCGCGCCAGGTCAGCGCTACTGTCGGCTCTACGGGTCAGGCAGCCTCTGTCCTGGCTCTGCTGGCTGACAACGGGAAGATCGCAGGCGCGAGCTTTACCGAGATCACTCAGGCCGCCGTGTCGATGCAGGAAGCGACTGGCAAAGCTGTGAGTGAGACAGTCGGGGAGTTCTCCAAGCTGGCAGACGACCCCGTCAAGGCGTCCGCCGCGCTAAACGAGCAGTACCACTACCTGACTGCCTCGGTTTACTCGCAAATCGTGGCCCTGGAGAAGCAAGGCGATCACGCCGGCGCCGTGAAGCTCGCGACCGATGCCTACGCTGATGCGATCAATGAGCGCACTCCAAAGATTCTGGCAAACCTCAGTCTTTGGGAGAAGGCGTACAACGCCGTGGCGCGCGCCGCCGACGGGATCAAGAATATTGGTCGTCGCGACATCAACGCGGATATTGAAAGCGCGAAGGCGGACCTGCTTGAAGTGCAAAACATGGACGGTTTGTTCCAAAACAAAAAGTCCAAAGACGCGCTGATTGAGTTTCGGCAAGACCGCCTAAACATGCTGGAAGATGAGAAGGCGGCCCAAGCCGATATCGCCAAGTGGGAGGGTGACCAGGCCAAGGCCCAAGGCGAAACCGTGTCGTCGATGGCTAAAATCGATGCTTTGACTAAATCGTCATGGACGAATGAGCAGAAACGCGCCGACGCCATCAAGGACTACAAGAAACAACTCGACGATATCCGCAAGGTAGCGCCGAACGATCCTCGCCTGGCTCAGGCAACGGTCGACAAAAACATCGCCAATATCAACGACAAGTTCAAAGACCAGAAGGCCGCCGGTTCCCAGGTCGACTTAACCAGTTTCAACAACGCCAAGAACGACCTGGCGGCGATCACCGACACCTACAAAAATTACCAGAAGGAACTGGAGGCGGCTCAAAAGGCTGGCTTGCTGTCCGAGGAAGACTATCTGCTGCGGCGCCAGGCGCTGATCGGCAATCAGCTTGACCAAACTAAGGCGGCATATGAGGCCGAGATTGCTGCACTGGAGGTCGCCAAAGGCAAGAAGACCACGTCGGCCGCGCAGAGCATCCAGCTCGACCAGAAGATCGCTGACGCGCGAGCGGGAATGGTCAAGGCACAGAAGGACGCTGATAGCCAGCTTGAAGTGCTGGCGACCAACGAAACCGGGCGCCTGGCGAAGCAAGAGCGCGCGATCAGCACCTACGTGCAGGCATTGGGGCAGCAACAACGAGCCCTGGAGCTTGCCGGGCAGCGCGCCGTGATTGGCGTAGGCCAGGGTGGCCGCCAGAACGCACTCAGCGGCGAACTGAACAACCAACAGGACCGATTTGCTCAGCATTCGCTGGAGCTTGCCAACCAGAAGTCCGACCCATCACGCAACATGTCGGAGGAAGAGTTCAAGCGTAAGTCGCAAGCACTCGCCGAAGCGAATAAAGCTGCCACTGACCAGATTCGGCAGAACTACGCGGATGTGGAGAACGCTCAGGGCGACTGGACGAAGGGCGCGACAGCGGCTTGGGACAACTATTTGGATTCGGCGCGGAACATCGCCGGGCAGACGAAAAGCCTGTTCGGCAACGCCTTCAGTTCGATGGAAGACGCGGTAGTCAACTTCGCCATGACTGGTAAAGCATCGTTCTCGGACTTTGCAAAATCGATCCTGGCTGACATGGCGCGCATAGCAACGCGTCAGGCCAGCTCGGCATTACTGAGCAGCCTGGTGGGTTCCGCGGCGAGTTACTTGGGCGGCAGTGCCGCCGTTGGCAATGGGCTGGCTGCTGGATCAGCTGGTGCCGCGTCTTCAAACCTTGGCGCCTCGGCTGGCGGCTATTCCGGGTCCTACTTCCCGCAAGCATTGGGCGGCGCCTGGTCGGGCGGAGTGCAGATGTTCGCCGACGGCGGCGCTTTCACCAACTCGGTCGTCAGTAAACCCACAGCTTTTGGCATGGCCAACGGCAAAACCGGCGTTATGGGGGAGGCTGGAGCAGAGGCGATCATGCCACTGACTCGCACATCCAGCGGCAAGCTGGGTGTTATGGCCATGGGCGGTGGCGGGGCGGGTGCAACGCAGATCAACGTCGCGGTGCATATCGACGGAGACGGCAACGCATCATCCTCCGCCGACGCGCCTGGCTACGACCTGTTCGGCAAGGAGCTAGCGGCTTTTGTGGAGCAGAAGTACCAGCAGATGCGCAACAAGGACATGGGCCAGGGCGGCGTTATCAACAAAGCAATCAAGGGGCGCTGATGGCAATCGAACGATTTACATGGGCAACGGAGAAGGGCGCGGAAGGGGAGATTACCCAGCGCGTCCGGACCAAAAAGTTCGGCGATGGCTATGAGCAGTCGGTCGAGGATGGACTGAACAATCAGTCGGAATCCTGGCCGGTGACGTTTACCGGTATGGGCACGCGAATCCTGGAGATCAGGAAGTTCCTCGACAGGCATAAGGGGGCAAAAGGCTTTCTCTGGACGCCGCCCCTCGGCGAGCTTGGCCTCTACAAGTGCAACGGCTACAAGCCAGTGCACCGCGGCGGCCAGGTCTACGCCATCACCGCTACCTTCCAGCAAACCTTTCACCCCTGAGATAACCACCCATGGCACTGATCACGGACATCCAGAAACTGGAGCCCGGCGGCGAGATTCGCCTGTTCGAAATTGACGGTACCGAATACGGCGCCGATTACCTGCGCTTCCACGGTCATGCTATCCCGCACACGCCGGACGAACTATTGGCATACGAGGGATCAGAAGCCGATCTGCCGGCTAAGTCGATTTGGTGGCAGGGTGCCGAGTACGCGGCCTGGCCGGTGCAAATTGAAGGTATCGGTTCCAGCAGCGACGGAACAGCCACTCGCCCGACATTTGCCGCCGGCAACATCAATGGGCGTGTCACAGCGCTGTGCCTGGCGTTCGAGGACCTGCTGAAGTTCAAGCTCACTGTCCGCGAGACGTTGGCGCAGTATCTGGATGCAGCGAACTACCCGGAGGGCAATCCGACTGCAGACTCGACCCAGGAGGCGCTGGAGATCTGGTACATCGACCAGAAGACCAGCGAGGACGGCGAGGCGGTGGTCTGGGAGCTGTCGTCTCCTGGTGAGATCGACAACCATGGACTTCCCGGGCGCCAGATGACGACGTTCTGCCACTGGGCCATGACCAATGGTTACCGAGGGCCGGACTGCGGCTACACCGGCGCGGCCATGTTCGACGACGAAGACAACCCCACGGATGATCCGGCCAAGGATCAGTGCAAGGGCTGCCTGTCGTCCTGCAAGTTGCGATTCGGCGAGAACAACGAACTGTCCTTTGGCGGATTCCCCGCCGTGTCTCTCATTGCCCGGAGCTGACCATGCGCAAGCACATCATTGCGGCCATCCAGGCGCATGCGGCGACGGAGTATCCGCGAGAGTGCTGCGGCCTGCTGTTGGCCGTGGGCCGCGCGCAGAAGTACTTCCCGTGCCGGAACATAGCCAAGGAGCCGAACGAAGAGTTCCGGCTTGACCCCGAGGACTACGCCGCGGCGGAAGACTTGGGCGAGGTGATCGGCATCGTCCACTCGCACCCGGACGCCACCAGCAGGCCCTCACCGCATGACTTGGCCATGTGTGAGGCCACGGCTTTGCCATGGCACATCCTGTCTTGGCCCGAGGGTGACTTGCGCACGATTACGCCGGCGGGTAGCACGCCGCTGCTCAAGCGCCCGTTCGTGCACGGCGCTTGGGACTGTTGGCAGGTTTGCGCCGATTGGTATCAGCGGGAATGGGGGCTGAAGTTTGAAGCCTTCCAGCGCGTCGATGGCTGGTGGGAGAGTGCAGAGAACGTAAGCCTGTACGAGCAGCATTACGCGGCAGCCGGCTTTGTGCGAGTCGACCGGCCACAGCGCGGCGACCTAATCGTCATGCATGTCGGGCGGACTGTTCACCCGAACCACGCTGGGATTTACCTGGGCACAGACCCGGCACTGCCCGATGAAGAGTCGGGTACGTTCGGCATCGGTCCATTCCTACTACACCATCTTTACGGAAGGCCATCTGAGATCATTGTCTTTGGCGGATCTTGGTATGACCGAACCAGCTTGATTCTCCGGCACAAAGACGCCATGAGCCAATTGAAATAATTTTATTTAGCGCCAGAGTCGCTGAATTCTGCAGCCTCTGGATGTTGCAGCATCGTCGCTCAACTATACTGTGCACAGCAAAACCGTTTTCCCCTCGGATGTCCTCAATTTTCGCCAGAAGATGCCGATAGGACTGGTGTGATCACAGAGGCGATTTCCTATGTTCAACGCTAACCTTAAGAAACAGCTTCAATTTCAAAATAATGAGCTGTTGGAGCTGCGCCAGCTGCGCGATGGCCTTAACCGTGAAATGTTAACTTTGAGTATCGACTCAACGTTTAGAATTACGGCATGTAACGACAATTTTGGAAAAGCACTGGGCTATGCTCCGGATAGTCTTTTAGGTCGCGCAATGGCAGAGATTGTGCCGCAGTACGTATCCAAACTAGAGTGCTTTCATAACTTCCGATCCGCGGTTGCCGCAGGCAGATCGATCACCGACGATTATAGGTACCTTCATGCTGATGGCTCATTAGTCTGGATTCATGCACATTGGCAGCCAATCAAAGATGAGAGTGGCCAGTTGAGTCATGTTACTTGCTACGCTACTAACATTACTTCTCGAGTAGAAAAAGCTTCGGAAAATGCGTCATTTATTGAGGCGCTACTACGTTCTACAGCGGTGATCGAGTTCGATCTCTCTGGAAATGTACTGATGGCAAATGATCAGTTTTTACAAGCTATGGGCTACAGCCTAAAACAAGCAAAAGGGAGCCATCACCGAGTTTTCTGTAAACCAGAGCAAGTTTCATCCCAGGAATACAAGGATTTCTGGTCAGCGTTGAATAGAGGTGAGTTTATTGCCGGCCGATTCGAGCGCTTAGACAGCCGCGGCCAAACGGTGTGGCTGGAAGCAACCTACAACCCTGTTTACGACACCGAAGGTAAACTTTGTAAAGTAGTAAAGTTCGCGACTGTGGTGACGGATCAGGTGGCCCGTGAGCAAGAAGTCAGCGGGGCAGCCCAAACAGCGTTTGAGATATCCCAGCAAACTGATATCAGCGCACAGCGAGGAGCTGTTGTCGTAAACGACACTATGCACACAATGCGTAAAATCGCCGCTGACATGCAGGCAGCCTCTGGGGGAGTAGAAGCGCTGGGCAAACAGTCATTGTTGATCAGCTCGATTATTCAGACGATTAGCAGCATCGCTCAGCAAACCAATCTTCTGGCTTTAAACGCTGCGATTGAAGCCGCTCGCGCAGGTGAGCAGGGTCGAGGCTTTGCCGTTGTGGCCGACGAGGTTCGACAATTGGCTGGGCGAACCAGCACGGCGACAGAAGAAATCGCATCGGTAGTTTTACAGAATCAGAAGCTGGTAGATGAGACCGTCACTGAAATGGCGAATAGCAAATCACAAGCTGAACAGGGCCTTGAGCTCGCCACCCAGGCAGGTCAGGTCATTGTCGAAATTCAGGATGGTGCGAAGCGAGTGGTCGACGCGGTGGGCAGGTTTGCGACCCAGGTTGCTTAGCGAACGAGGTGGTCCGGTAAGGCTGCCATTTTGAGGGCTAGGTTCATTCGTTGGAGAGTAACTTTAAATCGGCCCAGAGGCGTAGCTTCTGAGACAACGCACTATTTGTTGGTGAGTTACTGGATCGCCAGTAAGAGACTGGCGGTACTTAAACTAGCGCGTATTGCAGCGCATCAAATTGATCAAGGCTCGTTTCTGCGGGCCTTTTTATTGCCTGGAGAAAAGCAAATGGCGGCACTTGCCGTTAATTATCAGCCTATGACCACGATCCTGCTCTACGGACAGCTTCGTCAGTTTGGTAAGTCCTTTCGGATGGCCGTAAGGACGCCGGCAGAAGCAGTTAAGGCCCTGTGCGTGCAAATTCCAGGGTTCGAGCGATTCTTGTCCAACGCGAAGTCCCGTGGGATCGAGTTCGCCGTATTTCGCGGCAAGACAAACCTAGCTGAGAAGGAACTTGAGTTCTCGGGGGAGGGTGATATTCGCATTGCCCCGGTGATAACCGGCAGTAAGCGCGGCGGAGCGCTGCAAACCATTGTCGGCGCAGTACTGATCGTTGTCGGGCTGGTCATCACCGGCGGAACCTTTGGCGCGGGGGCACCGTTTGGCTCAGCCTTGATCATGATGGGCGGTTCGATGGTGCTGGGCGGCGTTATCCAAATGCTCAGCCCCCAGGCCGGCGGCCTCAAGACCAGTGCGGCGCCGGAGAATACTCCCGGCTACGCCTTCGGTAGCGCGAAGAACACCACGGCATCCGGCAACCCGGCAGCACTGTGTGCCGGCCGCCGACGCTGGGGCGGCGCGATCATCAGTGCCGAAATCTACGCGGAAGACCAAATGTAGCCCGCACCTGCTGAACAGCGCCGCCCCTTGAGGCGGTTTTTTATTGCCTGGAGGAAAGCATGGGCGCAGCAAAGAAGCTCGACATCTACGGCGCCAAAGGTGGTTCCGAGAAACCGAAAATACCAACCGAAGCGCCGGACAGTCTGCGCTCTGTTGCTATCGCGAAAATGCTGATCGCGGTGGGCGAGGGTGAGTTCGAAGGCATACCGACGGCGCGCGACATCTATCTCGACAACACCCCCCTGCAAGACCCTCAGGGAAACATCAATTTCCCGAATGTGAAGTGGGAGTGGCGAGCAGGAGCGGTAGACCAAACCTACATCCAGGGCATTCCATCTGTCGCGAACGAAACCACTATTGGCACCGAGTTGCGTAGCGGTACTCCATGGGTCCGTTCCATCAGCAACACACAGCTCTCGGCTGTGCGCGTGCGCTTTGCATGGCCGGCGCTTCAATCTGTGGATGCTGGCAGCAACATCAATGGTTACGCGATCGGCTACAAGATCGAGTTGGCCACTGACGGCGGCGCCTACCAGGAAGTGCTGAGCGAGGGGGTTTCCGGAAAGACCACCAGCCTGTACGAGCGCAGCCGGCGAATCGATCTGCCGCGCGCAACGGCTGGATGGTTGCTGAAGATCACCCGGCTGACGTCCAACCAGAACAACAACAAAATCTCCGATACGATGCAGATCGCCGGTTTCACCGAGGTGATCGACGCAAAGATTCGTTACCCAAATACGGCCCTACTTTTCATCGAGTTTTCGGCCGAGCAGTTCCGCAATATTCCAGCGGTAACGCTCGAGTGTGATGGCCGAAAATGGCAGGTGCCGAATAACTATGATCCCCGATCGCGTAGCTACACAGGTGTCTGGGATGGGACGTTCAAGGAGGCCTGGACGGACAACCCTGTCTGGCACACCTACGGCATCACAACGAACGACCGTTTCGGCCTGGGCCGCCGCATCAAGCCGTGGATGGTCGACAAGTGGGAGCTGTACCGCATCTCGCAGTATTGCGACCATCTGGTGCCGGACGGGAAGGGTGGCCAGGAGCCGCGATTCATCTGCAATTTAAACCTGCAGAGCAAGGCTGATGCCTGGTCGCTACTGCGCGATATCTCGGCGATCTACCGAGGGATGACCTACTGGGCTCAGGGCCAGGTATTCACCCTGTCGGATATGCCGCGAGCCACGGACTTCGACTTCGCTTACACCCGCGCAAGCGTGCTCGATGGCAAGTTCACCTATTCCAGCGCGTCGGAGCGCACCCGCTATACCCGCGCGCTGGTCAGTTACGACAACCCGCTGAACAACTATGACACCGACGTCACGGCCGTCACCGACCAGAAGCTGCAGCGGCGCTACGGCGACAATCCGTTGGAAATCAGCGCGATTGGCTGCACCCGCGAATCCGAGGCCCAGCGCCGTGGTAAGTGGGCGCTGCTCACAAACTCCAAGGATCGGGCGGTCACCTTCAAGGTCGGCCTCGACGGTCGTATCCCGCTGCCCGGCTACGTAATTCCGATCGCTGACGAACTGCTGGCCGGTCGGCCGGTGGGCGGGCGCATCTCGGCTGTGAATGGCAAGGTCATCACCCTGGACCGCGACACCCAGGCCAAGCCCGGCGACCGGCTGATCCTCAACCTGCCTGATGGCAAGTGTGAGGGGCGGACTGTGCAACTGGTGAGTGGCCGGAAAGTCACGGTGACCGTGGCTTATTCCGTGACGCCCGAAGCTGAACTGGTGTGGGCGCTGGATGCCGACGACTTGGCGATCCCGCTGTATCGGGTCGTGAGCGTAGCCCGGCCAGAGCCTGGCGTGTTCGAGATCTCGGCCGTGCAGTACGACCCGAGCAAGTTTGCGCACATCGACACCGGCGCGCGCCTGGAAGAACGGCCGATCAGCGTTATCCCGATCACCGTTGTTCCGGCGCCGGCCAGCGTCACCCTGACATCAAGCTACGCCGTGAATCAGGGCATTGCGATCAGCACCATGAACATCTCGTGGCCAGCCGTCACCGGCGCCGTCGCGTACGACGTGGAGTGGCGTAAGGACCGCGGCAACTGGATCAAGGTGCAGCGCACCGGCTCGACAAGCGTCGACGTCACCGGCATCTACTCGGGCGCCTACTTGGCGCGCGTGCGCTCGGTGAGCGCCTTCGAGATTTCGTCGATCTGGAAAAGCTCCATCTTGACCAATCTGCAAGGTAAAACCGGCTTGCCGCCGGCGGTGTCGTTCCTGACCACCACCAGCCTGGTCTATGGCATCGGCATCCAGTGGGGCTTTCCACCAGGTGCCGAAGACACCCAGCGCACGGAGGTTTGGTACAGCCAGTCGGCTGACCTGTCGACTGCGGCCAAGCTGAGCGACTTCAGCTACCCGCAAGCATCGCACGAGATGCACAGCCTATTGGCCGGGGCGAGCCTGTTCTTCTGGGCGCGCCTGGTGGACCGCACCGGCAACGTGGGCCCGTTCTTTCCTGTGGCCGGTGCCGTCAATGGCCAGGCCAGCTCAAAGCAGAGCGATTACGAAGCGTACTACGCGGACAAGATCGGCAAGGGGGCGCTCTACCAGAGTCTGCGCGAAGAGATCGAGTTGATTTCGAGCGATGGGCCAGAGTCGGTGAATGCGCGCCTGAAAGAGGCCAAGGCGGAGCTTGAGGGGTTGCTTGGCCAGATTACCGGTGCGACGCCATTCGATCCGGCCAAGCCGTACCTGGCCGGCTCATTCGTTCAGCAGGACGGCCACATCTACCAAGCCATCCAGGAGGTGCCGGCAGGCGTAACGCCTCCGAATGCGACCTACTGGAAGGACATCGGCACGATCCTGGAAACGACCAACGCGCTCACCCAACAGGTTGCCCTGGTCAGCAACAAGATCGAAGAGATCGACGGAAAGATCGTGGCCACCGCCACCTCGGTGGAGGCTTTGCGATCTGCTGCTCGTGGTGATGACGGCGCCGGTGATCTGGCCGACGCAATCAAGGGCTGGACGTCTACGGCTGATCTTGCTGTAGAGCGTAAAACCCGGGCCAGCGAAAACGATGCGATAGCTCAGCAACTGCTCACCCTGGGCGCGCAGGTTGGCAATAACAAGTCGTCGCTGACCGTTCTGGAGCAGGTGGTAGCCAGCAACCGCGAGACCTCCGCAGCGCAGATCACCAAACTGAACAGCGATCTGTCTGCGGTCGATCAAAAGGCGAACGGCACTGCCCAGGCGCTCACCAGCCTCGACACAAAAGTCACCAGCCTGGACGGAATGATCACTTCACAAGCGTCGAGCAATGAAGCGCTGCGCGCTTCCGTGCGCGGTGACGACGGGGCTGGTGAGTTGGCCAGCGCTGTCAAGGCATGGGATGCCACGGCCAGTTTTGTGGCTGAGAAGAAGGTGCAAGCCTCCGCCAACGAAGCCCAAGCCAAGACATCAGAAACGCTGCAATCAAGCATCGGTCAGACGAATGCTTCCGTGCAGCAGGTCAGCCAAACCCTAGTGGGACTGGATGGTCGGGTATCGGCTCAAGTCACCATGAAGGCTCAAACAATCGTGGACGGGCGGAAGGTCGCCACAGGCTTTGCCTTCGGCGCGAATGGCGAGCAGTCGGAGTTCCTGATCATGGCCCAGCGTATGGCGGTCGTGAACGAGATTGATGGCAAAGTTGTACCGATGTTCGTCATTGAGAACGGCCAAGCCGTGTTCAACACCGCGATCATAAGCAAGGCGATCATTCAGGAAATCATCCTCGGCATGGTGCTTCGTTCGCCGACTGTTGACTCGAAGGAGCGGCCGCTATTGGAAATCAATATCCCGGCGGGCACATTCACACTTCGTGGTGAAGGTGTTGATGGCTCGATCCTGCTCGACAGTACTGGCCTGGCTGTGTACGACGGACGCGAGAAAAGGCGCGGGAAGTTCGGGAGGATTTCTTGATGGAGGAATATGGCCTGGGGACGTGGGACCTAAACGACGTTCAACTGCTCGGCACCGCTTCATTCACGATGAGGGTGGTGCTATCCACCCTTGTTACTTTCGCCAGCGGCGGGGGAGCTTCGACCCAATCATTCAGTGTTCCTGGCTGCACGCCGGAAAACAGCTTCGCAGTAATTGTGCCGATCGCTGCGTACAACGCGGGCAACCAATTGCACCAGGTTCAATTTGAGCCAGAGATGCTGAATGGTTCAGTGCGAGTTTGGCGGGGGCACCGAACAGCTGTTAATGGGCTGTACGCATTTGGAACTCAGCGACTTATCGTGGCGAGGTTTGGGTAATGTCCTATGGATTTGAGCTCATCAATAATTCGGATGCAGTGACGGTTGATTCGGAGTTTGCTCGTATTGTCGTTCTGTCTAAAGGCCGCTTTATTCCAACTCAAGAATCAGGAATGGGGTCGATGACTTATTTCGAAAAAGTAGTCACCACTCAGGAGCCGCCGTTGGTTTTCGTAAAGCCGGATCGTGTTTCTGCGATCGCCGGCCTTTGCAGGGTACTGATTACGGGGTCAGCTGGTAACTGGACGGGTTTCTACGTGCGGGCCTACAACAACGCCACTGCACAGCCAAATGGTAGCTACTTTGTGGTTGCATTTCAGGTGAGCCCCAGTTCTGGATATGGAGCCCAGTTGTTTGACGCAAATGAAAGTTTGATTTTTGATACTGGTAGCCCTGTCGCCGTGTTCACGAAGTCCTATCAGTCCTGGTCCTACGTAATGTCGGGCACGGACTCTCAGGGAGTGCCCATGGTTTACTTCAGTGTTCCGTTTGATTTTTCTTCGCCTGACTACATGCTGATTAACAATTTCGCGATGGATATGGCCGGCGCACAAACACGAGATGTCAGCCTCTATTGCTGGTGGGACTTCCCTGGTAACCGACTATGGGCGATCACCATCGGCGCAACAGCTATGAACACCCTGTACCTGCCCGCTGTCTTTGCACGCAGCCAAGCGTAGTTCTTAATTGATATAGAGCCCGCCAAGTGCGGGTCTTTCTTTGTCTGGAGATAATAATGACTTCTTGGTTTTCAGAAGGAACCGTAACCGTCACGAATGGCAACGCCACCGTGACAGGCGTAGGTACGAAGTTTTCCAACTGCCGATCCGGCGACATGTTCGTTGGTCCGGATAACGGCATTTATCAAGTGATCAACCCAGCGAGTGACACCTCCTTATCGATCTCGCCCGCTTATCGCGGAGCAACCGCCAGTGGCGCTGTATACGGCATTGTGCCGGTAAACGGTTACCCCAAAGCGCTGGCTGATGCGGTTAATCAGATGGTGCAGCAGTGGGGCGCTACCTTGGCGGGATTGGGCTCCGTTTCGACAGAGAACATCGTGCCGGTTGCGAAGGGTGGGACAGGAGCCTCGGTACCAGCTGCGGCGCGTGCGAACCTAGGTTTGGGAGCTGCGGCCACAGCCGGTTTCGGTATCGGAGCTGGTCAGGTGCTTTCAGTCCCCATGCTTGGCCTTGGGTCTCGGGAGGCCATTGGGAACAGTTCTATCTACAAGTCCATGAACGTTTGGGAAAGCGGTGTTGGTGTAATTGCTGACGGCACGCAGTTTAGACCTGTGACTTACGGCACGCTGCTAAAC
>NZ_JAFCUU010000019.1:0-20128 GCF_049896685.1 Pseudomonas sp. TWRC1-2 | reverse complement strand
GTGCAGAGCGTGAACGAGTTACCGGCACCATCCGGCAGGGCTTCTTCGAAGGTCAGACGAACTTCCAGATCATCCGCAACATTCGCGGCACCAAGGCGGCAGGGTACAAAGACGGCATCTTGGCCACCACCAACCGCAATGCCAGCACCGTCGTGCACACCGCTATTCAGCATGTGTCTTCCCAGGCCCGGATGGAGGTGGCCAAGGCCAACACGGATATAGTGGAAGAGATCCAGATGGTGGCCACGCTGGACAGTAAGACCAGTCAGCAATGTCGGTCGATGGACAAACGACGGTTTCCGGTTGATTCGGGGCCTAGGCCACCGTTTCACCCTAACTGCCGAACCACCTTCATTCTGCTGACCAAGCTCAGTGAGATGTTCGCCAAAGGTGCTACCCGCGCTTCAGTGGGTGCCGATGGCGGCCAGCAGGTCAGTGCGAGCCTGGATTACTACCACTGGCTCCAGCAGCAGCCAGCCTCGTTCCAGGATGTCGCCATAGGCCCCGTCCGCGCCAAACTGTTCCGGGAGGGCGGGCTGACCGTCGAGCGCTTCACTGAGTTGCAGCTTGATCGCAACTTTGCGCCGCTGACTCTGGTGCAGATGAAGGGGCTGGAGCCGCTTGCCTTCGAGCGAGCAGGGATCTAACCGAACAAATTCAGTCAGCCGCCTCCGGGCGGTTTTTTATTGCCTGCAAAGCGGGCGAACAAACCCAAGGGGTGCATCAACGTGGCAGAAGAAAACGAAATCGACCTGGAGAACCCGGCAATCAAGGCCGCTATCGCGACTGCCGTTGAAGCATCTGTGTCTGGTCTCAAAACCAAGAACTCGGAGCTTCTAGGCAAGCTGAAGGAAACCTCCGGCAAGCTGACCCAGTTCGAAACCCAGTTTGAAGGCATCGATATTGACGCCGTCAAAGGCCTGCTCAGCCGCGCCGGGCAGGACGAAGAAACCAAGCTGCTGACCGAGGGTAAGGTGGACGAGGTGTTCAATAAGCGCACAGAGCGTCTGCGTGGCGAGCACGACAAGCAACTGAAGACGCTCGCCGGTCGCGCTGAGAAGGCTGAAGCCTTCGCCGCGAAGTTCCAGGGCAAAGTCCTGGGCGACTCGGTACGCGGTGCAGCACTGAAAGCCGGCGCATTGCCGGAAGCAACCGACGACATCATCTTGCGCGCCAAGGGCGTGTTCTCGCTGAACGAAGAGGGTGAAGCGGTCGCCGTTGACGAGAATGGCCAGACCATCCTCGGCAAAGACGGCAAGACCCCTCTGACCCCGCTCGAATGGGCGGAATCCTTGCGTGAAAGCGCACCCCACCTGTGGCCAAGGGCCTCAGGGACACAAGCCCCGGGCGGGGGTGGCGGCCAGGCTGCATCCAAGCGCTCCGAAATGACCTCCGAGCAAAAGCGCGATTTCCAGCGCAAGCACGGCCAAACCGCATACCTCGCATTGCCCAAATAAGGGGAAAAACCCATGGCTACAACTGTCAACAGCGACCTGATCATCTACAACGATGAGGCGCAAACCGCATACCTGGAGCGCATTCAGGACAACCTGGACGTGTTCAACTCATCGTCCAACGGCGCGATCGTTCTCGACAACGAGCTGATCCAGGGTGACTTCCGCAAGCGTGCTTTCTACAAGCTCGGCGGCGGCCTGGAACACCGTGATGTGAACTCCGAAGGCAAAGTTACCGCTAAGAAGATCGGCGCTGGCGAGGCCGTTGGCGTCAAGGCCCCATGGAAGTACGGCCCGTACCAGACCACCGAAGAGGCTTTCAAGCGTCGCGGCCGTCCGGTGGAGGAGTTCTCCCAGATCATCGGTGCCGACGTGGCCGATGCCACTATCGAGGGCTTCATCGAGTACGCCACCGGCGCGCTCAAGGCTGCCATCGGCTCCAACGCTGGGATGGTGGTCTCCGCCAACATCGAAACCGACAGCAAGAAGACCCTGACTCGCGGCATGCGCAAGTTTGGCGACAAGTTTGGCCGCATCGCGTTGTGGGTTATGCACTCGTCGGCCTACTTCGACATCGTTGACGAGGCCATCACCAACAAGATCTATGAAGAGGCTGGTGTCGTGATCTACGGCGGCCTGCCTGGCACCCTGGGCAAACCGGTGCTGGTCACCGATAAGGCGCCGGTGGACGCCATCTTCGGCCTTCTGCCAAACGCCGTGGTCATCACCGAATCCCAGGCCCCAGGTTTCCGCTCGTACGACGTGAACGACGAAGAGAACTTGGCGATCGGCTACCGCGCCGAGGGCACCGTCAATATTGACGTGCTGGGCTACAGCTGGAAAGAGTCCACCGGCGGCTCTAACCCAACACTGGCTGCCGTCGGCTCTGCTGCGAACTGGGTTAAGCACTCGGACAGCAACAAGGTCACCGCCGGCGTAATGATCACCCTCACCACCACCCCACCAGCAGGCGGCTAATACCGTCCTAACGGCGCGGCCAGCAATGGCCGCCATGGAGAGAATCATGGAACTCGTTTACAGCAACCAGTTGGGCGACTTCGACCCGAATAAGCGCTACCGAAACCCTGAACTGTTCCGCTCGGTGGAGCGCGGCGTGACCAAGGTCATCATTGTCGGCGACTATCCCGACATCAAGGACGCGTACGACGCCGCCGAGATCGAGGTGGAGGTGCTGACCCGCAAGACTCCGGTCACCTCCGCTGCTGGCAAGGCAAAGACTGCCAAGGACATAGTACCCGCCGGCAAGGAGAAGACGGGCAAAAACGTGCTGACCGGTGGCACCAACGGCACCATCAAGGACGGCACCGAAGATGAACCGGTCTACATTCCGAAGCTGGAATCCAACGACCAGTGGATCATCATCACCCGCGACGGTGTACGCTTTGGCGAGTTCGTCGGCACTGCCGATGAAGCGAAGGCCGAGGCTGACCGCCTGAACGAAATCAAGGAGTAATCATGCTCATCATCGAGGACGGCACCGGCAAGCCTGACGCCGAAAGCTACGCGAGCGCTGAAGAACTGGCCCTGTATGCCGTGAAGTTCGGCACGGTAATCCCTGTGGGCGCTCTTGAGCAGGAAGCGTTGCTGCGCCGGGCCGCCTTGGTGATGGATGGCATGACCTGGAAGGGCCGCAAGTCGAACAGCGAGCAGGCCCTGTCCTGGCCGCGCCGGGGAGTGCTGCTGGATCACGAGATCAAGCCGAACAACTACCTGCCGGCGCGCATCCAGTACGGTCAGATGGCCCTGGCCGCTGAGATTTATCAGGACGATATCGACCCGGTGGAGAAGCGCAAAGGCGCCGTGCTGCTCGATCGTGTTGAGGGCGCGGTGACGCGGCAGTACGCAGCGATCCCCTCCACCAGCAACCGACTGCTGCCAGCGGCGCCGGATCGGCCGAGCGCAACGCAGTTTGCCGACTACCTACTCAAGCGGGGGTTGTTTGCGGTTCGAGCATGAAGTCAAATAGGGCCTAATTCACGAAATGGAGCTTCAAATGAGTAAGGTTCTCAGCGATCAAGAGGCGGCATGGATTGGCTTCGCATCAGCGGCCTTGAATGGATATCTGGCTTCTGGAAAATACGATTCTAATGCTGCGATGAAGGCGGCGGAACAGGCAGACAAGCTTCTGGAGGAGTTCGAGGGGCGAGTCAAAGCCGCAAACGGAAAGTAATACTTTTTAGAGCCCAGCCATAGCGCTGGGCTTTTCACATCTGGAGCCCTTATGGCCTTCTACGACGAAATGGCCGTGATGGCTCTGGATATGATCACAGAGTTCGGCCAGCCCGTGACCATCAGCAAGACTGAACCGGGCGAGTACGACCCGGAAACGGGCGGCGAAGCACCTGGCTCCACCGTCGAGCAAATCGCCCAAGGCATCCTGCTCGACTTCACCGGCCAAGATTTCCAGAACAACAGCCTCATCAAACAAGGCGACAAGAAGCTCAAGATCGCTGCGCAGGGCTTGGGCTGGGTGCCCGGCCTGCTCGACAAAGTGGCTGCCCAGGGCCGCACCTGGGCAATCGTCCCGCCGCTGAAAGAGGTCAACCCCGCCGGCACGCCGATCCTGTACGAATTGCAGGTGCGGTCATGACGAGCAAGTACGCGAGCATGAACGGCAGTTTCGCCGAGAATATCCGCGACTTCGCCGAGCGTGCCCAGGCCGGTATCGACGCAACTATCCGCGAGATCGTTATCGAGCTCGGCAGCAGCGTCATCCGCATGTCGCCCGTGGGCAATCCCGAAATCTGGGCTGCGAACGTTGCTCACCGCCAGACCAACACCCGCGCAGCCGACGACTACGACTTCAAGGTCGCGGTTCGCAACACGATCATCAACCTCAACGAGTCGAATTTCACGAAGGCCGGCAAGCTGCGGCGCGGCGTGAAATATGCCAAACCCCTGACAAAGACCGAGCGCGACCTGAACTTCAATGTGAATGGCTTGGTGGTGGGCAAGGATTACGTCGGCGGGAGGTTCCGTGGGAACTGGCAGTTTTCCATCGGCACGCCGGCGGAGGGCACGCTTGACCAGGTCGATCCGGCTGGTGGCGTGACGCTGGCTAAGCTGCGACTGCAAGTCCAGGCACTGACGGCTGGCGAGACGGCCTACATCGTGAACAATCTGCCCTATGGCGTGCCGCTGGAATACGGACACTCCACACAAGCGCCCGGCGGCATGGTTCGAATTACCCTGGCCCGCTTCCAGCAGATCGTCGACCAAGCCACAAGGAACAATCAGGTATGAGCCACGCCATCATCGCCTCAATATACGAGGCCAAGCTGCTTGCATGGAGCAAGGCGAGGGCAGAACCCATCAAGGTCGTGTTTGAGAATATGCAGTATGACCCTGCGGACGGCGAGACATATCTGCGGGCGTTTATGCTCCCAGGCGATACCGAAAGCAGCACGCTTGCCGGCGATCACCGTGCTTTCATCGGCGTCTACCAGGTCAGCATTGTGGCACCGGCCGGCACCGGCAAGACCAAGACGAACCCACTTGTGGCCGAGTTGACCACGCTATTCCCGCTTTACGCGCGAGACACAAAGGCAGGCTTTACCGTCGTTATGATGTCGCCAGTTGATCCTGGCCCAGGCATCACAGACCCGCCTACATACACGGTGCCGGTGTCGTTCGAGTACCGAGCCGACACCGCATGATCCTAAACGGTAGACTCCCTTCATGAATTGGTTTGGGAATACCTGCGATGGACGAAATCAGGAAGCAGCGGCTTCAATATCTAAGTGAGTGGGTAGAGGACCACTGCTATAGGAATCGCGAAGAAATCGGCTTGAGCGAGCGGTGCTTATGCGTCGGATGCGGTCTTTGGCTTGTACCCACTGAAATTATAAAGTGGTACGAGGATAAGCATGCCTGCTGTCCAGGCTGTGGCCTTACCGGTGTGGTCGTAGGTTCGAAATCCGGTATCCCTTTGGACGAGGTCCGAAGCAATATGAAAGTCGATTAGTAACAAACAACATTTAGCCCGTTGGGCAAACCCCGAAACCCGTCTCTGTGCGGGTTTTGTCATTTCTGAAAAGAGGAAACACCCATGGCCGTCTTTCTGCCGAATGGCTCTACCGTCGTGGTCGCATCCGGCTACGGCAATCCAATCGTCGTCACCGCGATCACCAATGCTCTCGAAGCGTCCGTGTCGGCGGCGGCTCACGGCCTGAAGGCGGGCGATTTCGTTGAGGTAACTTCTGGTTGGGCGCGGTTGAACAATCGCGTACTGCGTGTGAAAACCGCTACCGCTGACGCGTTTGTCCTTGAAAAGGCAAACACGCTCAACGTTGCGCGCTATGTCGTGGGCGGCGGCGCTGGGTCTGTGCGCAAGATTACGGACTGGGTGCCCGTCAGCCAGGTGACTGAATCCGCGAAGTCCGGCGGTGATCAGCAGAACGCAACCTACTCCTTTCTGGAAGAGGATGACGAGCATCAGATCCCGACGACTAAGTCGGCGATCTCGTTCACGCTGACTCTGGCAGACGACCCCGATCTGCCGCACAACGACGTGCTGATTGAGGCGGATGACGACAAGAAGCCTCGGGCCGTC
This sequence comes from Pseudomonas sp. TWRC1-2, assembly GCF_049896685.1. Lineage (NCBI taxonomy): Bacteria > Pseudomonadati > Pseudomonadota > Gammaproteobacteria > Pseudomonadales > Pseudomonadaceae > Pseudomonas > Pseudomonas sp. TWRC1-2. The sequence continues at coordinate 14,101 of NZ_JAFCUU010000019.1, read as the reverse complement.
AAGGTAAATCTCGCCGCTGGCGGCTGCATTGTCTACAACGCTTATGCCTCGTTCGACAATGTGCCGTCCCTCAACAAGAACAACATCATGACCGTGACCGCAGTGTTTGCGGTCGTCGCCAAATTCATTCGCTACGCGTCGTAAAGGAAGGGCTCATGGCCAAGTTCAAATTGATCCAGAAGCCAACCTTCAAGGCGCCGGTGATGATCCAGCGCGCCGGTTATAGCGCTGAGAAGGTGGAGTTTGAGTTCAAGTACCTGGACCGTACCGCACTGGCTGAGCTGTACACCGGCTGGAACGAGCGGCACGACGAGCTGGGCAAGCAGGTAGGTGATATGGACCTCAAGGCATTCACGGCTGCTCAGATCGATCTGCAGGCCGACCAGTTGCTTGATGTCGTCGTCGGCTGGGATATCGAGGAGAAGTTCACGCCTGAAAACGTACGCATCCTCGTCAACTCGATCAACTCGGCACCCAAGGCCGTGCTGAATGCCTACGCCGAAGCTTTCAATGAGGCCCGCCTGGGAAACTCCTAAGCGCTGCACGCGCGCTCTATGAGCCGACACTGGATGGCACGGATGCCTTCGGCTTTACTGCGGACGACTACGCCACAGAGGTAGGCATCTGGCCCGACAACTGGGAGGCCTTCAAAGTCTTCGAGGCCATGAGCACCCAGTGGCGTACAGGCGCGTGCGGCGCCACCGGCATGGACTACAGCGTTCTCCCCGGTGTGATTCGGATATGTGGCGTACCGATCAGTCAGCGACAAACCATTTTCAGCGACTTCCGGCGGATGGAGGCTGAAGCCCTGCAGGTGATGGCGGAACAGAGAGAAAACAAATGAGCACCAATTTCGCTTCCCTGGGTATTGCGGTCGAGTCGTCGCAGGCCGCAAAGGCTGCAGATGATCTGGATAAGCTGGTCGATTCCGCTGAAGGTGCTCAGAAGGCCATTGATGACCTGGGCAAAACAGGCGAAGGCCTGGCCAATACCGGTAAAAAGGTTTCTCAGGCAGAAGCGGACGTTGCGCAAAGCATCGATAAATCGACGGCTGCGAGGGACCGTCAAGCCGGGGCAAGCCGCAAGGCAGCCGACAGCGCGGTAGCTGAGATCAATGTCATCAGCCAGCTCGACAAGGCAATGACCGGCAACATTACCAGCATGGAGTCGTTGATCCAGGCTGAGGGCTTGCTCGAGCGTGCCAAGAAAGGTGGACTGATAACGATAGAGGACCAGGTCAAGTATCAGGATCAGTTGGGGAAGGCCCATGACAGGCTTGAAAAGGCTGAAGCCAAAGAACTGGCGCAGAAGCAGCGCCTGATAGAGGTTGAGGGCCGACGGATCGAAGCGCTGAAGCGCACCGTGAATGGAATCGACCCCTTAACCTCCAAGCTGGCGAAACTTGAAGAGCGTGAGCGAGCACTCAACGAGCTTCATAGGCTAGGCGAGACTGACGCCAACCGCTACAACGAAGCTTTGGCAAAAATCGGCAAGGACCGTGCCGGGCTGACAGCTACGGAAACCGCGTTCGACAAGTTGAAACTTGGCACTCGTCAGGCCCAAGAGAACGTGATGCAGCTCGCCAACGCCCTGCAATCGGGTGATCTGGGTAGTGGGGCTCGTGCTATCGCCCAGTTGAGTGCTGGAGCGGGAGAATCTGCTAAAAGTCTCGCTGGCATGATCATTCCTGCCGGATTGCTCGTTGCAATAATCGGGTCACTCGCATATGCATACCTTGATGCGATGAAACAGGCGCGTGAGTTCAATGCCGCTATCAATGGAGGCACCAACGGGGCCGGTCAGACAATCGCCAGCTTGAAGGATATGGCCGACGGCGCTGGGCGTGTCACCGGGAACCTGTCTGGTGCGCGAGAGGCCGTTGTGTCGCTTGCATCGGGGGCCGCCACAAGCGGCACGCAGATGCGAAACCTGGCTGAGGCTGCGGCGGCGATCAGCGAGATCACGGGGCAGGGGGCTGGTGAGCTTGCAAAGTCGTTCGCCACCGCCGGCGATACTGCGACGGAAGCTGCGGGGAAGATCAATAGCCAGTATGGGCTGCTCACCCTCGAGCAGTACCAAGTGATCAAGGGGCTGGATGACCAAGGCGACAGCCAGCGTGCCCTGAATGTGCTCAGCGAAGATTTGAATCAGGCCGCCCTGGCGCGCCTGAAGACCTACCGCGAGTCGTTATCCGACGTGGAGCGCGACTGGGACAGGATCAAAACCGCAATCAAAGGCGCGTACGCAGAAGTCCGGTCGGAGATATTTCCTGACCTTGCCAAGCAGATCGAGATCACCCAGCGCGTTCTGGATACCCGCAAGGGCGGCGGAATTGCGGGCGCCATCTCTAACGGTCTCAGTTCCTTGAACTCGGCTCTCGGTCTGGGCACCGGTGAGCATGACGACTCAACTGAGGCGCTTGAGAAAAAACTTGCCGACCTGAAGGCCAGGCAGGCTGCCAGTTCTAACCTGGCAATCGTCACGGGTGAAAACGCCGACGCAAACCAGAAGGCAATCGAGGCTCAGAAAGCGCTGGACGCGCAACTCGACAACGTCAACCCTCTGAACAAGCGTAAAGCGGGACTGGAAAAGCTCAACAACCAGTTCAAAGCGCTCTACGAAAATGCCGAAAAGGCCGGACAGAAGTCGCCACTGCTTGACGGTGTGAGCTACGACGGCAAAAAGTTTTCCGGTGGCGCGTACGACATTCTTTTGAAAGGCCTTGAGGATAAAGACAAGGACCCGAAAATCGCCGGGGCCCAGGTTGATCTGACCAGCTTCAACAGCGCCAAAAACGAACTGGCGGCCATCACCGACACCTACAAAAACTACCAGAAGGAACTGGAATCGGCGCAGAAGGCAGGCCTGCTGTCGGAGGAAGACTATCTGCTGCGGCGCCAGGCGCTGATCGGCAACCAACTCGACCAAACGACGGCAGCTTACGAGGCCGAGATTGCCGCGCTGGAAGCCGCCAAGGGCAAGAAGACAACGTCAGCCGCGCAAAGCATCCAGTTAGACCAGAAGATCGCTGACGCGCGCGCAGGGATGGTCAAGGCACAGAAAGACGCTGACAGCCAGCTTGAGGTCTTGGCGACCAACGAGACCGGGAGACTCGCCAAGCAGGAGCAGGCGATCAGTACATATGTGCAGGCGCTCGAGCAACAACAGCGCGCCCTGGAGCTTGCCGGGCAGCGCGCCGTGATTGGCGTAGGCCAGGGTGACCGTCAGAACGCACTCAGCGGCGAACTGAACAACCAACAGGACCGATTTGCTCAACAGTCGCTGGAGCTTGCCAACCAGAAGTCTGACCCGTCGCGGAACATGTCGGAGGAAGAGTTCAAGCGTAAGTCGCAAGCGCTCGCCGACGCGAATAAAGCTGCCACTGACCAGATTCGGCAGAACTACGCGGATGTGGAGAGCGCCCAGGGCGACTGGACGAAGGGCGCGACAGCGGCTTGGGACAACTATTTGGATTCGGCGCGGAACATCGCCGGGCAGACGAAAAGCCTGTTCGGCAACGCCTTCAGTTCGATGGAAGACGCGGTAGTCAACTTCGCCATGACTGGTAAAGCATCGTTCTCGGACTTTGCAAAATCGATCCTGGCTGACATGGCGCGCATAGCAACGCGTCAGGCCAGCTCGGCATTACTGAGCAGCCTGGTGGGTTCCGCGGCGAGTTACTTGGGCGGCAGTGCCGCCGGTGGCAACGGACTGACGGCTGGGTCTGCTGGTGCCGCGTCTTCAAACCTTGGGGCCTCGGCTGGCGGCTATTCCGGCACCTACTTCCCGCAAGCATTGGGCGGCGCCTGGTCGGGCGGTGTGCAGATGTTCGCCGACGGCGGCGCTTTCACCAACTCGGTCGTCAGTAAACCCACAGCTTTTGGCATGGCCAACGGCAAAACCGGCGTTATGGGGGAGGCTGGAGCAGAGGCGATCATGCCACTGACTCGCACATCCAGCGGCAAGCTGGGTGTTATGGCCATGGGCGGTGGCGGGGCGGGTGCAACGCAGATCAACGTCGCGGTGCATATCGACGGAGACGGCAACGCATCATCCTCCGCCGACGCGCCTGGCTACGACCTGTTCGGCAAGGAGCTGGCGGCTTTTGTGGAGCAGAAGTACCAGCAGATGCGCAACAAGGACATGGGCCAGGGCGGCGTTATCAACAAAGCAATCAAGGGGCGCTGATGGCAATCGAACGATTTACATGGGCAACGGAGAAGGGCGCGGAAGGGGAGATTACCCAGCGCGTCCGGACCAAAAAGTTCGGCGATGGCTATGAGCAGTCGGTCGAGGACGGACTGAACAATCAGTCGGAATCCTGGCCGGTGACGTTTACCGGTATGGGCACGCGAATCCTGGAGATCAGGAAGTTCCTCGACAGGCATAAGGGGGCAAAAGGCTTTCTCTGGACGCCGCCCCTCGGCGAGCTTGGCCTCTACAAGTGCAACGGCTACAAGCCAGTGCACCGCGGCGGCCAGGTCTACGCCATCACCGCTACCTTCCAGCAAACCTTTCATCCCTGAGATAACCGCCCATGGCACTGATCACGGACATCCAGAAACTGGAGCCCGGCGGCGAGATTCGCCTGTTCGAAATTGACGGTACCGAATACGGCGCCGATTACCTGCGCTTCCACGGTCATGCTATCCCGCACACGCCAGAGGAATTGCTGGCCTACGAGGGCTCAGAAGAGGAACTGCCCGCCAAGTCGATTATCTGGCAGGGCCAGGAGTACGCGGCCTGGCCGGTGCAGATTGAGGGTATCTCCTCGAGCAGCGACGGCACCGCCTCTCGGCCGACTTTCGCTGCCGCCAACGTCAACGGGCGCGTCACGGCGTTGTGCCTGGCCTTCGAGGATATGCTCAAGTTCAAGCTGACTGTCCGCGAGACGCTGGCCCAGTACCTAGACGCCGCCAATTTCCCCGAGGGCAACCCAACTGCTGACCCGACCCAGGAAGCACTGGAAATCTGGTACATCGACCAGAAGACCAGCGAGGACGGCGAGGCGGTGGTCTGGGAGCTGTCGTCTCCTGGGGAGATCGACAACCATGGACTTCCCGGGCGCCAGATGACGACGTTCTGCCACTGGGCCATGACCAATGGTTACCGAGGGCCGGACTGCGGCTACACCGGCGCGGCCATGTTCGACGACGAGGACAATCCCACGGATGACCCGGCTAAGGATCAGTGCAAGGGCTGTCTGTCGTCCTGCAAGTTGCGCTTCGGCGAGAACAACGAACTGTCCTTTGGCGGATTCCCCGCCGTGTCTCTCATTGCCCGGAGCTGACCATGCGCAAGCACATCATTGCGGCTATCCAGGCGCATGCGGCGGCGGAGTATCCGCGAGAGTGCTGCGGCCTGCTGTTGGCCGTGGGCCGCGCACAGAAATACTTCCCGTGCCGGAACATAGCCAAGGAGCCGAACGAAGAGTTCCGGCTCGACCCCGAGGACTACGCCGCGGCGGAGGACCTGGGTGACGTGATCGGCATCGTCCACTCGCACCCGGACGCCACCAGCAGGCCGTCACCGCACGACCTGGCCATGTGTGAAGCCACGGCCTTGCCCTGGCACATTCTGTCCTGGCCCGAGGGCGACATGCGCACGATCATGCCAACGGGCAGCACGCCGCTGCTCAAGCGCCCGTTCGTGCATGGGGCCTGGGATTGCTGGCAAGTCTGCGCTGATTGGTACCAGCGCGAGTCGGGGCTGGAATTCGAGGCCTTCCAGCGCGCCGATGGCTGGTGGGAGAGTGCGGAGAGCGCGAGCCTGTACGAACAGCACTACGAGGCGGCGGGATTTGAGCGAGTAGACAGCCCACAGCGCGGCGACATGATCGTCATGCAGGTTGGCCGGACGGCCCACCCGAACCACGCTGGCATATACCTTGGCACCGATCCGTCACTGCCTGGTGAGGATTCAGGTGTTTTCGGCCCAGGCCCGTTCCTGCTGCACCACCTGTATGGCCGGCCGTCGGAAATCATCGTCTTTGGCGGCCCCTGGCATGACCGGACACGCCTAATCCTCAGGCACAAAGACGCAACACAACCAACATGACGCGGCCGGGCCGCAGGAGTGGGTATGAAGAAGATTGATCAGTTCAGCCCGGCAATCGCTTGGCGCCCAGGTTTCACTAACCCTGAGCGCGAGCCGGTCGAAGTAGATGTCCAGGATGGGCGCGCTGAATATGTACTCAGCGGCCCGTACAGGATGGCAGAGGGCGCCAAAATAGAAATTATTGGCGGGAAAGTTCTATGGTCGAGCGGGCGGAGTCGCCCGAGTTAAGCCGGTAAACAGACGAACGATATCACCGGCAGCGCCTTTGAACTGAGAGTCATAAGCCTGGATCAAGCCTACTTCACCACCATCAGCGTTTAGCGCGGACATTGTGTCCTCAAAGCCTAGAGTCGTCATGAAGGTGACAATGCCTCTCGCCTCAGCGACACCATTCACAGAGATGTCCACTGCCTTTGCGATGACCTCGGGATCGTTGGTAATCAGCACGTACGGGAATATGGTTTGTCCTGGATGCATTTCACTTTCCTTGCGTTGTCCGCGCCGATATTGGCGCAATCCCAGTCCTTGGGCTTGCAGGCGAAGGACTGGGGAATCCTTGCGTGTGGCAGGAGGCTACTACTGAGGGGAGGGTTGGCGTTACTGGATATTCGTACAAGTCTGAGATGTTTAAGTCTTCAGCGTTTCGTGCTAATAGTTGATGTCGTTTTGATGTCAAAAATGAGGCTCAGATGAATATGGAAGAAGGCGTAAAGATAAAAGCAGTATGTGTTTATTTCGAGCAAGACGATTTCAGGCGATTACTGCAGTCGCATGAGCTCGCGATCCCGCTCGGAGAAATCCCACTATTCAAGCTCGCAGGCTTACAGTACGCGGTCATATGCTATGGCCATATTCCTTCGTGGGTCGCGAAAGTGAGAGAGGTACTTCTTCCAGAAAGAGAGGGTGGATTGGTGTGCGCCAGGGTTTCGGAGGTGCGCTCTCTTTCCTGGGGTAATCCCGAGGTTCCTAAAGCCTTCAGGGATCATCCGCTTGAGAAAATGAAACCCGCAATTTGCGAATTCCCAGATGAGACATTTTTTAATCTCGGTGAAATCGTTCAACTTCAGCCAGGATTGCATCAACACGGTTTTTTGTCATTAGAAAGGGCGGTTGAGCAGTTAGCCGAAGCATATCGAGTAGACCCGTCCCAAGTGAAGATATCGATATCAGCTAAAAAGTAATTTTCTATTCGCTGAAGCCCAGCCACGCTGGGCTTTTTGCATCCTACCCCTCAGTGCTACAGTCCCGCCAAACCAAAGAGGGAACGACATGCGGATTTTGATAGCGGTGGTAGCGGTGGCGATGCTGGCGGGGTGCATGGCACCTACGATGAACGAAGCGCGCCAGGAGGGTCCTTACAAGGTGCTGACCTCGAAAAAAACCGACGCCGCGCTGGCTAAGTGTGTTCATTACGAGTGGCAGAACCAGCCGATCTTCGGCGGCACATCTGGTGCAACTCTTCAGCCAGGGCGCGACACCGGGTACACGGTATTCACCGAGGGGGCGCAGTACTTCGTTGACATCCAGCCCAAGGGCTCAGGGTCCGAAGCGAAGTATTACGTCGTGGTTGGCAACTGGATCGCCAATAAACGGCTTTCTGCGCTGCAAGGCTGCCTCTAGCGGCAGAACAAATTTTTCAAGGCTCGCTTCGGCGGGCCTTTTTATCGCCTGGAGAAAAAGCACATGGCGGCACTTGCCATCAATTATCAGCCTATGACCACGATTCTGCTCTATGGCCAGCTCCGGAAGTTTGGGCGGTCTTTCCGGATGGCGGTGAGGACACCTGCAGAGGCGGTGAAAGCCCTGTGCGTGCAGATCCCAGGCTTCGAGCGCTTCCTATCTAACGCCAAATTCCGTGGGATTGAGTTCGCCGTATTTCGCGGAAAGGCAAACCTGACGGAGAAGGAACTTGGATTCACGGGCGAGGGTGATATTCGCATTGCTCCGGTGATAACCGGCAGTAAGCGCGGCGGCGCACTGCAAACCATTGTCGGGGCAGTGCTGATCGTTGTCGGCCTCGTCATCACCGGCGGCACATTCGGCGCAGGGGCACCATTCGGTTCCGCGCTGATCATGATGGGCGGCTCGATGGTGCTGGGCGGCGTGATCCAAATGCTCAGCCCCCAGGCCGGGGGCCTAAAGACAAGCGCCGCGCCAGAAAATACTCCCGGCTATGCCTTCGGCAGCGCGAAGAACACCACCGCATCTGGTAACCCGGTCCCGCTCTGCATTGGCGAGCGCCGTTGGGGCGGGGCGATCATCAGCGCCGCTATTTACGCCGAAGACCAGATGTAACGACGACCCGCAACACAGCAGCCGGCCGCGAGCCGGTTTTTTATTGCCTGGAGAAAAGCATGGGCGCAGCACGCAAGTTTGATATCCACGGCGCCAAGGGCGGCGAAGAGAAAGCAAAAACGCCAACGGAAGCCCCGGACAGCCTGCGCTCTGTCGCCATTGCCAAGATGCTGATCGCTGTAGGGGAGGGAGAGTTCGAAGGAACACCAACCGCCAAGGACATCTACCTCGACAACACCCCACTGCAAGACCCTCAGGGGAACATGAACTTCCCGAACGTGAAGTGGGAATGGCGTACTGGCGCGGTCGACCAGACCTATATCCAGGGTATTCCGTCCGTCGAGAACGAGACCACCATCAACACGGAGCTGCGTAGCGGCACGCCGTGGGTTCGGGCGATTAGCAACACTCAGCTTTCCGCTGTGCGCGTTCGATTCGCATGGCCAGCACTGCAATCCGTCGATGCGGACAACAACATCAACGGCTACCGCATTGAGTACAAGGTCGAGCTGGCCACCGATGGCGGCGCTTACAAGCAGGTGCTGAGTGAGGCTGTCGACGGTAAGACCACCAGCACCTATGAGCGCACTCGTCGCATTGATTTGCCCAAGGCAGCTACCGGTTGGCTGATGCGCATCACCCGTCTGACTATCAACCAGAACAACAACAAAATCTCGGACACGATGCAGATCGCCGGCTTCACTGAGGTGATCGACGCGAAAATTCGCTACCCGAATACCGCGCTTCTCTACATCGAGTTCTCGGCAGAGCAGTTCCGCAGCATCCCGGCGGTGACCGTGGGCTGCAAGGCTAGAAAATGGTCAGTACCGAGCAACTATGACCCCGCATCGCGCACATACAGCGGCGTATGGGACGGTACCTTCAAGGAGGCCTACACCAACAATCCGACCTGGGCGACTCTCGGCATCACCACGAACGACCGTTTCGGCCTCGGTCGCCGCATCAAGCCGTGGATGGTGGACAAGTGGGAGTTGTACCGGATCTCGCAGTACTGCGACCAGCTGGTGCCGGACGGGAAGGGTGGCCAGGAGCCGCGCTTTATCTGCAACTTGAACCTGCAGAGCAAGGCTGATGCCTGGTCGCTGCTGCGCGATATCTCGGCGATCTACCGAGGGATGACCTACTGGGCTCAGGGCCAGGTATTCACCCTGTCGGATATGCCGCGAGCCACGGACTTCGACTTCGCTTACACCCGCGCAAACGTGCTCGATGGCAAGTTCACCTATTCCAGCGCGTCGGAGCGCACCCGCTATACCCGCGCGCTGGTCAGTTACGACAACCCGCTGAACAACTACGACACCGATGTCACAGCCGTGACTGACCAGAAGCTGCAGCGGCGCTATGGCGACAATCCGTTGGAGATCAGCGCGATTGGCTGCACCCGCGAATCCGAGGCCCAGCGCCGTGGTAAGTGGGCGCTGCTCACAAACTCCAAGGATCGGGCAGTCACCTTCAAGGTCGGCCTCGACGGGCGCATTCCGCTGCCTGGCTACGTAATCCCGATCGCTGACGAACTGCTGGCCGGTCGGCCGGTGGGCGGGCGCATCTCGGCTGTGAATGGCAAGGTCATCACCCTGGACCGCGACACCCAGGCCAAGCCCGGCGACCGGTTGATCCTCAACCTGCCTGATGGCAAGTGTGAGGGGCGGACTGTGCAACTGGTGAGTGGCCGGAAAGTCACGGTGACCGTGGCTTATTCCGTGACGCCCGAAGCTGAACTGGTTTGGGCGCTGGATGCCGACGATTTGGCGATCCCGCTGTATCGGGTCGTGAGCGTGGCCCGGCCAGAGCCTGGCGTGTTCGAGATCTCGGCCGTGCAGTACGACCCGAGCAAGTTTGCGCATATCGACACTGGCGCGCGCTTGGAAGAACGGCCGATCAGCGTTATCCCAATCACCGTGGTTCCGGCGCCGGCCAGCGTCACCCTGACATCGAGCTACGCCGTAAATCAGGGCATCGCAATCAGCACCATGAATATCTCTTGGCCGGCTGTGAACGGCGCGGTCGCGTACGACGTGGAGTGGCGTAAGGACAGCGGCAACTGGATCAAGGTGCAGCGCACTGGCTCGACCAGCGTCGACGTCACCGGCATTTACTCGGGCGCCTACCTGGCCCGCGTGCGGTCGGTGAGTGCGTTCGAAATCTCGTCGATCTGGAAAAGCTCCAACCTGACCAACCTGGAAGGAAAGGTAGGCCTGCCGCCGGCGGTGTCGTTCCTGACCACCACCAGCCTGGTCTACGGCATCGGCATCCAGTGGGGTTTTCCACCTGGTGCGGAGGACACTCAGCGAACAGAGCTCTGGTACAGCCAGTCGGCCGACCTGACGACCGCCGTCAAACTGAGCGACTTCAGCTACCCGCAAGCATCGCACGAGATGCACAGCCTATTGGCCGGGGCGAGCCTGTTCTTCTGGGCGCGCCTGATGGACCGCACCGGCAACGTGGGCCCGTTCTTTCCTGTGCCCGGTGCCGTCAATGGCCAGGCCAGCTCAAAGCAGAGCGATTACGAAGCGTATTACGCGGACAAGATCGGCAAGGGGGCGCTCTACCAGAGTCTGCGCGAAGAGATCGAGTTGATTTCGGGCGATGGGCCAGAGTCGGTGAATGCGCGCCTGAAAGAGGCCAAGGCGGAGCTTGAGGGGTTGCTTGGCCAGATTACCGGTGCGGTGCCATTCGATCCGGACAAGCCGTACCTGGCCGGCTCATTCGTTCAGCGGGACGGCCACATCTACCAAGCCACCCAGGAGGTGCCGGCAGGCGTAACGCCTCCGAATGCGACCTACTGGAAGGACATCGGTACGATCCTGGAAACGACCAACGCGCTCACCCAACAGGTTGCCCTGGTCAGCAACAAGATCGAGGAGATCGACGGAAAGATCGTGGCCACCGCCACCTCGGTGGAGGCTTTGCGCTCTGCTTCTCGTGGTGATGACGGCGCGGGCGACCTGGCCGATGCAATCAAAGGATGGACTTCCACGGCAGATCTTGCCGTTGAGCGTAAAACCCGGGCAACCGAGAACGATGCGCTGGCGCAGCAACTGCTCACCCTGGGCGCGCAGGTTGGCGATAACAAGTCGTCGCTGACCGTTCTGGAGCAGGTGGTAGCCAGCAACCGCGAGACCTCCGCAGCGCAGATCACCAAACTGAACAGCGATCTGTCTGCGGTCGATCAAAAGGCGAACGGCACTGCCCAGGCGCTCACCAGCTTGGATACAAAGGTCACCAACCTCGACGGGAAGATCACATCCCAGGCGTCGAGCAATGAGGCGCTGCGGGCTTCCGTTCGTGGGGACGATGGCTCTGGTGATCTGGCTGGAGCGATCAAAGCATGGGAATCAACTTCGGCCATCAGCACAGAGAAGAAAGTGCGAGCATCTGAAATCGAGGCCCAGGCCAAGGTATCGGAAACGCTGCAGTCGAGCATCGGAGAAACGAGCGCATCTGTCAGATCGGTAAGCGAGACAGTGGTTGGTCTCGACAACAGGGTTTCTGCCCAGGTCACGCTCCAGGCGCAAACCATTGTAGGTGGCAAGCTAGTTACTACCGGTCTCGCCTTCGGCTCAAATGGGTCGCAGTCGGAATTCCTGATCATGGCTCAACGGATGGCGGTCGTGAACGAGATCGACGGCAAGGTCATTCCGATGTTTGTTATCGAGAACGGCCAAGCTGTGTTCAACACCGCGATCATCAGCAAGGCGATCATTCAGGAAATCATCCTCGGCATGGTGCTTCGTTCGCCGACCGTGGACTCGAAAGGGAGGCCTTTGCTGGAAATCAATATCCCGGCGGGCACGTTCACGGTTCGCGGTGAAGGTGCTGACGGTTCAACTCTGCTCGACAATACGGGCCTGGCTGTTTACGACGGAAACGAGAAGCGGCGCGGGAAGTTCGGGAGGATTTCTTGATGGAGGAATATGGCCTGGGAACGTGGGACGGAAACAGCGTTCAGCTGCTCGGCCCCGCTTCATTCACGATGAGGGTGGTGCTATCCACCCTTGTCACTTTCGCCAGCGGCGGGGGAGCTTCGACCCAATCATTCAGTGTTCCTGGCTGCACGCCGGAAAACAGCTTTGCGGTAATCGTGCCTATAGCTGCGTACAACGCAGGCAACCAATTGCACCAAGTTCAATTTGAGCCAGAGATATTGAATGGCTCGGTGCGAGTTTGGCGAGGGCATCGAACAGCTGTGAATGGCTTGTATGCATTCGGAACTCAGCGACTTATCGTGGCGAGGTTCAGGTAATGCGCTACGGGTTTGAGTTCATCAATAATTCCGATGCAGTGACGGTTGACTCGGAGTTTGCTCGCATTGTCGTTCTGTCTAAAGGCCGCTTTATCCCAACCCAAGAGTCAGGAATGGGGTCGATGACTTACTTCGAAAAAGTAGTCACCACTCAGGAGCCGCCGTTGGTTTTCGTAAAGCCGGATCGTGTCGCTGCTGTCGCTGGGCTTTGCAGGGTTCTAATCACGGGATCGGCGGGTAACTGGACGGGTTTCTACGTGCGGGCTTACAACAACGCCACAGCGCAACCAAATGGCAGCTACTTCGTGGCTGCATTTCAGGTGAGCCCCAGTGCCGGGTACGGCGCCCAGCTGTTTGATGCGAATGAAAGTCTGATTTTCGATACCGGTAGTCCTGTCGCCGTGTTCACGAAGTCCTATCAGTCTTGGTCATACGTAACGTCGGGCACGGACTCTCAGGGAATACCCATGGTTTACTTCAGTGTTCCGTTTGATTTTTCTTCGCCGGACTACATGCTGATCAACAATTTCGCGATGGATATGGCCGGCGCACAAACGCGAGATGTCAGCCTGTATTGCTGGTGGGACTTCCCCGGTAATCGACTATGGGCGATCACCATCGGCGCAACAGCTATGAACACCCTGTACCTGCCCGCTGTCTTTGCACGCAGCCAAGCGTAGTTATTAATTGATATAGGGCCCGCCAAGTGCGGGTCTTTCTTTGCCTGGAGATAATAATGACTTCTTGGTTTTCAGAAGGAACCGTAACCGTCACGAATGGCAACGCCACCGTGACAGGCGTAGGTACGAAGTTTTCTAATTGCCGATCCGGCGACATGTTCGTTGGTCCGGATAACGGCATTTATCAAGTCATCAACCCAGCGAGTGACACCTCCTTATCGATCTCGCCCGCTTTTCGCGGAGCAACCGTGGGTGGCGCTGTATACGGCATTGTGCCGGTAAACGGTTACCCCAAGGCGCTGGCTGATGCGGTTAATCAGATGGTGCAGCAGTGGGGTGCTACCTTGGCGGGATTGGGCTCCGTTTCGACAGAGAACATCGTGCCGGTTGCGAAGGGTGGGACAGGAGCTTCGGTACCAGCTGCGGCGCGTGCGAATCTAGGTTTGGGAGCTGCGGCCACAGCCGGTTTTGGTACCGGAGCTGGTCAGGTGCTTTCCGTCCCCATGCTTGGCCTGGGGGCTCGGGAGGCCATTGGGAACAGTTCTATCTACAAGTCCATGAACGTTTGGGAAAGCGGTGTTGGTGTAATTGCTGACGGCACGCAGTTTAGACCTGTGACTTACGGCACGCTGCTAAACATGGCCTTTCCAGGCACAGGAAACCTTGGCTCGCAGCTTTGGATGGGAACCTCTCCAGGAAAGACGCTGGGGTTCCGGAGTGGCGATTACGGCACGGAGAGCTTCAACTTCGTTTACCACACCGGCAACACTACCCGCGCCGCTGACGGCACACTGAAGGCTATTTA
>NZ_JAFCUU010000018.1:0-20225 GCF_049896685.1 Pseudomonas sp. TWRC1-2 | reverse complement strand
CCTAGGCGAGGTGCCGAGTGGTGGGGCAAAGACCTTTTGGTTACTTTTGGGGCGTTTGCCAAAAGTGACCCGCTGTAAGAGCGGAACCGCCAGCCGCCGTTACCGCAGCAACGGATATGTACCCACCCCAGCCCCCCACCTGGTCGGCCCAGAGGCCGCCACGCCTAAACCGCCCGCGACATATGCTCACTGATACGCGACCGCAGCCACCGCTCCGCCGGGTCATTATCATGCACCCCACTCCAAACCATCGACAACTCCGCCGCCTCAATCTCAAACGGCGGATCCTGCGCCCGTAACACCGTCCCCTCAGTCAACGCACAGGCCGCATAATCCGGCACCGTCGCAATAATCCGCGTGCCCGCCAACAACGCCCGCAACCCACTGAACTGCGGCACCGCCAACACCACCCGGCGCGCCCGGCCGATTCGTGCCAGGTCCAGGTCGATATTGCCGCTCAAATCCCCCGAAAACGACACCATCGCATGCGGCCGCTCGCAGTAATCATCCAGGGTCAGCGGCGCCTCCCCGTCATCCCCACGCAGCACCTTGCACGGAATATCCCGCAGCTTCTTGCGCTTGGCATTCGCCGGCAATTCCGTGGTGTAACTCACCCCCACCGAAATCTCCCCACTGGCCAACAACGCCGACATCAACAGGTAGTTGGCCCGACGCACCACCACGATAATCCCCGGCGCCTCCTCACGCAGTTGACTGAGCAACGGCGGAAACAACCCGAACTCCGCATCATCCGACAAACCAATACGAAACACCGCGCAGCTGGTGGAAGGGTCGAAATCCTTGGCGCGGCTGACCGCGCCGGAAATGGTGTCCATGGCCGGTTGCAACTCCTTGAGTATCGCCAGCGCCCGTGGCGTGGGCTCCATGCCCCGCCCATTGCGCAACAGCAGCGGGTCGTCGAACAAATCCCGCAAGCGCCCAAGCGCCGCACTCACCGCCGGTTGGCCCATAAAGAGCTTCTCGGCGACCCGGGTCAGGTTCTTCTCGAACATCAATGCTTCGAAAATCACCAGCAGGTTCATGTCGACGCGGCGCAAGTCGTTGCGGTTCATGGCGGCTTCCAAACGGTTTTCAGGCCGCCAGATAAGCAGATACCGCCATGCGACGATTGCACGCCTGTGCTGTCTTTTCCGCGCCATGACCTGGCGAAATTAACAACGATTAACTCGTCAGCCAGACGGTCCGGCGCCAAAAATGAAGCGGTCTACACTGGATCCATTCACCGGGAACGCTCCCATCGACTACGGATATTTGTCATGGCCCGACTTGAGTACTGTGCTCCGCGCTTCTCCGCGACCGGCGGCCTATGCCCCCGACGCGAGCGCATTGCCAAACAACTGATCCTTGCCAACCTCGGTGAAAGCCTGGCAATTGCCGACCTGGCGCAGGCGTGCGCGCTGTCGCGCAGCCACTTCTCCCGCGCCTTCAAGTGCACCACCGGGCTGTCGCCGCAGGAGTGGATTCGCCAACAGCGTATCCAGCGGGCCAAGGAACTGATCACCGGCTCTTCCTTGAGCCTCACGCAAATCAGCCTGGAATGCGGGTTTTGCGACCAGGCGCACTTCTGCCATATGTTCACGCGCAGCGAAGGCGTCAACCCGATGACCTGGCGAAACCACCACTTGCGTCACAAGCCGCACGTGATTGCGGCCTAGTGGTCTGTACGCACCTGGAATATGCTGGCCAAACCCTTTTTCCCGAGCATGGGCCACCATGAGTGACCTCAGCGACCAGGCCGTGCATTTCGGCCCCTACCGCATCCACCCGCGCCAACGCCTGGTGCTGGAGGCCGGTCGCCCGTTGCGCCTGGGACGGCGTGCGGTGGAGATTCTGCTGATCCTGCTGGAGCAGGCCGGCAATGTGGTGAGCAAGCAGGAACTGATCGCGCGTGTCTGGCCGAAAACAGTGGTGGAAGACGGCAACCTGCGGGTGCACATGGCGGCGTTGCGCAAGGCACTCGGCGACGGCCAGGCCGGCCAGCGCTACATCGTCACCGTGGCCCAGCGCGGCTACAGTTTTGTTGCGCCACTGAGCATCGAACCGATGACGATTCCTGCCGACGGCCCGCCCCACAGCCAGGGCCATAACCTGCCACTGCGGCGCACGCGCATGATCGGTCGCCAGGCGCTGATCGATGCGCTGGTGCAGCAACTGCCGCAGCAACGCTTTATCACCCTGACCGGCGCAGGCGGCATTGGCAAGACCACGGTGGCGCTGCGGGTGGCCGAATTACTGATCGGGCATTACCGCGACGGCATTCGTCTGCTGGACCTGGCACCGCTGAGCGCGCCGTCGATGATCCTGCCCAACCTCGCCGCGCTGCTCGACCTCACGCCCCAAGCACATGAGCCGCTGCTGACCTTCGCCCGCAGCCTGCACGCGCGTCAGCTGTTGCTGGTGATCGACAATTGCGAACACTTGCTCGACGACATCGCCCTGATCAGCGAAACCCTGCTGCGCCATGCGCCCCACGTGCACATCCTGGCCACCAGCCGCGAAGCGCTGCGGGCCGAAGGCGAACACGTGCAGCGCCTCGAACCGCTGGCCTGCCCGCCCGCCACCGGCAACCGTGCCCAGGCCCTCGGCTACCCGGCGTTGCAGTTGCTGATCGAACGCGCCATGTCTCATCAAGACCGTTTTGAACTCAGCGAAGCGCAACTGCCGCTGGCCATTGATATCTGCCAGCGCCTGGACGGCATTCCCCTGGCGATCGAATTGGTGGCGGCGCAGATCCAGCGCTTCGGCCTGCCGGGGCTGCTGGTGCAAATGGAAGACAACTTTCGCCTGCTGGTGCGTGGCCGGCGCTGCGCCCTGCCCCGCCAGCAAACCCTGCGCGCCACGCTGGACTGGAGTTTCGAGCTGCTGACGGCCTGCGAGCAGATTTGCCTGCGGCGCCTGGCCGTGTTTCGTGGCGGGTTCAGCCTGGCCAGCGCAGCGGCGGTGATCGCCGGGGAGCGCATCGCGCCGAACGAGGTGCTGGGCTCGATCACCCAGTTGGTGGCCAAGTCGCTGCTCAACGTCGAGGCTGGCGATGACGACGTGGTCTATCGCCTGCTCGACATCACCCGCACCTACGCGCTGGAAAAACTCAGCGTGGCCGCGGAGCTTGAGGCCACCCGTGAGCGCCACGCGGCGCGCTGCATGGCGCTGATGGAACAGGCCCGGGAGGACTGGGAACTGATCGCGACCCAGGTGTGGATCAGCCGCTATGCCCCGCTGCGCGAAGACATTCGCGCCGCCCTCGATTGGTGCCTGGGCGAGGTGGGTGCGCACCTGTTGGGTATTCGCCTTACGGTGAGTGCGATGCCGTTGTGGCAGGAACTGTCGCTGCTGCACGAGCACGGGCTGTACGTGGGCAAGGCCCTGGCGCGGCTGGCGCAGTCAACCGCGCCGAGCCAGCGCCTGCAGATGGAATTGCAACTGGCACTGGGCAGTTTCTCCTACCACGCCCAGGGCAGCACGCCACAGACCATTCAAGCCTTTGCCGGCGCGCTGCGCCTGGCACAAGCGAGCAACGACCTCACCGGCCAGCTACGGGCGGTGTCGGGCCATATGGCGGTCAATTTGTGCAGCGGCAACTACCGTGAGGCGTTGGCACAGAGCCTGCACTTCGATCAGCTCGGCCCACAATCCGAGCCATTGCTGGACCTCAGCGCCCAGCGCCTGCGAGTACTGGCGCAACACTTTGCCGGCAACCAGGGACTGGCGCTGCACAACGCCGAACAAGTGATCCAGCGCATGGCCCACAGCGGCCATCTGAATCGGTTTACCCATGGCTTTGGCGTGCAATACGACCAGAGTGTGGCGTCGTTGACGATGCTTGCGCGCATCCTGTGGCTGCGCGGTTTTGCAGAGCGTGCCTGGCGGACCGCCAACCAGGCGCTGGAGCTGGCGCTGCAGATCAACCACGGCACCTCGATCTGCTACACGCTGGCCCTGGCCGGCGTGGTGATTGCCCGCTACAACGGCGATAGCGCCGCGGCGCGCTCGTTGCTTGACCTGTTGCTGCGACAGGCACAAAAACACTCGGTGCAGTTGTTTCATACCTGGGCGCAGCACTACGCGGGCACGGCGCCGCAGGCGGATTTGCAAGGGCTGGGCCTGGTCCGGGACACGCTGGTGACGTTCAACGCCATCGACGTAGATGATGAAGTGTTCGAGCGCGCCAGAAGTGGCGCGGCGGGTTGGTGCAGCGCCGAGATTCTGCGCGTGCGGGCCGAGTCGTTACCCGACCTTCACGCGCGCGAAACGCTGCTGCTGGAGGCGCTGGCCCTGGCGCATCAGCAAGGCGCACTGGCCTGGGAGTTACGCAGCGCAATGTCGCTGGCAAGCCTATGGCAACGCCAAGGACGGCGGCAGGCGGCGCGCGACCTGTTGAACGCTCTCTACACGCAATTCAACGAAGGCTTTGCCACCCATGACCTAGTCTGTGTACGCCGCCTGCTCGACGAGTTGCAGGACAAACGGCCGGCCTGAACTGCAGCCCAGATAATGCCCATAGCCCTTTTGCAAGTGCGCGACTTGCGCAGGGTCGCGCAGTAGCGCCAGGGCGTAGCTGCGCACGCTGTTGAGCAGGCGGTAACGCGCAGGGCCGGGGCCCGGTTCCACCGCCAGCATCGAGGTGACCGCCAGACGCGACAGCAGGTAGGACAGGTCGGCGTGTTCCAGCTCGGTGCCTGCCACCAGCTCGCTCAAGCGCGGCAAGGTCACGGCCATTTTGAACAGCGCCAACTGCAGGAACAGCCAACGCTGCGGCAGGCTCAGGCGCTGATACGACCAGTCGAGCGCCGCGATCAGGGATTGGTGCCGTTCCACTGCCGTGCGCCTGCCGCGCGTCAACACCTGCAGGCCTTTTTGCAATTGCTCGTGCACTCCCCGTATGCCCAGGGCATCGACCTGGGCCGCCGCCAGTTCCAGGGCCAGGGGAATACCGTCGAGGCGCCGGCAGATGTCGCGCAGTGGCGCCAAATCCTGGGCACGCAGCACAAAGCCCTGCTGACCGGCACGCACCCGTGCGACAAATAACTGGACCGCCGCAGCGGCCATCGCCTGTTCGACACCGCGCCAGGCCGAAGGCATCGGCAGCGCCAGCCTGGGCACGTGTTGCACCCATTCGCCGGGCACCTGCAAGGCTTCACGACTGGTCAACACCACCGTCACCTGCGGCGCATGTGCCTGCAGCGTACGCACCAGGTGGCGGCAGGCGCCGAGCAACACATCGGCGCCGTCGAGTACCAGTAATAGCTGGCGCAGCGCCAACTGCTCGGCCAGTGCGTTGGCGCTGCCAAAGGGTTGCAGGTTCAGCGTGGCGGCCAGATGAGGCAGCATGTGGGTTGGCCCCTGCACCGCTGCCAGATCCACCCAGCACACGCCGTCGCGATAACGCGGCAACACGCGTTCAGCCAGGGCCAGGGCCACGGTGCTTTTGCCCACGCCGGCGCAGCCGGTGAGCATGATCAGCCGTTGGCTGTACAAGCGCCGCACCAATGTGCCCAACAGCTCATCACGGCCCAGTATCGGGCTGAGTCGCACGGCCAGATTGTGCCAGGGCAGCGCCGACGCGGCGCTGGCCGGCGCAACAAAGCAGTAGCCACGCAAGGGTTCATTGAGGATATAGCGCTGCCCGTCCAGCGCACGGCGCAGGGCCGCGATGTGCACGCGCAGGTTGTTCTCTTCCACCACGCTGCGCGGCCAGACCCGTGCAATCAGCGTGTCTTTGCGCACAAATTGCCCAGGCGTCTCCAGCAGTACCGCGAGGATATCCAGCGCACGCCCACCCAGCGGCACCGGCAGGCCTGCCTTGCTGACCAGGCGCTGTTGGCGGTGAAAGGTGTAGGGGCCAAAGCTGACTGCGTGTGGGTTGTGCATGCGGGTCAAAGCGCTGGAACACCCGGCCTTGGGCGTTTGCGCATCCTTTTCCATGGGCCTGTGGCTATCTTGCCAGCTCGCCATGACAGGACAATGCTGGCACGGGGAGCGCCACGGCCAATCAGGTGCGCGAAACAGACATCCTGTCGCTAACTGAACTGTTGTCGGTATTGCGTAGGGTTCAGGCCGAGCTTTTCACTGAACAGAAAACGCATGTGCCGCACGCTGCCAAACCCGGCGCGAAACGCCACGGTCTTGAGTGGCAGGTCGGTGGTTTCCAGTAACTGCCGGGCGCGGTCGATGCGCGCGCCTTGCAGGAACGCCATGGGCGTCATCTGCACCTCCTTGGCAAACAGCCGCGTGAAGTGCCGCGCGCTCATGCCCGCCAACGCGGCCATTGAGTCGATGGTAAAGGGCTGCTCCAGCTGCGCCAGCACCTGGTTCTGCACACGGGTGATCGCCGTTTCCAACGGCGCCACAGCCGCCGTCATCGGGCTGAACTGGGCCTGGCCGCCCTGGCGTTTCATCACCACCAACAACACTTTGGCCACGTCCACCGCCACCTGTTTGCCATGGTCCTGGGCGACGACCGACAGCGCCAGGTCGATACCGGCGGTCACCCCGCCGGAGGTGATCAAGCGGCCATCCTGCAAATAGATACGATCGGTCTCGACGATAGCCTTGGGGAAGCCCTTGATCAGGCGTTCGGTGTAATGCCAGTGGGTGGTCACGCGGTGGCCGTCGAGCAGCCCGGCATGCCCGAGCACAAAGGCGCCAGTGCAGATCGAGCCAAAGCGTCGCGCCCTGGGTGCGGCGGCCTTGAGCCAGGGCAACAGCGCAGGATGGCATTCGTTATAGGCACCGGGGCCGCCCGGCACCAGCAACAGGTCATAGGCGTCGTGAGCCTGCGCCAATAACAGGTCGGGTTGCACCTGCACACCATTGGAGGCGCGCAGCAGGCCAGGTTCGGTGCCAATGGTCAGGATCTGATAGTGAGCGTTCGCCGGCAGGTAGCGATTGGCGATGGAAAACACTTCGAGTGGGCTGGCCATATCGAGCAGCAAAAAGTCCGGAAACAGCGCCATGGCCACGGTTTTCATGCAGAGAAAGCCCATCGAGAAGGAAGTCGAGGCGACATTATGGCATGCCTTTTACTGTCAACTTCATAGAGACAGTTATTCAGATTTCAGCTTATTAATGAATTCCACGCTAACCATTAACCTTGTTCTCAACGCAAGAGCCCTGCATGACGCAGCCCGCTCTCACTTGAGGACAAGACCATGCTGACCCTTCGCAAAGCTTCGGACCGCGGCGCCGCCAATCACGGTTGGTTGAAGTCGTTTCACACCTTCTCGTTCGCCAATTACTGGAACCCGGCCGAGCAGGGTTTTTCTGACCTGCTGGTGATCAACGATGACCGCGTCGCCGCCGGCAAAGGCTTCGGCCAGCACCCGCACCGCGACATGGAGATTTTCTCCTATGTGCTCGAAGGCGCCCTGGAACACAAGGACACCCTGGGCACCGGCTCGGTAATTCGCCCTGGCGATGTGCAGTTGATGAGCGCCGGCAGCGGCGTGGCGCACAGTGAGTTCAACCATAGCCAACGCCAGGGCGTGCACTTCCTGCAGATCTGGATCGTGCCGAATGTGGTCGGCGCCGAGCCGCGCTATCAACAGGAACATTTCAGCGAGGCGCAGAAACGTGGGCGCTTGCAATTGATCATCTCGCCGGAAGGTGCCGAGGGTTCGCTGAATGTGCGCCAGGATGCGCGAGTGTATGCCGGGCTGTTCGACGGCGACGAAGCTGCGACGCTGGACGTGCCGCCGGATCGCCATGTGTACATCCACGTGGCCCGAGGCAGTGTTGAAGTCAACGGCCAGCGCTTGCAGGAAGGCGACGGCGCCCGCGTGCGGGATGAACGGCAGATCAGCCTGAGCCACGGCGAGGATGCCGAGGTACTGGTGTTCGACCTGCGCCCTCAGGAACGGCCGCAGATGCCTTGACCGTCACCGCGATGACCCGCCCCAAAACGGGTCATCGCTGGCATCGATAGTCACCATCAGCTCAATGAAGTTCTCTTAAAAAAACCAACGCGTAACATCAAACCCATGCCAAACGGCACCCAACTAGAACACTCGGAGCACACCACCATGAAACGCCAACTCTTGCTTAGCCTCGCTTTCTCGGTACTCGCTGCAAACGCTTTTGCTCACCCGGTTGTCGCTGAAGGCGGCGCGGATCGCCTGCAAGGTAACTCCGTAGCCGAAGGCGGTTCTGATCGTCTGCTGGACCGTCGTGTTGCTGAAGGCGGTGCGGATCGCTTGCAGGAACGTGGTCTGGCTGAAGGCGGTGCGGATCGTCTGCAGGAACGTGGCCTGGCTGAAGGCGGTGCGGATCGTCTGCAGGAACGTGGCCTGGCTGAAGGCGGTGCGGATCGCTTGCAGGAACGTGGCCTGGCTGAAGGCGGTGCGGATCGCTTGCAGGAACGTGGCCTGGCTGAAAGCGGTGCGGATCGTCTGCAGGAACGTGGCCTGGCCGAAGGCGGTGCGGATCGTTTGCAGGAACGTGGCCTGGCTGAAGGCGGTGCGGATCGTCTGCAAGGCAACAACGCCTAACCCCGCACTGTTTGCGGGGCACCCCAAACCGGCCTGATCAGCCGGTTTTTTTTCGCCTGCGGTTAACGCAGGTCGCGGTCCACCCACAGTACCGCCTTGCCGATCTGCTGCCGCGCCTCGATACGGGCATGAACGTGCTGCACCGTCTCCAGGCTGTAATGCCCTTCAATGTCCACCGTCAGCGTGCCTTCCAGCATCGCCGCGAACACAGCGTTGGCACGCCGTTGCACGGTCGCGCCATCGGCCATGTGGTCAGCCAGCCGTGGGCGCGTCAAGAACAACGAGCCCGCCTCCCCCAGCTCCATCGGGTCCAGGTCTGTCAGCGAGCCCGAGACATTGCCGTAGTTGACGATCAAACCGCGCGTGCGACAGGCGCGAAAACTCTCACGCAAGGTGTTTTTGCCGACGCAATCAAACACCACATCCACCCCTCGCCCGCCCGTGGCTTGCAGTACCTGATCGGCAAATCGCTCATAGGTCCAGGCTTGATGGGCGCCCTGCTGCAAGGCAATCGAACATTTCTCGACGGTGCTGGCGGTGGTCAATACCGTTGCCCCCAACCGACGCGCCATCTGCACCAGCAATTGGCCGATGCTGCCGGACGCGGCATGAACCAGGCAGGTACTGCCCGCCTGCAAACGGGCCACATCGTCAATCAGGTAGTGCGCGGTGCAGCCCTGAAACATCGCCGCAGCGGCCTGATCGAAGCCGATTGCGTTCGGGATCTGCGCAATTTTCTCGACAGGCACATTCGCATACTCGGCATACGCGCCCCAGGCGATGCACCAGGCCACGCGGTCGCCCACAGCCAGATGGCTGACGCCCGGACCGCCTTCGACCACCACACCGGCGCCTTCCATGCCCAAAGCGCACGGCAGGCGCACCGGGTACGTCGAAGAGTGTGCGTATTTGCCCTGGCGGGTATGAATGTCCATGAAATTGATCCCGGCGCAGGCCACCTTGACCAGCACATGCCCCGGCGTGACCTGGGGTTTTTCAACGTCGTGGCGCAATTGGGCGACTTCGGGACCGCCGTAGGCTTGCAGGGTGATGGCTTTCATCGGGAAACAACTCCGTTTGCACTGGGGAGCGGCCATGGTAAAAGGACACGCTCGGTAGGAATATTCCCCAACCCTTCCCAGCCTCTGTGCGGAAATAACCCGATGTTCGATTGGCAGGATCTGTATTACTTCACCGTTCTGGCCCGCACCCAGTCGCTGTCGGCGGCCGCCCGCGAGTTGCAGGTGGAACACGCCACCGTCGGGCGCCGCGTCGATGCGCTGGAAAAAGCCCTCGGCGTAAAACTGGTAGACCGCCTGCCACGCAGCCGGCCACTCACGGCTCAGGGCCTGGCGCTGGCCGAGCTGGCCGCGGGCATGGGCGAGATGGCCACCGACGTGCTGCGCCTGTCGCGGGTAGCGTCCATCGAACTGGCCGGGACTGTGCGAGTCAGTTGCCCGCCGTCCATCGCCAACCACTGCATCGCGCCTCACATAGCGCGGTTGCGGGCCCAGTACCCCCAGCTGAATCTGGTGCTGATACCGTCCACTCAACTGGCTGCGCTCGACAAGGGCGAGGCCGATATCGCCCTGCGCACGGTGCGCCCCGACGAAGAGGCGCTGGTGCGCCGCAAGGTCGGCGTGGTGCGCTTCGGTCTTTATGGCGCGCCCGCGTTCACGCAGCTGCCTGCTGCCCAATGGACCTTCATCGCCTACGACAGCAGCCGTGATCACCTGCCGCAACAGGCGTGGCTGCACCAACTGCGCGGCCAACGCCCGATCGTGTTTGCCGCCAGCGAGTTGATCACCCAACAGACGGCCGCGCGCGCGCACGTCGGCGCAGTGGTGTTGCCAACGTTGGTGGGCGACCACGATCCGCTGCTAGCCAGGTTGCCGACGCCCAGCGACGGGCCGGTCCGCGATATCTGGCTGACGGTGTACCCGGATATGCGCCGCTCGCCGTCGGTAAAGGTGGTGATGGAGTTTCTGGTGGCATGCATCGAAGGTGAAGCGCAGCTGCGGCGTTGAGTCAGCCGCCAGTGGCGTTGACTCCAGCATCTGCTTGGCGCGTTCCAGGCGCAGGGTTTGCACATAGCTCTGTGCATCAGATAGATGGGTGTCGGTTGTACTCGGTCAGAGGTGGGAGCGGGCTTGCTCGCGAAGGCGGTGTGCCAGTGATACATGAGCTGGCTGACCCACCGCATTCGCGGGCAAGCCCGCTCCCACATTTGGATCTCTATGCATCAGATAGATGGGTGTCGGTTGTACTCGGTCAGAGGAGGGAGCGGGCTTGTTGTGGCGAGCGGGCTTGCCCCGCGTTGGGGCGCGAAGCGCCCCCAGAACCTGACACCGCCGTCTACCAGTCAGCGCGCGGTGGCCTTGATGGGGGCCGCTTCGCAGCCCAACGCGGGGCAAGCCCGCTCGCCACAACAAGCCCGCTCGCCACAACAAGCCCGCTCGCCACGACAGCCCGGCTCTTCTCAGGAGGCGGTTTCAGGTCGCCAGATCAGCCAGCCCCAGGTGCTCGCGCAGCGTCGAGCCTTCATAGGCGGTACGAAACAACCCCTTGCGCTGCAAGTGCGGAATCACGCTCTCGACAAACTCAGTGAACGAACCCGGCAGGTAACCCGGTGAGATCACAAACCCGTCGCAGCCGCCTTGCTCGAACAGCTCCGCTAATTGGTCGGCGATCTGCGCGCCAGTGCCCACCAGTTGCGGCACGCGCACGCTGCTGGCGAAGATGCGGCCAAGTTGCTCAAGGGTGATTTCAGGCCCTTGCATCAACAGCTTTTCCGCCGCAGCGGCAGGGATCAGTGGCGACCGGGCGACCTCGGCCAGGGTGGCCGTCAGCGGGAACGGCGACAGGTCCACATTGAGCTGCGAAGCAAGTGTCACCAGCCCCAGCTCGGGGCGCGCCAGGGCGTTGTGCCGATCGCGTTTGGCGCGGGCTTCGGCCTCGCTGCCGCCAATAAACGGCATCACCGCGGTCAACACCTTGCAGCTGTCGGCGTCGCGGCCTTGCTGCACCACTTGGGCACGCACGTCATCGCGAAAGGCGCGCATCGCGTTCAAATGCGGGTGAATGGTGAAAATCGCCTCGGCCCAGCGCGCGCCAAACCGCCGACCGCGCCCGGACGAACCGGCCTGAATCAATACCGGACGGCCCTGGGGCGTGCGCGGGATATTCAGCGGGCCCTCGACCTTGAACCACTCGCCCTGATGCTGCACCGACGTGATCAAGGCCGGGTCGGCGAGCACGCCATGTTCGCGGTCCAGCTTGAGGGCGTCCTTGCCCCAACTGTTCCAGAGCTTCAATGCGACTTCGACAAACTCATCGGCGCGGTCGTAGCGCAGGTCGTGTTCCAGGTGCTTGTCCTTGCCGAACAGGCGCCCTTCGCTGTCGTTCATCGACGTGACGATATTCCACGCCGCGCGGCCCTTGGACAGGTGGTCGAGGGTGGCAAATTCGCGCGCGATGTGCGCCGGTTCGTAATAGGTGGTGGAGCGCGTCGCGCCCAGGCCCAGCTTGCGGGTCTGGCCTATCAGGTAGGAGAGAATCGGCAACGGGTCCAGGCGCGTGGCGTCCTGGGCGCCGTAGCGCAAGGCAAACTCGCGCGAGCCGCCCATCTGGTCGCCCACGGCCAGGCGGTCGGCGAAGAACAGGAAGTCGAACAGGCCCTCCTCCACCACCTTGGCGATGCGCGAGTAGTAGTCGGGGTCGAGGTAATTGCCGAGCGTTTCGGGGTGGCGCCACACGGCGTGGCTGTGCACCACCGGCCCACTCAGGAGGAAGGCTGACAAATGGATCTGGCGGCTCATGGTTTGGGGGTCCACACGGTGATATCAGCGACGTTCAGCGGCTTGGGAATCAGCTTGGCGGCGTAGTAGGCGTCGGCGATGCGTTGCTGTTCGGCAAGGTTTTGCACCTTGACCGGGATGATGTCGTAGCTGCGTCGGCTATTGGCGCGCTCCACCGTGGCCGGTGGGATGTTGCCCCACAGCGGCGCAAGGATGTCAGCGGCTTGCCTGGGATGGGCTTTGACCCATTGGCCGGTTTCGCGCAGGGTATCGAAGGTGACTTGCAACACATCCGGGTGCGCGTTGGCAAATTGTGTGGTCGCCAGGTAGAAGCGGTTGTAGTTGGCCAGGCCGTCGTTGCCATCGGCGATCACACGCACGTGATGCTCAAGCTGCTGGGTGGCGAAGAACGGGTCCCAGATCACCCAGGCATCCACGCTGCCATTTGAAAACGCCGCGCCACCGTCGGGTGCCTCAAGGTAACGCGGGGTGATATCGGCCAGCGTCAGGCCGGCGTTGTGCAGCGCCGAGATCAGCAGAAAGTTGCTGCCCGAGCCCTTGGACACGGCGACGGTCTTGCCCTTGAGGTCGGCGATGCGGTGGATCGGGGATGCGTCCTGGACAATGATCGCCTGGGCGCCGGGCGACGAGTTTTCCTGGGCGTAATACGTCAGCGGCGCATCGGCGGCCTGGGTGAACAGCGCAAAGGCGTCAGCCACGTCCGCGTGCAAATCGACACTGCCGGCGTTCAAGGAGCTGAGCAGGCCGGTGCTGAATTCATGCCAATTGACGGTGAACCCCAAGGGCTTGAGGCGCTGTTCGAGCTGGCCATTTTGCTTGAGCAGGATCCACAGCGTCGACGAGCGCTGGTAGCTGATGTCCAGGGTCTGCTCGGCGTGGGCCGCCGCTGCGGCAAACAGCAGGCTGGCGGCGAGAATGAGTTGTTTCAACGTCATGGAAGGCCTTGGCATAGGTGAGTTGAAGGAAGCTGCTTATGCAAAAAGACCACATAAGACCTGGCAGACAAGCGAAATCGATTATATTAACGACGGGCAATTATGAAAGAACCCTATAATTCTATGGTTATGCCCAATTCGTCGGAACGCGTGAAAAGCGCCCTAAGCTCAGACCGAAAGAGTATTTATCGAATGCTTTTTAGAACTTTAAGCTTGGCCTTATTTCGCTGAAGATCGAGCGCGCCATGTCTATTCGTCGTCCCCTCGCCGTTGTCCTCGGGCTATTGGCTTTTTCGGTTGCGGTGAGCGCCGAGGCTCAGGAAACCGTGCGCATCGGTTACCAGAAATCCTCGACCCTGATCACCCTGCTGAAAACCCAGGGCACGCTTGAAAAAGCCCTCAAGGCCGACAACATCGACGTGAGCTGGCATGAATTCCCCAGCGGCCTGCCGCTGCTCGAAGCATTGAACGTGGGCAACGTGGACATCAGCGCCGACGTGGCTGACACCGTGCCGATCTTCGCTCAGGCCGCCCAGGCCAAACTCACCTACTTCGCCCAGGAAGCGCCCTCGCCCTCAGCCCAGGCCATCGTGGTGCGCAAGGACTCGCCGATCCAGCAGCTGGCAGATTTGAAAGGCAAGAAAATCGCGGTGACCAAGGCCGCCGGCACTCACTACTTGCTCATCGCCGCACTGGCCAAAGCCGGCTTGGCGTTCTCGGATATCGAGCCGGCCTATCTGTCGCCGGCCGATGGTCGCGCGGCCTTTGAGAACAACAAGGTTGACGCCTGGGTCACCTGGGAACCGTTCCTCACCAGCGTGCAGCGTCAACTGCCGACCCGCACCCTGGCCGACGGCGCAGGCCTTGCCAGTTACAAGCGCTATTACCTGACCGGCACGCCTTACGCCAAGGCGCATCCCGAGGTCTTGAAACGGGTGTATGAGCAGTTGGAAAAAGCCGGTCAATGGGTAAAAACTAACCCACAGGACGCGGCGAAAGTACTCGGCCCACTGTGGGGCAACCTGGATGTGGCCACGGTGGAAGCCGCCAACGCGCACCGCAGTTACGAGGTGCAACCGGTCACGGTCGAACAGTTGGGTGAACAGCAGAAGATCGCGGATGCCTTTTTCAAGGCCGGCTTGTTGCCCAAGGCGGTGGATGCGCAGGATGTGCAGACCTGGAAGCCGTGAGAAGTTTCATTTTGACGATGAGGCCCATGTGCGCGCATAGCTGGCGGCCGAACCGTTTACGCATGGAGGGTTGTTCAAACAACTGGATGTGCAGGTTTTCCAGAACCGCTGGCCGCGGAAAGTCGGCTTCCCAGAGGCGTAAAGGCGTGGCGCGCGGGTAAACAAGCCGCCCGGGAAGTGGTACAACGGGTGTCCCGTGCCGCCCAGCGCTGCGCCACATCCCACTTCCTGGAGACCGCCGCTCATGACGTCCAAGCTCGAACAACTCAAGCAATTCACCACCGTGGTCTGCGACACCGGCGACCTGGAAGCCATCAGCCGCTTGCGTCCGGTCGACGCCACCACCAACCCGTCGTTACTGCTTAAAGCCGCCGCCATCCCGGAATACGCCGAGCTGCTGCGCACTGCCGTGAGCCTGTCCAAGGGCGACGTAGGCCTGGCCTGCGATCACTTCGCCGTGTCGGTCGGTGCGGGCATTCTCAAGGTGATTCCCGGGCGCATCTCGACCGAAGTCGACGCGCGGTTGTCCTTTGACGAAGACGCGCTGTGGGCCAAGGCCAACCAGTTGATCGCCCTGTACGACCAGGCCGGTATCGGTCGCGAGCGCGTGCTGATCAAGCTGGCGTCCACCTGGGAAGGCATCCGCACTGCCGAACGCCTGGAAAAAGCCGGCATCCAGACCAACCTCACGCTGCTGTTCTCCTTCGCCCAGGCCGTGGCGTGCGCTGATGCCGGGGTGTTTTTGATCTCGCCATTCGTAGGCCGCATCTACGACTGGTACCGCAAAAGCACCGGCCTGGATTACACCGGTGCCGATGACCCGGGCGTGCAATCGGTTACGCGCATCTACAACTACTACAAGGCCAACGCCATCCCGACCGTGGTCATGGGCGCAAGCTTTCGCACGCTCAGCCAGATCGAGCAACTGGCAGGTTGTGACCGCCTGACCATCAGCCCGGACCTGCTGCACAAACTCGATGAAGACAACGGCACGCTGGAACGCAAACTGGTGCCGGGCGCTGAAGGTGAAGTGCGTCAGCAATTGACCGAAGCGCAGTTCCGCTGGGCGTCGAATGAAGATGCGATGGCAACGGAAAAACTCGCCGAAGGCATCCGGCAGTTCGCGCGCGATCAGGAGAAGTTGGAGGCGGTGCTGGCGGCGTTGTAACAGGACGCTCGACTGCCGTGGCGAGAGAGTCTGCGCCCTCGCCATGGCAATCATTCAAAGGCTGAGTGTTCGCTGTGATTCAGAACGGCCCCTTTGTCATCACCCGCTCATCAATAAACCCGCGCAACATGCCAATGCGTTGCGTGTAGGCGTCACTCAGGCAACTCAGCCGCGCGCCACACGCGCGCCGCTGCTTGAGCCAGTCCGCCTGCCCGTCCATCAATGAGCCGCGCCCGCCCATGGCCATGAAGTGCTTGTTCAGGTCGTAGAGCAACGCCATCGTTACGTCCTGATCATTCAGGCTGCGGTTGGCGCAGATGGCAATTTCGTCAGCGGCCTTGGCCTTGGCGCAATCAAAGCTGGCGGCCTGGCTTGAAAGGCTGAGCATCAGGGTGCAAATACCGGTAAAGAGTGTAGGTTTGAGCAATAGACGTGACATCGGCGGTGGGCTCCAAAAAAAGTGGGCAAACGGCGGCGTTATAGATAGGCCCGCCGCCGGCGAAAAAGTTCTTCGACACCGAGCACCGTTCAGTCGCGGCCACCCAACTTACGGGCGGGCGGCGCACCGAGTAGTGCGCCGACGATCGGCGCCAGCCAGAGCTGCGACAGGTATTCGCTGCGGGCAAACAGCGCCGGGCCGGTGCTGCGGGCCGGTTGACGGATCAATGCACGTTTTTAGATTGATCCACGGCATCCATGTAGGCGACGAGGTGTCTCACGGGTTCAATCCTTTGATTTTTTCAAGTCATCATTGACCAACGCATCAGTTGCTACGCGCCACACCCTGCCCATACCGGTGAATCGCCAGGCAGTAGCCGATCAGCGCCACTGCCGCGAGCAACCCGCCCGCCGCGCCGATCCAGGCGAAACCGAAGTGGCTGCCGACCCAACTGCCCATCAGGGCGCCGCCGCCGATGCCGATGTTGTAGATGCCGGAGAACATCGCCATGGCCACGTCGGTGGCGTCGGGTGCCAGCACCAGCACTTTGGATTGCATGGCCAGGCCAAAGCCCATGATCGCCATGCCCCAGAACACGCTCAGGCCGACGAGGTAGGACTCGGCGCCGCTCAAGGGCAGCATCAGCGCCAGGCACGCAGCAAGCAGGAACACCGCACTGACCACGAACAGGTGCGGGTTGAAACGGTGCACCAGGCTGAACAGCAGCGAGCCGATGATGCCCGCGCCGCCGAACACCAGCAGGAACAGGGTCACCACGTTACCGCTCAGACCGGCGACGCCTTCGACGAAGGGTTCGATGTAGCTGTAGGCGGTGAATTGCGCGGTCACCACCATGGCGGTGAGCACGTACAGCGCCACCAGCGCCGGGCGCTTGAACAGCAACGGCAGGCTGCGCAGCGAGCCGGAGTTCTGGCTCGGCAGCAGCGGCAAGGTGCGCGCCAGCCAGAACACCAGGGCCGCGGCAAAGGCGGCGATCACCAGAAACGTGGTGCGCCAGCCCATCGCTTCGCCGAGCAGGCGGCCCAGCGGAATGCCCAGGACCATCGCCAGTGACGTGCCGGTGGCCAGCAGGCCGAGGGCTTGCACCTGCTTGCCCTCCGGCGCCAGGCGCACGGCCAGGGAGGCGGTGATCGACCAGAACAACGCGTGGGACAAGGCGATGCCGATGCGGCTGACCATCAGCAGGCCGAAGCTGGTGGCGACGCTGGAGAGAATATGGCTGGCGATAAACAAGCCGAACAACACGATCAGCAACTTGCGCCGTTCGACGTTACGCGTCAGCAGCATCACCGGCAACGAAGTCAGCGACACGATCCAGGCATAGATGGTGAGCATCAGGCCGACGCTGGCGATGGGCATGTCGAAGCTGGCGCCGATGGCGCTGAGCAGGCCGACCGGTACGAATTCGGTGGTATTGAACACAAACGCGGCCAAAGCAAGGGCGATGACCGGTTGCCAGTTGGCTTGGGGGGTTGCGGCTGAAATGCTCATTGGCGGGCGAGGTACTCTGGCGATGATCCAACGGCCACGCAGAACAGCGCCGCCGCCGAGCATTCTATAGGTTTCTCGCCGCGCTGTTGGCGCGGATCGTCGCTCTGAGGTTCAGGGCAAGGTCATGGTGATTACATAGTTGCCCGACACAATCGGCGTGCCGGCGCTGTCCACCAGCAGGTAGCGCTGGTCGTAATAACGCCCGGCGCCACTGTCGGCAACCAGCTTCACCCGGGCCGCATCGACGCTGGCCACCGGCGCCAGACTGCGCACCTCGAAGCGGCTGCCGCGGTTAAAACTGGCGCAGCCGGTCAACTCCATCACCGCGCCGCTGCGCGCATTTGTCGCACACCCAGGCTCAACGATTGCGCCGGTGAACTGGATAGTGCCCTGCCCCACGGTCTGTGCCGCACCACAGGCACTGGCCCATAGGCAAAACAGGCCTGCAAACACCGAAATACCTTTAACGCTCATGCCGACACTCCTTATTGGGCTCTTACCCAGGAAGTCGTCTGGCCGGGCGTTAACTTGAGGTGATTCGGCCTAGGGTGTGATCTGGATCACGGATCCACCTGCCCCATCATCTCGGGGATGCTTTCCGGCCGCTTGGCGTAGCGCTGCGCCAGCGCCGCGCACACCATCAACTGGATCTGGTGAAACAGCATCAGCGGCAGAATCAACACGCCCATGGTCGCGCCGGCGAACAGCACTTGCGCCATCGGCACGCCAGTGGCGAGGCTTTTCTTCGAGCCGCAGAACAAGATGGTGATGCGGTCTTCCTGGTTAAAGCCAAAGGCCTTGCCCAGCACGGTGGACGCCACCAGTACCAGGACCAGCAACACACAGCACGCCACCACCAGGCCGCCCAACTCCCACAGCGGGATCTTGTGCCAGATGCCTTCGTTGACCGCTTCGCTGAACGCGCCGTAAACCACCAGCAGGATCGAGCCCTGATCGACGAACTTCAGCCAGGACTTATTCCGGCCGACCCAATCGCCGATCCAGCGACGAGCGATTTGCCCGGCGATAAACGGCAACAGCAATTGCACGCTGATTTTCAGGATCGCGTCGACGGTGGAGCCCGCGTCGCCGTGCACGTTGAGCAGCAGCGTCACCAGCAGCGGAGTGAGGAAGATGCCGAACAGGCTGGAGGCCGCCGCACTGCAGATCGCCGCCGGAATGTTGCCGCGCGCAAGCGACGTAAAGGCAATCGCCGATTGCACCGTGGCCGGCAAGGCGCACAGGTAGAGCATGCCCATGTACAGGTCTTTGCCGATCAGCGGCGACAGCACCGGCTTGAGCGCCAGGCCGAGCAAGGGGAACAGCACAAAGGTCAGGCTGAACACCAGCAGGTGCAGGCGCCAGTGCCCGGCACCGGCAACGATGGCCTGGCGCGACAGCTTGGCGCCGTGCAGGAAAAACAGCAGCGCAATGGCCAGGTTGGTCACCCAGCCAAAGGCCACGGCGGTCTGGCCGCTGGCGGGCAGCAGGGAAGCGAGAATCACCGTGGCAATCAGGGTCAGGGTGAAGTTGTCAGGCAGAAAACGTGGACGGGTCATAAGCAAATCTTCCAGGGGTTGCCAAGAGCATCGATGCGACTCTAACGTAACGGCTTGTTACCGACTAACGCCAATGAGCCAGTAAATGCCGCCTAAAGGACATGACAAGACCGTCCGCCGCAGTGTGCCCGGGCTTTCCAGCCTGCCGCGGCCCGTGTATGGGCGCACGGAGTCGCTGCCCAATCGCGCGCTGACCCGCCAGCACAGCCACCCCTGGGTGCAGTTGTCCTACGCGATATCCGGGGTGCTGGAGATCCAGACCAGCGTCGGCCGCTTCGTCGCCCCGCCCCAGCGCGCGGTGTGGATCCCGGCGGGCGTGCCGCACCGGGTGTTCAGTTCGCCGCACACGGAAATGCGCAGCCTGTACCTGGATTGCAGTGTTACCGCCTGGGCGGCCGAGCGGTGTCAGGTGTTGGAGGTGAGCAGTTTGTTGCGCGAGTTGATCCGCAGTTTCAGTGAGTTGCCGGTGGAATATGCCGAGGACGGGCCGGATGGGCGTCTGGCCCAGGTGGTGCTCGACCAGTTGGCCGCTGCGCCGCAGGTGGATTTGATGCTGCCTTTGCCCCTGGACCCGCGGTTGCGTCAGGTTTATCGCAGCTTGAACCTGCATCCGGAGCAGCAGACGACCTTGGGGGATTGGGGGCGCAGGCTGGGGGTGAGTGAGAAGACGTTGAGTCGGTTGTTTTTGAGTGATACCGGGCTGACGTTTCGCGCTTGGCGTCAGCGGTTGCGGTTGCTGAGTGCGTTGCCGGCCCTGGAACAGGGGGAGCGGGTTACGGATGTGGCGCTGGGGTGTGGGTATGAATCGACTTCGGCGTTTATTGCGGCGTTTCGGCAGCAGTTTGATGCGACACCTGGGGAGTTTTTTCGGTGATGTTTGGGGTGGGTTATTGGGTACATATCCGTTATTTGGGTGATGGCGGGTATGGGTTCCGCTCTTACAGCGGGTCACTTTTGAAAAGAGCCCAAAAGTAACCAAAAGGCTCTTGCCCCACCACTCGGCACCTCGCCTAGGCTCGGTGTGCCCTCACGCAGGCTTTGGAGCGTGGGCCGCCGCGATGGGCCATCCATGGCCCAACACGGCTAAACCGGCGTCCTGC
>NZ_JAFCUU010000017.1:0-39950 GCF_049896685.1 Pseudomonas sp. TWRC1-2 | reverse complement strand
ACGCCGGGTTAGCCGTGTTGGGCCATGGATGGCCCGTCACGGCGGCCCACGGATTCAAGCCGGAGTGAGGGCACACCGAGCCTAAGCGAGGTGCCGAGTGGTGGGGCAAGAGCCTTTTGATTACTTTTGGGCTCTTTTCAAAAGTGACCCGCCGTAAGGGCGGAACCCATACCCGCCATCACCCAAATAACGGATATGCCCCCCAGCCCGGCAGCACCTGGATGATGGCTCAAAGCTAGCATTCATCGGCCTCTGCAAATCATTCCTTTGGCTGATTTAGCTGACACATAAGCTCTCTAAAGTGCAGGTCTTCAAGCCAAGACCGTGCAGTCAGATAAGGGATTCGTATGTTGCAGACCCGTGTTATCCCACCCGCCGAAGGCGCTTACCAATACCCACTGTTGATCAAGCGCTTGCTGATGTCCGGGACCCGCTACGAAAAAACCCGGGAAATCATCTACCGCGACAAACTGCGTTACACCTACCCCACCCTCATCGAGCGCGTTGCGCGCCTGGCCAACGTGCTGACCGAGGCCGGCGTCAAGGCCGGTGACACCGTCGCCGTGATGGACTGGGACAGCCACCGTTACCTCGAATGCATGTTCGCCATCCCAATGATCGGCGCGGTAATCCACACCATCAACGTGCGCCTGTCGCCGGAACAAATTCTCTACACCATGAACCACGCCGAGGACCGCTTCGTGCTGGTCAACAGCGAATTCGTGGGGCTTTACCAGGCCATCGCCGGCCACCTGACCACGGTCGACAAAACGCTGCTGCTCACCGACGGCGACGAAAAAACCGCCGAGCTGCCCAACCTGGTCGGCGAGTACGAAACCCTGCTGGCGGCCGCCAGCCCCACGTACGACTTCCAGGACTTCGACGAAAACTCCGTCGCCACCACCTTCTACACCACCGGCACCACCGGCAACCCCAAAGGCGTGTACTTCACCCACCGCCAACTGGTGCTGCACACCATGGGCGTTGCGACGATCATGGGCAGCGTTGACAGCGTGCGCCTGCTGGGCACCAACGACGTGTATATGCCGATCACGCCGATGTTCCACGTGCACGCCTGGGGCCTGCCGTACGTGGCAACCATGCTCGGTTTGAAGCAGGTCTATCCGGGCCGCTACGACCCGGAATACCTGGTGGAGTTGTGGCGCAAGGAAAAGGTCACCTTCTCCCACTGCGTGCCGACCATCCTGCAAATGGTGCTCAACGCCAAGGCGGCGCAAGGCGTGGATTTTGGCGGCTGGAAGATCGTCATCGGCGGCAGCGCGCTCAATCGCACGCTGTATGAAGCCGCCAAGGCGCGCGGCATTCAACTGACTGCCGCGTACGGCATGTCCGAGACCGGGCCGCTGGTGTCGTGTGCCCACCTCAACGAAGAACTGATGGCCGGCACCGAGGACGAGCGCACCACCTACCGCATCAAGGCTGGCGTGCCCGGGCCGTTGGTGGAAGCGGCGATTGTCGACAGCGAAGGCAACTTCCTGCCCGCTGACGGCGAGTCCCAGGGTGAGCTGGTGCTGCGCGCACCGTGGCTGACCGAGGGCTATTACAACGAGCCGCAAAAGGGCGCCGAGCTGTGGGAGGGTGGCTGGATGCACACCGGCGATGTGGCCACCCTCGATGCATTTGGCGTGATCGACATTCGCGACCGCATCAAGGATGTGATCAAGACCGGCGGCGAGTGGATCTCCTCCCTGGCCCTCGAAGACCTGGTCAGCCGTCACCCGGCGGTACGCGAAGTAGCGGTGGTGGGCATCGCCGACCCGCAGTGGGGCGAGCGCCCGTTTGCGTTGCTGGTGGTCCGTGATGGCCATGTGATAGGTGCTCGCGAGCTCAAGGAACACCTCAAGCCTTTTGTCGAACTGGGCCATTTGAGCAAGTGGGCGATTCCAAGCCAGATTGCCGTTGTTACGGAAATTCCCAAGACCAGTGTCGGCAAGCTCGACAAAAAACGTATCCGTATCGACATCATTGAATGGCAGGCCAATAACAGCACGTTCCTGTCCACCCTCTGATGCCCCTCGCCGCGCCCGATCGGGCGCGGCAATGCTCTATCTCAAGCCTTCACTTGTGATTTGCCAATTTTCAGCCATCCTTGCCGCGCCGGCCTTCGTCGGCGTGGCGAAAGGACTGTGGCAGACGGGTTGGTGATGCAAATCACACTTTAGAGGGATCAAGCGGTACCCCCTGCTGGCTATAGTCCATCTCAGAGTTTTTCAAGGATGTTGCGCTTCGGGCCATGGGGGCTCGGTTGCCGTTCGGCATTGGAATCGTTGTATTCCGGCCGTTACACGCATCCAGAAGAAAGAACTCACTGCCATAACAATAATGCACATGGAGTAGCGTCGATGACCTCAGTAAACCAGTTCTGGCGCCGGGCAAGACTGCCCCTGGCCGTCAGTCTCGCTTCTACGCTCGCCGGGCCCGCATTCGGCGTCAGTTTCAACATCGGTGAAATCGAAGGCAGCTTTGACTCATCCCTGTCGGTGGGGGCGAGCTGGTCGACTGCGGGTCGCAATAAAGACCTGATTGGTGTCAACAACGGCGGCAAGGGGCTTTCACAGACCTCCGATGACGGCCACCTGAACTTCAACAAGGGTGATTCCTTCTCGAAGATCTTCAAGGGTATCCATGACCTTGAATTGAAATACGGCGACACCGGCATCTTTGTACGTGGCAAGTACTGGTACGACTTCGCGCTGCAAAACGAAGACCTGGACTTCAAGAACGTCAGCAACAACAACCGCAAAGAGGGCGCCAAGTCCTCGGGCGGGCAGATTCTCGATGCGTTCATTTATCACAACTACACCGTTGCCGATGAGCCAGGCAGCGTGCGCTTCGGCAAGCAGGTAGTGAGCTGGGGCGAAAGTACGTTCATTGGTGGCGGTATCAACTCGATCAACCCGATCGACGTGTCTGCATTCCGTCGTCCGGGCGCCGAGATCAAGGAAGGCTTGATTCCGGTCAATATGTTCTACGTGTCCCAGACCCTCACCGACAACCTCTCCGCAGAGGCGTTCTACCAGTTGGAGTGGGACCAGACGGTTGTGGATAACTGCGGCTCGTTCTTCTCCCAGCCCGACGTGATTGCCGACGGTTGCAGCAATAACCTGCGGGTCTTGAACAAGCGCTCCACCATCCCTGGCGCGGCCTTGCCGACATTGAACGCGCTGGGTGTGGACGTGAACAATGAGGGCGTGCTGGTAAAACGTGGCGGTGACCGTGATGCACGGGACAGCGGCCAGTTCGGCGTGGCCATGCACTACAACTTCGAGCCACTGGACACGGAGTTCGGTGCGTACTTCATGAACTACCACAGCCGTGCGCCAATCTTCAGCGCCACCGGCGCGCCAAACTCGGCCTACACCCGTCCGCTGGGGCAACTGGCGGCTTTGCGTCCGTTGATCGTGGCCGGCAGTTCCCAGTACTTTGTCGAGTACCCGGAAGATATCCGCCTCTACGGCCTGAGCTTCTCCACCACGCTGCCTACCGGCACCGCCTGGAGTGGTGAATTGAGCTACCGGCCAAACGCGCCGGTACAACTGAGCACCACCGATATTCTGTATGCGGGCGTTACGCCGATTCGGGGCTATGAAAATGCATCGGTGCTCAAGGGCACACCGGGCCAAGACCTGCACGGCTACAACCGCAAGGAAGTGACCCAGTTCCAGACCACCTTCACGCACTTCTTCGACCAGGTGATGGGCGCGACCCGCCTGACCACCGTGGGCGAAATCGGCGTAACCCATGTGGGCGGCTTGGAAAGCAAAAACACTGCGCGTTATGGCCGTGATCCAGTGTTCGGCCCTGGCACGCTGCCGGGTGGTTTCTGCAACGCGCTGAACAATTCGACCGCTCAAGGTGCGGGCCTGCCGAATGCATCCGGCTTGAACACCAACTGCAACAACGACGGCTACACCACCGCGACGTCCTGGGGTTATCGCGCCCGGGCGATCTGGGAATATCCGGATGTGTTTGCCGGTGTGAACCTCAAGCCCAACGTGGCCTGGTCTCATGACGTCAAAGGGTATTCGCCAGGCCCTGGCGGCAACTTTGAAGAGGGTCGCAAGGCCGTCAGCCTGGGCGTCGATGCCGAGTACCAGAACACCTACACCGTCGGCCTGAACTACACCAACTTCTTTGGTGGCCGGTTCACCACGGTGGACGATCGCGACTTTATCGCCTTGAGCGCCGGCGTGAACTTCTAAGACTTTCTTTTTCAGATGCATGCATTTCAGGAAGAGCCAGAACATGAAAATAACTAAAAGTCTGTTGCACGTGGGTGTGCTTGGGCTGTCGATCATGGCGGGTAGCGTCATGGCGGCAGTCTCGGCCGATGAAGCCGCCAAGCTGGGTACGACCCTCACCCCGATGGGCGCCGAAATGGCGGGCAACGCGGCCGGCACCATCCCCAAATGGTCGCCGCTGCCCACCAATGCCGGCGCCGTGGATGCCCGTGGTTTCCTCGCCAACCCGTATGCCAGCGAGCAGCCGCAATTCACGATCACTGCGCAGAACGTCGAGCAGTACAAAGACAAGCTGGCGCCGGGGCAGTACGCGATGTTCAAGCGTTACCCGGACACCTTCAAGATGCCGGTCTACCCGACCCATCGCGGCGCCACCGTGCCGGCTGATGTGTTCGCCGCCATCAAGAAGAACGCCACCAACACCAACCTCGTGTCTGGCGGCAACGGCCTGGAAAATTTCGAAACCGCGGTGCCGTTTCCGATCCCGAAAAGCGGCGTGGAAGTGATCTGGAACCACATCACCCGCTATCGTGGCGGCAGCGTGACGCGTCTGGTCACTCAGGCCACGCCGCAAACCAACGGCTCGTTCAGCCTGGTGTACTTTCGCGATCAGTTTGTGTTCCGCGACAAGATGAAGGACTACGACCCGAAAAACCCGGGCAACGTGCTGTTCTACTTCAAGCAGCAAGTGACCGCGCCGGCACGTCTGGCCGGTGGTGTGCTGCTGGTGCACGAAACTCTTGACCAGGTGAAGGAGCCGCGTTCGGCGTGGGTCTACAACGCCGGCCAACGCCGTGTTCGCCGGGCGCCGCAAGTGTCCTATGACGGGCCGGGCACCGCCGCCGATGGCCTGCGTACCTCCGACAACCTCGACATGTACAACGGCGCACCGGACCGCTACGACTGGAAGCTGGAAGGCAAAAAAGAAATCTACATCGCCTCCAACAGCTACAAGATCGACGATCCGAAGCTCAAGTACGTCGACATCATCAAGGCCGGCCACATCAACCAGGACCTGGCACGTTATGAGCTGCGCCGCGTCTGGCACGTGGTCGCAACCTTGAAGGAAGGCCAGCGCCACATCTACGCCAAGCGTGACTTCTTCATCGACGAAGACACCTGGCAAGCCGCGGTGATCGACCACTACGACGGCCGTGGCCAACTGTGGCGCGTGGCTGAAGCTCACGCCGAGAACTACTACGACAAACAAGTGCCGTGGTATGCCCTCGAAACCCTCTACGACCTGCAGTCCGGCCGCTACCTGGCCCTGGGCATGAAGAACGAAGAGAAGCAGGCGTATGACTTCGGCTTCACCGCCACCACCAGCGACTTCACCCCGGCGGCCCTGCGCCAGGATGGTGTGCGCTAAGCAACACTCACTCGACAATGTGGGAGCTGGCTTGTGTAAAGCTGGCTTGTGTGGGAGTCGGGCTTGCCCGCGATGCAGGCGCCTCGGTCTATCAGTTACACCGAGTTGATGCTATCGCAGGCAAGCCAGTCCCACACAAGCCAGCCTTGCACTAGGCAGCTCCCACATTTTTTGTCGTAGTTCTTTTTCAGGTAAATGTTGCAAAGATCTACAAACCCGCCGCTTTTACCGCTAGTCTGCGGACATCTGCAATGCCGACAACAGCCTTCTACAAGAGCCCGGCGATGACTGATCTGTCCCGAATCCAAGGGCCTGCAAGCGCAGTAATTCCGACGCTGGAAGCGCGCTTCTACAGGCCACCTTTGCCTGACGGCTATGTGCTGCGCCCGCGCCTGTGCGAGCGGCTGAGTGCTGGTCTGGAGGGGCGACTGCTACTGGTCAGCGCTCCGGCGGGGTTCGGCAAGAGTTCGCTGGCGGTGGAGTTCTGCCAGGGGTTGCCGGCGCATTGGCAAAGCCTGTGGCTGGGCCTGAGCCCGCGCGATAACGACCCGGGCCGTTTCCTCGAGCGCCTGCTCGACGGTTTGCAACAGTACTTCCCGCAACTCGGCGCCCAATCCCTGGGCCTGCTGAAGATGCGCCAGCGTCACCAACCCTTTGCCTTTGAAGAATGGCTCGACGGCCTGCTCGATGAGCTGACGTTGCACTTGTCCACGCGCGCGCCCTTGTTGCTGGTACTGGATGACTACCATCTGGCCCAGGGCCCGGTGCTGGATCGTTGCCTGCAGTTTTTCCTGAATCATTTACCTGATGGGCTGGTGGTCATGGTCACCAGCCGCCAACGTCCCGACTGGCACCTGGCGCGCCTGCGGCTGTCCCGGCACCTGCTGGAGCTGCATGAACAAGACCTGCGCCTGACCCACGACGAATCGCTGGCCGTGCTGGCTCGGCACAGCAGCTCGTTGCGCGGCGAGGCGCTGGACAACCTGATCCGGCGCAGTGAAGGGTGGGTCGCCGGCCTGCGTTTCTGGCTGTTGGCCATCGCCGAAGCGGGCAATGAAAGCGCGTTGCCGCACAGCTTGCACGGTGGCGAAGGGCTGATTCGCGATTACCTGCTCGAAGAGGTCATCGACTGCCTGCCGGTTGAAGTGCAGGCGTTCCTGTACGACACGGCGCCTCAGGATCGTTTCTGCGGCGAGCTGTGCGACGCCGTGCGCGAGGCCCATGACAGCGCGGAAATCCTGCGCTATCTGCAGGCCCATCAGGTGTTTTTGGTGCCGCTGGACGAACAGGGCCATTGGTACCGTTACCACCATTTGTTTTCCGATTTGCTGCGCACGCGCCGCGCGAGCAATGCCACCTTGCCGATTGCCAGCCTGCACTTGCGGGCCTGTCGTTGGTTCAACGCCCAGGGTTTTATCGACGAAGCCGTGGAGCAGGCGTTGCGCGCCGGCCACCTCGATGTGGCGGCAAACCTGGTGCAGAACCTGTCAGAGGAGCAGCTGCTGGCCGAGCAGAATGTGGGCATGCTGCTGCGCTGGAAGATGGACTTGCCCGACAGCCTGCTGATCAGCACGCCGCGCTTGATCGTGCTCTACAGCTGGGCGCTGGGGTTGGCGTGCCAGTTGGATGCGGCGGAAGAATTGTCAGGCTACCTCAGTCGCTTCCTGCCGGCGCCGTCGGCCACTGCGCAAAAGTCGATGCTGGCCCAATGGCTGGCGCTGAGCGGGATCATCGCCCGCGGGCGAGGTGATCGTGAGTTGACCCAGCGTTACTGCAGCGAGGCGTTGGAAAGCCTGCCGCACAAACGCTATGGCCAGCGCCTGATGTGCCTGTCGACCCTGTCCAACTTGGCTATTGTCGATGCCGACCTGTGGCGCGCGCGTGGCCTGAATCGCGAATCCCTGGAGCTGGCGCAGCGCGTCGGCAACCCGCTGTTCGAGGCCCTGGCCCATTACGACCGCGCGCGCGTATTGCAGGCGCGCGGCGAAATTCTGCGTTCTCTGGACGAAGTGCGCCAGGGGTTGCAACGCCTGCAAGGCCTTGCGCCCCAACGGCTGTACGCCGTACGTGCGCGGTTATCGCTCTACGAAG
The DNA here is from genome assembly GCF_049896685.1 of Pseudomonas sp. TWRC1-2. Taxonomy (NCBI): domain Bacteria; kingdom Pseudomonadati; phylum Pseudomonadota; class Gammaproteobacteria; order Pseudomonadales; family Pseudomonadaceae; genus Pseudomonas; species Pseudomonas sp. TWRC1-2. Next base: position 32,228 of record NZ_JAFCUU010000017.1, on the reverse strand, counting down.
GTTATTTGCTGCTGGTGCGTTATCAGTCTGACGCTGGCCTTGCCCGTTTGCGTGCCGGCCTGAGCGAAGCCCGTGCCTGCCGCGATATCAGCGTACTCATCGGGCATTGTGTGATTGCCAATTTCGAAGGGCGGCGCGGTGATTTCGCCAAGGCCTTCGCCGAACTCGCCGAAGCCGAGCGCCTGATGCATATCTGGGACGTGCCGCCGATCTATTACCTGGCGATGATCACCCTGATCAAATGCGAATTATGGCTGGCCCAAGGCCGCACCGACCTTGCCGACGCCTGGCTGACCCGCCTGGGGCAGACCTATAACGGTGAGCACGCCGCCGCCGCACCGGAGTTTCATCCACACCTGGCGCAACACATCGGGCTGCAGCAGGCCGCACTTGATGCGATCCGCCATCAACCGGCTGCGGCCCTGCAGCGCCTCGAAGAGCTGGCACAGCAGGCGCATAACAGCGGGCGCCAGATGATTGCCCTGATGGCCCTGACCCAACAGGCGCATGTATTGCTGGAGTGCGGCCAGGAAGCCAAGGCGCGGCCGATCGTGGCCCAGGCGCTTGAGGCGGGGGTTGGTGGCGCACTGCAACCGTTCCAGCGGCTGCTGGAGCGTTACCCTGACTGGATGCGCGAACAACTCGGCAAGACCCCGCATGCGTTGTTGAACCAAAACCTGTTGGCGCTGCTGCCGGTGGTTGCCGCCGCCGAGGCCTTGCCCACCCACGAAACCCTCAGCACCCGCGAACTGGCAGTGCTGCAACTGATCGCCCAAGGCTGCTCAAACCAGGAGATCAGCAACCAGTTGTTTATCTCTCTGCACACGGTGAAAACCCACGCCAGCCATATCAACAGCAAGCTGGGCGTGGAGCGCCGAACCCAGGCGGTAGCGAGGGCGCAGGAGATGGGGTTGTTGGGGTAGGGAGCAACGCATTTGTGCCAAAATCGCTGACTTACAAATGATCGAGTTCGCTCTGATGTCTCAGCTACCAGCCCTGATTCGCGAAACCTTCCCCGTCGGCCCGTTGCAGTGCAACTGCACCATCATCGGTGACCCGATCACCAAAAACGCCATCGTGGTCGACCCCGGCGGCAATCATGAGCTGATCCTGGCTCGCCTGGAGGCGTTGGGCCTCAAGGTGGTGAGCATCATCCATACCCATGCGCACCTCGATCACTTCCTGGCCTCCGGCCAATTGAAAGAGAAAACCGGCGCCACCTTGCATCTGCACAAGGACGATAAATTCCTGTGGGATAACCTGGAAATGCAATGCCAGATGTTTCGCGTGCCTTATACGCCGGTGCCGTCACCGGATCGCTGGCTGGAAGATGATGAGGCGTTGGCCTGCGGTTGCGGCGTGGCCTTGCACACGCCAGGGCATACACCGGGTTCGATGAGCTTCTGGTTTGCCGATGCCAAGTTGTTGATTGCCGGCGACACATTGTTCAAGCGCGGCGTGGGGCGGACCGACCTGTGGGGCGGGGACCAGGCGACCATCGTGCGTTCGATCAAGCAGCGTTTGTACACCCTGGATGAGGGCGCGACGGTGGTTACCGGGCACGGGCCGGACACCCGGTTGGGCGATGAGATGCGTGAGAATCCCTTTGTGCGGGCGTAGGGAATAACCACGGGGCTGGGGCTGTTCTATACAAAGAGTCGTCGTCGCAGCTTGCGTTCAGCCTGGGTCTGCTACGGTTTGCTTAGCGGTGAAACTGGCCCGCCTTTGTCACAACAGGGACGAAGGCCACGGAATTTTTACCGTTTGTCGCGTTCAAAACCCGGCACAGGCCCATTGCCAATGTCCTTTGCACCACAGAATGCAAAAGTAGGAGCTCCCTTCATGTTTACTCCGCGTCGTCTTCTTGTTGTTGCCACCGCCGTAGCCCTGTTGTCCGGCTGCGCCTCGCCTAATCCTTACGACGGCAGCCAGGGGCAGGCAAATGATGGTTCGCAAGGCGGTATCAGCAAAACCGCCAAGTACGGCGGCCTGGGTGCGCTGGCTGGCGCATTGGCCGGTGCTGCCATCGACCATAACAACCGTGGCAAAGGTGCACTGATCGGTGGTGCTATCGCCGGTATCGGCGCCGCCGGTTACGGTTATTACGCCGACCAGCAGGAAAAGAAACTGCGTGAAAGCATGGCCAACACCGGTGTTGAAGTGCAGCGCCAGGGCGACCAGATCAAGCTGATCATGCCGGGTAACATTACCTTTGCCACCAACTCGGACGCGATCGCGAGCAGCTTCTATACGCCGCTGAACAACCTGGCGAACTCGCTGAAGCAGTTCAACCAGAACACCATCCAGATTGTTGGCTACACCGACAGTACCGGCAGCCGCCAGTTGAACATGGACCTGTCTCAGCGTCGTGCGCAGAGCGTAGCCAACTACCTGACCTCCCAAGGCGTGAGCCCGACCAACCTGAGTGCACGCGGTGCCGGCCCGGATAATCCGATTGCCAGCAACGCCGACGTGAATGGCCGTGCCCAGAACCGTCGCGTAGAGGTCAACCTCGGCCCGATCCCTGGCCAGCAATACGGCCAACCGGGTCAGCAGCAACAACAGCAACAGGCGCCGCAGCAGAACAACCAGTTCCAGGGCAACCCGTACCAGCAGTACCAATAAACGCAGGCCACTAAAAAGGGCGCCGTGCAGTCAATGCACGGCGCCCTTTTTTGTGGCTGCGAATGACATCAGTCGATGTATTCGAACACTTTTACGATCTTCTGTACGCCTGACACACCCTGAACCAGGTTGGACGCGCGGGTGGCTTCCGCCTGGGTCAGCAGGCCCATCAGGTAAACGATACCGTTATCGGTGACGACTTTGATGCGCGAGCCCGGTACGGCGCTGTCGGTAAGCATCTGCGCCTTGATTTTGGTGGTCAGCAACGCATCGTTACTGATGGCCAGCAGGGTAATAGGGTCCATGACCTGCAGTTCATTGTGGACCTTCTTGACCCGCTGAACCGACGAGGCGGCTTGTTCTGCCTGGGCCTTGAGCTCCGCACGCGGCGTCTGGCCGGCCAGCAGTACCACGCCGTTGAAGCTGGTTACCACAATGCGCGAGGCGCCATTGCCCAAGTCTGTAGCGGCCTTGGCGACGTTGACCTTGACCTTGGTTTCGATGAGCGAGTCGTCGATTGTGCTGCCGAAAGTACGCGTGCCCCGGTCATCCTGAATGGGTGTGTCACGTGTCGCGGTGATTGCCGTGCTGCAGCCGCTGATGGCAAGGCACAGCGTGATGGCCAAAAGGCTGAGGCGGTTAACGGTCATTCTTCACTCCCGAACAGTTGGCTGTCGATCAGATCGCACAGGCAGTGGATCGCCAGCAGGTGGACTTCTTGAATGCGTGCAGTGACATTGGCCGGGACGCGAATTTCAACGTCCTCCGGCAACAGCAGCGAGGCCATGCCGCCGCCGTCACGGCCGGTCAATGCTACGACAATCATTTCGCGATCATGTGCGGCCTGGATCGCTTGAATAATGTTCGCCGAGTTGCCGCTGGTGGAGATCGCCAGCAGCACGTCGCCGGGTTGGCCCAGGGCGCGAATCTGTTTGGAGAAGATTTCGTTGTAGCTGTAGTCGTTGGCGATCGAGGTGATCGTCGACGTGTCGGTGGTCAAGGCAATGGCCGGCAGGCTCGGGCGCTCGCGCTCGAAGCGGTTGAGCAGCTCGGAGGAAAAGTGCTGGGCATCACCGGCCGAACCGCCGTTGCCGCACGAAAGCATTTTGCCCTCGTTGAGCAAGGCATTGACCATGACCTGACTGGCTTGCTCGATGTGCGGTGCAAGTACGTCCATCGCCTGTTGCTTGGTGTCGATGCTGGCCTGGAAAAGCTGGCGAATTCGGGATTGCATGTCCATCTGTGTGACCTTAAGTAGCGCGGCTGTTTGGCACAGGAATGTGCAGCCCGCAAAGCAAAGAGCAAAAGTGTGTGGTGAAGATGTCCGGTGAATCAGCTGTCGAAGGCATTTTTAAGCCAATTCAGATCAGCGGGGCCAGACGGTGTGCTTTCTATGGCAACCACATCGAAACGGCAGGGGGAGTCAGCCCAGCGATGCTCTTTTTGCAGGAAAAACTGCGCGGCGAGTATCAGCTTCTGACGCTTGCGCCCGTCGATACTGGCGAGCGCGCCACCCCATTGTGCGTGTTTTCTGTAGCGGACTTCGACGAATACTACTGTATCGCCGTCAAGCATGACCAGATCAAGCTCACCGCGTTTACACAACCAGTTCTGCGCCAGAAGGCGCAGACCCTGTTGTTGCAGATACTGGAGGGCTTGAAGTTCGGCATCCTTGCCGCTTTGTGCGCTGGACCGCTCGGGCATCAGCGCGAGGTGTCCGGCAGGCGCTGGATGTCGCCGCCAACGAATTTCGCCCACGGCATCTGGCGGTCAACACGCTGGTTGGCGCTGATGCCCAAGCTGCCGGAGAGACCGTCAACGCGCGTATCCGGCAGCGCCTTGAGTTGGCCCAGTCGCGGAGCCAGACGGTAGGCGTCCGCGCCCATCGCGTACAGGCGGCCCAGACTGCCATTGGCTTGTGGCCATTGCGCGGCAACCTGGTTGCGCAGCGGGTCGGTGGTGTTGAGCAGCCAAGGGGTTTCACAGAACATGACGTTGGTCATGTCCAGGTACTGGTTCTTGTCGCCGCTGGCGCTGAACACGTGGGACGTCGCATACACAGGCACGTCGCCGGCGTACTGGAAGTTCAGGGTTGGCTTGATCTGCTGGGCCAATTGCGGCGTCACAGCCAGGAAGATGAACTCGATGTCCTGGCGGCGCGATGGTTGTGCTGCTACATCAGTGCCAACGGCGCTTTGCAGGCTCTTGGCGCGACCTTCGCTTTTGCGCAGCTGGAACAGGTCGGCAATCTGCTGGGCGAGGGCGACCGGCTGGTCAACGTACTCGACGCCGACGACGGTGCCGCCATTGGCTTCCCAATCCTGGCGGAAGGCTTTGTAGACACGCTCACCCCATTCGCCACGCGGCACCATGGCGGCGGCGCGGTGCAGGCCGTCGGCGCGGGCACGGCGCGAGACTTCGCGGGCTTCGTCTTCAGCGGCCAGGCCGAACTGGAACAGTTGCGGCGGGTTTTCATTCAGTTCGCTGTAGTTCAGCGCCAGCGTCGTGATCGGCAGTTGCGGGCGAGCAGCGAGTTGTTTGACCAGCGGTTTTTCCAGCGGGCCGACAACCAGTTGTACGCCGGCGGCCTGGGCCTTGGCATAGAAGTCGTCGAGGGAGGTCAGGCGCGAGCTGTCATAAAACTCGATGACCGGCGGTTTCTGCCCGGCTTGTTCGGCCTGGTAGTGAGCCGCCATGAAGCCTTCGCGCAGTGCCTTGCCGACCGCAGCCAGCGGACCGTCCTGCGGCAGTAGCAGGGCGATCTTGTTCAGCGGCTGGCTGGCCAGTTCCTTAAGCTTGGTCAGCGGCGTCGGCAGTTGCACTGCGGCCGGGTGCCCAGGGTTCTGCGCGCGCCAGGTGTCGATCGCGGCTTGTTGTTGCTCCAGAGTGCCGGCGCCTTTGACGGCTTTGGCCAGGCTGATCCAGCCATCAAGCGTCGGGTTGCCGCTGGCTTGCAACTGGTCAGCCGGCAGCGCGGCAATCAGCGCCCAGATGGCTTCGTGGTTGCTGTTGGCAGCGTCGCCCGTCAGCAGCGGAGCCATGGCGACACGCTCACGCGCGGCGGCCAGGGTCTGGCCATCGGCTTCATAGGCGCGGGCATGCACGGTGCCGGTACGGATCTGCTGGTCTGTCGGCAGCTCCTTCAGGCTTTGCAGGCTAGGATGGTTCAGGGCTGCCAATGCAGCCTTGGGCTGATTGCGCGCCATGGCCAGTTCGGCGGCCAGGGTGCTGGCAAAAACTTGCGCGGCCGGCTTCAGGACATCCAGGGGCACCTGCGCGAGAATCTGCGACGAACGCCCAGGGTTGTTCTGGTGGTAGGCCAGGTCAGCCGCACTCAGGCGCAGCATTGCGGCCTTTTCTGGCGTGTTGGCGGAGGTAGCCTGTTCGAGCAGTTGCTCGATACTGGCATCCGGGGTCCGGGGGAGGTCGCCAAGGCTGGACGAGGGCGAGCTGGCACAGGCAGCCAATAAGGCAGCGAGGCAGAGGGCGGAGAGCAGCCGCAGGCAAGCGATCATGTAAGTGTTCCTGATACCGATCAAATTAGCGTGGAAGTGTACCCAAGCACTGGCCCAGGCGCGATGTTACTGGCGTGAAACCGTCGATTTAGGTCGTGCAAATGCTGCCAACAGCCATCGACGGCCGACCTTGAGGGCATATTATCGAGGCGCCTACGCGCTACAATGCGACTTTTCCCAACCATCGAGGTGTGCGTTTTGACTGCTCCAGGTCCTTTGAATTCCACTGCAGGCTCGCTTTTTGTCGTGGCGACGCCCATTGGCAACCTGGACGACATCAGTGCCCGGGCGCTGAAAGTGTTGCGCGACGTAAAATTGATCGCGGCGGAAGACACGCGGCATTCCCAGCGGTTGATGCAGCATTTTGGTATCAGCACGCCCCTGGCCGCTTGCCACGAACATAACGAACGCGAAGAAGGCAGCCGTTTTATCACGCGCCTGCTGGCCGGTGACGATGTGGCGCTGATCTCCGATGCCGGTACGCCGTTGATTTCCGATCCCGGCTACCACTTGGTCCGCCAGGCGCGAGCCGCTGGTATCAATGTAGTGCCTGTTCCGGGAGCGTGCGCGCTGATTGCTGCATTATCGGCTGCCGGGTTGCCGTCGGATCGTTTTATCTTTGAGGGCTTCCTGCCAGCCAAGACCGTTGGGCGCCGCGCGCGTCTTCAGGCGCTCAAGGAAGAACCGCGTACGTTGATCTTCTATGAAGCCCCGCACCGCATCCTTGAATGCCTGCAAGACATGGAGCTGGTGTTTGGCGGCGAGCGCCTCGCGCTGCTGGCGCGCGAGCTGACCAAGACGTTCGAAACCCTCAAGGGCCTGCCGTTGGAAGCGTTGCGTGCCTTCGTCGAAGGCGACAGCAATCAACAGCGTGGCGAGTGTGTGGTGCTGGTGGCCGGTTGGGCAGCGCCGGAGGATGAGGATGCTGTGGGCAGCGAGGCCATGCGCGTACTCGATCTGCTGCTCAAGGAAATGCCCCTCAAGCGGGCTGCGGCGCTGGCCGCTGAAATTACCGGCGTGCGCAAGAATGTGCTGTATCAGGTTGCGCTGGATAAACAGAAAGCCGAATAGTTCCGGGGGCGAACCGGCATTCCGTCCGAACGTGATGGCATTGCTGCACTTTTAATACTTGTCCTCAGCCCGCCGTGCCGTTAACCTGCGCGGCGGAGAGTCGATTGGACAGTCGCTGCCTTCTATGAAAATTAGGGGGGGGAGGAAAGTCCGGGCTCCATAGGGCGAAGTGCCAGGTAATGCCTGGGAGGCGTGAGCCTACGGAAAGTGCCACAGAAAATAACCGCCTAAGCACTTCGGTGCCGGTAAGGGTGAAAAGGTGCGGTAAGAGCGCACCGCACGACTGGCAACAGTTCGTGGCTAGGTAAACCCCACTTGGAGCAAGACCAAATAGGGTCCCAAGGCGTGGCCCGCGCTGGGACCGGGTAGGTTGCTAAAGATGTCCAGTGATGGCCATCGTAGACGAATGACTGTTCAAGACAGAACCCGGCTTACAGATCGACTCTCCACCTTTTTTCCTTCTGTCCGAATCTCGTGCAGAAACCCGGTAGTAACGCAAGAATCCCTCCCTGCCAAATCATTGGCAGATGCATCTTCGTAATACCAAAAAAATCTTACTCTTAATAAATCACTTTAACTTTAAGCCATAGCTCCATGAGCTATTTGCGGTTGTTGAGTCAAAAACATCGCCGAACTCGCGTTTCTCCTCCTTTTACACTCCTAAATCTCCGTTCTGTAAGGCTTTTCCTTGAATCCGCGCCTTGACGGTGTGGTGGGCGCATTCCTATAGTGTGCGCAAGTGGCGGAAAGTGGCACAAAGTGGGTTTTTTGAACGTAAAACGCTAAAATTTGGAGAAACGCATCTGTGTTTCGCGGAGCTAACGCTATCAGTCTCGATGCAAAAGGCCGTCTCGCCATGCCGAGCCGGTATCGTGACGAGCTCATTTCGCGAAGTTCAGGCCAATTAATCATCACGATTGATGCCGTTGACCCTTGTTTGTGTGTTTACCCGCTCGATGAGTGGGAGTTGATCGAAACCAAGTTGCGCGCTCTGCCTTCATTGCGTGAAGAAAACCGCCGCCTGCAGCGTTTGCTGATTGGTAATGCCGTCGACCTTGAACTCGATGGCAGTGGGCGTTTTCTGGTGCCGCCGCGTTTGCGCGAGTACGCCAAGCTGGATAAGCGCGCAATGCTGGTGGGCCAACTGAACAAGTTCCAATTGTGGGACGAAGATGCCTGGGATGCTGTTTCTGCAGCGGACTTGGCTGCTATTCAACAACCGGGCGCGATGCCTGATGAACTGCGTGATTTGATCCTGTGACTATTGATAGCGGCTTTAACCACATCACCGTACTGCTTGACGAAGCCGTTGAGGCTCTCGCCGTACGCGCGGATGGCTGCTATTTGGATGGCACCTTCGGCCGGGGCGGGCACAGTCGGTTGATACTCAGCCAGCTCGGGTCCGACGGTAAGCTCCTCGGGTTCGACAAAGACCCTCAAGCGATTGCCACCGGGCAAGCGCTAGCGGCCGAAGACGGCCGCTTTGTCGTTGTACAGCGCAGCTTTGCCGAGCTGGGTGCCGAAGTCGCCGAGCGCGGCATGGCAGGCAAGGTGGCCGGGGTTTTGCTCGATCTGGGCGTGTCCTCGCCGCAGCTCGATGACCCGGAACGTGGCTTCAGTTTCATGAACGACGGCCCGCTCGACATGCGCATGGACCCTACCCGTGGTGTCAGTGCCGCACAGTTCATCGCCACCGCGCCGGTGGAAGAAATTGCCCGCGTGTTCAAGGAATACGGTGAAGAACGCTTCGCCGGCCGCATGGCCCGTGCCGTGGTCGAACGCCGTGAAATCCAGCCGTTCGAACGCACCGCTGACCTGGCCGAAGTGCTGAAAGTCGCCAACCCTGCCTGGGAAAAGGGCAAGAACCCTGCGACCCGTGCGTTCCAGGGCCTGCGCATTCACGTCAACAACGAATTGGGCGATCTGGAAGCCGGCCTCGAAGCCGCACTGGAAGCCCTGGAAGTGGGCGGTCGCCTGGTGGTGATCAGCTTCCACTCCCTGGAAGACCGCATCGTCAAACTGTTCATGCGTCGTCTGGTCAAGGGCGAGTCCGATAACCTGCCGCGCAACCTGCCGGTGCGTTTCGAAGCCTTTGTGCCGAAAATCAAAATCCATGGCAAAGCGCAGTTCGCTTCCGAAGCCGAACTCAAGGCCAACCCACGTTCCCGTAGCGCCGTCATGCGCGTTGCGGAGAAGTTGCGGTGAGCAAGCTTTTCGCCAAGCCCCTTCCGGGCGGCAGCTTCTTTATGTTGCTGCTCTTTATCGGCGTGCTGGTGTCCGCGATTGCGGTGTCCTACAGCGCCCACTACAACCGCCAATTGCTCAATACCCTGTACGGGGAATTGAGCGTGCGTGATAAAGCGCAGGCGGAGTGGGGCCGGTTGATCCTCGAGCAAAGCACCTGGACCGCCCATAGCCGCATCGAAGTGCTGGCGACCGAGCAGTTGAAGATGCACATTCCGGGCGCGGCCGAAGTTCGGATGGTGGCGCCATGATGAAACTTGAAGGCGCACTCTACCCTTGGCGTTTCCGCCTGATGCTGGGTTTGCTGGCCTTGATGGTGGGCGCGATTGCCTGGCGGATCATCGACCTGCAAGTGGTTGACCGTGACTTCCTGATCGGCCAGGGCGACGCCCGGAGCCTGCGGCATATCCCGATTCCTGCGCACCGCGGTCTGATCACCGACCGTAATGGCGAGCCTCTGGCCGTCAGTACCCCGGTAACCACCCTGTGGGCCAACGCCAAGGAATTGCAGGTCGCCAAGGACAAGTGGCCGGAACTGGCCGCCGCCCTGGGCCAGGACCCAAAAGCCTTGTCCGAGCGCCTGGAAGCCCAGGCCAATAAAGAATTCATCTACCTGGTTCGCGGCCTGACCCCCGAACAGGGCCAACAGGTGCTCGACCTTAAAGTCCCCGGTGTCTATGGCATCGAGGAGTTTCGTCGTTTCTACCCGGCCGGTGAAACCACCGCGCACATGGTTGGCTTTACCGACATCGATGACCACGGCCGTGAAGGTGTGGAACTGGCCTACGACGAATGGCTGGCCGGGGTTCCCGGCAAACGGCAGGTCATCAAGGATCGACGCGGCAGACTGATCAAGGATGTCCAGGTCACCAAAAACGCCAAGGCCGGTAAGCCCTTGGCGTTGTCGATTGACCTGCGCCTGCAATACCTGGCCAACCGCGAGCTGCGTAACGCGATCATCGAGAACGGCGCCAAGGCCGGCAGCCTGGTGATCATGGACGTGAAGACCGGCGAGATCCTCGCCATGGTCAACCAGCCGACCTACAACCCGAACAACCGTCGCAACCTGCAACCGGCGATGATGCGTAACCGCGCAATGATCGACGTGTTCGAGCCGGGTTCGACCATGAAAGCCATCTCCATGAGTGCGGCCCTGGAAACCGGGCGCTGGAAACCGAGCGACAAAGTCGAGGTTTACCCAGGCACCTTGCAGCTGGGCAAATACACCATTCGTGACGTGTCCCGCACTGAAGGTCCGGTGCTGGATTTGACAGGTATTCTGATCAACTCCAGTAACGTCGGCATGAGTAAAGTGGCCTTCGATATCGGCGGCGAAACCATCTATCACCTGGCGCAAAAAATCGGCTTGGGTCAACCCACCGGTCTGGACTTCCCAGGCGAGCGCGTGGGCAACCTGCCGAACTACCGCGACTGGAAAAAGGCCGAGACGGCCACGCTGTCCTACGGCTACGGCCTGTCGGTGACCGCGATCCAGCTGGCTCACGCTTTCTCTGTATTGGCCAACAATGGTCGCATGGTTCCACTGAGCCTGATCCACGTCGACGAAGCACCGAAAGCCACCCAGGTGATCCCGGAAAACGTCGCCAAGACCATGCAAGGCATGCTGCAACAAGTGATCGAAGCGCCGCGTGGCGTGTTCCGTGCCCAGGTGCCGGCGTATCACGTGGCAGGCAAGTCCGGTACCGCACGTAAAACGTCGGTCGGCACCAAAGGCTACGCCGAGAACTCGTACCGCTCGCTGTTCGCCGGCTTCGGCCCGATGAGTGATCCGCGCTACGCCATCGTTGTTGTGATCGATGAGCCAAGCAAGGCCGGCTACTTCGGTGGCCTGGTATCGGCACCGGTGTTCAGCAAAGTGATGTCCGGCACCCTGCGCCTGATGAACATTACGCCGGACAACCTACCGCCGACTCAACAAGCGAACGCCGGTCCACCGGCCGCTGCTGCCAAAGCCAATGGAGGGCGCGGCTGATGTCTCTTAGCTTGAACAAGATTTTTGCCCACGCCGGACGCGATCTGCTGATCCGCGAATTGAGCCTGGACAGCCGTAACGTACGCGCCGGTGACCTGTTCCTGGCCGTGCCTGGCGGCAAGTTCGATGGCCGTGCGCACATCGCCGATGCCCTGCAGCGTGGTGCGGCAGCCGTGGCGTACGAAGTGGACGGTGCCACCGTGCTGCCGATCACCGACGTGCCATTGATTCCGGTCAAAGGCCTGGCGGCGCAGCTCTCGGACATTGCCGGGCGCTTTTATGGCGACCCAAGCCGTCAACTGAACCTGATCGGCGTGACCGGCACCAACGGCAAGACCAGCGTGACCCAGTTGGTCGCCCAGGCGCTTGACCTGCTGGGTCAGCACTGCGGCATTGTCGGCACGTTGGGCACTGGTTTTTATGGCGCGCTGCAAAGCGGCCTGCACACCACGCCAAACCCGATTGCCGTACAAGCGACCCTGGCCGACCTGAAAAAGGCCGGTGCCAAGGCGGTTGCCATGGAAGTCTCCTCACACGGTCTGGACCAGGGCCGTGTTACCGCGCTGGCCTTCGACGTGGCGGTGATGACCAACCTGTCCCGCGATCACCTTGATTACCACGGCACCATGGAGGCGTACGCCGCCGCCAAGGCCAAGCTGTTCGCCTGGAATGATCTGAAATGCCGTGTGGTGAATCTCGATGACGCTTTTGGCCGCCAGCTGGCTGCCGAGGACAGCGAATCGCGCCTGATCACCTACAGCCTGGAAGACTCCAGCGCCTACCTGTATTGCCGCGAAGCCCAATTCAATGATGAAGGCGTGCTCGCCACGCTGGTCACGCCGCAGGGCGAGCACCACTTGCGCAGCACCTTGCTCGGCCGTTTCAACCTGAGCAACGTGCTGGCTGCAGTCGGCGCGCTGCTTGGCCTGGATTACGCGCTGGATGAAATCCTGCGCGTGCTGCCCAAACTCGAAGGCCCGGCCGGTCGCATGCAGCGTTTGGGCGGTGGCTCGCAGCCGCTGGTGGTGGTCGATTACGCCCACACCCCGGACGCGTTGGAAAAAGTCCTCGAAGCCCTGCGCCCACATGCCAAGGGCAAGTTGCTGTGCCTGTTCGGCTGCGGCGGTGACCGTGACCGCGGCAAACGTCCGTTGATGGCCGAGATCGTCGAGCGTCTGGCCGACGGCGTGCTGGTTACCGACGACAACCCGCGCAGCGAAGACCCAAGCCAGATTTTCGACGACATCCGTGTCGGCTTTAAAGACGCGTCCAAGGCTACTTTCGTGGCCGGTCGCGGTGCCGCCATTGCCCAATTGATCGCCAGCGCCAGCGCTGACGACGTGGTAGTGCTGGCTGGCAAAGGTCACGAGGACTACCAGGAAATCAACGGCGAACGCCATGCCTTCTCCGATCTGGTCGAGGCCGACCATGCCTTGACCGCCTGGGAGGTTGCCCATGCTTAAAGCGATGACGTTCAGCGAACTGACCCAGGCCCTGTCGGCCCGCGTAGTGTCGAGCGATTGCAGCTTCGACGGCGTCAGTATCGACAGCCGTAACATCAAGCCTGGGCAATTGTTTGTGGCCTTGGCCGGCCCGCGTTTTGATGGTCACGACTACCTGAACGACGTCGCTGCCAAAGGTGCCGTGGGTGCATTGGTGCAGCGTGAAGTGACCGATTCCACCTTGGCGCAACTGCTGGTTGCAGATACCCGTTTGGCCTTGGGCCAGTTGGGTGCATTGAACCGCGCCGCCTTCGATAAGCCGGTTGCAGCCATCACCGGCTCCAGCGGCAAAACCACGGTCAAGGAATTGCTCGCCGGTGTCCTGCGCACGCGCGGGCCGGTGCTCGCCACCCGTGGCAACCTGAACAATGATTTTGGCGCGCCGCTGACTTTGCTCGAGCTGGCCCCGGAACACACGGCGGCAGTGATCGAACTGGGCGCGTCGCGCATCGGCGAAATCGCCTACACCGTGGCGCTGACCAAGCCTCACGTGGCGATTATCAACAACGCCGGCACCGCCCACGTTGGCGAGTTCGGTGGCCCGGAAAAAATCGTCGAAGCCAAGGGCGAAATCCTTGAAGGCCTCGATGCATCCGGCACCGCTGTATTGAACCTCGACGACAAGGCCTTCGAGACCTGGCGTGTACGTGCCGCCGGTCGCAAGGTGCTGACGTTTGCCGTGGCCAATGCCGCCGCTGATTTTCACGCCTCCAACATCACCGTTGACGCCCGAGGCTGCCCGTCCTTCACCTTGCACACCCCGCAAGGCGACGAGCACGTGCAATTGAATCTGCTCGGCAACCACAACGTTGCCAACGCCTTGGCCGCCGCCGCCGCTGCGCATGCCCTGGGTGTATCGCTGTTCGGTATCGCCACCGGCCTGGGCGCAGTACAGCCGGTCAAGGGCCGCACCGTCGCGCAGCTGGCGACCAATGGCATGCGCGTGATCGACGACACCTACAACGCCAACCCGTCCTCCATTAATGCCGCTGTTGACCTGTTGAAGGGCTTTGCCGGGCGCAAGGTTCTGGTGCTGGGTGATATCGGCGAATTGGGCGACTGGGCAGAGCAAGGCCACCGCGAAGTCGGTGCCTACGCCAGCGGAAAAGTCGACGCGCTCTATGCCGTCGGCCCGAACATGGCGCACGCCGTCGATGCCTTTGGCCTCGGCGCGCGGCATTTCGCAACCCAGGCCGAGCTGATCCAGGCGCTGGGCGTGGCTGAACAAGACAAACACACAACCATTTTGATCAAGGGATCGCGCAGCGCGGTGATGGAAAACGTCGTCGCGGCCTTGTGTGGCTCAAGTACGGAGAAACATTAATGCTGCTGCTGCTGGCTGAGTATCTGCAACAGTTCCACAAAGGCTTCGCGGTCTTTCAGTACCTGACCCTGCGCGGGATTCTGGGTGTGCTGACCGCGCTGTCTCTGTCGCTGTTCCTGGGGCCGTGGATGATCCGCACCCTGCAGAACCTGCAAATTGGTCAATCGGTTCGCAATGACGGCCCGCAGTCGCACCTGTCCAAATCCGGCACCCCGACCATGGGCGGTGCGCTGATCCTCTCGTCCATCGGCATCAGCACCTTGCTCTGGGCCGACCTGCATAACCGCTACGTGTGGGTGGTGCTGCTGGTGACCCTGTTGTTCGGCGCCATCGGCTGGGTCGATGACTACCGCAAAGTGATTGAGAAAAACTCCAAGGGGCTGCCAAGCCGCTGGAAGTATTTCTGGCAGTCGGTATTCGGTCTTGCCGCCGCGATCTTCCTGTACACCACTGCGCCAAGCGCGGTGGAAACCACCTTGATCATTCCGATGCTCAAGGACGCCAGCATTCCACTGGGCATCGGCTTCGTGGTGCTGACCTACTTTGTGATCGTCGGCTCCAGCAACGCGGTGAACCTGACCGACGGCCTCGACGGCCTGGCGATCATGCCGACGGTGATGGTCGGCGGTGCGCTCGGCATCTTCTGCTACCTGTCGGGTAACGTGAAATTCGCTGAATACCTGCTGATCCCGTACGTACCGGGCGCGGGCGAACTGATTGTGTTCTGCGGCGCGCTGATCGGCGCCGGCCTGGGTTTCTTGTGGTTCAACACCTATCCCGCACAAGTCTTCATGGGCGACGTCGGCGCACTGGCGCTGGGCGCAGCTCTGGGCACCATCGCGGTGATCGTTCGCCAGGAAATCGTATTGTTCATCATGGGCGGTGTGTTCGTGATGGAAACCCTGTCGGTGGTCATCCAGGTGGCTTCCTTCAAATTGACCGGGCGCCGCGTGTTCCGCATGGCGCCGATTCACCACCACTTTGAACTCAAGGGCTGGCCCGAGCCACGCGTGATTGTCCGTTTCTGGATCATCACCGTGATTCTGGTACTGGTCGGCCTTGCCACCCTGAAACTGAGGTAGAAACGAGTGTCCCTGATCGCTTCAGACCACTTCCGCATCGTTGTCGGCCTCGGCAAGAGCGGCATGTCCCTGGTTCGCTTCCTGGCGAACCGGGGCACGTCGTTTGCCGTCGCCGATACGCGGGAAAATCCACCGGAGCTGGTCACGCTGCGCCGTGACTACCCGCACGTGGAAGTGCGTTGTGGCGAGTTGGATGTCGAGTTTCTGTGCCGCGCCGATGAGCTCTACGTGAGCCCCGGCCTGGCCCTGGCGACACCGGCTTTGCAAGCCGCTGCCGCACGTGGCGTGAAGCTCTCCGGCGATATCGACCTGTTCGCGCGTAACGCGAAAGCGCCGATTGTGGCCATCAGCGGCTCCAACGCGAAAAGCACCGTGACCACCCTGGTTGGCGAGATGGCGGTTGCGGCCGGCAAGCGCGTGGCCGTGGGCGGTAACCTCGGCACGCCGGCGTTGGACCTGCTCAGCGACGACGTCGAGCTGTACGTGATGGAACTGTCGAGCTTCCAGCTCGAAACCACCCACGACCTCGGCGCAGAAGTCGCCACCGTGTTGAATGTGAGTGAAGACCACATGGACCGCTACAGCGGCCTGCCGGCCTATCACCTGGCCAAGCACCGGATCTTCCGCGGTGCCCGGCAAGTGGTGGTCAACCGCCAGGACGCCCTGAGCCGTCCGCTGATGGGCGAAGGCCTGCCGTGCTGGACCTTCGGCCTCGGCAAACCCGACTTCAAAGCCTTCGGCATCCGCGAAGAGAACGGCGAGAAATACCTGGCCTTCGAATTCCAGAACCTGATGCCGGTGCGCGAGCTGAAAATCCGTGGCGCGCATAACCAGTCCAATGCCCTGGCGGCGCTGGCACTCGGTCACGCTGTTGGCCTGCCGTTCGACGCCATGCTCGCAAGCCTGCGCACATTCGCCGGGCTTGAGCACCGCTGCCAGTGGGTCCGCGACCTCAACGGCGTCAGCTATTACAACGATTCCAAGGCCACCAACGTCGGTGCCGCCTTGGCTGCCATCGAAGGCCTTGGCGCCGATATCGAAGGCAAGCTGGTGCTGATCGCCGGTGGCGATGGCAAAGGCGCCGACTTCAAGGACCTTAAAGGTCCGGTGGCTGCCCATTGCCGCGCCGTGGTGCTGATGGGCCGTGATGCTGATTTGATCGCCGCCGCTCTCGGTGACGCGGTGCCGCAAGTGCGCGCGACGTCCCTGGACGACGCCATCGCTCAGTGCAAAGCCTTGGCCCAGCCGGGTGATGCCGTGCTGCTGTCGCCAGCGTGCGCCAGTTTCGACATGTTCAAGAACTACGAAGAGCGCGGCCAGCTGTTCGCTCGCGCCGTGGAGGCCTTGGCATGAATTTCAGAAATATCATCAAACCGTACCCGTCGCCGATCATTACCGGGCGTGGCGTCGACCTTGATTTCCCGATGCTCGCCGGTTGCCTGGCGCTGCTGGGCCTGGGCCTGGTGATGATCACCTCGGCGTCCTCCGAAGTGGCCGCCGTGCAGTCGGGCAACACCCTGTACATGATGATTCGTCACTTGGTGTACCTGGTAATCGGCCTTGGCGCGTGCATCGTCACCATGATGATCCCGATCGCCACCTGGCAGCGTCTGGGCTGGATGATGCTGATCGGTGCGTTCGGCTTGCTGATCATGGTGATCCTGCCCGGCATCGGCCGCGAGGTGAACGGTTCGATGCGCTGGATCGGCTTCGGTGCGTTCAACGTGCAGCCGTCGGAAATCGCCAAGGTGTTCGTGGTGATCTACCTCGCCGGTTATCTGGTACGCCGTCAGAAGGAAGTGCGCGAAAGCTGGATGGGCTTCTTCAAGCCATTCATCGTGCTGCTGCCAATGGCCGGCCTGTTGCTGATGGAGCCCGACTTCGGTGCCACCGTCGTGATGATGGGCGCGGCCGCCGCGATGCTGTTCCTCGGTGGCGTCGGCCTGTTCCGCTTCACCTTGATGGTGGTGCTGGCCGTGGCCGCCGTGACGGTGCTGGTGCAGGCGCAACCCTACCGGATGGCCCGTCTGATTACCTTTACCGACCCGTGGTCCGACCAGTTCGGTTCCGGCTACCAGCTGACCCAGGCGCTGATCGCCTTTGGCCGCGGCGAGTGGCTGGGCGTGGGCCTGGGCAACAGCGTGCAGAAGCAGTTCTACCTGCCCGAAGCGCACACCGACTTCGTGTTCTCGGTACTTGCCGAAGAGCTTGGCGTGGTGGGTTCGCTGTGCACCGTCGCGCTGTTCGTGTTCGTGTGTGTACGCGGCATGTACATCGGCTTGTGGGCCGAGAAGGCCAAACAGTATTTCGCCGCGTATGTGGCGTACGGCTTGTCGTTCCTGTGGATCGGCCAGTTCCTGATCAACATCGGTGTGAACGTCGGCTTGCTGCCGACCAAGGGCCTGACCTTGCCGTTCCTCAGTTACGGCGGCAGTTCGTTGGTAATTTGCTGCGCGTGCCTGGGGTTGCTGCTGCGCATCGAGTGGGAGAGTCGAACCCACTTGGGCAGCGAAGAGATGGAATTCAGCGAAAGCGATTTTGCCGAGGAGCCGAACCATGGGCGCTAACGTGCTGATCATGGCGGGCGGCACCGGGGGCCACGTGTTCCCGGCCCTGGCGTGCGCGCGTGAATTCCAGAACCGCGGCTACACCGTGCATTGGCTCGGCACGCCGCGCGGCATCGAAAATGAATTGGTCCCGAACGCTGGCTTGCCACTGCATTTGATCAACGTCGCCGGCTTGCGCGGCAAGAGCAAGTTGTCCCTGCTCAAGGCGCCGTTCGTGTTGCTCAAGGCAGTGTGGCAGGCGCGCAAAGTCATGCGTGCAGTGAAACCGGTATGCGTGCTGGGTTTTGGCGGTTATGTGACCGGCCCCGGCGGCGTTGCCGCCAAGCTGGCTGGCGTGCCGGTGATCGTGCACGAGCAGAACGCCGTCGCCGGTACCGCGAACCGCCTGCTGGTGCCGTTGGCCTCGCGTGTGTGTGAAGCGTTCCCGAAAACCTTTGCGGCCTCAAACAAGTTGCGCACCACCGGCAACCCGGTGCGCACCGAACTGTTCATGGCCATTGCCCGTGAGGCATTGGCCGGGCGCAAGGCGCATCTGCTGATCCTCGGCGGAAGCCTGGGGGCCGAGCCACTGAACAAATTGCTGCCCGAAGCGTTGGCTCAACTCCCCGTGGAGTTGCGCCCGGAGATCTTCCATCAGGCCGGCAAGAATCACGATGAAATCACCGCTGCCCGCTACCGCGAGGCCGGTGTCGAGGCGAATGTGCAGCCCTTCATCAAAGACATGGCCCACGCCTATGGCTGGGCCGACCTGGTGGTTTGTCGCGCTGGTGCGCTGACCGTCAGTGAACTGGCCGCCGCCGGTCTGCCGTCCTTGCTGGTGCCTTTGCCCCACGCGATTGACGATCACCAGACCCGCAACGCCGAATATTTGGCCGGGGAGGGCGCTGCCTTCCTGCTGCCGCAAAGAACGACTGGCGCCGCCGATTTGGCCGCACGCCTGACCGAGGTTTTGATGCAACCGGAACGACTCAACAGCATGGCGAGCACCGCAAGCCGCCTGGCCAAACCTGACGCAACCCGCACCGTGGTCGACATCTGCCTGGAGGTGGCCCATGGTTGAGAATCAGAAAGCCATGCCACAACCCGAGATGCGCCGCATCCGCCGCATCCACTTCGTCGGCATCGGCGGCGTGGGCATGTGCGGGATTGCCGAAGTGCTGCTGAACCTGGGCTACCAGGTGTCCGGCTCTGACTTGAAAGAGTCGCCGGTCACCGAGCGTCTGAAGTCGTTCGGTGCGCAGATCTTTATTGGCCACCGCGCCGAAAACGCTGCCGAGGCTGACGTACTGGTGGTTTCCAGTGCCGTGAACACCTCCAACCCGGAAGTGGCCACCGCCCTTGAGCGCCGTATTCCGGTGGTGCCGCGCGCCGAGATGCTCGCCGAGCTGATGCGCTACCGCCACGGCATCGCCGTTGCCGGTACGCACGGCAAAACCACCACCACCAGCCTGATCGCTTCGGTGTTCGCGGCCGGTGGCCTGGACCCGACGTTCGTGATCGGTGGCCGTTTGAATGCAGCTGGCACCAATGCCCAGCTCGGCACCAGCCGCTACCTGATCGCCGAAGCCGATGAAAGTGACGCGAGCTTCCTGCACCTGCAGCCGCTGGTCGCGGTGGTTACCAACATCGACGAAGACCACATGGCAACCTACGACGGTGACTTCAACAAGTTGAAGAAAACCTTCGTCGAGTTCCTGCACAACTTGCCGTTCTACGGTCTGGCGGTGGTGTGCCTGGACGATCCGGTGGTGCGTGAAATCCTGCCGCAGGTCAAGCGCCCGACCGTGACCTACGGCTTCAGCGAAGACGCTGACGTGCGCGCGATCAATGTGCGCCAGGAAGGCATGCAAACTTTCTTCACCGTGCTGCGCCCTGACCGCGAGCCGCTGGATGTCTCGGTGAACATGCCGGGCAACCATAACGTGCTCAACTCCCTGGCGACCATCTGCATCGCCTCCGACGAGGGCGTCAGCGATGAAGCCATCGTTGAAGGCCTGTCGCGTTTTGCCGGTGTTGGTCGTCGCTTCCAGGTCTACGGCCAACTGCCGGTAGACGGCGGCGACGTGATGCTGGTCGACGACTACGGTCATCACCCGACCGAAGTGGCCGCCGTGATCAAAGCCGTGCGCGGTGGCTGGCCGGAGCGCCGCCTGGTGATGGTGTACCAGCCGCACCGCTACAGCCGTACCCGCGATCTGTACGACGATTTCGTCAATGTATTGGCCGATGCCAACGTGCTGCTGCTGATGGAAGTCTACCCGGCCGGTGAAGAGCCGATCCCCGGCGCCGACAGCCGCAAGCTGTGCAACAGCATCCGCCAGCGTGGCCAGTTGGACCCGATCTACATCGAACGTGGTGTGGACCTGGCGCCCATCGTCAAGCCGCTGCTGCGTGCCGGCGACATCCTGCTGTGCCAGGGCGCCGGTGATATCGGTGGCCTCGCGCCTAAATTGCTCGCGAGCCCCTTGTTCGCAACTGCGCAGGGGAAGTCGAAATGACCACGAACTACGACGCCCTGTTTTCCACGATCACGCCTGCCGACTTTGGCCGCGTAGCGGTGCTGTTTGGCGGCAAGAGTGCAGAGCGTGAAGTCTCGCTCAAGTCCGGCAATGCCGTGCTTGAGGCACTGCAAAGCGCCGGCGTGAATGCGTTCGGTATCGACGTGGGCGATGATTTCCTCGCCCGCCTGCAGGCCGAAAAAATCGACCGTGCCTTTATCATCCTGCACGGCCGCGGCGGTGAAGACGGCAGCATGCAAGGCTTGCTCGAGTGCGCTGGCATCCCTTACACCGGCAGCGGCATTCTTGCCTCGGCACTGGCGATGGACAAGTTGCGCACCAAGCAGGTGTGGCACAGCCTGGGTATTCCAACCCCACGCCACAGCGTGCTGTGCAGCGAAGACGATTGTATTTCTGCAGCCAAGGAACTGGGCCTGCCTTTGATCGTCAAACCAGCCCATGAAGGCTCCAGTATCGGCATGGCCAAAGTGAACTCGGCCGCCGAATTGATCGACGCATGGAAAGCGGCAAGTACCTACGATTCGCAAGTGTTGGTGGAACAGTGGATCCAAGGTCCCGAGTACACCATCGCCACCCTGCGTGGCCAGGTATTGCCGCCTATCGCATTGGGCACGCCCCACACCTTTTACGATTACGACGCCAAGTACGTGGCTTCCGATACTCAGTACCGGATCCCGTGTGGCCTTGACGCAACCAAGGAACAGGAATTGATGGACCTCACGGCGAAAGCCTGTGAGGCGCTGGGTATCGCCGGTTGGGCGCGGGCAGACGTGATGCAGGATGACCAGGGGAATTTCTGGTTCCTTGAAGTCAACACTGCGCCGGGTATGACCGATCACAGCCTGGTACCTATGGCAGCCCGTGCAGCCGGTCTGGATTTCCAGCAGTTGGTGCTGGCGATCCTCGCTGACAGCATTGAGCCAAGAGGCTAAACACATGAACGGCGCATCGCTTCGTCATCAGCCCCCACCAGCACCCGGCCGCAAGCCGGTGCCACGGGGTGCCAGCCGGATGGTGGCTAAAGAGCCGATGTCGGCGCGCCTGCCGAAAGCCAACTTTGGTTTCCTCAAGGCGCTGTTCTGGCCGGTGCTGCTGGTGGCGTTGGGCTTCGGCACATACGAGGGTGCGCAGCGCCTGTTGCCGTATGCCGACCGGCCGATCACCAAGATCAGTGTGCAGGGCGACTTGAGCTACATCAGCCAGCAAGCGGTACAGCAGCGCATCGGCCCGTACCTGGCGGCGAGCTTCTTTACCATCGACCTGGCCGGTATGCGCTCGGAGCTGGAGCAGATGCCGTGGATCGCCCATGCCGAAGTGCGCCGCGTGTGGCCGGACCAGGTGACGATCCGCCTGGAAGAACAACTGCCCGTGGCCCGTTGGGGCGATGAAGCGCTGTTGAACAACCAGGGCCAGGCGTTCACCCCGCGTGAGCTGGCCAACTATGAGCACCTGCCGCAGCTGTTCGGGCCGCAGCGGGCGCAACAGCAAGTGATGCAGCAGTACCAGGCCTTGAGCCAGATGCTGCGGCCACTGGGCTTCTCCATCGCACGCCTGGAATTGCGTGAGCGGGGCAGCTGGTTTTTGACCACCGGGGCAGGCAGTTCCGGCCCGGGCATCGAGTTGTTGCTGGGACGCGACCGCTTGGTGGAAAAGATGCGCCGCTTTATTGCCATCTATGACAAGACCTTGAAAGAACAGATTACGAACATTGCGAGCGTCGACCTGCGTTACGCCAACGGCCTGGCCGTCGGCTGGCGTGAACCAGCTGCGCCGACGACAGCCAAACCCGCTGTCGCGAAGAATTAAGAAGAGGCAGGACCCATGGCAAACGTGCAAAGCGGAAAAATGATCGTCGGTCTCGATATCGGCACCTCCAAAGTGGTGGCGCTGGTCGGCGAGGTCGGGGAAGACGGTGTTATCGAAATCGTCGGTATCGGCACGCATCCGTCCCGGGGCCTGAAGAAGGGCGTGGTGGTGAACATCGAGTCCACCGTGCAATCGATCCAGCGCGCCATTGAAGAAGCGCAGCTGATGGCCGGCTGCCGGATTCACTCGGCGTTTGTCGGCGTGGCCGGCAACCATATCCGCAGCCTGAATTCCCACGGCATCGTGGCCATCCGCGACCGTGAAGTCAGCTCGGCGGACCTTGAGCGTGTACTCGACGCGGCCCAGGCCGTGGCGATCCCGGCTGACCAGCGCGTGCTGCACACCCTGCCGCAGGACTACGTGATCGACAACCAGGAAGGCGTTCGCGAGCCGCTGGGCATGTCGGGCGTACGTCTGGAAGCCAAGGTTCACGTGGTGACCTGCGCCGTCAACGCTGCACAGAACATTGAAAAATGCGTGCGCCGCTGCGGTCTGGAAATCGACGACATCATTCTCGAGCAGCTGGCTTCGGCCTATTCGGTACTGACCGACGACGAAAAAGAGCTGGGCGTGTGCCTGGTCGACATCGGCGGCGGCACCACCGACATCGCGATCTTCACCGAGGGTGCGATCCGTCACACCGCCGTGATCCCGATTGCCGGCGACCAGGTCACCAACGACATCGCCATGGCGCTGCGTACACCGACCCAGTACGCCGAAGAAATCAAGATTCGCTATGCCTGCGCCCTGGCCAAACTGGCCGGTGCCGGTGAAACCATCAAGGTGCCAAGTGTCGGCGACCGCCCACCGCGTGAGCTGTCGCGCCAGGCCCTGGCCGAAGTGGTCGAGCCACGCTACGACGAGCTGTTCACCCTGATCCAGGCTGAGCTGCGCCGCAGCGGTTACGAAGATTTGATCCCGGCCGGCATCGTGCTGACCGGTGGCACCTCGAAGATGGAAGGCGCGGTCGAACTGGCCGAGGAAATCTTCCACATGCCCGTCCGCCTGGGCGTGCCCCATGGCGTCAAAGGCCTGGGCGACGTAGTGCGCAACCCGATTTATTCCACCGGTGTGGGCTTGCTGTTGTACGGGCTGCAAAAGCAGACCGACGGCATTTCCCTGTCGGGCCCGAGCATTCGTGACAGCTACCGCGGTGGCGACGACGAAGCCAAAGCGCCGTTGTTCGAGCGCTTGCAGGCTTGGGTGAAAGGCAATTTCTAAAGATTTACCGCAACACCGTAATAAGCAGTAGGCGAAAAAACTAGAGAAAACGAAAGGAGAGGGAACATGTTCGAACTCGTAGACAACATCCCCGCAAGCCCGGTTATCAAAGTAATCGGTGTCGGCGGTGGCGGCGGCAACGCTGTCAACCACATGGTCAAGAGCAACATTGAAGGCGTTGAATTCATCTGCGCCAACACTGATGCCCAGGCGCTGAAAAGCATCGGCGCGCGGACCATCCTGCAATTGGGCACAGCTGTGACCAAAGGCCTCGGCGCTGGCGCCAACCCGGAAGTCGGCCGTCAAGCCGCGCTGGAAGACCGCGAGCGTATTGCTGAAGTGCTGCAAGGCACCAACATGGTGTTCATCACCACCGGCATGGGCGGCGGTACCGGTACCGGTGCTGCGCCGATCATTGCCGAAGTGGCCAAGGAAATGGGGATTCTGACCGTTGCTGTCGTAACGCGTCCGTTCCCGTTCGAAGGTCGCAAGCGCATGCAGATCGCCGACGAAGGTATCCGTCTGCTGTCTGAAAGCGTTGACTCGTTGATCACCATTCCCAACGAAAAACTGCTGACCATCCTGGGCAAGGACGCAAGCCTGCTGTCCGCATTTGCCAAGGCTGACGATGTTCTGGCCGGTGCCGTTCGCGGTATCTCCGACATCATCAAGCGCCCAGGCATGATCAACGTCGACTTTGCCGACGTACGTACCGTGATGAGCGAAATGGGCATGGCGATGATGGGCACTGGCTGCGCCAGCGGTCCGAACCGTGCACGTGAAGCCACTGAAGCGGCGATCCGCAACCCATTGCTCGAAGACGTGAACCTGCAAGGCGCACGCGGCATCCTGGTGAACATCACCGCCGGTCCTGACCTGTCCCTGGGTGAGTACTCCGACGTGGGTAGCATCATCGAAGCCTTCGCTTCCGAGCACGCGATGGTCAAAGTCGGTACCGTTATCGATCCGGACATGCGTGATGAACTGCATGTGACCGTGGTTGCTACCGGCCTGGGCGCAAAAATCGAGAAGCCTGTAAAGGTCATCGACAATACCGTTCACACCGGCCACAACAGTCACGCCAGCCAGCAAGCTGCCGCTCCAGCGCCTGCGCGCCAGGAACTGCCGTCGGTGAACTACCGTGATCTGGACCGTCCGACCGTGATGCGCAATCAGGCTCAGGCCGGTGCTGCGGCGTCCCGTAGCCCGAATCCGCAAGACGATCTGGACTACCTGGACATCCCGGCATTCCTGCGTCGTCAGGCCGATTAATGGAATGTATCAGGGCTATGAAGGTGATTGGTGTTCAGCAAAGGTCTGGTCTGTTATTATCGCCAGCCTTTGTTGATACCAGTTCGCAATTTGCGCTGAAGCGGTCCAAGCCATGATTAAACAACGCACCCTGAAGAATATTATCCGTGCCACAGGTGTAGGTCTGCACTCCGGGGAGAAGGTATACCTGACCCTCAAGCCCGCACCTGTCGACACCGGCATCGTGTTTGTTCGTGCCGACCTGGACCCTGTGGTGCAGATTCCTGCTCGCGCGGAAAACGTTGGCGAAACCACTATGTCGACCACACTGGTCAACGGTGACGTCAAAGTGGACACGGTGGAGCACTTGCTCTCGGCCATGGCTGGCCTGGGCATCGATAACGCCTACGTCGAGCTCTCCGCGTCCGAAGTCCCTATCATGGATGGCAGCGCTGGACCCTTCGTATTCTTGATTCAATCTGCCGGCCTGGAAGAACAGGACGCAGCCAAGAAGTTCATACGCATTCTGCGGGAAGTGACAGTAGAAGACGGCGACAAGCGCGCCACCTTCGTCCCGTTCGAAGGCTTTAAAGTGAGCTTTGAGATCGATTTCGATCACCCGGTATTCCGTGACCGCACACAAAGTGCAAGCGTGGATTTTTCCAGCACTTCGTTCGTAAAAGAAGTCAGCCGCGCCCGTACCTTTGGTTTCATGAGTGACATCGAGTACCTGCGCAAGCACAACCTCGCACTCGGCGGCAGCGTTGAAAACGCCATCGTGGTCGACGCGGATGGTGTACTGAACGAAGACGGCCTTCGCTATGAAGACGAATTCGTGAAGCACAAAATCCTCGATGCAATCGGTGACCTCTACCTGCTGGGCAATAGCCTGATAGGCGAGTTCAAAGGCTTCAAGTCGGGCCACGCCCTTAACAACCAGTTGCTGCGCAAGTTGATTGCACAGACAGATGCTTGGGAAGTCGTGACCTTCGAAGATGCCAGCACCGCACCGATCTCTTACATGCGTCCCGTTGCGGCGGTGTAAGTAACAACTCTCTTCTTTAGTTTTGAAAGGCCACCTTCGGGTGGCTTTTTTTTATGCTTAAAAAATAGCAAGTTGCGCGGTAATGACATTGTCGTGAAACGTGTTGCAACTTTCGACGGTGCTTTTGTAGGAACTGATACTTTTTCGTGTACCACACAGTCTTCGTGAGGCCGTTGAATAAAGTACCAACAGCTAAACGAGTTTTGAATTAACGCGAGATCAGTGAATACATACCTATTACTGTTGAAGGAATACCGATCATGAACGCTATCGCTCCAGCCGCTGTATATCGCAGCCCTGACCCTCAGCAACAAAACGTCAACAATAACCCACCCGAGCGCTCTTTTGCCGCGCCCTATACCGCGAATGTGTTCGGCGGTGAAGCGAAGTTTCAGCCGATCCCCACGGTGTCTTTTTTTCCGCGAACCTATGCCACCATCGCCGCCAGGGTCACCCCGATAGCTGGCGGCCCGAGCGCGGGCGTGAGCGCAACGGCACGGTTTGATCCCGTCATCAGCTTACGGCCCAATGACAGCGGCGGCCTCACCGTCAGCTTCGCACCCAAGATGCAGCTGGAAGTCGGCGGCAGTCTGAGGGCCGGCATTCCCAATATTTTAGGCACGGGCGTGGGTTTTAATGTGGGGGGCAGCCTTTCACAGCGATTTACGTTTGGCGCACCGGAATTCAGCGCCACTGTTCATCCAAGTGGTGAATTCAACTTTAACGCCAATTTGAAGCCTTCAATTGTCAGTCAGCAATCACTGAGTGTGAATGGCGGTCTTGAGGGCAGCCTTGCCAGTTCTGGCGTTAGTGTGGGCGGTGGCGTGAACCAAAGTGTTACGCATATGACTGGGCAACATATAAACGTCGGCGGGGCGGGTCTTCAATTCACACTGTCTCCCACTGGTAAACCGACTATCACGCAAAACGCCGACAACACATTATCCATCGCCAATAGTTATACCTTTTTCCCCCGGACAAGTATTAACGCGAATATTCGAGCAGGGCAGGTGGGCGCCAATGGCGGAGCAGGCGTGTCACCGTCATTTACCCTTCAACACAAAGTTACTTTCAGTACCGACCTGACCAGCAAGTCCCCGCCAAAACACGAGTTTTCCGCAACATCGGGCGTTTCGGTCGATGGCTCCTTCGGTTTAAGCGTGTCTCTGTTGCCACCGCAGTTTCCATTGAGTGTTACAGCGCAAGTGGGTGCTGACCCGAGAGTCTCGGTGTCAGGAGGTGGCAGCTACACGCTGTAAAGGCTGCCCCTGTGAAAAATGTACTGACTCACTGTCATCAGCAGGAGGCACCGTCAGCGTCGGGATCAAACCCACGCTGACGGTGCGGCGAGCGGCCTTGCTCCAACCGCACTGATTGACCGATTGGCCCAGGTAGCAAGATTTTCAGGGAAGGGCTGCGGCATCCACGATGCGGTTGCGCCCGCTGTGTTTGGCCTCATACAGCGCCTGATCCGCGCTCAGCAACAATGCCTCCAGCGACACGCGGCTGCGTTTGTCCCAGGTACTCATGCCGATACTCACCGTAATCGGCCGTTCGGCGCCGGCACACCGTGGCAAGTGCTCGACGCTGCTGCGGATATGCTCGGCGATCACCCAGGCGCCTTTGGCGTCGGTGTGCGGCAGCACCACGGCAAACTCCTCCCCGCCATAACGCGCCGCCAGATCAGCCGGGCGGCGGATGTTGTCTTCGATGACCCTGGCCACCGTGCGCAGAGCCTCGTCACCGCCGTGGTGACCATGGCGGTCGTTGAAGGCCTTGAAGTGATCCACGTCGATCATCAGCAGCGTCAGCGGTTCGGTTGAGCGTTGCGCGCGGTCCCATTCCAGGCGCAGGCGCTGATCGAGGATGCGACGGTTTGCCAGGCCGGTCAGCGCATCGGTGGCTGCCAGTTCTGACAGCACTTGCTCGGCGCGGTGGCGGCGACGCAGCTCGTTGCTGAGCATCCAACTCAGCCACAGCAGACCGATGCACAGCACGCCCGTCGCCAGGCTGATCAGCAAGGCCGCGCGTTTCCATTGGGCAAATACCTCATCGGTGGACAGTGCCACCGCGACGATCAGCGGCAAATTGCCGACCGTGGAAAAACTGTACAGCCGCTCTCGGTGGTCAACACTGGAGACGCCGCGAAAGCTGCCATCGCGCTCCTTGAGCATGCGCCCGACATTTGGCTGCTGGCTCAGGTCCTTGTCGATCATGTCCAGTTCGAGGATGGGATGCTGCGCCAGCAGAATGCCCTGCTGGTTGATCAGGTTGATGGTGCTGTTGCTGCCGATATTCAGGCTGCTGAACAGCTGGTGAAAATAAGACAAGCGCATGGAGGCCACCGCCACCCCCTGAAAGCGCCCGTCCGGCCCGGAAACGCGGCGGCTGAACGCAATGCGCCATTGGTCGTCGCACACGCAGCGCGCCATGAACGGGCGGCTGATGTACAGCCCGATGTCGGGGGCTTTGCGCTGCACCTGGAAATAATCGCGATCAGCGAAGTTGCCGGACTTGGGCGTGAGCAAGGACGAGTCGGCGATCACCTCGCCATTGGCGTCCAGCAGCAGGATGTCGCCCTTGTAGGGCGCGGCCGCGGAGCGGTCGAACTGCACCAGATGGCGAATATCGGCGGAGACGCTTTGCAGGTCGTTGCGCTCGGTGGCGGCGATCAGGCCCTTGAGGGCCATGTCATAGAGCTCGACGTTGCGCAGTACATCGGCGTCAATCAGTTGGGTGATGTTGTTCGCGGTGCGCGTGGCGGTCTGCAGAGTATTGGCGTGTTCGCGAATCAGCAGCACCGCCACGATCGCCACGATCAGCAGGGCCGTGAGGACACTGCCAAGGATCAGCAGGCGTTCCGGGCGACGTGTAGAGCGAGAAAGGCTCGGGCTCATCGGGCGTACTTTTGCGTCGAGGATGCCATTAGCGTAGTCCGTGTACGGCGTTGCAGCAGGTCAGGGCCCGGTGGCCTCCACAATCCGGTTTCGACCAGTGTGCTTGGCCTCATACAGTGCCTGATCCGCGTGCAACAGCAGCGTCTCGAGTGACAGGTGACTGCGTTTATCCCAGGTACTCATGCCGATACTCACGGTGATCGGCTGTTCAGCGCCGGCGACGCGCGGCAGGTGCTCGACGCCGCTGCGGATATGCTCGGCGATCACCCAGGCGCCCTTGGCGTCGGTGTCCGGCAGCACCACCGCAAACTCTTCCCCGCCATACCGCGCGGCCAGGTCGGCGGGACGACGGATGTTGTTGGCGATCACCTGGGCGACCGTGCGCAGTGCCTCATCACCGCCGTGGTGGCCGTGGCGGTCGTTGAAAGCCTTGAAGTGGTCCACGTCGATCATCAACAGCGTCAGCGGCTCGGTGGAGCGCTGCGCGCGGTCCCATTCCAGGCGCAGGCGCTGGTCCAAGGTGCGACGGTTGGCCAGGCCGGTCAGGTCATCGGTGGCGGCCAGCTCCGACAGCACTTGCTCGGCGCGATAGCGACGGCGCAGTTCGCGGCGCAGCATCCAGGTCAGCCATAACAGGCCAATGCAGAGCACGCCGGTGGCGCCGCTGGTGAGCAGCGCGGCGCGTTTCCACGGGGCGAACACGTCTTCGCTGGCCAGCGCTACCACCACAATCAGCGGTAATTCCCCGACATTGGTGAAGGTGTACAAACGCTCGGTGCCAGTGATGGCCGAGATCGCCCGAAAGCTGCCTTCGCCTTCGCGCAGTATGCGTTTGAAGTTGGGCCGATCGCTGAGGTCCTTGTCGATCATGTCGCGCTCCAGCAACGGCTGCTGGGCGAGAAGAATCCCCTGGTTGTTCAGCAGGTTCACCGAACTGCCATTGCCGATGGTGAGGCGGTTAAAAAGTTGATCGAAATACGCCAGGCGCATCGTTGCCACGGCGACACCGGCAAACTCGCCGTCCGGCCCCGTGACGCGGCGACTGAATGCGATGCGCCAGACTTGATCGCAGTTGCAGCGAATCCTGAATGGGCGGCTGATAAACAGGCCGGCCTGGGCATTCTGTCGATGCGCCTGGAAGTAATCGCGGTTAGCGAAATTGCGTGGCGTTGGCCACAGCGTCGAGGAGTCGGCAATCACTGCACCGTTGGCATCCAGCAACAGCACTTCGCCTTTGAAGGGCGCTGCGGTGGACTGGTCAAACTGCACCATGTGCCGGATGTCCGGTGACGCCTGCGCGAGGTCCTTGCGGGTGGTGGCCTTGATCAGACCCTCCAGCGCCAGGTCATAGAGCTCGACGTTACGCAGCACATCGGCATTGATCAGTTGGGTGATGTTGGTGGTCGCGCGCTGGGCGGCCTGGACGGTGCTGGCGTGTTCGCGGTTCAGCAGCGCCGCGACGATAATCACAATCAGGGTGACGGTCAGGCTACTGCCCAGAATCAGCAAAAGCTCCGAGCGTGCAGGTAAAGAAGGAGGGCGGAGTTGACTCATCGCGCAGACTTCAACAGATAAGATACTGGCAGTTTAGTTCTACGCGATGAAAATTAGGGCATGGGCTAAAAAAGAAAGATTGGCGGGTTAGAACACGTTGATCGGGTAGTCCACGATCACCCGGTATTCGTCCACATCCCGATCCACCGCTGAGTAGCCATTTCCGCCGCGGTTGGTCGCCCATTGCAGGCGCACGGCCAAGTCCTTGGCTTTGCCGCCTTGCACCACGTACTTCAAATCGATGTCGCGCTCCCAGTGTTTGGCGTCCTTGCCATCGGCGCTGTACCAGGTGCTGTAGCCACGGCTGTTGGGGTCGACCTTGGTCAGGTCGGTCTTGCCGCTGATGTAGGAAACGGCAGACGTCAGCCCTGGCATGCCCAGGCCTGCGAAATCATAGGCGTACTTGAGTTTCCACGAGCGCTCGTTGGGGCCGTTGAAGTCCGAGTATTGCTGGGAGTTGTCCAGGTAGACGCTGTCGCCCTGGCTGATGTAGTCGAACGGCGTATTGCCGTTGACCCGCTGGTAGGCGGCGGTGAGGCTGTGGTTGCCCACGCCCACGGTGAAATGCAGGCTGTAGGTGTTGTTGTCGATGCTGCCCAGCAGCGACCGGCCGGTGTCCTGGGTGTGGTAGTAGTGCAGGCCGGGGTTGAGGCTGACCAGGTCGTTCAGCGCGTAGGTGTAATCCAGGTCGTAGTAGTACTGGTGCCACACGTCCTTGAGTTCGGAAGCGTACAGGTTGCTGGTGACGCCCGGGATGGCGCTGAACGACACACCGGCCCAGTTCAGGTGCTGGCTGTCGGCGTGGTCTGGCAGTGCGCCGTAGCTGGTGCCGATGCGCCGGTGACCGCTCTGGTTGTAGAGCTTGGTGAAGCTGGCCTGGCCGCCTTCAAGCATCCAGCCGTCGAAGCTGTGGTTGGTCAGGCTTACGCCGCGGAAATCCTGCGGCAGCATGCGGGTCATGCCGCCGGCGATTACCGGGTTGTTGAGGAACAGGTCGCCGGCTTTCAGCTCGGTGTCGAAGGCGCGCATTTTCAAGGTGCCGCCTGCGGTGGAGAACGAGCCGGGCGCTTTGCCGTTGCCGCTGCCATACGGCAGGATGCTGGAGCCGTCGGTGCCGCCACCGCCGTCGAGCTTGAGGCCGAGCATGGCGTTGAGGTCCAGGCCGAAGCCGACGGTGCCCTGGGTGTAGCCGGATTCGAAGGTGCCGATGAAGCCTTGGCCCCATTCCTTGCTGTCATCGGTGTGGATGTCGCGACGGTCGCGGTTCATGTAGTAATTGCGGGTGTTGATCTTGAGGCTTGCGCCGTCGACGAAACCGTCGGCGGGGGTGGTGTCTGCCGCTTGGGCCAGGGGGGCGATCGTTGTTGCAATCGCTAGGAATAGCGGGGTGAACGTCAGCGAGTTCTTCACCGGTGGAGCTCCTTTGGTCAATCGTAAGCGGCCAATGTCGTGGGGGTGTGCCTGGCCTTTTTTTACCGCAAAAAAAAGCCGCTGAAGTCAGCGGCTTTGAACAGATTCCCAGTGTAGAGCCCTGGAAATAAGTCGAGGGAAATTTGGGTGAGCGGGAAGCTGTGGTTGCCGTCGCGCTCATCGGTGCGTCAAATTAGCGCAGGTGAGCGGTGCGGTACAGAGTGTAACAAGATAATGACTGTTGCCCAAATTGCAACAGTCTCGGGGGGGTTGTAGGGGGAGTGAGTACATATCCGTTGCTGCGGTAACGGCCACTGGTGGTTCCGCTCTTACAGCGGGTCACTTTTGGCAAACGCCCCAAAAGTAACCAAAAGGTCTTTGCCCCACCACTCGGCACCTCGCTTAGGCTCGGCACCTCGCTTAGGCTCGGTGTGCCCTCACTCCGGCTTGAATCCGTGGGCCGCCGCGACGGGCCATCCATGGCCCAACGCGGCTAACCCGGCGTCCTGCCGGGTTACCCACGGATTCAAGCCTGCGTTCGG
>NZ_JAFCUU010000016.1:0-83647 GCF_049896685.1 Pseudomonas sp. TWRC1-2 | reverse complement strand
TGCACGGCAGCGATCGCACCCTGTGGCGAGCGGGCTTGCCCCGCGTTGGACTGCGTAGCAGGCCCATTTTTGGGGGTCGCTTCGCAACCCAACGCGGGGCAAGCCCGCTCGCCACGGTCGCAGTGCTCGCCTTGGCAAGTGCGTCGCCGGCTCAGTCCGCGGCCACTGTCACCTCCACCGGTTTGCGCTCACCCGTTGCCGTCACTTCATAAATGCTCATCACAAACGCATCACTGATGGCCGTCTCAATCAGGTAATGCTTCTTCGGCTGCGGCGTAAACACCTGAGTCGCCGGTTGCGCCGTAATGGCATAGCCAAACATGGAATGCATCGGAATGCCGTTGAGCGTCGCGATCTGCTGCTTGACGTTCGCGTGTATGCGCAGCGGTTTGTTGGCCTCGATCACTTTGTCGATAGAGTCAGTGCCACCGCCGATTTTTTTCAGGTAGCCCGGCACGCGGCTGAAGTAATACCCGTCGTAAACCCGCTCGCCAGCCTCGGCCAAGCCATAACTCGACTCCGCGTACGCCAGGGAATAGGTCACGGGGTTGTCGCCTGCGCCGCCCTTGGTGCGAAATGTCAGGCTGGCCTGATGGTCATTGGTGGCCAACGGAACCACCGGCTTCGAGAAGTTTTGCTCGGCAAGCCGATGGCTGCTGCACCCCGCCATCAGCACGGCAAAGGCCAGCGCGACGGGGATTGCGATGGATACTTTCATAAGAACCTCAAGGTTGAATAATCGTGGTCCGGGGCCAGCAGGCCCCGGACCGAGCAACGCCGTCAGCGCTTAAAAGGCATACCGCGCCTTGAGCATTACGCCATCGGCGTCAAACCCACTGCGCGCCTGGCGGGTGTAGCTGGCGCCCACGGTAAAGTCCGACACCTGGTAGTTCACGCCCACGCTGGCTTCATAACTGTCACGCGCCACCGAAGCGCCGGTGACGGTGAATGGCGAGCCACCTGCCACGAAGCTGGAAGTTTGCGCGACGCGATCGCCCATCAGGTCGTGATAGGCCATCAGGGTTGCTTCCGGTTGCAGCTTGCCAGCACCCATCGGCAGGTTGCCTGCCAACCGCAGGCCGGCGCCCAGCTCACCCACTTCATAGCGTTGCGAGCGGGTGCTCAGCGCTGCCGAAGAGCCCTTCTCGTCGTAGCCATCCATGCGCACGTTGGCATAACGCGCCGCCACGCGCGGCTCGATCACCACGGCCTGCGACGGCTTGAAGCTGTAGCCGCCGATCACGCTGGCCGCCAACACATTACTGTCGTAGCTGCCCTTGGCCGTGGTGCCTGCCACATGGCGTTTGCTGTCGTTGTCGTTGTGGCCGTAGCTGAGGCTGCCGTCGACAAACCAGTTTTGCAGCGCCCAGTTGCCATACAGCGACAGCGCGTGGCCCTCGACGTCAGTCTTGTTGCCCAGGTCGGAATGGATGTTGGAGTTGAGGTAGCTGTAGGCCAGGCCCAAGCGGGTGGTGTCGTTCAAGCGACCGTCCACACCCACCGCCATGCCGCTGCTGTTGGCCGAGTAGCCGTTGTTACCGCCACGGCCGTCCTGGTCCATGTTGCTGCTCAGGCCCTGCACCCACACGCCGCCGGTTTGATGGCCTTCGCGCTGATCAGTGAGGCGGTTGAAGATCGCGCCGTTGATCACGGTTTGACCCGACAAGGCCACATCCAGCGCGCCACGGTTGACGTCCGGCTTGAGCTGCTCGCTCACCTGAGCAAGCTGTTGCGCAGTACCGGCGTTGGCGAGGGACTGGAACACGAGGTCGTTCTGGTTCAGCCCGCCGAGCACCTCGTTCTTGAAGGTATTGACCGCCGTCGCCGCTGCGGCGGTGGCACCTGCACCGGCAAGTTCCTGCTGCACTTGCTGGTTGTCTTTAACCGCGACGACAGCCTTGACCGTTTGGGCATCCGCCGAGTAGCTGAGCACGTTGAGCAGCGATGAAGAACTGGCAACAGACAGCCCGTTGTTTTGCACGCTGCTGGCTTGCAGCAGTGTGTACTGGGTGCCGTTGTTGGTGCGGGTGAAGTCACCAGGGTTGGCGCTCACGGTCAGCTTTGAGGCCTGGGCAAAACTGGCCGTGCCGTTGACCGTCAGGTACGGCGTGGTCGGCACCACGCTGTCGGCCAAGTGCATATCAATGCCCGCGCCGCTGGCGACGTTGAGGTCGCCGGTGATCGTGGTGCCCGGCGCAGAGAGGTTCAACGAACCGGCGTTGACCGAGACCGGCGCGATGATGCGCTGGCCGACGAAATCAGCCTGGCCCGCGACATTCACCGCGCTCAAGTTGAGCAGGTCGCCGGTGATTTTGCCGCCGGTCCAGTTCAGCGTGGCGAGGTTGGCGGCGTCGATGGCGGTGCCGGCGTTACTGCGGATCTCGCCGGCTTGCTGGTTGATTTCGAAAGGCGATGTTTGGTACTTCGCGTCCACCAGGATCGCCGTGCTGTCGGCCTTGATCAGGCCACGGTTGACGATGCCGCGTGCGCCCGTCTGTGGGTTCAAGGTAAAGGTCGCGCCCCGCAGGCTGACAGCGACCGCGTTGGCGCCATTGGCTTCGAGGGTGCCGGTGTTGAGCAGATAGTCGTAAGTACCGGAGTCGAACCGAACCGCTCTGGCAAGGCCGCCATTGACCGTCACCAACCCGCTGTTTTCAATGCGCAGGTCACTGGTGTCGGTTTCAACCTCAATGCCCAGCGCCTCTTCACCGGTGACGCGAATGGTCCCGGAGTTGAGAATCTTGCCGCCGACGGTCACCGGCAAATTGTTGTGGGTGTCCAGGATCAGGCCGAAGCCGTAATAGGACGTCACGTCCACCAGGCCGGAGTTGACGACATCGCCGCCTACGGTGGTGCCGTTGAGGTAGATCCCCTCACCGTCGCTCTCGGGACCGGATCCCGGCACGTCGACGGTGATGATGGTGCCCGTGTTGATCACGTTGCCGCCGACGGTGGCGGCGCCTACCTCAAACCCTTCGGCCCAGGTCTGGTTGGTCAGCCTGATCACACCGGACTGAACCACATCGCCGGTGATAATGCCGCCACGGGCTCTGAGATCTGAGTCAATCGCACCATCCACCACGAACCCGCGAATGTTGAGGCCACTGCCATCGATGGTGTAGTCGGCGCGGTTGATCAGCGAGCCCTGAATATCGGTCTCGGCAACACTCGCCCCATCGACATAACGCTGGGTGGCCACCACATTGCGTGAACCGACCAAGGTCACAGGCTCGTTGAACACCTGGCCTTTCCACTTGTTCTGGCCGCTGCTGACGTCAAATTCCACCGCAGCAACGTGCGCGGCGCCTGCGCTGACCATCAAGGCCAACAGGGTTTTCTGGAACGGCTTACGCTTCATTTCAAACTCCATGAACTACAGTCAAAGCCGCCAATAAGCCCGGCGGCTGTAGGTGTGCTGAGCGAAGGATCACTTGATCCGAGAGCATGCCCCCAAGGCGCCTTTCTGAAACGCAGGCGCGAGCAAACGCACCGCAGCCGGTGGTGGCAGAAAAGGGAATAGGGAGGCGAGGTTCACATTAATCCTTAATGTATTTTGAAAACGCTGCAGTCCATGCAGCCCGACCGGTTGCGGGTGGGCGGGGTAAAGACCCGGGCTTGAGGGAAATGGTTCCTTTTGCGGTAGGACGCTTCCCGAAACGACTGGGGATTTGCGTAATACCCGTGAGCAGACGGCGGGAAGCGTTGGCGTCGGTGGGGGTTGGGGATAGGACGCAGGGGTTTGAGTCAGGGCGTTGATGCCTTGCGTGGGTTTGGGTGCGGGGCTTATAGTCCGGCCCGTCGCCCATATGGCGATCAGGTTTGGCGACCTGACAACAGAGTGCAAAAGCAACCCGCTTCCATGCAGGTGTTTTTGCACCCGCAAAGCTGTGCATGTTATGGCGGCTGTGCGCGGGAGACCTTCGGGTCTGCCGGTTACTCTGTTCCGGTTCGCCAACCTGCGTACAGCTGCCACCCATTCGTTTGGCGACGAATGCGTGGTGGCTTAATCCACCAACAGAGTACTGAAAATGAACCAATACATGCCCCTAACGGGCCACGACTGCACCGTCCCCGCTCTGCTTATCGACACCAGTGCGCCCCTCGACGTGCTCCACGACGCCGCCGCGTACCGGATTCGCGCCGTCACGCAACTGCTGGAAAACCTGGCCTTCCGCGAACAGCTCAGCAGCGATGCCGTGGTGCTTCAAGACTTCGCCCAATTGCTGGCTATTCCGCTGCGTGATGGGTGTGATTTGCTGGATGTCATCAGTCGTAGACTCAATGCCGATCCATCTTGAGTGAAAGCCGGGCGGCTTAGACGTCGCCCGTTTTGTATGTGGGTGGTAGAGAAGAAAATCACTCCAACGAGATTAAATAAATCTGCGGCTTTTTCCTTCTTGCGAGATTGGGCCGGAAGACTCGCACATGTAAGATCGAGGTCTTTCGCATCAAATAGATGCTGATTACAGAAACGACAAGGAGGGTTGTTACACGATGAAATTACTCACACTCACCGCAAGCGCACTGCTTCTAATAGGGTGCACCAGCTACGATAAGACCAACCTGCGTAACGAAGCTGAAGCGGCCAAGTACGATCCGACTACCAGCGCGCGCATCCGCATCTATTCTGCACCGGAAAAGTACGCCATCTATGTCCCCGGCAAAACCTGTGAGGCCTACTATAACCATCCAGAAAATGGTCGCTTACAGGGAAGCATTGCTACTCGCGTCCATGATCCCAAACAAAGCTACATCCTCTGGCGCACCGCCGACCTACTTGGCATGAAGGCCGAGGACTACCAAAACCGCGTGATCGGCATGCCCGCCACCGCGCACACCGAAGCAGTGAAAACCGACCGGCTGGGCTACGACGAATTCGTCATCCCCGCCCACCAGCCAGTTCTGGTCGACATCGGGTATAAATCCGAAAACGGTTACTGCTACCCACCTACCATCCAGTTCGTCCCAGAGGCCGGAAAGGATTACGAAGCAAGCATCGAATTCCACAAGCAGAATTTCTACTCCGCCAAGTGTTCTATCGAGCTGGTAACACTCAGCGGCGCCGGCTCCTTCCAGGAAACCCAGCCCGTTTCAACCAACATCTGCCGCCCTGATCGCGACGGGCACTACTCCACCGTCGCGCCTTGAGCTGAGGGAAATAGGGGACAGACCCTGAGGGGAATAGGGGTCAGACCACTATTCCTCTATTCTTTTAACTGACACTTTTTGGGCGCCCTGACACACCCTGCGAAACTCTTTTACCTAACGCCTGCGCGATCTCGGACGCAAACTTCTGATCGCCCAAAACGTAATTACCGTTTGTAGAAGATCGAATTTGTTCTATCAGCCCAGGTGAAAGTCGATCATTGAATATAGACCGGTAAGCTTCGGCTCGTTGCGCGGTGCCGCTACCTAATTCGTTATAACCGCATGCGGGCTTATAAAGCCTGACAGCTCGCCCTGTGCGTTTGCCCTATAGCTGGTCCAGCGATAGTCGCCCGGATGAGCAACCAAGAAAAACAGGGGTCAGACCACTATTCTTCCGAGGACGACAACAACAGAAAAGTCACAAAATAAATTATGTTTTTAAAGAGCAACTCTGCTGGACTCCAAAAAACAAAACCGTGGTCTGACCCCTATTTCCTAAACATGATTTGTCATCAAGCACAATGCGTGAACTTTTACAGCCATACAATTCAGCAAGCACGGCTAGTGTATCAATGCAAAAAATTATAGTCTTCATCTGAATAAAAACACGCAGACCGATTGCTTCCCCGCTGAATAATATGCAATGGGATATCCGGCAGTAAAACCCTAGAATGGCTAGCATATAAACCCCTAACCGGATAGGAGCTTACAGCTTAGCCGCCCTTCAAAAGCCCAACAGATCGGAATAATTACAAAAAATAAATCATGTTTTTAAAGAGCAACTCTGCTGAACTTTAAAAAACAAAATCGTGGTCTGACCCCTATTTCTCCAGGATAGATTTGTGGGGATCACTCAGGGTCCGACCCATAATAATTTCGCTTTGAATACATCAGGAACCAGTTCAAAAAGAGCCCGAATTAATTTAAGATGCTCCCAGTAATTTGGTGAAATATCATCACTACAATTATCAAAGTAATACTTAGCCTGATGATTTAAAAACCATATGTCATGCTCGGAAAACTCAGAACTCAACAAACTACTGGCAAGGTTATGCACTAACTCTGCTTCAAAATAACAAGACCTATCTTTACCCTTTATTTTTTCCTCAAGAGTCTGAATATTTCTTATATAAGGCAACGCTAGAGAAAACATCCTGACGTATATTTCATTTTTTTTCATATGTGCAATCATCATTTTCTCACCGGCATGGACTGGGCTCCAGCTGGGAAAATAATTGAAAAATAAGGGTCAGACCACTATTCTTCTACGGTGCCGCTACCTAATTCGTTATAAACCGCATGCGGGCTTATAAAGCCTGACAGCTCGCCCTGTGCGTTTGCCCTATAGCTGGTCCAGCGATAGTCGCCCGGATGAGCAACCATACCGGCTCTAACAGGGTTCATTTCGATATATCGATAGCAAGCTAAAACATAGTTGTCTTGTTGAACCAAACAGGAGCGGAAACGGCCTTCCCACAACGTGCCCGTTCGTTGATATGTTCGATTGACATATTGAACGGAGCGCTGCCCCAGCCCCTTCATAAGCAGGCCGGCCCCTGCGCAGCAGCTGGGAGTCAACAACAAATGAACATGATTTGTCATCAAGCACAATGCGTGAACTTTACAGCCGTACAATTCAGCAAGCACGGCTAATGTATCGATGTAAAAAATATAGTCTTCATCTGAATAAAAACACGCAGACCGATTGTTTCCCCGCTGAATAATATGCAACGGGATATCCGGCAGTAAAACTCTAGGACGGCGAGCCATATAAACCCCTAACTGGATAGGAGCTTACAGCTTAGCCGCCCTTCAACAGGCCAACAGATTGGAATAATTACAAAAAATAAATCATGTTTTTAAAGAGCAACGCTGCTGAACTCTAAAAAACGAAAAGCGTGGTCTGACCCCTATTTCTCCTTTTCCAACTCCTGCCAGCCCCAGCTTGTATTTCTTTTACATCTATGCCATCAAACCCAGATAAAATCGGGTTTAATTATATACTCAACTCCAACTTCAGCAAGAATTTTTCGAACTCTTAATACGTCTACAGCCTTTCCAGAAAAAATTCTAAACATGCCCTGCTGAAGTAAATCTCTGGACTTTAAAAAATTAGAACCGAACACCTCGGACACAGCCTTTATATGTGATTTATTTCTATAATCACCAGCACAAAATACTTCATATATCTCTTCATCAACCTTAATACCAGAAATGTTCGTAGTAACTAACGACCAGTCACAAACTGAACACCTTAGCCCTTTAGCGCTGTTTTCCTCAAAACTTACCAAACCACCGCCGCATCGCTCGCACACAACTAATGAAATAGACACTATGGCTTACCTGGATTAAAAATTTTGAACTCACCTTGCTTCGATAAGTCCGGGTAATTTGGATTCGATGGGGATCTTGGAGCAACTACCACTTTTCCATCGCCGTAGGCCCACACCAAGTTAGTTGGAGCTTTCACCGGGACCCCCATTTTATTCGCAAGACTTTGAGCAAATCCGGCATCACAAGCTCCAGTATCACAAGATAACAAACGAATCGGCTGCCCACTGTAAGCGGGGTTATTTTCGATAAGTCGAGAGACGACACGCTGATCTGCCATAATAGTTCCACTTGAAGTAACTACCTCAATCTTTTGTGTACTCCCATGAGCGATAACGTCAAAATAACCGTTCGAATCTATATCAGATCTTTTAGATACATTTTTAAAAAACTGATCGGATTCGCCCATAAAATTGGCTGCACCCGGCACCGCTTGGCCTGCTGCTGCATCAGCACCTACGCCTTTTGCATCAAGAGCGCTACCTTTTGCGGTCTCGACATTTCGCGCCGCAGCCGCAGCATCCGCAGTAGCAGCTAACTCCTTGGCCGCAAGACTACCAAATCCTCCTACACCCAACGCTGTACCGCCAGCCGTTGCGGCACCAAAGGGCAACTCAACTGCTGTTAATGACAGTTCGGTACAAACAGCTGGGTTCATCGCACAGGAATTTAACAAGGCAGGACCGAGCAGCACTGCTCCGGCTACAGCTCCAACACCCGCCACGGTATAAGCAAGTGTTTCGCGACGCTCAGCATACATTTGAGCCGAGCACGCATCCGCGCTCATTCCTGCACAGTTTTGCTCCTTGTATCGCTCGTTTTCAGCCTTGACGCGCTCTCCGGCCTTTTGTTCAAGTGTTTTACGTTCTGCTAATGCTTCTGCAATATCACTGAGGGAGTTGTTCTCCACCGCATTGCTTCCCGCCTTTGCCCCTGTAACCGCACCGCCCAGATCACCACCAGCAATCCCCCCAGCCAACCCTGCTGCTAGACCCGAAAGTGCAACAACCGTCTCTCTCTCCTCCTCCGTCAACTCGATTGTCTTCTTGCCCGGATACAACTGATGGGCGATGAATTCACCCGTCGCAGCTCCCGCAGCCCCCGCTCCCGCAGAGTTGCCTTGCGCCTGCGCCACCACCGCACCCAATACGGCATGCGCCATGGTGTTGAGTACAGCGTTGTCTCCGGTGGTTTTCCTGATGACTTGCGCCATGTACGGCGCCGATGCGCCCGCAATGGCTGAACCGATATCGCCTCCCACCAGCCCTTGCAATGCTGCCGTCACCGCCTGCGCTACACGCGGGTAATTGCCGCCGACCCCGTAGTCCGCCATGATCCGTTGATAAGCGTCAGTGGCAATCAGTTGTTTCTTGTAGGCGTCGACGTCCTCTTTTTTGGCATCTTTTCCAGGTTCCTTGATGCCACGCTTATCAAGTTCAGCACGCGCCTCTTTATCAGCATCGATCTGGCCTTGGGTTCGAACGATGTCTACTGCCTGAGTACCAATATCCGCAATCAACTGCACCTGGCGCAGGCGCTTCTGCTCTTTTTCCTTATCAAAGATCGGGCTGATGCTGCCGTTGGCGTGTTCAACATCGTGGCTCAGCGTTGCAACGTCCTGCTGCTGTTTAGCAGGGTCGCGGATGTCGAGAGTACCGTTGGAAATGGCCGATGACGTGGTGCCGCTGTCACTGTCGCCATGATTGAACGCGATCAAGCTACCGGAAGGCATATTGCTGATGAAGGCGTTCGCACTGCTTGCGCCACTGCTGACGCTGGCGCTCTGCAACTGGCTTGTGTAGTCGGCTTTGTTCTTTAAAACGCTCCAGCCGAGGGTGCCGGTGCTCAGGCGGTTTTTGTCCGCTGTTGCAGTGCTGGCGATCACGCTGCCATCGAGTTGCGTGTGGTTGCCCACATCAATCTGATAGCCGCCCTTACCGCCGAACAGGCCGGTTTGCTCCTGCACGCTTTTATAGTTGGAGTCGATCTTGCTCTTGCTGATGCTGAGCGAACCACTGCCCGTCATGGTGCCAAACGTGAAACTTGCGCCACCGCTGACATCGGTTTGTTTGGACTTGTAGTCATCGTTGTCTTGCAGGCTTTGCAGCATAAGATCGCGGCCTACCGCGGCCTTGATCTGATCTGCACTGACCTGCGCACCTTTGAGGACGGTGTCTCGCCCACTGATCAGGCTGACTTGCTTGCCCGCATCCAGCGTCGTTTCCGTCCAGGTTGTGCCATTGCCTTTCTCGCTGCCGGTGCCCTTGTTGGCATTGGCGAAGATGCTAAGGCCAGCACCATTGGAACTCGCCCCAAAGCTAAGGCCTACGGCCCCGCCGCCACTGCTGTTCTTGCCATCGAGTTTTTGTGTGTTGGCGGCTGCTTCCAGGCGGATATCACGCTCTGCTGCCAACAGCATTTCATTACCGGCCTGGAGCTTGCTGCCCTGAACGCGGATGTCTCCATCTGCGCCAGGCGTGCCGTTACCGGCGGCTACAATACTGAGGTTATTGCCACTGGTGAGGCTGCTACCTTGGCTTGCCGTCTGCTCCTGGGTCTGTTTGGAGCTGGATTTTTGCGAGCCGAGCGAGATGGCGATGCCGACAAATTCCGCGGCGTTAGCGCCGGTCATGCCACCATTCTGCTGCGCCGCCTGCCACGCTTGCACCCCCGTTAAACCCGCCTTCACACCTTGCAGCGCCGAGAGGCGGCCGTCGTCCTCGTTCTTGGCTTGCTTGGCGGTCTTATAAGCGGAGTCCACCGCGCTACCCACGGTGCCGGACAACGCCAGGGTCAAACCACTGGTTTTGCTCTTGGAGGTCTGCTCGCTACGGTTGTTGTTCTCGGAAGCCAGGATGCTGACATTTTGCCCAACCAGGCTGATGTCCTTACCGGCAACCACGTCAGAACCGCGTATGGTCAGGTCTTTGCCAGCCTGAATATCCACACTGCCCAGCACACTGCCGATGTTGCTGGCCCGGGTGGTTTCGGTGCTGCTGGTGAAGGTGTTCTGGTTGCTGCTTGAGCCCAACGTCACGCCGATGCCGCCGCTGCTCATCAAGCCCGATTTTTTGGTCGAGGACGAATGGCTTTGCTCAAAGGTCTCCGTCGCCCCATCAATCACCACATTGCGCCCGGCAATCAGGCTGGTAGCGTTGGTAGAAACCACGTCGCTGGCGGTTGTGCCGATGTCCCGACCGGCACGCACAACCACGGTATCAGCGCTGATGGAAGAGCCCTGCTGGCTGATCTGGTTACTGCTGTCGATGCGCGTTTTCTGGGTGCTGGACAGCAACCCTTTGCTGGTTTTGGTTTTGCGGTAATAGCTGTAGTCGCTGTCTTGCGCAGCGTTCAGCGCCAGGTCATTGCCTGCGTACAGGTAGGCTTCCTTGCCGGCACTCGCACGGCTGGCGCTGACCACGAGGTCGTTGCCGGCACTGAGGGAGAGGTTCTCCCCGGCCACCAAAGATGTGCCGACTTGCTGAACGTGGTCTTCCTGGCTGGTGACCTTCTTGGAATTAAACGCCGAATGCTGTTCATTCGCCGCCGACGCCAGGTTCACATTGCCCTTGGCTACCAGCGCCAGATCACGCGTGGCATTCAACTGGCTGCCGATGGCGCTGATATCGCGCGCAGCCACCACCTGGAAGTCGCGCCCGGCTTCGATCACGGTGCCGTACTGGTTTGCGCTGCTGCTGCGCATGTAGGTGCTGACGGTGTTGGCATTGCGCTGTTCGGCGGTGGCCAGGTTTACATCGCGCCCGGCTTGAACGCCCAGGTCGGCGCCGCTTTTGAAGGCGCCGCCGGTGCTGTTGACGTCGCGCCCGGCTTGCAGGGTGAGGGTGTTGGCGGCTTCGATGCGGGCGGCGTTGTCGACGAAGTCGGTGCGCTCGGTGCGGTAGCCGCTGCTGCTTTGGTGGCTGGTGACGGTGCGCTCGTTGAGTACATCGCCATTCACTGCGCTGACGCTGACGTCGCGCCCGGCGATGATGCCGCCGGCGCGGTTGGTGAGGTTGTTGCCGGCGAGCAGGTCGAGGCGGTTGCCGGCTTGCACGAGGCCGCTGTTGACCATGTTGCGCCCGGCGCTGGCAGCCAGGTTGTTGGTGGCGCGCAGGGTGCCGACGTTGTTGAGGTCGGCGCCACTGACCAGGTTCAGGTCGCTGCCGGTAATGAGTGCGCCGTTGGGCGCCAGGCGGTTGTTGGCCTGGGCCAGGTAGAGCACGGGCACCAGCACTTGCTGGCCAGCGACGGTGGCGTTTTCCATCCACACGATGTCATGGGTCAG
Organism: Pseudomonas sp. TWRC1-2; assembly: GCF_049896685.1. Lineage (NCBI taxonomy): Bacteria > Pseudomonadati > Pseudomonadota > Gammaproteobacteria > Pseudomonadales > Pseudomonadaceae > Pseudomonas > Pseudomonas sp. TWRC1-2. The sequence goes on along the minus strand of NZ_JAFCUU010000016.1, from coordinate 71,883 downwards.
GGCCGCGACTTGCTCGGCGGTGAGGCTCACGCCCACCGACAGGTTAAGCGCCTGCTGGGTGCCAATGGCGTTGTCCATCAGGTACTTGAACATCGCCGTGTCGCTGGTCTGGCCATCGATGAAGCGCTGGCCGGTACGCGCGATCACGGCTTGCTGGATCAGGCGTTGTTCATACAGGCCGTCACCCAGGCGCTTTTGGGCCTGGTCTGGGTCGTAGCCCAGTTTGGACAGCATGTAATCAGAGCTTAAAAACTGGCTGAGGTTGGTCAGCAGCGGGTTGGTTTCGATCAGGTATTTCTGTGGGCTGGAGACGAACTGGCTGTCTGGCAGGCCTTGCACACGGTTGATCACCACGCCGTCGGCCGAGGTGCCGCTGCCGGGTACGACCGGGCCGGTAACCGGCGTGCGGTCTACACCGCCGCCGCCGAGGGTCCAGCCTTGCGGGCCGGTACTGGCCGGCGCGCTGGCGCTTTCGCCACTGAGGCGGAACAGCCCGCCCTGCCCGCTGGGCAAGGTGAAGCCGGGCAGGCTCAGCGGATTGATCTGCTGTTGGGCGAGGTCAGGCGGCAGTTGCTGGTTAAGGGTGACGCGCGTCGAGTAACCGGCTGCGCCACTGGCGCCCGTGGCGCCGGTGGTGGTTTTGGCGCCCGCACCGATGTAGTTGTAGCCCAGGCGCACCACGCTGTTGTCGATACCGGCTTGCGCCTTGACGTCTACCGCGCCGGCGGCCTGAATCACCGCAGCGTAACGTTGGTCGTCACTGGCGATTTTGGTGACTTTGCCGAACTGGGTGCGCTCGCTCTCCATGATCCCGATGAAGTTGGCCACGGCAGCCTCCAGGCCACCGAGGTCATTGGGATTGTAGCCAGGGCTTTGATACCAGTATTTATTGGTCAGTGCGCGAGCCGCATTGAACCAGCCGCTTGGGTGCTCGGTACGCGCCGATGTAAAGAGCCGGTAGGTCTCGGTCTCGCCGGTTTCGATGCCGGTGTTGACCAGGTTGTTCAGGCGCGCGGTGAAGTTGCCGCCGGCCGCAATCGAGCTGCTGCTGTTAAGCAAGTCACCGCCCGCCAGCGTCATGTTACCGCCCGAGGTGATGCTCGAACCGGCACTGGCGGCGGTCACTTCCAGTTTGTCGCGGGTCACCAGCTCCCACACGTAGTTGCGCGCCGTGCCACCGGCATGACAGTCACCCGCGTTGACGTACTCGATGCAGGTACCTTCGGTGGCGGATGCGGTATAGACACCCGCGTCGTTGACGGTCAGTACCGCCCGTTCGTTTTTGATCGAGTTGGCGGACAGGCTGAGGTTGCCGTCACTCTGGATCGTCGAAGAACTGTTGAGGATGCTGCTGGCCAGGCCGCCCTTGCCGTCACGGTCGACGCTCAGGTTGCCCATGCTGTAGAGGTCGGCGTAGCTGTTGTTCAACGCGTCGACACGCAGGCTCATGTCGCCGCCGCTGAAGATCAGGCCGTGGTCGTTGAGTAACGCACCGGTGGTAGCGGTCAGTCGCTGGCCACTGCCCAGGGTCGCGTAGTTGTTGATCGCGCCCGCGTTAAGCACCAGGTCGGTGGCGGCGGTGATGCGCCCGCGGTTGTTGAGCGTGCCGGCGATGTTGGCGGTAGTGATGCCGCCGCCGGCGATGCTTGCCGTTTCGCTCAGGGTGGCCTGTGCCGCGCTGAGGTTGAGGTCGCCCAGGCTGCTGATGCGCCCGCTGCTGTTAAGGGCGCCGCTCAACGTCAGGTCGAGCGTGCCGTCGCTGGCGATCAGGCCTTGGGTGTTCCAATTGGCGCCACTGCCGACGAAGCGTCGGGCACCGAGCAGTTGGCCGCTGGCGGTCTGGTCGAGGGTGTCGACGTTGACTGTCAGTCGCCCGGCCTGGATCACGCTGCTGTTGGTCCAGTGGCCCTGGCTAATGGTCAGGTCGCCACGGGTGACCAGGCTGCCGCCCACGTCGTTGAGGTTGGCGGGGGCAATGCCGAAGTTGCCGGTGCCCACGTGCAGTACGTTGCCGCCCAGGTTCTGCAGGCTGCCGGCGTTGAGGGTCAGATCGTTGTTGGCGGTTTCGAGCACACCGTTGCGGTTGTCGAACAGGCCACCGATGGCGAATTCGGTGGTGCCCGCCGTGCCCAGGGCACGCAGGCGCCCGGTCTGGTTGTCGAGGCTGGCAGCGCGCACCTTGAGGGTGCTTTCGCTTTCGATGATGCCCAGGCGGTTGTTAAGTGCGCCGCTCAGGTCCAGGTCGATTTGTTGACCGGCAATCTGGCCGTCGTTGTCGCCGCTGTTATCAAAGTCATGCCCGACCACACGCATCAGGCCTTTGGCATAGAGCCCGCCGTTGCGGTTGTCGAAATTGCCGGTGGTCACCAGTGCGTTGCCGCCCTGCGCCGCGATGCGCCCGCCATAGTTGTCTACGCTGCCGGCTTGCAGGTTGAGGCTTTGCCCCTGCATCACGCCGCCCTGACGGTTGTTGTTGAGGTCATAACCGTTGCGCAGCACGCCGACCACACGGGTTTGCAGTGCGGCCTTGAGGCTGGCAAGGGTGCCGCCGCGGTTGTCGAGGCTGGCGGCGTTGACACTCAAATCGCCCGCCTGGGCGATCAGTTTGCCGCTCTGGTTGTCCAGCGCGTCAGCCACGTCGACGGTCATGCCGCCCTGGCTTTGCACGGTGCCTTTGCCATTCTCCACGCGGTTGGCCGTGAGGCTGAGGCCGGCGTTCTGGCTGTAGATCAAGCCGTCGTTGCCGTTCTGCACCAGGCCGCTGGCGGTGAGGCTCAAGCGGTCGTTGGCGGCCAGCGTGCCACGGTTGCGGTTGTCCAGGCCGCCGGTCAGCAGGGTCAACAGGCCCTGGCTGGCGATCTGGCCGCCCTGGTTGTTGATCTGCGCGGCACGGCTGATCAGCAACGGACCACCGCTGGCCAACTTGCCATTGGTGTTGGTCAGGGTCGCGAGCAGGTCGAGAGTGGTGGCGGTGCCGCCGCTGATGCTGCCGGCGCTGTTGTCCAGGTTTTGCGCGTTCAGGTTCAGGGCTGCGCCGCTGTCGATCACGCCGCCCTGGGCGTTGTTGAGCAAACCGCCCACGTTGAGACGTTGGCCGGCGGCGCTGGAGAGTACGCCCGTGTTGCTGTTGTCCAGCTCGGCGGCGGTCACGTACAGCGCTTTTTGACTCACCAGCGCACCCGCTCCGCTGTTGAGCAGGCTGGCGGTCAGCGTGGCATTAAGGTCGCCATAACGGCTCGACAAGGTGCCGTTGTTGCGGTTATCGAGGTTGGCGCCGCTGACGGTCAAGCCCTGCCAGCCGGACATCAAGCCGTTCTGGTTGATCAGGTTTGTGGCATTGAGCAGCAGCAGGTTATTGCTGATCAGCTTGCCGTTGCTGTTGTTCAACGTGCGACCGCTGAGGTCCAGGGTTTGCGCACTGGAGAGTTCGCCACCGCCGTTGCTCAGGTCACGCAGATGGTTGATGGTCAGATTGCCGGCGGTGGTGATCAGGCCCCCGGCGTTGTTCAGGTCGCCGGTGGCGTTGCCGAAGTCCAGGGCAATTGCGCTGCCCAGCAGTGAGCCATTTTGGTTATCCAACTCGGCGCTGTTGAGTGTCAGGGCAGCGCCTGCGTTGAGCAGGCCCTGATCGCGATTGGTCAGGCGGCCATCAATGTTGAGTACGGTGTCGCCACGGCTGGTGAGTGTGCCGCCGCTGTTGTCGAGGCTGGCGGCGTGCGCGTCGACCGACGCTGCGGCGATCATGCCTTTGACGTTTGCCAGGGCCTGGCCGATGCGCAAGGTCAGCGCGGTATTGCTCAGCAGTTTGCCGCCGCTGTTGTCCAGGTTGTCGGCGGTGAGTGTGAACGCCTGGCTGCTGGAAATCTCGCCGCCCTGGTTATGCACATCTTTGAGGTTGTTGAGCATCAGCAGCGGCGCGTTGATCAGTCCGCCCTGGTTATTGAGCTGACCACGGTTGAGGTCCAGGGTCAGGGCCTCGGCGCTGGTGATCTGACCGCCTTGCTGGTTGTTCAGGTCAGCGGTGGTGATCTGCGCGGCCTGACGTGCGCTCAGGGTGCCTTTTTGGCTGTTGTCGAGACTCGCGCTGTTGAGGATCAGGCGGGCGTCAGTCACCAGCCGGCCGCCCTGGTTGTCTACCGCGCCAAGGGCGTTGAGGGTCAGCGGGCCGGCGCTGGACAGCGTACCGCCGTTGTTGGCCACGTTGCGCGCCGTGACGCTCAACAGCCCTTCGCTGCTGATCAGGCCCTGGTTGCGGTTGAGCAATTGATCGACATTCAGGCCTGCGCCGCTGCCGGCAATCACCAGCCCGCCATCGCTGTTATCCAGTTGCGTGCCGGTGACCTGCACGCCCGCACGGCTGGACAGCTCGCCGTTGCGGTTGTCGATGTTGGCGACAGTGACCTGCACACCCTCGACGCCGGCGACCAAGCCTTTTTCACGGTTGTCCAGGCTGTTACCGGCCACACTGACCAAGCCTTGGCTGGTGACCAGACCGCCCTGGTTGTTCAGGCTGCCGACGTTAAGGCTCAACGCCTTACCCGCCGTGACCAGCCCCGCGACGTTGTCGAGGGTGGTGACCGTCAGCGCTGCGGTGTCCAGGCTGGAGACTTCGCCGCCCTGGTTATGCAACTCACCGACAACCGCGGTCAGCGGACCGTTGCTGGTGACCAGCCCGCCTTGGGTGTTCTGCAGGCGATCGGCCGTGAGGGCCAGGCCGCCGTTGCTCAGAATGCGGCCTTTGTTCTGGTTGTCGACTGTGCCTGCCGTAATCTGCGTGTGCTGTTTTGCACTCAGGGTGCCGCCCTGGTTGTTCAGGGCCTGGGCATCGACACTCAACGTACGGCTGGCGATGACATTGGTGCCGGTGTTGCTGACGGTCTTGCCGCGCAGGCTGACGTCGCCCGCTGCGTTGCGGGTGTTATCGGTGTTGACGCCAGCTTCGATAATGTCGCTATTGGTCAACGTGCCGCCGCTGGACAGCGCAATGCGGTCACGGGCGGCCAGGCTTTGGCGGTTGGTCAGATCGCCTTGGGTTTGCACGTCCAGTGCCGTGCCGGCGTACACCGGCCCCTTGGCGTCCAGGCTCGCGGCCTTGACGTTGACCGCGCCGCTCGCGGCGGTTTGCGCCATGCTCAAATGCCCATTGGCATCAAGCTGAATATCCCCACCACTGGCCGCCAACGTCCCGTCGAGCTTCACGCCCACGCCGGCTTCGGTGCCCACCAGTTTGATCGCGCCGGCGTACATACCGCCCAGCGCGCTGGAGTCGATGGCCAGCTCGGGTTTGGCGCTGCCGTCGTCGGCGCGTGCGGTGGTTTTCAGGCTTTGGGCATCGACGTCGTTGCGCCCGGCGATTACGGCCAGTTCGCGTGCGTTGATCTGGGCGTTGATCTTGGCCGAGCGGGTGATGATTTCGAAGCGGTCGACGTTACTGGCGTTCAGGCCCTCGCCGTCGATGGTCACGGCGCCGCCGTCAACCTGGTAGTGGTCCAAACGGCCGACGTTGTCCATCAGCGGTTTGCCGGTGGTCAGGGTCACGTTGGGCGTGTTGATAAAACCGCAGCCACTGCACGTGATGCCGTACGGGTTGGCGACGATGACCTTGGCCGACTGGCCCGCCACTTCGGTGTAGCCGCGCAACTGGCTGGGGCTGCCGCCGTTGACTTCGTTGAGAATGACGTTGGCGGCGCCGCCCTTGAGGTTCGGGTTGCCGACGATGTAGCCGCCGAGCTGAGTGTTCTGCACCGCGCCGGTGGCGTTGTTGAGGATCACGCCGTTGGGGCCGACGTTGTAGTCCTTGAACTGGTTATGGGACAAGCCACTGCCATTGGGCGCAGCGATGTTCACCACCGGCACGCCATTGCCGGCCTGGCCGACGCTGGTGGCCGGGTTGCTGACCACAATGCCTTCGGCCTGGGCGAGCAACGGCTGCCAGAACAGCGCGTTGGCCAGAATCAGCACCAGGCCGCGCTTGGGCAGACCAAGGAACGCGTCCCGGCGCTTCAGGGCAGCAGAAGGTTGGCGGGCCAGAAAGGCAAAGTGGCGAACATCCATTTTCAGATTCTCGTTGCAGCAGGGCGTTGAATTACAGGAAGAAATCCATGCGGAAGTAGATCGGTGCTTCGCGCTCCGTCACGACCCCAGGCCTTTCTAACGAGTGAGCAAACGTCACGCTGGTGCTGACGTATTTGCCCCGGGCGAACAGCTCCACGGAGTTGCTTGAAACGCGGCCGTGGTAGTCGTCGTTGTAACGGTCGTTGCGGATCACACCTTGGTCGTAACCCAGGCTGGTGCCGTATTCGGCGAAGGCCGGGCGCAGCCATTCCAACGTGACCGGGCGGGCCCAGCGCACTTCATTGCGCCAGTAGCCACCGCTGTCGCCGGACAGTTGCTGATCCTTGAAACCGCGTACCGAAGAAGAACCGCCGAGGCTGATGCGTTGCGGCGAGAACAGCACGTCTTCGCTGCGTTGCCCGGTGGCCAAGCTGGTAAAGCTGAACGACTCGCCCCACAGGCTGAACGGCTGCAGATAACTGACGGTGGCGGTGTATTTGCGGTAATCGGGAGTGGCCGTGAGGTGCCCGTACTGATCGCGATGCTGGTCGTCGCGCTGGGCGTCAAATGCACCGATGCCGTTCTGCACGCCCAGGTCAACGTTGACGAAGGCATTGCCGATGCGCCGGCCGTGGTTGATGCCAAATTGCAGTTCGCTGAGGCGGTTACTGCTGGTTTCGAGGTGGGCGTCGTCGATGTAGTTGTTGGTGCGCAGGTGAGCCAGACCGACGTTGACTGAGGTCTTGCTCACGTCATCGCGGTGAATCACGCGCTCTGCGCGCAGTTGGTGGTTTTCGTTATCGCCCGACTGCTTGAACTTGAAGGTGTCGGTGTAACCCAGCGCGCGGTAATCGCTCTCGCTGTAGGTGTAGCTGAAGTTCCACCAGCCCCACGGCACGTTGTAGTAGAGCATGGTGTTTTTCGACGTTTTCTGGTGGTCGCTGATCGCGTCGTGACCACCGCGCAGCACCAGTTGGTCGGCCAGCCCCAGCGGGCTGTCCCACTCCAGGCCCGCGCCCCATTGCTGCTCGCCGGTGCTTCTTTGCCCGTCGTTATTGCGCGACAGGCTGGCGCGCCACGGCTTTTGCGCGGTGTTCTTGACCACCACGTCGCTGCCGCCCACGTCTTTGCCGGGGGTCAGTTCCATTTGTGCCTGTTTGGACGGCAGGCGGTTGAGCTGGTCGACCAGTTGCTCGACCTCGCGCAGGTTCAGCGCCTCGCCGACCTTGCCGGGAAAGGCCATGGCCAGCTCGCGATCGGTCACGTTGCTGCCTTCGGCGCTTCTCAAGGCTTCGAGCTTGCCCTCGACCACCAGCACTTGCAGGTGGCCGCTGGACAGGTCCTGCTGCGGCAGGTAGGCACGGCTGGTGACGCGGCCTTTGGCGATGTAATAGTCGGTGATGACTTTAAGCAGCTCATTGAGCTGCGAGACGCCCAGGCATTGGCCCACATAGGGTTTGAGCAACAGCGTGCGGTCGGCAGCGGACAGGCTGTCGGCGCCCTTGAGCTCGATGTCTTTGATCGGGAAACAGCGGGTGTCAGCGGGCGTCGCCGGGGCTTGGGGCTTGGCCTCTTTGCCGGGCAGGTCCTGGAGTTCTTGCAGGCGCCGGCCCTGCTCTTCGAGCAGGCGATTTTGCCGGTCGCGGATCAAGTCTTGATCCCCTGGCGTGGGAGCGGCTGTGGCGCTGTTCAGGCCCAGACAGGCGAGCAGGAAAGTGCACAGCAAATACCGAGTCCGTGGCAATAACAAAGACATGTTCGATCCATCGAAAATCAAGGGGCGGCAAACTAACATCGAACTCGCGCTAGCCCAAGAAGCTGGACTTGTCGGACATTCGCACTTATTACAACCGCAACCTATTGATTAATAACAACAAATAATCATTAAACGGTGAAAGCGCTTGTTGTTGAAACTTTTATTCCGACAAGCGGCCACTGTTTTTGATAACCCTTCGGCAAACAACCCAGCAGATGCCATTACTTAGCCATCAACTAAATGCCGAGTTAGGTTAGTACAGGGGAATACAGAAAAGTTCGCGCATGTTTTGTGAATTGGATCCCATTTATCGGATGAGTCTGGGATGGCGCCTCTTGTGGCGAGCGGGCTTGCCTCGCGTTGGGGCGCGACGCGTCCCCCTGGTCAGTGTCGCCGCGTTACGTCAGGAAGATCGTGGCGTCAGGTTTGGGGCTGCTTTGCAGCCCAACGCGGGGCAAGCCCGCTCGCCACACAGACCGCTCGCCACAGAGCGTGGGGTAAAGAGCTCGGGGCAATTAGCCTGCGCCTTTGTCTTTTTCCTGCCCTGGCACCAGGGTCAGTCCTGGCCGCTCAACGTCGCGCGAAACATGGGCCTTCACATCTTCTACGCCGCCCTCGTCATCGTTGTGGATCACCAGCACGCCCGACTTGCGAAACTGCTCGAGGTGGCCGTCGCCCAAGTTAAAACTTTCACTCAGGCTTTTATCGCTGAGCGCGTTGGTTTCGGCGCGACGCTGGGCAAACTTGCGCCCGCGGCGCTGTTGATAGCGTGCCCAACTGATCAGGATCACCGCATTGAACAAGGCGATCCACAGGTAAATCTGCAAGGTGTTGAGCGCCGCAAAAATCGGCGCCTCAATGCGCGGGCCGCCATGGGTTTCCAGCATTGCGCCGATCCCGCGTGCCAGCAGCCAGACCAGCCCGGCCCAGGCCAGCAGGGTGAGCAGCACGTCGATGATCCACATCACTGTGTTCTGGCGAGTTCTGACCAGTTTCATCGTCACGCCTCCTCTTCGCTAGGTTTAATACCGCGGTCCGGGCTGACCCAGCGCGCGCGCTTCTGGTGCTGGTTGAAGAGCACCTTGGGAAAGCTGACCAATGTGGTCAGCAAACTGACCAGCCAGAACACCATCGGGTACCACACGGTCCAGAACAGGGTTTTCCACAGGTCCTTTTCGTAACGCCGATCAATCAGGATGCTCACCGCAAATTGCAGCAGGCACACCATCGCCAGCACCAGCCCGGTAAACGCCGGCGGCACCAGCGAATCCACGGCAATCGCCTGCGGCAGCACCATGAATTTGCCCAGGCCCCAGAAGATCACCGAGAGCAGGAAAGTGAAGGCCCAACCGGTGGACAAGCAGTACTCGAACAACAGCGGCCAAAGGTAACGATGGCGCCATTGCCAGATGCCACGGATGTTTTTGAACAGCACTTCGGCGCCGCCCTGGGCCCAGCGCAGGCGTTGCTTCCACAGGCCACCGACGGTTTCGGGCATCAGGATCCAGCACAGGGCACGCGGCTCGTAGAAGATGGCCCAGTGATCGAGTTGCAGCTTCCAACTGACATCGATGTCCTCGGTGATCATGTCGGTGCTCCAGTAGTCGATGCGGTCCAGCGCTTTCTTGCGAAACGCCACCACCACACCCGACACCGTGAAGATGCGGCCGAACACCCGCTGGGTGCGCTTGATCAAGCCAATGATCGAAGAGAACTCGCCCACCTGCACCCGGCCGATCAAGGTCGAACGCGTACGAATGCGCGGGTTGCCGGTCACGGCGCCCAGGCGCGGGTTGTCCAGCATCGGCGCGACCATGTAGGCCGCCGCGTTTTTATCCAGCAAGGCATCGCCGTCGATGCACACCAGGTACTCACTGCGCGCAGCCACCGCGCCCATGCGCAGGGCCACAGCCTTGCCCTGGTTCTGCGCAAGGTGCAGCACGCGCAGACGTGGGTGTTCCAGCGCCAGTGCATCAAGCACCGCGGCGGTGTTGTCTTTGGAGCCATCGTTGACGGCGATCACTTCGATGTTCGGGTACAGCTGGTCCAGCGCCGCATGAATGGTGTCGGCGGCGTTATCGCCCTCGTTGTAGCAAGGAATGATGATCGAGATCAGCGGGTTGCCGGCCAGGGTCGGCGCCGGCGTGTCTTCCTTCCACGGCCAGTGACGCTCCCAGTGCAGCCAGAAGTACAGGCCGCCGGCGATCCACAAGGCCGACATGAACAGCGGGTAGAAAAACACGAAGTCCATCAGGAACTGCCCGGTGACCAGAAAGATCAGGCCAAGGGGCACACCCAACACCAGCGCCAACACGAATAAAGCCAGGATTCTGTCGAACATGGTCAAGGGTTCCATTGGTTGGACAGGGCCGGACGTACCGTCTTCAGGTCCGGCGAATTTTCCAGGAAGTTGTCCGGGTAGTAGCCAAAACTCCTGACCCCCTGGCGTTTGAGCACACCCATCCATTCAGCCATCTGCGCGCCGTCGATATCGGGCGCGTCTTTGGTGCGCCAGTCTTTGGCTTGCAGTTCAAACACGGTGCGCTGCAAGGCATCGGGACGGGCTTTGACGGTGGCCACGAGTTTTTCCAGCCAGGCGTTGGAGTTCTTCAGCGTCTCGCCTTCCATCAGCGGCATGGCCATCGGCGCGGTCCAGTCGTAGGTCTGGAGGAAGTCATCGAGGTTCTGCGCGAACCACGCTTCGCTCGCCGGGTTGAGCATCGGCTCGGCGAAGATATTGCGCGCGGTCTGCACCTGCGGCCCGCGGATGGCGCGCACCTTTGCAGCCAGTTCCTGGGTAAAGTCGATCAGGTAGCGGCTCTTGAAACGCGTCCAGCGCTGCATCACGGCAGGGTCGGCACGCAGCGCGGCAATGCTGCCCGGCAGGCCGTTGGCGGCGTAAGTCTTGAGCGCTGCGGGGCTGGCGTCTTCGTAATCAGAAAGGACCGCGTCGTCGTGGAACAGCACGCCGTCGATGGCCGTGTTGCGTGCCAGGTCTTCATAGATCTCACCGATCTGCTGGCGCACGGCCGGATCAAACGGCGACAGGCGCTTGTACTGGTCCGGGTCGAGGCCGACCTGGCCGGTTTTCGGGTCCATTCGCGTGACACGCGGCAACGAAGGGTCGAGCGCAAAGCTCAGCACTGGCATCCACGCGTAGATCGCCACGTGGCCACGGGTACGCAGTTGCCAGGTGACGCGGTTGAACAAGTCGCGGCGCACCGGCAGATGGCGGTTGGGGAAGTACAGCGAATGCACCAGGCCGTCACCCTTGGGGTCGGCGAAGGCTTGCAGGAACACGGTGCTGGCGCCCATGTCGACCACGCGCTGCACCAGCTGGTCGAGGTTGCGTGCCTCTTGGGCCGGGTCCGGGTCGTAGACGTTATCCAGGTCCACGTGCAGCACGCGCATCGAGGTCCGCGCCTGAGTACCGACAATCGCGTTGGCGTAGTGCTCGCCGTCCGGGTCGGAGGCCACCAAAAAGCGTGGGCTGCTTTTGAGGTTGGCGAGGTCGTCGAGGCCGTCGTCCAGGGTCAGGGCCATCTGGTAGCCCTGTTCGCCGACGACCGCCAACGAGGTGCCGTCGGCGGCGCCGTAAGGCCACACCCATACACGCGGCGCCTTGCCGGTGACGGCGCGCAGTTTGTGGGTGATGGCCGTAACGTCGGCGCGCATCCGCGCCTGGAACTGCGCCTCGGTTTCATAGGTGCCAGTGGCGGCGTCATAACGTCGCGTTGCGGCGGCCGGCTCCTGGTTACCTTGTGGGTTGGCCAGGATGCCGGTGTGGCTGGCGTCAGTGTGGGCGGCGATTTCGACCAGGCCCGATTTGGAGATCTCGCGCACCTGCTCCCATGTCAGGAAGTCGGAACGCGCGCGCGGTGTGCCGGCAAAATCCACCGGTTTATTCAGCGGCGTGTCGATCCAATAGCCCACCGGGGCCAGAATTGCCGGCCAGTTATAAGCACGCAAAATCGGTAGCACGCGGGTATAGAAGCTGGAGTAGCCGTCGTCGAAGCTGAGCAGGATGGCTTTGGGCGGCAACTGCGGCCCACCGCTGCGCGCTGCCAGGATTTGATCGACACTGACCGGCCGGTAGCCGTTCTCGCGCAGCCAGGCCAGTTGGTCGACCAACCGTTCGGTGCGCACCGCCACCACCGCCTGATCGGGGTCGCGATCTTCGATGTCGTGGTAGGCAATGCCCAGGAAATGGTTTTTCGGCCACGGCGCTTCACGCGCAGGTATCGGCCGCTCGGCGGGTGGGGTATAGGGCGCAGGTTGCTGGGCGCACGCGCCGGCCAGCAATACACCCAGGACCAATAAACAACGGCTGAGGACAGTCATGTTCAGGCTCTTTTAGAAACGGTAAGTGAGGTCGACGAGCAGGCGCAGATCGCGTTCGCGATCGCCGTCATAGGTGCGGCTGATCAGGCTCAGGTTGGCGCCGGCTTCCAGCACGTCGTTCCAGCGAAAACGTTGGCCGTAGCCGATCAGGCCGACCCCACTGGTGGAATAATCGCGCTGGCTATAGGTACCCGCACCGACCTGGAACTGCTGACTCCACTGGGTCTCATAGCGGTGATAAAGCACGTGATTGACCGTCATGGTGGGCAACACGCTGAAGTCCGATTTCGGGTTGAAATACACCACGTCGTCCTTCGTGTTGCGGCTGGCGCCGACTTCCAGGCCCAGGTCCACTTGCACATGCGGCGAGCTGTAGATGCCCTCGCGGCCGGTGAGCAGCGCTTCGAGGCGGTTGTTGCCGTCGCTGAAATGCGACGGGCTCAGAGACAGCTTCCATTCGCGGCTTTCATTCTCGCGCCAGCGGACAAAGCCACTGCCGCCATTGGCTGTGACATCGGCATTCAATGCGCGCAGCGGCGTGGTCGCCAGGAGGTAACCGAGGCTGCCGCCGTACTGCCAGTTGTCATTGATGTCGCGGGCAATCGACACGCTCGCGCCTTGCTTGGAGCCATAACCGTAGGAGTGGTTGGACACCTCGGCTTCCAGGGTCATGTCGCGGGTGCGCTGCTCGACGCCGACGCGCTGGAAGCGATGCTGGCCGGTGCCTTCGGTAAAGTCTGCGGTGGCGTAGCCGGCGCCGGCGAAGACGCGCCAGTCTTCATCGATGGGCGGGCTGTAAAGCACGCTTTCGATGCCCCAGTCGCGGCTGCCCGCCACTGCGCCCACATCATCATTACCGCCACCGCCGTAGCTTTTACCGGTGTAGGCTTCGACGCGCAGTTCGGCCATGTCGTGTACGTCGCGCAGGCGGCTGAGGCGCTGCACCTGGCGGCTGTCGGGGTTGCGCGCCAGCACGTCATCGGTCAGCGCGTCCATTTGCCGCCATTCCTGCAGGTCCATGGCGGTGTAGGCCTGGGACACTTCCAGGCCGATATCGCGCGGGGCCTGGGTTTCAACTTCCTTGAGCGAGCCTTCGGCGCGCCGCGGCCAATCACGCGCGCGGTACATATCAGCCTGGGCCAGGCGCAGGCCGACATTGCCAGGGGCTTTCGCCACCAGGGCTTCCAGCCCGGTTTCGCTGCCTGGCAGGTCACCGCCGTAAGTGCCGGCCTGGGCCGCCAGTTGCTGCGCGTCCATCCAGCTGTCGTTGGGGTTGCCGATGGGCAAGCCCTTGAGTTCAACGCGAGGTTTCTGGTTGGTGGCCAGGTTATTGGCGACTTCGCGCGCTTGCATCACCTTGTCGCTTTCGAGCAAGGCGTAAAACAATGCGGTGCTGTCTTCGACGTGGTCACCCGGATCAGCATCCGGTGCCGTCAGCGCCTGGCGGTACAACGGCTCGGCTTTTTCCGGCTGGCGCTGGTCGAGGTAGGACGCAGCCACCCAGCGCAAGGCGTAGGTCGGCAACTGCACGCCTTCGCCAGTGAGGGTTTCGTACTCGCGGATAACCTCGGCGGTGCGCGCGCGTGCCTTGAGGGCGCCCAGGCGGTCGATGCGCCAGCGCACCACGTCGTCATGGGCGCTCTGGTCAGGGGTCCAGCGGGCGAGCAGTGTGTCGTAGTCGCTGAGGGCGCGATCAGCAACCACATAACGTTCTTTCTCGGTGCGCGTGGCGTACTCGGCCATGCGCACACGTTCGGCGGCGAGGTCACCTTCCAGGCGGCGCTGGGTGACGACATCGAGCACGCCTGGGTGCTTGGCCGACAGGCGCAGGGCCGGCTCCGGCAAACGGGCCTTTTGCAGGGCGACGATGTATTCGCGCACCACTTCGGGTTTGTCACCCGCGCGGATAAAAGCCTGGTCGAACTCGAACAGGGCGTCGTAGTTCAAGCCCGCGCGGGTCAGCGCGTAGCCCAGGGCCATGCGGCGGTTGGGGTCATTGGGTTGCGCGGCCACCAATGCGCGGGTGCGTTGCACCGCTTCGTTGGTTTGGCCACCGTCGGCCTGGGTCAGGGCCTGGCCCAGTTGCAGGTCGATATTATTCGGTTCACGCAGCAGCGCCTGCTGATAAACCGCCAGGGCCTGAGGCCACTGCTTTTGATTGCGATAGGTACGGGCGACCGTGGCCAGCGCCTGGGTAGTCAAGTTGCGATTCTTGCCTTGCGCCTCGTACACCTTCAGCACTTCGGCGTCTTGCCCGGCCCAGCCGGCAATCACAATGTGATCGCTGATCTGGCCTGGCGTCTGGCGCTCGGCAGGTAATTGGCGCAGTTGGGTAAGGGCCGGCGTGAAGTTGCCGTTTCGCGCCTGAATAATCAACGCGTCGTAGGCCGGATCGGCCAGGGCGAGGCCGGGCATCAGCAATTGACTGCACAAGGCAGCCCCGATGAGCAGTCGCAACCGGCCTGAAGCACTGATGGGTAGGTTTCGCAACATATCGTGAGCTTCCTTACACGCGGAAAGCTGTAACGATAGGTGGTCCTGAGCGGTTTGCATCAGGGTGCCGGCGTCTGATGACCCGGCCTAGCTTTCCTGTAGGAACTATCCCCTATGAATGTAGGAATATGTCCGATTCGGAACAATTGTTCAGAATTGTCCCGTCAACAGAAAAGCCAATGGGGGAGCAGACTTGCCTGGGCTGACCGGTCACCGCCGGCCCGTATGCCGACTGTTTGACCGCTGCCCCAGGCAACCCTGCTCCCCCATTATTTATTTCTTACTGATGTAAGAAATCTTACTGCGCGCCGCTGACCGCGCCGGCTTTGGCCATCACAAACCCGATGAATTGCTCAACTGTCATCTTCTGGCCGTTGAAGGTCACTTCATTGTTGGCGTAATGCAGCTTGGAGACCACATCCGTGCCCACCAGGGTAGCCAACTGGGTGCCGACGGCCATGCCGCTGACCATCTCGGCCGCCATCTGCGATTGCTGCTCGATGGCTTTAGGGTCGGTCACGCCGCCCACTTGCGCTTGCAATGCAGCGACGTCACCGATCATTGGCTTGGACAGGGTCAGGTTGGCATCCAGCAGCGCGATGACCTGCTTGCCCAGTTCAACCGGCGGCAGCTCCATGGAAGCCGGCTTGGTCAGGTCGACCACCAGGTTGAATTTGCTTTCGCCGTGGGTGGTTTTCAGCGACAGGTTTTCCACCGCCACTTGCGGCTTGGCAGCCAGCACCTGGTTGACGTTGGCCTCGGCCAGGGTCTGCTCGGCTTCGGTCAGTTGCAGCTCAGGCACAGGCTGACCAGCAGCGGCGGCGGCTTGCACCGGTTGCATCTTGTCTTGATACAGCTTGGTCAGTACCAGCATGGCCGGGATGTCGACGTTTTTCATGCTCAGGGCCATGGCGGCCGAACCGACAGGCTTGCCCTGGTAACCGATCTCGTCGATTTTGTAATCGACGCGGCCGGCCAGGTTGTTGTCCTTGGTCTCGCTGGTGTCTTTCTGCTCGAAGCCCTTGAGGGTCAGCACGGCTTTCTGCGGGCCGTAGGTCACTTTGGTGTCGGTCAGCTCAACGGTGTTTTGCCCGGTGTAGAAACCAAACGTGGTTTTTTCCAGGTTGCTGGCCACGGTCAGGCCGGACAGCTCGGCTTCAAAAGGCGCGCCGTTGGCATCGATCACCGCGACCTTGAGGCTGTTCATATAACCTTCAGCCTTGACCTTCTGGCCTTCGGCGGTGCCGTCGAAGTCCAGGTTGGCGCCGGAGAAGCTCACCGAGGACTTGTCGTCCTTGAGCTCCAGAGGCAGCAGTTCGACGTTGCCATCGACCGAACGGTCGTAGCCGATATTGGCCACGCCTCTGAGCGGCGACACGTCTTTGCTGGCGGCGAACCATTTTTCGGTGGTGGCGTTCTTTTCCAGCTCATAGTGACTGGTGGCCATAACTGGCAGCCACTTCAGCGAAACCAGGCGCGAGAACGGCAACGGGCCGTGTTCGATGTGGTCGACAAACAGCAGCTCAGGGTTCGGGTTTTCTTCGCCGAATACGCTGCCTTGACCCTTGAGGCGGTAGTGAGCGGTGCTGCTGAACAGGCCACGGTCCAGGGACACCAGCTCCAGGTTCACGCTGCCGTCGACGCCGGCCATGGAGGTCTGCAGTTCCTTGTTGGCGTTCTGGATCGCGGTCTGCAGCACCGGTTCCAGTTGCTTACCGGTGTACCAGGCGCCGCCTGCACTGACGACGCCGACGGCGACAACGAAACCCAAAAGAACGACTGCTGGCTTATTCATGAAGTGACCTGATCAAATCCTGTGAGAAGTGGGCTGTCTTCCTTGAACCCCAAGAGGGGTTGGCTCAAACCCGCCGAAAACGGGGGAAGATTAGCACTGGCGGCCGCGAACGGCCCAGCTTTTCAGAGGGGTCAGGTCAACCGTTGGTTCACGAGTACTCCAATTCAATCTCATCGAGTTGATGATCAAAACTCTTCAAACGTGCGGTCCAGGTGTACACCAACACCTCGAATTCGCGGTGTATGACGGCGTTTCCCGGGGTGTCGACCTTGGGGTTGCAGAAGTCCAGCTGGTAGCGCTCGCGTGCCATGGCGTTGGCCACGTCGGACAATTCCCGTGCGTTATTCAGCCAATGCCTACCGTCGGCTACCTGCTGGTCGAGCAGCACGCACTGTTTTTTCAGGGCTTCGAGGCTTTTTTCCAGCGGGGTGCCGGTGAGTTCGCCCATGACTTCCTGGAAAGTCCGCCCGGGCTGCCAGTAGCTGCCCCAGAAATAGCGGTCGAACACGGTTTCGACGCGGCGCAAGGCGACTTTGGTGTCCCAGATCGCCACGCGGGTTTTGCCTTGTTCGAGCAGTTTTTTCTTCACCCGTTGATTTTGATACGACGCCCACGCCACCACGCCAATGGACAACGTGCCAATCACCAGGCACGCGCTGTCGAGAAACACCATGGCCTTGTCGATTTGATGGGCAAGCATGACGCCGTAGAAATAGGCAGCCGATAACAACACCAGTGCGAAGCACACGCACCAGAAAGCGGGAGCATAAGGGTTTTTCATTATTGGAATCCCCATGAGCAAACGCGAGCAGTGTCAGGTGAGCCGCCACGGCGACTCACCTGACAAAGCATAGCTTTTAGCTCAGGGTTTGCTGGCCTGAGACGCTTGCGTTCGTCCGCTTTCCCAACCACCGCCCAGCGCCAGGAACAGATCGATCTGGCTCATGGCAACCTGGGTGTTCGCCGCCGCCAGCTGCGCGCGCACATCGGTGTAGGTGCGCGTGGCTTGCAGGTCGGCCAGGAACGAGGCGCGGCCGGCCTGGAAGAAGCGGTGCGTCTGCTCCGACGCCTCTTTGGCAGACTGGCCGGCATCGGCCAACGCATCGCGGCGTTGCAACTGCGCGGTGTATTGCGCAAGGCCGGTCTGGGTTTCGCGGATGGCATTGAGCACCACGCCGTCGAAGTGCGCCAGGGCGCCCTGGGTCGCGGCTTCGGCTTCATGAATGCGCGCACGCGCGCCGTTGGTCGGCACCGACCAACTGATCAACGGGCCAAAGCCCCAGCGATTGGTGGCCGGCGTGCCCAAGTCATCGAGCAGCCCCACCGTGCCCACGGTGGCGCCGATACTGATGTCCGGGTACAACGCGCCGGTGGCCACGCCGATACGCGCGGTGGCGGCGGCCAGTTGGCGCTCGGCCTGGCGCACATCGGGGCGACGTTTGAGCAGGGTCGCGCCGTCGCCCACCGGCAGCAACTGGGCGATGTGCGGCAGCTCGGCGCAAGTGCCGGTGCCCGCTGGCAGTTGGTCTACCGGCTTGGCCAGCAGCATCGACAACCGGAACAAGCCCGCCTGGCGCAATGCTTCGTAGCGCGGCATGTCGG
The DNA here is from genome assembly GCF_049896685.1 of Pseudomonas sp. TWRC1-2. NCBI lineage: Bacteria > Pseudomonadati > Pseudomonadota > Gammaproteobacteria > Pseudomonadales > Pseudomonadaceae > Pseudomonas > Pseudomonas sp. TWRC1-2. The sequence goes on along the minus strand of NZ_JAFCUU010000016.1, from coordinate 53,842 downwards.
CGCGCAACGATTTGTATTGGGTTTGCGAACGCGTCACCTGGGTTTCATCACCACGCCCGGCGTCACGCAGGCGCTGGGTCAGTTTGGTGCTCTGGGCCTGCAGGTCGAGGGACTCGTTGGCGATCGCCAGTTCTTCGTTGGCCGCGCACACCTGGGTGTAGGAGCGCACCACATCCGCTACCAGCGTGATGCGCGCGATGTCAGCGGCGGCCTGGGCGGCGTCGGTGGTGGCCTGGGCGCTTTCGATACCGCGCTGCAGGGTGCCGAACAGGTCGAACTGGTAAGAGGTGCTGATGCTGGCGCTGCCGATGTTGCCGACCGGGACTTTCTCGGTCAGCAAAAACGCTTCACCTGATTCCTGCAAACGTTGGGCCTCAGCCTTGGCACCGGCACTCCAGCCGCCTGCCGACTCAGCCTCCTGGGTCTGGAAACGCGCGCGTTGCAGGTTGGCGGCGGCCACTCGCAAGTCAGTGTTGGAGGCCATGGCCTGACGCACCAGCTCGTCCAGGCGCGGGTCTTTGTAGAGCTTCCACCAGTCGGCCGGCACCGGCGCCGACACCACGTTGTGGCCCTCGCCCGCGATCTGCCCTTGCAGGTCGCCACGGTTGATAGCGGCCTTGTCCGGCAACTTGTAATCCGGGCCTACCACCTGGCAGGCCGACAGCAGCAAACCCAAGCCAGCCGTGGCCAGCAACGCCGCCGGTTTCATGGTTTTTCTCCCTGCTGCGCGTTTTCTTTGGCGGCGGTCTTGTCATCGATGATCGACACCGTGGCTGTGCGCCCGGCAATCATGCGGAAGTCCGCCGGCACGTCATCAAAGGCAATGCGCACCGGAATCCGCTGGGCCAGGCGCACCCAGCTGAACGCCGGGTTGACGTTGGGCAGCAGGTTGGAGCCACTGGTGCGGTCACGGTCTTCGATACCGGCAACAATGCTTTGCACATGGCCACGCAAGCGCGCGTTGTCGCCGATCACACGAATATCCACGGCCATGCCGACGTGAATGCCGTCGAGCTTGGTCTCTTCAAAGTAACCGTCGATGTGGAAGGAGTTGCTGTCGACCACCGACAGCACCGGGCGCCCGGCGGTGACGAACTCCTGATTGCGCGGCGCACGGTCGTTGACGTAGCCGTCCACGGGGCTGCGGATCACCGAGCGGTCAAGGTTGAGCTGGGCGGCGTCCACCGTCACCTGCGCCTCGGCCAGGGCCGATTGGGCGCGGGCCACGCGGGACTGGCTTTCTTCCAGTTGCTCACTTGGCACCAGGTTGCCCAGGCCGCGGTTACGCTTGTACTCGCGATTGGCCTGGGCCAGGGTTTCCTGGCGGTCGGCCACGGCGGCCTGGGCTTGGCGCAGGGCCAGCTTGAAACGGTCCTGGTCCACGGCAAACAGCACCTGGCCCTTGGTCACCAACTGGTTGTCGCGCACGTCGACTTGCTGGATCAGCCCGGACACGTCCGGGGCGATCTGCACGATGTCGGCACGGATATGCCCGTCACGGGTCCAGGGCGCAAACATGTAGTACATGACCATGCGCCACACAACGACGACAGCGAAGGTCACTATCAATAACGTCAGGACAACACGGCCGATGGTCAAAAAAGGTTTTTTCATGTCATCAGATATCGACTGAGTGAGTCCACCGCGCCCAGCAACAGCGCGTAGAGCCCCACATTGAACAATGCCCGGTGCCAGACCAGGCGATAGAAGTGAATGCGCGTCAACAGCCCGTGCACCACCAGAAACAACACGTACGTAATGCCCATCAGCACCAGCAGCGTGGGCAGGAACACCCCGCTGATATCCAGATCACCGATCATAAAGGCGCTCCATCAGGCAGCGGCGCTTCCATTTCGGTGCCGCCAATAAATTCCACGCCAGGCAGCAACGACAGGCGCAAGCCGGCCAGTGCGTGCAGCAGATGCAGGCGGGTGTCGTCTTCGTCTTGCAGGCCTTGCCCGTTGAGGGCGCGGCGCGTGCGGTCCAGGGTCATCAGCAGACCGCTCGGCGCGGGCAAGCGTTCACCCGCCTTCAGGCAGGCCTTGAAGTAACCGCCCACGCCTTCCACCACCTGGTTGAGCAGTACCCGTGGCACACCGTAGATACGCGGCGAGTAGGCCAGCAGGTCGAGCAGGTTCAGCGCCACACGCAAATCGCGCAGGGCGATGCCGGTGTCCTGGCCGGTGAGGGCCAGGCGCGGCAGGTGCTGCATCAGGCGGTCGAGCATTTGCGCAGCCATGTGCCGGTGTTCGGCGAGGGTCGCAGGTTCGGTCAGGGTGACGATGTCGCGCCAACTGAAACGGGTCAGGCGCTTGGCCGCCAGTTCGGCGCCGAACGGCCGTGCAATCAACGTCCACACAAAGGCGAACAACAAGCCCACGGGCCCGGCCAGGTTAACGTTGGCGAAGTTCAGGAAGTCCGCGTCATAGGCGCCCTGGATGCTGATGAACGACGAGGTATTGACCAGCGTCAGCAGCATGCCGAGGTAGAAACGCGGCTGCACGGTGAGCGTGCCGATGCAGATAAACGGCACGGCAAACGCCAGCACCAGCATCGGAAAATCATGCAGGTTAGGCAGCACCAGAAACAGATAAAGGCTGGCGAACAGCACCGACATCGCGGTCCAGAAAAAGAACCGGTAGATCTGCGGCGCCGGGTCGTCCATCGAGGCAAAAAAACTGCAGGCCACGGCCGCCAGAATCACCGCGCTGCCGCCGTCGGTCCAGCCCAGCAGAATCCACAGCACCGAGGCGACGATGATCGCGGTAACGGTGGAAAACGCCGAATAGAACATCAAGCCACGGTCGAGAAATGGCGTCAGCCGGCCCAGGCGCCAATGACGGTACACCGCGCGCCAGGTGTCCTGGCTCTCGCACTGGATGGCGGCCTGCAGGCTGCGACAGTCTTGCCACAGATCGATCCATTCGCCGAGGCGATACAGCGCGTTGGAGAACAATAGTGTGTGGCGGTCGTCCAGCGCTTCGCCTTGGGGCTGCAGGGCATCGACCTGATCGCGCAGCACGCGCCAGCTTTCCAGCGGGGCGGTTTCAACGGTGCTTTCCAGCCACTGCCGGCTTGCGTCCAGCACCGGCGTAAGCCGGTCGAGAAACTCTGGCGCGCGGTGTTCGACGGCGTAGAGGGCGTCGTCGAGGGCATCCACTACGGGCAGCAAGTGAATCATGCGCCCGCGCAGTTCCTTGGTGTTGCGGACGGTCTGCGGCCGCGCGCCTTCGTGAGGCAGCTGGCCGATCATCAATTCCAGGGTGTTGAAGGTGGCGACCATGCCGCCGCGCAAGGTGCTGACCTCTTCCGGCTGCACGTTGCGCGTCAAAAAACGCAGGCTGTAGACCTGGGCATCGGCAAACCATTTGGTCACCGAGCCATCGAACACCGGCATCAGGCGACGCGGCCAGAACATCGCGCCCACCACCGCCGCGACCGCGATGCCGAGAAAGATTTCCTCGGTACGCGCCTCGGCCACATCCCACACCGCCAGCGGGTTATCCACCACCGGCAAGGCGATCAGCGGCAAGGTGTAGCCGGCCAGCATCAGCGCGTAGTTATTCGCGGTGCGCAGGTGCATGGACAGGAACAGCAAAATGCCCGTCCACAATGCAATCACCACCACCAACACGTACGGCGCCTGCACAAACATCGGCACAAACACCACCGCCGCCGCTGCGCCCATGAAGGTGCCGATGGCGCGGTACAACGCCTTGGAACTGGTAGGACCGACAAACGGGCTGGAGACGATATACACCGTGGCCATCGCCCAGTACGGACGTGGCATTTGCATGAGCATGGCGATGTACAGCGCGATCATTGACGCTGCGAACGTCCGTACCCCGTAGAACCAATCGCGGGCTGGCGGAAAACCGGTAAAAAATCCGTTCAAGGCGCTGCAACCCCAGCCGCTTCGAAGGCCCGCAGCACGCGCAGGGCGGCTTCAAGGTCGCTGTGGGCAATGTCCGCCAGCACTTCCTGACGCAGGCGCACCAGCTGCACTTCCACCGCTTGCACCAGCTCGCGGCCGCGCTCGGTGAGGCTCAAGGCCTTGGCGCGACGGTCGTGGACGTCTTCGGTCCGGCACACGTAGCCGCCGGCGCACAACTGATCAAGCAGGCGCACCAGCGAGGGGCTTTCCATGCCGGAGGCCTGGGCGACTTTTACTTGGTGCACACCGTCGCCCAAGCGGCCGATCATCAACAACGGCACGGCGCAGGCTTCGGAAATACCGTAGCTCACCAGCGTGGTCTGGCAGATTTTGCGCCAATTGCGGGCGCCCACCACCATGCTGCTGCTGAGGTTCATCTGGAGTTGTTCGAGGGTATGAGGCACTGGATTGTTCGCATACAGTTAGTTTGCTAACTATCAATATGGTGGATGCGTCCAAAGCAGTCAAGTTTTGAAACAAATTTGTGATCGGTGGCGCGGGTCGCTGTGGGTAAGTAAAGCGGGTTTGAGTGGGCGTGCTGGCTTTTCCACTTTGGCTCCCACATTGGGTCAGCGTTGGCCTCGCACCTGACGGTTATCGGTACTAGCCGTCGGCAAAATCCCAAACACCAGGGAGGCCACTATTTTTACCCCTCACGCCCCGTCCGCAACAACACACTCAGCTGGTCCACCACTTCCGCCCAATCCGCATCCTCCAAAATCTCTTCGCGCAAAAACGCTCGCTGACTGGCCGTCCAGAAAAACGCGTCCGCCAGATGCAGCTCAGGCTTGAGCGGTGAATGAACCGTCACAAACTGCTCGATACTCACCGGGTCATCCGGCAGCCCCAGTTGTTTGAACAATGACGGCAAGCTGTGCACAGGCGATTCCATGGTGGGTTCCTACGAAGACCATTCCTGTGAGTCTAGTCCAGGCGCCAGCCAGGCCAACAACCACGTGACGCACTGCTGTGCCATCAACGAAATCGTAAACCCGCTTAGTGTTTTCGAAGCGATTGGCCCGGAACAGGCGTTCCGGGCATGTACTTAATGCCGATGCTTGATTAACGGCAACCCTCGGGTTGCGAGGGCTCTGGCCCGCGGCACAGCACAAACAAGCGCGCCCGCGCTCCGCCGCCGACTTGCTGCAGAAGCTGGCGCCAATCGGCGGGAATCGGGGCGAACTCGTCCGGCATATCCGTGCTGCTGATCAGCCACACGCGGTGCGTATCGGCCGGTAATGCCGACAAACGGTCCAGGTAAATACGCCCGCCGTCCTGATCCACCAACGTGCCGAAACCGTAGGCGTTCGGCCGGGTCGGCGTGCCGTCGGGTTTGGGGGGCGTGTAGAGCTGCAACTGGGCGTCGGTCTCGTCGTAATACACGTAGGGCAAGTACCACAGCATATCGCTGAGGACGATGCGGTCGTCTTCCTGATAGTTGCGGTTAACGAACTCCACCGGCACGTTGAATTGATCATGCACATCCACCGTGGCGTTGTTCTTCAACCCCAGCAGTTCCACACCAACAAACAACACAAACAACGCCGCGCCCAACCATGCCAGGCTCTTGGGCAGGCGGTCGATGGCCAGGGCCATGAGGATCGGCAAGCCGAGTGCGTAGACCGTGAGGTAGCGCTCGATAAATACCGGGGAGATGAAAGAGACGCCGTACACCAGCAACAGCGGCAGCAGGAAAAACAGCGCCAGCAGGCATGCCGGGCGATAGCGCTCACGATCACGCCAGGCCGCGATGCCCACGACGGCGATCAACAGCAGCGGGAACAGCCAGAACAGCGGCGGCCAGAAACCGATGCCTTCATCCTGAAGCATGAACTGCCAGACCATCGACGGCACGGAAATCAGCGAAACCGGATCTTCCCAGCCAATGTCACCGCCAACCTTGAGCTGTTCAATGTGCTGGGTGAGGTCCAGCAGGTTCGGCAGCCACGGCAGGTACAACGCCACAATGAGCGCATTGGCGCACCACCACGACGGGCGAATGATCAAGCGTTGGCCGGGCGCCTGTGAGCGGCACAACACGCCCAGGTAAGCCCAATGCACCAGCACACACAGCGCGGTGAAATAGTGGGTGTAGAACCCGGCCGCCATCAGCACTACATAGACGGCCAGGTAACGCGTGCGCTCGGGCTGGCGCACCCAGTACACCAGCGCCAGCGTGGCGCCCAGCAACCATACGGCCAGCAGCGAGTACATGCGCACTTCCTGGCTGTAACGCACCGCCGTCGGAAACAACGCCAGCAGCACGCCCGCCAGCACTGCCGCCCGACGCGTGGACAGTTGTCGCGTGAGCCAGATGCCCAGCCCCACCGCCCCGATCCCGGGCAGGGCACTCATGCCGCGAATCGACCAGATGTCATCGCCAAACAGCTCGATCCAACCGCGCAGCATGAAGAAGTACAGCGGCGGGTGCACATCATGGGCGGCGTGAAACCACAGGTCCTCCATGGCGTATTCGCTGAGCAGCAGGCTCGACGCTTCGTCGCCCCAGATCGCCGAAGCGGTCAGGCCATAGAAACGCACGGCCATGGCCAGCGCCAGAATCGGCAACCACCATAATCGGCTGAGCCAACCGGCACCCTCCCAGGCGCCTGTGAGGCGATTGACTGCGGGAAACGTCCCAATTTTGTCGTCTTGCTCTACCACAGACCGTCGCACCTCAATTCCCCTGACACTGCCCATTTCCCGGGCAAAACCTGCACACGCGCAAACAAGCGCCACTCTAGGACAAAAGCCCCGGTTTCGCTCGCTGTTTTACAACCGTCGGGCGGCACACCGCGGGATTTGACTTGAAGCTCATAGACCCGCCACTGCGCCCGGATTTCGCTGAGCATTGCCACGACCAAAAATCGGACAAATCAGCAATTTGTGTAGGCCTTCACCGAAGCTGCTGCCGGATCAAGCTATGATTGGCACCCTCCAAGGACTCAGGATCAAGGACACGTCATGCGCATCGGTTTTTTGTCACCTCTGGCTCTGGCCCTGCTTGCCGGCATTTCCCTACCGGCCCAGGCCAGTTCGGACGACTCGTGTTACCCCGACTGGCGGGTGTCGCGTGACACGCTGGACCCCTGCAACAACCTGCCGTTCCTGAGCCCTGGCAATGACAGCCGGGCCAATCTGCGCTTGTTGCTGGCCGACAGGAAAGCCGCGCCGCTGACGCCCAATGCCCTGAGCGAAGATGACCTGGCCGAGGGTTTTGGCCCGGTGCCGTTCCCGGTGTATCGCCTTGTGCCGCGTGGCGAAGCCGAGCCGGTCAGCACGTCCGACGCCCCCAACACCTCGCCACTCGATGCACTGCTTGAACCGCTGGGCATCAAGCGCGACGACGCTAAAGCTGCCGGCGATGCGTTTCTCAATGGCGAAGGTAGCCGCTGCCGCAGCAATGACGACAACAGCGCTGCCGCGTTTATCAGCCAGGTGGTCAAAGCCGACATGCCAGCCACCGAACGCGATCTGCTGGTGAAGGCGCGCCTGCAATTGCTCACCGCCTGTGAATGGGTAGGCCCGGTGGTGGAGCCGCCGCAAGATATCCAGTCGACCGAAGGTCAGCTGTTTCGCACGTACCTGCAAGCCGCCGCCGATTTCTACACAGGCCGTTTCACCGACGCCGGGCCTGGCTTCGTCGCCACCCAGAACGCCGCTTCGCCCTGGCTGAAAGAAACCGCGCTGTACATGACCGCGCGTAACGCACTCAACCAGGCCCAAGCCAACACCTATGACGAAGACGGCGTGCCGCACCTCGACCGTGTGGATAAACCTGCGCTCGCCGAGACCGAGAAAGGCTTCAACGCGTATCTGAAAACTTATCCACAGGGCGAGTACAGCGCCTCTGCGCGCGGCTTGCTGCGCCGGGTTTACTGGCTGGCGGACGACAACGAAAAACTCGCCGAGGCATTTGCCTGGCAGCTGACCCAGGCCACCGACGAGCAGCGCAATGTGTCGGTGGATGAATTGGTCGAAGAGGCCGACCTCAAGCTGTTGATGGTCAATAGCGACACCGTCAAGACGCCGATGATCCAACTCGTCAGCGACCTGATGGTCATGCGTGGCGGCAACCAGCCCGCGCTCAGCCGCGCAGACCTTGAGAAGCAAAAAGCAGCGTTTGCCGATGAACCGGCGTTTTACGACTACTTGTTAGCCGTGAGCGCGCTGTACGTCGAGCATCAACCGGATGCCGCCTTGAAGCAGTTGCCGCAAAGCGTGCCGTCGAGCCTGAATTACTTCGCCTTCAGCCAACAAACCCTGCGCGCCCTGGCCCTGGAAGCCAAGCAAGACTGGAAAGGCGCACAAGACCTGTGGCTGCAACTGCTGCCGCTGGCCAAATTGGCGCTGCAACGCGACCAGTTGGAGTTGGCCCTGGCACTCAACTACGAGCGCAGCGGCCAGCTGGCCAACTTGTTCGCCGCCGATTCGCCGATCAGCGCCAAGCAAGTGCGTTACATCCTGCTGCGCAACGTTGCCGGGCCTGACTTGCTGCGCCAGCAGATCGCCAAAGCCGACGACCCGGTGGAGCGCCAGACCGCGCAATTCGTGCTGCTCTATAAGGACTTGCTGCGCGGCCAGTTCGCCACCTTCGCCGAAGACCTCAAGCAACTGCCAACGCCGGCCCCTGAAGACAAGCTGGGCACCAGCCTGGGCTACGTCTACAGCGGCGGCCAGAGTTTGAAGCTGTTCCAGTGGAACGGTGAAAAAGCCGAATCCGGCTACAGCTGCCCGACCATCGCGCAAACCGCCGCCACCTTGCAAACCGATGCGAAAAACCCGCAAGCCCTGAACTGCTTTGGTGAATTCATCTTGCGCAATAACCTCGACGGCATGCCCCTGGAGCAGACACGCGCCGCCGGCAGCCTGGGCAGTACCGCGTCGCCATTCCCCGGTGAAACCTTCTCGCGGCTCAACGGCTACAAGCAGGTGATCGCCAACGCCAAGGCGCCGAAGAACGACAAGGCCTACGCACTGTTCCGCGCCATCAACTGCTATGCACCGGCCGGCTACAACAGCTGCGGCGGCGATGACGTTGAACCTGCCGTGCGCAAGGCCTGGTTCCGCCAGCTCAAAAGCGGCTTCGCCGACACCCAGTGGGGCAAATCGCTGCAGTACTACTGGTGAAGCACCTGTGGCTCGGCTTGCTCCTGCTGGCAAGCCCGGCCTTTGGCGCCGTCGACGCTCGCGACTACGACGCCTTCTGGCTGTGGAGTGGCGTTACTCCACAGCCGGTGCTTAAACAGGCCAACACCCTGTACATCCTGCAAGGCCAGATCAACTCCACCCGCCGCGCCCCCGAGCGCGGCGTGCAACTGATCGCCCAGGGCATCGGCATACCACGCCTCACCCGTGGCGAGGTCTGGGTGGTCTACCGCGCCCACACCCTGCACTGGCCGGAGCGGGTTTACACCCAACTGCTCGGCCAGGTGCAACGCTGGCGTGACGCGGGCAACCCGGTGGTCGGCATCCAAATCGATTTCGACGCCCGCACCCAATACCTGCACGAATACGCCGACTTCCTGCGCGACCTGCGCCACCGCCTGCCCGCCGACTTGAAGCTGAGCATCACCGGGCTGATGGACTGGAGCAGCAATGCCGACCCAACCGCCATCGCGCAGCTCAAAGGCGTGGTGGATGAAGTGGTGGTGCAGACGTATCAAGGGCGCCACAGCATCCCGGATTACGCCGCGTATTTGCCGCGCATGAACCGGCTGGGGCTGCCATTCAAGGTCGGCTTGATTCAGGGCGGCGTGTGGGAGGCGCCGGGGTATTTGAAGGGGAATGAGTGGTTTCGCGGGTATGTGGTTTTTCTGCAGAATCCGTGACCCACGCACGGTTTCCATGTGGGAGCGGGCTTGCCCGCGATAGCGGCAGTGCAGTCAACGTGATGTTGAATGATATGCCCTCATCGCGGGCAAGCCCGCTCCCACAGGGTGTTGTGTTTAGCCTGCGGGATAAACAGACTGCCAACCGCCACCCAACGCCTTGTACAACCCGACCATGGCCAGCGACACGCCGGTGGAGCTTTCCACCCACTGTTCCTGCGTCGCGAGCAGCGCGCTTTGCACGGTCAGCACGTTGACGAAATCCACCACGCCTTCGACGTACTGCTGTTGCGCGGTGCTCAACGCGATCTGGTTCTGGCGCACCGCTTCGGCGAGGCTGTCGCGGCGCAGTTGGCTGGCGTTGTAGCGGGTCAGCTGGTCGTCGATTTCATGCCAGGCGCGCAGCACGGTTTGCTGGTAGGCCAGCGCGGCTTCCTGTTGCTGCGCTTCACGCAGGTTCAACATACCTTGCAGGCGCCCGCCGTTGAACAGCGGCAGGCTGAATTGCGGGCCGAAGGCAAACGCGCGCGAGCCCCATGAGCCGAAATCCGACAGTTGCAGGGCCTGGGAGCCCAGGCTGCCGGACAGGGTGATGCGCGGATAGAAGTCACCCTTGGCCACGCCGATAGTGGCGGTGGCCGCGTGCAGGCGTGCTTCGGCCTGGCGTATGTCGGGGCGGCGTTCAGCCAACTCCGACGGCAAGCCGATGGCGACCTGGCGCTGGGTTTGCGGCACGGCGGCGTCCTTGGACAACTGCGCATGCAGGGCTTGTGGCGGCTCGCCCATCAACAGGCTCAGGGCGTTGATCAATTGGTCCTGGCGCTGCTGCAAATCCGGCAGGCGCGCTTCAATGGCGGCCACTTGGGCAGCAGCTTCGGCCACGTCCAGGTCGGTCGCGACACCGTCGGCCAGGCGCAGTTGCGAGAGTTTGAGGCTGTGGCGCGCCACGTCGAGGTTTTGCTCGGTGACGGCGCGGGTGTTCTGCACGCCGCGCAACTGGATGTAGTCCTGGGCGGTTTCGGCGAGCACCGACAACAGCACGGCGCGGCGGTCGTCTTCGGCCACTTGCAGGGTGGCGTCGGCGGCTTCGGTTTCACGTTTTACACGGCCCCAGAAGTCCAATTCCCAGGCGGCGGAGAAACCCATGTCCCATTGGTTGAACGCCGAACGGCCATTCTCGCCGGACGGATCACTCAAGCCTTTAGCGCTGTTGCGCTCACGCTGATAACCACCGGTGGCGTTGACGTTGGGATAACGCTCGGCGGTGGTCACCTGGCGCACGGCGCGGCTTTGTTGCAGGCGGCTGCTGACCAGTTTCAGGTCGAGGTTATCGGTGAGCGCACGGCGTGTGAGCGCTGAAAGTTGCGCGTCGTGGAACACGTCCCACCAACGCTCCTGCAAAGGCTCGGTGACGGCGCGGCTGGCGGCTTGGCGCCCTTGGGGCTCGCCCCATTGCGTGATGTGCGGGCCTTGCGGCCGCTGGAAATCCGGGCCAACGGTACAGGCACTGAGGCTGATGAGGCTCAAGGTGAGCCAGGCAAATGGCTTCATTGCTGGGCCACCTCACGCGGCTGCGCAACAGGCTGGGTGTCGACGCTGGCCTCCACCGACATGCCGACACGCAAGCGCTCGGTCAGTGGCTGATTGGGTTCGAGCACGATTTTCACCGGAATGCGTTGCACCACCTTGGTGAAATTGCCGGTGGCGTTGTCGGGTTTGACCGAGGCGAACGTCACGCCCGTGGCGGGTGCGAGGCTTTCCAGATGACCCTTGAGAAGTTCGCCGTCGAGGCTGTCGACACGCACCTGCACGGCTTGGCCGGCGTGCATGTGCCACAACTGGGTTTCCTGAAAGTTGGCCACCACATAAGCCTCGGCCAAGGGCACCACGGCGAGGATCTTGCTGCCCGGCGTCACATAGGCGCCCACCCGTACCGCGCGCTCACCGACCATGCCGTCCACTGGCGCGACGATGCGCGTGTAAGAGAGTTGATAGCTGGCCATTTCGAGCGCTGCCTGGGCACGTTTGAGCCCACCTTCGGCGGCATCGCGCTGGGCGGTGAGGATTTCCACCTGCTTGCGTTCTGCGGCGAGCACCGCCGTGGCATTGGCCAGGCGCGCGGTGGCCTGGTCGATGCGGGTCTTGGCTTGCTGGGCGTTCTGCACGGTGCCCGCGCCTACACCGGCGAGGTGGCTGTAGCGGTTCAGTTCGTGTTCGGCAAAAGCCACTTCGGCACGGTCCGCCGCTACGGTGGCCTGGGCCTGGGCGATCACCGAGCTTTGGCGTTCGAGGGTCGCGGTGGCGTTTTTCAGTTGGGCCTGGGCGACGAGCGTGTCGGCATCGGCCGCCTGGGCGGCGGCGCGAAAATCGCGGTCATCGATCAACGCCAACAGCTGGCCGGCCTTGACGCGCTGGTTGTCTTCCACCAGCACTTCCTTGATAAAACCGGCCACGCGCGGCGCCACCAAGGTGAAGTCGGCGGCAACGAAGGCGTCGTTGGTGGTCTGGCGCTTGCTGCCCAACAGGCCGGGCGCGACCAGATAAACCAGTACACCGACGGCAAACACAGCAATAACGGCGACGGCAATTTTGTCTTTGCGTTTCATGAGAAATCCTTTTGGCTAGGTCGGTGCGCGCGGTGGAAAAATCCGCGTCGGCATCCAGAAAATCAGCAGAATCAACGCCACCGCGACGGCGGCCATGACGTAATAAAGGTCCGAAGAAGTCAGCACCACGGCCTGCTCGTGCAGACGGTGCGCCAGGCCCGGCGCGTCGCCGTCGGCCAGGGGCGAGTTGCCCAGGCGGTCCACCAACATGGTCGAGTGAAAGTGCAGACGCTGGGTGGTCAGCGTGTCCAGCACGGCGGTGGCGATCACGGCGGCCAGGCCTTTGACGGTGTTGAACCACGCCGAGGCGAACGGCCCGTCCATCGGTTGGATGCTGCCAGTGGAGAGCATCAGCAGCGGCAGTACGGCCATGGGCTGACCAAAGATTTGCAGCAGGTAGAGGCCGTAGAAATCATCCCGGATCCACTCCGACGTCAGGTGCGAGCTGCCCACACAGCACAGCACCAGCATGCTCAAGCCAATCCCCAGGACCCAGCGGCAATCGACCCAGCGCAGGTTGCACAGCGCCGCCACCAACGGCAGCGCAATCAACTGCGGCAACGCCATCAGCAGCATCACCGGCGCAGTTTGCAACGGCCGGTAACCCTGAACCTGGGCGAGGAAGCTCGACGGGATGATGATGACCGACGTCAGCACCATCAACACGCCCGCCAGCACGATCAGGGCAAACGCCAGGTTGCGCAGGCCGAGCATCTGCAACTTGAAAAACGGAATCGGCTGCGACCATTCATTGATCAGAAACAGCACCAGCAACAGCGTGCCGCCGCTGAGCAGAAAGGTGATCAGGCCGGACTCGAACCAGTCCAGGCGATTGCCCTGCAACAAGCCGATCACCAGCATGCAGATCGCCGGGAAGCCCAGCAGCACGCCGCGCCAGTTGAACTGCTTGAAGCGCTCCAGGCGCACCGGGTCTTGCGGCAAGCCGTAGGCCACGGCGGCCATCGCCAGCAGGCACGGCGCGACGATCTGCCAAAACGCCCATTGCCAGCCGACGTATTCAGTCCACAGCGCCGCCAACGGCGTGCCCAGGCTTGGGCCGAACGTGGCGGTGAGTGCGTAACCCGCCAGGCCATACAGCTTGACGTTGGCCGGCAGGAAACGCAGCGCAACGGTCATCAGCATCGGCGGCAACGCGCCACCGGCCAGGCCTTGCACGGTGCGCAGCACCAGCAGGGTTTCGTAGTTCGGCGCAAACGGGCACAGGATGCCCAGCACGGTGAACACGCCGATGGCACACAACGTGAAGCGGCGCAGGGAAAACGTCACCGAACACCAGGGCGCGAAGGCCATCGCCGCCACGGAGGTCGCCGTGTAAGCCGCGACCAGCCAGGTGCCTTCGTCAAAACCGATGTACAGCGCACCACGGATGTCGGCGAGGGCGACTTTGGTGACCATCTCGTTGAGACCGGACACCAGCACCGCCAGCAGTACGCCGACCAAGCCAATGATGATGCGCGGGCCGAACACGGGCGGGTTGAGCGCAGTGGGTTTGGCTGCAGCCTGGAGGGCGGGGGCAGCGAGGGAGGTCATGGACAGGTAACTCGGAATTAGAAATATCCGAGCAGTTTAATCAGGCACACCCATAACAAAAAGTTACTTGCTGGAAGCTTATAAGTGCGTCAGACGCAACTATTGGGCCACGCACTTATCCCGTGGTAGCTGGCTCGCCACGATAAGCCAGTGCCTACACTTTAGGTGGGCTGCGCTTCCAGCCAGGTGGCGTGGCAGCTTTCGCGCATGGTTTCGCGCAGCCACTTATGGGCAGGGTCTTTGTCGAAACGCGGATGCCAGAACTGGGCCAGCATCAGCGTCGGCAGGGAGATTGGCAATTGGAATGCGCGCAGGGGCAGCTTCAGGCGATTGGCACTCAGCAGGGCTTCCTTGGGCACCGGCAGCAGCAGGTCGGAATCGGGCAGCATGAACATCGCGCCATGAAAGCCTGGGGCGATCATGGCCACGCGGCGCTCCAGGCCCAGGGCATTGAGCGCCGTGTCGATTGGCCCGCGGGCGATGCCGCGTCGCGAAATGCTGATGTGGGAGTAGCTGGCAAACCGCGCGGCGGTGATTTCTTCGTCGAACAGTGGGTGGTCCTCGCGCGCAAGGCCCACGAAGGTGGTGGAAAACAGGTTCTGCACCTTCACTTCGGGGCTGGACGGCATGGAATTACTCACCCGCAGGTCCAGCCGGCCTTCACGCAAAGCCTCGTCATCGGTGTCGCCTTCGGGCACAAAACACAGCTCGCACAGCGGTGCCATGCGTTCCATGGTGTCGAACAGCCGACCGCCATACACGCCGATAAAGAAGTCATTGGCACGCACGCTGAAACGCCGGCGCAAGGTGCTGAGGTCAACCTGGTCTGCCGAGCGGAACAACAACGCCGCCTGCTCCACCACGTTGCGCACCTGGCCTTGCAACTGCAGCGCCTTGGGCGTTGGCACCAGACCACGCCCGGCGCGCACCAGGATCGGGTCGCCCACCGCTTCGCGAATACGCGTAAGGGTGCGGCTCATGGCGGCCGGGCTAAGGTTCATGCGCCGCGCGGCGCCGACCACGCTGCCCTCATCGAGTAACGCGTCGAGCGCGACCAGCAGGTTCATGTCCGGTAGTTGCATGCCAAGCACTCATGGTCGGTGGAGAGTGAATTGCGTGCAATCGTAGCAGGATTAAAATCGCGGGTTCAGCGCTGCATGCCCCAGCGCTTCACCGTCAGCCGTTCAACGGTGTTGAACACCAGATTCTCGACCAGCAACCCGATCAGGATGACCACCGCCAAGCCGGCAAACACCTTGTCGGTGTATAGCTCATTGCGGTTCTGGAAGATGTACCAACCCAAACCGCCCTTGCCGCTGCTGGCGCCGAACACCAGCTCGGCGGCGATCAACGTGCGCCAGGCAAATGCCCAGCCGATTTTCAGCCCGGCAAGAATCGATGGCAGCGCCGCCGGGATCAGGATGAACAGCACAAAACGCATGCCCTTGAGGCCGTAGTTGCGGCCGGCCATGCGCAGGGTTTCTGACACGCCGAGAAACCCCGAATACGTGTTCAGCGCCAAGGCCCACAGCACCGAATGCACCAGCACGAAAATCAGGCTGTTCTGCCCCAGGCCGAACCACAGCAGGGCCAGCGGCAGCAAGGCGATGGCCGGCAGCGGGTTGAACATCGAGGTCAGTGTGCTCAGCAGGTCGCGGCCAAGCTGGGTCGAGACCGCCAGCGTGGTCAGGGCAAACGCGAGCACGATGCCGATCACGTAGCCCTTGATCAGCACCGCCAGCGAGATGCTCACTTTGCTCAACAACTCACCGCTGAGCAGGCCATCGAATAACGCTTGAGAGGTCTGCAAAAAGCTCGGCAGCAGCAGGTCATTGTTCTGGTAACGCGCGACTGCCTCCCAGAGGATCGCCAGCACGATCAGGATCAGGCCCTTGCGCAGCCAGCCTTGCTGCCACAAGCGTTGGCGCAGCGGCAGCTCGCGTTCAACGGGGACGCTGAGCAGCGGTTCGAGGTGTACTTCAAATTCCTGGCGCATAGGTCGGCCCCTCAGTAAGCGATGCGAATATCGGCGAAACCCAACTCACGTTCGGCCTCGGGCGCTTCATCGAACAGCAGGCGATGAATGCGCCGCGCCGACGCCTGGAATTCCACACCGCCAAGGCTGTGCAGGTCGTATTGATGGCTATGGATTTCCGCGCGCACACGCCCCGGGTGCGGCGACAGCAACAGGATGCGATTTCCCACCACCAAGGCTTCTTCGATGGAATGGGTGACGAACAACAGCGTGAAGCGCACCTCTTCCCAGAGCAGCAGCAGTTCTTCCTGCATCTTGCGTCGGGTCAAGGCGTCGAGGGCGGCGAAGGGTTCATCCATCAGCAGGATTTTTGGCTGCATGGCCAGGGCGCGAGCGATCGCCACACGGGCTTTCATGCCGCCGGACAGGGTGTGGGGGTAAGCATCGGCAAAAGCGCTGAGGCCGACTTTTTCGAGGTAGTACAGCGCACGCTCTTCGGCTTCGCGACGCTTCAAGGTTTTGGACGCCAGCAGCGGGAACATCACGTTCTGCTTGACGGTTTTCCACGGCGGTAACTGGTCGAATTCCTGGAACACCACGATGCGGTCCGGGCCGGGTTGTTCGACCTGTTGCCCGAGCAGGCGAATCTCGCCTTCGCAGGGTTTGATAAACCCGGCGATGGACTTGAGCAAGGTGGATTTGCCGCAGCCCGAAGGGCCGAGCAGCACGTAGCGATCAGCCGGGTCGATCTCGAAACTGACTTGATGGGTGGCCCGCACCACGCGCTCGGGGGTGCGGTATTCGAGGCTGACGTGGTCCACCGCCAACAGCGGCTGGGCGGTGTTCAGGTTGCTGGCCGCGTGGCCTTGCAGGGGCGCGTTCATTTCAACTCTCTTGCCGAGGATCAGGATTAGAAAGGCGCATCGCCCTGAATGGTGGTGCGAAACAGCTTGCGGCGCAGGTGGCTCGGGCAACCGGCGGCCAGGTGGATCAGCGAGCGGTTGTCCCAGAACACCAGGTCGTGGGGCTGCCACTGGTGGCGGTAGATATTGTGCGGCAGCACGCTGTGGGCGTAGAGCTGGGCCAGCAGGTCGCGGCTTTCATCTTCAGGCAGGCCTACGATGCGGGTGGTGAAACCTTCACTGACGAACAGCGCCTTGCGGCCGTTTTCCGGATGAGTGCGCACGATCGGGTGCACCACTTCGGCCACTTGGGCCAGCTGCTCAGGCGTCAGGGTTGGCCGCCAATTGCCTTCGAATTTGGTTTCGCTGTAGCGCGCGGTGTAGGAATGCGCGGCGCTGCGGCCCTCCACCGCTTTGCGCAGGTGCTCGGGCAGTTGGTCCCAGGCTTTGTGCATGTCGGCAAACAGTGTGTCGCCGCCTTCGGAGGGCAGCTCCTGGGCGTGCAGCATCGAGCCCAGGCTTGGCAACTCTTTATAGGACAGGTCCGAGTGCCAGAACTTGCCCGCGTCACCCAGGCCGATGGATTGGCCGTTTTCGATGATGTTGGAGACGATCAGGATTTCCGGGTGGTTGGCCAGCAGGAACTGTTTGAGCACGTGGATCTGCAACACACCGAAGCGGCGGCTGAAAGCGATCTGTTGTTCGGGAGTGATGCGCTGGTCGCGGAACACCACGACGTGGTGATCCAGGTGCGCGCGGTGGATGCGTGCGAAGTCCTGGTCGTTAACCGGGTGAGACAAATCCAGGCCGACGATCTCGGCGCCAACGCTGCCGGGGAATGGGCGGATCTCGAAGGTTTGGGCGGTTGGGGTCGCTGTTGGAACAGTAGAGGTGGCGGACATGAGGGCACTCCCGGTCGGACAGGAGAGTGACTTTATAGATATAAGAACGGGCGATTAAATACCGTTAGTGAATATCGATATGCATTAGGGTGGGGGTCTGTGGTGAAGCTGATGGCGCCATCGCAGGCAAGCCAGCTCCCACATTTGATGGGTGTACACATTCAAATGTGGGAGCCGGGCTTGCCCGCGATGAGGCCCGTGCCGGCGCTGAAGATCAGCGCTCGTGCAACGCCTCGGCCCGCGCCTTGATGATCGGTTTGAGCAGGTAGCTCAGGATGCTTTTCTTGCCCGTGATGATGTCCACCGAGGCCACCATGCCGGGGATGATCAGCAGCGGCTTCTCATCGGTGCCCAAATGGCTGCGGTCGGTGCGCAAGGTGATCATGTAGTAGGTGGTTTTCTTGTCTTCGTCGGTGATGGTGTCAGCACCGATGCGTTCGAGCTTGGCCTTCAGCCCGCCATAAATGGTGTAGTCATAGGCGGTGAATTTGACGATTGCTTCTTGCCCAGGGTGCAGGAACGCGATGTCTTGTGGGCGGATCTTGGCTTCCACCAGCAGGGTGTCGTTAAGCGGCACGATTTCGACCATGTCGCTGCCCGGCTGGATCACGCCACCGACGGTGTTGACCAGCAGCTGCTTGACGATACCGCGCACCGGCGAGGTGACCAGCGTGCGGCTGACGCGGTCCTCGAGGGCGCGGCCGGTGGATTCGGCCTTGTTCAGTTCGGTGCGCGCTTCGTTGAGTTGGGTCAGCGCTTCACTGCGGAATTTGCCACGGGTTTCGTCGATCTTGCGCTGCACTTCCTTGATCGCTGATTCGGCACGGGGAATCGCCAGGGTGGTGGCGTCCAACTGGCCGCGGGTTTCCATCTCGGCGCGCTTGAGGCGCAGCACTTCCACCGGCGACACCGCACCCTGGGCCACCAACGGCTCGGACATGTTGATTTCCTGACGCTGCAGGGACAACTGGCTGCGGTACTGGCCTTGCTTGGAGGTGAACTCGCGCAGTTCCTGTTGACGCTGCACCAGCTGCTCCTGCAAACCGCCGACTTCGTCTTTCAACTGCTGGCGACGGCTTTCATACAGCGAGCGCTCGTTGGCCGCCTGGTTTGGCGCGGCCTTGAGCACGTCGTCGGGAATGTTCAGCGGGCGGTCGTCCACCTGCGCGCTCAGGCGCTCGACGCGCAGTTGCATGGCCAGGCGCAAGGCTTCGGTTTCGCCGGCGTTAGAGACAAACCGCGTGTCGTCGAGGCGAATCAGCGGCGCGCCGGCTTCGACGATCTGGCCTTCCTTGACGAACAGCTCGGAAACGATGCCGCCTTCCAGGTTCTGGATTTTTTGCAGCTTGGACGACGGAATCGCCTTGCCGTCGCCGCGGGTGACTTCGTCGATGCTGGAGAAGCCCGCCCACACCACCAGGAACACGAAGAACGCAATGATCGCCCAAATGGTCAGGCGGATGACCCGCGGTGCATCTTCGATCAGCGCTTTGTTGACCTCAGGCAGCGGCTGGCCCTGCAGCGAATCGGTGCCTTTGAAGTAGCGGCCGACCGCGCTTTTGATGGAGTTAAGCAACACTGATCTGCCCCTTTTTCAACGCTTCCATAACCACGGCTTTCGGGCCGTCCGCGAGGATCTGCCCACGGTCGACCACCAGCAGGCGGTCCACCAGCGAGAGCAGTGAGGCACGGTGCGTGACCAGCACCACGGTCTTGTTTTGCACCACGGCTTGCAGGCGTTGTTTCAAGCGTTCTTCACCGGTGTTGTCCATGGCGCTGGTGGGTTCGTCCAACAGCAGGATGGGCGGGTTGAGCAACAGCGCACGGGCCAGGGCGACGTTCTGGCGCTGGCCGCCGGACAGGTTCTGCCCACGCTCGCCAACTTGCAGTTCATAACCCTGCGGGTGCAGGCGCGCGAATTCGTGCACGCCGGCCAGTTCGGCGGCTTGCAGGACCATTTCGTCTTCGACATAACGCGCACCCGAGACCAGGTTGTCGCGCAGGGTGCCGGCCAGCAGCTGGATGTCTTGGGCGACGTAGCCGATGTTGTGGCGTAATTCGCTCACGTCGATCTGGCGCACGTCCACGCCGTCCACCAGCAAGGCGCCGGAGTCGGGCTGGTACAGGCCGACGATCAGTTTGGCCAGGGAGCTTTTGCCCGAGCCGCTGCGGCCGATGATGCCGATTTTTTCGCCGGGCTTGATCACCAGGTTGATGTTTTTCAGCGCGGCATTCTGCTGGTTCGGGTAGGTGAAGTTCAGGCCTCGACACTCGATGGCACCTTGCAGGGTGCGGCGGCTCATCGGGCGTTCTTCGAAATTGCGCTCCTGGGGCAGCTCCATCATCTGGTCCACCGAGGTCATGGTGACCTTGGCTTGCTGGTAGCGGGTCAGCAGGCCCGACAGCGAGGCCAGCGGGCTCAGCGCACGGCCACTGAGCATGTAGCAGGCAATCAGGCCGCCCATGCTGAGGTTGCCGTCGATAATCTGGTACACGCCGAACACGATCATGATCACGCCGGCCAGTTGCTGGATCAGCAGGGTCATGTTCATCGACAGGCCCGACAGCAACTTCACGCGCAGCTCCAGCCGGCTGAGGGTACCAATGGTCTGTTCCCAGCCGTACTGACGCTCGCTCTCGGCGTTGTTGACCTTGACCGCGTCCAAACCTGCGAGGGTTTCGATCAGGCTCGACTGGCGCTCGGCAGCCAGGGCCATGGTCCGCTCCATGGTCGCTACCAACGGTTTTTGCAGGGCGTAGCCGATGCCCAGGGCAATCGGGAAAGCCAGCACCGGAATCCACACCAGGTGGCCGCCAAGGATGGCGATCACCAGGAAAATCAGCAGGGTGAACGGCAGGTCGATCAGGCTGGTGAGGGTCAGCGACGCGAGGAAATCGCGCAGGCTTTGAAACTCATGGATGTTCTGCGCGAAGCTGCCGACCCGTGCCGGGCGGTACTTCATGGACATGCCGACAATGCGCTCGAACAGCGTTGCCGAGATGATCAGGTCGGTCTTTTTGCCGGCCAGGTCCAGGCACAGGCTGCGCAGGCTCTTGAGCACCAGGTCGAACAGGTATGCGCCGCCGATGCCCACGGCCAATACCCACAAGGTGGACGTGGCCTGGTTGGGCACGACTCGATCGTAGACATTCATCACAAACAGCGGCGCCGCCATGGCGATGATGTTGATCAGGAAGCTGGCGGCGATGGCGTCGGTGTAGAGCCAGCGCGAACGCTTGAGGGTGTCGCGAAACCACGAGCGCGCTCGCGGGATCAGGGTGCCGTGGTTGACGTCGAATTTGTGCTGCGGCTGGGCGAAGAAAACTTTGCCGATGTAATCGTCGACCAACAGCTCACGCTTGATCAGCACTTCACCGCCGTCGCTTTCGCTGAGCAGGATGCGGGCTTCGTCTTCGCCTTGCCAACCCACCAGCACCGTACTGCGACCGTCCTTGAGCAACAGCAGCGCGGGCAGTGCGATGGTCGGAATCTGTTCCAGCTTGCGTTGCAGTACCCGCCCTTGCAGGCCGGCACGCGCGGCTGCGCGCGGCAGCAGCTCGGCACTCAGGCGCTGCGAAGGCAGCGGCAGGCCGGTGGTGAGCATGGCCGCGCTGGCCGGTTTTTGATGCAAGGCACAAAGCGCCAACAACCCGTCAAGTAACGGGTCGTCGTGCAGCGTGCGTGGATCATGACTGAGATGAACTCGACTGACTTCGGATTCCACGCGCTGCACTCTCGACTAACAGATGGGGCTATAGGGGTGACTCAATTCATCCCAGGCAGTTGGACTTTTGGCTTAACGTCGTTCTGTACGACGGAGGCCATCGGTGCGACCACGCCCTGGCTTTTGAGCAATTCGCCCATGGTCGCCTTGATTCGATATTGAGTAAATAACTGAATGTTCTTGATCTCTTCCAGACGACGCGAAGCGGTGAACAATTCGTTCTCGCTGTCGAGCAAGTCGAGCAGTGTACGTTGGCCCAGGCTGAACTGCTGCTGGTAAGAGGTGCGCACGCGGGTGCTGTGATCCACGTATTGCTGGGCTACCGGCAATTGCGCGTTGGCGTTGTTCAAGGCGTTCCAGGCCAGGCCCAGTTCTTCGTTGAGTTGGCGCAGGGCGTTGTTGCGGATATCCAGTGCCTGGTTGGCCTGGTAGGACTTCGATTGCAGGTCAGCCTTGTTGCTGCCACCGGCGAACAGGTTGAAGCGCATGCGCACCATGGCTTCCCAACCGTTGCTGTGGCCGGCATCGCCGCCGACGTTGTTGTCGGCATTAGTGCCCAGCTCTGCATCAAAGTGCGGGTAGAAGGTGGACTTGGCAGCTTCGTACTGACTTTCGGCGGCGGAAATATCCGACTCGGCCGAACGCAGGACCGGGCTGTTGTCGAGCATCTGGCGGCGTGCTTCGTTGAAGTCAGCCGGCAGCATGGCCACGAACGGCGCCGGGCGCTCGAGCTGGTCGGGCATCTGGCCGACGGCGCTGAGGTAATTGACCTGGGAGTCGGCCAGGTTGGTCTGCTCGGTGATCAGGTTGTTGCGGGCCTGGGCCAGACGCGCTTCGGCCTGGTCCTGGTCGGCACCGTTACCGACGCCGCGTTGGGTGCGCAGCTTGATCTGGTCGTAAATGCGTTCGTGGTTGCGCAGATTTTCTTCAGCCAGGCGCACGAACTCACGGCGTGTCAGCACATCCAGGTACACCTGGGCGACAGTCAACCCGGTGCGCTCGGAAGTACCCAGCAAGGAGTAAGCGCGGGAATTGACGTTGGCTTGTTGGCGCCCGACTTCGCTGGAGGTGGCGAAACCGTCAAAAATCATCTGCTGCAGACGCAGGCTCGATTCGCCGCGGTTGTGGGTGTCCCACTGGTTGCCGTTCGGGCCGCTGGCGGCGCGCGTGTTGGAATCGTCGGTGCCTTCACGACCATAACCGGCGTTCAGGTCTACGCGAGGCAAGTAACCACCTTGTGCAGCGCGTAAATCGTAATCAGCGGCGATACGGCTATTCACGCCGGCTTGAATTTCCGGGTGCACGTCTAATGCCTGTTGCATGGCCTGGGGCAATGTTTGGGCTTGTACAAAACTGGCGGCGAGTACGAACGGTATTGCCTTGAACAGGTGCAAACGCATTTAAAAATTCCCCAGGACTTCTTGTCTCAAATCACAGCGATTGGCCTCGCTGAGTCGGATAATGGCTACCGTAATGACCGTACGTCGGAAAGTTCAAAAAGCGGAACTGCTTCACACATGTAGGACGGTTCGCCGCATGAATATCAATGTGACATTACAGGGCCAATTGTTTAGGATGGCGACCAGAAGGTCAATAGTTTGGCATAAACTAGATAGCGAATAAATCTAGCCAATTATTTGACGCCAATAAGTAATTAGACTACGCCCCCTCCTGTTTGGCCCTCGCACTTGCGAGCGGCCGCATGGAAATCATCAGAAACGGATCGCCGGAGAAATCTTTAATGAGCAGTGTTGTTGCCATCGTCAAAAGCATTGTTGGTCAAGTTTTCGTTATTTCTCCGGAAGGGACACGCCGCGTCCTCGTTGAAGGTGATCGCCTGTTCGCGGGCGACCAGGTAGACACCGGCATGTCCGGCGCGGTCAGCCTAGAACTGGCCGACGGCCGCACGCTGGACCTCGGTCGGGATACCCAATGGAGCGCCGACATGCCGGACTCCAGCCTCGATCTGGCCGCAGCCACCGAGCAGGCCGCGCCGTCGGTTGCCGAGCTGCAGCAAGCCATCGCCGCCGGCGCCGACCCGACCACCGACCTGGAAGCCACTGCCGCAGGCGCAACCGCTGCCGGTAACGGCGCCGCAGGCGGCGGCCACAGCTTCGTCGTGCTGGACGCGACCGCAGGCCGCGTCGACCCGACCATCGGCTTCCCGACCGGCCCTCTGGGCCAGACCACGGCGACACAAACCCAACTGGCGGGCGCCCAAGGCTCGACCGACAACAGCGGCAACCTGGTGCTGCAGGCGTCCACCCTGTCGCTGAGCGCAACCCCGAGCATCACCGAAGCCGGCGGCGTGCTGACCTACACCGCCACGGTGACCCAGGCGCCTTCCAGCAACCTGAACATCACGCTGTCCAACGGCGCAGTGATCACCATCATTGCCGGCCAGACCACCGGCACCGTCAACGTACCGCTGGCGCCGAATGACAGCCCCTACATCGATCCAAGCCAGATCAGCGTCAACGTCACCGGCACTACTGGCGGCAACAACCTGGTACTGACCCTCGACCCCAATCCGGCCGTGACTCAGATTACCGATACCATCGACACCACCACGGTGACGCTGACAGCGGGCGGAACAGTGACCGAAGGCGGTCAGATCACTTACACCGCGACGCTGACCAACCCTGCGCAGACGCCGGTGACGGTCACTTTGAGCAATGGCTCGGTGATTACCATCAAGGCGGGTGAGTCGGTTGGCACGGTGGTGGTGGATACGCCGGCTAACGACGTTTACAACAATGGTTCGACTGTTAGCACCACTATTACTGGGGCAACGGGCGGTAACTTTGAGAACTTGGTGCCGAGTACTGCGCCTGCGGTCACTACGATTACTGATTCGATCGACACCACCACTGTTACGTTGAAGGCGGGCGAGACTGTCACCGAAGGCGGTCAGATCACTTACACCGCAACGCTGACCAACCCTGCGCAGACGCCGGTGACTGTGACGCTTTCTAATGGCCAGACCATCGTCATCGAAGCCGGCAAATCTGCAGGCTCGGTAGTCTTTGAAACCCCGGCTAACGACGTTTACAACAATGGTTCGACTGTCAGCACCACTATTACCGGTGCAACTGGCGGTAACTTCGAGAACTTGGTGCCGAGCACTACACCTGCGATCACTACGATTACTGATTCGGTTGATACCACCACCGTTACGTTGACGGCGGGCGAGACTGTCACCGAAGGCGGTCAGATCACTTACACCGCAACACTGACCAACCCTGCGCAGACGCCGGTGACTGTGACGCTTTCTAATGGCCAGACCATCGTCATCGAAGCCGGCAAATCTGCAGGCTCGGTAGTCTTTGAAACTCCGGCTAACGACGTTTACAACAATGGTTCGACTGTCAGCACCACTATTACCGGTGCAACTGGCGGTAACTTCGAGAACTTGGTGCCGAGCACTACACCTGCGGTCACCACGATCACCGACTCGATTGATACCACTACCGTCACTCTGACTGCCGATAACTCGGTCGTTGAAGGCGGCAATATCACTTACACCGCCACGTTGACCAACCCGGCGCAAACTCCGGTCACCGTGACGCTGAGCAATGGCCAGACCATCGTCATCGAAGCCGGTAAATCTGCCGGCTCAGTGGTGTTTGAAACTCCGGCAAACGATGTCTACAACAACGGTTCGACCGTCAACACGACGATCACCAACGCTACCGGCGGTAACTTCGAGAACTTGGTACCGAGCACTACACCTGCGGTCACCACGATCACCGACTCGATTGATACCACTACCGTCACTCTGACTGCCGATAACTCGGTCGTTGAAGGCGGCAACATTACTTACACCGCCACGCTGACTAACCCGGCGCAAACTGCGGTGACGGTTACCTTGAGCAACGGTCAGACGATCAATATCGAAGCGGGCAAGTCCAGCGGAACTGTAGTTTTCGAAACTCCGGCCAACGACGTTTACAACAACGGTTCGACCGTCAATACGACGATCACCAACGCTACCGGTGGCAACTTCGAGAATCTGGCGACCAACCCTGCGCCAGCGACCACCACCATCACCGACTCGATCGACACCACTACCGTCACTTTGACGGCTGATCCATCGGTCGTTGAAGGCGGCAATATTACTTACACCGCTACGCTGACTAACCCGGCGCAAACTCCGGTGACGGTGACGCTTTCTAATGGCCAGACCATCGTCATCGAAGCCGGTAAATCTGCGGGTTCGGTAGTCTTTGAAACCCCGGCTAACGACGTTTACAACAACGGTTCGACCGTCAACACGACGATCACCAACGCTACCGGTGGTAACTTCGAGAACCTGGCGACCAACCCAGCGCCAGCGACCACCACGATTACTGATTCGATCGACACCACCACCGTCACCCTGACGGCGGACCCATCGGTCGTTGAAGGCGGCAACATTACTTACACCGCCACGTTGACCAATCCAGCGCAAACCGCTGTGACGGTTACCTTGAGCAATGGCCAGACGATCAACATCGAAGCGGGCAAGTCCAGCGGATCTGTGGTTTTCGAAACTCCGGCCAACGACGTTTACAACAATGGTTCGACCGTCAACACGACGATCACTAATGCCACTGGCGGTAACTTCGAGAACCTGGCGACCAACCCAGCGCCAGCGACCACCACGATTACTGATTCGATCGACACCACCACCGTCACTTTGACGGCTGATCAATCGGTCGTTGAAGGCGGCAACATTACTTACACCGCCACGCTGACTAACCCGGCGCAAACTCCGGTGACTGTGACGCTTTCCAATGGTCAGACCATCGTCATCGAAGCCGGTAAATCTGCGGGTTCGGTAGTCTTTGAAACTCCGGCTAACGACGTCTACAACAATGGTTCGACCGTCAACACGACGATCACCAGCGCCACCGGCGGCAACTTCGAGAACTTAGTTCCAGGTACTGCCCCAGCAGTCACCACGATCACTGATTCGATCGACACCACCACCGTCACTTTGACGGCTGATCAATCGGTCGTTGAAGGCGGCAACATCACCTACACCGCCACGTTGACCAATCCAGCACAAACTGCTGTGACGGTTACCTTGAGCAATGGCCAGACCATCGTCATCGAAGCCGGTAAATCTGCAGGCTCGGTGGTGTTTGAAACCCCGGCTAACGACGTCTACAACAACGGTTCGACCGTCAACACGACGATCACCAACGCTACCGGCGGTAATTTCGAAAACCTGGCGACTAACCCAGCACCAGCGACTACCACCATTACCGACTCGATCGACACCACCACCGTCACGCTGACGGCGGACCCATCGGTCGTTGAAGGCGGCAATATTACTTACACCGCTACGCTGACTAACCCGGCGCAAACTGCGGTGACTGTGACGCTTTCTAATGGTCAGACGATCGTCATTGAGGCCGGTAAATCTGCCGGCTCGGTGGTGTTTGAAACCCCGGCCAACGACGTCTACAACAACGGTTCGACCGTCAACACGACGATCACCAACGCTACCGGCGGTAATTTCGAAAACCTGGCGACTAACCCAGCACCAGCGACTACCACCATTACCGACTCGATCGACACCACCACCGTCACGCTGACGGCGGACCCATCGGTCGTTGAAGGCGGCAATATTACTTACACCGCTACGCTGACTAACCCGGCGCAAACTCCGGTCACCGTGACGCTGAGCAATGGCCAGACCATCGTCATTGAGGCCGGTAAATCTGCCGGCTCGGTGGTGTTTGAAACTCCGGCCAACGATGTCTACAACAACGGTTCGACCGTCAACACGACGATCACCAACGCCACCGGTGGCAACTTCGAGAATCTGGCGACCAACCCTACGCCAGCGACCACCACGATTACCGATTCGATCGACACCACCACCGTCACTCTGACTGCCGATAACTCGGTCGTTGAAGGCGGCAACATCACTTACACCGCTACGCTGACTAACCTGGCGCAAACTCCGGTGACTGTGACGCTTTCTAATGGTCAGACGATCGTCATTGAGGCCGGTAAATCTGCCGGCTCGGTGGTGTTTGAAACCCCGGCCAACGACGTCTACAACAACGGCTCGACCGTCAACACGACGATCACCAACGCCACCGGTGGCAACTTCGAAAATCTGGCAACAAACCCAGCGCCAGCAACCACCACGATCACCGACTCGATCGACACAACCACCGTCACTTTGACGGCTGATCCATCGGTCGTTGAAGGCGGCAACATTACCTACACCGCTACGCTGACTAACCCGGCGCAAACTGCGGTGACTGTGACGCTTTCCAATGGTCAGACGATCAATATCGAAGCGGGTAAGTCCAGCGGAACTGTAGTTTTCGAAACTCCGGCCAACGACGTCTACAACAATGGTTCGACTGTCAGCACCACTATTACCAGTGCAACTGGCGGTAACTTTGAGAACTTGGTTCCAGGTACTGCCCCAGCGGTCACCACGATCACTGATTCGATCGACACCACTACCGTCACTCTGACGGCAGATACATCGGTCGTTGAAGGCGGCAACATCACTTACACCGCCACGCTGACCAATCCAGCGCAAACCGCTGTGACGGTTACCTTGAGCAACGGCCAGACGATCAATATCGAAGCAGGCAAGTCCAGCGGAACTGTAGTTTTCGAAACTCCAGCCAACGACGTCTACAACAACGGTTCCACCGTTAGCACCACTATTGCCGGTGCAACTGGCGGCAACTTTGAGAACCTGGTGCCGAGCACTGCGCCAGCAGTCACCACGATCACCGATTCGATCGATACCACTACCGTTACCCTGACTGCCGACAACTCGGTTGTTGAGGGCGGCAATATCACTTACACCGCTACGCTGACTAACCCGGCGCAAACTCCGGTCACCGTGACGCTGAGCAATGGCCAGACCATCGTCATCGAAGCCGGTAAATCTGCAGGCTCGGTGGTGTTTGAAACCCCGGCTAACGATGTTTACAACAACGGTTCGACCGTCAACACGACGATCACTAATGCCACTGGCGGTAACTTCGAGAACCTGGCGACTAACCCAGCACCAGCGACTACCACCATCACCGACTCGATCGACACCACCACCGTCACCCTGACGGCGGAACCATCGGTCGTTGAAGGCGGCAACATCACTTACACCGCTACGTTGACTAACCCGGCCCAAACTGCGGTTACCGTGACGTTGAGCAATGGCCAGACCATCGTCATCGAAGCCGGTAAATCTGCAGGCTCGGTGGTGTTTGAAACCCCGGCTAACGATGTTTACAACAATGGTTCGACCGTCAACACGACGATCACCAACGCTACCGGTGGCAACTTCGAAAACCTGGCAACCAACCCTGCGCCAGCGACCACTACCATCACCGACTCGATCGACACCACTACCGTCACGCTGACGGCGGATCAATCGGTCGTTGAAGGCGGCAACATCACCTACACCGCCACGTTGACCAACCCAGCGCAAACCGCGGTAACCGTGACGCTGAGCAACGGCCAGACGATCAACATCGAAGCGGGCAAGTCCAGCGGATCTGTGGTTTTCGAAACTCCGGCTAACGACGTTTACAACAACGGTTCGACCGTCAACACGACGATCACCAGCGCCACTGGCGGTAACTTCGAGAACCTGGCGACCAACCCAGCGCCAGCAACCACCACGATCACCGATTCGATTGATACCACTACCGTTACCCTGACGGCGGATCCTTCGGTCGTTGAAGGCGGCAACATTACTTACACCGCAACGTTGACCAATCCAGCGCAAACCGCTGTGACGGTTACCTTGAGCAACGGTCAGACGATCAACATCGAAGCCGGCAAGTCCAGCGGCACTGTAGTGTTTGAGACTCCGGCTAACGACGTTTACAACAACGGTTCGACCGTCAACACGACGATCACCAGCGCCACTGGCGGTAACTTCGAAAATCTGGCAACCAATCCTGCGCCAGCGACCACCACGATTACCGATTCGATCGACACCACCACCGTCACTCTGACGGCAGATCCATCCGTCGTTGAAGGCGGCAACATCACTTACACCGCCACGCTGACCAACCCGGCACAGACCGCTGTGACGGTCACGCTGAGCAACGGCCAGACGATCAACATCGAAGCGGGCAAGTCCAGCGGAACTGTGGTTTTCGAAACTCCGGCCAACGACGTTTACAACAATGGTTCGACCGTCAACACGACGATCACCAACACCACTGGCGGTAACTTCGAAAACCTGGCAACCAACCCAGCGCCAGCGACCACTACCATCACCGACTCGATCGATACCACCACCGTCACTCTGACGGCAGATCCTTCGGTCGTTGAAGGCGGCAACATCACCTACACCGCCACGCTGACCAACCCAGCGCAAACCGCTGTGACGGTTACCTTGAGCAACGGCCAGACGATCAACATCGAAGCGGGCAAGTCCAGCGGAACTGTGGTTTTCGAAACCCCGGCTAACGACGTTTACAACAACGGTTCGACCGTCAACACGACGATCACCAACGCCACTGGCGGTAATTTCGAAAACCTGGCGACCAATCCTGCGCCAGCAGTCACCACGATTACTGATTCGATTGATACCACTACCGTCACCCTGACGGCGGACCCATCGGTTGTTGAAGGCGGCAACATCACTTACACCGCTACGCTGACTAACCCGGCGCAAACCGCGGTAACCGTGACGCTGAGCAATGGCCAGACCATCGTCATCGAAGCCGGTAAATCTGCAGGCTCGGTGGTGTTTGAAACCCCGGCTAACGATGTTTACAACAATGGTTCGACCGTCAACACGACGATCACCAACGCCACCGGTGGCAACTTCGAGAATCTGGCGACCAACCCTACGCCAGCGACCACCACGATTACCGATTCGATCGACACCACCACCGTCACTCTGACTGCCGATAACTCGGTCGTTGAAGGCGGCAACATCACTTACACCGCTACGTTGACTAACCCGGCCCAAACTCCGGTTACCGTGACGTTGAGCAATGGCCAGACCATCGTTATCGAAGCGGGTAAATCTGCGGGCTCGGTGGTGTTTGAAACTCCGGCCAACGACGTCTACAACAACGGCTCGACCGTCAATACGACGATCACCAACGCCACCGGCGGTAACTTCGAAAATCTGGCAACCAATCCTGCGCCAGCGACCACCACGATTACCGATTCGATCGACACCACCACCGTCACTCTGACGGCAGATCCATCGGTCGTTGAAGGCGGCAACATTACTTACACCGCCACGCTGACCAACCCTGCGCAAACCGCTGTGACGGTCACGCTGAGCAACGGTCAGACGATCAATATCGAAGCGGGCAAGTCCAGCGGAACTGTAGTTTTCGAAACCCCGGTTAACGACGTTTACAACAACGGTTCCACCGTTAGCACCACTATTGCCGGTGCAACTGGCGGCAACTTTGAGAACCTGGTGCCGAGCACTGCGCCTGCGGTGACCACGATCACCGACTCGATCGATACCACCACTGTCACTTTGACGGCTGATCAATCGGTCGTTGAAGGCGGCAACATTACCTACACTGCTACGCTGACTAACCCGGCGCAAACTGCGGTTACCGTGACGCTGAGCAACGGTCAGACGATCAACATCGAAGCGGGCAAGTCCAGCGGCACTGTAGTGTTTGAAACTCCGGCTAACGACGTCTACAACAACGGTTCGACCGTCAATACGACGATCACCAACGCTACCGGTGGCAACTTCGAAAACCTGGCAACAAACCCAGCGCCAGCCACCACCACGATCACCGACTCGATCGACACAACCACCGTCACTTTGACGGCTGATCCATCGGTCGTTGAAGGCGGCAACATTACCTACACCGCTACGCTGACCAACCCGGCGCAGACTCCGGTGACCGTGACGCTTTCTAATGGTCAAACGATCAACATCGAAGCGGGCAAGTCCAGCGGAACTGTAGTTTTCGAAACCCCGGCCAACGACGTCTACAACAACGGCTCGACCGTCAACACGACGATCACCAACGCTACCGGCGGTAACTTCGAAAACCTGGCAACCAACCCAGCGCCAGCAACCACCACCATCACCGATTCGATCGACACCACTACCGTAACTTTGACGGCAGATCCATCGGTCGTTGAAGGCGGCAACATCACTTACACCGCCACGCTGACTAACCCGGCGCAAACTGCGGTGACCGTGACGCTGAGCAACGGTCAAACGATCAACATCGAAGCGGGCAAGTCCAGCGGAACTGTAGTTTTCGAAACCCCGGCCAACGACGTCTACAACAACGGTTCGACCGTCAACACCACGATCACCAGCGCCACCGGTGGCAACTTCGAAAACCTGGCAACCAACCCTGCGCCAGCAACCACCACCATCACCGACTCGATCGACACCACCACCGTCACCCTGACGGCAGATCCATCGGTCGTTGAAGGCGGCACCATCACTTACACCGCCACGCTGACCAATCCAGCGCAAACCGCGGTAACCGTGACGCTGAGCAACGGCCAGACGATCAACATCGAAGCGGGCAAGTCTTCGGGCACGGTCGTTTTCCAAACGCCGCCGAACGACGTTTACAACAACGCGTCGACTGTCAGCACAACGATCACCAAGGCAACCGGCGGTAATTTTGAGAACCTGGCGGCGAATCCGGCCGCTGCCGTGACGAGCATCACCGACTCGATCGACACCACCACCGTGACCCTGAGCGCGCCAAGCGAAGTTAACGAAGGCGGCACCATCACCTACACCGCCACCTTGAGCAACAAGGCTGGCAGCGACATGGTGATCACCCTGGATAACGGCTCGACGATCAAGATTGCCAAGGATTCCCTGGTCGGCCAGGTGACCGTCAATGCGCCGGGCGATGACGTGTTCATCGACAAGAGCACCCAGACCGTCAAGATCGCCGGCACGACCGGCGGCAATTTCGAAAACCTCAGCGTGACGCCAGGCGGCGCCACTACCGTGGTCAACGACACCATTGATACGGTGAGAATTCTCCTGACCGCCACCGGCAGCGTCGGCGAGAAAGGCAACATCGTCTACACCGCCACCCTGGTCGACAAAGACGGTCATGCCGTCAATAACGTCGGCAAAACTGTGGTGGTCGAGCTGGATAACGGCAAGACCATCAGCATTGCCGACGGCCAGAGTTCCAGCACGGCCACCGTTGTCGCGCCTAATGATGTGTACGCCGGCAACCAGACGGTGACTGCGGCCATCAAGGGCGTCACCGGTGGTGAGCAGTTCGAGAACCTGGTGCCGGTCAAGGATCCGGTGAGCACCACCGTATACGACACACCGGGCACCACTGACCTGACGACCGTGACCCTGAGCGCGCCAAGCGAAGTTAACGAAGGCGGCACCATCACCTACACCGCCACCTTGAGCAACAAGGCCGGCAGCGACATGGTGATCACCCTGGATAACGGCTCGACGATCAAGATTGCCAAGGATTCCCTGGTCGGCCAGGTGACCGTCAATGCGCCAAGCGACGACGTGTTCATCGACAAAAGCACCCAGACCGTGAAGATCACCGGCACTACCGGCGGTAATTTCGAGGGCGTCACCATCACCCCAGGCGGGGCGACCACCGTCGTCAACGACACCATCGACGACGTGACCGTGTCGCTCAAAGCCAACGGCTCGGTCAGCGAAGGCGGTCAGATCACCTATACCGCGTCCCTGGTCGACAAGAACGGCAATGCCGTAACCAACGTCGGTTCCGACCTAGTGGTGAAGTTGGATAACGGCTCGACCATTACCATCGGCAACGGGCAGTCCAGCAACACCGCGACCACCACTGCGCCTAACGATGCGTACGTCGGCGCCAACGACGTGACTGCCAAGATCACCGGCGTGGTCAGCGGCGGCGACAAGTACGAGCATTTGATCGTCGACGGCAGCACCGTGACCACCAAGGTGACGGATGTGATCAACAACACCACCATCAGCATTACCGGCGACGCATCGGTGACTGAAGGCGGCACGGCGAACTACACCCTGACCCTGAGCAACCCGGCGCAAACCGATGTGACCGTGACGCTCAAGTACAGCGGCACCGCCACCGACGGCTCGGATTTCACCGGCGTGTACACCGTGAAGATCCCGGCCGGCGCCAGCAGCGTGCCGTTCACGATCGGCACGATCGACGACAAGATCACCGAGCCGACAGAAACGATCGTCATCACCATCGACAAAACTACCGGCGGCAACTTCGAAAACCTGGTGGTCGGCAATGGCAGCGTCAGCACCAACATCATCGACAACGACGCGCCGCCGGTCATCGACCTGGATGCCAACAACTCCAGCGGCGCCACCGGTGCCGACTACAAGACCTCGTTCACCGAAGGCGGCACGGGCGTGTCGATTGCTGACACCGACATCAAGATTACCGATCCGGACAGCACCCAACTGACCGGCGCCACCGTGGTCTTGACCAACACCCAGCAGGGCGATTCGCTGAACTACGCAGGCGTTACCGGCATCACTGTGACCCCGACCA
This sequence comes from Pseudomonas sp. TWRC1-2, assembly GCF_049896685.1. Taxonomy (NCBI): domain Bacteria; kingdom Pseudomonadati; phylum Pseudomonadota; class Gammaproteobacteria; order Pseudomonadales; family Pseudomonadaceae; genus Pseudomonas; species Pseudomonas sp. TWRC1-2. The sequence continues at coordinate 19,934 of NZ_JAFCUU010000016.1, read as the reverse complement.
CAGACCCTGCCACCGGCAAGATCACGCTGACCCTGACCGGTACGGCGTCGCTGGCTGACTACATGCAGCAGATCAAGAACATCACGTTCACCAACAACAGCCACGACCCGAGCACCACGCCACGGACCATTACCGTGACCGTGACCGATGGCGGCAATTACTCCAACGTCGCTACCGCCACGGTCAACGTGGTGGCGGTCAACGATGCGCCAGTGGCAACCGGCAGCGCCGTGACCGGCACCGAAGACACGCCGCTGGCCCTGACCTGGGCCAACTTCGGCGTGACCGATGTGGACTCGCCACAAGCCAGCCTTGGCGTGAAAATCACCGACCTGCCGGTGGCCGGCAAGCTGCAATACCTGGCGGCCGACGGCTCCACCTGGACCAACGTGACCGCCGGCCAGACCTTCACCAAGGCGCAGATCGACGGCGGCCAGTTGCGCTTTATGCCCAACGCCAACGAGTCCGGCACCGACGGTTATGGCGGCACCGGTATTGGCAACAAGCAGGCCGATTACGCGCAGTTCAAGTTCCAGCCTACCGACGGCAAGGACCTGGGCACCAGCGCCACGGTGAAAGTCGATATCACGCCGGTCGCCGACGCACCGACCCTGAATGTGGCTGACAACAACGTCAATTCGGTGGGCTTGCTCAAGCAAAGCTGGAACAGCATCGCCGGTATCGGCACCAACGGTAACGGCGCGGCCCCGGCCGACCTGAAAAACGCCATTGATAACGCCGGCACGCCGAACAGCAGCGCGATTGTGACCAACGTCGAATCCACCGCCAACGTGGCGGCAGGTGCGGGCTCGAAGATCTCCGGCCTGATGTACATGGAAGCCGGCAAGTCCTATACCTTCAGCGGCACCGGCGATGACAGCCTGGTGATCAACGTCGGCGGCAAAGACGTGGCCAGCGCGCAATGGGGCACCAACAGTGGCAAGTTCAGCGGCTCGATTACCCCGACCGTCAGCGGCTACTACAGCATTGAGATTTACCACGCCAACCAGTCCGGCCCGGGCAGCTATGACGTCAACCTGTCGATCAACGGCGCAGCGGCCACAGACCTGAGCACCAGCGGCGCAGCGCTGTACACCGGGGTCACTGACCTGACCAACGCCGGCGTGACCGTGTCCGACCTGCATGGCAGCAACGGTGACGGTTACTACGTGGGCTACAAGCTCAACGAAGGCCAGGAAAACGGCACTGTGAAGCTGTCCAAAGTCACCACCGCGCTGACCGATACCGACGGCTCGGAAACCCTGAGCGTGAAGATCAGCGGTGTACCGGCAGGCTCCGTGCTCACCGACGCGTCCGGGCACACCTTCACCGCGACCAAAACCGTGGGCGAAGTCAACGTCACCGGCTGGGACCTGAGCACCCTGACCATCAAGCCGCCGACCTACTACAGCGGCCAGTTCAACCTGACCGTCACCTCGACGTCCACCGAAAGCCTCGGCGGTTCGGCCATCACCACCGCGCAATTGCCGGTGACGGTGTACCCGGCCACGTACAGCGCGATCACGGGCACCTCGGGCAGTGACGCGATTACCGGCACCGATGGCAACGACATCGTCGTGGCCGATATCGGCGGCCTGAACGTGGTGCAGGGCAAGAACTACAACATCGCGTTCATGGTGGACAGTTCCGGCAGCATGAGCACCGCGTCGGTCAACGCCGCGAAGGCTTCGTTGACCTCAGTGTTCAACTCGCTCAAAGACAGCCTGGGCGCCAATACGTCGGGGACTGTGAATATCTTCCTGGCGGATTTCGATACCCAGGTGAACAAGTCGGTCGCCATCAACCTCAACGATCCAAACGCCCTGACGTTGCTCAAGGCAGTGCTGGACTCGATGGTGTCAGGCGGCGGTACCAACTATGAAGACGTGTTCAAGACCACGGCCAACTTCTTCCAGAGCGGCCTGGCGACCGGCAACACCGGCGCGACCAACCTGACCTACTTCATCACCGACGGCCAGCCGACGTACTTCCAGAACGGCGAGCAGACCAACCCGGTGGTCACTGACTTCTACAACAGCGGCGTCACCGATGGTCGCTTGGACGACTACATCAGCACCAACAACTATGTGCTGGGTAACACGTTCAGCATCAACGTCAACGGCACTAACCTGCAGTTGATCGACAGCCGCGGCCAATTGCACCAATGGGTACAGGTCCGCAGTGGCGGCTGGTACGACAATGGCGTGATCGGCACCGTGCACGCCCAGGGTGACGGCACGTTTGAAGTCTCCTACCTCGACGGCAGTGGCAGCAGCACCAGCACAGCGACCACAAACAACGCCAGCAGCGGCTTTGCACTGCTCAAAGGCTTGTCGACGGTAGAAGCCATCGGTATCAACGGCGACGTCAGCCTCAATGACCTCCGGCCGTACGACAGCGATGGCAAGCCGCAAAGCAACATCGATCCGAAGGACCTGGCCAACGCCATCCTCGGCCACACCGAGGCAACGCTGCCTGGCGCCGACACCATCAACGGGGGTGACGGCAACGACATCATCTTCGGCGACCTGGTGAGCTTCAGCGGTATTACCGGTGAGGGTTACAACGCACTGCAGGCCTTTGTTGCACAGAAGACCGGCGTGGCGGTCACGGCGGTGACCACCTCGAACGTGCACCAGTACGTGACCGAGCACTATGCCGACTTCGACGTGTCCGGCGCCAAGGACGGCAACGACACACTGTTGGGCGGCGCGGGTGATGACATCCTGTTCGGCCAGGGCGGTAACGACACACTGGACGGCGGCAAAGGCAATGACATCCTGCTGGGCGGCACCGGTGACGACACCTTGATCGGCGGCCAGGGCAACGACATCCTGATCGGTGGTTCGGGTGCCGACACCTTCGTGTGGAAGGCGGGTGACCTGGGCAACGATGTGATCAAGGACTTTAAAGCCTCGGAAGGTGACCGGATCGATCTCAAGGATCTGTTGAAGGGTGAGACAGACAGCACCATCGACAACTACCTCAAGATCACCACGGTAGACGGCGTGTCGACCCTGCAAATCAGCAGTGAAGGCAAGCTCAACGCGGCTGGCGGCGTGGCCAATGCCGATGTGACGATCAAGCTGGAAGGCAACGATTGGTCTCACACCAGCATCAACTCGCTGATCAGTGGTGCCGACCCGACCATCAAGATCGATCACACCGCCTAAGACGCGATGAACCGGCCGCCCACTCGGGCGGCCGATTTATTTGGCTGATGCGTTACTGGCCCTCACGGGCGGTTGCATCGCATACTCGCGCTCATAAACACACCATTGACCTATGCTGGTGAACGCGTGTGGCTCATTTTCGAGGGTTTCTTATGTTTTACGTGCAACGTGATGCACAGGGTGCACTGAGTCGCGTGGAGGCCGCCGCCTTTGCCGAATCAACTGAAACCCTGCCGGCCGATCACCATGAGATTCAGGCCTGGTACGCCAACGAAGTGGTGGAAACCAGCCTGGCGCAGCTCAAGCAAAGTGACCTGGAGATGATTCGGGTGCTGGACGACTTGATTCAGGTGCTGACGCGCAAGGGCGTGATCAGCGTGACGGACCTGCCGCCGGCAGCGCAGGCCAAGCTGATGGACCGTACCCACGCGCGGGAAGCGTTGGGCGGGTTGAGCCACCTGATCAATGATGAAGAGACTGGGTTGATCTGATTTAGTTAGGCAAACCGAATCTAAATCGGGGCAGGCTTTTGTGGAGCTGGCTTGCCTGCGATGCAGGCACCTCGGTGTATCAGGCGGACCGAAGTGATGCTATCGCAGGCAAGCCAGCTCCCACACAAGCGAGTGCCCCGTTAGGTTTGGATTATTTCCAGGGCGCCGGTTCACCGAATAGCTGCCCCTGCACACCGAAAATCCCCATCTCGCGAATCACCTTCAGCTCACCCTCGGTTTCCACGCGCTCGGCAATCAATGGCAAGTCGATGCTGTGGGCCGCACGCTGGATCGCCTCGATAAACAGGCGTTTATCGCTTTCCTGATCGATGGCGCGGATGTAGCTGCCGTCGATTTTCAGGTACGCCAGGCCCAGCCGTGCAAGGTTGCCGATCATGCTGAAACGCCCACCAAAGCGCTGCAGGCTCAGAGAGAAGCCCAGCTCGCGCAGGCGCTGGGTCAACTGCTCCAGCAGCGCCTGCTCCGGCAATTGTTCTTCACCGATTTCCAGGGTCAGGCGCGGGCCCAGGTTGCTGTGCTGGCGCAGCAGCTCAAAAATCCGATTCAGCGCCTGAGCATCCTGCAAGGTCGCGGCAGACAGGTTCAGCGCCAGGCTATGGCTGTGGCCGGCCATTTGCTTGAGTACCTGCTCGAGCATCAAGCGGTCCAGGCGCGCCGTCCAGCCGAAGCGCTCAAGCCACGGCAGGAAACGCCCGGCAGGTATCGTGTGGCCGTCTTCATCCTGCAAGCGCGACAGCACTTTGTAGTGCAAGACCAGCTGCGGGTCCTGGCTGGCGACGACCGGTTGGAAGTACAGCTGGAAACGCTGCTGGGTCAGGGCCTGGTCGAGCAGCGTGTGCCACGCATGGTGATCGTCGCCGACGCTGGCGGCGGCGCTATGGTCCAGGCACACCCAGCTGGTGTCGCCCTGCCCTTCGGCCTGGGCCAGGGCTTGGTCAGCCAGGGTCAACAACGCTTGGGGCGAGTCGCCATGGTTGAACGGTGCCAGGCCGATATAGGCAACCGGCGTGACATCACTGGCGCCAGTGGCCTGCAGGCTGAGCAACGTGGTCTCAAGGTTCTGCGCCAGTTGCAGCGCTTCTTCGCGCACCAGCCCCGGCGCCAGCACCGCAAACTCACCGCCACGGATACGGGTGACGAGGTTGTGGGTTTCCGGGTACGGCTCGCACTCGCGCAGCAGCTGTTCGCCGACCGCTTGCAGCAATTGGTCGGTACGCTGGCCCCCGAGGCGCTGGTTGAGACCGGCCAGGTCCTTGACCCGCAGCAGCAGCAGATAGCCGGAGCTGGTCTCTTCCGGGTTACTCACACGGGCGTTGAGCTGCATTTCGAAATAACGCCGGTTGGCGAGGCCGGTGAGGTTGTCTTGATAGGACTCGATGCGCAGCTTTTCGCTGCGCTCGGCCTGCTCCTGGAACAGCGCCTTGAGCTTTTCCACCATCTGGTTCATGGCCTGCACTACGCGGCGCAGTTCCGGCGTGCGCGGCAGGTCGGGCAAGCTGAGAAACTCGCGACGGGCAATGGCGTGGGACTGCTTGACCATGTAGTCCAATGGCTTCAACTGCCGACGCAGCAACAACGCGCCGAGCACCGCACTGACCGCGCCGCACAGCAACAGCCAGCCGAGGCTGCCCAGGGCGCTTTGCCAGAGTTTGGCCAGGGCGAACATCGGGTGACTGACCACCTCCACGCGCGCCGCCTGCTCCCAGCCGCGATTGACCAGCGCATCGCCACCCGCCGGCTCCAGGCCGATCAATTTCACGAACCAGTTGGGCACACCGTTGTTGTCGGGAATGCCGCTGCGCTCGACGATGGTTTTATCCGTGGCCAGGTCCACCACGCGGATGCTTGCGTAATAGCCGCTGTCGAAGATCGAGCTGACCAGCAGTTCGACCATGGCCGGGTCGTCGATATTGGGCGTCAGCGACAATGCCAGTGCGGTCGCCGCATCCTGCGCGTGGGAGCGAAGCTGGTTGACGTATTGGGTGCGCGAGCTTTCCAGGCTGACCATGAAGCTGCCACTGAAGGCGACCACCAGGAACAGACAGATTGCGATCAATAGTTGTTTGAACAGAGACATCCGATCAGTTACTCCTAGTTGGCAGGCTCGGCCGGGAAGCCTTCGGCACGCATTTTTCTCAACACATCCTGCCAGCGCGACAAGCGTTTGGTATCACCGACTTTCGTGTTGCCCTTGGCGCCGGGCAGGTACAAACCCTCGGCGTTGAAGGAATACACGGGAATCAGGTCGGTACGGCGGGTGGCCGGCAGGATCTCGTCCATCAGGCTATCGAGCACCAGCGGGATGGCGTTCGGGGTCGAATAATACGTCAGCACCATGTGCGCGCGATTCTGACGCAAGGCCTTGACGTAGGTAATGCGCAATTTGTCGCTGGAAACGCCCAGGTGACGCAGGCTGAAATACTTGGCGATTGCATAGTCTTCACAATCTCCGGCACCTTTCCACAGGGCTTCGATGGGCGTCTCCCAATAATCGACCACGTGCCACAGGTCGATGTCTTCCACGTACGTCATTTGCTTGTTGAAGAACAGATTGACGACCTTGAGCTGCTCCTGCTCGTCGACCTGCTTTTGGGTCGCGAGCAACCGCTGCCAGGCGTCAATCCGCTGCTGGCCCTCACCCAGCGGCCCGTACAAGGCGGTGGCTTTGCGGCTGATCTGAGAGAAATCCCAATCGGCATGCAGCCCGCCGAGCATCAAGCCAGCCAACAGAATCGCTGAAAATAGCCAGCTAAGGATTCGAGAGGGAATAAAACTTACCGCCAAGGCGTTCAGTCCGTGAAGAGAGACGGAATTTCAAAGGATGGTGAAGCCTCAACCGACAAAAAACAATGGCACAGTGCAATCATTCATACGGGGGCGAAGTTCATGACCCCCCGCTGTGGGATGCACAAAGTACAGCTTGTAAGCCCTTACAAACGGAAACTTTGGCTGTTTGACAAGCGTGTGGGCCATCTTTAGTGTGCATTGGATCCAATTAAACACACTCCATTCAACAATGAGGAGGATAGCGTAACCGTGACGCAGAAGCCGAACCCGTTAAGCAGCATCAAAATCAGCGGGCCTATTCCCGCCCACCTTGCCCGCGCCGTTATTGAAGAAACCCTGCGCAATGCCATTCTCGACGGTCGACTGCCCTGTGGCACCGCGATGCGCCAGCAAGAGCTCGCCAGCCTGTTCGGTGTCAGCCGCATGCCCGTACGCGAAGCTTTGCGCCAGCTGGAAGCCCAGTCTTTGCTGCATGTGGTGACGCACAAGGGCGCCGTGGTTGCGCCGTTGATCGAAGACAATTCAGCTGAAACCTATGCCCTGCGCATGCTGCTGGAATCCGAAGCGCTGCGCTTGTCGATCCCGTTGCTTACCGACGCCGACATTGCCGAAGCCGACGCCTTGATCAAAGCGCTGGAGCAGGAGAAAGATTACGCCGAGATCGGCCGTCTCAATCGTCTGTTTCACATGGCGCTTTATAGCAAGGCACCCAACCAGCATTTGCTCAAGTTGGTTGAACACGGTTTGAATGAGGAAGAACGCTTTCTGCGCTTCAACCTCGAAGCGATGGGGCTGGGCGAGACGTCCCAGGAAGATCACCGTGAACTGCTGAGCCTGGTAGCCCAGAAGAAAACCGACGAAAGCATCCTGACGTTGCGCAACCACCTGATGCGCGGCATGGAGGTCATCTCCACCTACCTCAATGGTCTTGAAGCCGCCGCAACACTCGACACGCAGTAAGTTTGACCACGCGTTTTGTAGATCCTTATACGGTGAAGGCCCCTTTCTGTGCGGAAGGGCCCCCACGGTATACATCGCCTATTTATTGATGCCCGGCTAACTTAAAGAAACGTCCCACTTCCATTCAAGCAAGTTACTTACAACAAACTTTATTTCGAAAAAATATCTAATACTTTCACCATCTCGCCCAAACGTTTAATCAGCTTACTATCGCTGCCTCATACAACAAACACTTCATTTTGCTGCGCAGTCTAGTCGCGTTCTTACTGCGCGCGGGGTCTGGCTATGCGCCACGCCTGCACGCCCGGTTATAAATCCCAACACTGTTTTCAGAGCAGTCGCAATAACTTATAGGCATCAACCATGCATCAACACTTACTTGAACAAAAGAAACTGCAACTGTGCAGCCATCCGTTATTTAAAGAAATAACTTCATTGACCAAGTTACAGCGTTTTATGCAACACCATGTATTTGCCGTTTGGGACTTCATGAGCCTGACCAAACGCTTGCAGCAGGACCTGAGCTGCACGCAATTACCCTGGCTGCCGCCCCTCGACCCGCAAGCGGCACGCCTCATCAATGAAATAGTGCTCGGCGAAGAGTCCGACGCACACCCCGCACAGGGCCATTGCAGCCACTTCGACCTGTACCTGCAAGCGATGGCCGAAGTAGGCGCTGACACCCGCGTCGTCCGGCGCTTCATTGAGCTGCAGCGTCAAGGGACCGAAGCCAGCGCGGCCTTGCATCAGGTCGATGCGCCGCCAGGCGTAGCCCGCTTTGTCGAAAGCACGTTGCAGATCGCCTTGAACGCGCCCACCCACGGCGTAGCGTCCGCCTTCCTGCATGGACGCGAGAGTGTCATTCCCACCATGTTCGCGTGCATTCTGCGCGGCGATGTATTCAAGGGCCACCAGGCGCCGACCTTCTGCTACTACTTGAACCGTCACATCGAACTGGACACGCAAGGGCATGGGCCCGCCGCAGAGCTGCTACTTCAGCGCCTGATCGGTACAGACCCGACTCGCCAACGCCAGGCCGATGAAATCGCTCTGGGCGCCGTGCACAGCCGCCTCCGCTTCTGGGACGACGTGCGCGCCTCGCTGCAAGAGAGGCAGCCATGAACGCCGCCGACTATCGCTCCTTCGCCGATGACTGGGAACGCCGTGCAACCCTGCGTACACGTCCGCGGCGCATGCTGGAAAACGACGACAGACTGATCTATCCCGCGAGCCGCCAGCCCCTGGTGCTGAGCGCGACTTTCCTGGAGCATTGCTCGCAGTGGCGCGACTTCGTGCTGGTGCAAAGCTTCTACAAATTCCTCAATGACGTGGTGATCTTCGAAACCGAGATCGTCGACAAGACCGCTCGCAGCATTGCCAAGAATCGCTTCTCGCTGTCCTTCCCCCTCGCCTGTCGCTACGACGCAATGACCGTCGTGGTCGATGAGGATTACCACGCGCTGGTCGCGCTGGATTTCCTGCAACAGACCGTGGCCATGACGGGCCTGCAACCGCTCGACTTGCCTGGCCAAATCGAACTGAGCCATGCCTTGCCCGCAGCCCAGGCGCTGGCACCGCCGCACCTGCGTGATGCCGTGGAGTTGATTGGCGTGGCTATCGCCGAGAACACCATCACCCATGACGTCGCGGCGTTTGCCAAAGATGACAGCGTCAAATCGTCCATACGCGGCTTGATGGCCGACCACCTGTTTGATGAAGGCCGCCATGCACAGTTCTGGACCCACCTGGTGCGTATCTACTGGCAGTCGGCAAACCCGGCCGACCGCGACAGCATCGCGGCTACCTTGCCGGTGTTCTTGACGCATTACCTGACCAACGATCTGCAGAAAGCTTTCGATCTGCAGTTGATCGAACACCTGGACGTCGGCGCCGACGTTCGCCGTGCGCTTGAGGACGAAGTCGCAGCGCTGCACTTTCCCATCACCCGCCAACACCCGCTGCTCGGCAATATCATGGGTTTTCTGCACCACAGCGGTGTGCTGCACACCCCGAGCGTCGCCCTGGCCCTGAGCGCCTATTTACCCGAATCGGGGAGGCAGCCATGAGGCGCTTGAACATGGGATGGAGCGGCACCAGCAAAGCCTTGGAAGCGATCAGGCAAACGCTGGAGCAGTACGGACACGTCACCGCGACGGAGTCCCTCGACGTCATGATTGAAGACGGCAGCCAACCGCTGCGCCTGCCTGCCGATAGAACCCAGCGGATCAGCCTGCGACTGGGCATTGGCCCGGTGTCTGAACACGGGCTTCCTGCGGTGCAATTGCGCTGCTATGACCAGACCCGTCGCGTACTGGCGATACGCGACATTACCGAGGAGCCCAGCGGCAACGGCGAGCGATTGCGCCGACAAGCGACGAATGCTCTGGTGGAATGGGTAGCCTCGCTGGTCAGCCAATTCTCGCGAGACCCGGCGTTTTTTTCGGCAACAACCGTCGCTAATGCCTGGCCTGAGCAAGGCCTGCAAGGGCTGGATGAGTTGGCGTTCCTGCATCGATTCAACCGTACCGCGCAGCCGGCACTGCTACAGGCTGCCCAGGTGCCAATGATCGAACGGTTACAGGCCAGCCTTCATTCCTTTGCTGAACGACCGGCGCTGAACATCGCGGGCAGCGTGCTGACCTACCGTCAATTACTGGATCGCGCCGTGTCGATCCAGCAAGGCCTGCGCCCCCTGCTGGAACACGCGCAGACGCCAACCGTGGTCGGCGTGTGCCTGGAAAAATCCGTCGATCTGTATGCCAGCATTCTGGCGGTGCTGGGTTGCGGCGCGGTGTACCTGCCACTGGCACCGGATCATCCGCCGCAACGCCAGCGCACCATGCTGCAAAGCAGCAATGCCAAGGTGTTGGTGGTAGAGGGTCAGCACCCTTTGCGCGACGATTTCGTTACCCTGAATGTCAGCACTGTCGACCCGACCTGTGCCGATATCACACGCCCGCTGATGCAGCATCGTCCCAGCAGCGAGGCGCCCTGCGTGGCGCTTTTCACCTCAGGCACCACCGGCCAACCGAAAGGCGTACTGCTCAGCCAACGCAACCTTGCGCATTTCACCGCCTGGCTTGGCGCCTGTATGTCGTTGGACGAGCACAGCCGCGTGCTGCAATTTTCGCCGCTCAGTTTTGACTCATCGCTGATCGACATCTTCCCTGCCCTGATAGCCGGCGCCGAGTTGATCGTCCCGAGCGAGCGCCAACGGCACGATCCTCAGCAACTGGTAGAGCTGATTCGCCAACAGGGCATCAGCCACGCGTTTCTGCCGCCGGCGCTGCTGAGCATTCTGCCGCTGGATCAGCCCTTGGGTTTGACTCACTTGATGACCGGCGGCGATGCCTGCGAGCCGCATGTGATCGAATGCCTGGCGAGCCAATGCCACCTGCACAATTTCTACGGCCCTACCGAAACGACGGTGCTGGTCACCCACCGAACGTTCCAGCCCGGTGACAGCACACGCAATCTTGGCCGCCCCATTGCCAACAGCCAGGTGCTGATCCTCGACGAAGACCTGAACCCGGTGGATGAAAAAGTGATGGGTGATCTGTATATCGTCGGCCCTGGCCTGGGCCTCGGGTATGTGAGCGCGCCGCAAGGGGCCGACAGCCCGTTTGTTGAGCTGACACTGCCGGGCGGCCGATCAGTGAGGGCATACCGCAGTGGCGACCGGGCGAAATGGACGGCGGACGGTATCGAACTGGGCGGCCGGCGGGATGATCAGGTGAAGATCCGCGGCTTTCGGGTCGAGCCCCAGGAGATTGAGCAGTGCCTGCGCAGCAGTCGGCTGTTTCGCCAAGTGGCGGTGCTGATTGATCCTGACCGCAGGATCCTCAGCTTTGCCGCCCAACCCGAACCAGGCGCCACCATGGCGGGCCTCAAGCACCATGCTCGGCAATGGCTGCCGACCTACATGCAGCCCGAGGTGTGGACAGAATTACCCACTCTGCCGCGCACTCACCACGGCAAGATCGACCGCCAGGCATTGCTGGCGATACCGAAACACGCTACTCCCCGCAACGACTGCAATGCTGCACGAACGCCTCTGCAAATGCGGTTGGTGGCGCTGTGGAGCGAGTTGTTGGCGTTGCCGGATGGCGACATTTCCATCGACGATGGGTTTTTCAACCTGGGCGGCCATTCCATTCTGCTGTCTACCCTGCTGCTGCGTCTGCGCAAAGCGTTTGGCCGTAGCCTTTCACTGAGCAGTTTCTTTGAAGCACCGACAATTCGTACGCTCTGCGTGCTGATGGAAGACGGCGCACTGCCGCATGCACTGTCAGGCCAGGTGGAAAAGGATGCGTCGCAAGCGCTGAATATAGAAACGCTGCATGAGGACCGCGCTGGCGATCCGCGCAAGGTGATTGTCACGGGCGCCAACAGTTTCGTCGGCGTGCACCTCGTCGAAGCCTTGTTGGCCGGCGGTGTGCAGGAGGTGGCATGCCTGGTGCGTGAACAGCCGGGGCAGTCGGCGATGACGCGGTTCACCCAGGCATTGCGCGAGTACCGGCTGGAACATCTGGATTTGAGTCGGGTGCAGGTATACGCCGCCGATATGGGCTTGCCCCGGCTGGGCCTGGCCAGCGATGTGTATGAGCACCTCGCCCGTAACCACGGGGTCTTGGTGCACAACGCCGCGCGGGTCAATCATGTGATGGATTACGCCTCACTGGCCCAGGACAACGTCGAACCGATACGTGAGTGCCTGCGCCTGTGTGAAACCCACTGCAAGAAAGTCTTCAATTTCATCTCGACCCTGTCGGCCTGCAGCAGTGTCGACGCCCAGGGACACATCCTCGAAACGCCGGCTGCAACCACGTTGCCGCTCTACCTCAAGAATGGCTACAACCTCTCCAAGTGGGTCGCCGAACGCTTGCTGGGCCGTGCAGCCGAGCAAGGCGCATGGGTGAACATCTATCGCCCGGGAAACATCGCTTTCAATAGCCGCAACGGCGTCTGCAAGCCGCAAAACAACCGCCTGATGATGATGCTCAAGGGTTCGTTGCAATTGGGCCTGGCGCCGCGCCTGCAGGTGAACTTCGACCTGATGCCGGTGGACTTCTTTGCCCGTTTTGTTGCGTTTCACTGCGGCCGCTTTGTTGCAAGACGAAACGTATTCAACCTGCACAACCCACAGCCTTTGAGCTGGGATCACTACCTTGATGCATTCAGTCAGGCAGGCCACTGCTTCGAGCGAGTGAGCGTTGCGCAGTGGCAGACAGAGCTGCGAACGGTAGGCCCCGATAACGCGCTGTTTGGCGTGCTGGGCTTCTACCTGGATAACCTCGCAGAAGACATCAGCGACATCACGATGATTTGCCACGAGAACGCACGCCAGGGTGTGGAGGCGATGGCCGAGCAGTACCCGCACAAGGACCCGGCGCTGTTGCGCAGGGGCTGCGACCACCTCAAGGCCATCGGCTTTCTCTGACCGTTCAGGACATTTCTATGAATCTGCTGCAACCCGATACATTAATTTGCAACCCGAACGGCACACCGGTGGTGGCGTCTGTTGACGTCGCGTGCGAGGCCGCTGATCTGTGGCGAGTGGTGGGCAATTTTGCAGGCTTTGATGCCTTCGTTCCGACTCTCTCGCACATCGAAATGACGGGCACAGGCATAGGCGCCTTGCGCACGAAATATTTCCACGATGGCCATTGCGTCGTAGAGCAACTCAACAGCCGCGACGACGACGCCATGTACATGACCTGGACCACACTCTACAACACCTTGGGTGTCGCCCGGCTGTGGGCTGCCATGCAGGTGGAAGCGCTCGGCGCAGGATGTTCGCGGGCAACCTGGACGCTCATGGGTGAGCCGGTCGATACCACCCAGGCGGCGTTTGAACAGTTTGTGCAGACCTTCGCCGACACTGCCCTGGAGAATGTACGCCAGATGTTCAGCTGATCAGCAGGAGCGAGACGCCTCGCTCCTGCAGGGCCCGGTCAGATTTTGAAGCTGTCGACCAGTTGCTTCAGGCGGCTCGCTTGCTGAGACAGCGCATCGCAGTCCTTCAGCGTTTCGTTGAGGTTGGCCACACCCTGCTGATTCAGCAGGTTGATCTGGTTGATGTCGACATTGAGGGTCTCAACCACAGCGGTCTGCTCCTCGGTAGCCGCCGCGACCGACTGGTTCATGCCATCGATCTCGACGATTCGCTGCGTCACGCTGACCAGGCGCTCGCCGGCCTGGTTGGCCACTTCAACGCTCTCCTCGCTGGAGGTCTGGCTGGCGTTCATGGTGGTCACCGCCTCACGCGAGCCCACTTGCAGCGACGTGATCATCTTGTGGATCTCTTCGGCGGACTCCTGGGTACGGTGAGCGAGGTTACGCACTTCATCGGCAACCACGGCAAACCCACGCCCGGCTTCCCCGGCACGCGCGGCCTCGATTGCGGCATTGAGCGCCAACAAGTTGGTTTGCTGGGAGATGCCTTTGATCACATCAAGGATGTGGCCAATGTTGTCGGTGCTGGCGTTCAGGGTTTCGATCTGAGTGCAGGACAGGCTGATCTTCTGCGACAGCTCCGACATTGCCAGGATGGTTTTCTCCACCACCTTGCGCCCGTCGTCTGCTTGTTCACTGGCACCACTGGCGTGCTGCGAAGCATCAGCTGCGTTACGCGCAATTTCCTGGGTAGCGGCACCCAGCTCGTTGATCGCCGCGGCCACACTGTTGGTGCGTGCGCTTTGCTCGTCCGAGCCGATGATCGAGGCGTTCGACGACGCCATCACGCGCTGGGACAGGTCATGCACCTGACGCGTTGCCGAAGACACCTCGGAAATAGAGGCGTGGATACGCTCGACGAACTGGTTGAAGGCGCTGCCTACCTCGCCAAACTCGTCCTTGCTGGTTACGTCCAGACGGCGAGTCAAATCGCCCTCACCCTGGGCAATGTCCTGCATGGCCACACCCATGGTGGTCAGCGGGCGCAGCAGTACTTGGATCAACAGGCTCAACAGCACGGCAATGGCGACGACCGCGATCAACATGGCGATCAACGCCGAAGTACGGAATTTGCCAAGTGGTGCGTAGGCTTTGTCTTTATCGATCGACAGACCGATGTACCAATCCGCACCGGGCAAACCGCTGATCGGCGTGAACGAAAGAATGCGGTCCTGGCCATTGAGAACCACGTCCTGGCTGACCTTGTCGATACGCAGGTTGGTACCTGGGTAGATGTCCTTGAGGTTTTTCATCACCTGGTCCTGGTCAGGACTGACGATGACCTGGCCATCGGCGCTGACCAGGAACGCATGGCCGATCCCGCCGAAGTCTACCGAGTTGATGATCTTCACCAGGGTTTGCAGGCTCAGGTCGCCGCCGACCACACCCAACAGCTCACCGTTCTTTTTGACGGGCAGAGCAATGGTTACGATCTGCCCGCCGACTGCGGCCATGTAAGGCGGAGTCAGCATGGGTTTATCGGCAGCCACCGCCTGCTTGTACCAAGGGCGCTGACGCGGGTCGTAATCGTCAGGCATCTTCGCGTCAGGACGCTGGGTGAACACCCCGTTGGTTTGCCCGACGTAGGTGAACTGGAAGTTCGAGGTGAACGCCGGCTGATCAACCAAACCAGGAAGATCGGCCTGACTGCCCTGATGGGCAACGTTTTGCGCCAGGCTTTCGAGTACCAGAATGCGGCCACTGAGCCAGTTCTGCACACTGCTGGCCGTGAGTTCGCCTGATTGCTGGATAGACGAGTCCAGGTTTTGCTTGATGGTGCTGCGCTGCAGGTAGTCGTTGTAAAGCGTGAATAACGCGAACGCGAGAACCACGACGCCTGATGCGGCCAGCAGAATTTTATGACTGAACTTAAGATTCATTTCATCGACTTCTTTTGCCAAATGGGGATGAGCGTGCCGAGTGGAACATTCCATGTAACGGGATAGGCGGACTCTGCGACCGCTCTATTTCGGTGCACGCATGGCTCGTCAGGCTTTCGGCCAGGCCAGGATAAATCTTAGAAATTTGTGAGAAGCATCCTCATTTTGAGTAGGAACCCGACCGGCGGTAGATCTGCAGGCTCTGGCGTTGCAAAATTTTTCAGCCTCCCAGACAATGCGACTAATTATCATTTGTGACGTTTGGCCGGGCCTGTGTGAATGCCATCTACCGAGTACATCCCTTGTGAACCTGTGGTGCAGACGCTTTACAGCGCCCATCACAGCTGGCTCAACCGGTGGCTGCGCAGTCGCCTGGGCAATGCGGCGGATGCAGCGGACCTGGCTCAAGACACGTTCGTGCGCTTGCTGCAAAAAACCGAACGCCTTGAACTCAAAGCTCCTCGCGCCTTTCTGCGAAGCATCGCCAGCGGCCTGGTGATTGATCATTGGCGGCGCGAAGAAATCCGGCGCGCCTACCTTGAGTCTATTGCCCATCTGCCTGAAGCGTTGGCACCCAGCGCAGAAGCGCGGATGTTGGTGCTGGAACTGCTGGAGGAAATCGCCCGTCTTCTGGACGGATTGAAACCGAAAGTACGTCAGGCGTTTCTGCTGGCTCAGTGTGATGGGTTGGCGCACAAGCAGATCGCGCTGCAGATGGGGGTGTCGTTGCGAACAGTGGAACGGTATATCGCGCAGGCGCTGTATCACTGTTACGTAGTGCGTTATGAAGCATGACCCCGATGGATAATGCCGCGCGCCCGGGGCCAGATCCTCAGGTGGTCAAGCAGGCCATCACTTGGGCACTGCGCCTGCGTAATAACCGCGCCAATGTGCGCTTGCATGCACAATGTGAGCGCTGGCGCGAAGCGCATGACGACCATGAATTGGCCTGGCAGCGGGTACAAGCACTGCAGCAGGAGTTGAGCAGCCAAATGGCCGCGATTCCCGGTGCGCGCGTGGCCTTGGAAAATGCTTCGCAAGGCGTGGGCCGGCGGCAGGCACTGAAGATGTTGTCTGGCGTCATGTTGGTGGGCTCCGCAGCCTGGTTAAGCCGCGACCTGACCGGCTGGCAGCGCTGGACGTCCGACCTTGCGACTGCAACAGGGGAACGGCGCAGCGTGCAATTGCCGGATGGCGCTCGCGTGCAACTCAACACCGACAGCGCCGTGGACCTGGACTTCAACGCACAGCAGCGTCTGATCACGCTGGTTCGCGGGGAAATTCTGGTGACGTGCGGCGCGCCTTCTTCAGCGCCACTGCTGGTGCAAACTCGGCATGGTTTGTTCGAAGGTATCGACGGGCGCTTTGCCGTGCGCCAAGACAGCGATTGCACACGCTTGAGTGTGGTCAGTGGCAACGTGGCCATTCACTCACCACACTCGGCAGACGGACTGTCGACTCAAGTCCACGCAGGAGAGAACTATCTGGTACATCGCACGCATGCCACGCTGGCGCCGCCGCTGGATATGGACATGGGCGCCTGGGTCGATGGGCTGATCGTGACACGGAACATGCGCCTGGCTGCCTTCCTGTCGGAGGTGGGGCGCTATCGCCATGGTTATCTGGGTTGTTCGGCAGAAGCCAGCGACTTGCGGTTGTCGGGGGTTTTCCGCCTGAAGGACACGGATAAATTGTTGGCGGTCGTTGCACAGACGCTGTCTGTTGAAGTGCGCTATCGCACGCGTTGGTGGGTAAGCCTGGAACGTTCAGCCTGATTTTTTATGTTTTATATAAAGTTTTTTGGCGGTTTTTTTCCGTGAGACCGGCTTAGACAGTAAGCCTTTCAATCAGCCCTCACCGGCCTCCACGGATCTTGATCATGACAGCGCGTTTTCCCGGCAACTCATCGTGCTCTTCCTACCCCCTTTTGGCTAAATCCATCCGTGCGGCATTGCTGTCGACCGCGCTGGGCATAGGCGCGGTTCCGATCGCCGGCATGGCTGGGCAAGCAAACATCGAGCAGGTTAACCAGCGCTACGACCTGCCTGCCGGCGCCCTGGGCGAGGTGCTCAATCAATTCGCCCGCCAGGCAGGCATTACCCTCTCCAGCACGCCTGGGCAAACCCAAGGCCGGCAATCAGCCGGGCTGCACGGCGAGTATTCAGCCGAGCAGGGGTTGAATCATCTACTCAGCGGCTCTGGCTTGCAGGCCGTATCGCAAGATGGTGTCAGCTTTGTGCTGGAGACCCAGATGCAGAGCAGCACCGTGACGCTGCCCACCACGGATATCAAAGGCTTCGCCCTGGGTAATGCCTTAGGCAGCATGGAAGGCTATAACGCGACGCATAGCCAAATCGCAACCAAGACCAGCGCTGCGCTGCTGGAGACGTCGCAAACCGTCTCCGTGGTGACGCGCGAGCAGATGGACGACCAAGGCTCCCAGACCGTCGCACAAGCCATGCGTTACACGCCTGGTGTACTGACCAACCCCTATGGCGCGACCCACCGTTATGACTACGTGGCAATGCGCGGTTTTAACGATGGTTCTGTGGACAACATCTACCTTGATGGCTTGAAGTCCATGGGGGATAGCGGCACCTATAGCACCATGCAGGTTGATCCGTATTTTCTCGAGCGCGTGGACATTCTGAAGGGGCCTTCCTCTGTCCTCTATGGACGCAGCTCGCCCGGCGGCCTGGTCGCGCTGACCAGCAAGAAGCCATTGCTTGAGCCCTACCATCAAGTTCAAGCAACGGCAGGCAGTCACGGCCAGCAGGGCATGGGTTTTGACTTCAGTGGCCCCGTGGATGACGACAAGCGCATTGCCTATCGGCTTACCGGTGTAGCGGACAAGGCCGATACGCAGTTCGACCACACCAAAGAAAAGCGCTTTGCCTTGGCGCCGACACTCAGCATCGACTTTACCGAAGACACCTCGCTGACACTCCAGGCGTACCTGCAGCATGATCCTGATGGCGGCTATCACGGCGGTATGCCGGCAGACGGCGCATTGCATCAGCGTAATGGCCAGCGCATCTCCAGCCACTTCTTTGAAGGTGAACCTGGAGTTGATGGCTACAAACGTGATCAGCAGTCGTTCGGCTATCAGTTCGAGCATCGATTCAACGACGTGTTTACTGCGCGACAGAACTTGCGCTATCTCGACTCCAAGGTGCAATTGGATCAGGTGTACGCCTATGGCTGGACCACACCGACCAGTAACGAGTTGAATCGCTATTACTCGGGAGGTGATGAGAAGCTGCATGCGTTCATCATCGACAACATGCTGCAGGCAGAATTTTTTACCGGGGCCACCCAACATACCGTGCTGATGGGAGCTGATTATCAGCGACGTAAAACGGTGGTGGACTGGACGAGCGGGTCACTGCAGCCAATCAACGCATTCAACCCGGTCTATGGCAACACTGCTATCAGCAATGCCAGCCTGACCAGCTATCTGCGTCGCCTTGAGCAAACTGGCGTTTATCTACAAGACCTGATCGAAATGGATAAATGGCGGTTCTCTCTAGGGCTGCGTCAGGACTGGGTCGAGACCTCTGACGAGAACCGTATTACTGAAGCGGGTCGACCGCTGGGCACAGAGATTTCTGACAAGCGTACCAAGCTGACTGGGCGAGCCGGCGCGCTGTATTTGTTTGATAACGGCTTGGCACCCTATGTCAGCTATTCAGAGTCGTTCAACCCGAACTCCTATTCAGACAGCGCCGGTAACCCGCTGGCACCCACCAATGGAACGCAGTGGGAAGCGGGCTTGAAGTATCAGCCGCCGGGGACGGATGACCTGTTTACAGCCTCCTGGTTTCGCATCGATCAAGAAAACCTGGCGACGAAGCTTCCACAAGAAAACTTCTATCGCGCAGTAGGTGCGGTTCGCTCGCAGGGCCTGGAGTTGGAAGCACACATGCAACTGACCGATAACCTGAAGATTTTGGGCAGCTATACCTTTACCGACATTAAATACTCAAAATCGATGGTCAGTACATTGAGCTCAGCCGACAACTTGATCGAGAACAAAGGCAACTCCCCCACGCAGGCACCTCGCCATATGGCATCGGTGTGGGCGGACTACACGTTTGATAGCGGCGCCTTTGACGGCTTGCGAATTGGCGGCGGGGTTCGGTACGTCGGCTACAGCTGGGCAGACGCGGAGAACACAATGAAGGTACCGGCCTACACCTTGTTTGACGCATCCTTGGGGTATGACTTGGGCAGGGTTGGGTTGAAAGGCGTAGATGTACGGTTGAACGCGAACAACCTGACCAATGAGACCTATGTAGCGTCCTGTGCCAGCCTGAACTTCTGCTATTTGGGCGAAGAGCGTAACGTCAGTGCGACGGTAAGCTATCAATTCTGATCTGTTAGCGTTTCTGACAAGCCAGTGTCCGCTTTCAGGCACTGGCTTTTTTGTGGGCCGGGTTCAGGGTGATCTGATGTGGTCGACCCGGGAGGACTTATCTGCCTTCTCTCAGTCGGCGGCAGTCCTCCAAAACGACAAAACCCCTGTCTGCGTTAGCAGACAGGGGTTTCGGAATTTAATCTTGACGATGACCTACTCTCACATGGGGAAACCCCACACTACCATCGGCGATGCATCGTTTCACTGCTGAGTTCGGGATGGGATCAGGTGGTTCCAATGCTCTATGGTC
>NZ_JAFCUU010000015.1:0-84282 GCF_049896685.1 Pseudomonas sp. TWRC1-2 | reverse complement strand
GATGCATCGCCGATGGTAGTGTGGGGTTTCCCCATGTGAGAGTAGGTCATCGTCAAGATTAAATTCCAAAGCCCCTGTTTGCTAACGCAAACAGGGGCTTTGTTTTGGGCGGTCGAAAAGCGCAGGTGTAAAGGCTCGCGATGCGCGTCAACGATAATGTGTGCTTTCTTGGTAGGCGCAGCCTCCAGTCTTCCCGCTACCTCCGGGCTATGGGCGCTAAATCCCGGCCTTTCTATGCAATGGCCTTACGCATGGCTATCATGCGTGCCTCATTGTGAGGCGATACTTGCATGCTGACGTTGTTAGAACTTCTGAAAGATGGCCGATTCCATTCCGGAGAAGCGCTGGGTGCCGCCCTGGGTGTCAGCCGCAGTGCTGTTTGGAAGCAGCTCCAGCACCTTGAGGCAGAGCTGAATTTGCCCATTCATAAAATTCGCGGCAAGGGGTATCAACTGGCTTCGCCACTGGTGTTCCTGAGCAAAGAAGAAATTGCAGTGAATGCCGCTTCTTTGGCATGGCCCGTTCACATCTCTGACTCTATCGACTCCACTAATGCTGAAGCTTTGCGTCTTGTCGACGCCGGCGTTGCTGCGCCATTTCTAGTGCTTGCTGAGCAGCAGACGGCCGGCAGGGGGAGGCGAGGTCGCACGTGGGTTAGTCCATTCGCTCAGAATGTCTACTACAGCCTTGTATTGCGCATCGAGGGTGGGCTGCGGCAGCTGGAGGGTCTTAGCCTTGTAGTGGGATTGGCGGTCATGCAGGCGCTGCGTGATTCAGGTGTACAGGGCGCGGCACTGAAGTGGCCAAACGACGTCCTCGTAGGGCGCAAGAAAATTGCCGGCATCTTGCTTGAGTTAGTGGGTGACCCTGCAGACATCTGCCACGTGGTTCTCGGGATAGGCATTAACGTGAACATGCAGCAGGCTGCTGAGGTGGATCAGCAGTGGACCTCGGTGCAATTGGAAACATGCTCGCCTGTCGATCGTAATTACCTGGTTGCACGGCTAAGTCTACAGCTGCAAAGTCACCTGGAGCGCCACAAGGCCTTTGGCTTTACTGCGTTGCAGGAGGAGTGGGAGCGAAATCATTTGTGGCAGGGTAGGGCTGTGACTCTCATTGCGGGCGTCAATCAGATTGATGGGGTTGTGCTGGGGATTGATCACCAGGGCGCGCTGCGTCTGAACGTCGATGGTGTCGAGAAAATATATAGCGGTGGTGAGTTAAGCCTGAGGCTGCGCGATGATTCTTGAGCTCGACTGTGGAAATAGCTTTATTAAGTGGCGGGTACTCGAGGCGCAGAGCGCTGGCGCCTGCGCAGAGGGTGTTGTTGGTTCAGATCTCGCATTAATAGAAAGTCTGACCGCCATTCCGGGTCTGCTGCTGACACGATGCCGTCTGGTGAGTGTTCGTGCTTCAGAGGAAACTGGAAAGTTGGTTGAAGCATTGCAGGAGGCTTTTGGTGTCACAGTGTCTTGCGCTGCCTCAGCGAGAGAAATGGCGGGAGTGCGCAACGGTTATGAAGAATACGAGCGCCTCGGTCTTGATCGCTGGTTGGCAATGCTTGGCGGTTTCAAGTTAGCGCCGGGTGCTTGCTTGGTGCTCGACTTCGGTACCGCAGCGACAGCGGACTTTATCGCTGCTGATGGTGAGCATCTAGGAGGCTTTATATGCCCTGGAATGCCTCTGATGCGCAGTCAGTTGCGAACACACACCCGCAAGATCCGCTACGACGATGCTGCGGCTGAGCAGGCCATGGAGCGTCTTTCCCCAGGTCGAACCACTGTGGAGGCCGTTGAGCGTGGCTGCGCCCTCATGCTTCGGGGGTTTGTATTGACCCAGCTTGAGTTGGCTCGGCGCTATTGGGGGGATGATTTCACAGTCTTCCTGACGGGTGGGGATGCTGACCTGGTCTCGGATGCCGTACCGCAGGCTCGTTTTGTACCGGATCTCGTTTTTGTGGGGCTGGCGATGGCGTGCCCTTTGTCCTGAGGTTTTTTATGCGTTGGCTGTTTTTGCTCTTGCTCGTTCTCAATGCCTTCTATTACATCTGGCATCAACAAGAGGCGCCGTTGCGCGCCAAGGACGTTACGCCTCTGAGCCTCTATCGCGGCTCTCAGCAAGACATCCGGCTATTGAGTGAATCTTCTGATTCGGTTGTCCGCCGTGATCGGGCAAACGCCCCTGAGCCACAAAATACATGCTTATACATAGGCGGCTTTGCTGATCAGCGACAAGCGCAGTTGCTTGAGCAGCGTCTGATGAGTCTGGATATAAAGGTCAAGGTGCAACTGCTCAATGTGCCGGGCACTACCGGCTATTGGCTCCGTGTGTCCCCTGAAAGCAGGCGACTGGCCGATGATCTGCCCTTTGAAAACCTTGCTAAGGAATTCAATGAGTTAAAACATAAAATAATGTTGTGCGAAGGCGTTGCAACTGTCGAATAGTTTGCATAGAATGGCGCCCGCTTCGCAGTGAAGACCTTTACGGTCTACAGCGTGAAGCGAAGGTCAACGCAGCTAACCTCATATTTTTAATGAGAAAATGCTTGACAGAAGGCCGGCGTGATGTAGAATGCCGGCTCGCTTAGGAGGGGTTCCCGAGCGGCCAAAGGGATCAGACTGTAAATCTGACGTCTACGACTTCGAAGGTTCGAATCCTTCCCCCTCCACCATTTTTAGCGTGAGCTGCAAGCTCCGCGGGTATAGTTTAGTGGTAGAACCTCAGCCTTCCAAGCTGATGATGCGGGTTCGATTCCCGCTACCCGCTCCAAGTTTGCAGGTTGTGCACGGTGTTTTGCTCTTGTAGCTCAGTTGGTAGAGCACACCCTTGGTAAGGGTGAGGTCAGCGGTTCAAATCCGCTCAAGAGCTCCATATAACAAGGCAGATATGAAAATATCTGCCTTTGTTTTAACAGCTACCTCGGCTTGATGGTGTTTTGCCTGGCTTTGATGTTGGGTGGTTTCAAGTCTCTTGGGGTTGGTTGTTGTAAAGTCTTTTTCAGGCCTGCATAATGGTCGGCCTGATTTTGTTTTAGGTCAGTAGCTCAATTGGCAGAGCGACGGTCTCCAAAACCGTAGGTTGGGGGTTCGATTCCCTCCTGACCTGCCAGATTCACGTGGTGTGTCTGGCTTTCTTTTCACAGGATCTTCATAGATGACTCCTAAGGCTGAAGCTCAAAGCTCTCGTTTCGATCTGGTCAAGTGGCTTGCTGTAGTCGCATTGGTGGTCGTAGGCGTTGTTGGCAATCAGTACTATTCTGCTTCGCCGATCCTGTACCGCGTACTTGCTTTGCTTGCCCTTGCTGCTGTAGCTGCCTTTGTAGGCCTGCAGACTGCCAAAGGCAAGTCTTTCGCAGTCCTGGTAAAGGAAGCTCGCACAGAAATCCGTAAAGTCGTTTGGCCGACTCGCCAAGAAACCACGCAGACCACGTTGATTGTTGTGGCTGTTGTTCTGGTTATGGCGTTGCTGTTGTGGGGGCTTGATTCCCTGCTCGGCTGGCTTGTTTCCTTGATTGTTGGCTAAGGGTGTCCCGTGGCTAAGCGTTGGTACGTTGTGCATGCTTACTCGGGTTACGAGAAGCATGTCATGCGCTCTTTGCTAGAGCGCGTAAAGCTGGCAGGCATGGAAGATGGCTTCGGCGAAATTCTGGTTCCCACTGAAGAAGTGGTTGAAATGCGGAATGGCCAAAAGCGTAAAAGCGAACGCAAGTTCTTCCCTGGCTACGTGCTGGTTCAGATGGACATGAATGAAGGTACTTGGCACTTGGTCAAGGACACTCCTCGTGTCATGGGTTTCATCGGCGGTACTGCTGATAAGCCTGCTCCGATCACTGACAAAGAGGCGGAAGCGATTCTGCGTCGTGTTGCTGACGGCAGCGACAAACCTAAGCCGAAGACGTTGTTCGAGCCGGGTGAGGTTGTTCGTGTCACAGATGGTCCGTTTGCTGATTTCAACGGCACCGTCGAAGAAGTTAACTACGAAAAGAGCCGGATCCAAGTGGCAGTGCTCATTTTCGGTCGTTCTACTCCGGTAGAGCTGGAGTTCAGCCAGGTCGAAAAGGTCTAGCTGAGCAAGCATCCCAACCCCGCAGCCCTAGGCTGTGGGGTTTTGTCGTCACTGGGATAAACGCGCAAGTAACCGGGGAGCCTTTCGAGGCGTTTGAACCCGTAATTGGAGTGCCTCATGGCCAAGAAGATTACCGCTTACATCAAGCTGCAAGTGAAGGCCGCTCAGGCCAACCCAAGTCCACCTGTCGGCCCAGCTCTGGGTCAGCACGGCGTGAACATCATGGAATTCTGCAAGGCCTTCAACGCCCGTACTCAGGGTCTTGAGCCAGGTCTGCCGACTCCAGTGATCATCACTGTATACAGCGACCGTAGCTTCACTTTCGAAACCAAGTCGACCCCGGCTTCGGTTTTGCTGAAGAAGGCTGCAGGTCTGACTAGCGGTTCCGCTCGTCCTAACACCGTTAAGGTTGGCACCGTAACTCGTGCTCAGCTGGAAGAAATCGCGAAAACCAAAAACGCGGATCTGACTGCAGCTGATATGGATGCAGCCGTGCGTACCATCGCCGGTTCTGCTCGTAGCATGGGCCTTAACGTGGAGGGTGTGTAATGGCTAAGCTGACCAAGCGCCAAAAGGCTATCGCCGGCAAAATCGAAGCAGGCAAGGCCTACAACTTTGTAGACGCTGCTGCCCTGCTGACCGAGCTGTCGACTGTCAAGTTCAGCGAGTCCGTTGACGTTGCTGTAAACCTGGGTGTTGACCCACGTAAATCCGACCAGGTCGTTCGTAGCGCTACTGTGCTGCCACACGGTACTGGCAAGACTGTACGTGTTGCTGTCTTCACCCAAGGCCCGGCAGCTGAAGCTGCTCTGGCCGCCGGCGCTGATCGCGTTGGCATGGACGACCTGGCTGCCGAAATGAAAGGCGGCGACCTGAACTACGACGTAGTTATTGCCTCCCCGGATGCAATGCGCGTTGTAGGTCAGTTGGGTCAGATCCTCGGTCCACGTGGTCTGATGCCTAACCCTAAAGTCGGCACCGTAACGCCAGACGTAGCTACCGCGGTTAAAAACGCCAAGGCTGGTCAGGTTCGTTATCGCACCGACAAAAACGGCATCATTCACACCTCCGTTGGCAAAGTCGGCTTCGATGCCGTCAAGCTGAAGGAAAACGTTGAAGCCCTGATCGCTGATCTGAAGCGTATCAAGCCAGCTTCCTCGAAAGGTATCTACGTCAAGCGCGTTACCCTGAGCACCACTATGGGCCCAGGTCTGGTCATCGACCAAGGCTCGCTGGACGTATAAGACACAAGTTGGCGCGAGAGTTCGCGCTGATTGAAAAAATTGGGGTCCCTGCCTGGCGGGGGCTATCCAAGACCGTAGGCGGCGCAAGTCTTAAACCACAAGCCTACGCAGATGGTGCTCCCGGTTCCTTACCGAATCAGACACCAAAACGACATCCGGCTTCGGCCAGATGAAACGGTAACAAGCAGGAGTTAAACCCGTGGCAATTAATCTCGAAGACAAGAAGGCCATCGTCGCTGAAGTCAACGAGGCTGCCAAAGCTGCTCTGTCCGCTGTCGTGGCTGATGCCCGTGGTGTGACAGTAGGCGCTATGACCGGACTCCGTAAAGAGGCTCGTGAAGCTGGCGTATACGTACGTGTTGTACGTAACACCCTGCTCAAGCGCGCTGTTGCTGACACTGAATACAGTGTTCTCAACGACGTGTTCACCGGCCCGACTCTGATCGCGTTCTCCAAAGAACATCCAGGCGCTGCTGCCCGTTTGTTCAAAGAATTCGCCAAGAGTCAGGATAAGTTCGAGATCAAGGCAGCTGCGTTCGAGGGCAAGTTCCTCGCAGCTAACCAAATCGACGTACTGGCAACACTGCCGACCCGTAACGAAGCTATTTCGCAGCTGATGAGCGTGATTCAAGGCGCTACCAGCAAGCTGGCTCGTACTCTGGCTGCAGTTCGCGAGCAAAAAGAAGCTGCCGCAGCCTAAGGCTGAGCACCTCCTTTCGCGTATTTTTGTTTATTTCGATGGCCGCGTAGGCCGTCCCCCAATTCAGGAAATACAGTAATGTCTATCTCCCAAGAAGATATCCTCAACGCCGTAGCTGAAATGTCGGTTCTGCAGGTTGTTGAGCTGATCAAAGCTTTCGAAGAAAAATTCGGCGTTTCCGCTGCCGCTGCTTCCGCTGGCCCAGCTGTTGCTGCTGTTGCTGCTGAAGAGCAAACCGAATTCAACGTCATGCTGCTGGAAGCTGGCGAGAAGAAAGTAAACGTGATCAAGGCAGTTCGTGAACTGACCGGTCTGGGCCTGAAAGAAGCCAAGGCTGTAGTTGACGGCGCTCCTGCCCAGGTTCTGGAAGCAGTGTCCAAAGACGCCGCTGACAAAGCCAAAGCAGTGCTGGAAGAAGCAGGCGCTAAAGTCGAGCTGAAGTAAGCATCGACCTTGCGTCTCCAGCCCAAGCGTTAAGCTGAAGGCTGATGGCTGGTGGCTCTTGCCACCGGCCTTTTTCCGTTCTTGGCTGTCGACTCGGTCGCCGCCACTAACGCGCTGTAGCCACCCGATGCGGTGGTGCAAACCATGGGGTTTGCGAGATTTTCTGGCTGCTCCCGTCGGGAGGGGCCAAACAAGCAGGTGACCAAGCTGGGGAACGCTGATGGCTTACTCATATACTGAGAAAAAACGTATCCGCAAGGACTTTAGCAAGTTGCCGGACGTCATGGATGTCCCGTACCTTCTGGCTATCCAGCTGGATTCGTATCGTGAATTCTTGCAAGCGGGAGCGACTAAAGATCAGTTCCGCGACGTGGGCCTGCATGCGGCCTTCAAATCCGTTTTCCCGATCATCAGCTACTCCGGCAATGCTGCGCTGGAGTACGTCGGTTATCGCCTGGGCGAACCGGCATTTGATGTCAAAGAATGCGTGTTGCGCGGTGTTACGTACGCCGTACCTTTGCGGGTAAAAGTCCGTCTGATCATTTTCGACAAAGAATCGTCGAACAAAGCGATCAAGGACATCAAAGAGCAAGAAGTCTACATGGGCGAAATCCCATTGATGACTGAAAACGGTACCTTCGTTATCAACGGTACCGAGCGCGTTATCGTTTCCCAGCTGCACCGTTCCCCGGGCGTGTTCTTCGACCACGACCGCGGCAAGACGCACAGCTCCGGTAAGCTCCTGTACTCCGCGCGGATCATTCCGTACCGCGGTTCGTGGTTGGACTTCGAGTTCGACCCGAAAGACTGCGTGTTCGTGCGTATCGACCGTCGTCGCAAGCTGCCGGCCTCGGTACTGCTGCGCGCGCTCGGCTATACCACCGAGCAAGTGCTGGATGCCTTCTACACCACCAACGTGTTCAGCCTGAAGGATGAAACCCTCAGCCTGGAACTGATTGCTTCGCGTCTGCGTGGTGAAATTGCTGTCCTGGATATCCAGGATGAAAACGGCAAGGTCATCGTTGAAGCCGGCCGCCGTATTACTGCGCGCCACATCAACCAGATCGAAAAAGCCGGTATCAAGTCGCTGGACGTGCCTTTGGACTACGTCCTGGGTCGCACCACCGCCAAGGTCATCGTTCACCCGGCGACAGGCGAAATCCTGGCTGAGTGCAACACCGAGCTGAACACCGAGATCCTGGCGAAAATCGCCAAGGCTCAGGTTGTTCGCATCGAGACTCTGTACACCAACGACATCGACTGCGGTCCGTTCATCTCCGACACACTGAAGATCGACTCCACCAGCAACCAATTGGAAGCGCTGGTCGAGATCTATCGCATGATGCGTCCTGGTGAGCCACCAACCAAAGACGCTGCCGAGACCCTGTTCAACAACCTGTTCTTCAGCCCTGAGCGCTATGACCTGTCTGCGGTCGGCCGGATGAAGTTCAACCGTCGTATCGGTCGTACCGAGATCGAAGGTTCGGGCGTGTTGTGCAAGGAAGATATCGTCGCGGTACTGAAGACTCTGGTCGACATCCGTAACGGTAAAGGCATCGTCGATGACATCGACCACCTGGGTAACCGTCGTGTTCGCTGCGTAGGCGAAATGGCCGAGAACCAGTTCCGCGTTGGCCTGGTACGTGTAGAACGTGCGGTCAAAGAGCGTCTGTCGATGGCTGAAAGCGAAGGCCTGATGCCGCAAGACCTGATCAACGCCAAGCCAGTGGCTGCGGCGGTGAAAGAGTTCTTCGGTTCCAGCCAGCTCTCGCAGTTCATGGACCAGAACAACCCGCTCTCCGAGATCACCCACAAGCGCCGTGTTTCCGCACTGGGCCCGGGCGGTTTGACCCGTGAGCGTGCAGGCTTTGAAGTTCGTGACGTTCACCCGACGCACTACGGTCGTGTTTGCCCGATCGAAACGCCGGAAGGTCCGAACATCGGTCTGATCAACTCCCTGGCCGCTTATGCGCGCACTAACCAGTACGGCTTCCTCGAGAGCCCGTACCGCGTAGTGAAAGACGCTCTGGTCACCGACGAGATCGTGTTCCTGTCCGCCATCGAAGAAGCTGATCACGTGATCGCTCAGGCTTCGGCCACGATGAACGACAAGAAAGTCCTGATCGACGAGCTGGTAGCTGTTCGTCACTTGAACGAGTTCACCGTTAAGGCGCCGGAAGACGTCACCTTGATGGACGTTTCGCCCAAGCAGGTAGTTTCTGTTGCAGCGTCGCTGATCCCGTTCCTGGAGCACGATGACGCCAACCGTGCGTTGATGGGTTCCAACATGCAGCGTCAAGCTGTACCGACTCTGCGTGCTGACAAGCCGCTGGTAGGTACCGGCATGGAGCGTAACGTAGCGCGTGACTCCGGCGTTTGCGTCGTGGCTCGTCGTGGCGGCGTGATCGACTCTGTTGATGCCAGCCGTATCGTGGTTCGTGTTGCCGATGACGAAGTTGAAACTGGCGAAGCCGGTGTCGACATCTACAACCTGACCAAATACACCCGCTCGAACCAGAACACCTGCATTAACCAGCGTCCGCTGGTGAGCAAGGGTGATCGCGTTCAGCGTAGCGACATCATGGCCGACGGCCCGTCCACCGATATGGGTGAGCTGGCACTGGGTCAGAACATGCGCATCGCGTTCATGGCATGGAACGGCTTCAACTTCGAAGACTCCATCTGCCTGTCCGAGCGTGTTGTTCAAGAAGACCGCTTCACCACGATCCACATCCAGGAACTGACCTGTGTGGCACGTGACACCAAGCTTGGGCCTGAAGAAATCACTGCAGATATCCCGAACGTGGGTGAAGCTGCACTGAACAAGCTGGACGAAGCCGGTATCGTTTACGTAGGTGCTGAAGTTGGCGCAGGCGACATCCTGGTCGGTAAGGTCACTCCGAAAGGCGAGACCCAACTGACGCCGGAAGAGAAGTTGTTGCGTGCCATCTTCGGTGAAAAAGCCAGCGACGTTAAAGACACTTCCCTGCGTGTACCTACCGGTACCAAGGGTACTGTCATCGACGTACAGGTCTTCACCCGTGACGGCGTTGAGCGTGATGCTCGTGCACTGTCCATCGAGAAGACTCAACTCGACGAGATCCGCAAGGACCTGAACGAAGAGTTCCGTATCGTTGAAGGCGCGACCTTCGAACGTCTGCGTTCCGCTCTGGTAGGCCACAAGGCCGAAGGCGGCGCAGGTCTGAAGAAAGGTCAGGACATCACCGACGAAATCCTCGACGGTCTTGAGCACGGCCAGTGGTTCAAACTGCGCATGGCTGAAGATGCTCTGAACGAGCAGCTCGAGAAGGCCCAGGCCTACATCGTTGATCGTCGCCGTCTGCTGGACGACAAGTTCGAAGACAAGAAGCGCAAACTGCAGCAAGGCGATGACCTGGCTCCAGGCGTGCTGAAAATCGTCAAGGTTTACCTGGCAATCCGTCGCCGCATCCAGCCGGGCGACAAGATGGCCGGTCGTCACGGTAACAAAGGTGTGGTCTCCGTGATCATGCCGGTTGAAGACATGCCGCACGATGCCAATGGCACCCCGGTCGACGTCGTCCTCAACCCGTTGGGCGTACCTTCGCGTATGAACGTTGGTCAGATCCTTGAAACCCACCTGGGCCTCGCGGCCAAAGGTCTGGGCGAGAAGATCAACCGTATGATCGAAGAGCAGCGCAAGGTCGCAGACCTGCGTAAGTTCCTGCACGAGATCTACAACGAGATCGGCGGTCGCAACGAAGAGCTGGATACCTTCTCCGACCAGGAAATCCTGGATCTGGCGAAGAACCTGCGCGGCGGCGTTCCAATGGCTACCCCGGTGTTCGACGGTGCCAAGGAAAGCGAAATCAAGGCCATGCTGAAACTGGCAGACCTGCCAGAAAGCGGCCAGATGCAGCTGTTCGACGGCCGTACCGGCAACAAGTTTGAGCGCCCGGTTACTGTTGGCTACATGTACATGCTGAAGCTGAACCACTTGGTAGACGACAAGATGCACGCTCGTTCTACCGGTTCGTACAGCCTGGTTACCCAGCAGCCGCTGGGTGGTAAGGCTCAGTTCGGTGGTCAGCGTTTCGGGGAGATGGAGGTCTGGGCACTGGAAGCATACGGTGCTGCTTACACTCTGCAAGAAATGCTCACAGTGAAGTCGGACGATGTGAACGGTCGGACCAAGATGTACAAAAACATCGTGGACGGCGATCACCGTATGGAGCCGGGCATGCCCGAGTCCTTCAACGTGTTGATCAAAGAAATTCGTTCCCTCGGCATCGATATCGATCTGGAAACCGAATAACACGTGACGCGAATCGAGAGCGGGGCTGTTTAGCCCGCTCTCTGCTCCGCCAGGAGGAAAGGCCTTGAAAGACCTACTGAATTTGCTGAAAAACCAGGGTCAAGTCGAAGAGTTCGACGCCATCCGTATTGGATTGGCCTCGCCTGAGATGATCCGTTCGTGGTCGTTCGGTGAAGTTAAAAAGCCGGAAACCATCAACTACCGTACGTTCAAACCTGAGCGTGACGGCCTGTTCTGCGCCAAGATCTTTGGCCCGGTAAAGGATTACGAGTGCCTGTGCGGTAAGTACAAGCGCTTGAAGCACCGTGGTGTGATCTGCGAGAAGTGCGGCGTTGAAGTTGCGCTGGCCAAAGTTCGTCGTGAGCGCATGGCGCACATCGAGCTGGCTTCGCCGGTTGCCCACATCTGGTTCCTGAAATCGCTGCCGTCCCGTATCGGCTTGCTGATGGACATGACCCTGCGTGATATCGAACGCGTTCTCTACTTCGAGAGCTATGTCGTTATCGACCCAGGCATGACCACCCTTGAAAAAGGTCAGCTGCTGAACGACGAGCAGTACTTCGAAGCGCTGGAAGAGTTCGGCGACGATTTCGATGCCCGCATGGGTGCCGAAGCTGTCCGTGAACTGCTGCACGCTATCGATCTGGAACACGAGATTGGCCGTCTGCGTGAAGAAATTCCGCAAACCAACTCCGAAACCAAAATCAAGAAACTGTCCAAGCGTCTGAAGTTGATGGAAGCCTTCCAGGGTTCCGGCAACTTGCCAGAGTGGATGGTGCTGACCGTTCTGCCGGTTCTGCCGCCAGACCTGCGTCCGCTGGTACCGTTGGATGGCGGTCGCTTCGCGACTTCCGACCTCAACGACCTGTACCGCCGTGTGATCAACCGTAACAACCGCTTGAAGCGTCTGCTCGATCTGTCCGCTCCGGACATCATCGTGCGCAACGAAAAGCGTATGTTGCAAGAAGCTGTCGATGCCTTGCTCGACAACGGTCGTCGTGGCCGCGCTATCACCGGTTCGAACAAGCGTCCTCTGAAATCCCTGGCTGACATGATCAAGGGTAAGCAAGGTCGTTTCCGTCAGAACTTGCTCGGTAAGCGTGTTGACTACTCCGGTCGTTCGGTAATTACCGTAGGCCCGACCCTGCGTCTGCACCAGTGCGGTCTGCCTAAGAAGATGGCACTTGAGCTGTTCAAGCCATTCATCTTCGGCAAGCTGGAAATGCGCGGTCTCGCGACCACCATCAAAGCGGCCAAGAAAATGGTCGAGCGCGAATTGCCAGAGGTTTGGGACGTTCTCGCTGAAGTGATTCGCGAACACCCGGTTCTCCTCAACCGTGCACCGACCCTTCACCGTCTGGGTATCCAGGCGTTTGAACCGGTACTGATCGAAGGTAAGGCTATCCAGCTGCACCCTCTGGTCTGTGCTGCGTACAACGCCGACTTCGACGGCGACCAAATGGCCGTGCACGTACCGCTGACACTGGAAGCTCAGTTGGAAGCGCGTGCGTTGATGATGTCGACCAACAACATTCTGTCGCCAGCCAACGGTGAGCCAATCATCGTTCCGTCGCAGGACGTTGTATTGGGTCTGTACTACATGACCCGTGAAGCGATCAACGCCAAAGGCGAAGGTCGTGTGTTCGCTGACCTGCAAGAAGTTGACCGTGTGTTCCGTGCCGGCGAAGCCGCACTGCATGCCAAGGTAAAAGTGCGGATCAACGAAACCGTCAACGACCGTGACGGCGGCAGCGTGACCAACACCCGTATCGTCGACACTACTGTCGGCCGTGCGCTGTTGTATCAAGTTGTGCCAAAAGGTCTGTCGTATGACGTCGTCAACCTGCCGATGAAGAAAAAGGCGATCTCCAAGCTGATCAACCAGTGCTACCGCGTGGTTGGTTTGAAAGAGACCGTGATCTTCGCTGACCAGTTGATGTACACCGGTTTTGCTTACTCGACTATTTCCGGCGTTTCTATCGGTGTTAACGACTTCGTTATCCCGGATGAAAAAGCTCAGATCATCGGTGCTGCTACCGATGAAGTGAAAGAAATCGAGAGCCAGTACGCCTCCGGCCTGGTAACCCAGGGCGAGAAGTACAACAAAGTGATCGACCTTTGGTCCAAGGCCAACGACGAAGTGTCGAAGGCGATGATGGCTAACCTCTCGAAAGAGAAAGTTATCGACCGTCATGGCGTAGAAGTCGATCAAGAGTCGTTCAACTCGATGTACATGATGGCCGACTCGGGCGCACGGGGTTCTGCTGCGCAGATCCGTCAGCTCGCCGGTATGCGTGGCCTGATGGCCAAGCCGGACGGTTCCATCATCGAGACGCCGATTACTGCGAACTTCCGTGAAGGTTTGAGCGTACTTCAGTACTTCATCTCCACTCACGGTGCTCGTAAGGGTCTTGCGGATACCGCGTTGAAAACCGCTAACTCCGGTTACCTGACGCGTCGTCTGGTAGACGTTGCACAAGACTTGGTTGTGACTGAAGTTGACTGCGGCACCGAACACGGTCTGCTGATGACTCCGCACATCGAAGGCGGCGACGTTGTAGAGCCGTTGGGTGAGCGCGTACTGGGTCGAGTAATCGCCCGTGACGTATTCAAGCCAGGTACCGAGGAAATTATCGTTCCTGCCGGCACCCTGGTAGACGAAAAGTGGGTCGAGTTCATCGAACTCAACAGCATCGACGAAGTGATTGTTCGCTCGCCGATTAGCTGCGAAACCCGCTATGGCATTTGTGCCAAGTGCTACGGCCGTGACTTGGCTCGTGGTCACCAGGTGAACATCGGTGAAGCGGTCGGCGTTATCGCTGCCCAGTCCATCGGTGAGCCGGGTACCCAGCTGACCATGCGTACGTTCCACATTGGTGGTGCGGCAAGCCGGACCTCCGCAGCCGACAGCGTTCAGGTGAAGAATGGCGGTACCGTCCGTCTGCACAACCTGAAACACGTTGAGCGAGTGGATGGCCACCTGGTTGCTGTGTCCCGTTCCGGTGAGCTGGCAATCGCTGATGACTACGGTCGTGAGCGTGAGCGTTACAAGCTGCCGTACGGTGCTGTGATCTCGGTTAAAGAAGGTGACAAGGTCGACGCTGGCGCAATCGTGGCCAAGTGGGATCCGCACACTCACCCAATCGTTACCGAAATGAAAGGTACCGTGACCTACGTGGGCATGGAAGAAGGCATCACGATCAAGCGTCAGACTGACGAATTGACCGGTATGACCAACATTGAAGTACTCGACGCCAAAGACCGTCCAGCTGCAGGCAAAGATATCCGTCCTGCTGTGAAGATGGTTGATGACAACGGCAAGGACTTGTTGCTGCCAGGCACTGACGTAATCGCTCAGTACTTCCTGCCAGCCAACGCCCTGGTCGGTGTAGCGGATGGTGCGAAGATCGCGATCGGTGATGTTATCGCGCGTATCCCGCAAGAAACTTCGAAGACCCGTGACATCACCGGTGGTCTGCCGCGTGTTGCCGACTTGTTCGAAGCTCGTCGTCCGAAAGAAGCGTCGATTCTGGCTGAAGTCAGCGGCACCATCGCGTTCGGTAAAGAGACCAAGGGCAAGCGCCGTCTGGTCATTACCCCGAACGACGGTAGCGATCCGTATGAAGAGCTGATTCCGAAGTGGCGTCACCTGAACGTCTTCGAAGGCGAACAGGTAAACCGCGGCGAAGTTATCTCCGACGGCCCGAGCGATCCACACGACATCCTGCGTCTGCTGGGTGTGAGTGCGCTGGCCAAGTACATCGTTAACGAGATCCAGGACGTTTACCGTCTGCAAGGCGTGAAGATCAACGATAAGCACATCGAGACCATCCTGCGTCAGATGCTGCGTAAAGTTGAAATCGCTGAATCCGGCGATTCCAGTTTCATCAAGGGCGACCAGATGGAACTGACTCACGTACTGGTAGAAAACGAACGTCTGGGCGCGGAAGACAAATTTGTCTCCAAGTTCACTCGTGTGTTGCTGGGTATCACCAAGGCGTCGTTGTCCACTGAGTCGTTCATCTCGGCGGCCTCCTTCCAGGAGACTACTCGCGTACTGACCGAAGCAGCGGTAACCGGCAAGCGCGATTACCTGCGCGGCCTGAAAGAAAACGTGGTCGTGGGTCGTTTGATCCCGGCAGGTACCGGTTTGGCTTACCACAGCGAGCGCAAGCGCCGCCGTGATGCTGACAAACCGCTGCGCGTAAGCGCCAGTGAAGTGGAAGCTGCACTGACCGAAGCGCTGAACTCAAGCGGTAACTGAGTTCTGCGGTAAATAAGTCTGGGCCCTGGCAGCCCCATTCGTCGGATCGAGGCAATTTTGCCCCGCTTCGATGAGAGGGGAGGTCGGGGCCTTGCCTTGACTGGGGACAAGATCCTCTTTAGACTCTTGTACCCCTAAATTTGGCGGGAATTCGTTCCTGCCATTTTGCTTTTCTTGCAAGACAATAGCGTCGCAAGACAACAGTGGAGCTAGTAGATGGCAACTATCAACCAGCTGGTACGTCAGCCGCGTAAGCGTATCGTCGAGAAATCCGACGTACCTGCGCTGCAGAACTGCCCGCAACGTCGTGGCGTATGCACTCGCGTGTATACCACTACGCCGAAAAAACCTAACTCGGCACTGCGTAAAGTATGCCGTGTGCGCCTGACCAACGGTTTCGAGGTTTCCTCGTACATCGGCGGTGAAGGCCACAACCTGCAAGAGCACAGCGTGGTACTGATCCGCGGCGGTCGTGTAAAAGACTTGCCAGGTGTTCGTTACCACACCGTACGCGGCTCCTTGGATACTTCCGGCGTTAAAGGTCGTAACCAGGGTCGTTCGAAGTACGGTACCAAGAAGCCTAAGTAGTAGCGGCTTTTTGTAAAACTGAATCATCTTATTTTCTGAGTCGATAAGAGTAAGGTCGGAGGCGTCCCGAAAGGGCACTGATTCCGAGCGAACCTGAAGACCGTTTGAGGGCTTATCCATGCCAAGAAGACGCGTAGCAGCCAAGCGCGAAGTGCTTGACGATCCAAAATACGGAAGCCAAATTCTGGCCAAGTTCATGAACCACGTGATGGAAAGCGGCAAGAAAGCCGTTGCCGAGCGTATCGTTTATGGCGCGCTGGAAAAGGTTAAAGAACGCAAGAACAGCGACCCCCTGGAAATCTTCGAGAAAGCTCTCGACGCCATCGCTCCGCTGGTCGAAGTGAAGTCGCGCCGTGTAGGCGGTGCTACTTACCAGGTTCCGGTCGAAGTTCGTCCGTCCCGTCGTAACGCTCTGGCAATGCGCTGGTTGGTAGACTTCGCCCGTAAGCGCGGCGAGAAGTCTATGGCTCTGCGTTTGGCTGGCGAACTGTTGGACGCTGCTGAAGGTAAAGGTGCTGCTGTTAAGAAGCGTGAAGACGTGCACCGTATGGCTGAAGCTAACAAAGCTTTCTCGCACTACCGCTTCTAATCTTAGCTTCACTAATTTTGCGAGGGCTTTATGGCTCGTACTACTCCGATTAGCCGCTACCGTAACATCGGTATCGTTGCTCACGTGGATGCTGGTAAAACCACCACCACCGAGCGCGTACTGTTTTACACCGGCAAAAGTCACAAAATGGGCGAGGTGCATGACGGCGCCGCGACCACAGACTGGATGGTTCAGGAGCAGGAGCGTGGTATTACCATTACTTCTGCTGCTATTACCGCCTTCTGGAAAGGTTCCGAGAAGCAGTACAAAGACGAGCACCGCTTCAACGTAATCGATACCCCAGGCCACGTAGACTTCACCATTGAAGTTGAACGTTCCCTGCGTGTACTCGACGGCGCTGTCGTTGTGTTCTGCGGTACCTCGGGTGTTGAGCCTCAGTCGGAAACCGTATGGCGTCAAGCCAACAAATACGGCGTTCCACGTCTTGTTTACGTAAACAAGATGGACCGTGCTGGTGCTAACTTCCTGCGCGTGATCGGTCAGATCAAGCAGCGTCTGGGTCATACTCCGGTGCCAATCCAATTGGCTATCGGTTCCGAAGACAACTTCCAGGGTCAGATCGACCTGATCAACATGGAAGCTGTTTACTGGAATGATTCCGACAAAGGTATGGTTCCTGTTCGTAAGCCTATCCCAGCAGAACTGCAGGAACTGGCTGACGAGTGGCGCAACAACATGGTTGAGGCTGCTGCCGAAGCCAGCGAAGAGCTGATGAACAAGTACCTCGAAGGTGAAGAACTCACCAACGCGGAAATCAAGGCCGCTCTGCGTCAGCGTACTATCGCTGGTGAGATCGTCTTGGCTGTTTGCGGTTCTTCGTTCAAGAACAAGGGCGTTCCCCTGGTTCTCGATGCTGTGATCGACTACCTGCCTGCTCCAACCGACATTCCTGCTATCAAGGGTACCAACCCTGATAACGAGGAAGAGGAAATGGAGCGTCATGCAGACGACAGCGAGCCGTTCTCGGCCCTGGCGTTCAAGATCGCTACCGACCCATTCGTGGGTACCTTGACCTTCGTCCGCGTTTACTCGGGCGTGTTGGCATCCGGCGACGGCGTGATCAACTCGGTTAAAGGTAAGAAAGAGCGCGTGGGTCGTATGGTGCAAATGCACGCAAACGCCCGTGAAGAGATCAAGGAAGTACGCGCTGGTGACATCGCGGCCCTGATCGGCATGAAGGACGTCACCACGGGTGAGACTTTGTGCGACGCTGCTAAGCCAATCATCCTGGTTCGCATGGACTTCCCGGAGCCGGTTATTTCGGTTGCCGTAGAGCCTAAGACCAAGGATGACCAGGAAAAAATGGGTATCGCTCTGGGCAAACTTGCTCAGGAAGATCCATCTTTCCGCGTCAAGACTGATGAAGAGACTGGTCAAACGATCATCTCCGGCATGGGCGAGCTGCACCTGGACATCCTGGTTGACCGGATGCGCCGTGAGTTCAACGTCGAAGCCAACATCGGTAAGCCTCAGGTTTCCTATCGTGAGCGCATCACGAAGAACTGTGAAATCGAAGGCAAGTTCGTTCGTCAGTCCGGCGGTCGTGGTCAGTTCGGTCACTGCTGGATCCGTTTTGCTCCTGCTGACGAAGGTCAGGAAGGTCTGCAATTCGTGAACGAAGTAGTTGGTGGTGTTGTTCCTAAGGAATACATCCCGGCTATCCAGAAGGGTATCGAAGAGCAGATGAAGAACGGTGTTGTTGCCGGCTATCCGCTGATCGGCCTGAAAGCAACCGTTTTTGACGGTTCTTACCACGACGTCGACTCCAACGAGATGGCGTTTAAGGTGGCTGCTTCCATGGCAACCAAGCAACTGGCCCAGAAGGGCGGTGGTGAGTTGCTTGAGCCAATCATGGCGGTAGAAGTTGTTACACCTGAAGACTATATGGGTGATGTCATGGGCGACCTTAACCGTCGTCGCGGCATGATCTTGGGTATGGAAGACACGGTTTCCGGCAAAGTGATTCGCGCCGAGGTTCCGTTGGGTGAGATGTTCGGTTATGCGACCGACGTTCGCTCCATGTCTCAGGGTCGCGCAAGCTACTCTATGGAATTCAAAAAATACAACACAGCTCCGGCGCACATCGCTGAAACTGTATCCAAAAAACAAGGCTGATTCAGTC
The DNA here is from genome assembly GCF_049896685.1 of Pseudomonas sp. TWRC1-2. Taxonomy (NCBI): domain Bacteria; kingdom Pseudomonadati; phylum Pseudomonadota; class Gammaproteobacteria; order Pseudomonadales; family Pseudomonadaceae; genus Pseudomonas; species Pseudomonas sp. TWRC1-2. The sequence continues at coordinate 65,951 of NZ_JAFCUU010000015.1, read as the reverse complement.
CTTTAGGCAAGGAGTTAATTGTCGTGGCTAAAGAAAAATTTGATCGTTCCCTACCGCACGTCAACGTTGGCACCATCGGTCACGTTGACCACGGTAAAACCACTCTGACTGCTGCTCTGACTCGCGTTTGCTCCGAAGTATTCGGTTCCGCAATCGTTGATTTCGATAAAATCGACAGCGCGCCAGAAGAGAAAGCTCGTGGTATCACCATCAACACCGCGCACGTTGAATACAACTCGCTGATCCGTCACTACGCTCACGTTGACTGCCCAGGTCACGCTGACTATGTGAAGAACATGATCACCGGTGCTGCTCAGATGGACGGCGCTATTCTGGTTTGCTCGGCCGCTGATGGTCCGATGCCACAAACCCGTGAGCACATCCTGCTGTCCCGTCAGGTAGGCGTTCCGTACATCGTGGTTTACCTGAACAAGGCTGACCTGGTAGACGACGCTGAGCTGCTGGAACTGGTTGAGATGGAAGTGCGCGATCTGCTGAGCACTTACGACTTCCCAGGCGACGACACTCCGATCATCATCGGTTCTGCTCGTATGGCTCTGGAAGGCAAAGACGATAACGAAATGGGCACCACGTCCGTTCGTAAACTGGTTGAAACTCTGGACAGCTACATCCCAGATCCAGTTCGTGTTATCGACAAGCCGTTCCTGATGCCAATCGAAGACGTATTCTCGATCTCCGGTCGCGGTACTGTTGTAACTGGTCGTATCGAGCGCGGTATCGTTAAGGTTCAAGATCCACTGGAAATCGTTGGTCTGCGTGACACTACCGTCACCACCTGCACCGGTGTTGAAATGTTCCGTAAGCTGCTCGACGAAGGTCGTGCTGGCGAGAACTGCGGCGTTCTGCTGCGTGGTACCAAGCGTGACGACGTTGAGCGTGGCCAGGTTCTGGTTAAGCCAGGTTCGGTTAAGCCGCACACCAAGTTCGAAGCTGAAGTGTACGTGCTGAGCAAAGAAGAAGGCGGTCGTCACACTCCGTTCTTCAAAGGCTACCGTCCACAGTTCTACTTCCGTACTACTGACGTGACTGGTAACTGCGAACTGCCGGAAGGCGTTGAAATGGTTATGCCAGGCGACAACATCAAAATGGTTGTTACCCTGATCAAAACCATCGCAATGGAAGACGGTCTGCGCTTCGCTATCCGTGAAGGCGGCCGTACCGTTGGTGCTGGCGTTGTAGCTAAAATCATCGAGTAATTATCTCTTCTGAGATAGCCTTGATGTTTTGAAGAGGCCCCCGCTCAGCGGGGGCCTTTTTTATTGGGTTGACACCTATCTGGGCCGTCTATAGAATTGCGCCTCCTTTTAACGGGCGTATTGCGCTCGCTGGGAATAGCAGCCGGAGTCTGAAATCCAATGCAAAATCAGCAAATCCGTATCAGGTTGAAGGCTTTTGACCATCGCCTGATCGACCAATCCACCCAGGAAATCGTGGAAACCGCGAAACGTACTGGTGCTCAAGTGCGTGGTCCAATTCCACTGCCTACCCGTAAAGAGCGGTTCACCGTTCTGGTCTCCCCGCACGTCAACAAAGACGCGCGTGACCAGTACGAGATCCGTACTCATAAGCGCGTACTGGACATCGTCCAGCCAACGGATAAAACCGTTGATGCACTTATGAAGCTCGATCTGGCGGCCGGTGTGGAAGTACAGATCAGCCTCGGCTAAGACTTGGGTCTTAGTCGTGTAACGCTCTGAAATGGGCGGCCATAGCGGGTGAAAGCCCCGTACACTCATGAGGTTTACAACATGACTATTGGTGTAGTCGGTCGTAAATGCGGTATGACCCGTATTTTCACCGAAGAAGGTGTCTCCATTCCGGTCACGGTCATTGAGATCGAACCGAATCGCGTCACCCAGTTCAAAACTGAAGAAACCGATGGCTATCGTGCAGTGCAAGTCACTGTCGGCGAGCGTCGTGCTTCGCGCGTGACTGCTGCTCAAGCAGGTCACTTCGCTAAAGCAAACGTTGCAGCTGGTCGCACTGTTATGGAGTTCCGTCTCGAAGACGGCGACTACCAGGCTGGCGATCTGATCAACGCTGAAATCTTCGCCGCTGGTCAACTGGTTGATGTAACCGGTCAGTCCAAAGGTAAAGGCTTCCAGGGTACGATCAAGCGTTGGAATTTCCGTGGTCAAGACAACACTCACGGTAACTCCGTTTCCCACCGCGTCCCGGGCTCTATTGGCCAGTGCCAGACTCCTGGTCGTGTATTCAAGGGCAAAAAAATGTCCGGTCATATGGGCGCTGAGCGCGTGACCGTGCAGTCCCTCGAAGTAGTGCGCGTCGACGCTGAACGCAATCTGTTGTTGGTCAAGGGTGCTGTTCCTGGCGCTACTGGCGGCAACCTGGTTGTACGTCCAGCGGCCAAGGCTCGCGGTTAAGGGGAAGCTGACATGCAATTAAATGTAAATGACGCTCAAGCGATCGAAGTTTCCGAACTGACATTTGGCGGCGAATTCAACGAGACGCTGGTTCACCAAGCAGTCGTGGCCTACATGGCCGGCGGCCGTCAGGGTAGCAAGCAGCAAAAGACCCGTTCCGACGTACGTGGTGGCGGTAAGCGCCCTTGGCGTCAGAAAGGTACTGGCCGTGCTCGTGCCGGTACTATCCGTAGCCCAATCTGGCGTGGCGGCGGTACCACTTTCGCAGCTCGTCCTCAGGATCACACTCAGAAGCTCAACAAGAAGATGTACCGCGCAGCACTGCGCTCCATCCTTGCTGAACTCGTGCGTACTGATCGTCTGGTCGTGGTTCAGGACTTCGCTGTTGAAAGTCCAAAAACCAAAGATCTGCTGGGCAAACTGAACAACATGAGCCTGACCGACGTTTTGATCGTGTCTGAAGCTGTTGATCAGAACCTGTACCTGGCTGCTCGTAACCTGCCACACGTTGATGTACGTGACGTGCAAGGTTCCGATCCAGTTAGTCTGATCGCATACGACAAGGTGTTGATCACCGTGTCGGCCGTGAAGAAATTCGAGGAGCTGCTGGGATGAACCAGGAACGCGTATTTAAAGTTCTGCTTGGCCCGCACGTTTCCGAAAAGGCTACGGTTCTGGCTGACAAGAAAGGCCAGTTCGTTTTCAAGGTTGCAACTGACGCAACCAAGCTGGAAATCAAGAAGGCCGTCGAAAGCCTGTTCAGCGTGAAAGTTGAGCGTGTTACTACCCTGAATGTTCTGGGTAAGAGCAAGCGCACTGCTCGCGGTCTGGGCAAGCGTAATGACTGGAAGAAGGCAGTTATCTCCCTTCAACCAGGCCAAGATCTCGATTTCAGCAGCAGTGCTGAGTAAGGAAGGGGTGCATCATGGCAATCGTTAAATGCAAACCGACTTCCCCTGGCCGCCGTTTTGTGGTCAAGGTGGTCAACCAGGAGCTGCATAAAGGCGCTCCTCACGCACCGCTGCTCGAGAAGAAATCGAAGACTGGTGGTCGTAACAACAATGGTCGTATTACCACTCGTCACATCGGTGGTGGCCATAAGCAGCATTATCGTCTGGTCGACTTCCGTCGCAACGACAAAGATGGCATCGCTGCCACTGTCGAGCGTATCGAATACGATCCAAACCGTACTGCTCACATCGCTCTGCTGCTGTACGCAGATGGCGAGCGTCGCTACATCATCGCCCCTAAAGGCGTGAGCGCTGGCGACCAGCTGATCGCGGGTGCTTTGGCACCGATCAAGCCGGGCAACGCTCTGCAACTGCGCAACATTCCAGTTGGTAGCACCGTACACGGCATCGAATTGAAGCCAGGTAAAGGCGCGCAAATCGCTCGTTCCGCTGGTGCTTCGGCTCAGCTGATCGCTCGTGAAGGTGTCTACGTGACCCTGCGTCTGCGTTCTGGTGAGATGCGTAAAGTGCTGGCTGAATGCCGCGCGACCCTGGGTGAAGTCTCGAACTCCGAGCACAGCCTGCGTTCGCTGGGTAAAGCTGGTGCCAAACGCTGGCGTGGCGTTCGCCCAACCGTTCGTGGTGTTGCCATGAACCCGGTTGACCACCCACACGGTGGTGGTGAAGGTCGTACCTCTGGTGGTCGTCATCCGGTATCGCCATGGGGCTTCCCGACTAAGGGCGCGAAGACTCGTGGTAATAAGCGTACCGACAAAATGATCGTCCGTCGTCGCAAGTAAATAGAGGGATACGACAGTGCCACGTTCTCTGAAAAAAGGTCCTTTTATTGATCTTCACCTACTGAAGAAGATCGAAGTGGCGGCGGAAAAGAACGATCGCAAACCAGTTAAGACCTGGTCGCGTCGTTCGATGATCCTGCCACAAATGGTCGGTTTGACCATCGCAGTACACAACGGTCGTCAACACGTCCCAGTTCTCGTTAACGAAGACATGGTCGGCCACAAACTAGGCGAGTTTGCCGGTACCCGCACTTATCGTGGGCACGTGGCAGACAAGAAAGCCAAGCGTTAAGGGGTAAGGAAATGGAAGTAGCCGCTAAGTTGTCGGGCGCTCGAATCTCCGCCCAGAAAGCCCGCTTGGTCGCCGACCAGATCCGCGGGAAGAAGGTGGGCGAAGCGCTCAACCTGTTGGCTTTCAGCAGTAAGAAAGCCGCCGAGATCATGAAGAAAGTGCTGGAGTCGGCCGTAGCCAACGCCGAGCATAACGAAGGCGCAGACGTTGATGACCTGAAGGTCAGCACCGTTTTCGTCAACGAAGGGCGTTCGCTGAAGCGCATCATGCCACGTGCCAAAGGCCGTGCTGATCGCATCGTCAAGCGGTCTTGCCATATCACTGTCAAGGTTGCTGACAAGTAACGGAGTCGAAGAGATGGGTCAGAAAGTACATCCCATTGGCATTCGCCTGGGAATCGTCAAGGAGCACACCTCCGTCTGGTACGCAGACGGTCGGACTTATGCGGACTATTTGTTCGCTGATCTGAAGGTGCGTGAGTATCTCCAAGACAAACTAAAAAGCGCGTCCGTAAGCCGTATCGATATCCATCGTCCGGCACAAACTGCACGTATCACCATCCACACCGCTCGTCCAGGTATCGTTATCGGGAAGAAAGGTGAAGATGTTGAGAAACTGCGTCAGGACCTGACCAAGCAAATGGGTGTGCCTGTGCACATCAATATCGAAGAGATCCGCAAGCCGGAGCTCGACGGTATGCTGGTTGCGCAGAGCGTAGCTCAGCAGCTGGAGCGTCGCGTAATGTTCCGTCGCGCTATGAAGCGCGCCGTGCAGAACGCCATGCGCATTGGTGCCAAAGGCATCAAAATCCAAGTGAGCGGTCGTCTCGGCGGTGCTGAAATCGCACGTACTGAATGGTATCGCGAAGGTCGTGTGCCACTGCACACCCTGCGTGCCGACATCGACTATGCCAACTACGAAGCTCACACCACTTACGGTGTGATCGGTGTAAAGGTTTGGATCTTCAAAGGCGAAGTAATTGGTGGTCGCCAAGAAGAACTGAAACCACAAGCACCAGCGCCTCGTAAAAAAGCTGCTAAGTAAGGGGTACGCCAAATGTTGCAACCTAAGCGTACGAAGTTCCGCAAGCAGATGACAGGCCACAACCGTGGTCTGGCACAGCGCGGTAGCAAAGTCAGCTTCGGCGAGTTCGCGCTGAAGTCTGTAGCTCGTGGTCGTCTCACCGCTCGTCAGATCGAGTCAGCGCGTCGTGCTCTGACCCGTCACGTAAAACGTGGCGGCAAGATCTGGATCCGTGTATTCCCGGACAAGCCGATCTCCAAAAAGCCTCTCGAGGTTCGGATGGGTAAAGGTAAGGGTAACGTGGAATACTGGGTAGCCCAGATTCAGCCAGGCAAAGTCCTGTATGAAATCGAGGGTGTAACTGAAGAGCTGGCGCGTGAGGCTTTTGCCCTGGCTGCTGCAAAGCTGCCGCTCGCCACCGCCTTTGTTAAACGGACGGTGATGTGATGAAAGCGAATGAACTTCGTGAAAAATCCGCACAGCAGCTGAACGAGCAACTGCTCGGCTTGCTGCGCGACCAGTTCAATCTGCGTATGCAGAAAGCAACTGGCCAGTTGGGGCAGTCTCATCTGCTCTCGCAAGTTAAGCGTGACATCGCTCGCGTGAAGACTGTGCTCAACCAGCAGGCAGGTAAGTGATCATGGCTGAAGCCGAAAAGACTGTCCGTACGCTGACTGGCCGTGTTGTCAGCGACAAGATGGACAAAACCATCACCGTTTTGATCGAGCGTCGCGTTAAGCACCCGATCTACGGTAAATATGTTAAGCGTTCGACTAAGCTGCACGCGCACGACGAAACCAATCAGTGCCACATCGGCGACAAAGTCACTATTCGTGAAACTCGTCCGCTGGCCAAGACCAAGTCTTGGGCACTGGTTGATGTTCTCGAACGCGCTGTGGAAGTCTAAGGACTAGGGGTCGGAGAAATTATATGATTCAGACTCAATCCATGCTCGATGTGGCCGATAACAGCGGCGCTCGCCGTGTTATGTGCATCAAGGTGCTGGGTGGCTCCCATCGTCGTTACGCTGGTATCGGTGACATCATCAAAGTTACCGTCAAGGAAGCAATTCCTCGCGGTAAAGTGAAAAAAGGCCAAGTGATGACTGCTGTTGTAGTCCGCACTCGTCACGGCGTACGCCGTGCAGATGGCTCCATTATCCGCTTTGATGGCAACGCTGCTGTTCTTCTGAACAACAAGCAAGAGCCGATCGGCACCCGTATCTTTGGGCCAGTGACCCGTGAACTTCGTACTGAGAAGTTCATGAAGATCGTCTCGCTCGCCCCAGAAGTGCTGTAAGGAGATCCGACATGCAAAAGATTCGTCGTGACGACGAGATCATCGTGATCGCCGGCAAAGACAAAGGTAAGCGCGGTAAGGTGCTGAAGGTTCTTGCTGATGACCGTCTGGTCGTTGGTGGTCTGAACCTGGTCAAGCGTCATACCAAGCCTAACCCGATGTCGGGCGTACAAGGCGGTATCGTCGAGAAAGAAGCGCCACTGCACGCTTCTAACGTCGCCATCTTCAATGGCGAAACCAACAAGGCTGATCGTGTTGGTTTCAAAGTAGAAGACGGTAAGAAAATTCGTGTCTTCAAGTCGACCCAAAAAGCGGTTGATGCTTGAACACTGCTAGGTAGATAAGACCATGGCACGACTACAAGAGATTTACCGGAAGGAAATCGCCCCCAAGCTTAAGGAAGAACTTAAGCTCGGGAACGTGATGGAAGTTCCGCGCGTTACCAAAATCACCCTGAACATGGGTCTGGGCGAAGCGATCGGCGACAAAAAAGTCATCGAGCACGCTGTTGCTGACCTGGAAAAGATCACCGGTCAAAAAGTCGTTGTGACTTACGCTCGGAAATCCATCGCTGGCTTTAAAGTCCGTGAAGGTTGGCCGATCGGCGTCAAAGTGACTCTGCGCCGTGAGCGTATGTACGAATTCCTGGATCGTCTGCTGTCGATCTCCCTGCCTCGGGTTCGCGACTTCCGCGGCCTGAATGCCAAGTCCTTCGATGGTCGTGGTAACTACAGCATGGGCGTGAAAGAGCAGATCATCTTCCCGGAAATCGACTACGACAAGATCGATGCTCTCCGCGGTCTGGACATCACCCTGACCACCACTGCCAAGAACGATGATGAAGGTCGCGCCCTGTTGCGTGCTTTCAAATTCCCGTTCCGCAACTGATTGGAGTAGGACCATGGCCAAGATGAGCATGAAAAACCGCGAGCTGAAGCGTCAGCTCACGGTTGCCAAGTACGCCAAGAAGCGTGCAGCACTGAAAGCAATCATCGTTGATCTGAACGCAAGTCCAGAAGCGCGTTGGGAAGCTACAGTTGCTCTGCAGAAGCAGCCACGTGACGCAAGCGCTTCGCGCATGCGTAACCGCTGCCGCCTGACCGGTCGTCCACACGGCGTTTACCGCAAGTTCGGCCTCGGCCGTAACAAACTGCGTGAAGCGGCAATGCGTGGTGACGTACCAGGTCTGGTTAAAGCCAGCTGGTAAGTACTTTCGAAGTCCGGGTGGTCTGCGTCGCAAGATACTGACCACCGGTGACCTTGAATCTGGAACAAGCCCCTTTTGGGGCTTGTTTCATTTCCGGAGTGTGTCTAGAATACCCGGCTCGCCTGAGCCCGTGTTTTCTATGCTCGGAGATTCTCGGCGACATATGTAGCCGCAAGGCTAATTTTTTTGTATTAGGAGCGTCTAGCCCATGAGTATGCAGGACCCGTTAGCGGACATGCTAACTCGTATCCGTAATGCCCAGATGGCTGAAAAGTCCGTCGTAAGCATGCCATCTTCCAAGTTGAAGGTAGCTGTTGCCAAAGTCCTGAAAGACGAAGGCTACATTGCGGGTTATCAGATCAGCAGCGAAACAAAGCCACTGCTGTCCATCGAGCTGAAGTACTTCGAAGGCCGTTCGGTCATCGAGGAAGTGAGGCGCGTTAGCCGTCCAGGCCTGCGTCAGTACAAGTCCGCTGAAGATCTGCCGAAAGTTCGTGGCGGTCTGGGCGTGTCTATCGTCTCCACCAACAAAGGTGTGATGACGGATCGTGCTGCGCGCGCTGCCGGTGTCGGCGGCGAAGTTCTTTGCACTGTGTTCTAAGGGGGGATAAGCATGTCTCGCGTCGCTAAGAACCCCGTTAAGCTGCCAGCCGGTGTCGAAGTAAAATTCGCAGGCCAACAGCTTTCGGTGAAGGGTGCCAAGGGCACTCTTGAACTGAACATCCATTCGTCCGTTGAGATCGTTGAAGAAGCTGGTGAGCTGCGTTTCGCTGCTCGCAATGGCGATCAACAAACTCGCGCAATGGCCGGTACCACGCGTGCGTTGGTAAACAACATGGTCCAAGGCGTAAGCCAAGGCTTCGAGCGTAAGCTCCAGCTGGTCGGTGTTGGTTACAAAGCGCAAGCAAAAGGCACGGTTTTGAACCTGGCCCTTGGCTTCTCGCACCCAGTGGATTACGAACTGCCGGAAGGCATCACCGCTGAGACCCCTAGCCAGACCGATATCCTGATCAAGGGTATTGATAAGCAGCTGGTAGGTCAGGTGGCCGCTGAGATCCGCGACTTCCGTCCACCAGAGCCGTACAAAGGCAAAGGTGTGCGCTACGCGGACGAAGTCGTCCGTCGTAAAGAAGCCAAGAAGAAGTAGGGCATAGCAAATGACCGACAAAAAAGTTACTCGACTGCGTCGCGCTCGCAAAGCACGCCTGAAAATGCACGAACTCGAAGTCGTGCGTCTCTGCGTGTTCCGCTCGTCGCAGCACATCTACGCCCAGGTCATCTCGGCCGACGGCAACAAAGTCCTGGCAAGCGCCTCGACTTTGGATAAAGAACTGCGTGATGGTGCCACTGGCAACATCGACGCGGCCACAAAGGTTGGCCAGCTGGTCGCTACGCGTGCTAAGGCCGCTGGCGTCTCGCAAGTGGCTTTCGACCGCTCTGGCTTCAAGTACCACGGTCGCGTGAAAGCGCTGGCTGATGCTGCTCGTGAAGCTGGGCTGGAGTTCTAAGTTATGTCAAATAACGACCAAAAGCGCGACGAAGGCTACATTGAGAAGCTGGTTCAAGTTAACCGCGTAGCCAAAACCGTTAAAGGCGGCCGTATCTTCACTTTCACCGCGTTGACCGTGGTTGGTGATGGTAAAGGGCGCGTTGGCTTCGGCCGTGGCAAGTCACGTGAAGTGCCTGCCGCGATCCAGAAGGCAATGGAAGCTGCTCGTCGCAACATGATCCAAGTTGATCTGAACGGCACCACTCTGCAGTACGCAATGAAGTCCGCTCATGGCGCTTCGAAGGTGTACATGCAGCCTGCTTCTGAAGGTACCGGTATCATCGCTGGCGGCGCTATGCGTGCTGTCCTCGAAGTTGCTGGCGTTCAGAACGTTCTGGCCAAGTGCTACGGCTCGACTAACCCGGTAAACGTGGTTCACGCCACTTTCAAAGGTTTGAAAGCTATGCAATCTCCTGAGTCCATCGCTGCCAAGCGTGGTTTGACTGTCAAGGAGATCTTCTGATCATGGCTACCGTTAAAGTAACGCTGATCAAAAGCATGACCGGCCGCATTCCTAACCACAAACTGTGCGTTAAGGGTTTGGGTCTGCGTCGCATCGGTCACACTGTAGAAGTCCAGGATACTCCCGAGAATCGCGGGATGATCAACAAGGCTTACTACATGCTGCGTGTAGAGGGTTAATCGATGAAACTCAATGATCTGAGTCCAGCGCCGGGTTCCCGTCGCGAAAAGCATCGTCCGGGCCGTGGTATCGGTAGCGGTTTGGGTAAGACTGGTGGCCGTGGCCACAAAGGTCAAACCTCCCGCTCCGGTGGCACCATCGCTCCAGGCTTTGAAGGCGGCCAACAGCCGCTGCATCGTCGCCTGCCTAAGTTCGGTTTCGTTTCCCTGAAGGCTATGGACCGCGCAGAAGTGCGTCTGTCCGAGCTGGCTAAAGTGGAAGGCGACATCGTTACTGTGCAGACCCTGAAAGATGCCAACGTGATCAACGTCAACGTACAGCGTGTGAAAATCATGCTGTCCGGTGAAGTGACTCGCGCTGTCACTATCGGCAAGGGAATCGGCGCCACCAAAGGTGCGCGTTCGGCTATCGAAGCAGCTGGCGGCAAGTTCGAGGAATAAATGGCTAAGCAAGGTGCTCTCTCAGCGCTCGGCAAAGGCGGTATGTCTGAACTTTGGGCTCGTCTGCGTTTTCTGTTCCTGGCGATTATCGTCTACCGAATAGGCGCACACATCCCGGTTCCAGGTATCAACCCGGACCGACTCGCAGACCTGTTTCGACAGAATGAGGGGACCATTCTTAGCTTGTTCAACATGTTTTCCGGCGGCGCGCTGGAACGGATGAGCATCTTTGCACTGGGGATCATGCCGTACATTTCGGCATCGATCATCATGCAACTGATGACCGCCGTCAGCCCGCAGTTGGAGCAGTTGAAGAAGGAAGGTGAAGCTGGCCGTCGCAAGATTAGCCAGTACACCCGCTACGGCACTGTCGTCCTCGCCCTGGTTCAAGCTATCGGCATGTCCGTTGGCCTGGCAGGGCAGGGCGTTGCGTTCACTGGTGACTTTGGCTTCTATTTCGTCGCGGTATCCACTTTTGTGGCTGGTGCGATGTTCATGATGTGGCTGGGTGAGCAGATTACTGAGCGTGGTGTTGGTAACGGTATCTCGATGTTGATTTTCGCAGGTATCGTCGCCGGTCTTCCGAGAGCAATTGGGCAGTCTTTCGAGTCTGCACGTCAGGGTGATATCAATATCTTCGCCCTGGTTGCTATCGGTTTGCTGGCAGTAGCGATTATCGGTTTTGTGGTGTTCATTGAGCGTGGCCAGCGTCGTATTGCTGTTCACTACGCCAAGCGTCAGCAGGGCCGTAAGGTCTTCGCTGCGCAGACCAGCCACTTGCCGCTGAAAGTGAATATGGCCGGTGTTATTCCGGCAATTTTCGCGAGCAGCATTTTGCTGTTTCCGGCTTCGTTGGGTACCTGGTTTGGTCAGTCTGAAAACATGGGCTGGCTGCAGGACCTCTCTCAGTCGATCGCTCCTGGTCAGCCGTTGAATATTCTGCTGTTTAGTGCAGGGATTATTTTCTTCTGCTTCTTCTATACGGCGTTGATGTTCAATCCGAAAGACGTAGCGGAAAACCTGAAGAAGTCCGGTGCCTTTATTCCGGGTATTCGTCCGGGTGAGCAGTCTGCGCGCTACATTGATGGCGTTCTGACTCGTTTGACCCTGTTCGGTGCTCTATATATGACGGCCGTGTGCTTGTTGCCCCAGTTCCTGGTGGTTGCAGCAAACGTTCCGTTCTACCTTGGCGGGACCTCGTTGCTGATCGTGGTCGTGGTTGTGATGGACTTCATGTCCCAAGTACAATCGCACCTCGTTTCGCACCAGTACGAATCCCTGATGAAGAAAGCCAACCTGAAGGGTTACGGCAGCGGCATGTTGCGCTGAGTACCCATAAGGTTCGAGGAGTTGGTGATGAAAGTTCGTGCATCGGTGAAAAAGCTGTGCCGTAACTGCAAGATTATTCGCCGCGAAGGTGTTGTTCGAGTAATTTGCAGCGCGGAACCGCGTCACAAACAGCGCCAAGGCTGAGTGTGATCCGCTTGAAGCCCGGCAGCTAGTGCGCTGCCGGGTTGATTATTTGTTATTACAGCGATATTATCTCGCGCCCTATTTCTTGGCTTCCGGGGCGTAGGTAGCTGTCAATTGGAGTCCCACTGAATGGCCCGTATTGCAGGCGTTAACATTCCAGATAACAAGCACACTGTTATCTCGCTGACCTACATCTATGGTGTTGGTCGCACTACTGCGCAGAAAATTTGCGCAGTTGCTGGGGTAAACCCAGCCGCTAAGATCAAGGATCTGAGCGACGAGCAGATTGAATTGCTGCGTGGCGAAGTGGCGAAGTTCACCACTGAAGGTGACCTGCGTCGCGAAATCAACATGAAAATCAAGCGTTTGATGGACCTCGGTTGCTATCGCGGTCTGCGTCATCGTCGTGGTCTTCCAGTACGCGGTCAGCGTACCAAGACTAACGCGCGTACCCGTAAAGGTCCGCGTAAGCCGATCCGCAAGTAATCGCCCCAGCGAATCGACAGGAAAATTATCATGGCAAAACCTGCTGCTCGTCCTCGTAAAAAAGTTAAAAAGACAGTGGTTGATGGCATCGCCCACATCCATGCATCTTTTAACAACACCATCGTGACCATCACCGACCGTCAAGGTAACGCGCTGTCTTGGGCTACCTCTGGTGGTTCGGGTTTCCGCGGTTCCCGCAAGTCCACCCCGTTTGCTGCTCAAGTAGCTGCTGAACGTGCTGGTCAAGCTGCGCTGGAATACGGCCTGAAAAACCTCGACGTCAACGTCAAAGGTCCAGGTCCAGGTCGTGAGTCTGCTGTCCGTGCTTTGAACGGCTGTGGCTATAAGATCGCCAGCATCACCGACGTGACGCCAATCCCGCACAACGGGTGCCGTCCGCCGAAGAAGCGCCGCGTGTAATCCAGGAGATTGTAAAGAATGGCTCGTTACATTGGTCCAAAATGCAAACTCGCTCGTCGCGAAGGCACCGATCTCTTCCTGAAGAGCGGCGTGCGCGCGATCGAATCGAAGTGCAACATTGAAGCAGCACCTGGTATCCACGGCCAACGCCGCGGTCGCCAGTCCGATTACGGCACCCAACTGCGTGAAAAGCAGAAGGTCCGTCGTATTTATGGCGTTCTCGAGCGTCAGTTCAGCGGCTACTACAAAGAAGCTGCTGGCAAGAAAGGTGCAACTGGTGAAAACCTGCTGCAACTGCTCGAATGCCGTCTGGACAACGTTGTATACCGTATGGGCTTTGGTTCGACTCGTGCCGAATCCCGTCAGCTGGTATCGCACAAATCCGTCAGCGTAAACGGCCAAACCGTTAACGTCCCGTCTTACCAGGTTCGTGCTGGTGACGTGGTCGCGATTCGCGAGAAAGCAAAAAACCAACTTCGCATTGTCCAAGCTCTCGATCTGTGTGCCCAACGTGGCCGCGTAGAATGGGTAGAAGTAGACACTGAGAAGAAGTCGGGCGTTTTCAAGAACGTTCCTGCTCGCAGTGATCTGTCCGCCGACATCAACGAAAGCCTGATTGTCGAGCTCTACTCCAAGTAAGGGCTAGAAAATAGGTGCATCCATGCAGATTTCGGTAAATGAGTTCCTGACACCCCGCCACATTGATGTGCAGGTTGTCAGTCCAACCCGCGCCAAGATCACTCTCGAGCCTCTCGAGCGTGGTTTTGGCCACACCCTGGGCAACGCGCTGCGCCGCATCCTGTTGTCCTCAATGCCCGGCTGTGCAGTAGTCGAGGCCGAGATTGACGGTGTGCTCCACGAGTACAGCGCCATCGAAGGTGTACAGGAAGACGTAATTGAAATCCTGTTGAACCTTAAAGGTCTGGCTATCAAGCTGCACGGCCGTGACGAAGTTACGCTGACCTTGTCGAAGAAGGGTTCGGGGGTGGTTACCGCTGCCGATATTCAGCTGGATCATGATGTCGAGATCGTTAACCCCGATCACGTAATCGCTAACCTGGCGTCTAACGGCGCCCTGAACATGAAGCTCACTGTAGCTCGTGGTCGTGGTTATGAACCGGCCGACTCGCGTCAGAGCGATGAAGACGAAAGCCGCAGCATTGGTCGCTTGCAGCTTGACTCTTCGTTCAGCCCGGTTCGCCGTATCGCATACGTGGTGGAAAACGCCCGTGTCGAACAGCGTACTAACCTGGACAAGCTGGTTATTGATCTGGAAACCAACGGTACTCTGGATCCTGAAGAGGCTATCCGCCGCGCTGCAACCATTCTGCAACAGCAGTTGGCTGCGTTCGTCGACCTCAAAGGTGACAGCGAACCAGTGGTAATCGAGCAGGAAGACGAGATCGATCCGATCCTGCTTCGCCCGGTTGACGATCTGGAACTGACTGTACGTTCGGCTAACTGCCTTAAGGCGGAAAACATTTACTACATCGGTGACCTGATTCAGCGTACCGAAGTAGAACTGTTGAAGACTCCGAACCTGGGCAAGAAATCCTTGACTGAAATCAAGGACGTTCTGGCCTCCCGCGGTCTGTCCCTCGGCATGCGCCTCGACAACTGGCCGCCTGCAAGTCTTAAGAAGGACGACAAGGCGACTGCCTGATCGTCGTAATCACCGAACGTGAGTTTGGTAAGGAATGAACCATGCGTCATCGTAAAAGTGGTCGTCACCTGAGCCGTACCAGCTCGCACCGCAAGGCCATGTTCCAAAACATGGCGGTGTCGCTGTTCGAGCACGAGCTGATCAAAACTACACTGCCGAAAGCTAAAGAACTGCGTCGCGTTGCTGAGCCGCTGATCACTTTGGCCAAGACAGACAGCCTGGCTAACCGCCGTCTGGCTTTCGACCGTACTCGTTCGAAAGCTATCGTTGGTAAGCTCTTCAACGACCTGGGCAAGCGTTACGCTACCCGTGAGGGTGGCTACCTGCGCATTCTCAAGTGCGGTTTCCGCGCTGGCGACAACGCGCCTATGGCGTACGTCGAGTTGGTTGATCGTGCTACTGCCGGCGAAGCTGTATCCGCCGAGTAAGACGACAGTCTGCAACGAAGAACCGGGCCTAGTGCCCGGTTTTTTGTGCGCGTCTAAAAAACTACCTGCATTTCCTGCGTCGCTGCCCGCGCTTCTATCAATCCATCGCCGTTTGCGCGAATGGCTCATTAGTTATTCTCTATCAAAGGCCATAATTTAATGCATTTGATGGTGTCATCTTGATGGTCGATACTTCCTCCAAGCCGATTAGCCGGCAGTTCCGAGTCTGACCTGAGGAAGATTGAGCATGAGTAAAGTCCTTACTACCGCCAGCGGTGCGCCCGTTGCCGATAACCAGAATTCCCGTACCGCCGGCCTGCGCGGTCCTTTGCTGCTCGACGATTTCCACCTGATCGAGAAGCTCGCACACTTCAATCGTGAAAACATTCCTGAGCGCCGCGTGCACGCCAAAGGCTCGGGTGCTTACGGCACCTTTACCGTTACTCAAGACATCACTCAGTACACCAGCGCGAAGCTGTTCGAGTCCGTCGGAAAACAAACACCGACGTTTCTGCGATTCTCCACTGTCGGCGGCGAGCGCGGTTCGGCCGACACTGAGCGCGATCCTCGCGGTTTCGCCCTGAAGTTCTACACCGAAGAAGGTAACTGGGACATCGTGGGCAACAACACGCCCGTGTTCTTCATCCGTGACCCGCTGAAATTCCCGGACTTTATCCACACCCAAAAGCGCTTGCCACAAAGCAACCTGAAAAGTGCGCAGATGATGTGGGATTTCTGGTCGCACTCTCCGGAAGCGTTGCATCAAGTCACCATCCTCTTTTCGGATCGCGGCATTCCTGACGGCTACCGTCACATGCACGGCTTTGGCAGTCACACTTATAGCCTGATCAACGCTCGTGGTGAGCGTCACTGGGTTAAGTGGCACTACAAGACCAAGCAAGGGATCAAGAACCTGGCACCCGCTGAAGCCGCGCGCCTGGCCGGTACAGATCCTGATTACGCACAGCGTGATTTGTTTGGTGCGATTGAGCGGGGGGACTTCCCGAAATGGCGTGTCTGCATTCAGATCATGACTGAAGCCCAAGCTAACGCTCACTACGAGAACCCCTTCGATGTGACTAAGACCTGGTCGCAGAAAGAGTTTCCCCTGATCGAAGTCGGCGAGCTGGAGCTCAACCGTAACCCGCAGAACTACTTTGCTGAAGTAGAGCAGGCCGCGTTTGGCCCAAGCAACATGGTGCCGGGTGTCGGCCTGTCGCCAGACCGCATGCTGCAAGGCCGCGTATTCGCTTACGCCGATGCTCACCGCTACCGCGTGGGTACCAATCACCAGCAATTGCCGGTGAACGCCCCACGCAACCCGGTAAACAGCTACCAGCGTGATGGTTCGATGGCCTTCGGCAGTAACGGTGGCGCAGCGCCTAACTATGAGCCAAACAGCTACGCTGATGCGCCCAAGCAAGCGCCACAGTATGCAGAACCCGCGCTGGCCTTGAGCGGTGCCGCTGATCGCTACGATCACCGTGAGGACACCGACTACTACAGCCATGCCGGCGCACTGTTTCGCTTGATGGACGAGAGTCAAAAAGCCCTGCTGGTCAGCAACATTGCCGGTGCAATGGCCGGCGTCACCAGCGATGTGGTTCAGCGCCAACTGCAGCACTTCTTCAAAGCTGACCCGGCTTATGGAGACGCAATCGCAAAGGCATTGGGTGTAACGCTTAGTTAAGTCTAAACGATAAGCAGAACCGCCCTCATTTGGGCGG
This sequence comes from Pseudomonas sp. TWRC1-2, assembly GCF_049896685.1. Classification (NCBI taxonomy): domain Bacteria; kingdom Pseudomonadati; phylum Pseudomonadota; class Gammaproteobacteria; order Pseudomonadales; family Pseudomonadaceae; genus Pseudomonas; species Pseudomonas sp. TWRC1-2. The sequence continues at coordinate 49,146 of NZ_JAFCUU010000015.1, read as the reverse complement.
TTTTTGCGTTATTTCAGCCACTTTTCTCCGGAAACCTTCACTTTTCTGCCGTTGGTCCCGTGACCTTAGGGTCATCATGGTTCAAACTACAGACTTTCAAGCAGGGAGATGTAGGGCGATGCAAGGTCACCCCGACGTAATCGATTACCTCAACACGTTGCTGACGGGCGAACTGGCAGCTCGTGACCAATATTTCATCCATTCGCGCATGTACGAAGACTGGGGCTTTACCGAGCTCTACGAGCGTATCAACCACGAAATGGAAGAAGAGGCACAGCACGCTGACGCGCTGATGCGCCGTATCCTGATGCTCGAAGGCACGCCGCGTATGCGCCCCGACGACCTGGATGTGGGCACCACGGTGCCTGACATGCTCGCAGCCGATCTTCGCCTTGAGTACAAGGTGCGTGCCGCACTCTGCAAGGGCATCGAGCTCTGTGAGCAGCACAACGACTACGTGACCCGCGAAATTCTCCGCGTGCAGCTCAACGACACCGAAGAAGATCACACCTACTGGCTGGAAAAGCAGTTGGGGCTGATCAAGCTGGTTGGCCTGGAGAATTACCTGCAATCGCAGTTCTGATTCCCGGCTACAAAAAAGCCCCTGTCACCGCAAAGTGACAGGGGCTTTTTCATGAGCCCGAAAAATCAGGCTTTATCGCGTGCCAGCAACGGCTTCAAGTAATAACCGGTATGCGACTGCGGCATCTCGGAAACCTGCTCCGGTGTGCCCACCGCAATGATCTGGCCGCCCTTGGAGCCGCCTTCCGGACCCAGGTCCACCAGCCAGTCGGCAGTCTTGATCACATCCAGGTTGTGCTCAATAACCACCACTGTGTTGCCGTGGTCACGCAAGCGGTGCAGTACGTCCAGCAATTGCTGGATATCGGCGAAGTGCAGACCCGTGGTCGGCTCATCGAGGATATACAGAGTCTTGCCGGTATCCCGCTTGGACAGCTCACGAGACAACTTCACCCGCTGCGCCTCGCCGCCGGAAAGGGTTGTCGCCGATTGACCCAGCTTGATGTACGACAGGCCCACATCCATCAACGTTTGCAGCTTGCGCGCCAACGCTGGAACCGCGTCGAAGAACACCCGAGCTTCCTCGATGGTCATCTCCAGGGTTTCGTGGATGCTTTTGCCCTTGTACTTGATCTCCAGGGTTTCGCGGTTATAACGCTTGCTCTTGCACACGTCGCACGGGACGTAGATGTCCGGCAGAAAGTGCATCTCTACCTTGATCAGGCCATCGCCCTGGCACGCTTCGCAGCGCCCGCCCTTGACGTTGAACGAGAACCGGCCCGGCCCATAACCCCGCGAGCGGGATTCGGGTACGCCAGCAAACAGCTCGCGGATTGGGGTGAACAAGCCGGTATAGGTCGCCGGGTTGGAGCGTGGTGTACGGCCGATCGGGCTTTGGTCGATGTCGACGACTTTGTCCAGATGCTCCAGGCCCTTGATGCTGTCGTGCGCGGCCGCTTCCAGAGTGGTTGCGCCGTTCAAGGCGGTGGCACTCAGCGGGAACAGCGTGTTGTTGATCAGTGTCGACTTGCCCGAGCCGGAAACACCGGTCACGCAGGTCAAAAGACCCAGCGGAATTTCCAGGTCGACGTTGCGCAAGTTGTTACCGCGTGCGCCCTTCAGGTGCAGCGCCATTTTCTTGTTGCGTGGCGTACGTTTGGCCGGCACTTCAATCTTCACGCGGCCAGACAGGTACTTGCCGGTCAAAGAGTCCGGGTGAGCCATTACCTCGGCAGGCGTGCCCTCGGCAACAATATGGCCACCGTGCACACCCGCGCCCGGGCCGATGTCGACCACGTAGTCCGCCAGGCGAATCGCGTCTTCATCGTGCTCGACCACGATCACGGTGTTGCCGATATCCCGCAGGTGTTTCAGCGTCCCCAGCAGGCGGTCGTTGTCCCGTTGGTGCAGGCCAATCGACGGTTCATCGAGGATGTACAACACGCCCACGAGGCCAGCACCAATCTGGCTGGCCAAGCGAATCCGCTGAGCTTCACCGCCAGACAACGTGTCCGCACTGCGATCCAGCGACAGGTAGTCCAGGCCAACGTTAACCAGGAATTGCAGGCGCTCACGGATTTCCTTGAGGATCTTGTCCGCAATTTCCCCACGACGCCCGGTCAGCTTGAGTACACCAAAATATTCACAGGCATCGCCAATCGGCAGGTTGGTCACGGCCGGCAGTGTCTTCTCGCCCACCCACACATGCCGCGCCTCGCGACGCAGACGCGTGCCGCGGCAATCCGGGCAAGGCTGAGTGCTGAGGAATTTGGCCAGCTCTTCACGCACGCTCGCCGACTCAGTCTCGCGGTAACGACGCTCCAGGTTCGGCACGATGCCTTCGAATGGGTGCGAGCGTTTGACGATGTCGCCACGGTCGTTCAGGTACTTGAAGTCGACATTCTGCGAGCCGCTGCCGTGCAGGATGACCTTCTGCTGCTCGGCCGGCAGCTGGTTGAACGGCACTTCCAGGCTGAATTTATAGTGCGAGGCCAATGACCCCAGCATCTGGAAGTAATAGACGTTACGCCTGTCCCAGCCGCGAATCGCGCCCTCCGCCAAAGTCAGCTCACCGTTGACCAGGCGCTTGATGTCGAAGAACTGCTTAACGCCCAGGCCATCGCAGGTCGGGCAAGCGCCAGCCGGGTTGTTGAAGGAAAACAGCTTGGGCTCCAGCTCGCTGATGGCGTGGCCGCAGATCGGGCAGGCAAAGCGCGCGGAGAAGATAACCTCTTCACCCGGCTCGTCGTCCATCGGTGCAACCAGCGCAATGCCATCCGCCAGCTTCAGCGCGGTTTCGAACGATTCGGCCAAACGCTGCTGCAAGTCGGCGCGCACCTTGAAGCGGTCGACCACCACATCAATGGAATGCTTCTTCTGCTTGTCGAGCTTCGGCGCTTCATCAAGCTCATACAGCTTGCCGTTGATGCGCGCGCGCACAAAACCTTGCGCACGCAGCTCTTCGAAGACCGAAAGGTGTTCGCCTTTACGCTCGCGAATCACCGGCGCCAGCAACATCAGCTTGGCGCCTTCCGGCTGGGCCAGCACCAGGTCGACCATTTGGCTGACGGTCTGGGCTTCCAGGGGAATATCGTGGTCCGGGCAGCGCGGAATACCCACACGCGCATACAGCAGACGCAGGTAGTCGTAGATTTCGGTGATGGTGCCCACGGTAGAGCGCGGGTTATGGGAGGTTGACTTCTGCTCGATGGAAATTGCCGGCGACAGGCCTTCAATGGTGTCGACGTCAGGCTTTTCCATCATCGACAGGAATTGCCGGGCATAGGCCGACAGCGATTCCACGTAGCGACGCTGACCTTCGGCATACAGCGTGTCGAACGCCAGGGACGATTTGCCGGAGCCGGACAGGCCGGTGATGACGATCAGTTTGTCCCGGGGCAGGGTCAGGTCGATGTTCTTCAGGTTGTGGGTTCTAGCCCCACGAATCAGGATCTTGTCCAAGATGGCCTCGCACGGCGGGCGTAAATAATGCAGGAGTATACGGCTAAAGACTGGATGAATATACACTGTCAAAGTGCCGGTTGCAGCCTTACATGAAAGCTGCGCGGCAAAGCGCCGCATATACCCTCTCAATCGATGGGACTGGTAGAATCGCCGCCGGTTCACACGAGGTTTTTCCATGCACGATCCCCACAGCGAACGCATGAGTAGCGGCGAGACCCGAGCAGCAAGCGGTCTGGCCCTGGTGTTCGCCTTCCGTATGCTTGGCATGTTTATGGTGTTGCCGGTGCTGGCGACCTATGGAATGGATCTCGCAGGCGCGACCCCCGCCCTGATCGGCCTGGCGATTGGCGCCTATGGCCTGACCCAGGCGCTTTTCCAGATTCCGTTCGGGATCATTTCCGACCGCATCGGCCGTCGCCCAGTGATCTACCTGGGGCTCATCGTGTTCGCGCTCGGCAGCGTGCTTGCCGCGCAGTCGGATTCGATCTGGGGCGTGATCGCCGGGCGCGTGTTGCAGGGCGCCGGCGCAATTTCTGCGGCCGTCATGGCGCTGCTCTCGGACTTGACCCGCGAACAACATCGCACCAAGGCCATGGCCATGATCGGCATGACCATCGGCCTGTCGTTCGCGGTGGCCATGGTGGTGGGTCCATTGCTGACGCGCGCCTTTGGTTTGCACGGACTGTTCCTGGCCACGGGCGGCATGGCGTTGTTCGGGATCGTGATCGTGGCCTTCATGGTGCCGCGCTCCACCGGCACCTTGCAGCACCGTGAGTCCGGCGTCGCACGCAAGGCATTGTTGCCGACGCTCAAGCACCCAGACCTGCTCCGTCTGGATTTAGGTATCTTCGTGTTGCACGCGATGCTGATGTGCAGCTTCGTCGCGTTGCCCCTGGCCCTCGTCGAAAAAGCCGGCCTGCCCAAGGAGCAGCACTGGTGGGTCTACCTGACAGCCTTGCTGATTTCGTTCTTCGCCATGATCCCGTTCATCATCTACGGCGAGAAGAAACGCAAAATGAAACGAGTTCTCCTGGGCGCCGTCGCGACATTGATGCTCACTGAGCTATTCTTCTGGGAGTTCGGCGACAGCCTGCGGGCGCTGGTAATCGGCACGGTGGTGTTCTTCACCGCGTTCAACCTGCTGGAGGCTTCGCTGCCTTCGCTGATCAGTAAAGTTTCACCGGCCGGTGGCAAGGGCACAGCGATGGGGGTTTATTCCACCAGCCAGTTCCTCGGCTCTGCGCTTGGCGGCATCATGGGCGGCTGGATGTTCCAGCATGGCGGTTTGTCGGTTGTGTTCCTCGGATGCGCCGGGCTGGCTGCACTTTGGCTGGTCTTTGCTGTTACCATGCGCGAACCTCCGTACGTCACAAGCCTGCGCCTGCCGCTGTCGCCCGAAGCAATTCGTGAAGCTGGCCTGGTAGAGCGCCTGAAGGCCGTCGTCGGGGTAACAGATGCAGTGGTGGTCGCTGAAGAGGCGGCCATTTACATCAAATTGGACACCGAATTATTGGATCGCGCGACGCTTGAGCAACTGGTCAACCCAGTGCCGACAGCGCGCCCAGCTTAGGAGAACGTTATGGCCCGTGGGGTTAACAAAGTCATATTGGTCGGTACATGCGGCCAGGATCCCGAAGTTCGCTACTTGCCTAACGGTAACGCCGTGACCAACCTGAGTCTGGCGACCAGCGAACAGTGGACTGACAAGCAGACCGGCCAGAAGGTCGAGAAAACCGAATGGCACCGCGTGTCGATGTTCGGCAAGGTTGCAGAGATCGCCGGCGAGTACCTGCGCAAAGGTTCGCAGGTTTACATCGAAGGCAAACTGCAAACCCGCGAGTGGGAAAAAGACGGCATCAAGCGTTACACCACTGAAATCGTGGTCGACATGCAAGGCACCATGCAACTGCTCGGCGGCCGTCCACAGCAGGGCGACCAACAAGGCGGGGGCAATAACTACCAGCAGTCCGCTCCGGCCCCACGCCAGCAGGCTCCGCGTCCGCAGCAGTCGGCCCCGCAACAGTCGCGTCAGGCGCCGCCTCCACAACAGGCCGCCCCGCAGCCTGCTCCGGATTTCGACAGCTTTGATGACGATATCCCGTTCTAGGATACGACTGAGCCTCGATCTGTAAAGTATTTCCCTGAAAGCCCCGAGAGTTCTGCTCTTGGGGCTTTTTCTTTGCCCTCAACAACTGATCCCAAGCCGCTTGGCGGCAAGGTGCCGCCGCCGACGCTCAGGCGTCCGTCGCGGCGGCGCTGATCACCATCTGCTTGAAGCGCTGCAATACCGTCGAGCTGTCACCGACCCGCGTCGCCAAATGCAATGGCGCCACCAGGCTTTGGCAGTCCGTCAGTTCGCGATAAACGATGCCATCCCCCCGTAGCCGCTGCATGGACGCTGGCACGATGGAGACGCCAAGGCCCGCCGCCACCAGGCTCAATGTCGCGGTCATGCGCGGCGCTTCCTGGACCACCTGCGGGCTGAAACCCGCTTCACGGCAGGCCACCAGAATCGCGTCATACAAACCCAGCCCGACGCGACGCCGATAGAGCACGAAGGCTTCGGTGGCCAGTGCCGCCAGGGGCAGGGGAATTGCGGCGTCGTTTGCCAGCGGGTGGTCGGTAGGCAGCGCCAGCAGCATCGGCTCCACCAGAATGGGCTGGTCCTGCAGCGTTTGACTGCCGCTGAGTGGCGAGCGGATAAACGCTGCGTCGAGTCTTTCATGGGCCAGCGCGTCCAGCAGCTCGCCGGTACCCGCTTCTTCCAGGGCCACCGAGACGCCGACAAACGTTTCGCGAAACACGCGCAAAACGCTGGGCACGAACGGGTGCAATGCCGCCGAACTGGTAAAACCGATAGCCAACCGACCACGCTCACCGCGGGCGGCGCGCCGCACGATATCGGCGATCCCATCGGCACGCGCCAAGACTTCTCGTGCTTCATCCAGCAACGCCAGGCCGGCAGTTGTGGGGCGCACCCCGCGCGGCAGGCGCTCCATCAATGTCACGCCTAGCTCGGCCTCAAGGCTTTGCAGCATTCGGGTCAGCGGCGGTTGTTGCATGCCTAAGCGTTGCGCCGCGCGAGTGATATAGCCTTCCTCAGCAATCGCTACGAAGGCTCTGAGTTGGCGAAGTTCCAGCATAGGGATACTTTCAAGGTATGGGAGGTTGCCAATCTTGGCATTTGTTCTCATGGCTCACAAGATTTAGGCTGTGGCCACTCTCGAAAAGAAGGAAAGCCGTGATGACCTGGTCAGCCAAGCAATACACGATGTTTGAACAGCAGCGCACCCGCCCGGTTCGTGACCTGGTCGCGGCCATTCCAGATAGCCCGGTAAAAACCGCGGTCGACCTCGGTTGTGGCCCCGGTAACTCCACCGAGGTGCTGGCCGAGCGTTTCCCACAGGCGCACGTCACCGGCATGGACAGTTCCGGCGACATGCTGATCGATGCACGCAAACGCCTGCCGGCGCTGAACTTCGAATTGGCCGACATCGGCACTTGGGTACCGGAGCAGCCATGTGATGTGATTCTGGCCAACGCTTCGCTGCAATGGCTGCCGGACCACGCCACGCTGTATCCGCACTTGGTCAATCAGCTGACGCCCGGCGGCACCCTGGCCGTGCAGACCCCCGACAACCTGGACGAGCCTGCCCACCGCTTGGCGCGCGAAGTTGCTGCCCAGGGCCCATGGGCGGCGAAGATCGGTTCGGTCAAACACAATGAACGGCACACGGCGAGCTATTACTACGAGCTGTTGAGCAAGCACTGCAGCACTGTCGATGTGTGGCGCACCACCTACCTGCACCCGCTGGCGGATCACGCCGCTGTGGTGGAATGGTTCAAGGGGTCGGCATTACGGCCCTTTCTAGCACCGTTGACCGAGCGCGAAAAAGTCGCCTTTCTGCATGAATATCAGGCGCGGATTGCCCAGGCATATCCAGCACTGGGCGATGGCACTGTGTTGCTGCCGTTCCCCCGCCTTTTCATCATCGCGACTCGTTAAAGCTCGGTACACAAGTGGCGGTCATGCCGTCGCCGCTTGTGCCTTCAAGTACTCATCCGTCGACACCACGTCTGCGTAGGCAAAAGCCAGTGAAGCCATATAGGCCCCATGCACCTGGGCTGCCGGAATCACTTGCCCATTAAATTCCAGATCCCGTGTCGCACACGCGTCATGCAGCAGCGTGACCTTGTAGCCCAGGTCCGCCGCAGCCCGCACCACAGCGTCGATGCACATATGGCTCATGTTGCCCGCCACAACCACTTCGGTGATGGCCCGTTGCTCCAGCAATGCCCGCAGATCTGTCCCGCGAAACGCATTCACAAAGTGCTTGAGCACCACCGGTTCATTCGCCTCGTTCACGGCCTTGGCATGCAGGTGCGCGCCCTCGGAACCCGGTGTGAAAAAGGGTGCGTCCTCGGAGGTGAACTCATGGCGCACGTGAATCACCGCGTCGCCCGCCTGGCGAAAGGCCTGCAGCACCTGCGCTGCGTTGTCTGCCGCCGCGTCCACGCCGTCGAGCGGCCACTTGCCCGCAGGGAAGTAGTCGTTCTGAATGTCGATGAGGATGAGCGCTTGCTTGGCCATGGGTGATGTCTCGTTGCAGAGGAATGGGCCCGGTATCTTAGCTGTCGTCAGCCGCAGCGGCTGAGGGAATCGTGCAGAACGCCGCCTGTTCAACCGCCTGTCGTGCAGAATAAGACAGGCCAACTGCCATCGCTTTTTAAGCAACTGATTGATTTAAAAACGCTCTTTCCGGAAACCGCCTTGGCCTGATCCCTGCAACCATTGGTGTACACACATGGCGGGATAGCCAAGGGGGACGCATGACCCCGACTCAACGCAAGAAGCTGGTGGTTGCTCATTCCACGCGAGCGGGCGCGCCGCAGCACGAGGTTGAAACCAACCGCGCGCTGGCGCGGTGGCTGGCACAGATTCTGGGGCTGAAATTCGGCGGCAGTTACGACCCGCAGCAACATGCCGGGCGTGACGTGTACGTGCTGCCAACGCAAACCCTGGTGGGCGCCGTCCAGGCGCTGGCGCTGAAGGTAAAAGGCCCAGAGGATGTATGGGGCGGTTACGTCGACTACGATTTCATCTGCACCAAAGCCATCACCCATGGCCTGCTGAGCCCCGAAGCGAAGGCGCCGGAAGGCTGGTCGTCGGCGTTTGCCGAGCGGGTGCGCCCTGTCGTCCTTGATGGCCTTAGCGTCTTTGCCCTTGAAGATGCATTGCCCGCCGCCACGCGCTTGCTTTACAGCGGGCCGATCCGCCTGAAGCCCGTGCATGCCTGCGCCGGTCGGGGGCAGGAAGTTATCCACAGTCTCGATGAGTTCGAAGCGCTGCTGGCGCGGCCCGACGTGGCAACGCTCTTTACCGAAGGCGTGGTGCTCGAGCAGGACTTGCACGAGGTGATCACCCACAGCGTGGGTCAGAGTTTTATCGGCGGTCACGTCATCAGCTATTGCGGCGAGCAGTACCTCACTGAGGACGGGCAGGGCGAAGCGGTCTACGGCGGCTCCGACTTACTCGTCGTGCCTGGCGCCTACGCCGACCTGTTGAAGCTCGACCTGCCCGACGACGTGCGTGAGGCCATCGAACAAGCCCAGGTTTTCGACACGGCCGCCGATGAGGCCTACCCTGGTTTCTATGCCTCGCGCCGCAACTACGACATTGCCCAAGGCCTGGACAGTGACGGCCAACGCCGCAGCGGCGTGCTCGAACAATCCTGGCGCATGGGCGGCGCCAGCAGCGCGGAAGTCGCGGCGCTGCAAAGCTTCATCAATAACCCGAGCCTGCGCGCCATCCACGTTTCATCGGTGGAAACCTACGTGGACCAACCGCTGCCGGCGGATGCCATCGAGGTGTACCGCGGCCCTGCAGACAACAGCGACTTTCTTCTCAAGTACGTGACGGTTAAATCTTATGACGGCTAGAAGTGAAAGCATTGCGATCGACATCGACGACGAACAAATGAGCGGGACATTCCTGAGCCCCAAATCCAAAGTGCCAGGCGTGTTGTTTGTGCACGGCTGGGGCGGTAGCCAGGAGCGCGACCTTGAGCGCGCCAAAGGCATTGCCGGCCTGGGCTGCGTATGCCTGACCTTTGATTTGCGCGGCCACGCCGGCACCGGTATTCCATTGTCACGCGTTACCCGCGAAGACAACCTGCGCGACCTGCTGGCGGCCTACGACCGCTTGCTGTCGCACCCAGCCATCGACACCTCGGCCGTGGCGGTGGTGGGCACCAGTTACGGAGGTTACCTGGCGGCAATCCTCACCTCACTGCGCCCGGTGCGCTGGTTGGCGCTGCGCGTGCCGGCGCTGTACCGCGACCAGGAATGGCTCAAGCCCAAGCGCGACCTGGATAAGGCCGACCTGATGGATTACCGCAGCACGCTGGTACACGCCGAAACCAATCGCGCCCTGCATGCCTGCGCGCAATTCACCGGCGATGTGCTGATCGTCGAGTCGCAGACCGACGATCACGTGCCGCATGCCACCATCATGAGCTACCGCGCGGCGTGCCAGCAGACACATTCGTTGACCCACCGCATCATCGACGGCGCCGATCACTCGTTGAGTGATCCGGTGTCTCAGCAGGCCTACACCTCAATCCTGGTGGACTGGATTACCGAGATGGTAGTGGGCGAGCGGTTGAGCATCATCCAGGCCCGATAAGGCGTTGCCCTCTCAAGCCCCATCACGGGCAAGCCCGGCTCCCACAGTGGAATGCATTCCAAATGTGGGAGCGGGCTTGCCCGCGATGGCGCCGGTCCTGCCAACACTGCATCAAGCCGGTGTCTTTTTAACCCGCAACGCCTTGGCCTTAGCCTCAACGGCGAGGTACATCACCAATGCAATCAGCAGCGGCAAAATAAAGTAGATCGCGCGGTAAGCAATCAACCCGGCAAGCAAGCTGCCGCGCGACGCCTCATGCTGCAGCAAGCCGATAAACACCGCCTCCAGCACCCCAAGCCCCGCCGGGATATGTGTAACCACGCCGGCAATCGCGCTGATCAGCAACACGCCCAGCACCAGTGGATAGTCCAGCTTGGCCGGCAACAAGGTGAAGATCACCGCCGCCATCAGTGACCAGTTCAGCGCGCCCATTGCCAGCTGTAAACAGGCCATGCGCAGCGACGGCAGGTTGATCTCGATGCCCTTGATCGACCACGCGCGCTTTGTCGAAAACCGGCAGGCTGCCAGGTAGCCGAGGCTGACCAACACCAGCAACACACCTATGCCTTGCAAGGCCAGGGTGCTGACTTTCCACCCAGGCGGCATCGTCACCAAACCGCTGCTGAATACCACACCGGCCAGCGCCATATAGCCGAACCAATTGGTGGCCAGGCTCAGCCCAAGAATCTTGGCGATATTGCCGGTGCTTACCCCGAGCCGCGAATACAGCCGGTAACGCATGGCAATCCCGCCGACCCACGCGCTGAGGTTGAGGTTGAACGCGTAGCTGATGATTCCCACCGGCAGGATTTGCTTCCAACCCAGCGGTTGGCGGATGTAGGTGCGGCCGATGAGGTCGAAACTGGCGTAGACGAGAAAACTGCACAGGGTCAGCGCGCCGGCGATCAACAACGTGCGCAGCTTGAAGTCGCCGAGTGTCTGTAGCACTTCGCTCCAGTCGATGCGCCGTGCGAGCAGGGTGAACAGCGCGATCAACACCAGGAAGAAGACGACGGTCAGCGGCTTCTTCCAGCGTTTGAGTCGTGAACCACCGGCTTCAGAGGTCATGGGCCTGGCTCTCGAAGGGTTTCAAACGCGGTTTGTGCGCGGGCAGCCAGCCCGTCAGCACGGGGAAGTGGCGCATCACATGAAACACCAAAAAACCCACGGTCAGCCGCCATAGCCACAGGCGTGGCTTGCGGTTTTCCGGCATGGTCTGGCAGTGCTCGCGGGCGAGCAGTTCCAGGCGTTCGTACAGCTGCTGGTTGAACGCGCGGTCGCGAATCAACACGTTGGCTTCCAGGTTCAGGGACAGACTCAATGGGTCCAGGTTGCTTGAGCCTACGGTGCTCCACTCGTCGTCCACCAACGCGACTTTGCCGTGTAGCGGGCGCTGGCAATACTCATGGATCACCACGCCGTCCTTGAGCAAATAGTCATAAAGCATGCGCGCCGCCAGCTTGGCCAACAGCACGTCGGGCTGGCCTTGCATGATCAGTTGCACGTGCACGCCACGGCGCGCGGCATTGCGAATCTCGCGCAGCAGGCGGTAGCCGGGGAAGAAGTAGGCGTTGGCAATCACCACGCGTTTTTGCGCCTTGCTCAAGGCGTGGATATAGGCCTCTTCGATATCGTCGCGGTGTTGCACGTTGTCGCGGTAAATCAAACGTACCAAGCCGTCCTCATTGGTCGTTGTCCACGGTGTCGGCCGTTGCTGGCGCCGTCGCCAGCCGCGCCGCGTGCGCACCTGACGGCCGCTTTGGGCCAGGGCGAAATGATGCAGGTCGGCGACCGCTGGGCCGGTCACGCGCACGGCATAATCCTGCTTGGCTTCGGGGCCGAAATCGCCCAGATGGTCGGCAGAAAAATTGATCCCGCCGATAAACGCCACGGTGGCGTCCACCACCACGATCTTGCGGTGCAGGCGACGGAACCAGTTGGTGCGAATCCCCAGCGTTTTCGACGCCGGGTCAAACATCTGCACCAGTACACCAGCCTCGGCCAGCTCACCGAGAAACGCCGGGCTCAGCTCGCCGCAGCCAAACCCGTCGAGGCTGGCTACCACCTTGACGCCGCGCTGCGCCGCCTCGATCAGGATGCCTTTGAGCTCATGGCCGACCTTGTCTTCGAACAGAATAAAGGTCTCCAGCAGGATCTCCCGCTGGGCCTCGCGCATTGCGTCGAAGACCCTGGGGAAGTAAGCCTCGCCGTTCTCCAGCAACTCAAGACGGTTGCCACTCTGCCAGCCGTAATCGACATCTCGCGCCTTGGCGTCATCGGGCGGCTGGTCGGTGGCAATGTGCTCTACCGCGACGGTCATAACTCGATCTCCACCGACAATGGCACATGGTCTGACAGATGCGACCACGGCCGGGTAGTCAGTACCTTGGGGTTGTGAATTTTCAGGTTGCGCACATAGATGCGGTCCAGCGGTAACAGCGGCAGGCGCGCCGGAAAGGTGCGCGCGTGCTTACCTGTGGCGTCAACAAACACTTCTCTGAGCCCGCTCTGGCTCAGGTCGGCCTTTTGGCGCCAGTCATTGAAATCACCGGCCACCACCAGCGGCGCGTCGGCCGGGATTTCGCTGATGCGCTGTTCCAGCAAACGCAATTGCTGCTGACGATGCACCTCGCGCAGGCCCAAGTGCATGCAGATCGCATGCACCTCTTGGCCGGTGCCGGGCAGGCGCAATACGCAATGCAGCAGCCCGCGGCTTTCATGGCCGCTCTGCGAGATGTCGAGGTTGTCGTAGCGCACGATCTGGAATTTGGACAGCAACGCGTTGCCGTGGTCGCCATGCGGGTAGACCGCGTTGCGCCCGTAAGCGAACTGCGGCCAGATGCTGTCGGCCAGGAACTCGTATTGCGGCATTTTCGGCCAGTCCTGGTAGCGCTGGGGATGGCGTTCGTGAGTGCCGTGGATTTCCTGTAAGAACACCATGTCGGCGCCCACGCTGCGCACCGCTTCACGTAGCTCGGGCAGGATGAAACGGCGGTTCAGCGCGGTGAAACCCTTGTGGATGTTCACCGTCAGCACTTTGAAGCGAGTGATGGCGGTGGTGGGCGTGGCGGGGATCAATTCCGGATGGGTCATGGCAGCACTCCGGGTTCCGGCAACTTGCCGGGCTCGGTGGCCAAGTGTTTATCCAGCTCGAAGCGCTGCAACAGTTGGCGCGCATCGAAGGGCGCGCGCACTTTGATGTCGTTGTCGAAATAGCAAAAAATATCGCGTTGCTTGCGCGCGCGTGGCGTGCGTTTCGGGTCGACCAAATGCGCATCCGCCGGTTGTTTGCCCTGGCGCCAGCGATCGATGCGGTCGCCCCAACGCTTGATTGCCTCGGCGGTGTAGCCGCTGGCGTAGAGCTTTTTGTCACCGTGCAGGCGCAGGTACAGGAAGTTGGCGGTGACGTCTTCGATATACGGCCACTTACCGGCGGTATCGGCGACCACCAGTGCCACGCCGTGCTTGTCCAGCATCTGCACAAACTCCGGTACTGCAAAACTCTTGTGGCGAATTTCCACCGCATGGCGCAGCGGCTTTTTGCCATGGGTTTGCATGCTCGCCTTGCCGTTCAGGCGCGGCTCGTGCTCGGGGGCGAGGGCGGCGGCCTGTTGGGTGTCGGTGGGGAGTTGCTGAAGAAAGGCTTCAAACAGCGGCGGGTCGAATGTGAAGCTGGGCGGGAACTGCCAGAGGATCGGCCCGAGCTTTTCTTTCAGTTCCAGCACCCCGGAAGCAAAGAAATTGGCCATCGGTTTGTGCACATCGCGCAAGCGCAGAATGTGGGTGATATAGCGCGGTGCCTTCACGCTGAACATGAAATTATCAGGCGTGTCGGTATACCACTCGGCATAACGCTTGGGTGTTTGCAGGGCGTAAAACGAGCCGTTGATTTCGATGCTGTTGACGGCGCGTGACGCAAATTGCAATTCGCGTTTCTGGGTCAGGCCCTCGGGGTAGAAATCCCCCCGCCAGGGCGTGTAGCGCCAGCCGGAAATGCCGATGTGAATCGCCGCCATAATTGCTCCCGTGGATGTAGGGTCAAGTGACCTCCGTTTTGGGATGACTGCGGTTTTTGTCGGAAAGTTTCGCCGTTCCTACAGACGGTACGAGGTAAAGAATGTGGGCGCGGGCTGCCTGCGATAGCGGTAGGTCAGGCGATGAATGCGACGCTGGCATACCGCAATCGCGGCAAGCCCGCGCCCATATTGGATGTGTGACGTGGCTGAATCAGTGTCCGACTACCGTGCGCGTCGAACTGTCGGCATACACCGGCCCCAACCGGTCCAGTCGGCCACTCCACGCCGTCAGTGCCAGGGCCACCAACACCACTGAGCCGCCGATCCACGCGGTGTGGATCAAGCCCATGTGCGCCACGATCAAGCCCCCGGCCCAGGCGCCGCCGGCGATTCCGAGGCTGAACGCCGCAATGTTCAAGCCCGACGCCACATCCACCGCCTGCGGGGTGTGACGTTCAGCCTGGCGCACCACGTACACCTGCAGGCCCGGCACATTGCCGAAGGCGACCGCACCCCACACCAGCACGGTGGCCAGCGCCAGCCAGGGGGTGCTGGCGGTCAGGGTGAGGATGAACAGCACCGCCGCGAGCAGGGCGAAGATGATTTTCAACGCGCTGATCGGGCCGCGTTTATCGGCCAGCTTGCCGCCCCAGATATTCCCCGCCGCCACCGAGATGCCGTACACCAGCAGCACCAGGCTGACGGTGCCGGCGCTGAAGCCGGAAATGTCCTGAAGGATCGGCGCCAGAAAGGTAAACGCGATGAACGAGCCGCCGTAGCCGATGGCGGTCATGGCGTACACAAGCAGCAAACGTGGCTGCTTGAGCACTTGCAGTTGTTGCAGCAACGAGGCGGGTTTGCTGTGGGCGATGCTGTTCGGCACATAGATCAGGCTGCCGATAAACGCGATCACCCCCAGGGCCGAGACAGCGAGGAACGTTTCCCGCCAGCCGAAGTGCTGGCCGATAAACGTGCCCAGCGGCACGCCGGTGACCAGTGCAACGGTCAAGCCGGTAAACATGATCGCAATCGCGCTGGCGGCTTTCTCCTTGGGCACCAGGCTGGTGGCGATGGTCGAGCCAATCGAGAAAAACACCCCGTGGGCCAGGCCGGTGACGATTCGCGCCAGCACCAGCGATTCATAACTCGGCGCCTGCCAGGCCAACAGGTTGCCAAGGGTGAACAGCACCATCAGCGACAACAGCAGTAGTTTGCGCGGCACCTTGCCGGTGAGGGCGGTGAGCACCGGCGCGCCAATGGCAACGCCCAAGGCGTACAGGCTGACCAGCAAGCCGGCGGACGGCAGGTCGACGCCCAGGTCGGCACCGATGGTAGGTAACAGGCCAACGATGACGAACTCGGTCGTCCCGATGGCAAAAGCGCTGAGGGTCAGCGCGAGCAAGGCAATGGGCATGGCTGCAACTCCGATGGGGGTGATTCAGGAGCGCAGTGTCGGGATTTGGCCTGTGCAGAAAAAGACAGGGATCGGCATTTGATAGTTGACCGGTACGCAAAGATGCCCAATGGCGGGGAACGATCAAGGCTCAAACCCGTCAGTTCCTTACAGACCCTGCTGATGGAGCCCGGTGTTTTGCTGAATTTAAAGACTGCATTACTGCTTGGTGCGCTGCTGCTGTGTGGCAATGGCGCACTGCAAGCTGCTACGTCTGCGGCCGCCGCAGCGCCGGCCACGCCTGCCGCAGCGGCTGAACCGGCCAAACCGGAGTTGTTGGTCGAGGGTGGCCTGCTGGGCGCCATCAGTTCCAGCATTGACGATGTACAAGACAAGCTCGACCTCAACCAGAACCTCATCGACGCCTGGCGCTTGCGTGCCGATCGCGCGGCGGATGAGGTGGGGCGCCTGGTCGACCAGACGGCTGAACGCTCGCCGTGGAGCGTGGCCGGCGACTTCCTGCTGCTGTCCGGCGTCTGGGTTGGCGCCTTTGCGGTGTTGACCCTGCTGGGGCACTTTGTTGTGCAGCGCTTGAGTCGGCGGCATTTCGTCGAGCGACGCGAACGCTTGCTGGCAGTCTTGGGGTATGTGGTGCCCTACACGATCCCCGCGCTCATCTGTCTGCCGCTGACCCTCTACGTCAGCCACTTCCTGGCCTCGTCGGTGGGCCGCGCGCTGGCGCTGTGTTTTGCCTACGCCACCAGCAGCGGCATCTTTTCCACGTCGATGTTGCTGTGCGTGATCGTCATGTTCAATCTCGGCCACAAGCGCCCGGCCGTGCAGATCATTCGCAACTACTGCCCCAAGCCGCTGTTTCTGATCGGCTTCCTGGCCGCCCTCAGCGACGCGCTGACCAGCCCGCAGATCGCCCGACAGTTGGGTGGCAATATCACCAGCAGCATCGCGGTTTTCACCGGCCTGTTCGCGGCGGTGATTTTCGGTGTATTGGTGGTGCGCCTGCGCCGGCCGGTGGCGCATTTGATCCGCAATCGGCCACTGGCCCAGCGCCTCAAACACCCTGCGCTGCAGCAATCGCTGCGAGTGTTTTCCGGGCTGTGGTACTGGCCGATTCTGTTGATGGTGCTGGTCTCGGCGATCAACCTGATCGGCGCTGGCGACGATAACCAGAAGGCGCTGCGCTGTGCGCTGTTCACCACGATTTTGCTGATCGGCACGGTGTTTCTCAGCACCGTGCTGCAACACCTGTTCAAGTCCCGCAGCCAGGTGGCAATCCAGCGCAGCAGCGCCTACAAGGAGCGCTTCCTGAGCCTGTTGCACGCGATCTTGCGCATCGCCATGGCCATCGCGTTTATCGAAATTCTGGGGCGTATCTGGGGCATCTCGCTGTTCGAATTTGCCCAGCGCAACTCGGTGGGCCGCGCGATCAGCGACTCTCTGAGCAGCATCGGCCTGATCCTGCTGATGACCTGGCTGTTCTGGGTGGTGCTCGACACCGCGATTCAGGAAGCGCTGAAACCGCCGGTCAATAAACGCTCCAGCCGTCAGCCGAGTACGCGGGTCAAAACCATCCTGCCGCTGCTGCGTAACGCAGTGAAAATCATCCTGGTGGTGATCTGCGCGATTACCACCATGGCCAACCTTGGCATCAACGTTGCGCCGCTGCTGGCCGGTGCCGGTGTGGTCGGTCTGGCTATCGGTTTTGGCTCGCAGCAATTGGTGCAGGACGTGATCACTGGCCTGTTCATCATCATTGAGGACACGCTGTCCATCGGCGATTGGGTCGTACTCGACTCCGGCCACGCCGGTACCGTAGAAGGCCTGACCATCCGTACGTTGCGCCTGCGTGACGGCAAAGGTTTTGTGCACTCGGTGCCGTTCGGGCAGATCAAGGCGGTCACCAACCAGTCGCGGCAATTTGCCTATGCGTTCTTCTCGGTGCAGTTCACCTACGACACCGATGTGGACAAGGCCGTGGACCTGATCCGCGAGGCCGGGCAATCGATTCGCGATGACGTGTTCCTCAAGTACAACCTGCAAGGGCCGCTGGAGGTGTTTGGCGTCGACAAGATGGACCTCAACGGCGTGGTGCTGACCGCGCAGTTCCGCACGGTGTCGGGCGGGCAATACGCGGTGAGCCGCGCGTTCAACCAGCGCTTGAAAAAGCTTGTGGATAACTGTGATGAGGTGCACTTCGCGCAAACTTATCCACAGCAGGTCTTGCTGCCCAAGCGCACGGCGCAGGTGGATGAGCCGGATGAGGAAGCGCCGGCTTCGGTGGTGTTGACCGAGCAGCCGCGTACCCAGTGAGGGAAGGTGTCTGGGCTGGCCCCATCGCGGGCAAGCCCGGCTCCCACCTTTTGACCGTGTGAACCCGTTCAATGTGGGAGCTGGCTTGCCTGCGATGAGGCCCTTGAAGTCACTGCGACTTAATGCCTGATCAACTTCTCCTGCACCACCAACTGATCCACCTCCACCCATATTTGCTGCTTGCCGCCGACCATCACCGCCGCGGGCAGCCCATCGCGGTACACCACCCGATTGCCACTCACCGCCGGCACTTTGCTGCCCGGCAGCAGCGTGCCCATCAGGTTCAGTGGATCAGCCCCGCACACCGCAATCAAACTGCCGTCATGCGGCCGGCGGCGGACTTCGCGCAATGACGCAATCGCCTCCGGCAACGCAAACTGCTCGCCCGCCAGCCCACTGACGAACCGCCCGCCGCGGATCTCCCCGCGCGCTTCGAGCCGATGGAAAGTACGCAGCAATTCGCGCCAGCTCGGCAGCCAATCCGCCTCACGCTCCAGCAACCGCCAGAACACCACGCCATAGCGGCGCAGCAAGGTCATCGCCACATGCTCCAGCGTCTCGGCCGAGTGTGGCCCGGCGGCGCTCGGTGAACGGCGCAGCAAAGCCCAGCGCCCGGCGTCGTCCATGCCGCCGATAAACGCCCCGCGTCCGCGCCGGCTGCTGCGCGCCTGGCGTTTGCTGGCGGGTGTGGTCAGCGCGCGCAGGCCGGCGAAGCTGTCGGCATTCACCAGCCCTGCGCCCACCAGTTCCTGCAGCGCCGTCTCCAGTTCGCTGCGCAGCAGATGGGCTTCGTGCACCAGTTCGTCAAAAAACAGCGCGCCATGTTCACGCAGCGCCACGTGGACTTTCTGCGCCTTGGGCGACAGCGTGGTGCTGTCGGTCATCTCGGTCAGCCCGCTCCACAGCGGCACTTGGCTGCGCGGCAGCAACACCACCGGTGTGCTGCGCAGGGCCATCGCGCCAGCCTTGTTGCTCAGCCGCGTCCACACCAGCTTGCCGCTGCGGCACAGGTCGTCGAGCCAGGTGGATGAGTAATCCTTGAGGCGCGCGCTGAGCAAGTCACTGTCCCAGGCCGAGGTGGCGGCGGCGTAGCCTTCAAACTGCGCGACAATCTGCGGCAACATGGCGCTGCCCTGGCCGCGTGTGCCCTCGGACAGGTGCTGCCAATCGAACAGAAAACGCATGAAATCCTGCAGCGCCACGGGCTCGATTTCCCGGCGCAGGCGCTTGACCGTGTAGCGATGAATGCGCGCGAGCAAATGCCGTTCGCACCACTGTTCTTCGCTGGCGCCAGGGCTGAAACGGCCGCGCAGCACGTAGCCTTCCTGCTCCAGGCGAGCGAGTGCCTGGGTTACGTCTGCCACCGGCAGGGCCAACGGCGCGGCGATCTCGATCAGGCTCAGCGGGCCGAACCCGCCGAGGCGGGCGCGCAGCACTTCGACCAGCGCATCATCAGTGGTCCAGGGTTCATCGAAGCCCGGCAGCAACGGCAAGTCGTTGGGATAGATAGCCTGCAAACAGCTCAAGCGTTCCACCGCCACCCACAGGCCATTGCTCAATGCATAGGCGCGCCCACCCTTGGCCAAGGCCTGCAGCCACTCGGCCCATTGCGGCGTGACCTCATGAGTGGCAATGCAGGCCAGGCTCATCAGCGCTTCGTGCATTTCGTCCAGGCCATTGGGCGCCGGCCAGGCTTCCTCGCGCACGCCGGCGATGGCCTCGGCATCCAGCGCGCCGAGGTCGTCGGTGCTGTGCGGGTCGCTCCAGCGCCGGTTGAGCACGGCTTGGGTACGGCGTTCTTCCAAGGGGGCATCGTCGAGAAAGGTGTAGGGGCGCGCGCTGAGAATTTCCGCGGCCATGGGCGAGGGCGCCGGCAGGTCACGGCTGATCAGCCGCACTTCGCCGCTTTCCATGCGCCGCAGCAGCGCCAGCCAGGCGTTGCTGTCCATGGCGTCGTGCAAGCAGTCGTCGAGGGTCTGCTCCACCAAGGGGTGCTCGGGCACTTCGCGCTCGCCGGCGAGGTTTTCCAGGCAGGCGATCTGGTCGGGAAACACGTTGGCGATCAGGTCTTCGCTTTTCATGCGCTGGATCTGCGGCGCCACTTTGCGCCCGCCGGTATAACGCGGCAACGCCAGTGCCACACCGGCGTTCCAGCGCCAGCGCACGCCAAACAGCGGCGCGTCCAGCACAGCCTGGATCAGGACGTGCTCGGCACTGTTGCTGTTCAGATACCGCCACACGTCATCCAGCTCGAAACTGTGGCTGGTCGACAGCGACAGCACGATTGCATTTTCACTGGCCGCCGCCTGCAATTCGACATTGAACGTGCGGCAAAAACGCTTGCGCAACGCCAGGCCCCAGGCGCGATTGATACGGCTGCCAAACGGCGTGTGAATGATCAGTTGGGTGCCGCCGGACTCGTCGAAAAACCGCTCCATGATCAACGTGTCCTGGGACGGCAGCGCGCTCAGGGCCAGGCGTGCGCGGGCCAGGTAATCGAGGATCTGCTCGGCGCTGGCGTGGTTCAGGCCAAGTGTGCCGGTGAGCCAGTCGAGGGCCGCTTGCAAGTCGCCGGGCGTGGCGCTGAGCCGCGCGTCGAGCTGGCCTTGAAACCGCGCCACCGCCGCCGACAATTCGTTGCTGCGCCCCGGCGCCTCGCCCAGCCAGAACGGAATGGTCGGCGGCTGGCCATGGGCGTCCTCAACCCGCACCTTGCCGGCTTCGACCCGCAAAATTCTGTAGGACGTATTACCGAGCTGGAAGATATCCCCAGCGATGCTTTCCACCGCGAAGTCTTCGTTGACGCTGCCGATGTTCAGGCTCTGCGGCTCCAGCAGCACGCTGTAGTCGGCGTTGTCGGGGATGGTGCCGCCGCTGGTCACGGCGGTCAGCTTGGCGCCACGGCGGCCGCGCAGGGTGTGGGTCACGGCGTCGCGGTGCAGGTAGGCGCTACGGATACCCTGGCGGCCGTTATAGCCCTCGGCGAGCATCTGCAACAGCGCCTGGTAATGGCGTTCGTCCAGCGCGGCGTAGGGCGAGGCGCGGCGAATGAGATCGAGCAATGCGGGTTCCGACCATTCCTGCGCACTGACTTCGGCGATGATCTGCTGGGCCAGTACATCCAGCGGCGCGACCGGAATCTGCAAGGTGTCCAGCTCACCCCGGCGCACGCAGTCGAGCAGGGCGGCGCACTCGATCAAGTCGTCGCGGGTGGTGGCGAACAGGCGCCCCTTGGGCGTGCCGCCGACCTGGTGCCCGGAACGGCCAACGCGTTGCAGGAAACCATTGATTGAGCCGGGCGAGCCGATCTGACACACCAGGTCGACGTCACCGATATCAATCCCCAGCTCCAGGGACGCAGTGGCGATCAGCACTTGCAACTCGCCGGCCTTGAGCCGTTGCTCGGCGTCCAGTCGCAGCTCTTTGGCCAGGCTGCCGTGGTGCGCGGCCACGGCGGTTTTGCCCAGGCGCTCGCTCAAGTGCCGCGCCAGGCGTTCGGCCAGGCGCCGGGTGTTGACGAAAATCAGCGTGGTGCGGTGTTCGCGCGCCAACTCGGCGAGGCGGTTGTAGACCAGTTCCCACACGTCGTTGGCCATGACCGCCGAGAGCGGCACCGGCGGCACTTCGATATCCAGGTCACGCGGGCGGGCGTGGCCGATATCGACAATTGCGCAGGGGCGGTCGGTGCCGACCAAAAAGCGCGACACCGCCTCGATGGGCTTTTGCGTGGCAGACAGGCCAATGCGGGTCAGCGGTTCGGCGCACAGGCCCTGCAGGCGTTCCAGGCTCAGGGCCATATGGCTGCCGCGTTTGCCGGCGGCGATGGCGTGGATTTCATCGACGATCACCGTGCGCGTGCTGGCGAGCATGTGCCGGCCGGAGTCCGAACCCAGCAGCACGTAGAGCGATTCCGGGGTGGTCACCAGGATATGCGGCGGGCGCTTGCGCATCTGTGCGCGGTCTTTTTGCGGGGTGTCGCCGGTGCGCACGGCGGTGCGGATCACCAAGGGCGGCAAGCCCATCGCCTGCAGCTGCGCGGTGATGCCGGTGAGCGGGTTTTGCAGGTTGATCTGGATGTCGTTGGACAATGCCTTGAGCGGTGAGACATACACCACCAGCGTCTCGTCCGGCAGTTGCCCGCCATTCGCCAGGCCTTGGTGCACCAGGTCATCCAGCACGGCGAGGAATGCCGTCAGGGTCTTGCCGGAACCGGTGGGCGCAGCGATCAGGGTGGAGCGGCGCTGGCGAATCAGCGGCCACGCCTGGGCCTGGGCACTGGTCACCGAGGGGAAAGCGTTGCGGAACCAGGCGCTGACAGCGGGGTGAAAGCCGTTCAAGACCGTGTCCGTGGTTTCAGGAAGGTTCATACCCCTTATATGCAACCGGCGGTGCCAAGTTGCAACCCCGCACTTTATCCGTGACGGTTGCGCTACAAACCCGCAAAATGCAACGATTCTGGAATAAACCTACGGCCGGCTTCATCCGCCTGCCGACAATAACCATCGTTCCAAACAGACCGGGCCTGCACACTCTATGCGAATGCGCCTTATGTTACTGGGCGGCGGGAATGCCCTCGGGCAAGCGCTGATTCGCCTCGGTGCAGAGGAAGACATCGGTTTCCTCGCACCCAAACCGCCCCAAGACGGCTGGGATGCCGCGAGCCTTACCCAATTGCTCGACGACACCCGTCCCGATGCGTTGATCAACCTCGCCTACTATTTCGACTGGTTTCAGGCCGAAGCGGTCAGCGAAACCCGTTTGGCCTCTCAGGAATTCGCCATCGAGCGCCTGGCCGAGCTGTGCCAGCACCACAACATTACCTTGCTGCAACCGTCCAGCTACCGCGTGTTCGATGGCTCCCGCGCCACCGCCTACAGCGAAAAAGACGAGCCGGTGCCCTTGGGCCTGCGTGGCCAGGCGTTGTGGCGTATCGAGCAAAGCGTGCGCGCCACCTGCCCGCAACATGTGCTGCTGCGTTTTGGTTGGCTGCTGGATGACAGCGTCGACGGCACCCTCGGGCGCTTTTTGGCGCGGGCCGAGAAGCCGGATGAGTTGCTGATGGCCGATGATCGCCGGGGTAACCCGACGCCCGTGGACGATGCCGCGCGGGTGATCATCTCGGTGCTCAAGCAACTTGATTGCGCGGCGCCGCTGTGGGGCACCTATCACTACGCCGGACACGAGGCGACCACACCGTTGGCGCTGGGCCAGGCGATCCTTACCGAAGCGCGTAATTTCCACCCGCTGGCGATCGAATCGCCTACCGCCCAGGCTCACGCGGCACGCCCGGATGCGGCAGATGAACCGCAACACGCGGTGCTGGCCTGCAAGAAAATCCTGCACACCTTCGGCATCAAGCCTCGGGCATGGCGGGCGGGGTTACCGGCGTTGCTGGATCGGTTCTACCGCCACAGCTGACACCGCACAAAACCAAAATGTGGGAGCGGGTTTTGTGTGGGAGCTGGCTTGCCTGCGATCGCATCACCTCGGTATCACTGATACACCGAGGTGTCTGCATCGCGGGCAAGCCCGACTCCCACACAAGCCCGCTCCCACATGGGTTATGCAGTGTTAGTTAAATCGGATTTAGAACTTGTAGCCGATACCCACCATGTAAACCATCGGGTCAACGTCCACATTGACCTTGGCACGTGTGCCCTGGCCCAGCGCGTTGTTGTCCACGGTGGCCTTGGTGCTGATGTCGATGTAGCGCGCCTGGGCGTTGATCATCCACTTGTCGTTGATCATGTAGTCGGCGCCGATCTGCGCGGCCCAGCCCCAGGAGTTTTCGGCCTTGAAGTTGCTGAAACCGGCTTGTTCGGCGCGGCTGCTGACGTGCTCGTCGTAGATCCAGGTGTAGTTGATACCGGCGCCCACGTACGGCTGAAAGGCGGATTTGCTATCCATCGGGTAGTACACGACGCTCAGGGTTGGCGGCAGGTGCTTGAGGGTGCCGAGCTTGCCGTTGGCGGCGCCGAGGGCGGTGTTCTTGATCTTCACATCGTGCTCGAACGGCGTGGCCGCCAGCAGTTCGATACCGACGTGGTTGGTCAGCATGTAGGCGAAGTTCAACCCCAGTTGGGTGTCGCTGCTCATGGTCGCCTTGCCGCCCAGGTTGGTGCCCGCCAATGGGCCCTGATCAACCTTCACATGGCCACTTTCAGCTTCCGGATTCACGGTAATTGCACCGGCGCGAATCAGAATTTCGCCCGCTTCGTGAGCGTGTGCGACCGGGGCGGCGAGGGCGAGCGCGAAGAGGGACGCGCCGAGCAGAGACTTGTTCATGGGAGCTCCAAAAGGACGTTAAAAGTTGTACGTCCAATGGTAAAGATCGTTCCGTTCGATCCTTTGACTCAGCTCAATGAAAGGACGATCAGCCCCTATTCCTGCAGCTCGTAGACATAAATCTTGTCGGCATCCATTTGATAACCGGCGTCGGCCAGTTCGCTGGATGACGGCTTGACCTGCATCGCGCCTTCGATCCAATACGGCTGATACAACTCATCGAGTTTCACCCCGACTTCGCTTTTCACATGCACGATCTGGTTCGACGGCGGCGGCGGTACATGGATGCACGCGCCGAAATACGGCACCAGCAAAAACTCGGTGGTGCGGCCTTCTTCGCTGACTTCCAGCGGCACGATGTAACCCGGCAAGCGGATGTGTTTACCGTCCAGGCTTTGCACCACCGGCGCGTTGGGCAAGTCCTGCTTGGCGGCCGGCGCCGACTCGACCGACAGCGCGTCGGCCATGTTCGACAGGTCGTGCAGCGGTTTCATGTTGGGGATTTCCGGCGGCGCGTCCGGCGGGATCATCTCCTGCCATGACAGATCCTTCGGCTGGTCTTCGGCCCAGACGGGCACTGCCACCAACAGCAGCATTGCAAACAGGGCACGACGCATCGAAGCCTTCCTCATAAACGTATGGACAGGCCATCGGCCAGTGATTGTCGATAGGCGCGCCACGCGGGCACGCTGCCCATCAACAGCGCAGCGGCGAGAATGCCGGCGAGCAAGGTCCATTCATATTCGCTCGGCCATGACATCGGCAGGTCCAGGCCGTAATTGGCCTGCAAATACCCGCGCGAGGCGGCGATGCACAGGTACAACAAGCCGACGCCAGCGACCACGCCGGACAAGGCCAGGGCGAAGGCTTCAAAGATCAGCAGCGTTGCGATATGCCACGGCCGCGCGCCCACCGAGCGCAAAATGGCCATTTCACGGCGGCGCTCGTTGAGGCTGGTGAGGATCGCCGTAAGCATGCCGATCAAACCGGTCAGCACCACGAACAGCGAGATCACGAACAGCGCTTTTTCGGCGGTGCCCATCATGCTCCACAACTCTTGCAGGGCCACGCCCGGCAATATCGCCAGCATCGGCTCGCCGCGAAATTCATTGATTTCGCGTTGCAGGGCGAAGGTGGAAATCTTGTTGTTCAGGCCGAGCATGAACGCGGTGATGGCCTGTGGCGTGAGGTCCATGTTGCGCGCCTGATCGGCGCTGATGCGGCCTTTGCCCTGGGCCGGCACGCCGTTGTGCCAGTCGATGTGAATGGCTTCCATGCCACCGAGGCTGATGTGCAGCGTGCGGTCCACCGGCGTACCGGTGCGTTTCAAAATACCGACCACGGTGAACGGTTTGTCATCGTGTTTGACCAGGCTGACCACCGCGACACCGTGGGCCAGCACCAGCTTGTCGCCCAGCTTGTAATGCAGCGCCTCGGCGACTTCGGCGCCGAGCACCACTTCAAACGGGTCGGTGGCAAAGGCGCGGCCGCTGGCCAGTTCGAGGTTCTGTTTGCGGCCGTATTGGTAGTGCTCGAAGTAGGATTGGTTGGTGCCCATCACCCGATAGCCGCGGTGCGAGTCGCCGAGGGAAATCGGGATCGCCCATTTCACCTGCGGGCTGGCGGCGAAGTGCTCGTAGCTGTCCCAACGGATGTTGTTGGTGGCGTTGCCGATACGGAACACCGAGTACAGCAGCAAATTGACCGAGCCCGAACGCGCGCCGACGATCAGGTCGGTGCCGCTGATGGTACTGGCAAAACTGTTGCGCGCCTCAACCCGCACGCGCTCCACCGCGAGCAGCAAACAGACTGACAGCGCGATGGCAAAGGCGGTGAGGATCGCGGTAAAGCGGCGGTTAGCCAGGCTGGCCATGGCTAGACGAAACAAATACATCTCAAACCTCTGCGGGCGTGGCGGCGCGATTGAGTTCGGCCAGTGACAGGTGGCGGTCGAACAGCGGCGCGAGGCTCTGGTCATGGCTGACAAACAGCAGGCTGGCGCCAGCGTCGCGGCATTCGGCGAACAACAACTGAATGAAAGCTTCGCGCGCGTCGTAGTCCAGCGCCGAGGTGGGCTCGTCGGCGATCACCAGTTCCGGTTGGCCGATCAGCGCGCGGGCGGCGGCGACGCGTTGTTGTTGGCCGATGGACAGTGAGTCGGCGCGGCGCTCGAGCAGATTGTTGTCGTTGAGGCCCAAATGCGCGAGCAAGGTCGCGGCGGCCTGGTCGACGCTGCCGTGGCGCTGAATCGCGCGTTGCGCGCGCAGCTTGGAAAAGTGGCAAGGCAGCTCGACGTTCTCGCGCACCGACAGAAACGGCAGCAGGTTGAACTGCTGGAAGATGTAGCCGGTGTGGTCCACGCGAAAGCGGTCGCGGGCGCCGGCCGAGAGTTCGGTCAGCTCCTGGCCGAGCAGGCGGATGCTGCCCCGGCTGGGTTTCTGCACGCCGCCGAGAAGGCCGAGCAGCGTGGTTTTGCCGCTGCCGCTCGGGCCTTTGAGAAACAGGGTTTCGCCGGCTTGCAGGCTAAACGCTGGGATGTCCAGCAACTGTGGGTGACCGGGCCAGTTGAAGCCCAGGTCAGACAGTTCGATCAGTGCTTGGGTCATGTGAAATCAATATCGCCTGGTTGTAGAGCGTGGCGCCGATCCAATGTGGGAGCTGGCTTGCCTGCGATGACGGCGGCACATTCAATATGGATGTGTCTGTTATACCGCTATCGCAGGCAAGCCAGCTCCCACATTGACCGTGTTTCAAATCAGAACTTCAGGGTGGCTGCGGTGGCCGTGGCTTCCACACCTTGCTGGCCGCTTGGGCCGATCAGTTGTACCTGAATCTTCTGAGTGGCGGGGAAGGTCTTGAACACCTGGGTCAGGTCGAGGTTGCTCAAGGCCGTCGGCGTGGCGCAGGTGAACTGGTAGTGGGCGTGGATTTCACTGTGGTCATGATGATGTTCGTGGGCGGCTGCGCCTTTGCCGTCGGTGGCGTGGTCATCGTCGTCGTCATCATGATCGGCTTCAGGCTTGTCGCCGAACAGCGGGCTGTTGAGTTCCTGGGTGCTGATCACGCAACCGGCGGCCTTGGGCACATTGAACAGGGCCAACGGGTTTTCCAGCTGTTTGCGCGCTGCAGCGACTTTGGCTTTGTCGGCCGGCGTGCTGGCCTGGTGTTCAAAACCCACGAGGTTCATGGCCGGGCTGTCAAATTCCAGCTCAAGCGCCTGACCGTCGAGTACCGCATTGAGACGGCCGACGCCATGCTCGTGGGCGCCGAGGCTGCCGTGCTCATGTTCGTGATCATCGTGAGCATGGGCAACTGCCAGTGGCAGCAGGGCAAACGGCAAAGCAAGCAGCAGACGGCGCATGAGAAGGCTCCAGAACATGAAAGTTTTGTTATGTGATCTTATAACAATAGTTACAGAGTTTGACCGCCCGCTTGGCGTTGCGCAAGCCGCGTGGGAGCATGCCCGTCAGAAAAGTGCAGGAGTAAGGACGATGTTGCGAATTCGTGGAACGGTCGGCGACGTGCCGGTGGACTTGACCCTGGAGCTGGATGACGGCGATTGGGCGCGCTTGGGCGCCCAGTTGCAGGCCGCGCCTACGCCGAGCGCGCCCGCTGCCGCGCCGGTCAAACACAATGATGATCTGTGGCAGAACGCCCAGGACCTGTTGCGCAAGGCCGGGCAACTCAACGGGCTGGAACTGCTCGATCAGCTGGAAGGCTTGGCCGGTGACGCCGCATCAGGCAAGCGCCTGCTGGTGCGCTTGCGCCATAACGCCAAGGTGAAAGTGACCAGCGGCGGGGATACGCCGCTGTACAGCTGGATCGGCGATTAGTACAGCGCAGCAAATAACTTGCGGCGGTACGCGGTGACCAGCGGGTGGTCATTGCCGAGCAGTTCAAACACCTGCAGCAAGGTCTTGTGCGGCAAGCCTTCGCTGTAGCTGCGGTTGCGGATAAACAGCTTGAGCAAGCCTTCCAGCGCCGCGTCGTATTGCTGACGTGCCAGCTGCTGAATCGCCAACTGATAGGCAGCCTCATCATCCTGTGGGTTTTGCGCCAGGCGGCTTTTCAAGTCGGCGGCGTCCGGCAGCTCGGCGGCCTGGCGCAGGAAGGTGATTTGCGCCTTGGCGCCGGCGAGGGCAGCTTTGTGGTCATCGCTTTTCACGGCGTCGAGCACGGCCTGGGCTTCGCCCAGTTCACCGCGCTCAGCCAGGCAGCGCGCGTACAGGATCAGCGCGCCGGCGTTGGTGTTGTCTTCGCCCAGCATCGTCACCAGCACCGCTTCGGCATCGCTGATGCGGCCTTCGGCAAACAGCGCCTGGGCCTGCTCCAGCGGATCAGCCGCCGCCGGTGGTGGCATCTGCACGTGCGGCTCCAGCATTGCGCGCACCGCCGACTCCGGCTGCGCGCCGGCAAACCCGTCCACCGGCTGGCCGTCCTTGAACAGCACCACAGTGGGCAGGCTCTGAATGCCAAAACGCGCGACGATATCCTGCTCAGCCTCGCAATCGACCTTGGCCAGCAGCAACTCGCCCTGATAACTCTCGGCAATTTTCGCCAACATTGGCATCAACGCCTTGCACGGCGCGCACCACTCCGCCCAGAAATCCACCAGCACGGGTTTCTCGAAGGAGTTCTGGATCACTGCCTGGTCGAAGTTGGCGGTGGTGACGTCGAAGATGTACGGCGTGGGCTCACTCATGGGGCGTCTCGAATAAAGCGGGAATGGGGCAACTATAAGGTGATGGAGTCCAGATCGCTATCGCGGGCAAGCCGCTCCCACACTTGACCGCGTTCCCTTGTGGGAGCGGGCGTGCCCGCGATGGCCTCAAGCGCGCCGCGAATGGTACAGGCTCACCTTGCGAAACTCCCAAGGCTCGGCCAGGTCCGGCAGGGTCAGTGCCTCAAGGATCTCCAGGCGTTGATAAGCCGGGTGCTGGAAGTCGCGCACGCGCGAATCTGCTACCAGCGCTTCACGGCCGCGCGTCAGGAATTGATCAAGCAGCGGCAGGTTGGCGCGGTCGTAAAGCACGTCGGCCACCAGGATCAGGTCGAAGCGATCGGCTTCGGCGAAAAAATCGGCTGAATAATCCAGGGTCACACCGTTGAGTTCGGCATTCGCCCTGCAGGATGCCAACGCCAGCGGGTCTAAATCACACGCGACCACTTCCAGCGCGCCCGCCTTGACGGCGGCAATCCCGGCCACGCCAGAGCCTGCGCCAAAATCCAGCACGCGCTTGCCGGCAACCCACTCGGGGTGCGCCGCCAGGTAGCGCGCCAGCGCCAGACCGCTGGCCCAGCAGAAACTCCAATAGGGCGGCTCATGCAGGATGCGCCGGGTTTCTTCGGGACTGAAGGCGCGGTCCATATTGTCCGCGTCCAGCAGCCACAACGACAGCTCGGTGCCCGGCAGCGGGCAGGGCACCAGTTGCGCGTCGCCGATCAGCTCGCTCAGGGCGCGTTGCAGGTCCAGCGGTGGCGTCATGGCGCCGGGACGAGTTGCAGCGGGCCGGTGGCCTGGGTAATTGCCTGGGTGATGCGCACGGCGGGCAGGTGCAGGATCAACTGGCCAGACTGGCTGGCGCGACCGCGCAATTCAACCCGCGCACCGGCCGGGAAGGCTTCCGGGTTAAAGCGCAGGCGGAACGCCAGGGGCTTGCCATTGCCGGTCAACACGCTGCTGGCGAGCAGCTGTTGCGGGCGGTTGCGCTCGTCAATCACCAGCAGGGCCAGTTCGACTTCGGCGTTGGCCGGCACGCCGTTGAGGGTGCCGTTGATTTCGCGCTGGTAAGCCGGCAGCGGGCCGAGGTCTTCAATGCCGGGCACTTTTTTCTCTTGGGCGGGCGTCGGTTGAGGCGCCGAAGGCTTGGGGGCTTCGCTGCTGCAGGCGACCAGAAAACTGAACAGGGCGAGTAAAACAAGTGGTCGTAACTGCATGTACGGCTCCAGAAAGGGCAAAATCCGTGGCTTTAAAATAAAGAAACATATAAGCCTGCCTATATACCGTAAAGGCTATGGCTTGTCTTGCCACAGGGATGCGCTACCATGGCCCTCCCTTTTTTTGTTGCCTGCCACCATGCACTGTCCCTTCTGCGGTGCCAACGACACCAAGGTCATTGACTCGCGTCTGGTCGCCGAGGGCGATCAAGTACGTCGCCGGCGCGAATGCCTGGCCTCTGGCTGCGGTGAACGTTTCACCACCTTCGAAACCGCCGAACTGGTATTGCCACGTCTGATCAAGTCCGACGGCAGCCGCCAGCCTTTCGACGAAGACAAACTGCGCGCCGGTATGCAGCGCGCCCTGGAAAAACGCCCGGTGAGTGTCGAGCGGCTGGAGGCGGCGCTGGTGCACATCAAGCACAAGCTGCGTGCGACCGGCGAGCGCGAGGTCAAGAGCCTGGTGGTTGGAGAGCTGGTGATGGGCGAGCTGCAAAAGCTCGACGAAGTCGCCTATATCCGTTTCGCCTCCGTGTATCGACGCTTCCAGGACCTCAACGAGTTCCGCGAAGAGATCGACCGCCTGGCCCGTGAGCCTGCCAAAAAATGAACCCTCCGTCTGCCGAACAAGCTGTCCTCGACGCCCATTACATGGCCCGCGCCCTCGAATTGGCGCGCAAGGGCGTGTACACCACCCACCCCAACCCGCGTGTGGGCTGCGTGATTGTGCGTGACGGGCAGATTGTCGGCGAAGGCTGGCACGAGCGCACCGGCGAACCGCATGCCGAGCCGAATGCCCTGCGCGCCGCCGGTGCCAAGGCGCGTGGCGCCACGGTGTATGTGACCCTGGAGCCGTGCAGCCACCACGGACGCACGCCGCCGTGTGCCGATGCACTGGTGACTGCCGGTGTGGCGCGCGTGGTGGCCGCAATGCAGGACCCGAACCCGGAAGTGGCCGGGCGTGGCATGCAGCGCTTGGCGCAAGCCGGTATCGAAACCCGCAGCGGCGTGCTGGAAAGCGAAGCGCGCGCGCTGAACCCGGGCTTCCTCAAGCGCATGGAGCACGGCCTGCCGTTTGTGCGGGTCAAGTTGGCGATGAGCCTGGACGGCCGCACCGCGATGGCCAGCGGCGAAAGCCAATGGATCACCGGCCCGGCCGCCCGCGCCGCCGTACAGCGCCTGCGTGCCGAGGCCAGTGTGGTGCTGACCGGCGCCGACACGGTGCTGGCCGATGGCGCGCGT
This sequence comes from Pseudomonas sp. TWRC1-2, assembly GCF_049896685.1. Classification (NCBI taxonomy): domain Bacteria; kingdom Pseudomonadati; phylum Pseudomonadota; class Gammaproteobacteria; order Pseudomonadales; family Pseudomonadaceae; genus Pseudomonas; species Pseudomonas sp. TWRC1-2. The sequence goes on along the minus strand of NZ_JAFCUU010000015.1, from coordinate 17,774 downwards.
CTGACGGTACGCGCCGACGAGTTGGGCCTGGACGATGAAACCACCGCACTTGCCATGTCGCGCCCGCCGTTGCGCGTGTTGATCGACGGGCGCCTGCGGGTGCCGCTCAACGCGCCGTTCTTCAAGGCCGGCCCGGCGTTGGTCATCACCTGCGTGACCGCGGAAAACCAGTTCCCCCGTGGCCCCGAATGCCTGGTGGTGCCGGGCGTTGATGGTCAGGTCGACCTGCGCTCGGCCCTGGTGGCCCTGGCCGCCCGTGGCGTCAACGACGTGCTGGTGGAAGCCGGCCCGAGCCTGGCCGGTGCGTTTGCCCAGCAAGGGCTGGTGGACGAGTACGTGATATTCGTCGCCGGCAAGTTCCTCGGCTCCGCCGCCCGGCCTCTGCTGGACTGGCCGCTTGAGAAACTGGCCGATGCCCCCCCACTCAAGATCACTGACATGCGCGCTGTAGGCGACGACTGGCGAGTCACTGCCATCCCTATGCCAGCAGCGAGCGTATAATTCCCGGCCCGCGCTTGAGCGACAGCCCCCTCGTTTTCAGGAGAACGAAATGTTCACCGGCATTATCGAATCCATCGGCAGCATCCGTGCAATGACTCCCAAAGGCGGCGACATCCGCCTGCTGGTTGAAACCGGCAAGCTGGACCTGGGCGACGTCAAGCTGGGCGACAGCATCGCCGTCAGCGGCGTGTGCCTGACCGTCATCGAGCTGCCTGGCAACGGCTTTGCCGCCGACGTCAGCCGGGAAACCCTGGACTGCACCGCGATGAACGACCTCAAGGCCGGCAGCCCGGTCAACCTGGAAAAAGCTCTGACCCCGACCACGCGCCTGGGCGGCCACCTGGTCAGCGGCCACGTTGATGGCGTCGGCGAAGTGGTTTCGCGCAGCGAAAACGCGCGGGCCGTGGAATTTCGCATCCGCGCCCCCAAAGAGCTGGCCAAGTACATCGCCCACAAAGGCTCGATCACCGTCGACGGCACCAGCCTGACCGTGAACGCCGTGAATGGCGCAGAATTTGAACTGACCATCATTCCCCACACCCTGAGCGAAACCATCATGGCCTCGTACCAGCCAGGTCGCCGGGTGAACCTGGAAGTCGACTTGCTTGCCCGTTACCTGGAGCGCCTGCTGTTGGGCGATAAGGCCGCAGAGCCTACTGCCGGGAACATCACTGAAAGTTTTTTAGCCGCTAACGGCTACCTTAAATCCTGACCAAGGGGGTGCCGAGTGGCGCTCAATAGCATCGAAGAACTGGTTGAAGACATCCGCCAAGGCAAGATGGTCATCCTGATGGATGACGAAGACCGTGAAAACGAAGGCGACATCATCATGGCCGCCGAGGCCTGCAAGGCTGAGCACATCAACTTCATGGCCAAGCACGCGCGTGGGCTGATCTGCATGCCCATGAGCCGCGAACGCTGCGAGCTGCTCAAGCTGCCCTTGATGGCGCCGCGCAACGGGTCGGGTTTCGGCACCAAGTTCACCGTATCGATTGAAGCGACCACCGGCGTGACCACCGGTATTTCTGCGGCCGACCGCGCGCGCACCGTGCAAGCCGCCGCCGCCAAAGACGCCAAGGCCGAAGACATCGTCAGCCCCGGCCACATCTTTCCGCTGATGGCCCAGCCGGGCGGCACCCTCGCGCGTGCCGGCCACACCGAAGCCGCCTGCGACCTGGCGCGCATGGCCGGTTTCGAGCCGAGCGGGGTGATCTGCGAAGTGATGAACGACGACGGCACCATGGCTCGTCGCACTGAACTTGAAGCGTTTGCGGCTGAACACAACCTCAAGATCGGCACCATTGCCGACCTGATTCACTACCGCATGATCCATGAGCGTACCGTTCAGCGGATTGCCGAGCAGCCACTGGACAGCGAACTGGGCCAATTCAATTTGGTGACCTACCGTGATTCAGTGGAAGGTGACGTGCACATGGCCCTGACGCTGGGGAACATTTGCGCCGAAGAACCGACCCTGGTGCGCGTGCACAACATGGACCCGCTGCGCGACCTGCTGATGGTCAAGCAGCCCGGCCGCTGGAGCCTGCGCGCCGCCATGGCTGCGGTCTCCGAGGCAGGCAGCGGTGTGGTGCTGTTGCTCGGTCACCCGTTGGACGGCGATGTATTGCTGGCGCATATCCGCGAAACCGCCGACCACGTGCCGGTGAAAAAACCGACCACCTACAGCATCGTCGGTGCCGGTTCGCAGATCCTTCGTGACCTGGGCGTACGCAAAATGCGCCTGATGAGCGCGCCAATGAAATTTAATGCGATATCCGGTTTCGACCTGGAAGTTGTAGAATACGTGCCCTCCGAATAAAGGCCGGCGATTTTTGCCCCTTGTTCGCGGTTAAATCATCACTGAGGGACGCACTTTTCGCGTCCCGGCTCTTTAAGAGATTTGTCGAATGACCCTGAAGACCATCGAAGGTACCTTCATCGCCCCCAAAGGCCGCTATGCCCTGGTGGTTGGCCGCTTCAACAGCTTCGTGGTTGAAAGCCTGGTAAGCGGTGCCGTTGACGCCCTGGTTCGCCACGGTGTGAGCGAGAGCGATATCACTCTCATCCGTGCCCCTGGCGCCTTCGAAATTCCACTGGTTGCGCAAAAAGTTGCTCAGCAGGGTGAATACGCGGCGATCATCGCCCTAGGCGCGGTCATTCGTGGCGGCACCCCGCATTTCGAATACGTGGCCGGCGAATGCACCAAGGGCCTGGCCCAGGTGTCCATGGAGTTCGGCGTGCCTGTCGCTTTCGGCGTGCTGACCGTGGATTCCATCGAGCAAGCCATCGAGCGTTCCGGCACCAAGGCCGGTAACAAAGGCGCTGAAGCTGCCCTGTCCGCGCTGGAAATGGTCAGCCTGCTGTCGCAGTTGGAGGCCAAGTGATTTCCGACGAGAGCGATCAGTTCAACCCCCAAGACCCGCGCCCTGCGGATGCCGGCAAGCCGTCCAAAAGCGAGAAGCGCCGTAAAGCGCGTCAACTCGCGACTCAGGCGCTGTACCAGCGTCTGATGGCCGGCGCTTCGCTGAACGAAATCGAAGCGCAGTTCCGCGTCGACAACGACTTCACGTTTGCCGACCAGAGCTACTTCCACGACATCCTGCACGGTGTGCATGCCAACCTGACCGAGATCGACACGGCGCTGGCACCTTGCCTGGACCTGACGATCGAAGAGCTGGACCCGGTTGAACTGTGCGTTATGCGCCTGTCCACCTGGGAACTGCTCAAGCGCGTTGACGTGCCGTACCGCGTGGTGATCAACGAAGGGATCGAGCTGGCCAAAGTATACGGTTCGACCGACGGCCACAAGTTCGTCAACGGCGTGCTCGACAAGCTGGCCCCGCGCCTGCGTGAAGCCGAAGTGAAGGAACACAAGCGCTAAGTCGCGCTGACCTTCCCAATGGGTGAGTTCGAGCTGATCCGCAACTACTTCGCCGCCGCGCCCTGTGCGCAGGGCGGCGAAGGCATTGCCCTCGGGATCGGCGACGACTGCGCCTTGCTGGCGCTCCCCGCCGGGGAGCAGCTGGCAATCTCCACCGATACGTTAGTGGCCGGCGTGCATTTTGCCGACCCGTGTGACCCGTTCCTGCTCGGCCAGCGCTCGCTGGCCGTGGCAGTGAGCGACTTGGCCGCCATGGGCGCCCATCCGCTTGCCTTTACCCTTGCCCTGACAACGCCGACGGTCGATGCCGATTGGCTGCAACGCTATGCCCAGGGTTTGAACGCCATGGCGCAAAGCTGCGGCGTCGGCCTGGTGGGCGGCGACACCACGCGTGGGCCGCTGAGCCTGACCCTGACCGTGTTTGGCCGTGTGCCGGCCGGGCAGGCGTTGACGCGCAGCGGTGCGCAACCGGGTGACTTGCTGTGTGTAGGCGGTGAGCTGGGCAATGCTGCCGGTGCGTTGCCGCTGGTGCTGGGCCAACGCACGGCGGATACGGCGATTGCCGAGCCGCTGCTGGCGCACTACTGGTCGCCACAACCGCAACTGGCGTTGGGCCTGGCGCTGCGGGCAAAGGCCACATCGGCCATGGATATCTCCGACGGGTTGTTGGCCGATTGCGGGCATATCGCCAAGGCGTCGGCTGTCAGCCTGGTGATTGAGCGTCAGCAATTGCCGTTGTCGGCGGCCTTGCTGGCGTTTCTCGGTGATGACCAGGCGCGCGTGGCGGCCCTGAGCGGGGGCGACGACTACGTATTGGCGTTCACGTTGCCGCCGGCCGAGCTGGCGCCGTTGCAGGCTGCTGGTTGGCCGATCCACGTGATCGGTCGGGTCGAGGCGGGGCAGGGCGTCACCTTGCTCGATGCCACAGGGCAAGACATCACACCGGCCGTGCGTGGCTATCAGCATTTTCACGAAACACCGTAAGCCAGCGACCTGCGCTACCCTCTATACGGATATCACGGTGTGTGGGGTTGTGTCGTTATGGATGTACGTCGTTGGCTGCTGGTGGTGCTGTGTGCACTTGCCTCGCTGGTCCAAGCAGATGAGGGCCCGGTCCCTGGCAAGATCACGCTGGCCAGTGAGGAATGGAACGACTACACCAACAAAGATGGCAGCGGCCTGGCCTGGGACTTATTGCGCCAAATCTTCGAGCCCGCCGGCATCACCCTGCAAACCCGCAGCGAGCCCTATACCCGCTCGGTCGGCCTGGCCCAGCGCGGCGAGGTGGATGGCTGGGTCGGTGCCTATCGCGATGAAGCCAGCGGCGTGTTGTACCCGCACTGGAATTTCGACTCGGACCACATCTACGCCCTCGGGCTGGCAACGACGCCGACGCCAAGCCTCGCCACGCTGGGCAATTACCGCCTGGCCTGGGTACGCGGCTACAAGTACGAGGAGTACTTGCCCAACCTGCGTCACTTCAACCAGATCGAACGCCGAGACGGCATCCTGCCGATGCTGCAGCACGGCCGCGCCGACTTCTACATCGACTCGCTCACCGAAGCCAGGTACGTGCTTGGCCAGGCGGACGATCCTTCGCAGTTCAGGCTCACGCCTATCGCCGAGCTGCCGCTTTACATAGGCTTTGCCGACACTGAGCGCGGCCGGGCCTTGATGGCGGTGTATGACCAGCGCATGGCGGCTTTGGTCAAAAGCGGCGAACTGAAGCCGATTTTCGGACACTGGAAGCAGCCTTACCCGTTCTGACCTGCATAGAACCGGGACGAAGGCCAATCGAACCTATTGATCTTTATCAGCGATAATTCAGCTTAAGCGTCTGTAGGAACCTGCTGTTACAATGGCGCCCTCTGTGAAATCTGAAATCAGGAGCACACGGTGCCCGTCGTTTTCGTCGCCGCTTCCAAGCTGCCTACCCCTTTTGCCACGTTCACCATGAACGGCTTTCTCGAAGAGGCCACTGGCCGCGAGCACGTCGTGCTCAGCCTGGGTGACATCGCCGACGGCGCGCCGGTGCTTGGCCGCGTGCACTCCGAGTGCCTGACCGGCGACGCATTGTTCAGCCAACGCTGTGACTGCGGTTCGCAACTGGAAGCCGCCATGCGCGCCATCGCCCGCGAAGGCCGTGGCGTGCTGCTGTACCTGCGCCAGGAAGGCCGTGGCATCGGCCTGATGAACAAGATCCGCGCCTACGAGCTGCAAGACGGCGGCGCCGATACCGTCGAAGCCAACGAACGCCTGGGCTTTGCCGCCGACCAGCGTGACTATGCGATCTGCCTGCCGATGCTCGAGCACCTGGGCGTGAAATCCCTGCGCCTGATGACCAACAACCCGCGCAAGGTCAAAGCCTTGACCGAGATGGGCATCACCGTGGCCGAGCGCGTGCCGCTGCACACCGGGCAAAACCCGCACAACAAACTCTACCTGGCGACCAAAGCCAGCAAGCTCGACCACATGATGGGCAACGAGCACCAAGGCGAGGTCGACCGCGCGTGACCCGTGGCCAGGTGAAACGGCGACTGTCCTTCAACTGGTGGCAGTACCTGGCCCTGGCATTGCTGCCGTTATTCGTGATCAACCTGGTATTTGGCCAGGCCCAGTCCCTGCTTCCCGTATTGGCCATGCCGTTCTTTATTGGCGGCGTGGCCTCGATGTTTTTGAGCCTGCGTTATTTTAACGGCTATAAACACGCGCTGATCGCCACCGCCAAAGCCCTCGATACTGCCGAAGAACCGGCTGCCTGGATCACCCTCGCGGCCCGTCGTCGCACGGCCTTGCTGGTGGCGGCCCTACCGGCCTGGATCGGCGCGTTGGCGGTGTTTGTCGGTCTGGAAGCGGTGCCGCTGTTTTTGCTGGCGCTGTCCACCCTGGTGCTGTTTTACCTCTACCGCATCCCGCGTCAATTGGGATGATGCGCTACTGGCTGGCGGTGCTGCTGCTGGCATTCAGTGCCCAGGCGCTGGCGGTCCAGCGCGTCGTCAGCCTGGCGCCTTCGCTCTCTGAAATCGTGGTTGAACTGGGCGCTGCCGATTTGCTGGTGGGCGTGCTTGACGGCGGCGAACGACCGGCGGTGCTGGCCGAAGTGCCGTCGGTTGGGCATTACGGACAACTGAACATGGAACGCCTGCTCAGTCTCAAACCGGACCTGATCCTGTTGTGGCCCGGCAGCGTCGGCCCTGCGCAGCGCGAGCAATTGCAGCGTCTGAATATTCCCGTGTATGTCGCCGAACCCCATAGCCTCGAACAACTGACCACCCAGGTTCAAGCAATCGCCGAGCAATTGGGCCGCGCCGACGCCGGTCGGCAATTAGCCGCGCAGTTGCGTCTGCGCCTGGCCGAACTGCGCCAACGCTATCAGCGTGCCGAGCCGCTGCGGGTGTTTTATCAGGTATGGAACCAGCCGCTGTACACCGTGGGCGGCGGGCAGATCATCAGCGACGCGCTGAGTGTGTGCGGCGCGCGCAATGTGTTCGATGACCTGAAGCTGCCGGCGCCGCAGGTCAGCATCGAGTCGGTGTTGCAGCGCAATCCCGAGGTGATTCTGGCCGGGGATCAGCCGCAGTTGAACGCCTGGAAGGCCTGGCCGCAGATCGCCGCCGTGGCACAGGGACGCTTGCTGTTGGTGCCGGACAAAGGCCTGGAGCGGCCCAGCGGCCAGATGGTCGAGGCGGTGGCCGAGCTCTGCGCGTTGATTGCCCCGCAACGCTAGCGTGCGGGAGGCGTGTTGTCCTACCGATTAATAAGATTCTTCCGTTGAGTGGCTCGGCCAGCAGCGGATTACTCTATGGCCCGCGATGCGTGCCGCATGGCGATTATTCCACTACAGGAGGTGGCCATGCGTCGTTTGATCATCGGTGTTTCTACTGCCCTTTTGCTGACCGGCTGCGCGACGCTGGAAGGTGTCTCAACGTTGATGAATTTCTGGGCTGATCCGCTGGTAGAGAAGGCTGGCCGAGGCGAAAGAACCTCCAAGCAGGACATTCTCGCTATCCAGCAGCCCAAGCGCATCACCCCGATTCGTAGTGGCAGCTCACAGTGTTTTGACTATGAACTGGAAAGCCAAGGCAAAAAAAAGGACTTCTACGTCGGCTTTACCGAGGCCGGCCGTGTTAACGCCTATGGGTTTATAGACTGCGCCGAGGCCATCAAGGCCGGGTATCTGAGTACGAATGAGCCCATGCGCGAGCGTCGTTGAGGCGCCAAGGGGAGCGGCGCACATGACCCTGCCACTGCAATGCTCGTTCCGACAGCGAGCCATTGCCTGAAAGGTCAATCGATAGGTCGAGGCGCCGGGGCGTTGGTTACAGCTTCGGGGTCCAGGTCAGCCCGAGCATCCAGGTCTGTCCCGCTTCGCGGTAGTCCTGATTATTGGAAAAGTCCGAAGCGTTATAGCTGTAGCGGGCGCGGGCGTATTGGCGGTCCAGCAGGTTGTCGACCTTTAGTGAAATACGGATTTCACGGCTCACCGCCCAACTGCTGCGCAACCCCAGCAGTGCGTATCCACCCAGGCGGTTGCGGTTTTTTTCGTCGTCGTAGCTGCTGCTGATGACCTGCCAACTGGCCCCCAGTCCCAACTTGTCAAATTGTCGATCCAGATCCAGGTTCAACGTGCGGCGTGCACGACGGGCCAGGGTGTGGCCCGTGTCACGGTCGCGCGGGTTGATAAAGGCGGCGCCCAGGTTACTCTGCCAACCAAACAGCTCCTGCTTGAGCGCCGCTTCAAACCCATCGACACGCGCCGACGCCACGTTTTGCGGCTTGCTGGTGCTGTCGAGGATGATCGCGTTGCTTAACTGGGTGCGATACAGCGAGGCTTCCAGGCGCGTGCTGTCACTCAGTTGGCTGCGCCATTGCAGCTCGTAGCTCTTTGACGTTTCGGGCTGCAAGTTGGGGTTGCTGTACTTCGTGTCAGGGTAATAAAGGTCGTTGAAGGTCGGCGCGCGAAAGCCTTCGCTGTAGCTCAGCAGCACGTCATTGTCGGGGTTGATCGGCACGGTGAGGGTGCCGCTCCAGCTGTTCTGGCCGCCGAACTGCTGGTTCTGGTCGCGGCGCAGGCCCAGTTCGGTGGAGAACCACTCGCCGTGGAAGCGATGCTGCACAAAGGCGGCCCGGTTCCAGCGGCTGTTTTCGGTGAAGGTGGTTGAACCGTGGAAACGGTCTTCGTACCAGTCGCCGCCGAGGATCAAGCTGTTCTGGTCATTCAGCGTCAGGTCGTTTTGCCAGTTGATCGAGTCGCGATAGGTATTGAACACGCTGAAATCATCGCTGAGCGTATCGCGCTTGGTATCGAGGTTCTCGCTGTGGCCCAGTTCCAGGCGCGACTGCCAGTGCGCATTGAGCTTGGCGTCGACATAACCGCTGGCGCTGCTCACGGTGTAATCGGTGTAGGGTTTCTGCCCGACAGTTTGCCCGGAAGCGGCGTCGTAACGGCCGAAGCTGTTGTCGTACTCTGACTTGCCACGGTTATCCAACAGATTGAAACCAACCTCCAGTTCGTCGCTGAAAGCATGGCTGAGGTTGAGGCTGATGGATTGATTGCGGTAGGCATCATGGTCGCCGTCGCTGGGAAACGACTCACGCGTTGAGTTGATACCCGCCGTGTCATCCAGGCTCGCGCCCAGGTTGAAACGCGTGTGTTCATCACCGCCGGAAAGACCGACGCTGCGCTCCCAGGTCTGGTGGCTGCCAAACCCCAGTTTCAAGCGTGGCTGCAGGCCTTGCTCGGCATTACGCCGAGTGAATATCTGGATCACGCCGCCAATCGCGTCGCTGCCGTAGATCACCGAGCGCGAGCCGCGCAGCACTTCCACGCGTTCAATCTGATCGACGTTCAGGTATTGCAGCCCGCTGTCGCCGGAGGTGGTGTTGGCGATGCGCTGGCCATCGACCAGCACCAGGCTTTGCGCGGATTTGGTGCCACGAATATAGATGCCCGGCAAACTGCCACGGCCGCCGGTGGGTGCCACTTGTACGCCGGGTACGCGGCTGAGCAGGTCGGTCACGCTGGTGGGTTGCAGGCGGTCGATGTCATCACGGGTGAACACGGTGTTGGCGGCGCTGCTGTCGTTGCGCGCCTGGACCTGGCGGTTGGCGCTGATGACTACATCGGGGAGTTTCAGTGCGTCGTCACGCTCGAAGCTGTCGGCCAGCAGGTCGGGGGCGGGGAGCAGTAGCAAGGGCAGGGCAAGGCGAAGACGGTTCATGGGCTGTCCATAGCATTTATCAGCAATACAAAACCAATGTGGGAGCTGGCTTGCCTGCAATGCAGGCACCTCGGTTTGTCAGTAAAACCGAGGTGATGCTATCGCAGGCAAGCCAGCTCCCACATTTTTTGAGCCGGTTTCTACAGGCCTAGCAGTGCCATGCGCGCGCGCACCGACGCTTCGATACCCGCCTCGTCCAGCCCACACTCTGCCAGCATCTGCGCCGGCTTGGCGTGTTCGACGTACACATCCGGCAAGCCCTGGTGCAGCACCGACTTGAGGATGTTCTCCCGCGCCAGGAACTCGCTGACTGCCGCACCCGCGCCGCCCATGATGGCGTTTTCTTCGACGGTCACCAGCAGCTCATGGCTAGCGGCAATGTCGCGTACCAGGGCTTCGTCCAACGGTTTGACGAAACGCATGTCGACCACGGTGGCGTCGATCTTCTCAGCGACTTTCAGCGCTTCGGCCAATTGCACGCCGAACACCAGAAACGCCGTCTTGCTGCCCTGGCGCCGCACGATCCCTTTACCGATCTCGATCGGCTCCAGGTCTTTCTCGATCACTGCGTTCGGGCCATTGCCGCGCGGGTAACGCACGGCGGCCGGGCCGTTGTACAGGTGGCCGGTGCTGAGCATCTTGCGCAGTTCGTTCTCATCACTCGGCGTCATCACCAGCATGCCGGGGATGCAGCGCAAGTAGGACAAATCGAAACTGCCGGCGTGGGTCGGGCCGTCTTCGCCGACCAGGCCGGCGCGGTCGATGGCAAACAGCACGTCGAGGTTTTGCACCGCCACGTCGTGAACCAGTTGGTCGTAACCGCGCTGCAGGAAGGTGGAGTAGATCGCGACCACCGGCTTGGCGCCTTCACAGGCCATGCCGGCGGCGAACGTCACGGCGTGCTGCTCGGCAATCGCCACGTCGAAATAGCGCAGCGGGAAACGCTCGCTGAACGCCACCAGGTCGGAGCCTTCCTTCATCGCCGGAGTGATGCCCACCAGGCGCGAGTCGGCCGCGGCCATGTCGCACAGCCACTCGCCAAACACACCGGAGTACTTGGGCCCGCTGGCCTTTTTCGGCGCGGCGGCGGGGGCGTTGAGCGGTTCGAGTTTGGTGATCGCGTGGTAGCCGATCGGGTCAACTTCGGCCGGGGCGAAGCCTTTGCCTTTCTTGGTGACGATGTGCAGGAACTGCGGGCCCTTGAGGTCACGCATGTTGCGCAACGTGGCGATCAGGGTTGGCAGGTCATGGCCATCGATGGGGCCGATATAGTTCCAGCCCAGTTCTTCGAACAGGGTGCCGGGCACCAGCATGCCCTTGGCGTATTCTTCAGTGCGGCGCGCAATTTCCCACGCGCCGGGCAGACGCGAGAGCACCTTTTTGCTGCCTTCGCGCATGCTGGCATAGGTGCGGCTGGAAAGAATTTTTGCCAGGTAATTCGACAGGCCACCGACATTGCGCGAAATCGACATGTCGTTGTCGTTGAGGATCACCAACATGTTGGCGTTCACTTCCGGCGCATGGTTCAGGGCTTCGAAGGCCATGCCGGCGGTCAACGCGCCATCACCGATCACCGCGATTGCCTTGCGATCGCTGCCTTGCAGGCGGGCGGCAATGGCCATGCCCAGCGCTGCGCTGATGGAGGTGCTGGAGTGGCCGACGCCAAAGGTGTCGTACTCGCTCTCGGCGCGACGCGGGAAGGCGGCCAGGCCGTCCTTCTGGCGCAGGGTGCCCATGCGCTCGCGACGGCCGGTAAGGATTTTATGCGGATACGCCTGGTGGCCCACGTCCCACACCAGCCGGTCGTCCGGGGTGTCGAACACGTAATGCAGGGCGATGGTCAGCTCGATGACGCCCAGGCCGGCACCAAAATGCCCACCGGTCTGACCGACCGTGTAGAGCAATTCCAGGCGCAACTCATCGGCCAGGGTTTCCAGCTCGGCTTCACCCAGTCGACGCAGGCCGTCCGGCGTGGCAGCACGGTCGAGCAGTGGCGTGGACGGGCGTTTGCGGGGAATCTCTTGAAACGTCGTGGGCATCAGGCGAATCGTTATAGGTATAGAAGAGGCGGCAGTTTACCTCAAGCGGTGCAAACTGCCCACGCAGAGCGCCGAACTTGGCCGATATGCGGCTGCAATGGCCGCCATTCTCAGTGGCGGCGTTCGACGATATACCGCGCCAGGTCGCGCAGAGGCTCGGCCGCCGCGTCGAAAGGTCGCAGGGCATCCAGGGCTTGGTCGCGCAGTTCCAGGGCATACGCCTTGGCCGCTTCAAGGCCAAGCAAGGCCGGATAGGTCGGTTTATCGCGTGCGGCATCCGCGCCTTGGCGTTTGCCCAGGGTCGCGGTGTCACTTTCGACGTCGAGAATGTCGTCCTGCACCTGAAACGCCAGGCCGACGGCCCGGGAATAGGTCTGCAGGGCGGCCAATTGCGCAGCGTCGGCACGGCCACTGGCCAACGCACCCAAGTGCACGGCGGCTTCGATCAGCGCGCCGGTCTTGTGGCGATGCATATGTTCCAGGGCCTGTTGATCCAGCTTGAGGCTGACCGAACCCATGTCGATCGCTTGCCCGCCGACCATACCGGCCGGGCCTGCGGCCAGGGCGAGGGCGGTCACCATGCGCAGGCTGTTTTCTGCGTTCACGCTATTTAAGCGCGGGTCGAGCAGGGCGCTGAACGCCAGGCTCTGCAGGCCATCGCCGGCCAAAATGGCATAGGCTTCATCGAAGGCTTTGTGGGTAGTCGGCTGGCCGCGACGTAAATCATCGTCGTCCATCGCCGGCAAATCGTCATGCACCAGGGAATAGGCGTGAATCAGCTCCACCGCACACGCCGCGCCATTGGCCTGCTCGGCCGGCGCGCCCAGCGCTTCACACGCCGCATACGCCAGCAACGGGCGCACACGCTTGCCGCCATTCATCACGCTGTAGCGCATGGCATCGTAGAGACGCTTCATTTCCGGGCTTGGCGCAACAAACAAGGGCTCGAGCGCCGCGTTGACCCGGGCTTGGCTACTGGCCTGATACGCGTCGATCATTCCGGCTGTTCCGCATCGAAAGGTTCTTCGGCCAACTCCCCGTCACGTTCCAGCAGAACCTGGACCTTCTGCTCCGCCTGCGCCAACGCGCTCTGGCAGTCGCGCGTCAGGCCGATGCCTTGCTCGAACGCCGTCAACGAGTCTTCCAGCGACAACTCGCCGTTCTCCAGACGCTCGACCAGTGTTTGCAGGTCAGCGAGGGATTGTTCGAAATCGAGTGCAACTTTTTTGCGGGCCATGGCGGCTATTCCGGTAGACGGTAAACCGGCGCGACACTAGCAGACATGGGGATTGTGGGCAAATGAGCGGGTGGCTTCAGTCGCTTCAGCTATTGATTTGATAGCGCGTACTACGGCCTCCGCCAGGCAAACGGACCAGGCAGTTTTTTTCCAACAGATCAGTAAGATGCCGGGTTGCGGTGGCCTTGGACACCTTCGCCACTGCCTGGTACTGCGCGGCGTTGATGCCGTGTTCGAAGCCTTTTTCACCGCCGTCGAGCAGGCGGTTGAGTACCTTGATCTGTTCGGCAGATAACGAGAGGTCGCGGTGCTGCTGCCAAAACCGGGTCTTGGCCAGAACTCGGTCAATTCGCGCCATCGCCTGCTCCAGGCTGCGCAGCAAGGTTTTCAGGAACCATTCCAGCCAAGCGGTGATATCCAGTGTGGCCTTCTGGCTGGATTCCAATGCGTTGTAGTAACCGGCGCGATCCTCAAGAATGCTGGCTGACATGGCATAAAAACGGATGGCCTGATGCTCGCCTTGTGCCAATGCCAAGTCAGTGATTGCCCGGGTCAGGCGACCATTGCCGTCATCGAACGGATGCAGCGTGACAAACCAGAAGTGCGCGACGCCGGCGCGAACCAACGGGTCCAGCTCTGGCTGGTTGCGGCTGGTTTCGAACCATTCGAGGAAGTCATCCAGCGCTTGCTCCAGTCCCCGGCGCGGTGGCGCCTCGAAATGGACCTTCGGCCGATCCAGTCGCCCCGAGACCACCTGCATGGGCTCATCTCCCCTCAGAGCGCCGACATTGAGCGCGCGCGCGGCAAAGCCCGCTTCCGGGGTCGGGAACAACCAGTGCTGCCAGTTCAATAAGCGCGCAAGGGTGAACGGCTGTGCGAATTGTTTGGTGGCGTCCATCATCAATTCGGCGAGGCCTTCACTGCGGCGGCTCACCTGGCCATCTTGCAGTGCCTCCAGGCCCAAGCGGCGCGCCAAAGAGGATCGCACGGAGCCGACATTCAGCTGCTCGCCTTCGATTGCCGAAGACGTCAGGATGTTTTGCAGCAAAGCATCCAGCTCATTCTGCGCACTGACCGCCTGACTAACGGAGCCGAGCATGCCTAGCAGCTTGCCTTGGGCTTGCGTGCACTCGCGCACCAAGACAGCCAGGCGTCCGGGCTGCCAATGGAAGTGGGGCCAGTCAGTGTGTTGCCAGATCCAGGAAGGAGAATCCATGAAGGCGTACCTAGGTGCGTGAGCCGAATAAATGGGCTATTCGGCTCATTCAGTGAGCCGATTGTGCATTCTATTCGGCTCATCGTGCTGTTTTCAAACTATTCGAGAGAGTCATTAGCCGCTTGCTCCAAGCCTCGGCGTGGATATGCTTCAAAATCTAGAGCTTTGCGCTGGACGCCTTTTTGTGAATACAAAAAGGCGATGGGGGCTGATCTCACTGTCAGGCTCAGCGAAAGCTAGCGTCAACTCTTTGAACTTTTAATTTAATAAAGTGCTCGTTACATTCGGGGTGTTCGTAGTGGATATCTTCATCGCTCAGCGAAGTGAAAGTAAGAAAAGTCTCATTGAGTAGCTCTCCGTAGAGGAAGTAGCAATAACCATAATTCGCCTTTTCAGCCCGTATTTTCCTCGGTTCAACCCGTTCAATCTCGTAGTCGTCGGAAAGGTTTAGGGTGAGTTCTATGTCGTAGGTTTCTCCAACTTCGATAGTGTAGGGGCAGTAGCTGACAAAACAGTTTATAGCTGTTCCCTCAATGAGAAATATCACATCATCATTTGCATGCTTATTGAGTGCTATCACTTTTCCTTTTTTATAGTGGTTTGTTATAGGGTCTGATGACTTTTTCAGTAGAGTAATCATTTGTCGTCCTTCAGAAGTCTTTTTGGCATACGGAGGGGGATACGGTCGGTTTTATTTCTCGCCGGTTCTCATATGAAGCCTGCGTTGGAGGACCGCGCGATAGTAGTGGTGATGTTTGCCTGGGCGATCAGCGATTCGGTGCTGGAGAGGTGTTTAAAAAACTGGGCGGGTGGAGGTTGGTGCGGTTGGATACGTATTTTCATTTGCCGTTTTGTTCGGTGTCGGGGTTGCTGATGGCCGCGTGAGGGAAAGTTGTTTTTCCAGGGATAAGCCCAACTAACGCAATCATGGTCGTCCATGTAGATCAAAAATCCAAAGCTCTTGTCCGTCATCCAGAATGGGTATCCAGTGGTATCAGATAAAATACGCTCAAGTTGTTGGGGAGAGGCGATTTCCCATGCTCTATAGGATGTGTCGAACACAACGAAAATCAACTGATCACTTTGAATGTGTTTTGATACCTCTTGCCAGAAATCAGGGTTGTACTCCGTGCGGTTAACCCGTAACTGAGTTGGATCAAGATGGTTGGCACTCTCGCAGAAAAACACGTTGCGAAGAGATGCGATTAATATATCTAAGTCTTCGGGGGCAAGTTTTCTACTCTGAATACTTAAGTTTTCTAAGCTTTCGTCGATCTCTGCTTCTAGGTTACTCATTGTGCAATACCAATCCTGGAGCGGTTGACGGGGGTTAGATTCAGCAAGATATGGCCTCTTTTGGCACCTCCGTTACCGCGCTTTCCGGCAGTCTGGTAGCCAATATGAGGTGAGCGTGGGCCGTTGGTACTCGGGACCGGCAAAGGGTTATCTATATGTTGTCGACAGTTTTGCTGATGCGCCGACCAAATGGGTCATAGCGGTAGCTGGCTGTTTGCCCGTTGGGTTGGGTGATGCTAATTAGCCGGTGCTGACAGTCGTAGCGATATTCGGTGACGAGTTGATTGGGTGCCGGGTTCACTTATTTTTTGAGGGTGAACCTTGGTATCTGGTGAGTAGGTTTGTTGTGATTAGCAGGCTTGCCCTGGGTTCGGCTGCGCAGCAGCCTCGAAACTGGCGGCGCGGTTTTGGTTTTCAAAGCGCGTCGCCCTTATTGGGGCTTCTGCGCAGCGCGAGCAAGCTCGCCCGCCACAGGTAAAGATCGAATGGTCTATTTAGAGGTAGTCTTTCAACACCTTTCAAGGCTGTATAAAGTATAAATTAGATGTGGAACCTTCGATTTTCTTGGCTTTTCCCTTTTTTAGGTACTCGTTGAATTCGCGTTCCAAGGATTCTTTGTTGGTGTATTTTTTGTATTTGCATGGTAACTCACATGCGTACATGTACAGCCGCCATGCGTCGAAGCCGTCGACTCTTCCGTCAGGGCCATAATCAAAGTCGATACATATTTCGGATAGGTAAACACAGCAACCAATTCCGTGCAGTTCGTAGGTTACATCACCATTAACCTTCCCGCACCGCGGGATTTTGTTGGTTCGCCACAGTCGGAGAATATTTTTAGTGCCGAATGAGCACTCAAGCAAATCAGTTGCCTTCTTTACGTGCTCTAAATACTCTGCGATCAAATTTTCAAGTGTATGAGCTTTCATCGTCTTGGCCTATTTAACCTATCCAGCCCAGCTGTATTTGACGCATCCACCACTTCCTTGGTGTTCTTAAACACGCTTTCGTGGCTTTCTATATTTTCAATCAGTTTTATGGTGACCATCGTATGTGTTCGTCTGGCGGCTGCAGCTCGATGGTGGCCGTCTATAATGTAGCGCCGTTCGTTATGCTCAAGCACTTCAATGGGTTGGTTAATATCGTATCCATTGCTTCGCATATTGCCAGAAATCTCCTCAACCTTTTTGGTTGAACGCTTCCCTTCAATGCTATGTGTCCGACTCAACGTTTCTGCATCAACTCCATGGATAAGAGGAGCGGAAGGGAGCCCTTCATCTACCCGGGTAATTTGGGCTGTATCGTCCGCACCTGTTTGGGGCTTGCAACCGTTCTCACCCGGGCAGCTATGCAAGCCCTGAGGGTCCACCCACCCCGTAGGGTTGGGCACGTACTGGTACGCGTTGATCCCACCCGCCAGCTTCACGGGGTCGGGTGTCAGGTAACGACCGATATCTGGATTGTAGTAGCGATGGCGGTTGTAGTGCAGTCCGCTTTCCGGGTCGAAGTATTGGCCCTGGAAACGTAGCGGATTGTCGACTTTGTTTATGTCGAGGCGGCTGATTTGGCCGTAGGCGCGGTAGTGCGCAGACCAGACGATTTCGCCGTCGAGGGCTGTGAGTTCCTGCGGGGTGCCGAGGTGGTCGAGTTGGTAGTGGAAGGGCTGGGTATGTTTTGGACCAAAGCCCTCCAGCAGGACCAGCGGACGGAAACTGTCCGGCTCGTAGATATAACTGCGATGCCTGTCCGCGTGATGCTCCGCAACCTGCTTGTCGCCTTGCCAGAAAAACTCCGTCGTTATGTCGTCGACGGTTTTGCTGATGCGCCGACCAAACGGGTCGTAGCAGTAGCTCGCGGTTTGGCCGTTGGGTTGAGTGATACCAATCAACCGATGCTGGCAGTCGTAGCGGTACTCGGTAACGAGTTGATGACCCTTACCGCGTCTTTGGCGGATCAGATTGCCGAACGCGTCATAGTCGTAATGATGATCGCCCTGAATCACCAACCGATTCCCCGCCACGATGTCCGGACCGGGGCGGTCCTGCATCAGCAGGTTGCCCGCCGGGTCGTGGCCAAAGCGCTCTTGCACGTCTTGCGAGTGATCCGCTCGAGTCAGGCGGGCGAGCGGATCGTAGTGGTAGTGGTGTTCACCTTTGCGCGTATCGAGCAGGCGGGTCAGGTTGCCGGATTTGTCGTAGTCGTAGTGGCGGCGGTAGAACTTGTGCTCCTGTTGAGTCACCGCGTGGGCGTGTAGACGGTGTTGCTCGTCGTAGTCGTAATGGCTGAGCAGTTGGCCTTGTTGGCGCTGGCGTTCTTTTCCGTTGTTGAACAGGTGAGAGGTGAGGGTTTTGCCGTTCAGCTCGACGGTGGCGAGGTGGCCGCT
>NZ_JAFCUU010000014.1:0-93241 GCF_049896685.1 Pseudomonas sp. TWRC1-2 | reverse complement strand
ATCCCGAACTCAGCAGTGAAACGATGCATCGCCGATGGTAGTGTGGGGTTTCCCCATGTGAGAGTAGGTCATCGTCAAGATTAAATTCCAGAGCCCCTGTTTGCTAACGCAAACAGGGGCTTTGTTTTGGGCGGTCGAAAAGCCCAGGTGCAAGCGTGCTGCCGATGGGCGTCGACCATAACGCGTGCTCTCTGATACAGAACTTGTGTATCAGACCCCTCGCTCCTTGATCAGCTCAATCAGCACCCTCAAACCGGCCGGTACATGCCACCTTCCAGGGTAGCAGAGTCGCAACGAGTCAAACGTGGACTCTCCAAGTACACGTATCAGCGCCCCCGCAGCCGGTCCGCAGCAACATTCCACTCCGTCAATCCCATCCCCGCCCAACGCTTGGATGAGATAGAAGCGCTGGTAACCGAGCAATTCGCCGATATCCGGGCGGGAGGCCCTAATGATCCTGCCACCAGCATCGGTCCGATGGTCAGCCTCAAGCAGTGGCAGCGGGTGCAGCGATACATTCAGATCGGCATCGAGGAGGGCGCTCACCTATTGGTGAGTGGCCCCGGCTTGCCTGATGGAATCGACGCGGGCTGATCCATCAGGCCCACCGCCTTTAGTTGCGTTACCAACCAGCTGACCAAGATCTTCGGGCCTGTTCTGTCGATCATCCCCTACGATGACCAAGATGAAGCGCTGACTATCGCCAACGATACGGCCTACGGTCTCCAGGCTTACCTTCTGTCCTCAGCCCTGCAAAGAGGCTTCGCGCATCGACGCCGTCGCGTGTTGATCGATACCCGTGGCCCACGAGCCGCCAGCGCCCTCCGGCGGCTTCAAACAATCAGGTATAGGCCGTGAGTACTGCACACTCGGATTGGAGGCCTTTCTGGAGCCTAAATCCGTGCTCTCCTGACAAAACAGCATGCCGTTGGGGAAATCGATGCAAAGTGTTTCTGCATTTTTGGTATGGTGCAGCACATTTTCACAAGGATTGATTTTTCATCCGCAGGACGCGGCGTCGACCTTCTTCAACGAGATGCTGTAGAAATGCCTGAACCGATACCGATCAAGGATCACGAAAAAGAAAACCGTCTGGTCAACAAGCGCCTGCTTGCCTGCGCGCTGTTGGTCATCGGCATCACCTGCGCCCTGGTGGGCCGCATGTATTTCCTGCAAGTGGTGCAGTACGACTACCACTCCACGATTTCCGAAAACAACCGGGTCCACGTACTGCCGATTACGCCCACGCGCGGGTTGATCTATGACCGCAACGGTGTGGTTTTGGCCGACAACCGTCCCAGCTACAACCTGACGATTACCCGCGAACGCACAACCGACCTCAAGGGTGAGCTGGATGCCATCGTCAACCTGCTGCACCTGCCCGCCGAAGACCGTGCGGTGTTCGACAAGGCGCTGAAGCAGGCTCGTCATCCTTTTGTGCCCGTGACGCTGTTTTACGAATTGACTGAGGAACAGATCGCCGTACTGGCCGTCAACGAATTCCGTTTGCCTGGCGTGGACGTCGAGCCGCAATTCGTCCGTCACTACCCGCTGGGCGCACATTTTGCCCACTCGATCGGCTACGTCGGCCGAATCAATGAAAAAGAATCCAAGGCCCTTGATTCGGTGGAGTACCGCGGTACGCAGTCCATCGGCAAGACCGGTATCGAGCGCTTCTACGAATCCGAACTGCACGGCCATGTCGGTTATGAAGAGGTCGAGACCAATGCGCAAGGCCGCGTACTGCGCGTGCTCAAGCACACCGACCCGATCCCCGGCAAAAACATCGTTCTGAGCCTCGACGTCAAACTCCAGGAGGCGGCGGAAGAAGCCTTGGGCGATCGACGTGGTTCGGTTGTCGCCCTCGACCCGCAAACCGGCGAAGTACTGGCGATGGTCAGCAAGCCGAGCTTTGACCCTAACCTGTTCGTGACCGGTATCAGCTTCAAGGAATACGCGGCGCTGCACGACTCCATCGACCGGCCGCTGTTCAACCGTGTGCTGCGCGGGCTTTACGCGCCCGGTTCGACCATCAAGCCGGAAGTGGCCATCGCCGGTCTCGACAGTGGCGTGGTCACCGCACAAACCCGTGTGTTCGACCCCGGTTACTACCAGCTGCCCGATTTTGACCACAAATACCGCAACTGGAACCACAGCGGCGACGGCTGGGTGGACATGGACGCGGCGATCATGCGCTCCAACGACACCTACTTTTACGACCTGGCCCACAAGCTGGGCATCGACCGTCTGCACGATTATCTCGCTGAATTTGGCCTTGGCCAGAAAGTCTCCCTCGACATGTTCGAGGAGTCTGCAGGCCTGATGCCGTCCCAGGCGTGGAAGCGCGCGACGCGGCGCCAGCCCTGGTTCCCGGGTGAAACGGTGATTCTCGGCATCGGCCAGGGCTATATGCAAGTCACGCCGTTGCAGCTGGCCCAGGCCACCGCATTGATCGCCAACAAAGGCGTCTGGAACCGGCCGCACCTGGCCAAGACCATCAATGGCGTGCCGCCGGTGGATGAAAACCCGATGCCCAACGTGGTCCTCAAGGACCCGCGTGATTGGGAACAGGTCAACCATGGCATGCAACTGGTGATGCACGACCCGCGCGGTATCGCCCGGGCTGCGGCGGTCGGCGCCCAGTATCGCATTGCCGGCAAGAGTGGTACCGCGCAAGTGGTTGCGATCAAGCAAGGTGAGCGTTACAACCGGAACAAAACCCTGGAACGCCATCGCGATAACGCTTTGTTCGTCGGCTTCGCGCCGGCCGAACATCCGAAAATCGTGATCTCGGTAATGATCGAAAACGGTGAAGCCGGCGGCCGTGTGGCGGGCCCTGTTGTGCGGCAAATCATGGATGCCTGGCTGCTCGACCAGGAAGGCCACCTGAAGCCGCAATACGCGACGCCGGCCAAAGCCCCGGGTGACCCGCACGTCTGACTCAGACCTTCCACTCGTCCCAGTGCTCTGCGGCTTGATAAGCGAGCCAGGGCACATCATGGGCCGTCCAGATGTGCGAGGTGGGCCGTACGCCCGGATCATCATCCAGCGTCGCCACTCGCACAATCACATGGGGCTGGTGCCTACGCTCAGCCATCAGATGTGAGCCGCATCGCGAGCAAAACTGCCTGAATTTGCCCGGCGAAGATTCAAGCGACGACAGCAGCGCTTCGCCCCGTGTCCAGCGGAAATGTTCGCGCATCACCCCGGCCGTGGCCACGAACGCTGCTGCATGCACCTTGCGGCAGCTGTCGCAGTGGCAGTGGCTGATAGGCATATCCAGGCTGTCCACTTGATAGCACACAGCTTTGCAGAAGCAACTTCCATTCAACGGGTCAGTCATAAACGTATTGCCTGATCAAGGATGGGGTCATCATCATCGCGCACACGCCAAGGTTGCGCATTGGTCAATGTCGCCTACTGTCAATGGAGGAGGTGACTTATGCACGTATTAGATCGCATCGAACGAAAAGTCCTGCTCAACGCTCCACGTAAACAGGTGTGGGAAGCCCTCACGGATGCCGAGCAATTCGGCAGTTGGTTCGGTATCGCCCTGAAGGGCAAAACCTTTGCTGCCGGGGAAACCCTCGAAGCCCCCATCACGTACCCAGGCTATGAACATGTGGTGTGGAAGGCCAAAATCGAAAGGATGCTGCCACAAACCCTGTTTTCCTTCCGGTGGCATCCTTATGCGGTCGAGGAGGGTGTCGACTACGACAGCGAAACGCCTACCCTGGTGGAGTTCACCATCGAAGATCGGGCGCCAGGCATTTTGCTGAGGGTGGTTGAATCCGGGTTTGATGCGGTACCCGAGGCCCGACGCCAGAAGGCCTTCAAGATGAATTCCCGTGGCTGGGATGAACAAATGAACAACATCGAAACCTATCTCGCCCAGGCGCGCCGCGCCTGACCCAACCGGGCATCTTGATGATGCCCGTGTTCGTCGCTGTCAGCCTTCGTGAGTTGTGGTGATTTCCAGGGTATCGGTGAAGGTCACCAGCACACTTTGCCCGACCTTGAGGTCTTTGAGGCCGGCACGGATCTCCGGTTTTTCAACGTTCAGCACTTTCGTCGCACCGGTAGGGTTTTCCAGGGTCACCTGGTTTTGGTTCAGGTCGATATGGGTAATCTTCAACTGCACCTGGATCTGCCGGAAAGCGGCACCGCCGGGGTGCGGGTTATCGGCCGTGGCACGCACCACGCCGGTACTTTCGCTTGAGTCCGAGGCACTTTTATCCACGTCGGTGTCGAGTACCGCAGCCACCGAATGGGTGGTCAGCACTTTCACTTGATCGCCAACCTTGAGGTTGGCCAAGTCCTTGGCGTCATCACTGAGTTGCACATGCACCGGGTTACCTTCGGCACCTGCCAGCACCACCTGGTGCGTGGCGGCATCGACCGACAGCACCCTGGTGGTCACTTCATCGGCTTCAAGGGATTTGGACAGCGGGATGTCGGCGGCGTAAGCGGCAAGGTTGCCGGCGCACACCAGGGCGACCAGAGCAAGGGCCTGGCGCACGGAGCGGGTTACATTCATTGAAGGGACTTCCATGAGAGAAGCCCTTGAGTCTAGTGGCGAGTCAGCGGTGCGCAAATTCGCTGACCCTCCACGTTGTAACTTTAGAAATCCACCGTCGCCGACAACTTCGCCACCCGCGGATCACCCTGGGTCAGATAGCCACCCAGCGCAGATTCCCAATACTTGGTATTGGCCACGTTCTCCACGGTTGCGCCCAACGTCACATCACGCTGCGCCACCTTGAAGTTGTAGCGCGCACCCACATCGAAGCGGTTCCAGGCCGGCAGGCTCAGGTTGTTCGCTGCATCGGCGTACTGGCCGCCGGTGCGCAGCATGCGGCCGTTGACGCTTACGCCTTGCAGGCCCGGCACATCCCAATCCACCCCGGCGTTGAGCTGGAACGACGGCACGCCAATCGCACGGTTGCCGTCATTGGCGCCGTTTGCCGTGCCGTTGACTTCGGTGTGAATAATCGTCGCGCCGCCCAGCAGACGCAGGCCGCTGACCGGTTCACCGAAGACGTTCAGCTCAACGCCCTTGTTGACTTGCTCGCCCTGGAAGACATAGGTGGCGGTGCCGTCCGCATTCAGCTGGGAGTAACCTTGAGTCGGCTGTTCAATGCGGTACACGCCCAGTGTCGCTCCGTAGGTGCCCATATCAACCTTGACGCCTGCTTCGGTCTGTTTCGAGCGGGCCGGTGCGAAGGTCTGGTTGGCGTTGGTCACGCTGGTAGCGCTGCCAAACGTGCTCGGAGCGGTCGGCCCCGAAGCCAGGCCTTCAATGTGGTTGGCATACAGCGATACATGGTCCCAAGGCTTGAACACCAAGCCATACACCGGCGTGGTGATGCCCTTGGCGTAATTGGCAGTGCGCGTGCCGGTGCCGTAGGCATAGCCTTGAACCACCAGTTCCTGGCGGCGCAGACCGGCCGTGAACAGCAGGCGGTCATCCATGAAGCCAAAGGTGTCCGATACCGCAGCGCTGCGGGCGAAGGTCTTGGCGGTAATGCCTGGGTCGTTCAGGTCGCTGCCGGAGGTGAAACCGCCTTTGGCCGGTGCAGACACGTCGGCCGGATTGTAGATATTGGTTGGCTGGCTGCCGGCGGCAAAGTCGAAGGCGTTACGGGTCTGGGTCCAGATGCCGGTCAGGCCCAGGTTCAACTTGTGGCTGACAGCGCCGGTCTGGAACTTGCCGTTCAGGCCGGCCATCAGGCTGGTGTTGTCTTCCTGGTGCGCGATGTTCGAGCCGCTGACCGTGGCATTGCCCAATGCGTCGTTCAGGGTGACCGACGAGTAGCGCCCCAGTTCGTTGGTGTGCTTGGCACCGCCGGCAATATAGGCGGTCCAGTTGTCGTTGAGGTCGTACTCGCCGCGCAACATGCCGAACGTGTCTTCGAGGCTGGTGGTGCCCCAGTTCGGCGCGTAGTTGGTGTCGGCAGACGGGGCGTTGGGGATGTGGGTCAGCCCACTGCCGAGCAGCACCGTATTGCGCCCGCCGTTCACTTGCTGCTTCTGATAAACAAAGTCACCCGACAGACGCAGCGCATCGCCGCGGTAATCGAGGCCGACCGAGAACAGCTTCGAGCGCTGGTTTTCGTCGTCAACGGCCGTATCGCCTTCACGCTGGGACAGGTTGACCCGCGCTCCAAAGCGGTTGTCCTCGCCAAAACGCTGGCCGATGTCGAGATGTTCACCCACCCGGCCATCACTGCTGATGTCGGTGCTGAAACGGCGCAACGGAACATCATCGGCGCGCTTGGGCTGCAGGTTCACGCCGCCGCCAATGCCGGAGCCGCCGGGCGTTACACCGTTGATGAACGCGTTGGGCCCCTTGAACACTTCAACCCGTTCCAGGGCGTCGGTGGACATGATCTGGCGCGGCAGGATGCCGTACAAACCGTTGAAGGAAATGTCGTCGCCATTGAGCGGCAGGCCGCGAATCACAAAGGCCTGGGCCTGGTTCGCGTAGCCCGATGCCTGGCGCACCGACGAGTCGTTGAGCAGCACATCGCCGACGGTTTGCGCCTGCTGGTCGCGAATCAATTTCTCGGTGTAGGAGGACATGCTGAATGGCACGTCCATGATGTCCTGGTTGCCCAGCACACCCAGTTGCCCGCCGCGTGCAACCTGGCCACCGGCGTAAACCGGCGGAAACGCGTTTGGCGCGGGCGCGTCGGCGTTGATGTTGGTGGCACCCAGTTCCAGTGTGTTGCCGTCCTGATGGTTATTCGCATCCTGCGGGGTGACTGGGGTTGCAGCATGAGCAGCAAGGCTCACGGAGCAGCAAAGGGCGAGCAGGGTAGGGCGAAACGGCACACAAAGTCGGGTACGGGAGGGCATGGTCGATCCTGACGGCGAACCGTCAATGTGAGGAAAAGGGCAATAACGTTGCGCGTCCTCGCTGCGCGGATACGACTCCGGCGCGAATGATAGTGATTGTTATTAATGTCCTGCAACAAATTTGTGAGATTGCGGTCTGCGTGCGCGTTAACGTGCCGCGTTTACGCGGATGCCGAGTAGAATCACGCCCTGAAAGCGATTCCTGAGGTGCGGCACGGTGGATTTACAGCAGGGTTTTGTCCTGACCCGGCATTGGCGCGACACGGCGGCGGGTACGGAGGTCAGCTTCTGGCTGGCCACCGACCAGGGCCCTCGGTGCGTGCGCCTACCCGTGCAAACCTCGGTGATGTTTATTCCCGAGGCCTATCGCAAACAGCTCGACTGGTTGCTCAAGGGCGAGCGCGATATCGAACTGCGTCCGCTGCAGCTGTGTGATTTCCATCACCGTCCGGTGTTGGGCCTCTACACGCGCCAGCACCGCCAACTGATGGACCTGGAAAAACGCCTGCGCGCCGCAGGTGTCGATGTCTACGAAGGCGATGTCCGCCCGCCCGAGCGCTACATGATGGAACGCTTCATCACCGCTCCCGTGTGGTTCGGCGGCACACCAGACGCCAACGACGTGCTGATCGATGCGCAGATGAAACCCGCACCCGACTACCGTCCGCCGTTGAAACTGGTGTCGCTGGACATCGAAACCACCGCCCAGGGCGATCTTTATTCCATCGCCCTCGAAGGCTGCGGCGAGCGCCAGGTGTACATGCTCGGCCCGCCGAATAAAACCGACGCGGTGGACTTCAAGCTCGACTATTGCGACACCCGCGCGCAACTGCTCGAGCGCCTCAACCATTGGCTCGCCACCCACGACCCCGATGCGATCATCGGCTGGAACGTGGTGCAGTTCGACCTGCGCGTGCTTCACGAACATGCCCAGCGCCTCAACGTGCCGCTGCTGCTTGGCCGTAGCGGCGAAGCCATGGTCTGGCGCGAACACGGCAGCCGCAATCACTACTTCGCGGCGGCAGCGGGGCGGTTGATTATCGACGGCATTGAAGCCCTGCGTTCGGCCACCTGGAGCTTTGAGTCCTTCAGTCTGGAGAACGTCGCGCAAACCTTGCTCGGCGAGGGCAAGGACATCTCCACGCCGTACCAGCGCATGGACGAAATCAACCGCATGTTCGCCGAGGACAAGCCTGCGCTGGCGCGCTACAACCTCAAGGACTGCGAGCTGGTCACGCGCATTTTCGAGAAGACCGAGTTGCTCAAGTTCCTGCTGGAGCGGGCCAGCGTCACCGGGCTGCCGGCCGACCGCAACGGCGGCTCGGTCGCCGCGTTTACCCACCTGTACATGCCGTTGATGCACCGCCAGGGCTTTGTCGCGCCAAACCTGGGCGACAAGCCGCCCCAGGCCAGCCCCGGCGGTTTTGTCATGGACTCGCGTCCCGGTCTGTATGAATCGGTGTTGGTGCTCGACTACAAAAGCCTTTACCCGTCGATCATCCGCAGCTTCCTGATCGACCCGGTGGGCCTGATCGAAGGCCTCAAGTACCCCGAAGCGAGCGAGTCGGTGGAAGGCTTTCGCGGCGCGCGGTTCTCGCGAACCCGGCACTGCCTGCCTTCCATCGTCACGCGTGTTTCCGAAGGCCGTGAAGCGGCCAAACGCGAGCACAACGCGCCGCTGTCCCAGGCGCTGAAAATCATCATGAACGCCTTCTACGGTGTGCTCGGCTCCAGCGGTTGCCGCTTCTTCGACACGCGCCTGGCGTCCTCGATCACGATGCGCGGGCACCAGATCATGCGCCAGACCCGCGAACTGGTTGAGGCCAAGGGCTATGAGGTGATCTACGGCGACACCGACTCCACCTTCGTCTGGCTCGGCAGCGCGCATTCGGCGGATGATGCCAGCCGCATCGGCCGGCAACTGGTGCAGCACGTCAACGACTGGTGGCGTGCGCATTTGCACAGCGAATACGGCCTGCAAAGCGCCTTGGAACTGCAATACGAAACCCACTTCAGCCGCTTCCTCATGCCGACCATCCGCGGCGCAGAAGAGGGCAGTAAAAAGCGTTACGCCGGCCTGGTCGTGCACGCCGACGGCCGCGAAGACATGGTCTACAAAGGCCTCGAAACCGTGCGCAGCGACTGGTCACCGCTGGCCCGGCAATTTCAGCAGGAGCTCTACCAGCGCATCTTTCACCGCCAGCCCCATCAGGACTACGTGCGTGACTACGTGCGCCGCACCCTGAGCGGCGAACTCGACGACCTGCTGATCTACCGCAAACGGCTGCGCCGCCAGTTGGACGACTACGAGCGCAACGTCCCGCCGCATGTGCGCGCCGCCCGCCTGGCAGATGAATACAACGACCGCCTGGGACGCCCGCGCCAGTACCAGCGCGGCGGTTGGATCAGCTATGTGATCAGCGTCAACGGCCCGGAACCGCTGGAAGTGCGGCAGGCGCCGATCGACTACGACCACTACGTCACTCGGCAATTGCAGCCGGTGGCCGACGCGATTCTGCCGTTCGTGAACGATGATTTTGGCACCCTGGTCGGCGGGCAGATGGGCCTGTTCTAAAACGCTTGCCTGGATGGGATCAGAGCCTGCACTCTTGGCCTCTGACGACCACCCTCCAATGGCGCAGTTCTTCATGACTCAGATCACCCTGACCGGCAGCTCGGTCGAACTCCAACCCTTGCAACGTGAACATGCCGCCGCGCTGGTCCAGGCTGCCGCCGACGGTGAATTGTGGAACCTTAAAGTCACCAACGTGCCGGGTCCCGAGACCGTCGACACGTACATCAACGTCGCCCTCGCCGGGCGTGAGGCCGGCAGCATGATCCCGTTCGCGATCGTGCGTCGCGACACGGGTCAGGTAGTCGGCAGCACGCGGTTCTGGAAAGTCGACCGGGTGAATCGCAAGCTTGAAATCGGCCACACCTTCCTGGCGCAATCCACACAAAAAAGCGGCGTCAACACCGAAGCCAAGCTCCTGCTGCTGACCTACGCTTTTGAAGTGCTCGACTGCGTACGTGTGCAATTCACCACCGACGAACTCAACGAAAAATCCCGCGCCGCGATCCTGCGCCTCGGCGCCGTACAAGAAGGCATCGTGCGCCACGAACGCATCATGCCCGACGGACGCAAGCGCAACTCGGTGCGCTTTAGCATCATCGATTCGGAATGGCCGCAGGTGAAGGCGAACTTGCAGGCCAAATTACTGCGCTAAGGAGCAAACGCCCATGTACACGCTTTACGGCATTGATGAATCCGGCTCCTGCATGATCGAAATCGCCCTGCAACGTTGCGCGGTGCCGTGGCGTCGCATCGACGCCAGTTCCTGGGCAGATGGCGAGGGCAGTGAAGCCCTCGCGCGCATCAACCCGCTCAAACAAATCCCCACGCTGGTCACGCCCGATGGCCAGGTGCTGACCGAAAGCGCCGCCATCCTGATCCACCTGGGCCTGGAATTTCCCGCCTCGGATCTCCTTGCCGGCAACCGCGCCCAGATCCTGCGCGGCCTGGTGTACATCGCTGCCAATTGCTACTCGGCCATCGGCATCATTGACTACCCGCAACGCTGGCTGGGCAACGCGGATGAAGCGGCGCAGACGCAATTGACCACCGGCACGCGGCGCTATCTGCACCATGCGTGGGTGGTGTTCGCCCAGCAGTTCGCCGACCAGTTGTTCGCCCCCAATCAGGTGCCGAATGCACTGGGCATCATGGCCGCAGCCGTGTCGCGTTGGGACGCGGCGCGCGAGGTGTTGAGCAACCTGGCGCCCGGCTTTGCCCAGACGTTGGCGCAGGTGGATACCGACCCTGTCGTGGCGCCCGTGTTTGCGCGGCATTGGCCGGAATGGGGCGTCTCTTAATGTTTCCGCAATCAGAAGAAACAATCACCGTGGCACGCGCCCAACCCCTTGCGTAGCAGGCTTCCTGACCTACGCTTCTTAACGAGGTGTAGGAATCATCCTTGAAATTGACTGTCGCAGACATGAAACTCAAGAACCCTGCATGGAATTCAAAGGAGGTGCGCATGCTCATCCGGTCGCTGACCCTGGCTACCTTGATGGCTTTTACGGGGCCGCTGTTGGCCGCGGATGATATCAACCCGCTCAAGCAGGACTTGGGCAAGTCGCGTCCGCTGGTGGTGGTGGAACTTGACTCCGGAAACGAAGCATTGGCGAACCTGAAAAAACAGCTGGATGAGCCTGCCAACAAGCAGTCCTTTGAAGAGCGCAGCATGGTGTTCTACACCGTGAAGTTCGGCAGCATCGGTGCCGAAGGCGAGAAATTTGCCAAGGACGCCAAGGACAACAAAAAGCTCACGCCGCCTGAAACCAACGCGCTGATCCGTGCCCTCAAGCTCGGCGCCGGCAGTGGCACCAAAGTGATTTTGGTCGGCAAGGACGGCGAGAAGAAACTCGAAAAAACCGTGCCGCCGGATACCCTCGACCTGAAGGAATTCTTCAGCGCCATCGACCAGATGCCCATGGCTGAAAAAGAGCTCGCCGCGCCTGCCGAGCCAGAACCCGCCGCGCCCGCCAAAGGCGCAAAAGCGGCCAAGCCCGCAAAAGCCGGCAGCAAGGCCGCCGCGCCACAACTTGATGATTGAACCTACATAACCCCTGTGGGAGCGGGCTTGCCCGCGATGACGGAATGTCAGTCAAAATACCTTTGAATGACCCACCGCTATCGCGGGCGCGCGCGCTTTCACAGGGGTTTAGTGGTTTTCTGAAGGTTTGACGGCTTTGCGCACCGGAAACGGAAAGTAGAAAAACCGCAGGAACGCCACCCGCTTGATCACTTCCCCGATCATCAACGGCACCACCACCGCCACCACCAGGCCCAAACACGCCGCCAGAAACGAATGTATGCCCAGGCGTTCGAGCAGGTCGACAGTCTTGTGCTGGATTTCACCATGGAAGATCAACAGGATCAGGGTCGACTGACCGATGTAGGTCATCGCCCGAGTGAGCAGGGCCGACACCATCAGTACCCGCGCCAGTGCCCAGCATGCGTACACGCCGATCACCGCCAGCACGCTGGTCCACAGCCAGCTGTCGTAGCGACGTTGCGCCAGGTCCATGGTGTCCCACGTGGGAATGAACACCGCAGCAAACAACAGGACCGAGACCAGGCACGTCAGCCACGATCCCGAATGTGTACGCAACCAATCGCGTGCCAGGTAGCCGACGATGAAGTAGGTGCTGCTGATCAAGGTGATATCCAGGCTGAACGGCAGCCCCGGCAGCACCCAGTGTTGACCGCCGAGCGTCACCGGCAACTGCCAGAACAACGGCAGCAGCCAAACCCCGAGAAGCAGTTGCGCCGCGATCAGCACGCCGGTCACCCACAACGACAGCTTCAGGCGCTGGATCAACCGCAGCATCACCCAACTGAACAGAATCGCCACCCAGAAGTGTGGCAGGAACCACATGGCCTGCCACGGAATGGTGTCCACCGAGGCATACAGCACGCCGCCGATATCCGGCAGCAGCGGCTGGCCGCGCAGCAGGGCGCGCACGATGACATACACCAGCATGGTGAAGAAAAACGGCTTGAGCAGCCCGTCAGCCTTGCGCACTGCCATCTCCACGAACGGTTGCTCGGGTTTGAAGAGCACGCCAGAGAGGAAAAAGAACACCGGCAAGATGAACGAAGCGAGGATCGGATACAGCAGGTCCGGCGAGGTGGCCACGAACCAACTGTGGGCAAACACGATCACCAGGATGCCGATGCCCCTGGCGATATCCATCTGAATCCAACGATGCTTCATCTGACTATTCCCGATCGGTCGTTCACGCCTTGCGCCACGGCTTCAGCCACAGCCCCATGCCCAGCAACATCACCATGCCCGCCAGGGTACTGAGCCCCAGCTGCAGCCATACGCCTTGAATTGGAAACAACACCCACGCTGCCACGCCCATCACCACCGCACTGAGCAGCCAATGCCGCGCCCACGCCAGGGCGTCGAGCAACCCCTGGCGCTGCATCAGCAGCAAGGCCGTGCAGATCACCCCGGCCAGCGCGGCCAGCGGTATACCCGCCAGGCCAAACACAAAGGGCAGGGCGCCCAGCAGCAGCACATTGACCAGGCTGCCGAGCAATTCACAACGCAGCGGCTGGCGCGTGTCGCCAGCCGCGTAGGCATAGCGTGCGAGCAGGGCGTTCCAGGCGCCGAACACCAGCGGCACGGCAAACCATGCCAGCAACAACGGCAGCGGCGAATCCGCCGATTGCTTGGGCAGCAGCAACGCCACCAGGCTTGGCGCCGCGGCCACCAGGCCGACGCCTGCCGGCAGTGTCAGCACGCTGGCGGTCTCCAGGCCGCGCTTGAGCAGGGCCAGGCGCTCATCGCCCTGGCGCCGGCTCATCATGCCCAGCAGCACCTGGTTGAGGCTCATCAGCGCGATCAACGGCAGGTTCATCAGCTTGCGGGCGAGGTTGACCCAGGTCACCGCCCCTTCGCCGAGCAGCGACGCCACCAGTCGCTCGATCAGCGCCAAGCCCTGGCTGGCGCCATTGCTCAACAGCAGGGGGCCGATGCGCTGGCCCAGTTCGCGCAGCGGCGTAAAGCTCAGCTGCCAGCGCCACGGCCGCCAGCCCTGGCGCCAGATCGAGGGCAGCAACGCCAACGGCATCAACAGGCTGCCGGCCAGGCAGGCGAGCGCCAGAGAATGAGGTTGGGTAGCCGTGCCCGCCACGGCGAGGTACGTCACCGGCGGCAGGTTGAACAGCAGCGAGCCCAGCCCCGCCAGCACAAAACGTTCGCTGGCCTGCAACGGAATACTGAACAGCGCATGCAGCATCAAACCCGGCACGCACCAGGCAACGATCTGCAGGTTGCTGGCCGCCAGTGCGGTGGCGCTGGAGGCCAGCCCCGGGCCGAGCAACTGCACCAGCCACGGCGCCAACAGCGTCAGCAGCAGGCTGGTGACCAACGCAATCAGCATCAAGGCCGGAAACAGCACCGCCAGCCAATTCAAACGCTCGTGGTCCTTGCGTTGCAGGTACAGCGGCAGCGCGGCGGCGCTCAATACGCCACCGGCCAACGACATGCGCAACGCCTCCGGCAAAAACAGCGCGATCAGGAACGCATCACTGCGCTCGCCCGCGCCCCAGGCGGCCACCAGCAGCCACTCGCGGGCGAACCCCAGGCACAGGCCCAGCAGGGTCGCAAGCGTCAGCCAGACGGCGGAGCCAAGCATGATTAAAGCCGTGCGCCGTCAAGGGCCGGCTTGCGGTAAGCCACTGTCTTGACCTGCGGCAGGCGCGCCGGGAACAGCCGGCGGGCCTCCAGGACATTGAGGCCGACCATCAGCCAGAACAGCGCCACCATCACCACGGCAAAGCTGAAGTAGTGGTCAAACAGCCCGCTGACCAGCGCCGACAGAATCCCGGCAGTGCTGCCCAGCCACAGCGCGTTGTCTTTGGTCAGGCGGATCGGGCCTTTTTGCGGGCGTGCTTCACGCCACCAGCGCACGGTCACGGCGATAAACAACAGCATGCCGACAATGCCGGTCTTGTAGATGAAGTTCAGCCACAGGTTGGAGATGCCCAGCAAATGCGTGCCTGGCACTGGCGGGTCGACCTTGAAGCCGATGCCGAACGGGTAAGAAGCCACCGCCTGCGGGAACATGCGGTATTCGTCGAAGCGTATTTCGGTACTGGCGTTGTCCGATGAAAAAATCGTCGCCAGGCGATCCTGCAACGGCGGGTAGGCCATCACCAGTGCAACCGTCAGCGCCGCACCGATCATCAACAGCCTGCCGGTGTAGGGCACACGCCGCGTCGCCATCCAGATCAGCACCAGCGCCAGGCTGACCATCGCGCCACGGCTACTGGCCAACAGCAAGGCGGCGGCGCCCAGGCACGCCACGCCCAGGCCCAGTCCGCGCTTCCAGCCTTGTTCGGTCATGCCGTAGCAGAACGCCAACGGCAGCAGCAACGCCATGATCCCGCCGATGGCATTCGGGTGCATCCACGGCGAGCCCATGCGCGATGACATCGCCTCCAGGCCGAATTTCAACATGTCGAAGTTGCCGTAGTTGAACAGCGCCAGGATCGGCGCAATGCCCGCCCCCGAACGCGTGCGCACAAACACCGCAATCGACAGCACCAGCATCGCCAGCGTACCCAGCAGCAAGGCGATCACCAGTGATTCGCGGTGTTTGTAGTCGGTCAGCAACTTGGCGCAGAGGTACACCGCCGACAGGCTCAGCAACCAGCGCAGCCAGTTGGCCACGCCGCTGGTGTCGGCGTGGATGGTGACCTGGCCGACGATAAACGGGAACACACTGAACAGCATCAGCCACAGCAGCATCTGGTCGGTGGGGCGGCGCGACAGGCTCGGCGTGTCGGGCACGCGCGACAGAAAACTGTGCCACAGCACCGCGCCCCAGGTCAGCGCCAGGATCGCCTCGCTCACCGTACTGCGAATGCCCAGGTTGATGGTCGAGTACGGCATGAAGGTCGCGACGCCGGCGAACAGCAGCAAACCCCAGAACGGGAAGCGCAGGATGGTCACCGCCGCGGCCAGGCCGATCACGGCGAGGAACGCCTTGGCCGGTGACAGCATCAGGGCCAGCGCGCCGAACAACAGGCCGAACAGGATCGCGACGAGGCTTGCCAGGGAGAGTCTCATTTCAATTCCTCGATCAGTTCAGCCAGGCGCTGGCGATAGGCCTGATGGTTGAAGCGTTGCGCCCATTGTGTGCGTTGTTCGGGTGATTCTTCAGCCGGGCGATCCGCCAGCGCCAGCATCAATTGCACCAGCGCCGGGCCGTCGGTGGGCGAGAAGCGAGGAGCAGACGGCGGGGTGATTTCATCCAGCGAGGTGCCGCTGGCCACGGCCACTGGCGTGCCGACGCTCAGGGCTTCGATGACGGGTAGACCAAAACCTTCCGCATAGGATGGCTGCCACAGGAGCGAGGCCTGGCGGTACAGCGCGTGCAACTCGGCATCCGAGACACCGCTCAAGGCGCGAATGCCCGGCAGGTTGCGCTGGGTTTCGGGCAAATGCTCAAGGCTGCCTACCAGCACCAACGCCGGCACGGCGGGTGACAGGCTGCGGGCCTGCTGCCAGGCGTCGACCAGAAACGGCACGTTCTTGCGCAACTCACGCGTGCCCACCAGCAGCCAGTAATGCTCGGGCAGCTCACGCGCCGTCAGGTCTGCCGCCAGCTCGACAAAGCTATCGACTTGATTGGGCAGTACGCGAATCTTGCCCGCCGCCTTGGGAAACAGCCGCGCGGTTTCATCGGCGCTGTACTGTGACGGCGTCCACACGCGGTCGGCGCTGTGCACCGCGTACGCAATCGAAAGCCGATCGCTGGTCTTGTAGATCAGCGCTTTGAGGCGGTTGGCGTGGTAGTTGTTCAGCGTGATCTGGAACAGGTCATGCAGCAGCACGACGGTGCGCAAACCTTTGGGCTTGGGTGGCAACGGCAGGCCCATATTGAACGTGCTGATGTACAGGTCGATCTGTTGTTCACGCAAGGCTCCCGGCAAAAAGCCAGCCTCGAAGCGCAGCCGATTGTGCGGCTGGTGCATCGCCGTTTTCGCGCAGCCCCAGGCCGGGCAGTGCGCCTGCAAGCGGGTTTCATCACCCAGCGGCGCCACGGTAAACCGCGCCAGTTCCACACCCGGCAGCGTGTGCAGGGCATTTTCCAGGGCGTACACCTGGCGGCTGATCCCCGATTGCGGCGAGGTGCCGACGGTGCGGTAATCCAGGCCTATACGCATGCGCGCTCCTTTTGATTGAGCGTCGCGTACACCTGTTCCAGCTGGCTGGCGGCCACGCTCCAGTCATGCGCCCGGCGTACATAGGCGCGGCCCGCTTCGCCCATGGGCGCGGCGGCGTCGGGAAATTGCAGCAGGCGTACCACGGCGTCTGCCAGGCTGTCGGCGGTTTGCCCACCGAGGTAATCCAGGCCTTCAATCAGGTCCAGGCCCGACACGCCTTGTTCGGTACTCGCCAAGGGCAACCCGGCAGCCAGGGCTTCGAGCACCTTGAGCTTGGAACCGCCGCCGTGGCGCAACGGCGCCAGAAACACCGAACAGCTTGATTGCAGGTTCAGCAGGTTCGGTACAAACCCTTGCCACTCGATGCGCGGGTCCTTCCAACGCTCGCGCCAACTGCCGGGCATGCCAAACCCGCACACGCTCATGCGCGCATCCGGGCAGCGCGCCCAGACCTTGGGCAGGATTTCATCCAGGGCCCACTCGATGGCGTCCACGTTGGGCGCGTATTCATAGTTGCCCAGAAACAGCACGCGGCGCGTCGACGGGTCGGGTCGGGCGGCGGCGAAGTGATCGCAGTCCACACCGTTGACCACCACCGGCACTGGTTTGCCGGCGATTTCGGCCAGCACCTGGGCATCGCTTTCGGTCACCGCCACCACCTGCGCGGCCTGGCGCATCACGCGGTGTTCCCAGCGGCTGTAGCGCCATTGGTCGTAGCGAATGAAGGGCAGCGCCCAGCGCGGCAGGCGGTCGTAAGTGGCCGCGCCCAGCGCCGACTCCACGTTATGTTCGGTCAGCACGAACGGCTGCGATTGGCGCGCCAGGGCATCTTCATAAGGTTGGAACGTGTAGGTGTGCTCGATCTGCACCACATCCCAATGCTCTTTGAGCAATTGATTGAACGTGTCCTGCAGCGCGCCCGACAGACCGTTGACGCTGGCCAGCAGTGGGTACGGTGCAAACAGGCCGGCCACCAGGGTTTTCACGCTGCGCAGTGGGCGGCGCGGCAGTACGATCACCTGCTCGAGGAAGGCCTCCAGCACTTGGCGATCGGTCAGTGACACCGGGTTTTTATCATGCAGCAGCAAGGTGATTCGATGTCCACGCGCGGCCAGGCTGCGCAGCAGATGAAACTGGCGCGTCTTGCCGCCGCTGGTGGCGGGCCAGGGCGAGTAGGGCAGGATCCATAAAATGCGCATGGCGGGCTTCAGTCCCATAACAGAATTTGCAGGTTCGACTTGACCGGGACGGTCAGCCCATGGGTGCCGCTTACCGGGGTTTGCGTGCCGCGCAGCGGGTCGTACAGGGTGGCGCTGGTGAGGCCAGGCAAGTGCGCGTTGCCGCCTTCGGCCGACCAGAAGAACCACAGTTTGTGGCCGTCGGCGCGGGTCCAGCCGATGCTGAACAAACCATCGGGCAATTGGTCGGCGGCGGGCGGATCGCCGGGCGTGAGCTGCGGCCCGCTCACATCGAGGAAGTTCTTCAAGGCGGTATAGACCGGCTTGGGGTTGGCGTCGATGTCGAGCAGGCCATAGAACTGGTCACGCACACTGGCGCGCTGGTCGAGGTCGCTCAAGGTGAACAGAAAGATCCGGTCGTAATCCATCGCGCTCATCAGTGCCACCCGGCGTACCACATAGTCAGCCTGGCCCTGCAGGGTGATCAGGTCCTGGGCATCTTTTGGCCCGGGGTAGTTTGACCAGCCCCACTCGGTGCTCCACAGCGTTTGCACGCCACTATTGCGCAGCGTCTGGTTGAGCGCGGTGGTTTTGGCGATGAAGTCCAGGTTGGACGGGTCGTTACCCTCGGGCAGCTGCGTATAGGGATGGTAGGAAATCACCGTGTTCAGGCTGGCCACACCCATGGCGCCAAGGGCGCCGAGGGCGTCGAGCATGGTCTGGCCATTGGGCATTTCGCTGAAAAACGCCATGCCGGCAGCCACCACCGGTTTGTTCGCATCCACCGCGCGCAAAGCGGATGCGGTGGCTGTCAACAAGGCGACGTAGCCAGCGGGGTCGGCCACCGGGCGCCAGAAGCCGAGCAAATTAGGCTCGTTCCACACCTGCCACGCGTTGACGCTGGGGTAGCGTTGCGACAACAGCGCCATGCGGTTGGCGAACACGTTCAGATCTTTGGGCGGGTACTGGTCCTGATAGGGCGCACCGGCCGGCGCGGTGGTCGCGAAGGGCGCCGAACCGACGAGGTAAAACACCGACTTGAGCTGATTGGCTTGCAGGTTGCCGACCAGTTGATCAAGGGTTGCGACCTGATACTGGCCCTGAACCGGCTCCAGCTGATCCCAGTGCAAATCCAGGCGTACCCATTCCAGGCCCAGTGCCTTGAGGCGGTCGATCTGCCGTTGATACAGCGTCGGGCTGAACCACAGGAACTGCGCGTTCACGCCCAGAAAATCCTTCCACACCACCACCTTGTTGCCCTTGAGCACATGGTTTTCGGCGTCAGCCTGGCGGCCCCACAGGAAGACCGTCAGGCCCAGTGCGGCAATCACCGCAAGGGTCGCAAGGTAGGTCCGTTTACGCGGCATAAGGAGCTCCCGCAATCGCCTGCTCAAAGAGGTGCTTGAACTTCTGCGCGGTCAACGGCCACAGGCGTTCGCGGCCAATTTCCCCGGCCCGTTCGGCCCAGTCGCGGGCCAGCGACGGCGTGCGCGCCAGGCGCAGCAGTTGTTGGCTCAACGCCGCCACATCGCCCTGGGGATAGATCGCGCCGTTGCCGCTGGCGACTTCTTCGGCAAACGCACGCGCATCCGAGGTGATCGCCCCGCGGCCGCACGCAGCGGCCCAGGACAGCGCGCCGCTGGTGCCGCGCTGGCGCCCCAGCAGGCCGAGTTTTTTTGATTCGCGATACGGCAGCACCATCACGTGGTGCGCCTGGATCGTCTGTGCAATCTCGCTGGCCGGCAAGTTCAGCCGCCAGTCGATGGCGCCCACCAGGCCGAGTTCGGCGATCTGGCGGTTGAGCTGCTCAAGGTAGTTGCCGCCCGCGCCAAACGCCATTTCGGCGGCAGTGCCACCGGCCAGGGTCAGGCGCACACGGTCACGCAATTCGGGGGCTTGCTTGAAGACGTCGGCCAGCGCTTGCAGCAGGTCTTCAATGCCTTTGCCACGGTAGATAAAACCGAAGTACAGCAGGTGCAGGGTGTCCAGCGCCGGTAACGGCGCGGGAGCAATGGCCAGGTTGGCGTGGTTGATCACCGCCACTTTGCCGGCCGGCAGTTGCATGCGTTGGCTCAGGCAATCGGCGCCCAGGCGCGTGAGGGTGATCAGCCGCGTCAGGCCTTGGGCGACATGGCGTTCTTCGCGCAAGGTCAGCGGGTCGGCCAGCACCACTGCCGCTTGCGGCAATGGGCTGGGCAAACGTTCCAGCAGGTTCAGCGGGAAAGGCAGATGCTCGCGTCGCCAGACGATACGCTCAGGGTCATGCACGGTCGCCGTCAGCGGCAATTCGGGGTAGGCCTTGCGCAGCTCGCGCAGGGCCAGAAACTCCCCCAGCCGGCCGCCGCCCAGCTCGGCGTGCACCAGCTCCACACTGCGCCAGTCGAAGGCGGCGATGGCCTGGCGGATGGCTTCGCTGTTGCCTTCCACGCCGCTCAACGGTGTCGCCACCGTCACGCCCAGCTGCTCCAGGGCCGTCTTGAAATGGTTCGCGTAGTCGGCGATCCCGTTTTTCTCCGGCGGCAAAGGGGCGAGCAGGGCGATGCGCATCAGAACGCCCCCCGGTATTTGGCGATGGTTTTAAGCACCCTGGCCGGCACTTCGAATTTGCGTCGGTTGATGATGATGCCGTCCACCTTGCCAAACGCGGTGTTGAGGATCGACAGCGCGTGCTCCACCACCGGCACTGTGCTTTTCTGCGCTTCCACCACCAGGGCAATCAGGTCAGCGCGGCGCAGGTTGATAAAGGCGTCGCGGTTGTCCAGCAGTGCAGAGGCGTCCAGCAGTACCACTTCGCCCGGGGCGGCCGGTTCGACGCCGCCAACCCGCACCCTGATGCCGTTTTCCTGCAGCAAGTGGCGCAGTTGCTCCACCACAAAGGTCACCCCTTCGCCGTGGCGCGCCGAGGTCAACCCCAGGGTCAGGCCTTGCTCGGCCACGCGGTCCAGTTGCAGCAAGCCGTACAGGCGGTAAATGCTCGCATTGAACGCGTTGGTGCTCTGCGCGGTGCTGGTGTCCAGCTCCGGCAAGGTCGTCCACAGGGGCAGGCCGAACTTGCGCTCCACCAGCCCGCCATCGTGAATGCGCTGGTCCAGCAGGTAGCACAGGTAGATCACCAGCAAACCGACGACGATGGCAAACGGGATCGCCAACAGCAGCATCAGCAGGGTTTTCGGGAAGATGCGGCCAGGGTTGAGGGTGGCTTCTTCGATCACCGCAATGTTGCTGATCTGGCTGCTATCGAGCTCACGGTCGATGCGCGATTTTTCCAGGTTGTCCACGTACAGCGCGTAATTGCGCTCGGTGGCGCTCAGCTCGCGAGAAAGACGCGCCAGTTCCGGTTCAATCTCCAGGGCCTGCTTGCGCTGGGCTTCGAGGTTCACCAGCTGTTTCTGCTGTTGCACAAGCTGAGTGCGCAGGGCCAGGTTGTTGCTCGACTCGTCCAGCAGCACGCGCTGCAAGTGAATTTCCAAGGTGTTCGGCGCGCGGTTTTCCGAGGCCTGTACCGTGTTGCTTTCATTCGCAACCTGGGCCTGCATCGCCAGAATCGACGCGTCCAGGGCTTTGACGGGCGGCGCGTTGTCGGTGTAGGTGCGCATCATGTCGGCCTTTTCCAGCAGCTTCTGGTTAAGCAGGCGCCGCAAATCCTGCTGCTGCGGGTTCAGTGCGATCTGGCGCACCGTGGTGACTTCCTTGGGCTGCCCCTTGAGCTGGTCGCGGGTGCTCTGGATGGCGCTGTCGGAAGACGCAATCAGGCGCGTGGTGTTGAAGGTCTCGCCGCGCAACACGTTGATGCGCTCAGACAAGTCCTCCAGGCGATCGGTGATGCTTGCCGCGCCGATCTCGTTCAAGTGCTTGAGGATTTGCTCCTTGTAGCTCTTGATCTCGGTGGCGCTGGTGTTCACCTGGCCTTCATAGAAGGCGTAGAGGCTCTTGCGCCCCAGGGCCTGGGTGCGTTCGGTGATGTACGTGTCGACCCAATCCTTGACCACTTGCTGGGCGATTTGCGGGTCGCCCCAGGTAAAACTGATGTCCATCACCGTGGAACCCACGGCATGGCTGACCTCGAAGTTTTTCTCCAGGCTCGCCGCCAGGCGTTCCACCGGCGTGGTTTTTTCGAGGATGCCGACGGTTTCCAGCACCACGCGAATACCGTCGAACACCGCGCCCACGCCTTCCTTGACGTAATACTTGCTGCGCTTCCAGAAGCCTTCCGGCGGCGGCGCGTTGGCGATGACTTCCAGGTAATGCTCGGCCACCGTGCGCACGATCGGGCGACCGGTCAGCAAGCGCTCTTCGTCGACAATCGGGTCACGCTGGGTGCTGGGCATGACCAGCGCCTGACGGTTGCTGATCTCGATGGGCAAGGTCGAATCGCGCCCCGGCTTGACCAGCAGGCGCGCGGTGGATTCGTACTTGGCGGGCAGCAAAAAGGCTCCCAGCAAAATGATCACCAGCGCCGCGATGGCTGCCAGTTTGAACTCATGCCGGAAGATGAAGAACAGGCGCAAAAGATCACGAAAAGAACGGATCTCGATCATGGGATGTCGCTCCTTCAGTTATTGCCGCCGCTGGTTTTGGTGTAGTTGTAACCAACCCCAATGGATTTGGTGAACGGGATCAGTTGGTTCAAGTAGGTATCCACCCCTTGGATGCGCTCGCCGACGTTGGATTTAGGCACGAACACCACATCCCCGCGTTGCAGGTGCACCGGTTTACGCCCGTTCGGGCCGGGTTTGAGGTATTGGCTGAAGTCCAGGAAGTAGGCGTGGTAGGCGCCCTGGGCATCTTCGCGCAGCAGCGCGACCATGCTGGCATTGCCCGAAGGGTTCACCCCGCCGGCGCCGACAATCGCTTGCTCCAGGGTGTTGGCCGTGCCGAGTTGCACCGCCGTCGGGTTATTCACCGCGCCGCCGACGATCACCGAATTGCCCGGCGCCTGGTTGATATTCACCGTCACCCGCGGCTCGCGGTAGACCGGCGCGAGCTTGTTGCTCAGCTCTATGGCCAGTTCCGATGGCTGACGCCCGGCGACCTGGATCGGCCCCAGGAACGGGTAGTTGATCTTGCCGTCGGTCTGCACCGTGTACAGCGTCAGCTCATAAATGGTGCTGACGTTGAACGCCGACAGCGTCGGCATCTCGCCGGCATCGCGCACGATCCGCAGCTGATCGCCGATGCGGATGCGTTCCACGGCCGG
This sequence comes from Pseudomonas sp. TWRC1-2, assembly GCF_049896685.1. Classification (NCBI taxonomy): domain Bacteria; kingdom Pseudomonadati; phylum Pseudomonadota; class Gammaproteobacteria; order Pseudomonadales; family Pseudomonadaceae; genus Pseudomonas; species Pseudomonas sp. TWRC1-2. Next base: position 70,260 of record NZ_JAFCUU010000014.1, on the reverse strand, counting down.
CGGCAGCTGCGCCAACTGGTCGAGGGCGCGCTTGCCGTCCTCGACGGTCTTGTCATCCGGCGGGACAATGCGTGCCGGCGTATTGCAGGCGGCCAAGGCCATCACGGCCAGGAGGAGCACGGTTTTTTTCATAAGGGCGGACTTCCTGTTAGTCATGCTGCTCACCTCCAATAACCGGGGAACATGCTGATGCGCCGCTTGAGGGCGAGGGGGAGCCGGCGTTCCTGCTGGCCCAGCCGATAGCCGAGCAACTTGAACGCGCTGCGCACCAGTACTTCGGGTACGCGGTGCAATGCACCGGCTGCGCGCAATGCCGCGAGCTCAGCCAGTACATAGCGTTTACCTTCACCGCCGGCATCGCCAAACGCCTGGCGAATCCACGGCTCGCGACCGTAGAACACGCCAATGTCGAAGTAGCGGTGAAACTCATCCATGAGTCGGTAATCGTGGGAGTGGTACACCCGCGCCGTGGCGGCGTAGCGCACCGTGTAGCCTTCAAGCAGCATGCGCGCAGCGACGTAGGCGTCTTCGCTGCCGATCACATCGGCGGGAAAACCGCCGACCGCCTGCAGGGCGCTGCGTCGGTACACGCAAAACGAGTCGGAGCTGAAGCAGGTCTTGATCCCCAACTGCGGCGCATCGGCCAGGCACTTGCTACGGCTGTGTGGCGGGTAGTTGAAGTGCCGCGACTGCGCGCCCAGCACCCCGGCGCCGGGGTGCGGTAATTGGCGGCCGTAGGCCACGCCGTTGAGCGGGTCTTGCTGCAATTCTTCGAGCAGGTTGGCGAAGGTCTCTGGGTCTGCGGGGATCGCGTCCTGGGTCATCACGATCAGCGCCTCGCCGCTCACCTGTTCACTGGCCCAGCGCCGTGTGCCGCCGTGGTTGAAATCGCGGGCGTCGATCACCTCGACCCGGGCGCCGAACTCGCGAAAGCGCGCGACGGTGTCATCGCTGGAAGCGCTGTCGACCACCAGCATTTCGTCCGGTTGCAGCGTCTGCATGTTCAGCGCAGGCAGCAGCCGCGCCAGGTGACTGGACGCGTTGCGGGTCGGGATGATCAACGAGGTGCGCATGTCACTTTTTCACTTCTGCGGGCGCACGCCCGTAGATGTCGTCAAAGCGCACGATGTCGTCTTCGCCCAGGTACTCGCCGCTCTGCACCTCGATCATTACCAGGTCGATGATGCCGGGGTTGGTCAGGCGGTGCTTGTGCCCGGCCGGAATGTACGTGGACTCGTTGGCGTTGATCAGGAATTCGCGCTCACCATTGGTGATCTGCGCCGCGCCGCTGACCACCACCCAGTGTTCGCTGCGGTGGTGGTGCATCTGCAACGACAGTGACGCCTGGGGCTTGACCACGATGCGCTTGATCTTGAAGCGGCTGCTTTCCTCCAGCACCGTGTAGGTGCCCCACGGCCGGGTGACGGTGCGGTGCAGGCTGTACGCCGGATGATTCTGGCGCTTGAGTTCGGCGACGATGTAACGCACATCCTGGCTGCGGTTGGCGTCAGCGATCAGCAGCGCATCCGGAGTGTCGACAATGATCAGGTCGTGTACGCCAACGGCGCCGAGCACGCGTTTGGGCGAGTCGATGTAGCAGTTGTGCACGTCATGCAAAATTGCTTCGCCATTGACCTGGTTGCCGTGGGCGTCGCTGGGCGTGAGCTGGCGCAGCGCCTCCCAGGAACCGATGTCGCTCCAGCCGATGTCGCAGGGCACCACGGCGACTTTCTGGGACTTTTCCATCAGCGCCACGTCGATGGAAATGTCCGGTGCGCTGCCGAAGGCGTCCGAGTCCAGTTCGCGCTGGCGCGAGGTTTTGTTTTGCAGGCTCTGGCTGTGGTCCAGTGCGGCTTTGGCGGCCGTCAGCACGTCGGGGGCATGGGCGGCGAGTTCCTCCACCAGGGTGCTGGCCTTGAAGCAGAACATGCCGGCGTTCCACAGGTGTTTGCCGCCGTCGAGGTAGGCTTGGGCGGTGGCCTGGTCGGGTTTTTCGACGAAGCGTTTGACCCGGTTGCCGGTGCCCAGCGCGTCGCCTTTTTCGATGTAGCCAAAGCCGGTTTCCGGATGGTCGGGCTGGATGCCGAAGGTCACCAGATAACCGGCTTCGGCCAGGTCGCGGGCCTGGGTGACGGCCTCGGCAAACGCGACTTCGTTGAGGATCAGATGGTCGGCGGGCATCACCAACAGTTGCGCCTGATCACCGAAATGTTCCTGCACATGCAGCGCCGCCACCGCAATGGCCGCGGCGGTATTTCGCCCGAACGGCTCCAGCAACAGGTCCAGAGGCAAGTGGGCCTTGTTGACCACGCGGTAGTCATCCAGGGTGCGAAACAGCAGGTCGCGGTTGGTCACCGTGAGCACGCTTTCCACGCCGGGCAGTTTGGCGGCGCGCTGAAAAGTTTTTTGCAGCAGGCTCTGGCCGTCACGCATGCGCATGAAAGGCTTGGGCATGTTCTGGCGCGACACCGGCCACAGCCGCGTGCCCGAACCACCGGAAATAATGCAGGGAATTAATCCGTTGAGGGTATTCATCAATAGACTTCCTTGGTGGAGAGGACGGCTGGGACCGTCATGAAGACGATGTACAAGTCAAACCACACCGACCACTTGGAGATGTACTCCAGGTCGTACTCGACACGTTTCTGGATCTTGTACAGGGTGTCGGTTTCACCCCGGTAGCCGTTGATCTGTGCCCACCCGGTGATGCCCGGTTTGACCCGATGCCGCGAACTGTACTCGCTCACCGCCACTTCGAACGGAACGCCGGCAGCCTTGGTCGCGGTGGCATGCGGGCGCGGGCCCACCATCGACATGTTGCCCTGCAGCACGTTGAACAACTGCGGCAGCTCGTCGATGCTGGTCTTGCGAATGATGCGGCCCACCCGCGTGATGCGCGGGTCCTTGCGGGTGGTCTGTTGCTCGGCGGTGAAGTCGCTCTGGTCGGTGAACATCGAGCGGAACTTGAACACGCGTATCTCGTTGTCGTTGTAGCCATAACGGTTCTGGCGAAACAGCACCGGCCCCTTGGAGTCGAGCTTGATCGCAATCGCCGTTGCCAGCATCACCGGCGACAGCGCCACCAGGGCCATGCTCGCCAGCAGCAAATCTTCACAGCGCTTGATCACCGGCGACCAACCGCGCAAGGGCAGCTGCGAGGTGTTGAACATCAGGATGCCGCCCACGTCCGTGATGCGGCTGTGGCCGTAGCGCAGCGCGGCCATGTCGGGCACCAGCATGACGTTCACCGACAACTGGCGCAGGCGATTGACCAGGCCGTGGATACGCTGCTCGGCAGCCCAGGGCAGGCAGATCATCACTTGGTTGACCTGCTCGGCGCGGATCAGTTTTTCCAGGTCGCGGGTGTTGCCCAGCAAGGGCAGGCTGCTCAATTCCTTGGGGATGCGCTCGGTGCGGTCGTCGATAAAACCGATCAGGCCGGAGCGGATATCGCCATTGCGTTGCAGGTGATCGGCAACGTGCACGGCGGTGTCGGTGAAGCCCAGGATCACAGTGCGCTGCAGGTATTTGCCCTTGCGCATCAGGTTGCGGTACAGGCGCAGCATCACTAGGCGTTCAATGCCGAACAGCGCCAGGCTGGCGAAGTACCACGCCACCAGGTTGCGCGGCGTCAATTGCGGGAAAAACTGCAGGATCTGGTACATGAACAGCAAGATGCAGAACGCCGCTGACCAGGCGACTATCTTGGCCCGCAGGCGCAGGCGATTGCTGAACAGCTCTTCGGAATAGATGCCCAGAGCCTGGAACAGAATGATGGTCATGATCGCAAAAAACAGCAGCAGACCAAGGAAGTGGGAACGCAGCTCGGGAGCCAGTGGGTCGAGGAACAACACCAACACCAATGGCGGCAAGATGGCAGTCAGGCCATGGATCAACTTGACGAAAACAACAAAAAACTCAACAAAACCAGCGCGGGTCAGAAACAGGCTATCGACTGAAGACTTTTCTCGCATAAACATCCCTCATTGCACTCCAGACCTACTATTCGGCTGTTTGGTCCATCGGCAGCAGGCTGCGTGAAGGAGGGCAAGTCGAACGATGGCTACTCTGGGTAAAACGCAACTATTTCATCCAAGTGAAGCCATCCAAATGAAGGAAACTTGCGGGGCTAGTGACTTAAGGAGTGTTCCTTTTCTGTTACTCAGTCAATTTTTTGACTGTGGCGCAAAGGTTGCATGCCAGACACGTTAAGCTGAGTTTTTCGTCGCATTTTATTGACTTTCCTTGCTCGAACACGCGGTGAAGAGGTGTGATTTTGAGTGTAGGAACAAATGTGAGAATTTTCCTGCCAGATGCACAAACCTTTTTCGAATAGAGGTAGGAAAAGGGGACAAGGACGCGGTGGCAGGGCGCCTAATGCCTGCCACCGGGGACATCGGAGGTTAGAAGTTGCCTTTCACACTCAGGGTAAAATTGCGCGGTTCACCGTAAAAGTTGCCCCAGGCGGCGGTGCCCACGGTTTGATAATAGTGTTTGTCGAAAACATTGTTACCGTTGAGCGCCACGGTCCAGGTGTCGTCTACGCGATAGGCCAGGCGCGCACTCCACACCGCATAACCGGCCTGTTCGAGCTTGATGCCCTGCACGCGGTAGTTGCTGCTCTGGGCGTTAACGCCGGTGCCCACGCTCCATTTCGACAGCGCGCCATCCAGTTGGTAGTCACCCCACATGCGCAGCATATGCCGGGGCACGTAGCTGTTGGACACGCCACCTTCCACGGCGCTGTCGATGTTCTTCAGGGTTTTGGTCTGGGTATAGGTGTAGCCGCCGAACACCTGCAGGCGCTCGAGCAATTCACCACTGACTTCGGCTTCTACACCCTGGGCGCGGGTCTTGCCGGTGTCGCTGTAGCAATAACCGTCGGAGGACGTCGGGCAGACGCTGAGGTAGTCGGTTTCAGCGGTGTTTTTCTGCACGGCGCGAAACAGCGCAAGGGAGCTGTTGAGGCGCCCCTCGAACCATTCGCCCTTGATCCCCAGCTCGTAGTTGTCGCCGATCTGCGGCTTGAGTGCCGCGCCGTCGACCGTGGCGTAGGAACTTTGTGGCTGGAAGATATCGGCGTAGCTGGCGTACACCGAGAGGTGTTCGTCGAGGTCATAAATCAGTGCGGCAAACGGTGTGACTTCGCCGGTTTCCCGGGTGCGCGCATCCTGCACGGCCCATTCGCCCCAGGCCAGGTTGTTGGACTGGCGACGGTTCTCATACCAGCTCACGCGGCTGCCGACGATAAACAACAACGGTTCGGCCAGGCGTAGACGCAACGTGGCGTAGGTGCCGTATTGGGTGGCGGTTTCCTTGACCGTGCCGCCGCGGTACATGTTGGGCCAGAAGGTATCGTTGGCGGGTTCCGGCAGGTGGTGGTCGGGCTGGTAGATGTTCACGCGCGTCGGCAGGTTCTGGATTGCATACACATCATCCTGGGTGCCCCGGCTGCCGTTGGCGCCAATGATCAGTTCGTGTTCGAGGCCGAAGGCTTCGAACTTGCCGTCCAGGTAGGCGTCAAGGCCGAAGTCGCGGTGGTCGTAATCCATCAAGGCTGCGTAGGAGTTGGCCGTCGGTGCCGGGTTGCCATAGGCGATGGTGCCTTCGCTGGCGGCGTATTTGATGCCTTGCAGGTTGCGGCTGTGCACGGCCGCCACGTTGAGTTTCCAGTCATCGCTGAAGTGGTGGGTGAGGTCGGCGAAGAACGTGGCGCGCTGGCTTTGCCAGTCGTTCCAGGATTGGCCCAGGCACGTGGAGCGGCTGAGCTTGGCGCTTTTGCCGTCGCTGTAGCGCGGCAAGCCGCCCCAGCAGGGCGAGGCATCAACGTCTTCATAGCTGGCACCGACGCCCAGGGTGGTGTCGGCGTCGAGGTCGAAATCCAGTGCCGCGTAGACCGCCTGGTCCTGGCGCTTGGCGATATCCATATACGACCCGCGCGTTTGCTGGCTGACGGCCGCGCGGCCGCGCACGGTGCCGCTGTCATTCAGTGCGCCGCCGGTGTCGAGGTCGGCGCGGTAGTTGTCCCAGGTGCCGGCGGACAGCGACAGGCTGGTGGTGGGTTTGGCTTGAGGCCGCTTGCGCACAAAATTCACCGCGCCGCTGGCGGTGCCGGCGCCCTTGAGCATGCCGGCTGCACCCTTGAGCACTTCCACTCGATCATAAATCGCCATGTTGGCGGTAAAACTGTCGGCCTGTACGTAGTCCTTACCCATGTCCAGAGGCACCCCGTCGTACTGGTACTGGCCGAGCATCTTGAAACCCCGGGAGTAGAAATACTTGCCGCCCATGGGCGACTCATAGGTGGTGATGCCCGGTGTGCGCTCCATGACGTCATCGATGGTGGTGAGGTTCTGATCGTCCATCAATTGACGGGTCATCACGCTGACCGATTGCGGGGTTTCCCGCAGGCTGTGTTCGCCTTTGCCGATCGTCACCGCACCGGTGGTGTAGGCGCCGGTGCCGTCGGTTGTGGCCCCTGCACGGGCGCCGGTGACGGTGGTGGTGCTCAGGTTGAGCGCGCCGGATTCGGCCATTTGCGGCAGCAACAGCCAGGTGCTTGCACCCTGGCGCTGGGCTTGCAGGTGTTGCCCGCGCAGCAGCTGGTTCAACGCTTGCTCGCGGTCAAGGTTGCCGGTCATGCCCTGGCTGGACTTGCCGGCGACGCTGGTGGCGTCGTACGACAGGCTGATGCCGGCCTGGCGGGCGAACTGATCCAACGCGTTGGCCAGGGCGCCTGGAGCGATGTGCCAATCGCGCGCCTGATTATCGACGGCAGGTGTGTCGGCCAGCACGGCCGAGGGCAGGCCACCTCCGCTGAGGCAGGCGCCGAGCACGGCGGCCTGCACCGTGCGCTTGAGGGAAGAACGTTGGGAAGGAAACGCTTGCATGACCGCGGAATGCTCCTGAAGGAAGTGGACAACACCGGCCTGTTGATCGGCCTTTCCTTACAGGTCGAGCGGCAATGAGCATTCACCTCATTTATTTTTCAGCACTTACACGCGAGGCGTGACAGTGACCCAGTAGCGGCTGCGGTAGTGAATGCTCACCGGCAACGATTGCGCCACCAGGCTCAACACCTGATCGGTGTCGTCCAGTTGGTACGTGCCCGACACGCGCAGGCTGGCTACCGCTTCGCTGCAACGCACCAGGCCGTTGCGGTAGCGGCTCAGTTCGGCGAGGAAGTCGTCCAGGCGCATGTTGTGGGCGCTGATCACACCTTCGCTCCAGGCCCAGGGATCCAGGCCGTTGGCAATCGATGGGCGAATGCCGTGGCGGTCGAACAGTATGTGTTGACCTGGCTTGACGATATGTCGGGGGTTGGATGAGTGCTTGTCGGCATACACCGCCACGGCGCCGTGCTGCACATCGAGCAAGGTACCTTGAGAGGCCTCGCGCAGCAGAAACCGCGTGTCGAGGGCGCGCAGCAAACCATCGCGAGTCTGTACCCACAACGGCCGGTTGTCGGCACTGCTATTGACCCGTATCTCGCCCTGAAGCAGCTGCACCTGGCGCCGCTCGGCAGTGAAGGCGGTGTCGATCGCGCTGGCGCTGTTGAGCTGCACCTGGCTGCCATCGCTCAACGTGACCCAGCGCCGTTCGCCGGTGGCCGTGCGGTAGTCGGCCAGCAAGGCGGGCAGGGGTGTGTAGTCGCGACCGAGCCAGGTCAGCCCGGCGGCGCCAGCCAACAGCCCCAACACTTTCAAACCTTCCCGGCGGCTGATGCGTCGGCGTGCGCCATCCAGCGCATGGTGGCCGACGCGAGCGGGAACCTGGGCAAATTCATCATGCATGCTCGCTACGCGATGCCACACCCGCTGATGCTCGGCGCTGGTCTGCAACCACTGCTCGAACGCGGCGGTGCTGGCGTCATCGGCGACGTTGAAACGCAGCTTTATCATCCACTGGATAGCCTGGTCGAGCAGGCGCGGGTCAACGTTCGGCATACCGCAACCGGTAGCAAGCGTGCAGCGCTTTGGACAGGTCACGCTCGACGGTGGCTTTGGACACGCCCAGGCGCAAGGCGATTTGCGCACACGTCAGGCCATCCAGTTGCGCGAGCAAAAAGGCTTCGCGCACGCGTGGCTTGAGCTGGTCGAGCAAGCGGTCGATGCGCTCCAGGCTGTCGAGGATCAGCAGCCGGGTCTCCTCCGACGGCACTTGCAGTTCCGGGAAGTGCGCGAGGCTCTCAAGGTAGGCGCGTTCCAGTTCGCGGCGCCGGTATTGGTCGATCATCAGGCTGCGCGCGATGCTGCTCAGGTAAGCGCGGGGCTGCTGCAAGGTTTGCTGTTTGCGCGCGATGAGCAGGCGCATGAAGGTTTCCTGCGCCAGGTCGGCAGCGTGTTCACGGCAGCCGGTGCGCCGGCTTAACCAGCCGCGCAGCCACGAATGATGAGCCTGGTAGAGCTGGCCGAGGGTGGCAGGGTCCAGAGGGGGGTCGCTCGACATGGGCATCCTGCGCAACAGTCTCAATTGATAATGTTTCGCATTCTAGACGCTGGTTGTGGTCACGAGCAATCGCCCGGTGCCGTCGTGAGCAAAGAATGTATCCAGCACAATTTTTTGTGCGCGCAGGGCTGGCCGATTAGCCTGCAGGCTTTTACGGCGCAGGGCTTGAGCATGATCGATCTTTCAACCTTGTTGGTGTTTTCAGGGGCGGTGGTGTTGCTGCTGCTATCGCCGGGGCCGAACATGGCCTTTGTTATCAGTCATGGCGTGAGTTATGGCTGGCGCGGTGGCGTGGCGTCGAGCCTGGGGATTTGCGTCGCAGACCTGCTGCTGACCGCGTTGACCGCCACCGGTGTCACGGCACTGGTCGCCAGTTGGCCGCCGTCGTTTGATGTGATTCGTTATGCCGGCGTCATTTACCTGCTGTGGCTGGTGGTCAAGACCTTGCAGAAAAGCCCGAGCCTGGACGCTGCCCAGGTGGAACGCGTGCGCCTGGGCCGTGTGTTCGCACAGGCCATGCTCAACAGCCTGCTCAACCCCAAGGCACTGTTGTTTTTCATGGTGTTTTTGCCTCAGTTCGTCAGGCCGCAGGCCGGTTCCATCACGCTGCAACTGCTGATGCTGGGCGGCGTTCTGACGCTGATTGCCGGTGTGTTTCATGCGTTGCTGGGGATTTTTGGCGGCGCGCTCAGGCGCTTTTTTGCCGGCCGCGCACAGAGCGCCAGGCTCCAGAAATGGGGCCTGGCGACGGTGCTCATGCTGCTGGCCGCGCGGCTGGCGCTGATGTCTCGGCCAGCTTGACAGGGCACCTCAACCCAACCGAGCTGCCGCCCGGGCCACGACCTCGCCGCGCACGCGACGCGATTCGGCCGTACGCTTCCTGGCTTCTTCCAGTACGTGCGCGGGCGCGGTCTGCGGGCTGCCCGAATCGAACGGCGGGGCGGGCGCGTATTCGATCTGCAACTGCACCAGTTGCGCCGCGGCCTCGCTGTAGAGTTCGGCGGCCAGGGTCAGGGCAAAGTCGATTCCTGCCGTAATCCCGCCGCCGGTCAGCAGGTTGCCGTCACGCACCACGCGCGCTTGGACCGCAATGGCGCCGAGTGGGGCGAGCAGGTCGTGATAGGCCCAGTGCGTGGTGGCCCTGCGGCCGCGCAGCAAACCCGCCGCGCCGAGTACCAGCGAACCGGTGCACACCGAGGTCACGTAGCGTGCGGTCTGTGCCTGGGCTTTGAGGAAATCCAGGGTTTGCGGGTCTTCCATCAAGGCGCCGACGCCGGCACCGCCGGGCACGCAAATCACGTCCAGGCGCGGGCAGTCGGCGTACGTCATGGTCGGCGTAAACACCATGCCGGTGCTGGAGGTGACCGGTGCCAGGTCTTTCCACACCAGATGCAGTTGCACATCCGGCAGCGAACCCAGCACGTCGTAGGGGCCGGTGAGGTCCAGTTGCTGGATACCGGGGAACAACACAAAGCCAATCTGCAAGGTCATCGATGAAGCTCCGATAAAGGGGTAGACGGCCTCACTCTAGAGGCCTAGGCTTTGGCGCATACGCCATTGAGCCCACAGATTACGCCAACATGACCCGGACCATTCACGTACTCGCCTTCAATAACGCCCAGGTGCTCGATGTGACCGGGCCATTACAGGTGTTCGCCACCACCAATGACCTGGCGCGCCAGCGCGGCCAGCCGTTGCCTTATGCGGTGTCGGTGATTGCCGCCCAGGCGGAACCGGTGATGACCTCTGCGGGCCTGGCCTTGGTGGCCGAGCCGCTGCCTGCGGCCGACGCGCCGTGCGACACGCTGGTGATCGCCGGCGGCTGGGGCGTGTATGGCGCCGCCGAAGATGCCGCGCTGGTCGATTGGGTCACACAAAAAGCCCGGCACACCCGACGCATGACCTCGGTGTGCACCGGGGCTTTCCTGCTCGCCGCCAGCGGTTTGCTCGATGGTTGCCGCGTGGCCACCCACTGGACACGCTGCGAGGAACTGGCGCGCAAGTTTCCGTCGCTGACGGTGGAAGCCAATCCGATTTTCATCCGGCAAGGCTCGGTGTGGACGTCCGCCGGCGTGACGGCCGGCATCGACCTGTGCCTGGCCCTGGTGGAAGAAGATCTGGGCCGCGCCGTGGCCCTGGAAGCGGCGCGGCACTTGGTGGTGTTTCTTAAACGCCCCGGTGGGCAAGCGCAATACAGCGTGGCGTTGTCCCTGCAAAAGGGCGACAGCCGCTTTGCCGACTTGCACGCGTGGATGGCCGAAAACCTCACCCTCGATCTGAATATTCCCACCTTGGCCGCCCAGGCCGGCATGAGCGAACGCAGCTTCGTGCGGCACTACCGCGCCGAAACCGGCCAGACCCCGGCGCGCGCAGTCGAACTGATCCGTGTAGAAACCGCGCGTCGGCAGTTGGCCGACAGCACGGCGTCGATCAAACGTATCGCGGTGCAGTGCGGTTTTGGCTGCGAGGAAACCCTGCGGCGCAGTTTCCTGCGGGCACTGGAAGTCACGCCCCAGGCTTACCGTGAGCGCTTCTGCGCACCGACTTGAGCGAAAACGTACACATTTTGCAGCGGGCTGGGCCTGTACATTTCCCACGGCATCATCGAAGCGGCGGCACGGTTTGGGCAGAAAGCGTGGAGGGGCAGGGCAGCGTGTTCAGTTTCAGGATCAAAGCTGCCCGGTAACGTTCAGGCCCGATCCAGCAATTCGCAGATTGCCCTGAGGGTGGCCTGTGGCGCTTCCTGAGGAATGTTGTGGCCCACACCGGACAAGACTTCGCGTCGGTAAATACCGCTGAAATGTTCCTCGTCGTCATCCACCGCCGGGGCCGGGCCTACGCCGTCATCAGCGCCGCACAGCGAAATCGTCGGCACCGAAATCGGCGGCTGCGCGGCCAGTGCCTGCTCGATCGCCTCCAGCGCCGGGTCGCCCGGCGCGTAGGTGAAACGGTGGCGATAGGAGTGAATCACCACGTCGACAAAGTCCGGGTTGTCAAACGACGGCGCCGTGCGGCCATACAGCCCGGGCCCCTCAGCCCAGGTCGGCGACCACAGCCGCCACAACAACTCGCAGAACTCACGGCGATTGGCGCTCAGGCCGTCCACGCCACGCTGGGTGTGAAAGTAAAACTGATACCACAACCGATGCTCCGTTTCCGGCGCGCTCGGTTCAAGCGACTTGGCAATGTCCTGGATGTTGTAGCCATCCCCGGTCACCAATCCGCGCACTCGGTGCGGCCATAGAGCGGCGACGATACACGCGGCGCGTCCACCCCAGTCGTAACCGGCGAGCGTGGCCTGCGCGATGCCAAGGGCATCCATGAAATCCAGCAGGTCCTTGGCCAACGCCGCCTGTTGGCCGGAGCGCATCACCTGCGCGTTGATAAACCGCGTCGGGCCATAACCGCGCAGATAAGGCACCAACACCCGACAACCGCGTTCGGCCAGGGCCGGCGCGATCTCATCGTAGCCCCGCGGGTCGTAAGGGAAACCATGCAGCAGGATCACCGGTTCGCCGTCTTCGGGGCCGTGGGCTTCGTAGGCGATTTCCAGCATCGGCGTACGGACATATAGCAGCGGGGCGGGCGTAGTCATGAGGGGCACTTATCGACTGGCCAAAGTAGCGGCCACTCTAGCTCAAACCCGTGACGGTACGGGGTGTAAATCAAGGCAGTCGTCTGACTTGTCCAGCCCGACCTGGCGCAACCCGATGCAAGTGCCCCACGGGTCGCGCACCTGAGCCATCCACTGCCCACCCTCAATCGCCAAAGGCCCGCGATACAGCGTCGCGCCCAATGCCTCCAGCCGGCGCACCGTCGAAGGCAGATCGTCCACGCGCCAATACACCACCGAGCCTGCGGCGCCACAGGCAACCTTGTCGTCGGCGTTGACGATTTCAATGGACACACCGTCCATCTCCAGATGACCAAAATCATCCGGCTGATGATGAATCCGCGTGGAAGAAGGAAAGGCCGCGGCGTACCACAGGGTTGCGGTGCGCCAGTCGGGGACATGAATGAGGATGGAGACGATGGGGTTCAACCGAATAGCACCTGTTGCCAGTGAGTTTCGCTGATGATCGCAATGGGGACACCACTATTTCGCAATTCCACGGCTTTCTTGATCTTCGCCCCGTAGGAGCTGTGGAGCCACTGCTCGTTGCCAATGCTGCCCACCACCAAAAAATGTATCTTTTTACTCACGGAGTTACCGATCACGCCCCCGCGTTCGACTACGAGCGACTCGCAGTCTTTCCGAGGGCCGTAAGCCATGATCCCAGTGAATAAGAAAACCCTGTCTAGCCAATCGAGTTCAGGGACTGGGTCGTTTAAAGGAAGAGTACTAACGCCTTTAGCATGCTGAGGTGCACCAACGGGAACGCCGGAGAACTGATGCAGGATCTCCAACAGCTCAATCGACTCGTCCTCATCAAGTACGCCATCGCTCAGCATGTGGGAGAGGCGTTGATACAGTATGTTAATGACCGGGTCTTCCAGATGTATCAAGTGGGTTTCGATCCACGACTTGAGAAACTCGGCCTCCTGTTGGTTGATTTTTCCATCTGCGGTCAAGCCGGCAGTGATGCCAACCAATGCGTCAGCAGAGCGTCTATCAATACGAGCTTTGTGAAAGTAGAGGCTTCGCTCGAATTCCTGATGAAGATCGACCATGCGTCCTTGCTCCCTATTCTTCAGCTTCCGTTGTCTGGTTGATGTACTTCGTTTTGTCGGGCGTGAACGTAACTGTCATGTTAGTGCGCGAACAGGTTTTAAGGACCTCATGCTCCGGATCAATATCCAGGTTTTCACCTCGTAGGCCCTGCCATTGCGCCAGGTAGTTGAGCGAGCCAAACTTTTCGAGCTTTTTTAGGCTTCGACTGACACCACCTTTCCAGCCGAGTGGGGGCAACTCATCGTTGAGAGCAGCTTGCGCAAGATCAGATCGCTTTGTTGCCAGCTCACGACCCGTCTCCCAGCATTTGATCAAACCCTTATCGTCGCTTTCCCACGTCTCACTCCAGCTCAGGGTTGGTCGCAGCGATGTACCGGCGTCTCGGCGTATACGTGGTGTCATATTCCTTCCTTGAATATCAGGCGTGATGAAGGGCGGCTGTACCTTTATATATCTTTTATTTCTTCTCTAGCCACTTCTGCATCAATAACCCCAACACCATCAGATCATGCCGCTGGCCATTCCAGAACCCGGCTTCTCGCAACGTCCCTTCGGCGATGAAGCCCAGGCGTTCCAACAACGCCAGTGACGCGGTGTTTTGCGGATGCACCAAGGCTTCAACCCGATGCAAGTGCATGTGCGCGATGCCCCAATCGAGCATCGCCCGCAACGCTTCGCTCATCAAGCCCTGGCCACGGGCGGTGGGCGCCAGTTCACAGGACAGGGCGCAGCTGTGCCAGGCGCGATTCCATTTGAACAGGCCGCAGCTGCCGATCAGTTCGCCGTCCCGTTCAATCCCCCAGCGTGTGCCGGGGTTGGGCTGGGTGCGCCACTGGGCGAAGGTGTCGATCAGCGCGTAGGCCTGGGCGAGGTCGGTCATCGGGTCGGCGCCAAACCAGCGCATGTTGATGGTGTCGCGGTGGATGGCGAACAGGGCGGGGGCGTCGTTTGCGCGCAGTTCGCGCAGGCACAGGCGCTGGGTGGCAAGCGTCGGGAATGGGTTCATGAGGCGGTCGTCGCCATCACCTGAGCCCGATCAATCACGCATCCAAAATGGTGCCGCCACAAATCCACGCCCAGTGTTCCCGACAGGTCCAGCGACGAGCCCATGGTCAAGTCGCTGATCAGTGTCGGCTGCAAGCCGGCGTCAAATAACGCGAACCCGGCCGCCAGCACGCACGTATCGGTTTGAAGGCCACACACCAGCACGCGCTCCGGCGCCAGGCTTTTCAGTTAGTCCAGGGTTTCGGGTGTCGGCGCATAGCCGTGTTTGATGAAGATGCGCTCGGCTGGGATCAGGCTGTCGTCATCCGGCGCGGGTTGCCAGCCCAGTTGGCGGGTGAAGGGGGTGATGCTTTCGTCATGGCGCTCCACAGTGGCCACCAAGGGTAGGCGCCCGAGCAGGGCGTTGATGCCATCGACCAGCCACGCGGGTGGATTGAAGGAAGGTTGCACGTCGATGATCAACAATACCTGGCGCATGGGGTTCCTGAACGCAGCTCGGGGGATGCCCATTGTGCACGCTGTTGGGTTCAGCGAGGCGCCTCAGATCAAAATCAACAGCTGGAGGCTGAACCCAATCCCCTGTGGGAGCGGGCTTGCTCGCGAATGCGATGTGTCAGCCTCTGCATGCAGTCACTGACACTCCCGCTTCTCGACAAATCCGCTCGCACAGGTGGCCCTCAGTGTCAGGTAGATAGGCCTCTGCTGTGCGTCAAGTCCGCTCACGGTTGCCAGGTGGTCTTTTCCCCGCTCAGCTTGCGGTCCAGGAAGGTCGCCGCGCTGATCAGCGCCAAATGGCTCAACGCCTGCGGCGTATTGCCCAGGTGATGCGCCTGGCTGTCGAACTCTTCGGCGTACAAGCCCAACGGGTTGGCGTAGCGCAGCAGTTGTTCGAATTCCAGGTGGGCCTTCTCCACTTGCCCGGCGCGCGCCAGGCATTCGACGTACCAGAACGAACACGCGGCGAATGCGCCTTCGGTGCCTTGCAGCCCGTCGATCTGGCTGTCGTCGTTGCGGTAACGGTAGACCATGCCGTCACGCACCAGGCTTTTCTGGATTGCTTCAAGCGTCGACAGCCAGCGTGGGTCGGTGGCCGCGACGAAGCGCACCAGCGGCATCAGCAGCATCGAACCATCCAGCGCAGTACTGCCGATGTGCTGCACGAAATGCCCGCGCTCTTCATTCCAGAAGTTGCTCCAGATATCCGCGTAGATCGCCTGGCGTGTCTGGTCCCAGCGCGCAAACGGGGCGGGCAGCGAGCGCTTGGAGGCCAACCGGATTGCGCGGTCCAGCGCCACCCAGCACATCAGGCGCGAATGCAGGAAGTGATGCTCCTCACCGCGCATTTCCCAGATGCCCACGTCTTGCTGGTTCCAGATTTCGCACACCTGATCTGCCACTTCCACGGTGTGTTTCCAGCCTTCATGGGAAATTGCTTCGCCGTATTTGTTGACCAGGTACACCGCGTCCATCAGCTCGCCGTAGATATCCAGCTGGACCTGGTCAAACGCTTCATTGCCGATGCGCACCGGTTTGGCGCCGCCGTGGCCGCTGAGGTGATCAAGCGTGGCTTCCGGCAGTTCCTGGCGCCCATCGATACCGTAAAGAATATTGATTTTGGTCGCCTGACCGCAGCAGTCGCTGACGCGGCCCTTAAGCCAGCGCATGTAAGCGTTGGCCTCTTCGATGAACCCCAGACGCATGAAGGCGTAGACGGTAAACGAGGCGTCGCGGATCCACGTGTAGCGGTAGTCCCAGTTGCGTTCGCCGCCGGGGGTTTCCGGCAGGCCAAATGTCGCGGCGGCGATGATTGCGCCGTGCTTGCGCGAGGTCAGCAGCTTCAAGGCGAGTGCCGAGCGGTTGACCATTTCGCGCCAGCGCCCACGGTAATTCGACTGTGCGATCCAGCCGCGCCAGAATTTCAAGGTGTGCGCCAGCGCCAGGTCGGTGCAGCCGTTGTTGACGCGGGGGTCATCCTGGCCGCCGAGCACGAACTCAGCGCCTTCTTCCTGGCCCAGGGTGAAGCTGGCCACGGCGGCATCATCTTCGATCTGCATCGCGTGGCTGCCCGCCAGCCGCAGGCCAGGCAGGCCGTCGGCGGTAAAAGACACGATACCGTCGGCGAGGCTGGCCTGGGTTGGCGTGCGCGCATAGTCGTGGCGCACGGCGCAGCGCAGCTGGATGTTTGCGCTGCCGCTGACCACGCGCACGCGGCGAATCAGCAGCGGCAGGTCGTCGATTTCTTCACTGATGACCAGCAGGTCGGTGATTTCCACCACGGCTTCATCGCTCAGCCAGCGGGTTTGCAGCACGTTGGTATCGGGCAGGTAGATTTGCTCACGCCGTGCGTTTTTCAGTTCGGGGGAGAGTTGAAAGACACCCGCCTCAGGCGTGTCGAGCAGCGAACAGAAGATTGACGGGCTGTCGAATTCCGGCCAGCAGAAAAAGTCGATGCTGCCGCGGTCATTCACCAAGGCCGCGCTGCGCATATCGCCAATAATGCCGTGGGCATCGATGGCGCTTTGGGGTTCGTTCTTGAAATCAACCATTGCCACGAAACTCCGGATAAAGGCTCATGCCACCGTCAATGAACAGGGTGCTGCCGACCACGTAGTCGGACGCGTCGCTGGCCAGCCACACCACCGCGTTGGCCACGTCTTCGACGTCGCCGACGCGGCCATAGGGAATCAACTTCAACAGCTCTTTTTCTGCCGCACCCTCGGTGGCTACGCGGTTGATCGCCGTACGAATGGCGCCCGGCGCAATGCCATTGATGCGGATGCGTTGTTCGCTGACTTCCTGGGCGAGGGTGCGCATCAGCATCTCCACGCCGCCCTTGGAGGCGGCGTAATTCACATGCCCGGCCCAGGGAATGATCTGGTGCACCGAACTCATGTGGATGATTTTGCCGGCGGCACGCGACACGCCTTCGCGCACGCCCTGGCGGTTGAAAATCCGCACGGCGGCGCGGGCACACAGGAACTGGCCGGTGAGGTTGACGCCGATCACGGTGTTCCAGTCGTCGAGGGTCATGTCGACCAGGTTGGCGTCTTTTTGCAGGCCGGAGTTGGCCACCAGAATGTCCAGGTGGCCGAAGGCATCGAGGGTCTGGGCGAATAAACGTTCTACGTCGGCTTCCTTGGACACATCGCCACCGATGGCAATCGCCTGGCCGCCGTTGGCGTTGATCTGCGCGGCAAGGGCTTCGGCCGGCGCCGCCTGCGAGTTGTAATTGAGCACCACGGCCGCACCGGCCTCGGCCAATGCCTTGGCAGCGCCTGCACCAATGCCGGAACTGGCGCCGGTGACCAGGGCCACTTGTTGCTGCAACGAGATCTGCATAGCCCACCCACCGTTTTAAGAGAGTCTTTGCAGCTGACTGGCGGCGCAGGGCGGAAGTTCACCGGTTGTCTCAAATGCGACGATGGCTGCTTATCCTGCTCAGGCGTTATCGTTGGAGATGTCGTCAGGTACAGGTTCAGGAAGTGGGGAATGCCGCCGATACGCAGGAACATCAATCAGCGTGTTTTGGGCTCATGCATATTTCGCATATTTGGTTTTCTGGCATTCGTACCCTCAATTCTCCCCAGCAGAGCGTCCCTCAAGACCTTTCAGCGCAGGCGCATTTCGACATGTTGTTCGAAACGAGCCCATTAGAAACGGGGCAGGTAAACGTGTTGCTTGGCGAGAATGGGGCCGGTAAATCGACAATCCTCGACATGCTGAGAGGCCTGCGGTACCCAGAGATCTTGGCTTCGCTCCCCCGGGAAAATCCTCCCAGGCAGAGTAATCCCTCCTACGGTGTCAAGTTCAGTAATGGCGAGCGCTGGGGTTATCTCTTTTCCTCTGGTGCGGCGGAACATCCCGAAGAAGCATTGCGTTACGCAAGTTGCATACAATTGCTCTTGCCACCGCCTCAGGCTCATGACGGTGGATGGCAATACTCCTCGGATCAAAGAAGGTTGGCGCGTCGAAAGGTGAATGTGTCGGGTCAGCTTTATAAAAATGCACCGTTCAGCCCGTTCCCACGCTTTTTCAGTTGCTCGTGCATCTGCTATCGCGCTAGTGCCCAACCTGAAGAGGCGTTCGATAAGGCATTCGTTGAGGCGTTGAATAGCATCCGCCACCATCTTCTCGGTTTGGCGGTGTTTCCTAGGGCGGAGGAGAGGGGGCAGACGCTGCTCAACGATGTTTCGTTTCATCTGAGCGAGCCCGGGATCATCGGCGTTTGGCTGGATGATGATCATCGAATGTCTAACGAGTTGCAGGGCCACTGGCTACCATCCGGCTGGAAGACGTTCGCCTGGATTGCAAGCTGGCTGAGGACGTGTCCGGAAGGCGCAGTGTGTCTGATCGAAGAACCGGAAACCCATCTGCATCCAACCCTGATGCGTTACTTGATGGAGACGCTGATCCAGATTGCCAGTGAGCGAACACAACAACTATTTATCAGCACGCATTCCGCAGCATTGATCAATGTTGCCGCTACGGAAAAATTGAAGATTTTCCAGAGCCACGGTACCTACATCGATTGCAAGCCAGACCTAAGCGAAATTCTTGACCGGATGGGGTATATGGCTTCCGATATCTTGCAGGCCAATTGCGTAATCTGGGTTGAAGGGCCTTCTGATCGTACCTATTTAAACCATTGGATCAGCGGGCTGGCGCCCTCTCTGCGTGAAGGTATTCATTATTCAATCATGTTTTACGGTGGGCGTTTGCTGAGCCATCTGACCGCAGATGATGATGGCGAGGAAGGGGATGACAACCTTGAGGATCTTATTAGCCTGATTAGATTGAATCGACATTCAGCGATCTTGCTCGACAGTGATAAGAGCGGCGTCGATAAAGCGATCAACGTCACAAAGCAACGCATTGTTAATGCTTTCAGTCACCACCCAAACCGGCATGTATGGGTGACGAAGGGACGTGAGGTGGAAAACTATCTAGATCCCCTGCGACTGGAAAAAATAATCAAAGCAGTCCATCCGTCGGCGGCACGAACAGGGGGAACCAGTATTTGGGCAAACCGTTTGCTCTACAAAAAGCAGCATGCGCAAAAGAGCAAAACAGCCAACAAGGTCAAGGTAGCATCCGCCTACGTTGCTGATCATATACCTGACTACAGCCCTCTCGATTTGCGAGTGCAAGTTGAGCTGCTGTGTCAGTTCATCAAACGTTGGAACTCAGGCATGGTGTAGCCTGATTAGGCGTTGCAAGTATGGGGTGTGCGGTGGAGCGACGCCGCATCCGGGGAATCACAATCTCGGCGACGCGAAGCAATTGCTCCACTTAATAGGAAACATTACTATTCACGCCCCGCCTCCTCAGTGCTCACTCGATGACTCCTCAGCCGCCCCGCAGAACAGGCTTTTTCGAGCACTACGAAGAGTTGATCGGAACCTGGACACGCTGCCTGAGAAACCGTCAGCAGGCCGAGGACCTGGCCCACGACACCTTCGTGCGGGTGCTAGAGTCGCGTTCCAGCGAGGTTGAGCAACCGCGCGCCTATTTGCATCAAACCGCGCGCAACATCGCCGTTGATGCCTATCGCCGCGAAGACCGGCGTGAGGCGCTGGCGCTGGAAGCCTTTGATCAGCGTTCGCCGCACAGCGGCGATCCGGAGCATTTCATGCACGCGATCCAGTTGGCGGACTCCATCGAGCGGGCCCTGGCCGAGTTGCCGCTCAACTGCCGCAAGGTATTTATCTGGCAGAAAATCGAGGGCCTGACCCAGCAGGAAATCTCCGTGCGCCTGGGCCTGTCTAAAAACATGGTGGAAAAGTATATGATCCGCACCTTGCGGCATCTGCGTGACCGCCTGGATGCGATGGCCCCATGACCCGCTTTGACACAGGACCTTCCATGATGGATAGCCGCGCTCGCGACGAAGCCGCGCAATGGTTTGTACGCCTGCAAGAGGCCGACTTGAGCAGCGCAGAACGCCAGCGCTTCGACGCCTGGCGCAACGAGCGTCCCGAGCACCAGTACGAATTCGATGTGCTGCAAGGGATGTGGAGCGCCGCAGACCTGCTGCCCAAGGCGCGTTTGCAGGCGTTGTGTGAGGCGCCGGTCGAGCGGCCCCGGTGCCGCGCCGTTGTGCGTTACGCCGTCGCCGCCAGTGTGGTGGCGATTGCCCTGGGCCTCGGGCTGTTCAGCGGGCTGGATCAGCCCACACCCTACAGTGCGCAATTCAGTACGCGCGTGGGTGAGCATCGCCAAGTGGCCTTGCCGGACGGCTCGGTCATGGACCTGAACAGCCGCAGCGTGGTCGCGGTGCACTACGAAAAGGGCCGGCGCGGTGTGGAGATCAAGCAAGGCGAAGCGATGTTCAGCGTCGAGCATGACACCCGTCGCCCGTTCATCGTGGTCGCCGGTGCAGGACAGGTGACGGTCACCGGCACACGGTTCGATGTGCGCCGTGACGACGACCAGACCCGCGTGGTGGTCGAGGCCGGCACCGTCAAGGTACAGGGGCGCTCGACGGATCAGAGGGTCACGCTCACGGCAGGCCGCGGCACGCATGTCGATTCCCAGGGGCAGGTCGCAGCGGCTTACGCGGTGAATGCCGATGAACTGACCGCCTGGCGCAGCGGAAAACTGGTGTTCAACAACGCCACCCTCGGCGAAGTGGCCCGTGAAGTATCGCGCTATCGTGAACAGCCCTTGCGGGTCAGCACGGCGGCGGTGAGCAACCTGCGCTTGACCAGTGTGTTCAACGCCCGCGACACCGACGCCTTGCTCAAAGCCTTGCCGCACATACTGCCGGTCGCCCTGCGCAGCTTGCCCGATGGCAGCCAGGAAATTATTTCCCGCTGAGATTCAGGTTTTTTCCGAGTTCTTCGTCTTCTCCTGCAACTGCAACTGGTTTGCATTAACAGCCGCACACTCTTGCGATCACAGGACTGGGTTCGACGTGAAAAAACTGACCGTCTACAACAATAAAATTTCCCGCTGGGCGCCCCTGGCGCTGGCGCTCGCCGTCAGTGCCGCGCTGCCTGCGGCCTATGCTGGCGACGGCATCCACATCCGCGCCCAGCCTTTGGGCGCAGCGTTGAGCCAGTTGGGCCAGCAGACTTCCCTGCAAGTGTTTTTCAACCCGGACATGGTCGCCGGCAAGCAAGCGCCTGCGGTGGACGGTAACCTCTCGCCCGAACAAGCCCTGCGCCAGCTGCTGCAAGGCAGCGGCCTGGATTACCAGATCGACGCCGGCTCTGTGACCCTGCGCCCGCAAAGCACCGGCACCGGTGAAGCGGGCTCGCCGCTGGAGCTGGGCGTCACTGACATCAAGGTGGTTGGCGACTGGTTGGGCGATGCGAACGCCGCCGTCGTGCAGAACCACCCTGGCGCGCGCACGGTGGTGCGCCGTGAAGCCATGGTGGAGCAGGGCGCAATGAACGTCGGTGACGTGCTGCGCCGTATCCCTGGCGTGCAGGTGCAGGAATCCAACGGCACCGGTGGCAGTGATATTTCCCTGAACGTCGGCGTTCGTGGCCTGACGTCGCGCCTGTCGCCACGCTCCACCGTGTTGATCGACGGCGTACCGGCGGCGTTCGCCCCGTATGGCCAGCCTCAACTGTCGATGGCGCCGATTTCCGCCGGCAACCTGGACAGCATCGACGTGGTGCGCGGCGCCGGTTCCGTGCGTTATGGGCCGCAGAACGTCGGCGGTGTGATCAACTTCGTCACCCGCGCCATTCCCGAGACGTTCTCCGGGGAAGTCGGCACCACCTTGCAGACGGCTGAACACGGTGGCTGGAAACACGTCGACAACGCCTTTGTGGGTGGCACCGCCGACAACGGGATTGGCGTCGCGTTGCTCTATACCGGCGTCAACGGCAACGGTTACCGCGACAGCAACAACGCCAATGACATCGACGACGTGATCCTCAAGACGCACTGGGCGCCGACCGATCAAGACGATTTCTCGCTTAATTTCCACTACTACGACGCCAGCGCCGACATGCCCGGCGGCTTGACCCAGAAGCAATTCGACGCCAATCCGTACCAGTCGGTGCGCGACTACGACAACTTCAGCGGCCGCCGCAAGGACGTGTCGTTCAAGTACATCCGGCAGATCGATGACCGTACCCAGGCCGAAGTGCTGACCTACTACACCGACAGCTTCCGTGGCAGCAACATCGCCAACCGTGACCTGAAAACCATCGGCTCCTACCCGCGCACCTACTACACCTTCGGCATCGAGCCGCGTGTGTCGCATGTGTTCGACGTGGGCCCCAGCACTCAGGAAGTCAGTCTCGGTTACCGCTACCTGAAAGAAGGCATGCATGAGCAAGCCAGCAGCTTGAACCTGGTCGACAATGTGCCGACGCCGGGTGGCCAAAACGATGGACACGTTTACCAGGATCGCACCGGCGGCACCGTCGCCAACGCGTTCTATCTCGATAACAAAATCGATATCGGCAAATGGACCGTCACCCCGGGTATCCGCTTTGAAACCATCGAAACCCGTTGGCATGATCGCCCGGTGGTCGCCCTGAACGGCGTGCGCACCGTGGAGAAAAATCGCAAGATCGAAAGCAACGAGCCCTTGCCGGCGTTGAGCGTGATGTACCACATTTCCGATGCCTGGAAACTGTTCGCCAACTACGAAACCTCGTTCGGCAGCCTGCAGTATGCGCAGATCGGGCAGGGCGGCCGGGTCAACCAGACGGCCGATGGCCTGAACCCGGAAAAAGCCAAGACCTACGAGGTCGGCACGCGCTACAACGACAGCGTGTGGGGCGGCGAAGTGACGTTGTTCTACATCGACTTCTCGGACGAGTTGCAATACGTCAGCAATGACGTGGGCTGGACCAACCTGGGCGCCACCAAGCACCAGGGCATCGAAACCTCGGCCCACTACGACCTGTCGAACCTCGACCCGCGCCTGGACGGCCTCACCGCCAGCGCCGGTTTCACCTACACCAAGGCCACCTCTGAAGGCGATGTACCGTTCAAGGGCCGCGACTTGCCGCTGTATTCGCGTGAAGTGGCAACGGCGGGCCTGCGTTACGACATCAATCACTGGACCCATAACCTGGACGTCTATGCCCAGTCCGGGCAACGAGCGCCGGGCACTGGCACTACCTACATCACCCAGGGCACTGCCGATGGCCAGTACGGCGATATTCCTGGTTATGTCTCGGTCAACGTGCGCAGCGGCTATGACTTTGGTGCGCAACTGTCGAACCTGAAACTGGGCGTGGGCGTGAAAAACGTTTTCGACCAACAACATTACACGCGCTCGAGCGACAACAACGCCGGGTTGTACCTTGGCGAACCACGTACCTTCTTCGTACGGGCAAGCGTCGGGTTCTGACCTGCCGTTGACACGAAAAATCGCAGCCCTGGGGCTGCGATTTTTTTCGGCTTTCCTACAGGCAGTTAAGCGACCTGCTGCCGGGTCAGGAACCTATTCCGACAGAGGCGCCACACAGGGGGAAACCTGAACGACTTCGACGTCACGCTGGAGTGGCAGGTTGGTAATCGATCCCCTTGCACTGGAGGCACTTATGTCGGTATCGGCTCTCGATACGTCTGTTTCTGTTTCATCAACCACTGACACGGCGCTGGCTGATTCCAAGCCCGAAGCCAGGGCCAACCGCTCGTTTTCTGTTGCGCCGTCCTACGACAGCCACGGTGCCGGGAACGTCAGTTATAACCTGTCGGTCAATGTTTCCGGGCCGGTGTTTGGCGCTCATCAGCAAGCAGCCCAGGGTCACACTGATCATCATCATTGGGCGCCGGCGATGACTCACTCGGCCTCGCAACAGGGTTTCATGCAGCAGTTTCAACATGCAATGGGCCATTGGTTTGGTCGTCAGCGCCCCGACGCGCATGCTCATCACAACGGCGTACCGCCAACGCCTGTGCCGGTTGGGTCGGGTAAACCAGACCTCGTCTACGCCCATAAAAGTAATGACCAACTGGCGCAGTTGCTGCTGAACAACTTCGCTGCGTTCACCGGATCAAGTCACTCCAAAACCTTGAGTGCTCGCACCCTTAAAGACATGGCGGCAAAACAGCTGGGCAGTGATCCCAAACTGAATGAAAACATTCGCACAGCCAGAGAGGTATTGCGACGTACCGGCATGATGGACGCCCTTGGCAGTCGAACCGACCTGCACGCCCTGGCTAAACTCATTCGTGACGACAACCCCTTCAAATATAAGGATGACAAACAAATAGCCCAGGAAATGCTCAACCATTTCAATCAATTGAAAGATTACGTTGGGCACGAAATCAACATCAAAGACCTTCAGACACTGGGCAAAACCCCCATGACGGGCATCCCTTCGATCGACCATTTAATCCAACTGAGTAAAGCGTTTACCGGCCGCGGCGATTCGCTGAAGAAAATGGACGCAGACGCGGATGGCCGGATCAACGTGTTTGAAATCCTGGTCGCACTGTCCCGCTGATTGAGTACGCGCGATGCAATCGGCGCGGCGAACGCTTCGTGGCGCTTGCTGCGTTGAATGGGCCAACGGCTTGGCGCACTCGGTGGTCTTTTCAGAACATGAATCAGGGCCTGGATATGACTTCAACTTCGTTTCAACCCTGCCCAAGGGGTGGCCTCGACACCTTCGCCAAGGGCGCCGACGTTGAGCGCTCAACATCAGTGGCGGGGCAAGAGCTGCCGAATGACGTTCTGCTTGCGGCCCCGCCGAACGGGTACGCGGCAGAAGTGCAGCGCATGAAAGCGTTCGCGGGGCAGTGCAAGTTCCGGGCACCGGTCGCCGATGATTTCGCCCGCGGCATGCTTGCGCCTGGGGAGGCGAGCCGCAACGAAAGCAAATGGTCGGGCGCCTGGGCTGTGTTGATCAATGGCCTGAAAACTGTCTGGCGTGGGAGAACGTCGGGTTGACCCAACGCCTCAGGGTTTTTACATGCTGTTATTGGTATTCAGCCGCTGCCCGGAACTATCGTGCGCAACTCGCCACACATCGGTTGCTTGCTCCTACGCAATCAAACCACTGATCCGGAACACCTCGGTGTTGAATTTCAGGCAAGCGCAGATCAGCAAAAGGTCGGGAGATGACGTATGACAATTGAGGGTGCATTACCGCGCATGCTGCCAACGGCCATGGGCGGCCCGCAGGTTCGCTGGCCTTCGCCGCCGCCTGTGGCACAGCCGTTTTGCGAGGATCAGTCTGTTGCGCAAGACCTGCCGCCGCCGCGGCGGCACGGCTTGCGCGCAACCTTGCCGTCGTTGCGGCACCAGGCGCTGCAGAACGCGCCAGCGGCTCGCGCAGACACCACACTTCCGGGCCCGAGCTTCACCGACAGGCAACTGGCGCTCGAGTTGCGAAAGAACTTTGACGTGTTTGAAAACTACAGCGAGGGGGGTTGTGTGACGCCGTCTTCGCTGCGCCAATTTGCAGCCGAAAAGCGTGAGGGTGAATGACGTGCGCGACCGCATGATCCTGGTGGTCAGGGAAATTCTCAAGCGCCCGCTGCTGAGCGACGCGATCATCGATTGCGACGGCTATATCACCCGCGACAGCCTGGAAGCCGCGTGCGCATTGCGCGGCAACAGTTCACCCAACGCCTTCAGCCAGGACCCTTTCCATGGCCAGGGCAATGCCAGCGTCGTGCAGGCGCTGCAAGGTCACTTCAAACAGTTGAGGGACACGCTAAAGGACCGCACCGTGTTCTTTGAAACCTTTGAGTACGTGGATATTTCGCTGCTCAAAGTGGTGATGAATGATCCCGATGACAGCGACTCACTGGGCAGGCCGATTCTTGAACCCGCCACCGGGCTGCCCAGGAAGAAATACAGTGAACACTGTGTGTACACGGCAAAAAACATCATCGAGCGCCCAGGTTTATTGCGCGCGTTGCAGCGCGCCAGTAACCAGCGCTTGTTTGGCCGCTCCAGGCACGAGGGCTGGCTGTGCAACAAAAGCCTGGAGCGCTGGCTGGAACAGCACCAGATGCACAAGGCCCGGTAGCGTCCAGGCCGTGTGCGGCAGGCAATTCACACCTTGAGAATTTTGCCGCTGATGGCCACGCCGGCCAGCAACATCGCGACCAGCACAAAGGCGATGCTCAAGCTGCTGCCGTGGGCGATAAAGCCGATCATGGCCGGGCCGGCAAGAATGCCGGCATAGCCCAGGGTCGTAATGGCCGGTACCGCGATGTGTTCCGGCATGACTTTTTGCTTGCCGACGGCGGTGT
Organism: Pseudomonas sp. TWRC1-2; assembly: GCF_049896685.1. NCBI lineage: Bacteria > Pseudomonadati > Pseudomonadota > Gammaproteobacteria > Pseudomonadales > Pseudomonadaceae > Pseudomonas > Pseudomonas sp. TWRC1-2. The sequence goes on along the minus strand of NZ_JAFCUU010000014.1, from coordinate 43,955 downwards.
ACAGCACTGGCACGATGTTCGAGCAACCGGCGCCCACCAACGCATACCCCAGCAGCGCGGTTTCCCAGGCCGGGAAAAGCGTGGCGAGCAGCATGCCGGCGGTGGCCAGCGAACCGCCGATGATAATCACACGGGTGGCGCCCAGCCGCCGCACAATGGCATCGCCGGTCAAGCGTCCAGCGGTCATGGTCAAGGCAAATGCCGCATAGCCGAGGCCGGCGTAAGCCTCATCCAGGCCGCGCTCGGCGCTGAGGAACACGGCACTCCAATCCAGCACCGCGCCTTCAGCCAAAAATACGATGAAACACAGGCAGCCAATAAACAGCACCACCCCGTGAGGCACTGCAAACGCCGGGCCCGAGCTTTCGCTGCCGTAGGGCAACAGATGTGGCCCGGCCTTGAGCAGCGCCACCGCCATGATCACGATCACCACCAGGGTCGCCTGCAACGGCGACAGGCCCAGGCCGAGCAGCCCGGAGACCCCCGCCGCGCCGACAATGCCGCCAAGGCTGAACAAGCCGTGAAAGCCCGACATCATGGTTTTGCCGCTGGCGCGCTCAACGATGACGGCTTGCAGGTTGACCGTCGAATCCACGGTGCCCAGGCCGGCGCCAAACAGAAACAGCCCGGCCATCAGCAGCGGGATCGAGCTGACCGTCGCGAGCATCGGCAGGGCCAGGCAGATCATGATCGTGCCGCCCGTCAGCACGCGTCGGCAGCCGTAACGTGAGGCCAGCGCACCGGCCACCGGCATGGCGATGATCGAACCCACTCCCAGGCACAACAGCAGCAGACCCAGCGTGCCCTCATTGAGTTGCGCGCGTGCCTTGGCATACGGCACCAGCGGCGCCCAGGCGGCGATGCCGAAGCCGGCGATGAAAAAAGCGATACGGGTCGACATTTGTTCCAGTCGCCCGGGAACCACGGGCGCTGGAGTGGGAATGGCAGTCATGAAAAATCCTTGGTTTTGCGTTCAGCGAACGATGTCCGGCGCGACATCCTTGCATATCAGGCGCTCTCGAGCGAGCCGGGTTGCCTGTGGATGACCCGGTCGACAGTTCTGTAATACGCTGCCGCACACTGTGCAGGCAATTGGACGGACAAGCCGATGAAGATTTTCACGCGGGTGGCAAAATGACCCAGTTCTATGACGCGCGGGGCAATATCTACGCGGTGGTCAGCCCGGCCTATCTGCGCAGCCGCGGTATTGATGTGCCCGAGCGTGCTGACTTGGCGGCGCACACTCGCAAAGACTGGGCAACGTCGGCAATCACTTCCGAGTGCGGCTGGGGCGCGTTGCCCCGACCCGCCAATGCGAAGGCGCACCGTTGCGATGGTTTGCTGGTCGGGCCGTTTCAATCCGCGCCGCCGTTCGACCTGCTGATCGTCAATACGGATGGCTCCCTCGCCGAACGCAGCGGCAACGGTCTGACTATTTTTGCGCAGGCGTTGACCGACCAGGGCTTGATGGTTCAAGCGTGTGAATTGCGCGTGCACCATGACCAGCCGGCCACGGCATCGCCTGTTGCAACCCGCGTGGAGCCGGCGTTGTACGAAGAGGTGGCAGGTTTCTGGCTGGCATTGGGGCTACCAATGTTCGGCCCCGACGCAGTGGCTGCTACGGGTGTTGATGCGGTTGCGGTCAGGGAGCGTGAGTTCAGTCACGTGGCCGCGCTGGCTGCAGTGAACCCGCAATGGGCCTGCAGTCAGTTTGTACGTGTGGGCAACCCTCATTGCGTGACGCTCGTCGAGCATGCCAGCGCGTTACCCGACAATCAGTCGATGCAACAGCCGGAACTGTTCGGGTTGTTGCAGGCGATTGCCTTCGCACCGCCGCTTGGGCGTGGTCAACCGTGTCGTGCCGGAATCAATCTGCAATGGGCTGCCCGATCTTCGGACAATCACGTGATCGCGCGGGTGTTTGAGCGGGGAGAAGGGCCCACCGCGTCCTCGCGGACCAGCGCCAGTGCCGTGGCGTGCGCGGCATGGCGAGCAGGTTGGGTCACGGACGGCGTAGTGGCCGTGGTCATGCCAGGTGGCACAGCGCCCGTACGGTTGCAAAGCCAGGGTGAAACAGTGCTGAGCGTCAGTCTGTTCGGGACTGCAAGGGCTCAAACCTGATCGTGATAGAGCAGCTGATGGCGTGGGTGAGTGTCAGCTGTTTCTTTGTTAGTTAGTTATGCTTGTAAAGTTGGTGTGGGAATTTTCTTGTTGTCTGTAGTTGCGTTATTAATGCGCTGTCACGTTTCGTAAAAGACACTTCCGACCCCCATGTACGAAACTTCTTTTTTGTTTTTGAGCGGCCGCATTTCGCCTGAAATCGCTAAGCTTCACTGCGTTAAGGCGCTTTTTCCCAGCCGTTCGATCAACATCCGACGGGAGAAAGCCTTTCAGTCAACGCTTTGATGATGGGTAACTACGGATGGTGAGTGCGTTAATGTCGTCACGTTTCAAATTGATACTTCCAGAGGTTGCCAACGACTTTCAAGTGCTCGCGTTTAAAGGCAATGAAGTTATTGATCAGCCTTATTTCATTCAACTGCAGCTCGTCAGTGAAAACGCCTCGCTGGACCTTGAGGCGCTGCTCCATCAGCCTGCCTATCTTGACTTCGGCGCCGCGGACGCAGGACTGCACGGGCAAATCCACGCCATCGGTCGCGATGATCCGGGCGCGCGGCTGACCCGTTATCACCTCACCCTGGCTCCCCGGCTGGCATGCCTGGCCCACCGGCGTGACCAGCGGATTTTCCAGCAGCGCAGCGTGCCGCAGATCATCGCTGCGGTGCTTGAGCATCACGGCATCCTTGCCGACGCCTATTGCTTCGAACTCGGCCCGGTGGTCTATCCGCCACGCACGTTCTGCGTGCAGTACGCCGAAACCGACCTGCACTTCATTCAGCGCCTGTGTGAAGAAGAGGGCATTCACTACCATTTTCGCCACAGCACCAACAATCACGTGCTGGTGTTTGGTGACGACCAGACGGTGTTTCGGCGCTTGCCTGTGCAGCGCTATTGTCCGGTGCGTGACCACGTCGACGAATCGGGGATGATCCAGGGCTTCGAGGTGCGCCTGGAAACCCGCACTCGGCATACGGCTCGTCGCGATCATGATTTTGAGCACCCGTTGTTGCGCCTGCACGACACAGCAGGCACTGCCTCGGCGCAACCTTTGGAGGATTATCGCTACCCTGGCGGCTTCCGCGACCGTGCACGGGGCAAACAATTGGCGCGTCGAAGCCTGGAACGCCATCAAAGCGACCGTCATCACGCGCTCGGCCGCAGTGATCAAGCTGCATTGAGCTGCGGCCATTTCCTCGAATTGCGCGATCACCCCGATCCGGCCTGCAACGACCTTTGGTTGATCACGTCAGTGCGTCACGAGGGTTATCAACCGCAGGTACTTGAGGAAGCGCTGGTTGAGACGGACGTATTTCAGGGCTACCGCAACCGATTCACCGCAACACCCTGGCGCGCGCCTTATCGGCCGCGTCTGAAGCACCCGAAGCCGACCATCAATGGCAGCCAGACCGCCACGGTGACAGGGCCGGCGGACGAGGAGGTGTACTGCGATGCCTATGGCCGGGTGAAGGTACGGTTTCATTGGGATCGCCTGGAAAACGCCGATGACAAAAGCAGCTGCTGGGTACGGGTAGCGTCCGGTTGGGCGGGGGATGGCTTTGGCGCAATGATGATTCCGCGCGTGGGCATGGAGGTGCTGGTGACCTTCCTGGAGGGCGACCCCGACCGGCCATTGATCAACGGCTGCCTGCCCAATGCGCTGCACATGCCGACCTATCCTTTGCCGCAGCACGGCACCCGCAGTGTCTTGCGCAGCCGCAGTTCGCCAGGCGGCGGTGGAGCCAACGAACTGCACCTTGAAGATCGCCGTGGCGAGGAGCTCATCTACCTGCGCGCCCAGCGTGATCTGGAGCAGCGAGTGGGTCACGACAGCCGCTTGGAGGTCGTCGGAGAGCGCCACGAAATCATCCGGGGACTGAGCACGGCTCACTTGCAAAGCGGCGAGCGTCGTCATATCGAGGGTGATCGCAATGTCGAGCTCAAAGCGCATGATCACCTGGACGTGCAGGGCGACAGTCAGACACGGGTAGGGCGTCTGCTGGTCATTGAAGCCGGGCAACAGATCCATCTCAAGGCAGGCGCCAGCCTGGTCATCGATGCGGGCGCGCAACTGAGCCTCAGGGCCGGGGGCGAGTATGTGCTGGTTCAGGCCGGCGGTATTTTCACCAGCAAACCCATTACCGTTGGCGGCTCGCCACCCCCGAATTCATCCGCGAGCGCCTTTTCAGCAACAGCCGGGCCGAAAATGGCGGTCGCACAAGGCGTCGTCATGGGGTTGGCCCGGCAGTTGGGGGCTGATTTTTGTCCTGTGTGCGAGCAATGCCGCGAAGGCCAGTGCGACATCAAGCGGAGGGCTGCTTGATGCAGAGCATGCCTGGCCGCTGGATGGCCCAACAGCAACAAGCGGGCCGCCGACTGTGTCTGATCCTTGACGGCAACCATGATGCACGCCAGCCGCTGCTGGCGGCCCGTCATCTGTCGCAGTATTACAGTCTTTACGGTGAGAGCGCCGTGGCCGAACTGGCAGCGGTTGGTCCGGTGATTCTGCTGTTGGAGCAGGCAAGTGAGCCCGCGCTGTTCGACCTGCTGCAGCACCCGCAGGCCGACTGGGGTTGGTTGGCAAGCCTGCCCGACGACGACCTGGCCGGTGTGGTCCGACATTGGCGCGAGCGCATGCTGGTAGGGCTTGAGGGTGGCCAGGCGTTGTATCGCTTTCACGACAATCGAACCCTGGCTCGCGTGTTGGCTCATCTGCCGAGTGAGCACTGGCCAGTGTTCCTCGGCCCGCTGATCAGCGTGTGCTACTGGCACGAGGGCCAGTGGCACCACAGCGATAATCCGGCCCCCGGTGAGTATCCGGTGCCAGTTGCGGCACCCTGGCTCAACACCCCCAACCCCCATACGGCGGCCATCCTGCACGCCAATGTCCTGCGCTACCTGCTGACCGAGCACAGCGAAGACCTCGCCGCGCTGGTTGAATTCCAGGACCCTCGAATCTGGTTATCCCAGGTATTGGAACAGGCCCGTGCGTGGCAATGGCGTGAGCCGCAACAGCTTGAATTCCTGGTAGTGCGCAGGTTGGAAGAGGCAACGCGTACCTGCGTGATTCAGTGGCCGCCACTGCACGCAGAAACGCCTGGAGACCACTTCGAACGAGTGTCCGCGCAGTGGCGCAGGTTGGGAGGCAAGCATGAATAAGCGCCTGCGTGGTGCATTGGTCGGGCTTGGTGCGGGGTGGCTTTCGGGGTGTGCGGTGGGGCCGGTCAATCACTTTACGTTGGAGGTGGATTTGCCTGCGGAGTTTCGGTTTACGGGGGCGGCTAACTACGGTCCTGCGCGGGACCAGTTGTGCACCTTGCCGCAACGTCGAGGCAAGAGGCCAGAGCGGAAGATCTTTATTGCCGATTACAAACCAGTGGTCGAACGAGTGAGCTATGACCTGCCGCTGACTGAAACCATTGAGGGATGCCCATCGGTGTTGAAGAGCGTGGACTTCGACATTTATGCGAAATGGGGCGAGCGCGACGCAGATGTCGGTGGAGATTCGGCTGCTATCTATTTCGCAGATCCTGTCGAATCTGAGCTCGTAGCAGGGATGCCTGACTCAGGTGTGCAGGAGCTGGCCGGTCAATGCAGGTGGTTTTTTCGCACGGTAGGGCCCTTGCATGCAATCAGGAAAATTCTGGAGTGCAAAGCGTTGGACGCAGGAGGGCAGCTGCAGAAAGTGCGAGCGGGCGGTGTCGTGCAACGCGAGCTGTTACCTGGGAAAAAACTCAGGCTGGTACTGGCGCTTACGGATCAGGAAGAACCGGCTTTTGACCGGCGGTGGGTAGCTGTACCGGGAGGTTGGAAACGCTGCAGGGGGAAAAGCTTTGATGATCAGCAGGGCGCTTGCGAGCCCAATAACACAGACTTCAAACCTATAAAGATGCCGGATGGACGCACATGTGATGTCTATCCCACGTGTGATTGACAAGGAGTCGAGTCATGAATCAAGAAGCGCGGAAGCAAGCTTTTTTCAGCAGCAACATGCCTGCGTGTGCATTGAAAGGGCATTGGGCAAGCTTTTGTCTGGTTGATGAAACGGGCAGCGGGAAGGCTTACGGCGGGCTTGCTTACACTGTCTATGACAGTACAGGCCACTCGTACAATGGCAGGCTGACCGGGGAGGGGTTTGCCAAGCTACAAGGGTTTTACTGCGGTCCCGTCGTGCTTATTCTGGAAGGGCTGTACGCTGGAAATGAGCAGCCGTATTTTGAATTGAGTACGCGCAAGACTTACAAATTACCCATCACCGAACTCCAGGTCCGGGCCGAACAAACCCGCTTTTGCACTGCTGACGGCCAGCGTATAGAGGCAAATCCTGCACAGCGCAAAGCGGACCGGTTTTATCAGGTAGAGGTGCGCGACCTGGTCCGGCATGTTGCTCACTTGCCGCCGTTGGCGCCCCGTACTTACCCACCACAACGCCATGCGTTAAGAATGATGGCTGAGTTGGGCTTCGGTCCGCCTCAGCCGACTTTGTCAGGCGTGGTGTTGTTCCCCAACCTGCATACGGTGCTGGAAGTACGACCTTTGCGAGCCCTGCGCCCGATGCTATCCACAGGGGATCGTTTCTGTGCCTTGAACCTCTACCAATTGGCGTTGATGGCTACCTTGAGTTACTGCGATTTCGGACAGCAGCCTCCAACGAATCCGGTGGATCAAGTCAGCTTTCCTCTGGATCCCGGCATAGGGAATCTGTTCGTCGAAAAGCTTTCGGCCTATCAGGAAGCCTGGAATTTAGATCGCGAGCAGGTGCAGCGCTTTTATCCGCTCTATGAGGAAGTCCCATACTCCCAGCGTTTTGAGATTGTGCCCTTCAACCCTGACGTGTATCCACAGAACCGCTCTGAGCTTGGAGCAAAACAGCAGCATCCTGCTCGGGTGCATTTTTTTAACGATGAGCAGTTCGGAACGGACACTCAGGCGTTCATCACTCATCACGCTGAGGTCATCCTGATCGCTGTGCGAGGCACCGCCAGCGGCGCCGATGCACTGCGAGACGCGGACGCCCACCAAGTGCCGTTTTCTGATGGCGTGGGCAGAGCCCATAAGGGCTTCTACCAGGCGTATCGGGCGATGCGCGATTTTATTTTGCGATACCTCGAGCAGTTTCACAGCGGCCAACGCATCGTAATCTGCGGCCACAGCCTTGGCGGCGCCATCGCCTTGCTCCTGGCAGAAGGATTGCGACGAATCCCCGACACTCGCTACAACATTCTCCTCTACACCTATGGCGCACCCCGCGCCGCCGACGCCGAGTTCACTGAAGGCGCGTCAGCCCTGGTCCACCATCGCATCGTCAACCACAACGACCCGGTGCCCAGCGTGCCGGCCACATGGATGAACACCACCGCAAAACTCTGGGTTCCAGGCGCAGTGGCATTGTTCAGCGCACCCGGTCCGGGCGGGCTTCTGTTTGCCGCCGGCCTGGTGCGTGTGGGTGGCAATCCCTATCAGCATCACGGTGAACAGCAGCACTTCATGCCGATCAAGCTGGCCGATGGCACGCATTCTTCGGTGTTATGGAAGCCCGGTTGCGAGTCCATCCTGCAGGCCGGTTGTAACCGTGCCTTGCAGCTTCAAGGCGATATGCCCAGCCGCGCCAACGTGCTGAAACAACTGTTTCAGGCCAGCCAGCACTTCATGACGGCCAGCTACATCCCTGCTGCCTGGGCCACGTTGCGTCGCTGGCAACAAACCGTGGATAGCCAAGGGCCTCTGGTCACGCACAGAGAGTTTGAGTTGCTCGACCATGCGCTTGAGAGCATGACCGCGCAGTTACGCGACAAGAACCGAGAGCTTGACCGTCGCCGCCCCACAAACCAGCGTGGCTATGGGCACGAACATAGCCACGCGTTGAACGCAGAAATTGACCGGTTGCGCACCAGTCGCCAACGGTTGGAGTCTCTGCGCTGGCGGCGCCTGGACGCGCGCGACCTGTATGGCAGTCACGCCAATCGCGCGCACCTGCAACCCAGCCTGAAGCGTTGGTTCAGCCACCGTGAAAACCGTGAGCTGGCGCAAGTTGCCAGTATTCCTGCGCCGATTCATGACGGTTCCGGCAACGTACATCCGCTCGACCTCGACTCCATTGTGTAGCCACACCGTTTACAAAAACTCCACCTGCGCCGGTTGCCGTTTCATCAGCACTTTGCCATTGCGGATTGAGTACAGCGGTAGGCCCTGGCTGCGAATAACTTCGTAGTCGCTGTTTGCCGACAAGATCAGCAAGTTGGCCGGGCGCCCGGGCTCCAGGCCATAACGCTCGCCCAGGGCCATGGCCTTGGCACTGTTGTCGGTGACCAGGTCCAGGGCACTTTGCAGATTGCGGTAGCCGAGCATATGGCAAATGTGCAAACCGGCTTCCAGGACCCGCAGGATGTTGCCGTTGCCCAGGGGGTACCAGGGGTCGACGATCGAGTCCTGGCCAAAGCACACGTTCATGCCGGCTTCGAGCAGTTCGTTGACGCGGGTCACGCCGCGGCGTTTCGGGAAGCTGTCGAAGCGGCCTTGCAGGTGAATGCTTTCGGTGGGGCAGGACACGAAGCTGATGCCTGATTGCCCCAGCAGGCGAAACAGTTTGGCGCAATACGCATTGTCATAGGAGCCCATCGCCGTGGTGTGGCTGGCGGTAACGCGTGCGCCCATGTCGCGGCTGCGGGCTTCTTCGGCCAGCACTTCGAGAAAGCGCGAGTGAGGGTCATCGGTTTCGTCGCAGTGCACGTCCACCAGGCAACCCGTGCGTTCGGCCAGGTCCATGAGGAATTTCACCGAGCTCACGCCTTGGTCGCGGGTGTATTCAAAGTGGGGAATGCCGCCGACCACGTCGGCGCCCAGGCGAATGGCTTCCTCCATCAACTCGCGGCCATTGCGGTAGGACTCGATGCCTTCCTGGGGGAAGGCGACGATTTGCAGGTCGATCAGGTGCGAGCTGTCTTCGCGTACCTCAAGCATGGCTTTGAGTGCCGTGAGCTCGGGGTCAGTGACGTCGACGTGGGTGCGGACATGCTGAATGCCGTGGGCGGCCAGGGTCTGGATGGTTTTCTTGGCGCGAGTCTTGGTGTCTTCCTGGGTGATCGTGGCTTTACGCTCGCCCCAGCACTCGATGCCTTCGAACAGCGTGCCGCTCATGTTCCAGCGCGGCTCACCAGCCGTAAGGGTGGCGTCGAGGTGAATGTGCGGTTCAACAAAAGGCGGTATGACCAGGTTGCCGGCGGCGTCCAAATCGCCGGCCCCTAAAGCAGGTGCCTCGGTTTGCGAAGTGATGTTGGCGATCCGGCCGTGTTCCAGGTGCAGATCATGCAGGCCTTCACGGTTGCGCAGGCGGGCGTTGATGATATGCATGGGCAAGTTCCTCTTGGCTAAAGACAATCAGGCAATCAGCCGCCAGATCATCAGGGCTATTCCGATGTCCAGGCGGTCATATGAGTTGCCCAGCGTCAGCCCGCTCAGGGCTTCGATACGCTGGACGCGGTGCGTCACTGTGTTGCGGTGCAGGGCCAGGCGCTGCGCGGCGGCCACAAGGTTACCATTCTCGTGAAACCAGGCTTCCAGGGTCGGCATCAGGCAGGGGCCATGGTGGCGGTCGTGGCGCAACAACGGGCCCAGGCGTTCATTGAGAAACTGGTCGAGCAGGGCGCGATCACGCACGCCACTGAGCAGTTTCAACACGCCCAGTTCGTCATACACACAAAGCCCGGCGCGGTCGCTGAAACGCCGCGCCGCCGCCAATGCCTGGCGTGCTTCATCCTGCGCCTGAGCCAGGCGCGCGGGTGGGTGTGCCGCGGCGCTGAGGCCGATAAACAGTTTCAAAGGGGCCAGCCGCAGGTTCAAGGGGTTGAGCCAGGCAGCCAATTGTTGGCGATTGGCCAACGCTTGCACGGCATCGGTGGCCGGCAGTAGCAATGTCCAGTGCCCAGCCCTGCCCACTATCGGCAACGCTGCATGATGCTGCGCCGAGAACTGGCGCAATCGACGGGCGATACCGTCGTGCTGCCGGGCCAACTGCGCTTCTGCCTGCGCGGTATCACCCTGGGCAAATAATGCCTCGCCACCCTCCAGTTGCAACTGGACAATCTGCCAATGCCCGGCCAGCGACATGCCCAGTTGCGCGGCCCGATGCAGCAACACTTCAAGGGACTGATAATCACCGGCGAGCAAGCGTTCCAGCACGTCGTGTCGCGAACGGCCCAGTTGCTCGGACTGGATCAGCGCCGAACCAATCGCTTGGGTCACCAGCACCATTTTCAGCGAGTAAGGCTGCTCGATCAGCGGCATGCCGGCCGTTTCGGCGGCGTCCAACAGGCGCTGGGGGATCGCCTGAATATAGGCCGGCCCTGTGAGAATCACCAAACCGGCAACCTGACGCTGGCACGCTTCCTCCAGCAAGCGCAGGAGGTTGGGTTCATCGCGTGGGTGATTGATGCCGGTGACGAACACCAGCTCGCCGCCCAGCACCCACTCGGCAATCCCGCTGTTTTCCGCGACATACGGCCAGCGCACCGCGTTATCCAGGCCGCTGTCACCTGCGCGCAGGCGCATCGATTCAAGGCCGGGCAGGGCCAGTACATCAGCGACGGTAAGGCTCATGCCGGGGCATCAGCCAGCGGGGCACGCACACGCAGCACGGCGGTCAGCACGATGTAGGTCAGCGACGCGGCGACAATCCCCACCAGTGGCGCCACCCACGGCGAATGGAACGCCAGCACCGTGCCCACCGCGTACGCCACCAGACCAGGCCAATTGAATGCCGGCAGGCGCGTCTCGGCCAGGCGCGGGTACTGGCCACGATAGCGGTAAAAGAAGTCTGCCATTATCACGCCGCCAATCGGTGGGATCACCGTGCCCAGCAAAATCAGGTAGGGCACCAGCATGTCGTACATGCCGAGCAGCGCCAGCAGGGTGCCGATGACCGCCCCGGCCAGGGTTACGGTCTTGCGGCGGCGGGTCCGCAGCAAGTTGCAGCCGGCGACGGCAAAGTTGTAAATGGTGTTGTCCTGAGTGCTCCAGATATTGAGCAGCAACATGGCCATGGCCGCCATGGCGAAGCCTTGCAGCAACAACACTTCCACCACGTCTGGCTGCTGATAGACGATGGCGCCATAGGCCCCGATCAGTACCATCAAACCATTGCCGATAAAAAAACCGATCAGGCTGGCCAGCACCGCGACCTTGGCCGAACGGGAAAACCGCGTCCAGTTGGTGGCCTGGGTCGCGCCGCTGACAAAGGTGCCGAACACCAGCGTGATCGCGGTGGACAAATCCAGCTCGCCCGTCGGCACGACTGCCAGCAGGCCGTCCAGCCCGCCGACTTTTACCGTGGCGACCCACATCGACAGAAACAGCAAGATGCCCATGGCCGGCACCGCGATGTAGGACAGCACCTCCAGCCCGCGATATCCCACGTACGCCGTGGCGCAGAACACCATGCCGAACAGCACCATCAGGCCCAATACGCTGCCCTGGCTCAGCTCGAAATACTTGCCCAACACCACGGCGGCGGTGGCCGTGCCCCAGGCGTACCAGCCGATCTGGGTGAAGCCGAGGATCAAGTCGCTGAGCTTGCTGCCGACCTCGCCAAAGCAGAAGCGGCCCATCAACACTGAATTCAAGCCACTCTTGAACGCGATGTAACCCAGGCCCGCGGCGTAAATGCCCAGCAACAGGTTACCCAGGGCCACAACGCCAAGCATGTCGGTAAAACTGAAGGCTACGCCCAGCTTGCCGCCGGCAAACATGGTCGCGGTGAAAAACGTGAACCCCAGCAGCACCATGGCGGTGGACGCCAGGCCCTTGCGCGCATGCATCGGCACTTCGCTGAGGGGGTAATCGTTGCCTGGTTCTTGCTGAGTCATGGCCCTGCTCCCTGAATGAGTGACGCAGGCCTGTTGCACCGCGCGTGCCAAATCGGCAGAAGTGACAGGCGCACGGAAGATGCTGTGCACCGTGCACAGTATTTATAGCCATATTGCGGAGAATCGCAGGGAACAGTGGTCTTTGTGCCCAGTCAGGCACGAAAGCGGTGCAGCGGTGATACAAATTGGATCAGCATCTTGCGCCGTGGCTTGGTCGTGGACACGCGGCGCGAGCCATGCGCTATGGCGCGACGGGTTCCAAGCTCGAAAGGCCGTGTGCGCGGCCAATCTCGAACCGCGTAGCACAGCCCTCCGGCATCGGCCGGGGACGGCGGCTGGCGCATAAAAAAACCACCGCAAGGGTGGTTTTTTTCACCGCGTCGGCTTACTCGCCGCGGTAGATGCAGCCGCTGGTGCAGGTCTCATGGATGCGAATCGCGCTGAGTTCCGGCAGCAAGGGTTTGAGCTCATTCCAGATCCATTTGGCCAGCACCTCGCTGGTTGGGTTTTCCAGGCCTGGGATGTCATTGAGGTAGTTGTGGTCGAGGCGTTCATAGAGCGGCTTGAAAATCGCCTTGATCTCCGAGAAGTCGCGAATCCAGCCGGTATGCGGATCAAGGTCGCCGCTCAGGTGGATCGCCACCTTGAACGAATGCCCATGCAGGCGCCCGCATTTATGGCCGTCCGGTACATGGGGCAGGCGGTGGGCGGACTCGAAGGTAAACTCTTTGAAGATTTCCACAGTATTTTCAGCTCGGTCAGGTATCTGGCAGGCGGCGAGTTTAACAGCTTGATCCTTCGCCGCGCATACCGCTTGGTCATAGCGCCAGCAAGTGCTCGCCCAATGTGCCTTTATCCGCCAGGTCGAGGAACTCATCGCCTAACCGTCGGCTCTCGCTCATTGCGGTTTGCCAGTACTTGTTGCGGCTCGGGTCATCGCCCATGAAGCGCTTGAAGTCGCTGCGGTCTGGCAGTTTGCCGTGGGGCAGGCGGGCGAGGTAGTCCCTGGACGGGGCCAGCAGCAACACATCCTGCAAACCCTGTTGATTACTGCGCCGCCACGGCAGGCCCTTGTCGAACCAGCCGGGGATGACCCGGTCGGTGAAGTGCGGGTACAGCACGATGTCATCGCCGTGGTAGGGCAGGTCGAGGTGATAGTCGAGCAGGCCGCCATCGCGGTAAGTGCCGGCGCCCGCGCCGGGCAGGTCGCGTACGCCTTGCATCACCATGGGGATCGAGCCGGACGCCAGCAGCGCCTGGCGCAAGTTGCGCAGGTCCAGGTCGAGGAAACGCGACGGGAAGTCCTTCAGCGGATGCACCGGCGGCGCCTGGCGCGGGTCGTGGATGATCAGCCGTTCGAAGTGCCGCGCCAGCCGCGCACGGCCGCGCAGGTTGTCGGCAATGACCGACGACAGGCCCAGACCGAGCCGACCGCGATGGTCATCGGCGAGCAGGCCGTGGCTTTTGACCACCATGATGTTCAGGCGATAGTCGGGGTTGTCGAGCACCCGCGCGTCGCGGCCTGCGAGCAGGTCATCGAGCATGCGCTGGCAGCTGCGGCTGACCTCGGCCATGGTCACGCCCTTGGCAAAGCGTTGTTCGTTGTACAGGCGGCCGAGGTCGAGCAGGCCTTGCACCGGGTCGGGCAGGCAGGCGCTGGCAAACCGCCATGAGCCGATGGAGGCGCCGATCAGCGCACGCTCGCGTGGCGCGCGCGGCAGCCAGTCGCCGAACAAGGCCAGGTCCAGGCCCTGGATGCCCAGTGCCTTGGGACCGCCGGCCGCGCCGGGCAGGATACCGACATCCGCAGGTTTGAGGCCTTGTTCGCGAATGCGCGCAAAGGCGCGTTTACCGGCCTTGAGCGTCAACGCGGGAAATTTGATGTGGATGGCTGTCATACCAGTCTCTTTTCAAGCGAGCGGGGCAGTATAGGAAAACTCGCGGGTGATGGGTAAAGAGGACGATTGAAAAATGCCATGGTGGCAATTCAGTTTCAGTTAAGTTGCAGCGGGTACGTTGGCCTGCGTAGGAAAAACATCCTGAAACGGAGATTTGCCATGAAGCGCCTCACAGCGCTGGTCGCCGCCGGTATCATCGCCTGCACCTCGGCGCAGGCCTGGGCAGTGGACCCTGACAAGCCACTGACAGTGCCTGGCACTGTTACAATTGTCGCCTTTGATCAGCTGGAAGCCACGGCCCTGGCACTGCACCCGGGTTCGACCCTGCTGGACACCGACCTGGACGAGGCCTACGGCAAGTACTTGTACCAAGTCGAACTGGAAGATGCCGACGGCATCGAGTGGGAAGTCGAATTGGACGCGCTCAGCGGGCACGTGCTCAAGAATCATCAGGAAACGTAATGAAGGTATATCGACGCGCCAGCGGTTTGATGGTGCTGGTGCTCCTGGCTTTTTGTTCCAGCCTGGCGGCCCGCGACCTCAACCAGGATGAAGCCTTGGCACTGCGCCAGCAGGGCGTGATCCTGCCGCTGGAGCAACTGTTGCAACAGGCCATGTCGCGCTACCCCGGCTCCCGGTTGCTGGAAGCCGAGCTTGAAAAAAAACACGGCCAATATGCTTATGAGGTGGAGCTGGTGACCACCGAAGGCGTGGTGCGCGAGATCAAGCTGGATGCCACCACCGGCGTGCTGCTCAAAGATAAGGAAGACGACTGATGCGCCTGCTTCTGGTGGAAGACAACGTTCCCTTGGCCGATGAACTGCTGGCCGGCCTGCAGCGCCAGGGCTATGCCGTCGACTGGCTGGCCGATGGTCGCGATGCTGCCTATCAGGGCCGCAGCGAACCCTATGACCTGATCATTCTCGACCTGGGCTTGCCCGGCCTGCCGGGGTTGGACGTGTTGGCGCAATGGCGTGCAGCCGCCCTGGCCACGCCAGTGCTGGTTCTCACCGCGCGCGACTCCTGGGCTGAACGCATCGAGGGGCTCAAGGCCGGTGCCGACGATTACCTGAGCAAACCCTTTCACCCCGAAGAACTGCACTTGCGTGTCCAGGCGTTGTTGCGCCGCTCCCATGGCCACGCCAACCAGCCCACCTTGCAAGCCGCCGGGTTGCACCTGGATGAAGGCCGCCAGTGTGTACTGCGCGACGGCGAAGAAATCCAGCTGACCGCCGCCGAATTCCGCCTGCTGCGCTACTTCATGCTGCACCCGGAACAGATCCTGTCGAAAAGCCACTTGGCCGAGCATCTTTATGACGGCGAGACCGAGCGCGACTCCAACGTGCTGGAAGTTCACGTCAACCACCTGCGTCGCAAGCTGGGCCGTAGCGTGATTGAGACCCGGCGCGGCCAGGGTTACCGCTTTGGCGCCAGCCCTGCATGAGGTCGATTCAGCGGCGCCTGAGCCTGGGGCTGATCAGCGTGATGGTGGTTGTCGGCGTGGTATTGGCGCAAACCAGCCTGTGGTTGTTCGAGGCCGGCTTGCAGCGCTACCTGGAAGCGGGCTTGCGCAACGACAGCGAAAACCTGCTGGTGGCGCTGGTGCGCGGGCCGAACGGTGTGCAACTGGATGAACAACGTTTGTCGCCGGCCTATCAGCGGCCGTTTTCCGGGCATTATTTCCGTATCGATTTTGCCGACATTCACTGGCGTTCCCGTTCGTTGTGGGACCAGGAGTTGCCCCGGCTGCCGGAAGCCGGGCTCAAGGGCAACCTGCAGCTGGGCCCGGAAGGCCAGCAACTGCTGGTGTTGCGCGCGGACTACAAACGTTTTGGCCAGTCGATTTCCATCAGCGTGGCCCAGGACTACACGCCGGTGCGGGAAAGTTTCCGTCTGATGCGTCAGATCGGCCTGGTGATGGGCCTTGCGGCATTGCTGCTGGTGCTGGTCCTGCAACGGGTCACGGTTCGCCGCGCCTTGCGCCCGCTGGAAACCGCCCGCGAACAGATCGCTCAACTGCAACAAGGCCAGCGCTCACAGCTCGACACTCAAGTGCCGCTGGAACTGGAACCACTGGTGGCGCAGATCAACCACCTGCTGGCTCACACCGAAGACAGCCTCAAGCGCTCGCGCAACGCGTTGGGCAACTTGGGGCATGCGCTGAAAACACCGTTGGCCGTGCTTTTAAGCGTGGCTTCCAGTGAACAGCTCAAGGCCCATCCCGAACTGGGCAAGCTCTTGCGCGAACAACTGGAGCAAGTGCAGCAACGCCTGAATCGCGAACTCAACCGCGCACGCCTTGCCGGTGAAACCTTGCCGGGTGCCTTGTTCGACTGCGAAAAGGAGCTGCCGGGCCTGCTCGCCACATTGAACATGATCCACGGTGAACACCTGGACTTGAGTTACCACGTCACGCCCGGCCTGCAATTGCCCTGGGACCGCGAAGACCTGCTGGAACTGCTCGGCAACCTGCTGGACAACGCCTGCAAATGGGCGGATGCGGAAATACGCTTGAGCATCAGCGAAACGCCGCACAGCTATTTGCTGGCCGTTGAAGATGACGGGCCGGGCATTCCGCAGAGTCAGCGCGACCAAGTGTTCAGCCGGGGCACGCGCCTGGATGAGCAGATCGACGGCCATGGCCTGGGGCTGGGGATCGTGCGGGATATCGTCGAGGTGTGGGGCGGGGTGTTGCAGTTGCAGGAGAGTGAGTTGGGTGGCTTAAGGGTGCTGATCGAATTGCCCAAACGCCAGGCCTGATACACCCATTTGCAACATGTGGGAGCGGGCTTGCTCGCGAAAGCGGAGTGTCAGCCGACAAATTCGGCAACTGACACACTGCATTCGCGAGCAAGCCCGCTCCCACATTTGGATCTCCACAAGGGTCAGGGTTTGTGCAGGTCAGTTACACCCGAAATTGATCCATCAACCCCTGCTGCTGATTCGCCAGGCTGTTCAGCGCTTGGCTCACTCGCGCCGATTCATTTGCCTGCTCCGACAGCGACTCGGTCACATCCCGGATCGTCGCCACGTTGCTGTTGATCTCCTCGGCCACCGCGCTTTGCTCTTCGGCGGCGCTGGCGATTTGCAGGTTCATGTCGCTGATCACCGTGACTGCCTCGCCAATCTGGCGCAGCGCGGTGACCGCCTGGCCGACCTGCTCGACACTGCCCTGGGCCTGGCGATAGCTGTTGCCCATGGAGCCGACCACATCGGTGGTGCCGTTTTGCAGCAGTTCGATCACCACACGGGTTTCTTCCACCGATTCCTGGGTGCGCCGTGCCAGGTTGCGTACTTCGTCGGCGACCACGGCAAATCCACGGCCGGCCTCACCCGCGCGCGCGGCTTCGATGGCGGCGTTGAGTGCCAGCAGGTTGGTTTGCTCGGCAATGCCTCGAATCACTTCCAGCACCGAACCAATTTTCTCGCTATTGGCCGCCAAGCCTTCGACCTGAGCCATGGCGGTGCTCATGTCCGCCGCCAGGTGCCCGATGTTGGTGGTCGTGCGGTCGATCACGGTCAAGCCTTCGCGGGTGGCCTGGTCGGCGTCGCGCGCGGCTTGTGCGGCTTGGGCGGCGCTGCGGGCAACGTCCTGGGCGGTGGCGCTCATTTCGTGGGAGGCGGTGGCCACCTGGTCCACCTGGCGGTATTGCTGTTCCATGCCGGCGCTGGTCTCAGTGGCAATTGCGGCGGACTGGTCGGCCGTGCCGCGGGCGTCCTGCACTGAGCGTTTGACCTGGGCAATGATCGGTTGCAGTTTGTCGAGGAAGCGGTTGAACCAGCCGGCCAGTTGGCCCAGTTCATCCTGCTTGTCGTAGGCCAGGCGACGGGTCAGGTCGCCTTCGCCGCTGGCGATGTCTTCCAGCATGCGCGCCACGCCAAGGATCGGCCGGGTCACGCTGCGCGCCATCAGCCACACCAGAATCAAGCCGACCACGGCGGCGAGCAGGCCCAGGCTCAGTTCCAGCAGGGTGCCGCGGGTGTTGTCGGCATCCAGTTGCGCCTTGAGCGCTTCGGCGGGGCCCACCAGGACTTTTTCCGGCACATCCAGCAACACACCCCATGGCTTGCCGCCGGGAATCGGTGCGAACGGCGCCAATACCTTGAGTTGATGGTTGTTGCGCACGCTGCGGATTTGCGTGCTGGCCGCCAGCGCGTTGATCAATTGCGCGCCGCTGGCCGTGTCGACTTTATCCAGGCGCTGGCTGAGTTTGCTCGCATCCGGGCTGTAGCCGGCGAGCAAACCGGTGGGGCTGAGGATGCTGACTTGCGTCTGGCCGTCATACAGCTTCTGGCTGGCCTGCTGGCTCACGGCCTGCAGGCTGTTGAGGTTGATGTCCACCGACAGCGAGGCGATGACTTTGCCGTTGACCATCAGCGGAAACACGATGCTGGTCATCAGCACGTTTTGCCCGTCGATCACATAAAAGTACGGCTCGATCACGCAAGGTTTCAGGGTGGTGCGCGGGCAGGTGAACCAGGCGTTGGCTTTCTCGCCGCTGGGGCCGACGCTGGTGTCGGACATGTCGCTTTCGGGCAGTGACATGGAGGTCAATTTGCCTGGCGTCGGTTGCGACCAGTACAGGGCAAAACGGCCTTTGTCGTTGCTGCCCAGCTCCGCCTGATTGGCGAACAGCTCATCCTTGCCGTCCAGCGAATTGGCTTCAAACACCAGCGACAACCCGAGCAGGTCCGGGTTGGCCTGCAGCGCGGCCTTGACCTGGCGGGTCAGGTCTTCGCGGGTGTCGAAGGCGTCGAGGAAGCGTTTCTCTGCCTGTTCGCGCAAAAACAGTACCTGACGGGCAAAACCATGGCCGTACTGGTAGGCGTCCATGAATTGCTGGCGAATGCCCAGCGCCTGCACTTCACCCTGGGCCTCGATGCGCGCCTGGGCGGACTCGTCGAGCATCTGCATGCTCGAGGCTTTGACCTGCTGCGAGCTGTGCTCCATGCGATACAGCGACAGACCCACCAGCAGGGTCACGATCCCCAGCAGGCAAAGGCCGGCGAGCAGGGTGATTTTCCATTGAATGGACAGCTGTCTGAGGAACATCGAGGAGCATCCTTAACCTGAAAACACAGAGAGCCTCTGTATCGGCCGCTTTTGATGCTTCTTTATTATTTAAACGTTCAATTGAGCGCTGAAAACGACGCCGTTTTTTGACATGCGCGCCCGCCTGCTGCAAAGTGCGCGCCCTCTAATAAGACCTCTTCAAGCCTGCACGCTGGCAGCCAACCCCATGGCCGCCCGGGCGCGGGCATGCCTGTTTTTTATGTTTCTGTCTTGAGGTAATCATGATTAACGCAGTCATCGCCGCGGTCGGCACCATGCTGGTGCTCAGCTTGTCCCGCGTGCATGTGGTCATAGCCATCATCGTCGGCGCCCTGGTGGGTGGCTTGACCGGTGGCCTGGGCATCGAAGCCACGCTCAAGGCCTTCAACGGCGGCTTGGGCGGCGGGGCGACCGTGGCGTTGTCTTACGCCTTGCTCGGCGCTTTCGCGGTGGCGATTGCCAAGTCCGGCCTGGCCCATGCCCTGGCAGACAAGGCGCTGATGCTGGTCGATCGTCAGGAAGCCACCGGCGGCAGCCACGTCAAATGGTTGCTGATCGGTCTGTTGTGGGTCGTGGCGATTGCCTCGCAGAACATCCTGCCGATCCACATCGCGTTTATTCCGCTGCTGGTGCCGCCGTTGTTGTACGTGCTGACCAAGCTGCAATTGGACCGCCGCCTGATCGCCTGTGTGATGACCTTCGGCCTGATCACGCCGTATATGTTCCTGCCGGTGGGTTTCGGCAACATCTTCCTCAACCAGATCCTGCTGGCCAACGTGGCCAAGAGCGGCGTCGACATCAGCCAGGTCAACGTCACCCACGCCATGGGCTTGCCGGCGCTGGGCATGGTGGTTGGCCTGCTGGTGGCAGTGTTTGTCAGCTATCGCAAAAAGCGCGTGTACGACCTGGAAAAAATCGAGCGCGTCGAGCAAGTGGCCGTGCAGTACAACCCGCTAACCCTGCTGGTGGCCGGGCTGGCGATTGCCTCGGCGTTCATCATTCAGCTGTGGCTGGACTCGATGATCATTGGCGCCCTGGCCGGGTTCCTGATTTTTTCGGTGTCGGGCATCGTGCGCTGGCGCGAAACCGACGACCTGTTCACCGAAGGCATGAAGATGATGGCCATGATCGGCTTCATCATGATCGCCTCCTCGGGGTTTGCCGAAGTGCTCAAAGCCACGGGTGACGTGCGTTCGCTGGTAGAAACCTCGGCGGCCTTCATCGGCCATAGCCGTGGGGTGGGCGCGTTGCTGATGTTGCTGGTGGGGCTGCTGGTGACCATGGGCATCGGCTCGTCGTTTTCCACGGTGCCGATCCTCGCCGCGATTTTTGTACCTTTGTGTGTGCAACTGGGCTTCAGCCCGTTGGCGATTGTGTGCATCGTCGGCACCGCAGGCGCACTGGGCGATGCGGGCTCACCGGCTTCGGACTCGACCCTCGGCCCGACTTCCGGCCTGAACATCGACGGCCAGCACCACCATATCTGGGACACCGTGGTGCCGACGTTCCTGCACTACAACATCCCGTTGCTGGCATTCGGCTGGCTCGCTGCGATGACCCTTTGATGATTTGAAACACCTCCCGCGCCACGGGTTTCCAGTGGCCTACAGATCCGTTGCAATTGGCCGATAGCCTCTCCAAGTCGCCACTAATAAGAGAGAAAAGCCATGCGTCTGAGTCTGAAGGCCAAAGTCCTGTCCCTCGCCGTAGTGCCGGTGTTGCTGTTTGCCGTGGTCATCAGCCTGACCACCGTGTGGATCCTCCAGGGCCAGGCACGCAACGAGGTGGATGAAACCCGCCAGCGCCTGCTCAACGACGCCAAGGCCACCCTGCAAAGTTATGTCGAGGTGGCCATGACCACCATCAAACCGCTCTACGACGCCGCCGCCCCTGGCGACACCGCCGCGCGGGCCGAGGTGGTCAAGTTGCTGTCCAACACCCGCTACGGCAAGGACGGCTACTTCTTCGGCTACGACTCCGAGACCATCCGCCTGTTCAAGGGCAACAGCCCTGACGGCGTGGGCAAGAGCTTCAAGGACAACCGCGACCCCAACGGCGTCTACGTCAACCGCGACCTGGTCAAGGTCGGCAAGGACGGCACCCACTACCTGCAATACAGCTCGACCCAGCCGGGGCAGACCGAGTTGGTGCCCAAGCTTGGCTACACCGAATACCTGCCCAAGTGGGACATGGTGATTGGCACCTCGGTCAACCTCGACGGTATCGAAGCCCAGGTGGCCGTGGTTGAGGCCAAGGTCGAGAAACGCATGGAAGGCGTGCTGCTGAGCATCCTCGGTGTGGCCGTGGTGGTGTTGCTGGTGATTGCCGCCGTGGGCATGGTGACCGCCAATACCATCCTGCGTCCGTTGAACTTGATGAAAGCCAACCTCGACGATATCGCGGCGGGCGAGGGCGACTTGACCCGCCGCCTGGCCATCACCAGCCAGGATGAACTGGGCGATCTGGCGGGTGCGTTCAACCGCTTTGTCGACAAGATCCACGGCCTGGTGCGCCAGATCACCGAGATGACCTCGCAACTCACCGGGTTGGTCGGGCAGGTGTCCGAGCAAGCCCAGCGCTCGGAAACCGCGATGGAGCGCCAGCGTCACGAAACGGACCAAGTGGCCACCGCCATTAATCAGATGTCCTCCGCCGCCCATGAAGTTGCGCGCAGCGCTCAGGGCGCTGCCGTCGCCGCGCAACAGACCGACGCCGAGGGCCAGGCCGCCAAGCGCGTGGTGGACGGCAGCATCGCGCAGATTCATGCGCTGGTGAATGACATCCGCAGCAGTGGCGTGTCGCTCGACAGCTTGCAACAGGACGTGTCGTCGATTGTCAGCGTGCTGGGCGTGATCCGTTCGATCGCCGAACAGACCAACCTGCTGGCACTCAACGCCGCCATCGAAGCCGCGCGGGCAGGCGAGGCCGGGCGTGGTTTTGCAGTGGTTGCCGATGAAGTGCGAGCGTTGGCCAGCCGTACTCAAACCAGCACCCAGGAAATCCAGGGCATGATCGACCGCCTGCAAAAAGGTACCGAAGCCGCCGTGGACGCGATGCGCCGTTCCAGCGATGCCGGCGACGGCACCTCGGCCCAGGCCAACCAGGCCGGCGCCTCACTGGACACCATGGCGCAGCTGATCGGCACCATCAACTCGATGAACGCGCAGATTGCCAGCGCCGCCGAAGAGCAAACTGCCGTGGCCGAAGAGATCAACCGCAGCGTCCATCAGATCGCCGTGGCGGTCGACAGTGTGGCTGATGAAACCCAACTGGGCGCCCAGACCTCTCGCAGCCTGGCGGATTTGGGCCAGCGCCTGGGGCAGTTGGTCGGTCAGTTCAGGATCTGATCTTTCATGGGTTTAACCGATGTTTAACTGACGTACATACGAATATACCTCTCACACGCGGGGCCGCCGCCACGGTGATCGATGGCGTGTGCCGGGACGTCAGCCAAGCGTTGGGCGATGGTTATCCGATGTTCATCAAAGGCCGCTAGATGCGTATTCTGCGTGGCGACGCGTTAGAGGTCGCGCATCAGCAGGCCGAAACGCAGGTCCATTGCGGCCGGGAGCGGCACGTACACGGTGTGCCCGTCGCCCGGCGCGACCTCAATGGCTTCACCCTTGGCGTTGTGCAGCACGGCCAGGTCGAAGTGAAAATTCCCGGCGGGCGTCATCAATTCCAGATGATTGCCCACGGCAAAGCGGTTCTTCACCTTGACCTCGGCCAGCTCGCCACGGCGCTCGCCAGTCAACTCCCCGACAAACTGCTGCCGTTCCGACACCGAGCTGCCGTGCTGGTAATTCTGGTACTCATCATGCACGTGGCGGCGCAGGAAACCTTCGGTGTAGCCGCGCTGGGCGAGTGATTCCAAATTGGTCATCAGCCGCCGGTCAAAGGCGCGACCGGCCACCGCATCGTCGATGGCCTGGCGATACACCTGGGTGGTGCGTGCACAGTAGAAGTGCGATTTGGTACGGCCTTCAATCTTCAGCGAATGCACGCCCATGTGGGTCAGGCGCTCCACGTGCTGCACCGCGCGCAGGTCCTTGGCGTTCATGATGTACGTGCCGTGTTCATCCTCGAACGCGGGCATTTGCTCATCCGGGCGATTGGCTTCCTGCAGCAGGAACACTTGATCGGTGGGCGCGCCGATGCCCAGGGTTGGCTGACACGTTTGGACGATGTCGCCCGTAGCGTTTTCCACCGCTGGCGTGGCCTGATACTTCCAGCGACACGCGTTGGTGCAGGTGCCTTGGTTAGCGTCGCGCTTGTTCAGGTAGCCCGACAGCAGGCAGCGTCCGGAATAGGCCATGCACAGGGCGCCGTGCACGAACACTTCCAGCTCCATGGTCGGCACGTGTTGGCGGATTTCGTCGATCTCTTCCAGTGACAGCTCGCGCGACAGAATCACCCGGCTGATGCCTTGTTGCTGCCAGAACTCGACGCTGGCCCAGTTCACCGTGTTGGTCTGCACCGACAGATGAATGGGCATCTGCGGAAAATGGCGGCGTACCAGCATGATCAGCCCAGGGTCGGACATGATCAGCGCATCCGGGCCCATGCCGATCACGGGGGCCAGGTCCTTGAGGAAGGTTTTCAGCTTGGCGTTGTGCGGCGCGATGTTCACCACTACGTAGAAGCGTTTGCCCTGCGTGTGGGCCTCCTGGATGCCGAGCGCCAGGTTGGCGTGGTCGAATTCATTGTTGCGCACACGCAGGCTGTAACGCGGCTGGCCGGCGTAGACCGCATCGGCGCCGTAAGCGAAGGCGTAGCGCATGTTTTTCAGGGTGCCGGCGGGGGCGAGCAGTTCGGGGGCGATGACAGATGGCATGGGTTCGCGCCGCAAAAGGTCGCGAGGGTAGTGGAGCTTGATCTGGGATTTATTGATCCAGATCGTCCTTTGTTGATTTTGTATCGTGGTGTATCGGCAGGTGGGTTTCGACATAGGCGCGATACGTCGGGGGATTCCAATGGTGCATCCCCACAGCCACTTCGGCGAAGGCCGCGAGGACGCTCAGGAGCAGATGATTCAGACGCTGTTGAGTGAAGCAAAGGCGCAGGCTCCCGGGCAATGAGTGATGCGGTCTATGCTTGTGCGATAAACGATGGCACTCCCAGCATTCGCAGCGGACTAAGCAACAGGGCCTGCACGGGGCCTTGGCTTTTCTGACATGGACCGGACATGAATCAAACCAACCTGCAATTCAAAACCCTGCTGTTGCTGCTGGCCCTGGTGACCATCGCTTTTATCTGGATATTGCTGCCGTTCTACGGTGCGGTGTTCTGGGCGGTGATCCTCGGCATTATCTTTGCCCCGATGCAGCGGCGCCTGCAACAGCGGTTCAGCTGGAACCGCAACCTGACGTCCCTGGCGACGCTGACGGTGTGCCTGATCATTGCGATTTTGCCGGTGATCATTACCAGCGTGCTGCTGGTGCAAGAGGGCGCGACCCTGTACAAAAATATCGAAAGCGGCAAGTTGGACGTGGCCGGGTACATCGAGCAATTCAAGAACGTCCTGCCGCCATACTTCCAGCACCTGCTGGACCGTTTTGGCATGGGCAACCTGGAAGGCCTGCGCGAAAAGATCGTCAAGAGTGCGATGCAGGGCAGCCAGTTCTTTGCGACCCAGGCGTTCAGCTTTGGCCAGGGCACGTTTGATTTCCTGGTGAGCTTTTTCATCATGCTGTATCTGCTGTTTTTTCTGCTGCGCGACGGTCCGGAGCTGGTGCGCAAAGTGCGCACGGCGGTGCCGCTGGCCGAGCCGCAAAAGCGCCGTTTGCAGCTCAAGTTCAATCGCGTGGTGCGGGCTACGGTCAAAGGCAACGTGCTGGTGGCCGTGACCCAAGGCGCGCTGGGCGGTTTGATTTTCTGGTTTCTGGATATTCCCAGTGCGTTGCTCTGGGCGGTGTTGATGGCGTTTCTGTCGCTGCTGCCAGCCGTGGGCGCGGGGATTGTGTGGGGCCCGGTGGCCATCTACTTCCTGTTGAGCGGTTCGATCTGGCAGGGCGTGGTGTTGGCGGTGTTCGGCGTCTTCGTGATCGGCTTGGTGGACAATGTGCTGCGCCCGATCCTGGTGGGCAAGGACACCAAGATGCCGGATTACCTGATCCTGATCTCGACCCTGGGCGGGCTGTCGGTGTTTGGCCTGAACGGGTTTGTGATCGGGCCGCTGGTGGCGGCGTTGTTTATGTCGAGCTGGGCGCTGTTTGTCGAAAGCAAACCGCGGGTCAAGCTGCCGCTGCCTTAGCGGTTACAGACGGCGAGCTTCAGGCGTGCAGCCTGAAGCTCGACGCTTGTTGAAGCTGTTTTTCGGCGGCCGATAACGACGTGAGCGGGCCGCTGATGGGCTCGCCATCGCGCACCAGGTACCAGCAAGCCAGCAGCCCCAGCTTGCGAAGAGGGGCGGGAACGGCGCTGCCGATAACGGACATGATCTGAACAGTGGGCATAGAGACCTCCAATTGCTATGGAGGCCACCTTACGGCGCTGCGGGCCGAAGGAAAAATCAACCGGCTCGATAGTCGTCATCAACACAAGACGTCAATCCACCACTTGATCAAGCATGATCACCACTTCCTGCTCACTGAGCAGCCCCTTGTGCACCAGGTTTTCCGCCAACAACGCCAGGAACTTCGCGCTGCGATGGCCTTCTAGGTGCTTGAGCTCTGTGAGTGCGCTGTAGACCTTGCTGGACGTGCACAGGCCGGCGGTGCGGTGCGGGTTTTGCGTGGGCATGGTCAGTCGTCCTTAATTGTTATTGGCTGGACAGAATCAATAGTGAGAGGGCTTGGTGACACAAACATGACAGCGCAAGCCAGGTTCGAGCAAGTAGACATTAGCCATAATGATGTGCGATTACGCCTCGAGCATTGTCCTCACAGCGACCTTTGCAGGGTAAATCCGGACCTTTGAGGCAAAAAAAAGGCCCCGCGTGTAAGCGGGGCCTGATCCTGGGATGTCAATTGCGCGTTACCAGCCGCGGCCGTAATAGCCATGGGGAGGGCCGTAGTAACCGCGTGGTGGGCCGTAATAAACCGGCGCCGGGCGATAATAAACCTGCTGTTGCACATACACCGGTGGCGGCGGAGCGTAGTAGACCGGAGGAGGCGCGGCATACACCGGTTGCGGCTGAACGTAAACCGGTTGCTGCACATAGACCGGCTGGGATTGGCTGGCAACCACCGAGCCGACAACGGCTGCGCCGACTAAAGCACCCAATACGGCCGGGCCACCCCAACCACCACCGTGGGCGGAGGCTTGGCCTGCCATAGCGAGTGCGCCGATAAGCAAGGCGATTTTGGGGATTTTACGGATCATGGTCATTCCTCGGTTAGCCCCTGCGCTTGTGGTCTGCAATCAATAGACTCAAGGATTGTCGCGGGGATACTTTTAAGACAACGTATTTCTGAAAAACAGCACAGCCGATAGGTAAAGGTTGTGTAAGGTCTGTACCCAATTGCTTACTCAAAGGAGTTTTCCATGCAGATGCACCCCAACAAGGACACCCAACTGTGCATGTCATTGTCGGCGCGTCCCGGGAATTTTGGCTTGCGTTTCCATAACCATCTGTATGAACAGCTGGGTCTGAACTTCTACTATAAAGCCTTCAGCAGCCAGGATTTACCCGGCGCGATCGGCGGTATACGCGCACTGGGCGTTCGCGGTTGCGGCGTTTCCATGCCATTCAAGGAGGCCAGCCTTGCGTTGGTCGATGAGCTCGACGACTCGGTCAAAGCCATTGCCTCTCTCAACACCATCGTCAACACCGACGGCCATCTCAAGGCCTACAACACCGACTACATCGCCGTCGAACAACTGCTGAAAAAGCACGCGGTACCGAAGGAATCCACCTTTGCCCTGCGCGGCAGCGGCGGAATGGCCAAGGCCGTGGCCAGTGCCTTGCGCGATGGTGGTTACGCCCATGGCGTGATTGTGGCGCGTAACGAAGCGGCCGGTCGGGCCCTGGCCCAAAGCCTGGGGTATGAATGGCAGGCAGAGCTGGGTGACTTGCGCCCGCAGATGTTGGTCAACGTGACACCGATCGGCATGACCGGTGGGGCAGAGGCGGATCAACTGGCGTTTGAGGCTGAAGCCGTGGATGCCGCCGATACCGTCTTCGATGTCGTGGCGATTCCCGCCGAAACGCCGCTGATCGTGCGCGGTCGGGCCAAAGGCAAGCGAGTGATTACCGGCCTCGAAGTGATCGCGATCCAGGCGTTGGAGCAATTTGTGCTGTACACCGGCGTGCGGCCCACGGATGAACAGTTTCAAGCCGCAGTGGCCTTCGCCCGAGCCTGAAAACCACTGGAGCTAATGTGGGAGCGGGCTTGCTCGCGAATACGATGTGTCAGTCGACGAATGTGCCAACTGAACCACCGCCTTCGCGAGCAAGCCCGCTCCCACATTGTTGATCGAGTTATGCCTGTTCCAGTTGTGCCAGGCGTTCTTCAAGCGCTGCGATTCTGGATTCAAGCTCTTCGATACGATCCAGAGAAACCGCCCCCGTCGACCGCTCAGCCGGATTCCCCCGTGCCGCCAGAATCACCTCGATATCCGCCGGATCCCCCAGCGCATGGGTATAACGGTCTTCCCGCTGCCCGGCCTGACGCGGCACCAGCACCGCCAGCCCGCGCGCGATCAAACGCTCCAGCTGGTGCACGACTTGCTCGGCGTCTTCAAAATCATGCATGCGCCCGCTGCGGGTCAGCAGTTCATTGACCGTCTGCGGCCCGCGCAGAAACAGCAGCCCGATCAGGATCACCTGGGCCGGCACCAGTTCCAGTGCCTTGTCCACGCGATGCTCCCAGCGGTCGGCACGGCTGCCCATCACCAGGCGGGTAAAACCCTGGCCTTCCAGCGCGCGCAGGCTTTGGCCGACCTGGCCCTGGCTGAGGTTCGTCACCGGTTCGCGGCTGGTCTTCTGGTTGCACGCCAGCACCAGGGCGTTAAGGGTCAGCGGGTAGGTTTCCGGGTTGGTCGCCTGTTTTTCGATCAGGCAGCCCAGGATGCGGATTTCCGTGCTGTTCAGGCGCGGCTCAGGGGTCTCGGTGTCGTGCTCGGCGGTCATCGCGCTTTCCCTATGCAGTGAACCCACTAGCCTAATCCTGAAAAAATAAAAGACAAGCGGCACGCGCGGCTGGCATGTCTATAATCGCCGCTGGTTCCAAACCCTGCCATTACCGTGAGACTGTCATGACTATTTCCCTGTACGCCGCCTCCATCCCGGTCTTCAAGCAAATGCTCAACGCCCTGAGCGATGTGCTGAACAAGGCCGAAGCCCACGCCACCGCCAAGAACATCGAGCCAAACGCCTTGCTGCAAGCGCGCCTGTTTCCGGACATGTTCCAGCTGGTGCGCCAGGTCCAGATCGCTGTCGACTTCGCCAAAGGCGTTTCCGCGCGTCTGGCCGAGATCGAAGTGCCGAAGTACGAAGACAGCGAAGTGACCTTTGCCGACCTGCAAGCACTGATCGCCAAGGTGCTGGCATTTGTCG
Source organism: Pseudomonas sp. TWRC1-2 (assembly GCF_049896685.1). Taxonomy (NCBI): domain Bacteria; kingdom Pseudomonadati; phylum Pseudomonadota; class Gammaproteobacteria; order Pseudomonadales; family Pseudomonadaceae; genus Pseudomonas; species Pseudomonas sp. TWRC1-2. The sequence continues at coordinate 15,527 of NZ_JAFCUU010000014.1, read as the reverse complement.
ACACCATCAAGCCTGAGCAAATCGACGGCAAGGAAGGCATCGAGATCATCACCCGCCCAGGCACGCCGAAAGAGAAGCGCTTCAGCGGCCAGTCCTACCTGCTGACCTACGGCCTGCCGCAGTTCTTCTTCCACGTCACTACCGCTTACGCTCTGCTGCGTCACAACGGTGTAGAAGTGGGCAAGCGTGATTACATGGGCGCTTTCTAAGCCCATAAAAAAAGCCCGGGGTTGTTCTTGATCGAACGCCCCGGGCTTTTTCATGCCTGACAGTTAAGCCAATTGCTCATCCTTGCCCAGGCACGCCGCAGCAGTAAACAGCACATCGGTGGAAGAGTTGAGCGCGGTTTCCGCCGAATCCTGCAGCACGCCGATGATGAAACCGACGGCCACCACCTGCATGGCAACTTCGCTGGGAATACCAAACAGGCTGCACGCCAGTGGAATCAACAGCAGCGAACCGCCGGCCACACCCGACGCACCACAGGCACAGATCGCCGCGACCACGCTGAGCAGCACGGCGGTGGGCAGGTCGACGGCAATGCCGAGGGTGTGAACCGCTGCGAGTGTCAGCACGGTGATGGTGATTGCCGCACCGGCCATATTGATGGTGGCACCCAGTGGAATTGACACCGAGTAGGTGTCTTCATGCAGGCCCAGGCGTTTACTCAGCGCCAGGTTCACCGGAATATTCGCCGCCGAACTGCGGGTGAAGAAAGCGGTGATGCCGCTCTCACGCAGGCACATCAGCACCAGCGGGTAGGGGTTGCGGCGCAGTTTCCAGAACACGATGGCCGGGTTGACCACCAGCGCCACGAACAGCATGCAGCCGATCAGCACCATCAGCAGGTGGACGTAGCCGAGCAGGGCGCCGAAGCCGGAGGTGGCCAGGGTTGAGGCCACCAGGCCGAAGATGCCAAGCGGTGCGAAGCGAATCACCATGCGCACGATCAGTGTCACGCCGTTGGACAAATCCTCCAGCACGGTGCGAGTGGTTTCACCCGCGTGACGAATCGCGATGCCCATGCCGATGGCCCAGGCCAAAATGCCGATAAAGTTGGCATTCATCAGTGCGCTGACCGGGTTATCCACCACACTGAGCAGCAGGCTTTGCAGCACCTCGCCGATGCCGCCGGGCGCACTGACGCTGGCATCGTGAGTGGCGAGCACCAGCATCGAGGGGAACAACGTGCTGGCAATCACTGCGACCACGGCGGCAGCGAACGTGCCCAGCAGGTACAGGAACAGGATCGGCTTGATATGGGTTTCCTGGCCGTGTTTATGACTGGCAATCGATGCCATCACCAACACGAAGACCAGAATCGGCGCCACGGCCTTGAGCGCGGCGACAAACACCTTGCCGATAAAACCGGTGGCCTTGGCCGCCTCTGGCGCGAACAACGCCAGAAGGATACCGGCGACCAGGCCGAGGATGATTTGCGTGACCAGGCTGACGCGAGCCAGTCGTTGCAGCAGGGAAGGGGCAGCAGTCATAAACACATGTCTCTATTTTTTTGAAGGCACAGCGGCGCACGCAGAACGGGCTGTAGGACGCGGGGCGCGGAGTCTAGCACGCTGTACAAAGTGTTCCGTGCGATGCGGCATTCGGTCACCCGCGGCGGCGGGCCTTGGCTAAATCCCGACATACTCTGTTAACATTCCCGCCTCTCACCTTTCCTATCCGTCAGCGAGCCCTTCGGGCTGTCGTTGATGTCGTCGTTTCTGGAGTTTTCATGCTGTTTCCCATCCTGCTGCTGTCGGCCGCCGGCTTTACCGTGCTGACCACAGAATTCATTATCGTCGGCCTATTGCCGTCCATTGCCCGGGACTTGGATGTCAGTGTCTCCCAGGCCGGGCTGCTGGTGACCTTGTTTGCCTTTACCGTGGCGGCGTTTGGTCCGTTTCTTACGGCGTACTTCGCGCGCTTTGGGCGCAAGCGTCTGTTCATCAGCATTCTGATCATGTTTGGCGTGGCCAATACGGTGGCCGCGCTGGCGCCGAATATTTGGGTAATGGCAGTGGCACGGTTGATCCCCGCGTTGGGGCTGCCGGTGTTCTGGGCCCTGGCCAGTGAAACCGCAGTGGATATCGTCGGCCCGGAATACGCCGGGCGCGCCATCGAAAAGATTGGCTTTGGCATCGTCTGCGCCACCGTGTTCGGCATTCCAGTGGGCACGTTGATTTCGGACATGTTCGGCTGGCGCACCGCGTTCGCGATCCTCGCCGTGGTGGCGTTGGCCAAGGCTTTGCTGCTGTTTATCTACTTGCCGGTGACTAAGCCGAAAAACGATCAAGTCACCCTGCGCTCGCAGTTCAAGATCCTGCGCAACCCGGTGATGCAGGGCCATATTTTGTTGTCGATCCTGGTGTTCAGCGGCATGTTCACTGCTTACACCTACTTGGCCGACATCCTCGAGCGCCTTGCCGGGTTCGACGGCACCCTGGTGGGCTGGTGCCTGATGGGCTTTGGCGCGGTCGGCCTGCTCGGCAACTCCCTGGGCGGGCGCGCGGTGGATCGCCACCCATTGATCGCCTCCATGGTGTTCTGCGGGTTCATGATCGCCGGCATGGTGGCCTTGGTTCCGGCGATTCATTCAACGATTGGCCTGGCAGCGGCGATGGCCGTGTGGGGCGTGACCCAGGCGGCGATGTTCCTGGTCAGCCATGTGCGGTTGATGAAGGCCGCGCCCCATGCCCCGGCGTTTGCCGCGTCGTTGAATATTGCTGGCGCCAACCTTGGGATCGGCTTGGGCGCGATGGTCGGCGGGCATGTGATCGACACCTTTGGCCTTGGCAGCCTGGGTTTTGCGGCGTCCGGTTTTATCCTGGTGTCGATCTTGCTGGCGCTGTGGCTGATGACCGTCAAGCAGCCGCTCGCATCCAACGCCTGAACCCTCAGGGCAGGGCGGTAAACAGCTCGCGTCGCGCCCCTTCGGTAATCGCCACAATGCCAGGGTGCTTGATTTTACGTTCCACCGAGATCGCGTAAAACGACTCGGTGACCGCATCGGTCTGGCCGATCAGCGCCACGCCATACTGGCGCACTACCTCATCGGCAATCACGCTGGGGGCAATAAAAATGCCGCTGCCGGATTGCCCGAATGCCTGCATCAAGGCGCTGTCGTCGAACTCGCCGATGATCTTCGGTTGGATCTGCTGCTCGGCAAACCAGCGCTGCAAACGGCTGCGCACCACCGTCTCGGCTCCCGGAATCAACAGCGGCGCACCCTGCAAGCTTTGTGGGAAATCGCCGCCATACCTGTCTGCCAATGCCTGGGTGGCGAAAAAACTGATACCGCATTCGCCCAGCTTCTGGCTGTAGCCCTTGATGTCCAGGTGTGTGGGCATGGGGCTGTCGGAAATCACCAGGTCCAGGCGCTGGATCGCCAGGTCGGCCAGCAGGCGGTCGAGTTTGTCTTCGCGGCAGGTGATGCGGATTGGCTCGCTCAGCTCCATGGTCGGCGCGATCAGCCGGTACACGATGGATTTAGGCACCACGTCCGCGACTCCGACCCGGAACAGGATCTGCTGTTCGTTGGGCTCTGCGCGCAACAGCGCCTCCAGCTCATTACCGGTCTGGAACATCTGCTCGGCGTAGGGCAGGGCGCGGCGCCCGGCTTCAGTCAGTTCCAACTGACGCCCGACGCGCTGAAACAGCGCGATACCGAAGGTTTGCTCAAGCAAACTGATCTGACCGCTGATGGTCTGCGGCGTGAGGTTCAATTGCTCACAGGCGCGCACGATGCTGCCGGTCTTGGCCACCACCCAGAAGTAATGCAGTTGTCGGTAATTGAGCATCACGGTCTACACTTCGTAAAAAGCGAAGTATATGTCAAAAAAATACGAATTTTCCTGAACTGTCCGCCTGCATAGAATGCCTCGCTATCGAGGGGCCACCATTTGGACCCGCTGGTTCTAACGAGGAATACATGATGAAACTCAATTCCCTGGGCGCCGCATCGTTGCTTGCGCTTTCATTGGTAGTGGTCAGCGGTTGTGATCAGGTTGAAAAGAGCGCCCAGCAAGTGCTGGGCAAGGCCACCGAATCTGCCAAGCAAGCCATCGATGAAACCCACAAGGCTGCCGAACAGGCATTGAGTGAAGCGACGCAAGGCTTGATCAGCCCGGAAAAAAACCAGGAACAGAACGAAAAAGAATCTGAATCGGGCAGCAAAGAAGCCTAATTTCCCGCACAACGTCAGGACTGACCTATGGATTACCTCTTACAACTGGCCGCCAGCCCCACCGCCTGGATCGCACTGGCTACCTTGATCGTGATGGAAATCGTGCTGGGCATCGATAACCTGATCTTTATCTCGATTCTCACCAACAAATTACCCGAGAAGCATCGGGCCAAGGCACGCCGTATCGGTATCAGCATGGCGCTGGTACTGCGCCTGGGCCTGTTGAGTACCATCGCGTTTATCGTGCAGTTGACGGCGCCGGTGTTCGAAATCTTCGGCCAGGCGTTTTCGTGGAAGGACATGATCCTGATCGCCGGTGGCCTGTTCCTGGTGTGGAAGGCGACCACCGAAATCCATCACAGCATGGACCCGGAGCCGGAGGCGAAAGAAACCGTCAGCAATGCCGTGACCATTGGCTTTGCCGCGGCCATCGGCCAGATCCTGCTGCTCGACCTGGTGTTCTCCATCGACAGCATCATCACCGCCGTGGGCATGACCGAGCACTTGCCGATCATGATCATTGCGGTGGTGGTTTCGGTGATCGTGATGCTGGTGGCGGCCGAACCGCTGGCCAAGTTCATCAACGACAACCCGACTGTGGTCATGCTGGCCCTGGGCTTTTTGATCATGATCGGCATGACGCTGATCGCCGAAGGCTTCGGCGCCCATGTACCAAAAGGCTACGTGTATGCGGCCATGGCGTTCTCGGCAGCGATTGAGTGCTTGAACATCGCACGACGCAATCGCCACCAGCGTTTGCTCGCCGCGAGGCAGTAACGCCAGAAACACACAAAGCCGGCTGAGCGCACAAGCGCCCAGCCGGCTTTTTGCTGTCTGATAGAATCCGCGTACTTGTTACCTTGAGGTCCACCATGAACGAGCCGATTCGCCTTACCCAGTACAGCCACGGCGCGGGTTGCGGCTGCAAGATTTCACCGCAGGTGCTGGAAGTGATCCTTGCCGGCAGCGGCGCGCAGAACCTCGACCCCAACCTGTGGGTCGGCAACGCCTCGCGCGACGACGCGGCGGTGTACGCCATCGACGACGAGCGCGGCGTGGTCTCCACCACTGATTTTTTCATGCCGATTGTCGATGACCCCTTCGACTTCGGCCGTATTGCCGCCACCAACGCGATCAGCGACATCTACGCCATGGGCGGCGACCCGTTGATGGCCATCGCCATTCTGGGTTGGCCGGTGAATGTACTGGCGCCGGAAGTTGCCCGCGAAGTCATCCGTGGCGGCCGTTCGGTGTGCGACGCCGCCGGTATTCCGTTGGCCGGCGGGCACTCCATCGATGCGCCGGAGCCGATCTTTGGCCTGGCCGTCACCGGCATCGTGCAAAAACGCCACATGAAGCGTAACGACACCGCCACTGCCGGCTGCAAGCTGTACCTGACCAAGCCTCTGGGCATCGGTATCCTGACCACCGCCGAAAAGAAGGGCAAGCTGCGCGAAGCGGATATCGGCCTGGCCCGTGACTGGATGTGCACGCTCAACAAACCTGGCAGCCGGTTCGGCAAGTTGGCCGGCGTAACCGCGATGACCGATGTCACCGGTTTCGGTCTGTTGGGTCACCTAGTGGAAATGGCTGACGGCAGTGGTCTCACGGCGCGCATCGAATACCAAAAGGTCCCACGCCTGGCCGGGATCGAGGACTACCTCGATCAGGGCTGCATGCCCGGTGGCACCTTGCGCAACTTCGACAGTTATTCGAGCAAGCTCGGGCGCCTGCAGGAACTGCACAAGCGCGTACTGTGCGATCCGCAAACCAGCGGCGGCTTGCTGATTGCCGTTAGCCCTGAAGGCGACGCCGAATTCCACACCGTGGCCGCCGAACTGGGCCTGAGCCTTGAGCCCATCGGCGAACTGGTTGAGCGACAGACCCACGCGGTAGAGGTGTTTTGATGGCAACTGACATCACCGACTACCGCGACATCTTCCTCAACGACCGGCCAATGATGGATACCCGCGCGCCGATCGAGTTCACCAAAGGCGCATTCCCCGGTGTGGTCAACCTGCCGCTGATGACCGACGACGAGCGCCAGCGGGTCGGTACCTGTTACAAACAGCAAGGCCAGCAAGCCGCTATCGTGCTGGGGCATGAACTGGTGTCCGGGGCGATCAAGGCCGAGCGTATTGAACAGTGGGCGCAGTTTGCCAAGGCCAACCCTGAGGGCTATTTGTACTGCTTTCGCGGTGGGCTGCGTTCGCAAATCGTGCAGCAATGGTTGAAGACCGAAGCCGGTATCGATTACCCGCGAGTCGGCGGTGGCTACAAGGCCATGCGTACTTTCCTGCTGGAAACGCTGGAGCAGGCGACTGCGCAGTGTGATTTTGTACTGCTTGGCGGTATGACCGGCACCGGCAAGACCGAAGTGCTCGGCCAATTGCGCAACGCATTGGACCTGGAAGGCCACGCCAACCATCGCGGCTCCAGCTTTGGCAAGCGCGCCACCGCGCAGCCGTCCAACATCGACTTCGAAAACCGCTTGGCTGTGGACCTGCTGAAAAAGCGTGCAGGGGGTATCGAGCAATTCGTGGTCGAGGACGAAAGCCGCATGATCGGCAGTTGTGCGCTGCCGTTACCCTTGCACCAGAGCATGCAGACGTTTTCGATGGTGTGGTTGGAAGACAGTGTTGAAGGCCGCGTGGAAAGAATCCTGCGTGATTATGTGGTCGACCTCTGCGCCGAATTCATTCAAGTCTTTGGCGAAGACGGTCAGGCACTGTTCGCCGAGCGCCTGACCCAGAGCCTGGCCAATATCCACAAACGCCTGGGTGGCGAGCGCTTCCAGCGGCTGCAGGCGATCTTGCAGGATGCCCTGGCGGAACAGGCCCGCAGTGGTGCCGTGGACCTGCACCGGGTGTGGATCGAAGGCTTACTGCGCGAGTATTACGACCCGATGTATGCCTTCCAGCGAGAACGCAAAGGCGCGCGGATCGAGTTTGCGGGCGAGCAGAGCGCCGTGGTGGAGTACTTGCGCGAGCGCAGTAGCAAGTCAGAATAATCAGCGGTGGCTAAGGGCCTCTTCGCGAGCAAGCCCGCTCCCACATTTGACCGCGTTTATCCTGTAGGAACGTGGTCGAGATGTGGGAGCGGGCTTGCTCGCGAAAGCGCCCTGAACCTCACCCGAACTCTACAGGATGACCGCCCCGATCATCCCGCATACCACGCCCACCACCATGGTCAGCACGGCCACCGTCACCAGCACCCGCGCATCGAAATCCTTGCGCAGCATCAACAGGGACGGCAGGCTCACGCTCGGCAGGGTCATCAGCAAGGCCACGGCCGGGCCGGTGCCCATGCCCAGGGTCATCATGGTTTGTACGATAGGAATTTCGGCGGCCGTAGGAATCACGAACAGCGTGCCGACGATTGCCAGTGGCACCAGCCACAACAGGCTGTTGGCCATGGCCCCATCGACATGGGGAAACAGCCAGACCCGCGCGGCGCCCAGTACCAGCACGGCAATGATGTAGATCGGGATCGTGCTCCAGAACAGCTGCCACAGGGTACGCAACCAACGGCTCAGGAACGGTTGCGATTCGCTCAGGCTGGCGTCGGCGACCGCGTTCAATGCGGCTTCGGGCACTTGATCGGGCCGGGCAATCCGCTGTGCCACCAACGACACCCCGACCACCAGCACAATCCCCGCCACCAGCCGCAATGCGGTAAAGCCCCAGCCCAGTACAAAGCCCATGAACACCAGCGTCGCCGGGTTCAACACCGGGTTAGCGATCCAGAACGCCAACGCCGCACCCACCGACACGTTTTGACGGCGCATGCCCGCCGCCACAGGCGCCGCGCAGCAACTGCACATCATCCCCGGCAGGGCGAACAGCCCACCGCGCAGGGTCGAACCCAGCCCGGCGCGGCCAAACAGGCGCAGCAGCCAGTCACGGGGAATCAACACTTGCAGCAGCGAACCCAGAATTACCGCCAGCACGGCAGCTTTCCAGATCGCCAGGAAATACACCTGGGCGTAGGCCAGCGCGGCCGTCAGGGGCGCGGTTTGCTGGTCATTGAGAATCGAGGCACCGATGCTGTGGTTATCCGCCGCGACGAATGCCTTGAGGTAGTAGGGCGACCACTTCACGTAGTAGAGGCCAATGCAGGCCACCAGCAGGAACAGCGCTGGTTTCCACCAGAACGACCAGCCCCGGTTGGGCTGGGTGGAGACGAGGTTGGGCATGGTGCTGATCCGCAGATGATTCAATAGCGACGCATCATACGCTTGTGCCGCGCCGGCTTCAGATATCTGCGCTGACCTGAGTTGCATCCGGGCATGTCTGCTGGCCGTTATCCAGGCCTTGCTTGTAGTTGCGGCTCAGCAGCGACGCCTTGCCGTTGTGCCAGGTCAACGTCAGTACATACAGCGTGTCGAAGTCACTGCCCGACCAGTCTTCGGTGATGGTGTGTTTTTCGCCCGAAGCCTCACTGGCCACTTTGTTGATCAGCTCCGGCAGGTAGCCGTGCGACCAGGCGGTGTAGATGATCGCGTTGTGATACTTGTCTTCCACCAGTTCGTCGGCGAGGGCGCTGGTGTCGTTGGCCGAGAACTTGATGTTCACTGGCAGGCCCAGCTTGATCGCGCTGGGGCTGATGGTCATCAGCGGCCGAATGTAACTGTAGGAATTATCGTGCTCGCCTTCCTCTACATTACGCGTCGGGTTGGGCGCAAACACGAAGTTGGCTTTGCCGAATTTCTCCGGCAGCACGGTGGCCAGGTTCATCGCGCGGTTCAGGCCCTGGCAATTGAGCTGGCCGAGGCCGCCGACGGGTTTTTCGCCGTGGCGCAGGAATACCAGGGTTTGCACGCCATCCACCGGGCCGGCGCTGCTGATGCGCGACTCCAGGCTCAGGCCGATGGCGCCGCCTGCCAACAGCAGCGGCAGCATGATGTACGAATAACGTTTAAGGCGTTGCGCAAGGCACAGAGGCTTGATTGTCATTAGGTTCGAGTCTTCAGTGCATCGGATTAAGGCGGACAAGCCGGGACCCAGCGACGCATCCGGCGTCCTGCGGTTTTTCCGTGTCGTTGTAACAGGGTGTCTCCTTTCACCGTAATGGCGCACTTAAGAGTGCGTATCGGCATTTTGGTTCGCCTGCGCGCACGATAGCGTGGTTATGTTGCGCAATGATGACCCATGCAGGACGGCGTTGGGGTGGCTATCATGGGGGTTTTCCGCCTGGGGATTTCCCGATGAATGCACTCGCCGCTTTCCCGATAAACAGCAAATGGCCCGCCCAGCATCCGGAGCGTTTGCAGCTGTATTCGCTGCCCACGCCCAACGGCGTCAAAGTGTCGATCATGCTTGAAGAGCTGGGCCTGCCCTACGAGGCGCACAAGGTCAGTTTCGAGACCCAGGACCAGTTGTCCCCGGAATTTCTGTCCCTGAACCCCAATAACAAGATTCCCGCGATCATCGACCCCAATGGCCCGAGCGGTCAGCCGCTGGCGTTGTTCGAATCCGGTGCGATCCTGATTTATCTGGCGGAAAAAACCAGCCAGCTGCTTTCCGAAGACCCGGCCACCCGTTATGAAACCCTTCAATGGCTGATGTTCCAGATGGCCGGTATCGGCCCGATGTTCGGCCAGGTCGGGTTCTTCAACAAATTTGCCGGCAAGGCCTACGACGATAAACGTCCGCGTGATCGCTACGTCGCCGAGTCCCGGCGATTACTGGAAGTGCTGGAAAAACGCCTGCTGGGCCGCACCTGGATCATGGGTGACGAGTACAGCATCGCCGACATCGCCACCTTTCCGTGGATTCGCAACCTGATCGGCTTCTATGAGTCCGGCGATCTGGTCGGCATCGCCGACTTTCCTAATGTGCTGCGCGCGCTGGACGGCTTTGTCGCACGTCCGGCGGTAATTCGTGGCTTGAATGTACCTGCGTGACCCTAGAGCGTTGAAGTATGCCGATTTTTGATTTCAAGCAACTGGATGTGTTCAGCAGCGTTTCGCTCAAAGGCAACCCACTGGCGGTGGTGCTGGGCGCTGACAGCCTCACTGACCAGCAGATGGCCGATTTTGCTAACTGGACCAACCTGAGCGAGACCACGTTTTTGCTGACGCCGCGTGATCCTCGGGCTGACTATCGGGTAAGAATTTTCACCACGCTCACAGAGCTGCCGTTCGCCGGGCACCCGACGCTGGGCAGTTGCCATGCCTGGCTGCAGGCGGGCGGCGTACCGAAGGGCGACGAGATCATCCAGGAGTGCGAAATCGGCCTGGTGCGTGTCCGTCGTGAAGGCGGCGAGTTGGCGTTCATTGCGCCGCCGTTGTTGCGCACCGGCCCGGTGGATGCACCTCTGCTTGAGCGCGTGCGCCTGGGGTTGGGTCTGGCGCCCGAAGCCATCGTGAGCAGTCAATGGGTCGACAATGGCGCGGGCTGGCTGGCGGTGATGTTGGCCGATCGCGACCAAGTGCTTGCTTTGCAGCCGGACTACTCGCAATTGCGCGGTCTGGCGATTGGCGTCATCGCAGCTTGTGACCCGGCGCGCGACGCCGTGGACACGCACTTCGAAGTCCGCGGCTTTATCGCCGGTGACGGCGCTCAGGAAGACCCCGCCACTGGCAGCCTGAATGCCGGCATTGCCCAATGGTTGTTGAGCGAGGCGCTGGCGCCCGACTATTACGTGGTCAGCCAAGGCACGGTCATGGGGCGCGCCGGGCGTATACGCGTCGAGCGCCACGGCGATGAAATCTGGGTCGGCGGTGCGGTTGCGGTGTGCATCGAGGGGCGAGTACAGCTCTAGATCAATGAATTGTTACGGGCTGCGCAATACACTATTGGCCCCTTGGCGTTTGTGCTGCCGGGGCCAAGGGACATAAGCTTTCGCCCCAACTATTTCTGCCGCTATTCAGGACAGCCATGACCAGCCAGTTCCCCCAAGCCCGTCCACGCCGCCTGCGCCGCTCTGCGGAGCTGCGTGGTTTGTTCCAGGAATCCGAATTCACCCTCAACGATTTGGTACTGCCGATTTTCGTCGAAGAAGAAATCGACGACTTTGTGCCGATCACCAGCATGCCGGGTGTGCAGCGTATTCCTGAAAAGAAACTGGCCGCTGAGATCGAGCGCTATGCCCGCGCCGGGATCAAGTCAGTCATGACCTTCGGCGTGTCCCACCACCTGGACGCCAACGGCAGCGACACCTGGAAAGAACGCGGCCTGGTCTCGCGCATGTCCTCGATCATCAAGGACGCTGTGCCGGAAATGATCGTGATGTCCGACACCTGCTTCTGCGAATACACCGACCACGGCCACTGCGGCGTGATGCACGGTGCCCACGTCGACAACGACGCGACCTTGGTCAACCTCGGTAAACAAGCCGTGGCCGCCGCCCGCGCCGGTGCTGATGTGATCGCACCGTCTGCCGCGATGGACGGCCAGGTCCAGGCAATTCGCCGCGCCCTGGACGACGCTGGCTTCACGCATATTCCGATCATGGCCTACTCCACCAAATTCGCCTCGGCCCTCTACGGCCCGTTCCGCGAAGCCGGCGGCAGCGCGCTCAAAGGCGACCGCAAAAGCTACCAGATGAACCCCATGAACCGCCGCGAAGCCGTGCGCGAATCGCTGCTCGATGAGCAGGAAGGCGCAGACGCGCTGATGGTCAAGCCAGCCGGTGCCTACCTCGACATCATCCGCGACATCCGCGAAGCCTCGCGTTTGCCGGTGGCGGCGTATCAGGTGAGTGGTGAGTACGCGATGATCAAGTTTGGTGCCCAGGCAGGGGCGATTGATGAGGCACGGGTGGTGCGGGAGACGTTGGGGTCCATCAAGCGCGCGGGGGCGGATTTGATTTTTACTTACTTTGCGATGGATTTGGCGTTGGCGGGGATTTGATTCCGGTCGGTGACCCTGTGGCGAGCGGGTTTGTTCGTCACGGGCCTGGGATTGCTGTAAAGCACCGCGCTGGCAAACAATGAGCGTTGCGAGATGATGTTGAGGTTATAAAAAACAATCGAGGCTTTCAATGTGTGCTTCTGTAATCCGTAAGACGGTTCAAGAGTATCTGCATGAACGCTCTTTGATCGTATACAGGTGTGCTGAAGTAAGTTGCCATTGTTTTAAATACAGAATCGAAGCTGTCGTTGATAGATAAGTAGTGGTCGATCGAATCGATAAACCACTCCTGTTCAATCTTTGTATATGACAAAAACTCAGGTTTGGTCAACTCATCAAATAGCTCTGAAAGCTCCTTTTCATTATTTATATCTTTTGATGCAATAAGCTTTTCTCTTTCTAGATCGTCAGTATTTTCAATATCATAGGTAAATAATAAGCCGCGAATTATTGACATGCTGGGTTCTTTTTTCACACTTTTCATGGTTTTCTCACTCCGTATATGCTGTTTTAGGGTTGCCTTGGCTGTTGAGTATTACTCGGGCGTTGCGCTTTTGGCCATACTGCATGCCATCGGCGGAATATCCATCGCCAATTACCCTCCCCATGTTCATGGGTCTCAATGATGCGGCATGACCGTTTCTTCTGAAAATGAGCTGTGCTCTAAATATAGCGTTCAATTGATCCTTATGACTGAGATATCGAGTCGCGGCAGGTGGATATTTAGGCTGACCTATATTCGGACCTGATGTATAGACTTCGATAATTCCTGTTGTCGGGTTTCTTGCTGTTTGGAGTCTTTCCAGTTGAGATTCGAGTGTTGTCTGGGCGCCGTGTTTTTCCAAGAAATGCGCGCCTGGTGTCAATTTCTCTAGCTCATCCAATCGCCTGTACGCGTTTGCTTCTGTAAGTTCATCAATCCTCGCCTGTCGCTCTGCACGCGACATTTGTGGTGTTGCTGGCTCTGCGTGGTTAACGCCTACCGGCGGCTTTTTGTCGATAATACTTGGCGCGCAGCCATCCCCGCCGGGGCATGTGTTCAATCCCAGCGGATCGACCCACCCCGTAGGGTTCGGCGCGTACCGGTACGCGTTGATCCCACCTGCCAGCTTCACCGGGTCGGGCGTCAGGTAACGACCAATATCTGGATTGTAGTAGCGATGGCGGTTGTAGTGCAGGCCGCTTTCCGGGTCGAAGTATTGGCCCTGGAAACGTAGCGGATTGTCGACTTTGTTTATGTCGAGGCGGCTTATTTGGCCGTAGGCGCGGTAGTGCGCAGACCAGACGATTTCGCCGTCGAGGGCTGTGAGTTCCTGCGGGGTGCCGAGGTGGTCGAGTTGGTAGTGGAAGGGCCGGGTATGTTTTGGACCAAAGCCCTCCAGCAGGACCAGCGGACGGAAACTGTTCGGCTCGTAGATATAACTGCGATGCCTGTCCGCGTGATGCTCCGCAACCAGCTTGTCGCCTTGCCAGAAAAACTCCGTCGTTAGGTCGTCGACGGTTTTGCTGATGCGCCGACCAAACGGGTCGTAGCAGTAGCTCGCGGTTTGGCCGTTGGGTTGAGTGATACCAATCAACCGATGCTGGCAGTCGTAGCGGTACTCGGTAACGAGTTGATGACCCTTACCGCGTCTTTGTCGGATCAGATTGCCGAACGCGTCATAGTCATAATGATGATCGCCCTGCATCACCAATCGATTTCCCGCCACGATGTCCGGGCCAGGTCGATCCTGCATCAGCAGGTTGCCCGCCGGGTCATGGCCGAAGCGTTCCTGCACGTCTTGCGAATGATCGGCCCGAGTCAGGCGGGCGAGGGGGTCGTAGTGGTAGTGGTGTTCGCCTTTGCGGGTGTCGAGCAGGCGGGTGAGGTTGCCGGTTTTGTCGTAGTCGTAGTGGCGGCGGTAGAGCTTGTGCTCCTGTTGAGTGACTGCGTGGGCGTGTAGACGGTTTTGGTCGTCGTAGTCGAAATGGCTGAGCAATTGGCCTTGTTGGCGCTGGCGTTCTTTTCCGTTGTTGAACAGGTGTGAGGTGAGGGGGTTGCCATTCAGCTCGACGGTGGCGAGGTGGCCGCCTTTGTCGTGGTTGAAGGTGACGCGGTTGTTGTCCGGCAGGCGCAGGTTTTTCAGCTGGCCGCAGGCGTCGTAGCCGTAGCGTAAAGTGCCCCAGCCTTGGTGGTCGGCGATGAGGCGGTTTTGGCTGTCGTATTCGTAGGCTAACGCCCAGTGGCCGTCGTCGACGCTGAGGAGGTTGCCTTGGCGGTCGTAGGCGTAATCGATCACTCCACCGTCTGGGAGGGTTTTTCGTACGAGGCGGCCGGAAAAGTCTCGCTCATAGCGGGTGACTAACTGACTGCCATCGTCGCCGTGTTCGGTCTTTTCCAGCAGGTTGCCGTTGAGGTCGTAAACGTAGGCCGTGCGCTGACCGTCAAAGCCGACTTCTTGCTGGATCAGCCCGTTGGGGTGGTAATCAAGCCGGTAGGTCTCGCCAACCTCGTTTTCTATCTCGGTCAGCAGCAGCCGGGCGTTGTCGTAGCGGTATTTAACCTGGGTGCCATCGGCATTGAGGCGGCGGCTGACCAGGTGCAAACCGTCGGCATATTCGTAGCGGGTGACATGCCCCAATTCGTCACGTTCGGAGGTGATTTTTCCGTAGGGGTTGTAGCTGAATTCTCGCGTCGCTCCATCGGGTTTGGTGAGTTTCAACAAGCGCCCTGCGGCGTCCCATTGATACTGCGTCAGCGCGCCATGTTCATCCTCGCGCGCAACTTGCCGTCCAACATCGTCATAGCGATAACGCTTAACCCCACCATTCGGCAGCTGTTCCTCAACGAGCTGCCCACGCTCATTCCAGACCAGCCGATGACACCCGTTATCCGGATACCAAACCCCAATCAGCTGCCCGTATTTGTCGTAGGTGTAGTCCGTAATGTGGCCGTCAGGATCTGTCTGACGCGTAACGTCGCCTTGTTCGTTACGCTCATACTTCCAAACCGCCTCGCCCCGCCGTACAACCCGTACGAACCCGTTGTCATGCTCGTAGGAAGTCGGCTCATCCTCCCCAGGAAACATCGCCACCAAGCGTCCG
Organism: Pseudomonas sp. TWRC1-2; assembly: GCF_049896685.1. Lineage (NCBI taxonomy): Bacteria > Pseudomonadati > Pseudomonadota > Gammaproteobacteria > Pseudomonadales > Pseudomonadaceae > Pseudomonas > Pseudomonas sp. TWRC1-2. The sequence continues at coordinate 404 of NZ_JAFCUU010000014.1, read as the reverse complement.
GCTTCGTCGTACTGATACGCCGTCACCGCCCCCAGCGGGTCCTGCTCAACAGTCAGCCGGCCCTTGTCGTCGTAGGATTTGAAATGCTCTGCACCGTCCGGATCAATCCGCTGCACCAGCCGCGCGCGCTGATCGTGGACATACACTTCCTGACTGCCGTCAGCGTTGTGAACCGTAACCCTGCCGCCGTCTTCCCACGCATACCGCGTGTCCATCTGCGAAAAGCTGGCCCAATGCCGAACACAGCGCGCGGCCTTGCCAGACCGTTCCCACGCCCAAAAGAAGCTCGCCCCACCGGCCAGTTGCCGCTCAAGAATGACGTGCTGATCGTCGTACCGATAAACCTCACTTTCACCTACAGCATTGGTCGCGGAAACCAGTCGCCCAGCGTCGTCATAGGCGTA
>NZ_JAFCUU010000013.1:0-107045 GCF_049896685.1 Pseudomonas sp. TWRC1-2 | reverse complement strand
TCAGCCGTCTTGTAGCCGAAGCCGTCAGGAATCTCCGGCGACTCGCGCAGGACCACCAGCGTCAGCACGCTGTGACCGTTCACCATGCCTGTGCGCCAGTTGATGATGTCTTCAGCGCAGTAGGACAGGATCACCGAGTGCCCGCCGATGCCGTCGTCCTGATGATAGTCGACGTACAGACCGTGGCGACCAGCTTCAAGCACCTTTTCAAGCGTGCCCTGGGAGTGTTGATAAATGCTCACTCCGGAGCCGTTGGCGTTGTCCTGCAGGTATTCCAGTTTCTTCGGCACCGTGAGTGTCGGGTCTTTATGGAAGGCCAGACCCAGCAGCCCGTTACGGGTGTGCCCGGTTGCGTTCTTGAACACCGCCCGCTCGCGGTAAGCCCGATTCCGGTCTTCGTTCTCCGGCGACTTGTCGTGCGCGTTTATGTACGGCAGCCGATCGACTACCCGGTGCTGGCCCGCGCAGACGTCGCGAACGGTCGCCCAGCGGTCCAGGACTGCCGTGTATTCCGCCCGTTTGAAGGAGACGTCGTTGCTCATCGGGCGTATCCCATTTTGATAGCGGTGACCGGTTTGATGATCGGGTACTCGCGGTGGATGAAGTAGCCGCCGGCGTCGTTCGCGTGATCGATGCCGGCGGTTTTGTCTGGCTCCCCGTTCGCGCCCCACACCTGCTGCTCCAGGCCATCGGCATAAGTTGGACAGGTGAACGGGTTGACCAGGTAGCGGCGCTCGCCCTGCGCATTGCAGAAGACGGCGTTCATTGCGTTGATTCGGTCCTTCACGGGCGGGTTTGCCGCTGGAGCGATGACCGCGAACCCGGCCTGCTTGAGCATGGCAAGGTCGGTGATGCTGGCGTTCAGGGACTTGCGTGAATCACCCGAGGCATCCGGGTAAATCCTGATCTCGCACGTCTTCTTGAAGTCGTTGCCGTCGTGCTGCCAGTAGCGCTCTTTGATCCGGCGGATCATGTCGGGCGTGTCGTAACCGTCGATAAGCTCATCCACGGCCCTGGGCAACCCCTGGTCGCGCTTGACGTGGGTGATCGCCGCCATCTTCCCGACGTTGAAGTCCATACCGATGAACAGCGGCTCGCCGGGCTGCACGGTGTCGAAGCACCCGTTGAGCTTGCGGTCGTAAGCCGTGTAAATCGTTCCCGACGTAAGGTTGACGAACTGGCCCTTGAGGTACGCCATGATCAACTGGGGCGGATATGACTCCATCAGAGAGGCGATGTAGTCATCCGGCAGGTTCAGCTCGTTGTCGAACGTGCTGGCCTGCACCAGGCCGTACATCTCTTTCAGTGACGGCTTGTCGCGCAACTGCTTCACGAATTGCAGGAAGACAAACTTAAAGCCTTCCGGCGTCGTGGTGACGTCCACGCCGTTCTTCAGCCCCGGAAGGTTGTAGCGCATACGGGCAATGATCTTGCGCCAGGCCTGCTGAGCCTTGATGGCAGTCAGTACGTCCAGCTCATCCACCAGGGCGTGACCAATCTTGAAACCGACAATCGTCTGCGGTTTCTCCATCGACCGGCAAATCACAGTGCCGCGGTACTGCCGACCGCTGTAGATGTGAACCTCGTGGTTCGCCTGGTTGATCTTGGTCTTGAGCCCCCAGTCGTAGGCCACCTCATCCATGGTCGGATAGAAGATGTCCCGGATCTGCGGGTAAGTCGGTGCGAAGTAGCCAGCGTTGACGCCGGGCCACTCCATGAAGTGCTTACTCAGTGCCGAACAGCCCACCCAGGTCTTGCCTGAGCCGAACCCGGCAACGAACGCACGGAATTTGTGAGGCAGCGTGAGGAACTGAGCCTGCGGAACGTTAAGGCTCGGCATTCGGCTTCCTCGCATCCACCACGTCGACCTGGATGCGGGTCGGGATCACCGGTTCATCACCGGCCTCTTCCTTCCGTGCCCGGTTGACGTAGATGTCGCCGCACTCTTTGGCAGCCTGCTCCAGTAGCTGGGCAGTGAGCGCCATGTTCTTCATGCCTTCGGCTTTCTCAGCCATGCGGCTCAGGGCGCGCAGTCGGAAGGCTCGATTGGCGATCGGGATGTCTTCAGTCTCTTCGCGGAACCGCTTGCGGCTCTCTCGGAACATCGTTGCCCACTTCTCGCCCAGCGCCTTACCGGCTGCCTTTGTTGGGTCGTGTGATTCGCACTGCTGACGAGTGACAACAACGTTGAATTCTTTTAAGACCGCCTCAACCACCTGAGAAGGTGTATCAAAGCACGCGAGAGCCTGAACAATAAAGGCTTTCACCTCACTTCGAAGAGCTGCCATTGGCGATCATCCGTCTTAACCTGTCTAAAATCAGGCCGACTTGAGCAGACAGGTTCCGCAGGCCCTCGATATGTTCAATTTCCCCACCTCAGCAGGACTGTTTGCAGCGTCCACCAACGCTTGAACGTCAGGGCTTGCACCATAACGGCGGACGACACCGACGAACTCTTCAACGTCGTGGCCCTGCAGCTTGATCTTCGGTGCGCCGTCTTGGGTGAATGCTGGTTGAGCGTACTTGTCGGTCGCATGAGCCAGGTGATACAGCTCGTGTTCGATCAGGGCGCAGAACTCAAGGTCGCTGCACTGGGCGCAGTAGTCGGCCGCCAGGGTGATGATGAAGGCCGGCACATCGCCGAACCAATCACGCATCTGTTGCTCCATCCGGGCTTTCTGCCAACCGCCGGCGCGGAACGCTACCTGTTCGGCCTGGCCAAGAACTGTGAGTCCCTGTTTCTCGAAGCTCGACGACGCCCACATGACACGGATACCTGCATCCAGCAAATGGGCATGGTCTTGGTTGTAAAGGCTGCCGGTGTCGGCAAGTATCTCGGCTTGTAGCCAGTCCCATACCTCCGGCGCTGGTGTTAGGCGAATTAGGAAGTCTGGCAGATCGGCCAGATGAAGCGCTGAGGGAGGGGGTCTCGGCCAACTCAAAATCACACCTTTCCAAACTTGAAATAAGTAGCTAATACCTGCAAATATGTGACTCGCATAGCTAAGGAGCAGCAAATGGTGATGTCATGCCATGACCCCCGAAGACTCGTTAAGCATATTGAAAATGCATACCCTGATGCCAGTCGGTCTGCGGTCAATGCGGTCGGAGCCCTACAGTTTGTATTTCCTGATGGCATGGTAATCAACATCTATCCAAAGGGAACCATTCACTTCCAAGGGAAATCCAGCGCCATTCGGGCGAGAGTGGAAGCTCAAATCTCATTTATTAACAGACGATAGCGAGCAGTATCGGTGCTGATTCACCGCTGGCTACCTCAAAGTCACAATCGATCAGGCCGTTTTAGTGGGCAATGGTATTCATTGAGATACCATCTCATAGGCCTGCATGGTGACCATGGAGCAATCCAATGATCAAGCCTTTAGGAACGCTGGTAGACAACGCTGCCGTGGCATCGGCAATAGCCTTGTCGATAGCGCTTACCGCAGTATTGATATCCGGGATCACTGGCGTACTGTGAAGCAGTCGGACGAGGTTGCTCAGTTGCAAAGCCTCGCGCCACGTTTGGGCGCATTCGAAAAATATGGCGCGTTGGGTACGGCGTACCGTTAGCCGCTCGTCACACCAATTAAACTTTCTGAGCGCCAGTGCCGACCTATATTTAGGTGCAAATAAAAAATTTGGAGCGCTAGTGAATAAAGAAGAAATTGAACGAGAGCTTGCCCATGCCGCAAATAATTACAGGCAGCTGGCAAGTACCCTCGCAATGATCAAAGGCACTCCACTTGCTCAAGATCCATCTTTCATAGACCAAATTGAGCACCTCAAAGGTGCAATGATTGCTCTTCAAGCGCAAGTTCGCCGGCTGAGCGTCCTCGATGGAGCAATGCATAGTCCTGCTCGAAGAGGGAAGCACGCGCTGCACCTCGTCAAGCGATAAACGTATAGAGCGATGTTGCACTCACTTACTCTTGCTTATGACGATCTGAGCGTTCATCTAGCCTGCTCAGGAGTCCAGCAACCTAATCTACTTAACTAAGTAGGCAGCGCACCCGCAGTACGCCATCACTGGGGTGCTCGGTTTAGGACTTCATCCGCTTTGTCGGCAGCTTTGGCAGCAGTCGTCGCAGCCTTCGTGGCTTGGTCGGCGGCGGTACCGGTTCGGCGGCTCAGCTCTTCTAGGCGCTTGTCGCGCTCAGTCATGGCGGTGTCGTAGGCTTTTCGCATGTCGGTCACTTGGCTGCTCTGCTTATCAGCGAGCGACCAGTATGCGGCTTGGTAACCCAGTACTGCCCCACCACCCACCAGCACTACAGCAATGGTCCAAACTTCGGCCCGGCGCCACCAGCGGCGTGCGATAAATTCCAATGCGCATCTGTCCATTAGGCGATTCCTCCCAGCTTGGTGCGAAGGCGGGTGATCTCATCGCTCTGCTGCGTCACGCGGTCAGTGAGTTGAGCTACCTGGCTGGTGAGCGCTTCGATCTTACCTTCCATGCGCCCAACGGCAGCTGCCAGGTCATTCCGCTCCTTCGCGAATTGATCGGCGCGGGCCTCGGCTTCTTTGCGAGCGGCGCGCTCCTGGTTCAGCAACTCGTTTAGTCGCTTCAGTGTGCCGATATCGGCGCTGTCCATTGCTCGGTCAGTTGCATCCTTAGAAAGGAACCGGCGCAACCATAGCAGGCCGCCCAGTACCACGGTGGCACTACCGCCCAGCCAGGTAGCTGTGCCTGGGCCTAGGTCAGTAGGGTCCATCTTCACTCCAAACCGCATTTATTCCCATTCTGGGATTCAATAATTGCATGTTCCGCATCATTCAGAAGCGGAGACAAAAAGATATTTCCACACAAAAAATCAGATAATTCCTACATCAATTTTACTTCGGATAGGGAATATTGACGTCGAAATGAGTAATTGAGCAGAGAGGATCGCCTTTTGTTAGTCATTACTAGAACTCCCAATAAGCGCTTGCGTATAGGCGACGAAATCCAAATCAACGTGGCTAAGGTCGTTGAAGATACGGTGTATTTAGCCCTCAGCGCACCCGAACGCATATCAATCAAAGCGGTGAGTGGTATTCACGACGATGAAATACCCAAGCGTCCGAACGGCGCAGTAGAACTTGCTTGAAACGGGGTTAGCAGGCTGCACTCCCTGCTCAGAGCGAGGGGTGGCGGGGCAGAAAACGAAAAAGCCCGCATAATGGCGGGCCAGTTATTACAGCTAGTATCGAAATCCCACTAAAGAAACAGCTCTAAAAAGGGAAAATTATGAGCATTGGATACGTACTAATTGGTATCAAACTTGTCAACCATAGTTCTGGCGCTAATTGGATATCGAATGAAAAGTGAATGACCGTCCGTCAGTTGCGGAAGTACGTTTTTAGCAAATTTAGCAAAGTTGACGACTGATCAACCTGCAAGGCGCTACTCGACCTCGGTCAAGCGGCGCTCCAAAAAAACTTATCCTCTTATCCTTCTCCAGACTCACCAAGTATTTGCAGTTTCATCGCAGAAATTTCTGTTACGAGAACAGTAATGCGAGAAGACTGCGCATCATTCATAACCACCCGCGCAATTTGCTCGATCTGAGTCTGAGCCCTGACCGCGGGTACCTAGCCGCTCACTGGGCTGAATTGAGGGTACAGATCTTTTCTGTGCCTCTTATCGGGAAAAATCCAGCGAATGCTGGGTGCCCGAATAGGGACGTCACAATCAATGAAATTAAAGTGAGGTCGATATTAAATCGACGCCCAACTCAGTGTGCAGATCATGCGGAAGGCCTAGCGCCAAATATTCCAAAAACTTTGGTTGTCGAATATGAGGGACGGCGAGAGGTTCGAAGCAGCACTCCTCTCCATTGGCATTGGCCGGAGAGATCTAGATACGTGCGCACTTTGCTCGGGATCGGGTCGATGAGGACACCTTATCTGCCCCGTTTGCGCAGCGTTCGGAAAAGAAAGCCAGCCATGGATGCGAAAAATGAAGCGGCGCGGTCATTTTTTTCACACAAACTCAAAACGCGTAAGATCGACAGTATGGGCGAATAATCTCTCACTTTCTCACTCGACGCAACTCCATTTTGTGATAAAAGGAGATTTTTTATAGCTACAGTTGCTAAGCATCAAGTATTTCAGGGGAATTGTTAGCGGCTTTAGGCGACCCTAAACATATGAGCTCGCTTTCGGCACCAATCCTACCGAATAAAGCTATGACCATCATAGATAAATGCAGTCGAATTGGTGATGAGCATCTGATATGTTCACACACATATGTGTTCCAAGCGGAGGTGATCATGGATGCTGCCGATTCGACCCCAGATTATGAAGAGGTGCGCTTGAAGCGCGTGGCAGAATTTTGCTCATGCGACCAAGAGAGTGATGAGGTTTTCGAAAAGTTAATCGCTATCACTTCAGAATATTTCAACGCACCGATCGCACTGATATCCATTGTAGATGAGCATAAGCAATGGTTTAGAGCTCGGATTGGAATCCCAGAACACTCAACATCTCGCGGTATTTCGTTCTGCGCGCACTCGCTTTTTGACAAAAACCCTTTAGAGGTTTTAGACGCTAGAATGGACGAACGCTTCAAAGATAACCCTATGGTAAATGGACCACCTTATATTAGGTATTACGCTGGCGCGCCTCTTCTTACAGATGACGGCTTCTCTCTCGGTAGTCTCTGCATTATCGATACATCTCGTAGAGAACCAATGAGCAAACGAGACATGGGAATGCTCGTTTATTTCGCTCAACTCGTAATTATGCGAATGACGGGCTTACGCTCACGCACCTACATTGACCAGCCAACTGGCCTATTTAATCGACTCCGATTGGAAGAAGATATAAGACTCGTCAGCACCACTGACGAAGAACATTATCTTTATGCTGTGGACGTTATCTCACCTAAATTTCTAAACGACGTTGTAAAAGCTCTCGGGTACAGTTTCTCACAGGAACTAATGCTCAACGTCAAGACTCGCCTTCAAGCGATATTACCAAAAGGTTGCGTCTTATATAAAATCAGCCCTACACGATTTGGCTTTCTTCTACATGCGATAGACCCTATAGAGACTCTGTGTATGAAGATACTATCAGATTTTGAACGGCCGGTTGATTGCAAAGGGATTCCCATACAGATGCAGACAGGCATTGGCGTGTTACCTCTTATCGACTCAGGGGAGAAAGACTGGCTTCGCTTAGTGGTTGGAGCTGCTGACGACGCTAGAGTTCGCAATCTGGGATGGTCACTGTATCAACCGAAGTTAGATGCAGCACAGAAACGGGCGTTTGTGCTACTAAGCTCATTATCTGAGGCCGTCCGGTCAGCCAGCCAATTAAATTTGGTTTTCCATCCGAAAGTAAACCTGTCGGATTTTTCCTGCGAAAGTGTTGAGGCGTTAATCCGCTGGACCCACCCGACACTCGGCCCTATAGGTCCAGCTGAATTTATTCCTTTGGCTGAAAAGACTGCATTAATGCGACCTCTGACTTTCTGGGTACTTGATGCAGTTGCCACTCAAGCAAAAGAGTGGAAGGAACAAGGGATTAAATTGAGAGTGGCCATGAACGTAACTGTTGGCGACCTTGAAAATTCGAATTTCGTAGATCGAATCGAAGACCTTATAGGCGAGAGCGACCTTGATCCAGACGATTTAGAGCTGGAATTCACTGAAAGCATGCTTATGTCCGAACCCGTAACGGTAATAGCGCAACTGGAGCGCGCACGAAAATTGGGCATAGAGGTCTCTGTGGACGACTTTGGCACTGGTTACAGCAACTGGTCATATCTACGACAGCTTCCAGTTAACACGGTGAAACTTGACCAATCACTAATTAGCAACCTCAATGCAAATGAAAAAGACAAGCGACTCGTTAAGACATTGATCGAGCTCGCTAAAGGACTGGGATATCGGGTAGTAGCAGAGGGAGTTGAAACCGAAAAGATTCTGTCCCTCATTAGCCAATGGGGCTGCACCGAGGCCCAAGGGTACTTGATTACTAAGCCTCTGAGCGCAGGTCTATTGACCGAGTGGTTGCAACAGGGAGGTTTTCGACCTGAATCTCGATAAGGCGAGAGCACCCAATTTTGTGCTATGCCGAGGCGCCTTTGATCTCTCAGCCTCCGCGCTGAGTCCCGCCTCTATACGCGCTTAGAAAACGTCGACTCCAGCATTGAGAACCTTCAATTCTCCGTCTAGTTTTACTAGACCCAATCAGGGACGACTGAAATCGGAGATAGGATATGCGTGGATATAAGGGAGTATTCGTTGTGGCGTGTCTAGCTGCGGGAATCATGTCACAAGCGGGCATCGCTAGCGCCGAGGGGGATATTGCCACAGACGTGCGCACGGATGTACGTAATGCAGACAAAGACGCTGACCGCGCCGAGCATGATGTTGATAAGGAAGCGAAGCATCTAGAAAACGAGCGGCACAAGGGCGATCGCCACGTAGATAAAGAGATGAAGAAAGAGCTCTAAAAAACATGACCATGGCGGCGGGCAGCCCTAACATCGACTCCCCGCCATCTCAATAGTGCGCCCCATCCTATGCAGCAACAGTTTCAATTAATCCTTCCGCATCGAGCAGGTCTTGAGCAGCGGTCAGCGCAGCATTCACCTGGTCGTCTAACGCTTTACGGATAGACGAACGCCAGCGGTAGCGTGTCGATTCCGGCTTACCATCATTGTCCCAATTAGTAATGTTGTACCAGGCAGCGGGTAGCACCGCGGCGGAGCGCTTGCCCTCGGCACCGGACACCTGCGGGATGGCCCAGGTAAGTACAGCGCACTCACGGAACCGTTTCGGCGCCGGCGTCTTCACCGAGTTCAGCAGTTCCAAAATGGCGCCATGCTTTCGTTCCTGGTGCGTCGAGTACTTAGCCACAAGTGCCCGCCAGTGCGCCGGGCTCAACGCCTTGTGTAGCCGCCCGAACACCCAGCAGTCCTGAAGAAACGCAGCCTCCTTGCCGACGATCTCCCCCTTCTGCTTAGCGCACTGCACCTTCGGTTCAAAGTCGCAGCCGCCGGCGGAAGTGATGGTCTCAGCCGCGAGGGCTCGAACTACTGCTGAAACGACGTTGCGATAGGTCATGCGGCTTCCCCTTTTTTCAGCTCTCTGGTCATTGCCCGGTATTTGGCCTTGATGGCCTTGATCTCATCCACGGTGTACTTGCGCGCCTCATGAGGCCCTTCGATCCATGCGACCTTCTCGGCACCAATGCGCAGCACAAGGCGGATGCGGTACTCCACGGCGTTGCCGGAAAGGTTTCGGTTGCACTTCACGCACTGACGGTGGATGTTCGACGGCTCGAAGCGCAGCTCTGGGCAGGCGCCGACGGATCTATAGTGCCCAGCGTCCCAGCGGCTGCCAGTCATGAGATCGTTGTCAATGGGCGTCGAGTCGCAGCTGATGCATGGCAGGTGCGCGTCACGCAGGCGCACGTACTCGTTCACCGCGGCCTGGGCTTCGCGCAGGTGGTCCGCCCTACTCTTCATCTTCTCCTTGCGGACCTTGATGTCCTTGCGCTCAACGTCGGCCAGCGCCTTTCGTGCCCGGACCTGATTGACCGGCGCATGAGCCAGCGCACAAGCAATTTCACCACAAACCGCCTGGAAGTCTCGAACCGGGGTGAACTTGACCCGGCATACGGCGCAGCACTTCTGGCGGCGCGCCCGGGTCTGGATCCCGCCGGACTTGAGCGGCGTGGTGCGCTTCAGTTCGGTACGCTTCATGCCGCCTCCTTGAATGCTTCAAACTCTGCCATTTCGGTCAGTCGCTCTTCCGTGAGTGTTGGCCAGTCATGCAGCACCAGGTACGCGCAGCACTGGCGCCAAAAATCTTGGAATGTCTCCTCTCCCATCGAGTCATAGGAAAGGCTGCGGGGTGTCTTGCGGGTGAGCTGGCCCAGCCCAGGGATGTCGAACGCTTCCTCGTCGCAGTACACACCCGACTCCAGTTGCAAGGCCTTAATGGCGGCGTGGGACTGCTTGCCAGAGAACCGGTCGATGTTCTGGCTCAGCACCCGGCCCAGGCCGTGGACCAAACCATTGAACCGTGGGTTGCGTGGCTGCTTGAGGTCGGCACGAATCTTCGTGTTTATCCGAAAATCGCGCTCGCGGAGTATCGACCGGTCAGCGTCGGAGGACGGCACGAACGCTGCCACCTCCTTGCCAGTAGCCGGATCGACCAGGCGGCGCAGCACCAGGTACACAGGCATTGGGCGTGGCTTGGCTGGCTTGGTCATGGCCGCTCCTCCCTACCACTACCGCGGAAGCAAAGATCCAGACCAAAACCAAATACGCCAAGTACCACCACCACACCCAAAGGCCCAGAAAAGAACGCTATTACCAGGCCAACCGCCAGTGCTGGCACGGCGGCGAAGAACAGCCCTGCAAGGAAGTAGCTCATGACGGCTCTCCCTTGCCCATGACGGCGCGTCGACCTTCGTGGAACGCCATTACCTCCTGCATTCCGTTATCCACTGCGACGATCTCGCGGTCGAAGTAGGCCTGGCTGTCGGTCTCACCCTCTGGAGGTAGCTCGCCCGGGCCGGCCAGCGAGTTGTAGATCCACGCCATTGCGGCGGCCGGGCCCTTGCCATGCTCTTCCTCGATGAGGGCCGAGCGCATGGCGAGGAGGTAGCGACCAAACAGCAGATCCAACTCCTTGATACGCATGCGGGCCAACTCGTTCTCTGCCAGCAGCTCCAGCGCCACCTCTTCCACGGTCTTCTCACCCAGGAACTCATCCAGCGCCTCGGTGTTGCGCTTCCAGTCGGCGCAGTCGGCCCGGAATGACGCGGCTTCGGCCCAGAGCAGTTTATGAAGTTGTTGCTTGTCGATGGTCATGCTCGTGACTCTAATTCCTGGGCCTGCTTGATCAGCAGCGCGCGGCGATCCGCCAACTCGTTGGCAGCTGCAATCCGTATTTCGTCCATCTGCTGTGCGCTGGCTTTGCGCATTTCCAGCATCGAGCTCTTAACGATCTCGAGCTTTGCGCGAAGGGCGGGCTCCGGCCGGGTGACGTTGCCAGTGAGCAATCCGGCAATGGCCCGGCCATCTTCGGTGATCGGCTCAACGCTCAGGTCTGCCAGGTACTTCTGGGCGCGTTCGCGCGGGATGCGCTTCAGCTCCATCGCCTTGGTCACAGCCTGCACACGCCGGTTGGCGTCGAAGCCCACGGATACGTGCCAGTTGACCGGCTTCGCATCTTCGCGAGCCTGGCTCACGAACCTCTGGTAGGCGTCAATGAACGCCATGCGCGCGCCGATTTTGTCGCCGCCATCCAAGATGGGTTTCGCGGCTGCCAGGGCCAGCTGGATCTCATCGGTCAGCACCACGGTTTCAAATTCGTCGTTGGTGGTCATGGCGATGGCCCAGGCCTCGTCCTTGCCCGGGCGCCCGTCGGAGGACTGGACGCGCTGCAGGATGTCGGCCATCGCCAGCTTGCCCTTCACCTCGAAGCGGCAAGCCTTCAGTGCGCCTTTCACGACAGGCACCGGATACGCACAGAGGTCTTCAGCCATCATCGCGGCAGTGCCCGGGTTCATTTCCTGGCCCATGGCCTCGGCGGTGGCGCAGATGGCGGCGGCCAGCCCGGCAACCTGCTGGTCATTCATTTCAAAGGTATTCATTGCGGTCACCTGCTTGGCGTTTGGCCATTACCATCTGGGCGGCCTGCTCCGCTGCGGAGTGGTTCGCCTCTGTCCGTTCCATCTGGCGGGCGGTTGTCCCGTTGATACGCTGCCCGGTCACCCACTGGGTGTGATAGCTCTCGGCGTTGGCCAGCAGCTCGTTGAGGCTGTGGCACTTGCGCAGGACGGCCGCATCGCTAGTTTTCAGGAAGTGGGCGGCAACGTGGTGGGCGACATCGGCGCCGAGGCGGTCGACCAGTTGGCCGAGCTGGCCGCCGACCTTGGCGTTCCACACTGGCCAGGCGCTGTAGCGCTTGCGGTACGCCATGGCGTAATTCGCCCAGACCTTGAAGGTTTTGCAGGTCTGGTCTTTGGGGCCAGGCATGTCGGCGGGGATCTCGACCCGTGGGGTATCGGTGCGATCAACGACCAGCACCAAGCCGCGGGAATGAGCCGGAACAACCTCGGCGGGAGCCGGGGGTGCAATTGGTTCATTGACCGGTTCCATGACTGGTTCAAGAGAGTTACTGATTCTGGGTGCAGCTGCTGCACTACCCCCTGGTGCAGGAGATTCACTAGGAGGTGAACCTGCTGCACTACCCGGGTGAATCTGCTGCACTACCCCTGGTGCAGGAGGTGCACCACCCCCTTCGAGGGTCAGGAAGTAAACGTTCGACGAATTCCCTTTTGGGCCTCCCTTCCGGATCTCCTTGCGCAACAGTCCCGCCTCACACAGAGCGGTGATGTGGTTCATGACAGAGCGCTTGCTGATCTCGCACTGATCGGCGATGTGCTGGTAGGACGGCCAGCACTCACCAACGTCGCTGGCGTTGTCGGCCAACTTGATCAGCACCAGCTTGCGCAGTGGATTACCGACGCGAAGTTTCATCGCGGCGACCATAAGGCCCATGCTCACGCAGCACCTCGCATTGCTTTTTCGTGCGTGAACAAGCCGTCCCAGGTCTTCTTCATGGGCAGCTCGCTAGCCAGGTACAGATCGTACAGGCGTGTGGCGCCCTTCTTCAGCAGAACCGGTGTATAGGAGATGAAAGGGTCTTTACCGTGCGGGGTGACTTCGACCTGGTGCTCGGTCATGTACTTGTCGCGTGCATAGGAGCCAACACGGTGACGTAGGCCGGACTTGCTCTCGTTGTAGAGCCAGCTGCGCGCTTCCAGGTACTTGCCCACCTGCATGACGTTGACCCCATTGAGGCCCTTGCAGAACTGGGTGTGGGTCATGCCCTCTTTGAACAAGTTCTCCAAGGAGTGGATCTTCGTCGCCTGCTGCTCGACCTGGGCGGTGAGCATCAAGCGAGCCTTTTCAGACTCCATGGCGATCTGCAGAATTTCGATGGTGGAGAGCTGCTGTGGTTGCGCGACCTGCCCTTCCAGTTCCTGCCATCGGTCAACGAGGGCGGCGGTGAACTCTGGACTGAGTTGCGCGACAACAACGAAGCTGTCGCGCTTGCAGATCAGGTACTCGGCAGCTGGGCGGCCGAGGCCGTCGAGGTATTCCACCATTGGTGGAGAACTAATAACCTTCCGTTCGACCAGTCGCTCGATGGTGCGTTTCACGCTGTCGTGGCGAGATTCGACCAGTTCGGCGATCTCGCGGGAGGTCATAGTTTTGCGCGCCACGTTTTCAGATTGCGGAAAACGTGGCGCGAGATTGGTAGTGCTATTGATATGTGGCTGGTTTTGCATATAATCGGACTCACAAAGTGTTATCGAATTAGCCGACCTCGACCGTCGGCTTTTTTGTGCCTGTAATTCAGCGCCGAAGCACCAACTCCCCACTCTGGTCCCCGCTTCCCCTCTCTTAAAAGCCACTGGATAAAACTCCAGCGACTTCAGGTTTCTTACTTCGCAGACTGTCTGGGCCGATACTGGGTACATGGGCAGCAGGGTTCGCCTGTCAGGCGGCTTGGTTTTTCTTTGTCGCCTTGAACTTTCCCTTGGAAAGAACCTGGATCTGGTACTGCCGGGATTCGGGAATCGTTTCCCCCCACATGGTCACGGCGCTTGGACGGATGCCCAAAGCAAGTGCCAGCTTCGTCTTGCTGCCGAAGAATTCGGCGACTTCATGCGTATTCATTGCGCATCCTCGTTCGAGACTGTCGCAATTTAAGCATGCTTAAGTTATGGCATCAACGGTGTTTTATACCTACTGCATGCTTAAATTCAGTTAACTTAATATTGAGTTCATGGAAAGACACGAACGCATCGCCCGCGCCATACAGGTCAGCGGTAAAAAGAAAGGGGAAATTGCATCGCTTTGCGGCGTTGCTAATTCGGCCGTCACTCAATGGATTACCGGTGAGAGCAAAAGCCTCAGGCCGGAGAACCTTTACGCCCTGGCGAAAGCGACCGGCTTCCGAGCTGAGTGGCTGGCCATTGGCGAGGGTGATGAGCGGGAGGCTTCTGAATCGAACATTTCCCCAGCTGCCCAGCCAACAAAATCATTCCGGTACCCGGTTGTGAGCTGGGTTGCCGCCGGCGCCTGGGCGGAAGCAGTGGAGCCCTACCCGGCTGGAATCTCGGACACCTACGAGTTTTCGGAGTACGACGCCAAAGGCCCAGCTTTCTGGCTGACAGTCAAAGGGGACTCAATGACGGCACCGGCCGGCCAGAGCATTACCGAAGGCACGCTGATTCTGGTGGACACCGAAGCGGAAGTCGCACCAGGTAAGCTGGTCGTGGCCAAGCTGCCGGACAGCAATGAGGCCACGTTCAAGAAGCTGGTCAGTGATGGCGGCCGGTTGTTCCTGAAACCGCTGAACCCGAGCTACCCGATCGAAGCTGTGGATGAGAACTGCCGGATCGTGGGCGTGGTTGTGCAGGCGCTGCAGAAGTTTTACTGATCCGCAAGTGTGCCCGGGGGATATGCCCGAGCGGCAAGCTAAATCGAAATATCGCGAGCTGATTAGCGCTCGTATACACAAGGGAATGTGGTAATGAATGCCTTTCGGATCGCGACTCTAATAGTCGCCTCGCTTTTCATCTCCGGCTGCTACAGCACGCCAAAAGAAAAAACTGAGTACGAAAAACAGATCGACGCAGTACCGATGCCTGTAACGGAAGCTGAACGGGTTGAGCAGTGTCGTAACTTCAAGCAAAGCGCAGATTACCAGCGGACTTTGGATATTTTGCAGTACTCACAGCGATCCAAGCTCGGCGCCTCGTATTTTCAATTTACAGAGTCTCTAGCGCTTTCGCGTCGCCTTAGAGCCATGAAGTGCCCTGGGTATGGGTGGTTTTCCTGATGCTGTTGCCTTGGGTGAGCCAATGACTGCCTGGCGAGAGCAGAGCTTTTGGAGCAAGGCTTGGACCTATGCTCTGCTCGCACTCGTTGCAGTACTCACTATCTATACTGGTGCGAACTGGTCAGACGGGGGATCATCGAATCGCAAGCGGGTATTCAGTCCTAATTTCATTGCTTTGTGCGTTTTCGTGGCTGTGGTTGAGCTTATAGCGCTGAACCACTTCTATGGCGTGCGGATGAGGTGAAGGCGGGAAGGATTGTGCGGGGGAAAGGCTGAGCAAGTGGTGCATCTCTGATTTGTGAGGGCGCCAGCTTGACGCCCGGTATGTAAACTATGCGTCAATCAGCAGTTCGTCATATTCGCCGGCCGCTAAAGCGTCTTCGTCATACTCGTAACCAAGCGACTCGATTTTTAGGCGTTTTTTATACAACCCAAGCTCCTGTCGAGCGTGGCTCACAGCCTCTTCCTTAATGTAATCTTCGTACCCGCTGAACACGGGGTAGTCGTTGAATATGAGTAGAGCATCTAGCTTTCCATGCAGCGAGGCCATAGTCATTGGGCGCTTAGTGAGAGCGGTGCTTTCGGCGTATAGCATGAACTGCTCAGAGAGCAAATGGAGCCGATAAAGCTCTTCGTTATTCAGGTAGTTTTTGCCGGTCTTTGCTTCTTCCAGCGTTGGCGATGTGCCTTTTATGGCTTGCATGCCCATATTCTGAGACTTATGGTTTGCGCGATCGAGGATCAGCTTTGAGCTCGTCATGCCAGTGACTGCGTGATGAAACTTGTCCTGCAGCAGGGCATAGAAGCTTCTGACCTCCTTCGAGAGTGGGTCGTAATCTGATGCGCAAATCCTGAAACATTCTCGGACCTTCGCATAAACCTGCTTTTCTTCAGATCGAAGCGCTCGAACCGCGGCGGCCAGCTTGTTTAGCTTCTCGGGAGACTCGCGGAGAGCCTTCTCGTTGATTACGTAGCCTTATTCGATGTATGCCTTGAGGGTCTGAGTCGCCCACTGCCGAAACTTTACGGCCCTCTTGGCATTCACCCGATAGCCGACCGAGAGGATCATATCGAGGCTGTAGTGTGCTACATCGGGGCGGATAACTTCGCGACCACCTTCAATTTGAACTGAGGCAAATTTTGCCTTAGTTGCCGTTTTCTCTAGCTCATCATCGGAGTAGATATTTCGAATGTGCTTTCGAGCATTTGATACGTCCACACCAAACAAGTCGGCTATGTTTTGACTGGTAGCCCAAATTGATTGGTCATCAGATTCGAAACGGAGGCTTACCTCAGTATTCTCATCACTAAAAAACACTGTGTTCTCTGAGGTTTCAGTCCCACCATTACCTCCCAGTTCCATTGACATAATACGCTCCGAATGTGGGTTGCTCGATTCAGCAAGGAGCTATTTTGCCATCAATTGATTGAGCACATATAGCGCAGCGCCGGGCTTCTTGTCTCAGCCCTTCGTCGTGCCACCACTGAGCTGGCGATCCGCGTGATTGCACACTGGCTGCGCTGATGGATCGGCGCCCCTGGCATTACAGAAAGCCCGCCATCGAGCGGGCTTTTCTTTGTCTGCGATTTGGAGGGCCAACACTCGCCCTCCCCGTCTTACCCGACAACGGCTATACACGCCCACCTTCAAAATGACACGATAACGTCTCGCCTTTGTAAGTAGGAATACAGGATGTTCAGTCACGTAACCGTTGGGACAAACGATCTTGATAAGGCCTCGATCTTCTATGACGCCGTGCTGATCCCCCTGGGGCTCTGCCGCAGGCCTGTGACGCCTGATGGCGGACCACCTTCGGCATGCTGGATTAAGCCAGATAGCGTTCTCCCTCGCTTTTACGTGTACAGCCCTTATGACCGCAATGAAGCCGGAGCAGGGAATGGCAGCATGGTGGCTTTCACCGCACCCTCTCCAAATGCGGTAGACAGCGCCTATGCAGCTGGGCTTCTTGCGGGCGGATCTGATGAAGGTGAACCTGGCCAACGTCCCCACTACGGTGACGGTTACTACGGTGCGTACCTGCGTGATCCAGATGGCAACAAGGTGCATATCGCTCATCGTGGAGATTTGTACTTGGCGGGGTAGAAGCCGCTCACAGTATTCACGTGACGCCCGCCATCGAGCGGGCTTTTTGCTGTCTGAAATTTGATCGCGTGAAACGTTGCCGCAGGAGGATTTCTTGTATCTCTAATTCACTACCCGCTACAAGATGCTCGCTCCCCAGCCGCGCTCAGTATGATTAGATCAAACCACACGAAGAGGCGATCTTTATGATCGCCTCTCCTCATCGCGACGCATTCAAGTCCAGGTCCGTTATCGCGGTCCGCTACCGGGACCACCGCCAGGGCCCCCGCCAGGCCCGCCACCTTGACCGTGGCCACCGTGACCACCATCGCCACCACCTCCTGGCGGCATAAAAATCCAGCATCCCGACAGAGAAGACAGCAGAGCAACAACTGCTGCAACCTTGACCAATCGATTTAAAGTCATAACTACGCTCTCTATTCAGGAACAGTTGATTCGCGTGATTTATGACAGCTGAAGAATGGGTTACGTCATATTTTTCGTGTAGCGACTTGGTAAGCTTTGTGTTGCAAACGACAAGGACCAAAAGCAGCAGCCAGCACAGCGCAGGCTTTCTGCTTTTGCGACATCCTTTTCACCTGGCATTTACAGGGTCGGGGCCAAACTCCCCCTACTCCTCCGAAGAATTCCCTTTAGGCCCGCCCATAAGCGGGCTTTTTTTTGCCTGTCAAAAATGCCCCCTTAAAAATATGCATTTATGCATGAAACTTCGTGCCGCCCTCTTGCCAATACATGACAGTATCAATACTGTATATGTATACAGTACTAACAAGGAGCGAAGCATGATCCAGGCCCCCTACTCCATACCGAAACCGCGAAATTCCTACGAGCTTGTGGGCCACCGCCTACAACGCATAATCGCCTCCCCTCGAGTACAGCGGATTCAGTTGGTCGAGGTATCCAGGCGCGACGACGAAAGCCCTGAAGCCTGGTGCCAAGTCATCCAAGACATCGGCGAAACCGCCGGAATAAGAATCGAGCATTTGGGTGACGGCGCCGTTCGAATCGGCTGGCGCGAGTACTGCGACGCATAAAGGAGCCCGCCAAAGAGCGGGTTTTTTAACGACTTGAATTTCAGCATTCTGAATTATTAATTTCAGCATGCTTGACACTTCAATTTCAGCTTGCTTAAATTCAACTCAAGCCAGCAACGCACACCGCCGGCGAGCAGCGAGAGCTGCGCCGCTCTTTAACAGTCAGCGCAATACAGAAATACCAACAGACCGCATTGCCTCTACCGGCGACCGGCGATCAGACGGGTCAGATAGCCCGCCCACGACAGGAACACCCTGTACGGCTGATCGAGAGCGAAACGCTCGAACCGTGCGAATGACCCGGCAAGCAATGCGCCCCGCGAATCCCAGCGGTAGAAGGGAGACTCAATTGAACAGAATTAGCGGTCCCGATAGCCTCGGCTGGGAACGCCGGACCTCATGCACGCTGCCCCACTCAGCCAGGGCATTCAGAGCTGTAGCGTGCATGTTGTAAGGACCTGTGATCCATGGCGAACAGATGCTGTTTGACGCTGTGAGTAGGAAGCTCGAAGCCCACACCGAAGACGACCGGCCTGCCCTGCAATCAGCAGCGGGCAACGGGCCACACCGCTAACGCAACAACCCCGGCCTGACGCCAGTAGCGAGGTCGGGGGTTTCACCGATAGTCCTTGGCAGCAGGGACTAACGGGAAACCAACCGAGGGTCACCACGATGGAAGCAACAATCATCAACGGTTCATGGAAGGGTCACCTCGGACGTGGCCTTGCGCCGCGAGAGCTTCAGTTTCTGCTTTGGATTGCCCAGGGATTTACTTCGAAAGAGATCGCCCGGGAAGCAGGCATTGAAGCTGGCACCGTCAAAAAGCGCCTGACCAATGCGATGTTCAAGCTGGGCGTGACGAAGCGTACTGCTTTGGTGGCTGAGGCCATGAAGCGCCAGATCATCACGCCGTTGTGCTTTGTTCTGGCGGCGCTGATCGCGATGCACTCGATGATCAGTGACGACTCGCTGCGTCGTGATCGCCGGGCGCCGGAACGGCGAATGGCTCAGATGCGGATGGTACGTCGGACTGAGTGCGCTGAATTGACTGTATGAGCAGGTGCCACCGATTTTGCCGAGAACTGATTAGCTGCTGGCATCTATCAGCCATCTGAGGGAGGGACTCAGCCACATCAGACAGCACGCGGTACATCTCATGCTCGTCGGGAAACGGGTATACCTCGAGGTTGAGAGCGATCTGAATCTTGCGTAGATCTGTGCCTTCAACGAGCCAGCGCTCAGATGTGCGAGTCATCGCTGATCCGTTGTCATCCGTCTGCCAAGCAAGAAAATCAAATAGCCTAGCGACCTGCAGAAACGATATCGAGTCAGGGATATCGGCAAAAAGCCGATCAGCCAAATTCTCCTCCCCAAACTCAACCACTACTGCACGGACAGCGCTGAACGCTTCAGTGTATTCGGGCTCGCTGCTCTCTGCTGCGATCACGTTTAACGCCCTTTCAACAACCTGATGCATAGCAATTCCTTGCTCCGATAAGGAGTGTCGATGCTACCAGCCTTCAGTACGACTCGCTAAACGGCCAGCGCCGCGGCAGCCGTGAAAGACCGGCCCCCTTCCCCACCTCTATTACGTCAGCACTCCTCCCCCGCGCCCATCGGCAACCAGCGGTAGGCATGAGTGTTGACGAATACAGGTGAACAACCCGCCACCTTGGAGGCGACCATGAACGCAGCATTGAATATTTGCCAGGAGCGTTACGACGCTCAGTTGCCTCCAGAGGTCAGCGATAGCGACGAGGTGACGGACTGGCTTGAGCATTCGGCGGAGCGCCTAGTGTGCGGCGTCGACATCAAGTGGAAGCGCCGCTACGGCCAGCCCCAAGTGGTGACGTTCGATCGGTTCTGCACGGTCCTGCAGGGCCACCTGAACCAGCGCCAAATCGACGGTCTGGACCAGCGTGATTCGTTTGCCCGGCTGCTGCTGTCGGCGATGCTCGGCAGCCAGAGCGATGCCCGGTCTCACGCCGCAGACCTGCTGGGCCAGCAACGGCCGATTGAAGCGGTCGAGAAGATCGCTGTAGCGCTGCTGAGGCCGTATGCCGAAGACGCAGTAGCTGCGGAAAGGGAAGAGCGCGAAGACGACGTGGATGCCGATGTATGAGCCCGCACATCTTGATCGACGAAGCGCTGGAGGCGCTTGAACACCCAAGCTGCGAGCCCGGCTCCCAAGCCGTCGTGGCACGGATGATCACCAACATGCTTACCGGCGACGCGATCACCGTCGAAGAATTCAACCACTACTGCCAGCGCCTGCTGAAGATCACCAGGCAGCGCAAGGAGGCCGCATGACCACCGCACCGGTTAAATCGCTGATTGATGAGCAGCTTGAAGACGTTGAGTCAAAGCTGATCATGCTGGGCTTCGGCCTCCCCTTCAATGAAGTGATCGGCCAGCCGCGTGAGCGTGCTGTGGCCACCTTGCCGAAGCGCCTGGCGGCGACCATGAAGGGCGGTCGAATTGCGGTGAGGGTTCGGCCGTGACCACCCGCCAGCGCACCCGGCGTCTGCTCATCTGGCGCGGCTCCTTCTCTGCCCTCGCAGTCTTCACCCTCCTGATGTTGCTCAGCGCTCTCGCTGATCGGATCACCTCCTAAACACTTACAGCGCCCCTCTCCGGCGGCGCGGAGACCAATCATGTCCGAACAGAACATGCATATCTGGAACAAGGTCGATAAGACCGACACCAGGTTCACCAAGAAAGCCAAGGTCAACGGCCAGGACATCACCAGCTTGAGCGGTACCGCGATGGCCATGAAGGCCACCGAGCTGTTTGGTCCGGTCGGCATCGGCTGGGGCTGGAGGATTGTCGAAGAGCGCTTCGATGAGGGTCATGAAATCTTCATCGGAGAAGGCGACAAGCGCGCATGCATAGGTCGCGAGATTGGTCACACAGTCAAAATCGCGCTCTGGTTCATGCAGGACAGCCAGCGTGGCGAGATCGAGCAATACGGCTGCACTCGGTACCAGTACAAAACTACCTACGGCATGATCACTGACGGCGAAGCGCCAAAAAAATCGCTCACCGACGCCATCAAGAAATCGCTTTCGATGCTTGGGTTCAGCGCCGATGTGTTCCTCGGGCTGTTCGATGACGACGCGTACGTCACTCAACTCAAAGAAGAGGAAGCGATCGCAAATGCCGACGACAAGGACGCTGAAATTCTTCGGCAGAAGCAGGAGCGCGTGGACTGGCTCGCCTCAGCAGTTGAGACCATCGGGAAGGCCCTCACTACGTACGAACTGAAAACCTTGAACGTGAAATACATCCGCGAAGCTACTCGCCGCAATGAACCAGCCTTCATCGCCCGCATCACTCGCGCATTCGAAGAACGCAAAGCCAGCCTTGAGAAAGGCAAGGAGGCAGCAGCATGACTCAACTGTACGCACTCACCGGCAAACTCGCCGAACTCCAAGCCATGGCCGACACCGATGATGAAGGCCTTAAAGAGGCTTTGCAGCACGCGATGGACGAAGTCCAGGGCGACTTCAACGACAAGGCCGACAACATCGTTATGTTGCGCCGCAATATCGAAAGCGACGTGACGGCCATCGAAAACGAAATCGAGCGCCTGGCCGAACTCAAGCGGATCAAGTCCAACAGTGTGTCGCAGATCAGCGACTATCTGCGGCGCAACATGGAAGCCGCCAACATCAAGTCGATCAAGCGTCCGCTCTTCACCATCACACTGGCCATGGGCAGCGAACGGGTGATCGTGGATAACGAAGATGCAGTGCCGGACGAACTGACCACTGTGAAGTCGAGCATTGCTCCGGACAAAAAAGCCATTGCCGCCAAGCTCAAGGAGATCCGCGAACATAACGAAGCGGTGCGCAAGCGCATGGCAGCCGGTGAAGACGCTGAACACGAACTTCTACCCGAACCTACCTGGGCTCACTTGGAGCGCGGCGACAGTTCGATCCGAATCAAGTGAGGTCGCCATGTACGTCAGCAACCACCTCAACCTGTTTGAGCAGCACCGCAAGGACGCCTACTCAATATCGGAGCGCACGGCGGAGTTCTTGGCCGCTGGCGGGACAGTCGCGCAGTTGCCAAGCCCGCCACGCAAACCACTGCCACCGCCCCGCTCCACCAAGATCGATCCCGAAACCATCCTCAAGCGCCGCAAGCCGTCTATCACAGCGGCAGAACGTAAGGCGCTGCGCAAACTCGCGGTGGCACTATGAGCAAGCGCAAACCGCATAACCTGCATGCACGCATAGCCCGATCGTGCCGCTCGCTGCTGGCATCCAATCACGTCGCAGTGGTCAACATCGACCCCAGCGGCCGCCAGGGCATGATCAATTACAAGTCACTGAAGAACATCGCGCCGGGGAAGATTGGCCAGGCCGTCTGCGGTATCCCCCACCGATGGACGATCTACCTCAGCGCCCTCTGCATCGACGCCCGCGGCGACCGGTACAGCAAGTCGGTGGAGGTGGCGCCCGATGGCGTCTACCTCTCCGACCACCTGGAAGACGTGATCGAGCATTGCTACAAGCAACTGCGCGACGAGGCCAACCAATGCCAGATGGTGGCTTCAGGCTGGATCGCTATCCCCGACACACTGTCGCTGGACGAGGAGCACGCCGCGCGGATTTTCGAAGCGGTCGGCGCCTGGAACCAGGTGAAGGTCGAGCCATGCGCCGCGTAGCCCCCACAGATCAGAAAGAAAGGACGGCCAGGCTCGCGGAGAAGCGCCAGGAACTGGGCGAACAGGAAATGCGGCAAACAGTTCAGTGCGGCGCACGGGCCATGCTCAGCGAACTGATGAGCTGGCACGGGCTTGAGGAAATCAGCGAAGCCGTGCAGTTGCTGGTTTTAAATGCAAATCCCAAAGGCCTCCCGCCGGCGCCGCCGAAAGTGTCCGGCCCGTCGGAGATCATCCGGCACTACTTCAGGCAGGGCATGCGCGACAGGCTGGACCGCCTCACCGCTGAGCTGGGGGAGACAAAGCACTCACGCACGATTCAACGGCTCATAGCGCATGCCCACTCGCTTGGCCCCATAAAGTCTGCTCCGTTGCTGGAAATTAAGCGCCACAAAATCGACATATCCGAGAACGTGGCGCGCAAATTACGCCAGGCAGGCTTCGCTGTATCGCTCCAAATGAACGCCGACGACGACGATTAATGCCCTTTCACTTTGCTGCATCCGGTTCCCGGAGGGCGGCGCCTACCCGAGGTTCATCAAATGCCCGTACGCCACAGTGCAATTCACAAAATCGACAAGAAGCCCGACGGCAACCCGGCGGTGCTGCATCTGGCCTCAACTGAGCAGGTTGAAAGCCAGGCCCGCGACGATCTGATGCAGCAGTTCAACGAAAACTACAACGCCACCGCCGGCAAGGGATGGGGCTTCTTCCACCAAGAGTCAGGCGCTTTCCCGTTCAGCGGCTGGCTCGGCAAGTACCTGGCCGGCGTCACTGACTTCCTGGCGTTCAGCGCCACGGCCGTCGAGCACCTAACCAAGCTTATGGAAGAGTCGAACCTCACCACCGGCGGGCACGCTATCTTCTGCCACTACCAGCAAGGCATGACCGATTACCTATTCATCGCCCTGGTGCAGGAAACCGAGGCGGTGACGATGACCGAAGAGCTCGCACTGATGACGGTGAAGCGCCTGGACCTGGACCACATCCGCCTGGCCGCACGCATCAACATCAGCGAATGGCAGACCAACCGCCAGTCGAAGCAGTACATCTCGTACCTGAAGGGAAAACAGGGCCGGAAGCTAAACGATTACTTCCGCGACTTCATCGGCTGCCAGGAAGGGATCGACGCCCCGAGCGAAACCCGCACGCTGCTGAAGGCGTTCAGCGACTTTGTTGAAAGCGAAGATCTGCCAGAAGAGTCGGCGCGCGAGAAGACCAACACCCTGGTCAGCTACTCCATGGCCCAGGCCAAGCTGGGCGAACCGATCACCCTCGACGAGCTGTCTAGTCTGATCGATGAAGACCGACCGAAGAACTTCTACGACTTCATCAAGGAGAAGGACTACGGGCTTTCCGAGACCCTGCCGCCGGACAAGAAGACGCTCAACAAATTCCGGCGATTCACTGGCCGGGCCGAGGGTATGTCGATCAGCTTCGAGGCCCACCTGCTGGGCGACAAGATCGAGTTTGACCAGGCTGGGGGGACACTGACGCTGCGGAATCTGCCGACGCAGCTCACGGATCAACTGAAGCGTGCAGGGGCCTGATTATCCGCGCCACGAAATCGTGATTGGTGAAAACGTGGCGCGGAAATTAGATATTGCGCAGCAGCGAGAGGAACTTAAAGAGATTAAGCGCCGGGAGGTAGCTGAGTCGTGAAACGAACCGACGGCTCCCTCGCCGGAGGCGCCTCATCGAAGCCAACCAATGCCACTGTGGAATAGTACGCTGGCTCGTCTGCAACATTCAGTGATTGAGTGCCGACATGGAGGAGCTTGCCGCCGTGAGCCTGAATTAGGTGATTGATATCCCAGGCCAAGGATGTACCAAAGCTCTGACTGCAAAACGCGCAGCTCGACATCTCGTCAGTGCTCAGCTTAATGGTGTGTTTGACAGAAGTTATTTCCATTTTCAACTCCTTATGCCCGTCATGGGCCGACTATCAATACCCCAACCAAAACCAAATTGCCACCACCGGAAGCCGGAGGGTGGCGCCTAACTGGAGGTGATCCATGGATCAGTTTTATCTACAGGACAGCCGGAGCCATGCTTATGTCGGCGACGGCCTGTCGTTCTGGGGCGTGGGCGGCTCTAGATATGTGACGGACCTGGCTAAAGCCCAGGTATTCACCAGGGACGGCGCCTGCGATCACCGCGGCACGGACATACCGTGGCCCAAGGCCTACGTGGATGCAAGGGCGCGATTAGGTGTTGACTGCCAATATGTGACGCTGGGCGAGGCGCTGGACCAGCATCCTGACGCAGCAGAATTTTACATCCAAAAGCCGCAGTGCTGGAACGGCAACAATCTGATTTGGCTCTGTGATGACGGCATGTTCACTAGCGACCTGTCAAAAGCCGTGGTGGTGCCAAGAGTGCACACCATTACTTGGATCGGAAAGCTGGGGCAAACCGGCGGCGTTGTGTGGCCTAAACCATACATCGACAAGTTCGCCCGCCGTTTGGTTGAGCGCGACGACGTGAACATCAAGGAGGCCTTGCGAGGAACCGGCATCAAGCTGGGGAAGCCGCAAAAGCCTCGAATGATGATGTTCAACTGCGAAGGTTGTGGCAGGTTCATAAGTGACGCCCAGCGCTATCGGGAAGACTGCCGGAACTGCGGTACAAGTAATACACCATGACTTAGCGGATTTTAGCTAATTCCCACTACCCAACAGAGCCAATTATGGCACCAGTTTAGGACCATGAAAGCTGCAAGGAATCAGGGGTTCGATCCGTCAATTTCTGGAGCATAAGCAACATGAACTTTTCCCCAGCCTATGAGATAGCGTTGCTTACAGCTCCAACATTTAATGTATCCATCTTTAATTACTGAATCTAAAGAAATTCTGCTGCTACAGTCCTTACATGCAAAATCGTTGCCCGGATATTTCCTCACGGTTTTGAACAGCTCATCATCTAACGGACTCACTATAAAAACCGCCCCACACAAATCATTATAACAAGACACCTCAGCGCGATCATTTATTTGCGAATCGCTCACATATATCGTGGTGCTACAACAATCACAATCAATCTCACTAATTCGATTAAAACCTAGAACCATATCAGAATCATTGACTCTCTTGAGTTCGGCAGCGATAGAAACCAAGTCGTCAGGCTTCAGTTTTGAAGGAGCACTCTCCTCCTCCAAGCTTGTTTCATGGAGAAACTTTCCAAGCTTATTATAGTTTTTATTAAGCCACTTTACCGAAAGCATACGATACTCACCCAAATCAAGCCATTCTCCACTTGGCTTGCCATCAACTGAATGTAAGCATATTTCTAGCCTTGCAGGTTTGTCCGCTCTCGGTTCAAATCCAAGCAACAACTTCATAGCCCTCGGTGCCTGCCAAGTTTTATAGACTTCTGGGGGCAAGCTATCCCCTAACTTAGCTAACTTACGGTAGACGATTCGCTCTATAGCCAATCGCAACTCAAGACATGCATGTTGTAACGCGCTATATCCGCCCTGCGCGATGAATGAGTCAGCACGAACTAAGTTTTCATTTATTTGATAAATATCCATAACTAAACCCTATACCACACCATTGATAAATCGTCGGTAAATATACCTGAGAGGTCCCTCTATGTCCGCACATCACAAGAAACACGCCTTCGATTTCAAAACCCAGTATGGACTAGGCTTCAACCCTCAGGACGACGAGATCGTTGTCGACTTCTTCTGTGGTGGTGGCGGCGCCGGTACCGGTTTGGAAATGGGCCTGGGCCGCACGGTGAACGTGGCGAAGAACCACAGCCCGCAAGCAATCAGCATGCACACCATGAACCACCCGGGCGCCCAGCACTTCACCACCGACGTGTTCGAGGGTGACCCGGACACCGAATGTGGCGGCAAGGCCGTCGGCTGGTTCCACATGTCGCCCGACTGCACGCACCACTCCCAGGCAGCCGGCGGCCAGCCGCGCAAGCGCGAGATCCGCAACCTTTCATGGATCGGCCTCAAGTGGGCAGGCATGAAGCGGCCCCGGGTGATCAGCCTGGAGAACGTGAAACAGATCCTGCAGTGGGGCCGGCTGATCGCCAAGCGCGACAAGGTCACCGGCCGGGGGGTGAAACTCGGCGGCGACGTTGCCTCACCTGGTGAGGTGGTGCCGGTGGGCCAGCAGTTCCTGATTCCAGACCCGAAGCAGCGCGGCCGCACCTGGCGCCGCTTCGTCGCGCTGCTGGAAGCCATGGGCTATGTGGTTGAGTGGAAGGTGATCAAGGCGTGCGACTTTGGCGCGCCGACCAGCCGGGAGCGGCTGTTCATGATCGCCCGGTGCGACGGCCAGCCAATCGTGTGGCCCGAGCCGACCCACGCCAAGAACCCCGCCAAGGGCCAGCAGAAGTGGAAAACGGCAGCTGACTGCATCGACTTCACCGACCTGGGCAAAAGCATCTTCGGCCGCAAGAAGGACCTGGCCCCGGCGACCCTGCGCCGCGTAGCCAAAGGCATGAAGAAGTTCGTCATCGATAGCGCGGCGCCGTTCATTGTGCCGATCGCCAACTGATCAGGGGAAACGGTGCAGTCTGCCGACGAGCCGCTGCGCACCGTCACCTCCTACCCGAAGGGCGGCGCCTTCTCGGTGGTCAGCCCCACGCTGATTCAGTCAGGTTACGGCGAACGCCCAGGGCAAGAGCCACGAGTGCCAGGCCTCGACCACCCACTGGGCACGGTGGTCGCTGGCGGCGTTAAGCACGCACTGACCAGCTCAATTCTGGTAGGCGCCGGCGGGCCGGTGTACGCCGGTCACCCCGTATCGGCCGACCACCCAATGGGGACGCTCATGACCCGCAGTCATCGCGCGGTTGCATCAGCCTGCATCGTCCAGGCCGGGCACGGCGAAGGTTCTGGCGCAAACAAACGCCGATCCCACGGGGTAAATGACATCTGCGGGCCGGTGGGCACCGTCACTGCAAGCGGCGGCGGGCAGTCCGTCAGCACGGCGGTGATGATCCAGGCGAACGGCGGATTCAACACCATGCACGCCAAGGGCATGCACGAACCCATGACCACGGTGACCAATACCGGCAGCCAGCAGCAACTGGCAGTCGCGAACCTGGTGCACTTGCGCGGCAACTGCGATGCACGGGACGTAAATGATCCGCTGCACACCATCAGCGCCGGCGGCCAGCACCACGGGTTGGTCAGCGCATTCATGGAGCGAGCATTCGGCGGCAGCATTGGCCAGGGCCTGGAAGAGCCGGCGCCGACCATCACCGCTGGCGGCGGTGGCAAGAGCTCGCTGGTTTCGCTCACGTTATCGCCTGAGCACGAAGCCGGTGCCCTGCGGGTCGCTGCGTTCCTGATCAGCTACTACGGAACGGAGAACATCAGCGCTTGCAATGCGCCCGCGCCCACAATCACCACCAAAGACCGCCTGGCCATGGTCACGGTGATGGTCAAGGGCATGCCCTACGTAATCGTCGATATCTGCCTGCGGATGCTGAAGCCGGCCGAGCTGTACAAGGCCCAAGGCTTCCCCGCCGACTACATCATCAGCTACGGTGCCGACGGCAAGCCGTTCACCAAAACCCAGCAGGTGCACATGTGCGGCAACAGCGTCAGCCCGCCGCCGATGGCCGCGCTGGCACGGGCCAACGATCCATGGCGCGCAGTCGGGCGACAATGCGAAGCAGCATAGGAGTACATCCGTACTCCTCCCGCGAAGCGCGCATATTACAAGACAGCACCTGCTGACTAATGGTGACTTTCCGAAGCTGCCGGGGCAGTCCTTAGAAAATCTTTCCAAGCCTCATAGGCGTGATGATGCTTCTGAGCAGACTCAAGCCACTCAGGCCCGGTCATCTGCCCGGCCGACACCAACATCATCATTTTGCTAGTGGCAGCATCGAGTTCTACGAGCAGCTCGTGGTATTTGAATCGAACGTCTTCCATACCGCTTTCCTCAGAGGCTCATCCAAGTGGGCCTCATAACGGATCTGATTAATTTTGGATCCAAAAGAGTGACAAGTCAGTCGCTCCAAAGATCCACATCAGCTGATAAGCGGTTGAATTCGAAGCTAGAACGACCTTTGACGTCGCTCTTTTGGGGGAGAAGCAAGGTTGGGTATGGATAGCGAAACTCTCTCGCGAGCAAAATCCGAGCCCCAGACCAGAGCCTGAGACATCGTCTGCCCAGGGCGATCAAGAAAACTATCTTCAAAAATCATCATTCCAGTCTGTCCGTAAATACCAACGAACAACTGGGTCTGATTGGTCTTTGACAGTCGGACTTGGATGTTCAGCAAGATGCCAGATGGAAGACGCTCATCGTGATTGCGGCAATGCAATTCAGGATCAGCCCAATTCCAGTAGATCTGACCGCGGGTACGCATGGTCCGGCCCCATTAGATGTGTGTCGCTCAAGATTACACCAATGCCGGCGGATAGGTACGTGTGGCGCCGAAGGTTCCGCATATCCGACCAAAGGTCATTAATTAACCCCTCCCCTTCACAGTCAGCCGCTATAGCGGCAAGGAACCCGGCATGCCTGAAATAAAGGAACGGCCAATACTCTTTTCGGCGCCGATGGTGCGCGCCATCCTGGAAGGCCGGAAGACGGTCACGCGGCGGGTAATGAAGTCGCAGCCCGACGCCGACGCCACCATCACTGTCGATTTGTACAACGTAGCTGTAACGAATCGTCACGGCTATCAAGAGGCAGGGCCAGAGATCTGTGGCGCCTGGTGGCGCGATGGCGAGTCTGGGTGCAAGTGTCCGTACGGAAAGCCCGGCGACCGACTGTGGGTGCGCGAGACCTTCGCCTTGCTCGGCAACGAGGACGGCTGCTGTATCGACTGGCAAGACAACTTGGTCAAAGGCGACGAACAGGGTGCGGCACGGATCTACCGGGCAAGCTGTCCGCCGGGCGACTACGGGCTGAATCAGATCCCAGCGAAAGCGGAATGGAAGCCAGATACTGAAGCCATGGAGTATGACGGCGCATGGCGCCCGAGTATTCACATGCCGCGCTGGGCCAGCCGCATCCTGCTGGAGATCACCGACGTGCGCGTCGAGCGGCTGCAGGACATCACCACCGAGCAAGCTGCGGCCGAGGGAGTTCACCGAGGCCCGCTTCGTGAGTGGTGCGCGAGCGACGAAGGTGGCGCCTGCCACAAGTACCCGGTTCCAGCATTTCGCGACTTGTGGCAATCCGTCGGTGGAAACTGGGACGCCAACCCGTGGGTCTGGGTGGTCGAGTTCAAGCGGATGACGCCATGATCGCCACACTCTGGTTCGCCTACGTCTTCATCTACAAGGGGCCGAGACCATGAGAGTTGTTCGCCGTTTCGTGGATGATCCTGCCGCCCAGTATGGGTTCCGTTCGGTACCGGCGACCTATGAGGATGCCGAGAAGATCACAGGCTTTCGCCTCGACCGCCGAGTCAACTACTCGATCAACCAGGAAGGCGAGGTCGAGCAGGAAAGCTGGTGCACTTTGGATTGCTCGGGGTGTGGCTGGGGTTGCGAGGGTGGTTGCAGCTGCGGCCCGTCCACGGGTTGCAGCGAATGCGGCTATACCGGAAAGCGCCGGCACTGCTTTGGATTCCCGCCCTCCCCGCCAGAACGCAAGACCCCCTAACCCCAATCCCCCTACATGCCTGCCGGTGAGCGGCGGGCGCACGCCTGGAAAATAATTATGACCATCACCGCCCCGGTCATCCGGTACCACGGCGCCAAGTTCCGGCTTGCGCCGTGGGTATTGCTACACTTCCCACCGCACACATGCTACGTAGAGTCATTCGGCGGCGCCGCAGGCGTGCTGATGCAAAAGCCTCGGTCATATGCCGAGGTCTACAACGACCTCGATGGCGATATCGTTAATCTGTTCAGGGTTTTGCAAGATCAGGAGTCGCGATCGGGACTTATCGAGCGCCTGGTATTCACGCCCTACTCCCGCGAAGAGTTCGAACTTTCCTGGGAGCCGAGCGCCGAGCCGATCGAGCGTGCAAGGCGGACCATCATCAGGGCGCAAATGGGGTTCGGCTCCGCCGGTGCGACTAAGGGCGTGACCGGCTTCCGCATCGACACCAAACGCAAATACGGCACAGCCCAGTCACTCTGGGCCTCCTATCCGGAGCAACTTGCCGAGGTTGGCCAGAGGCTCAGCGGCGTGCTAATCGAAAACCGCCCCGCGATAGAGGTGATCAAGGCGCACGACGGCCCGCAGACATTGCATTACGTCGACCCTCCCTACGTGCATGACACCAGGTACAAAGGCGCGTCGAGCGGACGGTATTACAAACACGAGATGGATGATGCCGCACACCGCGAGCTACTCGGGGTTTTGCTCGAGCTAGAAGGAATGGTCGTGCTGTCGGGATACCCGAGTGACCTGTACGCGGAGCTTCTACCCGGCTGGGCCAGCTACAGCACATCCGCCCGCATCAGCGCCGGGCGCGGCACAGCCAACCGAACCGAATGCATCTGGTTGAACCCTGCCTGTGTCGATCGTGTAAGCCAGATCGGCCTGGACCTCTGCGAAAGAGCATAACCCTAACCCACCTTCTGCCGCCCAGCGCGGCCTTACCGTCTAACCCCTAACGAACGCACAAACTAGCAGAGAGCAACCAAGCCCGGTCATGGCAGGCACTGTGAAAACCGAACCGCACGCCAGGCTAGCGACGCCTCCCAAAAACCATGGCCCCACAAAAACATTCGAAAAATTCATCACCGCACTCCATAGCGAGCTACGAAGCTTACTAAATGCTCGGATCATTAGTATGAAATTTACCTTGCTATCGGCTCCCGCACAGATCCGGTGAACACCATCGGCTTAGTCATGACTACTTAACGCTGCCGCCGAGCGCGGCAAGGACACCCCATGTACGCAATAAAACTCACCCTGCTGATGCTGGGCGTTCTGCTCTACGTGTCAGCCACGGCCTGCTGGTTCTTTTGGATCGGCCCCTGCCTGCTCATGGATGGCGAGACGGCAGACATCCTCGCTGCCTTTGCAGGCACGTGCATCTGGCTGCTGATCACTTTCGGCATGGTCATCCACATCATAAAGACAGCTCGGCCCACGGCGGCCGGCGGGAGGTAGCTATGCCTGAGCCACAAGAAAGACCAGAAGCGTTTCAGCTCGACAAAGTGCCCGAGGCGCGTATGGCCGAAATCATTGGCACTACCAAGCGCGCCCTGGAAGGCAAGCGGGATCGCGGCGTCATCCCTGAGGGTGTGTGGAACAAGATAGATGGTCGGATTTTTTATAGCTTAAGGAGATATGAAGCATGGCTAGAAAGCCAATGGGCCTGCCCACAGGAGTTGAATTCGCTGGCCAGTCCGTTCGCATTCGGTTCACCTGGCGCGGCGAGCGACGCTGCGAGACTCTCGCACACCCACAAACACCAAAAGGGATTAAAGCGGCAGCCGATCTACGCGATCAAGTAATAAGCCTGGCAAAGCATGGGGTTCTGGATGATCAGCGCTACGCTGAACTTTTCCCGAACTCTAGTTACATGCCAATTTCACTGACAATGACGTTCGGCGAGTACGCTCAGGCTTGGATCAACAGCCTAGAGATCGTGCCCGGCACGCGCAGAAACTATCGTGCAACGATCAACACCTACTGGATGCCGTGGCTCGGTCAGCTCCCGATCACGGCAATCACCACCATGGTGCTGCGCAGGATCATCAGCGAAACCGTATGGGAAACCCAATCGATTAAACGTGAATCCATAGCCCGGGTCACCTCGCTGCTCAAGGCCGCGGTGCAAGATGAGTTAATCGACCGCAACCCGGCGACACCGATCAAGCTGCCGAAGAAGGCAAAAAAGCAGGTGGACCCGTTTTCTGGTGTTGAGGCGACTGCAATCATTGACTGGATGTATGCGAACTTCAGTAAGCCTGGCGCGCGGATATTCGCGGCCTACTTTGAGTTCGCTTTTTTCAGCGGGATGAGGACAGGAGAGATAGCGGCTTTGCGCTGGGGCGAGGTCGACATGGATACGCGCACCGCGCACGTATGCCGCATCGTTGTGGACGGGGAAGTAGAAGAGCGTACTAAGACGAAGTACGCTAGAACGGTAATGCTCAACAGTCGTGCTCTGAATGCCTTGCGGCAGGCCAGGCAAATCGCCGACGACCGCTTGCTACAGCGGAGGAGGATCAAAACAGAGTCGCCGTATGTTTTCCCGCCTTCGGGCAGTTCGGATTTTATCGGTCGACCCTCCCAGACCGGAGAGCAGTTCGCCAAGGCACTGGCTGCTCTGGAAATACGGCCTCGGCCCCAGTACAACTGCCGCCATACCTATGCCACTATGTGTTTGATGGCTGGAATGAACTCTGCCTTCATCGCGGGACAGCTTGGGCACAGCATCCAAGTGCTGTTGACGACCTATGCAAAGTGGCTTTCGTCAACCACGGACTGGTCAGAAGTCGGAAAGCTTGAGCAGGCAATGATTGGTACAAAATCGGTACAACCCTAACCAATCATCGGCTTACCGCCTTTATTTAAAGGCTCTCTATCGCTTTCTGATCCATACTCCTAAAATGTAACGGCATTTGTCATATAACCCGTTCCTGAACGGTATTTCCTTACTTTTTAGCGAGTTCACCCGCGTGAAAATTCGTCTCTCTATCGTCAGCCTATTTTTTGCATTTACAGGCACCTTCGCGCACGCAGCCGAAACCACCTTGGCCCCGCGCGACACCTCCAAACTGCAGATCGCTTCCGGCAGCGCCATGCTGGTTGACCTGCAGACCAACAAAGTCATCTATTCCAGCAACCCCGACGTGGTCGTGCCCATCGCCTCCGTCAGCAAACTGATGACCGGCCTGATCGTGCTTGAAGCCAAGCAGAACATGGACGAGTACATCGACATCAACATCAAAGACACGCCAGAAATGAAAGGCGTGTTCTCGCGCGTGAAAATCGGCAGCGAAATGCCGCGCAAGGAAATGCTGCTGATTGCCCTGATGTCTTCGGAAAACCGCGCTGCCGCCAGCCTGGCCCACCACTACCCAGGCGGCTACCCAGCCTTTATTGCCGCAATGAACGCCAAGGCCAAGGCCCTGGGCATGACCAGCACGCACTATGTCGAACCCACCGGGCTGTCGATTCACAACGTCTCCACCGCGCGCGACTTGAGCAAGCTGCTGGCCTATGCGCGCAAGTTTCCGATGCTGAGTCAGTTGAGCACCACCAAGGAAAAGACCGTGTCGTTTCGCAAACCCAACTACACCCTGGGTTTCTCCAACACTGACCACCTGATCAACCGCGCCAACTGGGACATCAAATTGACCAAGACCGGTTTCACCAATCAGGCTGGCCACTGCCTGGTGCTGGTCACCAGCATGAGTAACCGCCCAGTGTCGCTGGTGATTCTGGATGCGTTCGGCAAGTTCACGCACTTTGCCGATGCCGGGCGCATTCGCAACTGGGTCGAGACTGGCAAGAGCGGTTCGGTGCCGGACGTAGCGCTGCGCTACAAGGCCGACAAGAACCTGAAGAACCGCCCGAACGCCGCAGAAGTGCGTCGCTAAGCACCACAATTCCAATGTGGGAGCGGGCTTGCTCGCGAAGGCGGTGGGTCAGTCATGAATGTATCGACTGACACTCGGCTTTCGCGAGCAAGCCCGCTCCCACATGGGGTTCAGCGTATTTTCAGACGTTGTGCAGTTTTACTTTCTTTGCGCCAACACCTTGAGCGCCTGCGCCGCCGCCTGCTCCTGGCCGGCTTGGGCGGTCGCGTTCGCCGCCGCCCGCCAGCGCTGCTCATCCACATTCGCCGGCAGCTGGCTCGGACGCTGAGTCAGGATGGCCCAGTTGCCT
The DNA here is from genome assembly GCF_049896685.1 of Pseudomonas sp. TWRC1-2. Lineage (NCBI taxonomy): Bacteria > Pseudomonadati > Pseudomonadota > Gammaproteobacteria > Pseudomonadales > Pseudomonadaceae > Pseudomonas > Pseudomonas sp. TWRC1-2. The sequence continues at coordinate 72,591 of NZ_JAFCUU010000013.1, read as the reverse complement.
GCGCTCTTCCACGCTGACTCAAAGTCGCTGAAGCTCATCACCAAACGCCGGTCCATGCCCGAGCGCAACAGCACCGTGCTCTTCTGTTGGTTGAACCCCACCACCACGACATAGCGTGTGCCGGACCAAAAGCTCGGGTTGATCCGCGCCATCACCGGGTAACCCGCCGCCACCTGCGCCAGCACGGCCGTCAGCTGGTTGTCCAGCGGATACACCATCAGCCCGTATTCACGCGCCAGCACCTGCATGTTGCGCTCCAGGTCCGCCTCGCCGCCTGGCAAGTGCAGGGGCTTATCCAGCAAGCCGGGTGTCATGACAATGCCTTGTTGCGACAGCATGCTGGCTAAAGCCGAGGGGCCACTCAGGTAAGCCTCGCTGCGAAAGGTCGGCACGCCGTTGAGTTCGACACGCTCCGGCAGGCCCGCCAACCTCGACGGGTGCCCGGAACAGGCCGCGAGCCCCAGGGCGCAGGCCAGCAGCAAGGATGTTTTAACGTTCGACCGTAACCGCAATTTTTTACTCTCTTGATCAACTGCCGGTAAGGGCACTGATCATAGGATGCTCCGCAAGGCGGGTATAGCCCGAGGCGTCAGTAAAATGCACTGGATAGAGCAAACAAGTTGGATGGACTCGACCATTGGTCAATAGCAGGCAACCGTCAGGTAGCTAGACTGTCCATTGAGAAGACTGTGTGGGCCCCCTGCGGGGCGAAAGGAGGCCCGAATGAGCCTTGCAACAACGATTTTCCTGTTGATCTGCGGTTGGCTGGCGGTAGCCAGCGCCATGTTGTGGGGGGTCATGCGCGTGACTCGCCGGCATCATCACCCCCACGTCAAACCTGCTGCACCGGCCAAACACCCCAAGGCCGCGGTGCATCACGCCTAGCCGGGCATGCAATTGAAGTCTTGAGTCGCTGCCACTTCCTTGCCGTGCCCGTCCTTGAGGACGGCACGCACGGTGGTGCCCAGGCTCGATTCAGTCAGGGTGTAGTGCTCACCCGCCTGAAAATGCTTGTACTCGACCCGGCCCTGGCAATCCTGCTGATTGTCATCGCCTGCCTCCTCCTCGAATAAGGTCACATCCAGGCGATGGTCACCCGGTGTCACCTCAAAAAAGCGCCCGTCGTCCACACGCTTGCCGTCGACACGCTCGGCCATCAGGTCATTCGGCGCCTCTTCTTTCAAACCAATCCAGGCTTCGCTCGGGTCAGCCTTGGGAATCGGGCCGGCGCAGGCCGACAACAACAAAACAGCACCAAGGGCTGGGATCAACAACAATGGTTTAAGTGACATGGCAGGGCTCCAAAGGACATCAGAAAAAAACGTTGGACGGCGTCAAAATGTGTCGCGTCCGATGGGAGACAAGCTTGGAGAGCTGCCCTTTGTAGAACAAATGAATACATATGAAACGATCTTCAGCCGTTAACTAAATGTTCCTTCACCTGGCTGAAAGGTGCGTGTTAGGTGGGTCGGGCAAGACTGCCGGGGTTTGCAATTCTGCTCCCTCGGAGGTTCACGCATGCTCGGGCTGGTAAAGACCGCACTGCAAAAGCCGTACACGTTTATCGTGTTGGCCATATTCATCTGTATCGTCGGGCCGATGGCGGCCCTGAAAACCCCTACGGATGTTTTCCCCGATATCGGCATCCCCGTCGTCGCGGTGGTCTGGCAGTACAACGGCCTGTCGCCGGACGCCATGGCCGGTCGGGTGATCTACACCTACGAACGCTCCCTGAGCACCACCGTCAACGACATCGAACACATCGAATCGCAATCGCTGCCCGGCATGGGCATCGTCAAGATCTTCTTCCAGCCTGGGGTGGACATCCGCACCGCCAACGCGCAAGTGACCGCGGTGTCACAAACCGTGCTCAAGCAGATGCCACCGGGCATCACGCCACCGCTGATTCTCAACTACAGCGCCTCCACGGTGCCGATCCTGCAAATGGCGTTCTCCAGCCCCAGCCTTTCGGAAGCCAAGATCCGTGACCTGGTGCAGAACAACATTCGCCTGCCGCTGAGCGCCCTGCCCGGCCTGGCCATGCCCACGCCAATGGGCGGCAAGCAGCGCCAGATCACCCTCGACCTCGACCCGCAAGCCCTGGCGGCCAAAGGCCTGTCGGCGCAGGACGTGGGCAACGCCCTGGCGCTGCAGAACCAGATCATCCCGGTGGGCACCGCCAAACTCGGGCCCAACGAATACACGATCCTGCTCAACAACAGCCCCAAGGCGATTGATGAACTCAACGACTTGCCGATCAAGACGGTCGATGGCGCACTGATCACCATCGGCCAAGTGGCGCACGTGCGTGACGGTTCGCCGCCGCAGACCAACATCGTGCGCGTCGACGGCCACCGCGCGGTGCTGATGCCGGCGTTGAAAAACGGCAGCATCTCGACCTTGTCGATCATCGACGGCATCCGCCAGATGTTGCCGCGCATCAACGAAACCCTGCCGCCGTCGCTGAAGACCTCGCTGCTGGGCGACGCCTCGGTGTTCGTCAAGCAATCGGTGGGCAGCGTGGCCCAGGAAGGCATCATCGCCGCACTGCTGACCAGTGCGATGATCCTGCTGTTCCTCGGCAGCTGGCGTTCGACGCTGATCATCGCTGCGTCGATTCCCTTGGCCGTGCTGTCGGCGATCGCGCTGCTGGCGGTCACCGGGCAAACCCTCAACGTCATGACCCTGGGCGGGCTGGCGTTGGCGGTGGGGATTCTGGTGGACGACGCCACGGTCACCATCGAAAACATCAACTGGCACCTGGAGCAAGGCAAGGCGGTGAAGACCGCGATCCTCGACGGCGCCGCACAAATCGTCGGCCCGGCGTTCGTCTCGCTGCTGTGTATCTGCATCGTGTTCGTGCCGATGTTCCTGCTGCAAGGCATCGCCGGCTACCTGTTCCGGCCAATGGCGCTGGCGGTGATTTTCGCCATGGCCAGCTCGTTCATCCTTTCGCGCACCCTGGTGCCGACCCTGGCGATGTTCCTGCTCAAGCCGCACACACCGGAACAAGGCGCAGGGCATCACCCCGAAGATGCATTCATCAACCACCACGAAGGCGATCAGCACAAGAAACCACGCAACGCCGTGCTGCAATCGGTGCTTAATTTTCAGCAAGGCTTCGAGCGCCACTTCTCGAATATCCGCGACACTTACCACGGCTTGCTGATTCTCGCGCTGGGCAACCGCAAGCGCTTTATCGTCGGCTTCCTGGCCTGCGTGCTTGCCTCGTTCCTGCTGCTGCCCAGCCTGGGCCAGGACTTCTTCCCGGCCACCGACGCCGGCGCCCTCGCCCTTCACGTGCGTTTGCCGCTGGGCACGCGGATTGAAGAAAGCGCGGCGGCGTTCGACCGGATTGAAGCGCGGATTCGCGAAGTGATACCCGCCGAAGAACTCGACACCATCGTCGACAACATCGGCATTCCGCTCAGCGGCATCGACATGGCCTACAGCAGCAGCGGCACCATCGGCCCGCAGGATGGCGACATCCAGGTCACGCTGAAAAAAGACCACGCGCCCACCGCCGACTACGTGAAAAAACTGCGTGAAGCCTTGCCGGAAAGCTTCCCCGGCAGCCACTTCGCGTTCCTGCCGGCGGACATCAGCAGCCAGATCCTCAACTTCGGCGCACCGGCCCCGCTGGACGTGAAAATCTCCGGGCGCAGCGATGAAGAAAACCGCACCTACGCGGTGGAACTCGAACGTCGGCTGTCGCACATTCCGGGCATCGCCGACCTGCGCATCCAGCAGTCCACCGGCTACCCATCGCTGCAAGTCAATGTTGATCGCATGCGCGCCAATGGCCTGGGCATCACCGAGCGTGACGTGACCAACAGCATGGTCGCCTCCCTCGCCGGCAGCTCGCAAACCGCGCCGACCTTCTGGCTCAACCCGGCCAACGGCGTGTCGTACTCCATCGTGGCGGCAACGCCGCAATACCGCCTCGACAGCCTGCCGTCACTGGAAGCCTTGCCGGTCACCGGGGCCGATGGCCAGTCACAAATTCTCGGCGGCGTAGCCACCATCGAACGCGTGCAAAGCCCGGCAGTGGTGACCCACTACAACATCGAACCCACCCTGGACCTGTATGCCAACGTGCAAGGCCGCGACCTCGGCGGCGTGGCGCGCGACGTGCAAAAAGTGCTGGATGACACTGCCTCCATGCGCCCCAAAGGCGCAGTGATCAGCCTGCATGGGCAGATCGATGCGCTGCACGAGGCCTTCAGTGGTTTGAGCTTCGGCCTGCTTGGCGCCGTGGTGCTGATCTACTTGCTGATCGTGGTCAACTTTCAGTCGTGGGCCGACCCGTTCGTGATCATTACCGCCTTGCCGGCCGCGCTGGCGGGCATCGTGTGGATGCTGTTCCTCAGCGGCACTTCGCTGTCGGTGCCGGCGTTGACCGGGGCCATCCTGTGCATGGGCGTGGCCACCGCCAACTCGATCCTGGTGGTGAGCTTCTGCCGTGAACGCCTGGCCGAACATGGCGATGCGTTGAAGGCCGCGATGGAGGCCGGTTACACGCGCTTTCGGCCAGTGTGCATGACGGCTCTGGCGATGATCATCGGCATGTTGCCGCTGGCGTTGTCCGAAGAGCAGAACTCGCCCCTTGGCCGGGCGGTGATTGGCGGCTTGATCTTCGCCACCGTCGCCACCCTGTTGTTTGTACCCGTGGTCTTCAGCCTGGTCCACGGTCGTCACCCTACTCGCGCTGCTGCTGGAGAAACTTCACATGTCGTCTGATCACAAACCCTCGCGCAAGCGTCTGATGCTCATGGGTGTCGGCGGCCTGACACTGGCCGCCCTGTTGGTCGCCAACGGCCTGCACGCCCGCACGATGCACGAACAGTCGGTGAGTGCCTGGACCGAAACCGCCGCCATCCCGCAAGTGATGGTGTTCCAGCCCAAACAAAACGTGGCCGGCGACACCTTGCGCCTGCCCGCGCACCTTGAGGCGTGGAGCAAGGCGCCGATCCATGCACGCGTCAGCGGCTACTTGAAGGACTGGAAAGCCGACATCGGCACCCAGGTCAAAGCCGGGCAAGTGCTCGCCGAAATCGACAGCCCCGACCTCGATCAGCAAATGGCGCAGGCCCACGCGCGGCTGGTGCAGGAGCAAGCCAACGCACGCCTGGCCGAAACCACCGCCACGCGCTGGCAGAACCTGTTGGCCAGCCATTCGGTGTCGCGTCAGGAGGCCGATGAAAAAACCTCCAACGCTGCCGCCGCCAAAGCCAATGCCGAGGCGGCCGCCGCCGACTACGCACGCCTGTCGGCACTGGAAAGCTACAAGACCATCCGCGCGCCATTCGCCGGCACCATCACCGCGCGCAATACCGATATTGGCCAATTGATCAAGGCTGATACCGACAGCGACCCGGAGCTGTTCAACATTGCCGATACCCATCAACTCAGACTCTACGTGCCCGTGCCGCAGAACTATGCAGCCGTGATCCATCCAGGGTTAGAAGCCGAGCTGACGGTGCCCGAGCATCCCGGCGAGCACTTCAAGGCGCGCCTGATCGGCGACTCCACGGCCATCGACCGCCGCTCCGGCACCCTGCTTGCGCAGTTCGTCGCCGACAACCCCAACGGCGAATTGCTGCCCGGTGATTACGCCGAAGCCACGCTGCCCATTCCGGCGGATACCCACGGCGTGAGCATCCCGGCCAGCGCACTGATCTTCCGCGCCCAAGGTACCCAGGTTGCGGTGCTGGACGCGCAAAATCACGTGCACCTGCAAGGCATCCACATCGGCCTCGACCTCGGCGAACGGCTGGTGATCGACCAAGGTTTGAAACCCGCCGACCGCGTGGTCGACAACCCGCCCGATGCCCTGCGCGAAGGCGACCCCGTGCAACTGGCCGACGCCGGAGGTGCGCATGCGCCCAAGGCTTAAACCCCTGGCGGCGTTGATGCTGCTGCTGTTGCAGGGCTGCTCGATGGCGCCCACCTACAAGGTGCCGTCGGTGGACCTGCCGGCCGGCTATCGCGAACAGACCAGCGATGGCCCGTGGCACAGCGCGCAACCGTCCGACCAACTGGCGCCCGAGTGGTGGAAGCTCTACAACGATCCGCGCCTGACCGACCTGCAACAGCAACTGCTCAAGGCCAACCCGGATCTGGCGGCGGCATTGGCGCATTTCGATGCGTCCCAGGCGTATGCCAGCCAGTTGCACGCCGGGTTGTTCCCGCAAATTATTGCCAGTGCGCAGCCGCTGCGCCAGCGGCAATCGGACACACGACCACTGCGCGGGGATACGCAGCCGTCGGTGTACAACAGCAATACGGCGGGCTTCTCGCTGAGCTACGACCTGGACCTGTGGGGCAAGATTCGCAACCAGGTCGCGGCTGGCGATGCCCAGGCGCAAGCATCCGGCGATGATTTGGCGGTGGCGCGCCTGAGCCTGCAGCACCAGTTGGCGACGCTGTATGTGCAGCTCAACGGGCTGGATGCGCAGAGCCGGATTCTGAACAGCTCACTGGACGATTTCAGCCAGGCGTTGCAACTCACGCGCAGCCGTTACGAAGGCCAGATTGCCTCGGAGCTGGACCTCACCCGTGCGCAAAACCAACTGGCCGAAGCCAAGGCGCAACTGGACGAAGTGCGCGGGCAACGCAACCTGACCGAACACGCGATTGGCGAATTGGTGGGCGTGGCGGCCAGTAACTTCAGCTTGCCGCCCAGCCAGCAATTGATTGCGCTGCCAGGGATTCCATCGCAGTTGCCCAGCCACCTGTTGCAACGGCGCCCAGACATCGCGGCGGCGGAACGCCGAGTGTTTGCTGCCAATGCCAACATCGGCGTGGCGAAAGCCGCGTGGTACCCGGACTTCAGCTTGACCGGGTTGATTGGCGGGCAAACTCAGGGGGTTGGCAACCTGCTGTCCGCCGGTAACCGCTACTGGGCGCTGGGGCCGTTGGTGAACTTGCCGATCTTTGATGGCGGACGCTTGAGTGCCAATGAACGTCAGGCCAAAGCCGAGTTTGAAGAGGCGTCGGCGCAGTACCGCAGCCACGTGCTCAAAGCCGTGCGCGAGGTGGAAGACAACCTGGCGCAGCTAAGGGATTTGCAGCAGGAAGCGCAGGACGAACAAGCGGCGGCGGATGCGGCGCAGCACACGCAATCTCTGGCGATGAACAGCTATCAGGCCGGTGCCGTGAGTTACCTGGATGTGGTGACGGCGCAGACAGCGGCGTTGCAGGCACAGAGGACGTTGCAGGCGGTGCAGACGCGGCAGTTGCAGGCGAGTGTGGGGTTGGTGACGGCGCTCGGCGGTGGATGGCAACCGGGCGCCTCAGATCGCTCGTAGGTTCAGCTCGGTTCCAATGTGAGAGGGGGCTTGCCCCTCTCACAGGGGTTCTGCGCCAGACACACAATGTATGAACACCTCAGATCCAATGTGGGAGGGGGCTTGCCCCCGATGGCGGTGTGCCATAAGGCTTATTTGTAACTGATACACCGCTATCGGGGGCAAGCCCCCTCCCACAGGGGTTCTGCGTCAGATACACGATGTATTAACACCTCAGATCCAATTTGGGTGGGGGCTTGCCACTCCCACAGGGGTCTGCGCCAGACACAAAATGTATGAACACCTCAGATCCAATGTGGGAGGGGGCTTGCCCCCGATGGCGGCCCTCCAGACACATCCTGCCAAAAGCCTGTCGATCACTCCTGGATTACCCGATCTAGCCTCTCAACACCCATCCAGAGAGAGGCCAAGGAATGCCTGACTTACCCGCTTCACACCGCCTGCGCATTGGACGCTTCAGCGAACCCAGCCGCATCTACCTCATCACCACCAACACTCACGAACGTCTTCCCATCTTTAGCAACTTCCACCTGGGTCGCCTGGTGGTTTGGCAATTTCGGCTGGCCCAATACCGAGGGCTCGCCAACTCCCTGGCGTGGGTGATCATGCCGGACCATTTCCACTGGATTATCGAACTGCAAAAAGGCTCGCTGGCAGACTTGATGCGGCATGTGAAATCCAAGAGCACGCGGTCGGTCAATGGCGCAAGTGGGCGCAAGGGAAGGCTCTGGCAGGAAAGTTTCCATGACCGCGCGCTGCGCAGGGAGGATGACGTGGTGAAGATGGCCAGGTATGTGGTGGCCAATCCACTGCGGGCCGGGTTGGTGAAGCGGATTGGCGACTACCCGTTATGGGACGCAATTTGGGTCTAATGCCCAGCAAACCCGTTCAAACAGCACAGCTCAAATGTGGGAAGGGGATTGCCCCCTCCCACATTTTTCAACCGCCTGTCAGGCAGCGAGTTTGCCGCTGGCGATCGCTGCCGAAGCGGCCACCATCGCCCTCAACAACACCGCACACCCCGCCGCCAAGTCATCCGGTGCGGCGTTCTCGATTTCGTTGTGGCTGATGCCGCCTTCGCACGGCACAAAGATCATCCCGGCCGGGCCGAGTTCGGCGACGAAGATCGCGTCGTGCCCTGCCCCGCTGACGATGTCCATGTTCGACAGCCCCAGCCCATTCGCCGCATCCCGCACAGCGTCCACGCAGCCTTTATCGAAATACAACGGCGGGAAATCGGCGGTGGGTTCCAGCTCAAACGTCAGCCCATGCTTGACACAGGTTTCGTCGATCACCTTGCGCACCTGGGCAATCATCGAATCCAGGCGTGCCGGCTCCAGGTGACGGAAGTCCAGGGTCATGCGCACTTCACCGGGGATGACGTTGCGCGATCCAGGATAAGCCTGCAGGCACCCGACAGTGCCACACGCATGCGGCTGATGCCCCAGCGCCGCCGCATTCACCGCCGCCACCACGGCTGCCGCGCCCACCAACGCATCTTTGCGCAAGTGCATCGGCGTCGGCCCCGCATGCGCCTCAACACCGCGCAGTTTCAGGTCGAACCACTTTTGCCCCAGAGCCCCCAACACCACGCCGATGGTTTTCTTTTCATCCTCAAGAATCGGCCCTTGTTCAATATGCGCCTCGAAGTAAGCCCCGACCTTATGCCCACTGACCGGCCGCGTGCCCGCATAGCCAATTGCATTGAGCGCATCCCCCACACTCACGCCCTCCACATCCACCTTGGCCAAGGTGTCGGCCAGGGTAAATTTCTCGGCAAACACGCCAGAGCCCATCATGCACGGCGGAAAGCGTGAGCCTTCTTCGTTGGTCCACACCACCACTTCCAGCGGTGCTTCGGTTTCGATCTTGAGGTCATTGAGGGTGCGCAGCACTTCCACGCCCGCCAACACGCCGAAGCAACCGTCGAACTTGCCACCCGTGGGCTGGGTGTCGATATGGCTGCCCGTCATCACTGGCGGCAAGTCGGGATTGCGACCCGGGCGACGGGCGAAGATGTTGCCGATGCCGTCGATGGTCACGGTGCAACCGGCTTCCTCGCACCACTGCACAAACAGGTCACGGGCTTTGCGATCGAGGTCGGTGAGGGCCAGTCGGCACACGCCGCCTTTGGGTGTAGCGCCGAATTTGGCCAGGTCCATCAGCGACTGCCACAAGCGATCGCGGTTGATGTGCTGATGGGTGGATTGCAGAACGTCGATGGCAGCGTTCATAGGGGTCTCCTCAGGCTACATTTCTTATGAATTGACGCGATTCCAACGGTTGGAAATGGGGTCTGAAAATGTGGGAGCGGGCTTGCTCGCGAAGGGGCCGTGTCAGTCGCTGCAAATGTCGGCTGGAAGACCGCATTCGCGGGCAAGCCCGCTCCCACATTTGGATTGCATTTCAAACTTTTATAGGGGTGTTTTTACTGCGAGCGGCAAGGCTCTGCGCTTGGCATTCAACCCGTAATACAGAACGCCGCCCAACGCCGATCCGGTAAACCAGCCATAACTGTAGAACCAGCTGAACGCATCGCTGCCCAGCGACAGCAGGGTCAGCACCACCGGCACGCCGAAGGCGATAAAACCGCTCCAGTTCCACGCCGGGTACACGTCGTCACGGTACAGACCGGCCAGGTCGAGCTGCTGTTTGCGGGTGATGAAGTAGTCCACCACCATGATCCCGGCAATCGGCCCCAGCAGGCTTGAATAGCCCAGCAACCAGTTCGAATACACGGTTTCCAGGCTCACGTCCGAGACGATCAGCCCGAGTTTTTTCAGCAGTTCGTGGGCCATCAACGCAAGCCCCACCAGGCCAGTGAGGATCACCGCAGTGGTGCGGTTGATCAGCTTGGGCGCGATGTTCTGGAAGTCGTTGGTCGGTGAGACGATGTTCGCCGCGGTGTTGGTGGACAAGGTGGCGATGATGATCAGCAGCATGGCGATGGCCACCCACACCGGGCTCTGGATGTGCCCGATCAAGGTCACCGGGTCGGAGACGCTGACACCCACCAGTTTCACTGACGCGGCGGTCATGATCACGCCAAGGGCCGCGAACAGGAACATGGTCAGCGGCAGGCCAAAAATCTGCCCGAGAATCTGGTCCTTCTGACTTTTGGCGTAGCGGCTGAAGTCAGGAATATTCAGCGACAACGTCGCCCAGAAGCCCACCATCGCCGTGAGCCCCGCCATGAAGTAACCGGTCAGGCTCGCGCCTTCGGGGCGCTTGGGTGGAATCGCCATCAGCTCGCTGAGTGACACATTCGGCATCGCCCACACCAGCAGGCCGATCCCCACCGCCACCAGCAACGGCGCAGACAGGGTTTCGAGGCGTTTGATCGACTCGGCGCCGCGCAGCACCACCCACAGGTTCAGGCACCAGAAAATCATGAAGCCGATGACCTCACCCGTACCGCCAAGGGATTTCCAGCCCTCGAAAATCGAGCCCAGAAACAGGTGAATCGCCAGCCCGCCGAACATCGTCTGGATACCAAACCAGCCGCACGCCACCAGCGCGCGAATCAGGCACGGCACGTTGGAGCCGAGGATGCCAAACGACGAACGCAACAGGACGGGAAACGGAATGCCGTACTTGGTGCCGGGAAACGCGTTAAGGGTCAGCGGGATCAGCACCACGATATTGGCCAGCAAAATCGCCATCAGCGCCTCGCCCACCGACAAGCCAAAGTAGGCGGTGAGCACCCCGCCGAGCGTGTAAGTGGGCACGCAGATCGACATGCCGACCCACAGCGCGGTGATGTGCCACTTGTTCCAGGTGCGTTCGTGCACCTTGGTCGGTGCCATGTCGTGGTTGTAGCGGGGGCTGTCGAGGACGTCGGCGCCGGCGTCGAGTTCGTACAGGCCGTTGCGTTCAATGACTTGCGATCTGTTCTGTTGCATGGCCGCTCCACGGTTTTTTCGAATTATTGTTGCTCATCCAACGCTGAGCGCAGGGTGGCCGGAGTACCTCGTAAACAACATGACATCACGGGTCCGGCCAGCCGCCACTGCACTCAATAACCGTGCCGACCTGCCACCTTGAACCCGCACCGCTTATATAACGTGCTGATGTTAATCAGCTTTCCGATTGCGCCTTCGGAACGTGCCGCATCACTCAGGCTAAATAATGCGAAGTTGCCGAACTGTCAGGACTCAATCTGGTGCAACACAATTATTTTTATTTCCTGTCGCCGTCAAGGGGCATGTCTCAAGCGTCTGATTTGCAATAAGAAATGTTTCTCACATTGAGAACCTGTCAAGTGCGTCAAAATGGTGAACGGTCGCCACATTTTGGTGAATTTATATTTTTATCTTTATAAATCAATTAGTTAAACTCTATATAAGCTTATAAAAAATCTTCTTGCTCATTCGAAAAACTCGGGCTAGTTTCTATTCCTGTCACCGATGACAGGATTTAATTGATCATCGGCAAGCAGCATTACAACACTTAGAAATGGCACAAGCCGGTCAAGCCTGTGAGGAACTCGACATGTCGCTGTTGATCCGTGGCGCCACCGTTATTACCCATGATGAAAGTTACCGCGCCGATGTGTTTTGCGCAGGCGGTCTAATTCGCGCTATTGGCACGGATCTGGATACTCCCGCCGGCACTGAAATACTCGATGGCAGTGGCCAATACTTGATGCCCGGCGGCATCGATCCGCATACGCACATGCAATTGCCCTTCATGGGCACTGTGGCCAGTGAAGACTTTTTCAGTGGCACCGCGGCAGGTCTGGCGGGCGGTACCACCTCGATCATCGACTTTGTGATTCCCAACCCGCAGCAATCCTTGATGGAAGCTTTCCACCAGTGGCGCGGCTGGGCGCAAAAGTCTGCCTCCGACTACGGCTTTCACGTGGCGATCACTTGGTGGAGCGAGCAGGTGCGCGAGGAAATGGCCGAGCTGGTCAGCCACCATGGCATCAACAGCTTCAAGCATTTCATGGCCTACAAGAACGCGATCATGGCGGCTGATGACACCCTGGTCGCCAGCTTTGAGCGCTGCCTGGAACTCGGCGCAGTGCCGACGGTGCACGCAGAAAACGGTGAGCTGGTGTATCACCTGCAACGCAAGCTGATGGCCCAGGGCATCACCGGGCCGGAAGCGCACCCGCTGTCGCGCCCGTCCCAGGTCGAAGGCGAGGCCGCCAGCCGTGCGATTCGTATCGCCGAAACCATCGGCACGCCGCTGTACCTGGTGCACGTATCGACCAAGGAGGCGCTGGATGAAATCACCTACGCCCGTGGCAAGGGCCAGGCGGTGTACGGCGAAGTGCTCGCCGGCCACCTGCTGCTCGACGACAGCGTTTACCAACACCCTGACTGGCAGACCGCCGCCGGCTACGTGATGAGCCCGCCCTTCCGCCCGCGCGGGCATCAGGAGGCGCTGTGGCACGGCCTGCAATCGGGCAACCTGCACACCACCGCCACCGACCATTGCTGCTTCTGCGCCGAGCAAAAAGCCGCCGGCCGTGACGATTTCAGCAAAATCCCCAACGGCACTGCCGGTATCGAAGACCGCATGGCGTTGCTGTGGCACGAAGGGGTCAACACCGGGCGTCTGTCGATGCAGGAGTTTGTTGCGCTGACCTCCACCAACACCGCGAAGATCTTCAATCTTTACCCACGCAAAGGTGCGATTCGCGTGGGTGCCGATGCTGACTTGGTGCTGTGGGACCCCGAGGGCACACGGACGATTTCGGCCAAGACCCACCATCAGAAAGTCGACTTCAACATCTTCGAAGGCAAGACCGTACGCGGCGTGCCGAGCCACACCATCAGCCAGGGCAAGCTGGTCTGGGCCGATGGCGACCTGCGCGCCGAACGCGGCGCCGGGCGGTATGTAGAACGCCCGGCGTATCCGTCGGTGTTTGAGCAGTTGAGCAAGCGGGCGGAGCATTCCAGGCCTGTAGCTGTGAAACGCTGATACCGCCAATCGCGGGCAAGCCCGCTTCCACATTTGATCGGGTTCACACAATTCAACTGTGGGAGCTGGCTTGCCTGCGATGAGGCCAGTCCAAGCGACAAAAAAATCAATGCCCGCCAGAGGCAAAAAACCGTGAGGCCAAAACCGTGATCCAGACCCTGACCCACCTCCCCCATCCCCATGAAGATGGGCCGACACTCGCCAGCCATTTCACCGACCTGGCGCCGCCCCTCAATGCCCGCCAGGCTGCACTTGAAGCGTCGCGCTGCCTGTATTGCTACGACGCGCCATGCGTAAATGCATGCCCCAGTGAAATCGACATCCCGTCGTTCATCCGCAATATCCACACTGAAAACGTCCAGGGCGCCGCGCAGAAGATTCTCTCGGCGAACATACTCGGCGGCAGCTGCGCACGGGTTTGCCCCACCGAAATTCTGTGCCAGCAAGCCTGCGTGCGTAACAACGCCGAAGAATGCGCGCCGGTGCTGATCGGCCTGTTGCAACGCTACGCCATCGACAACGCGCACTTCAGCGAACACCCCTTCCAGCGCGCCGCACCGACCGGCAAGCGCATCGCCGTGGTCGGCGCCGGGCCTGCGGGGTTGGCCTGTGCCCATCGCGCCGCCCTGCACGGCCATGATGTGGTGATTTTTGAAGCGCGGGAAAAGGCCGGTGGCCTGAATGAATACGGGATCGCCAAGTACAAACTGGTGGATGACTTTGCCCAGAAGGAGCTGGATTTCCTGCTCGAGATTGGCGGCATTGAAATCCGCCACGGCCAGCGCCTGGGTGACAACCTGACCTTGAGCGAACTGCACCAGCAATTCGACTCCGTGTTTCTTGGCCTCGGCCTCGCCGCCAGCAAACAGCTCGGCCTGCCACACGAGGACGCTCCGGGCCTGCTTGCCGCCACCGACTACATCCGCGAACTGCGCCAGGCCGATGACCTTAGCCAACTGCCGCTGGCCGACCGCTGCATCGTGCTTGGCGCGGGCAACACCGCCATCGACATGGCCGTGCAAATGGCCCGCCTCGGCGCCCGCGATGTGAACCTGGTGTACCGCCGTGGCTTGGCGGACATGGGCGCCACCCACCATGAGCAGGACATCGCCAAGGCCAATCAGGTGCGCCTGCTGACCTGGGCCCAACCCGAAGAAGTGTTGCTGGATGATCAAGGCCACGTGCGCGGCATGCGCTTCGCTCGCACACGCATGGACAACGGCCGCCTGCACCCTACCGGCGAGACCTTCGAACTGGCAGCCGATGCGATTTTCAAAGCCATCGGCCAGGGCTTCGACACCGAGGCATTGCACGACCCGCTGGCCCAGCAACTGCACCGCGTGGGCGAACGCATCTTTGTTGACGAACACCTGCGCACCAGCATTCCCGGGGTGTACGCCGGCGGCGATTGCGTCAGCCTCGGCCAGGACCTCACTGTGCAGGCGGTACAACACGGCAAGCTGGCGGCTGAAGCCATGCACGCCCAACTCATGCTGAATGTGGAGGCTGCGTAATGGCCGATCTCTCGATTGTGTTCGCCGGTATCAAAGCTCCCAACCCGTTCTGGCTGGCCTCCGCACCGCCCACCGACAAGGCCTACAACGTGGTCCGCGCCTTTGAAGCCGGCTGGGGCGGCGTGGTCTGGAAAACCCTCGGTGAAGACCCGGCGGCGGTCAACGTGTCGTCACGCTATTCCGCGCACTACGGCGCCAACCGTGAAGTATTGGGCATCAACAATATCGAGTTGATCACCGACCGCTCGCTGGAGATCAACCTGCGCGAAATCACCCAGGTGAAAAAGGACTGGCCGGACCGCGCGCTGATTGTGTCGCTGATGGTGCCCTGTGTTGAAGAGTCCTGGAAAAACATCCTGCCGCTGGTGGAAGCCACGGGCTGCGACGGCATCGAGCTGAACTTCGGTTGCCCCCACGGCATGCCGGAGCGAGGCATGGGCGCAGCGGTCGGCCAGGTGCCGGAGTACGTGGAACAGGTGACGCGCTGGTGCAAGACGTATTGCTCGCTGCCGGTGATCGTCAAGCTCACGCCAAATATCACCGACATCCGCGTGGCGGCGCGTGCGGCGTATCGCGGCGGTGCGGACGCGGTGTCGCTGATCAACACCATCAACTCCATCACCAGTGTCGACCTTGAGCGCATGGTCGCCCTGCCGGTGGTCGGCACCCAAAGTACCCATGGCGGGTATTGCGGCTCGGCCGTCAAGCCGATCGCGTTGAACATGGTTGCAGAAATCGCCCGCGACCCGCAGACCCAAGGCCTGCCGATCTGCGGGATTGGCGGCATCGGCAACTGGCGCGACGCGGCGGAATTCGTCGCGCTGGGTTGCGGCGCGGTGCAGGTGTGCACGGCGGCCATGTTGCATGGGTTTCGGATTGTGGAAGAGATGAAGGACGGGCTGTCGCGGTGGATGGACAGCCAAGGCTACAAAAGCCTGCAGGAATTTTCCGGGCGCGCGGTGGGCAATACCACCGATTGGAAGTACCTGGATATCAATTATCAGGTGATCGCCAAGATTGATCAGGAAGCCTGCATTGGCTGTGGGCGTTGCCACATTGCCTGTGAGGACACGTCGCACCAGGCTATCGCAAGCTTGAAGCAAGTGGATGGCACGCATAAATACGAGGTGATCGATGATGAGTGCGTGGGCTGCAATCTGTGCCAGATCACCTGCCCGGTGGCCGATTGCATCGAGATGGTGCCGATGGACACGGGCAAGCCGTTTTTGAATTGGACGCAGGACCCACGTAATCCGTATCGGGAGGCGGTGTAGTCCTGTAGACCGCTATCGCAAGCAAGCCAGCTCCCACATTTGATCGGTGAACACATTCAACTTTGGGAGCTGGCTTGCCTGCGATAGGGCCATCAGCCTTCACACAAGCTCAACGCTCCAACCCAACTGGACCGCCTTACAGCCCACTGCATTCCTTCAGGCAAAATGCGGTCAACTGTGGGAGCTGGCTTGCCTGCGATAGGGCCTTCAGCCTTCACACAAGGCTTAAGGCTCCAACCCAATGCCGCGCAAAATCACCGCGGTCACCGTCTGAATCGCCTTTTCGAACTGCATATCCGACAACGGCTGGTGATCATTCAGAATCTTCACCTGGTGGTCAAAGTCGGCATAGTGCTGGGTCGATGCCCAGATCATGTACAGCAGGCTCGACGGTTCCACCGGCAGGATGCGTTTGTCCTCCACCCACTGGCGAATTTTCGCTTCTTTCATCTTGGCCCAGTCGTACAGGCTTTCGTCCAGCGCCTCACCGAGCGTCGGCGCGCCGTGGATGATTTCGTTGGCCCAAACTTTCGAGCCATACGGCCGCGTACGCGAGCGCTGCATCTTGGCGCGGATGTAGCTGCTGAGCACCACCCGCGGGTCATCGAAGGTTTCAAAGCTCAAGGCATCCTGCTTCCACACCTCCAGCAGGTCGAACAGCACCGCGCTGTACAGTTCGCTTTTGGTGGTGAAGTAGTAATGCAGGTTGGAGCGTGGCAGTTGCACTTCTTCAGCGATGTCAGCCATGGCGGTGCTGCCGTAGCCTTTTTCAGCGAAGATTTTCTCCGCCGCCAGCAGGATTTTTTCGACGTTAACCCGCCGAATTCCGATCTTGTGATTGCCCATAAGGGCTCCCCGACAACAACATGGCCTCAAGACTACCATCGGCTCTAGATCGCGGCGACAAGGCATAATGAAACTTCTACGCGAACCTTTCCCCTGCAAAACGGATTGGTTAGGATCGCGATCCCCATGAAGGATCATTGCCATGACTAT
The DNA here is from genome assembly GCF_049896685.1 of Pseudomonas sp. TWRC1-2. Classification (NCBI taxonomy): domain Bacteria; kingdom Pseudomonadati; phylum Pseudomonadota; class Gammaproteobacteria; order Pseudomonadales; family Pseudomonadaceae; genus Pseudomonas; species Pseudomonas sp. TWRC1-2. The sequence goes on along the minus strand of NZ_JAFCUU010000013.1, from coordinate 55,566 downwards.
CCGACCTCGCGTGGCCGCCGACGACCCTGTGCTGGGAGCACTGTGGGAGCGCTCGGTGCGGGCCACCCATGACTTCCTCCCCGAGGATGACATCCAGCGTTTACTGCCGCTGGTACGCGACGCTTACTTGCCAATGCCGGCCCTCGATGTTTGGGTCTATGAAGACCAGAACGGCATCGCCGGTTTCATTGGCACAGGCGGGCACAATGTGGAAATGCTGTTTATCGACCCCGATCGCCGTGGCCAGGGCATCGGCCGCCAATTGCTCGACCACGCCCACGCGCGCCACGACACGCTGACGGTGGATGTAAACGAACAAAACCCGCAGGCCGTGGGCTTCTACCTCCACTATGGTTTCATTCAGGTCGCGCGCTCGCCGCTGGATGGCGAAGGCAAACCCTTTCCCTTGCTGCACATGGCCTTACCGACTCTCTAAACCTGAAGGTATTGAACAATGTTGATCAAGAAAACCCTGACCACCGTCGCCCTGCTCGCCTCCTTGCTGGGCGCCTCGGCGGCCTTTGCCCATGCCCACCTCAAGAGTTCGACACCGGCGGCTGACAGCTCCGTCGCCGCGCCCGCTGACCTGCGCCTGACCTTCACCGAAGGCGTCGAAGCGACGTTCACCAAAGTGTCCCTGAGCAAGGACGGCACCGAAGTCGCGATCAAAGGCCTGGAAACCCCGGACGCCGACAAGAAAGTCCTGGTGGTCACGCCGGCGGCACCGCTGGCCGCCGGTACCTACAAAGTGGAATGGCACGCCGTGTCCGTGGACACCCACAAGAGTGAAGGCAGTTACAGCTTCAAGGTCGGCCAATAACCCATGGCGACCCTGCTGGTGCTGTGCCGCTTCCTGCATTTCATCGTCGTGCTGTTGATGTTCGGGGCCTGCGTGTTCAGGCCCTGGCTATTGGGCGCTGAACCGCAGCCGGCGCTGGACCGGCAACTGCTGCGCATCACCCGCGCGCAGGCCTGGCTGGGGCTGGGCTCTGGCGTGGCCTGGCTGCTGCTGATCACCGCCAGCATGGCCGGCAGCTGGGACGCGGCCTTGCAACCGGCCACCGTGCAGTTGGTGCTGGGCAAGACCTTTTTCGGCCAGGTGTGGGTCTGGCATCTGCTGCTGAACCTGTTACTGGTGATCGCGCTGATCAAACCCTGGCCGGCCCTGCGCCTGCCATTGACTGCGCTGCTGTTGGCAACGCTGGCGCCGGTCGGCCATGGCGCCATGCTTAATGGCTTGAGCGGGCAATTGCTGATCCTCAACCAAGTGGTGCACCTGGTGTGCGTCGGCGCCTGGCTCGGTGGGCTGCTCGTGCTGGTGCTGATCTTCAGGCAGCCGCAGGGCTATGCGCTGGAGCCGATTCTCAAACGCTTCAGCGGCGTGGGTTATGGCCTGGTCGCCGGGTTGCTGGTGACGGGCTTGATCAACGTGCGCGTACTGACCGGGCAACTGTGGCCCACACCGCTGTTCAACGGGTTCGCGCTGATTCTGTTGATCAAAGTGCTGCTGGTGCTGGGCATGTTGGCGCTGGCGCTGCTGAACCGGTTGCGCATTGAACGCTGCGAAGAACGCCAAGGCAGTTTGAAGGCCAGCGTCATGCTCGAATGGTTACTGGGTGTTTCAGCTGTAGCCGCCGTTTCGCTGCTGGGCACACTGCCGCCGATGGTCATGGCCAACTGAACATCGCTTTTGAAATGCAATCCCTGTGGGAGCTGGCTTGGCTGCGATGGCATCCACTCGGGGTACCTGATACACCGAGGCGTTTGCATCGAAGGCAAGCCAGCTCCCACATTGACCGTGCCCGCTTTTGATCGGCACACGCGACGTCATCGTACAACTTCCGCTTGACACCCCACGGAAACCCCGTAAATATCCCGTCCAATGTTGTACGACGACGTATAACAAATAATAAAAACAACAAAAGAAAAAGGGAGCTTCTCTGTGAGTCAATTCGCCCGCAATTCCTCCTCGCGTATCGGCCTTATCGGTCTCGGCAGCCTGGCGTTCACCCTGCCCCTCAGCGCACATGCCGATGGTTTTCTCGAAGACGCCAAAGCCTCGCTGAACCTGCGCAACGCCTACTTCAACCGCAACTTCACCAACCCCACTTACCCGCAAGCCAAGGCCGAGGAATGGACGCAAAACTTCATCCTCGATGCCAAATCCGGCTTCACCCAGGGCACCGTGGGCTTTGGGCTCGACGTGCTGGGCCTGTATTCGCAAAAGCTCGATGGCGGCAAAGGCACGGGGGGCACTCAGTTGCTGCCGATCCACAGCGACGGCCGGCCGGCTGACAATTTCGGCCGTCTGGGCGTGGCCCTGAAAACCAAACTGTCGAAGACCGAACTGAAAGTCGGCGAATGGATGCCGGTGCTGCCGATCCTGCGTTCGGACGACGGCCGCTCGCTGCCCCAGACCTTTCGCGGCGGTCAGGTCACGTCCAATGAAATTGCCGGCTTAACGCTCTACGGCGGGCAGTTTCGCGGTAACAGCCCCCGCAATGACGCGAGCATGGAAGACATGTTCATGAACGGTAAAGCCGCGTTCACCTCCGACCGTTTCAACTTTGGCGGCGGCGAGTACAGCTTCAACGACAAGCGCACCCAGGTGGGCGTCTGGTATGCCGAGCTGACGGATATCTACCAGCAACAGTATTTCAACCTGACCCACAGCCAGCCAGTAGGCAACTGGACCCTGGGCGCCAACCTCGGTTATTTCACCGGCAAGGAAGACGGCAGCGCCCTGGCCGGCGACCTCGACAACAAGACCGTGTCCGCCCTGCTCTCGGCGCGCTACAACGGCAACACGTTTTATGTCGGCCTGCAAAAACTCACCGGTGACAGCCTGTGGATGCGGGTCAACGGCACCAGCGGCGGCACGCTCGCCAACGACAGTTACAACTCCAGCTACGATAACGCCAAGGAAAAATCCTGGCAGGTGCGCCATGACTTCAACTTTGTGGTGCTCGGCATTCCGGGGCTGACCATGATGAACCGCTATATCAGCGGCAGTAATGTGCACACCGGGACGATCACCGACGGCAAGGAATGGGGGCGCGAATCGGAACTGGCTTACACCGTGCAGAGCGGCGCGCTGAGGGACTTGAACGTGCGGTGGAGGAACTCGACCCTGCGTCGGGACTTCAGCAACAATGAATTTGATGAGAATCGGATTTTTATCAGCTATCCGATTTCGCTGCTGTAAGGCGATGAATGTGGGAGCTGGCTTGCCTGCGATAGCGGTGTATCAGCAAAACATCTGTCAACTGACAGACTGCTATCGCAGGCAAGCCAGCTCCCACGTTTGATCGCACTCGTCAGCAAGGGCGTTGACAAGCCAGGGACGACCTAACGATACTTTCGGCAAGTCATACGACAACCTACAACAATAATGGAACCCTCATGAACACCTCTACCACCACGCCTGTTCCATTCAACCGCCTGTTGCTCACCGGTGCTGCCGGCGGACTGGGCAAAGTCTTGCGCGAACGCCTGCGCCCTTACGCCCAAGTCCTGCGCCTGTCGGACATCGCCAACATGGCGCCGGCGGCCGACGCATCCGAAGAAGTACAACCCTGCGACCTTGCCGATAAACAAGCCGTGCACCACCTGGTGGAAGGCGTCGACGCGATCCTGCACTTCGGGGGCGTTTCAGTGGAGCGCTCGTTCGAAGAAGTCCTCGGCGCCAATATCAGCGGCGTGTTCCACATCTACGAAGCCGCTCGCCGCCACGGTGTGAAGCGTGTGATCTTCGCCAGCTCCAACCACGTGATCGGCTTCTACAAGCAAGGCGAAACCCTCGACGCCCGCTCGCCTCGCCGTCCGGACAGTTACTACGGTTTGTCCAAGTCCTATGGCGAAGACATGGCGAGTTTCTACTTCGACCGCTACGGCATCGAGACCGTGAGCATCCGCATCGGCTCCTCGTTCCCCGAACCGCAAAACCGCCGGATGATGCACACCTGGCTGAGCTTCGACGACCTCACTCAGTTGCTCGAACGCGCGCTGTACACGCCGAACGTCGGTCACACGGTGGTCTACGGCATGTCGGATAACCTCGATACCTGGTGGGACAACCGCTACGCCGCACACTTGGGTTTCACCCCCAAGGACAGCTCCGAAGTGTTTCGCGCCCACGTCGAAACCCAGCCACCGGTCGCCGCCGATGACCCGGCCAAGGTCTATCAGGGCGGCGCCTTCTGCGCGGCGGGGCCGTTCGGTGACTGACTGCACACCCAAGGGATTGAGTTGCCATGACTGCTGAACTGATTGTTGACGCCCGCAATGCCGTGGGCGAATGCCCGGTGTGGGTGCCTGAGGAAAACGCGCTGTACTGGGTGGACATCCCCAACGGCGGCCTGCAGCGCTGGAGCGCTGCCAGCGGCCACAGTGCCGCCTGGAAAGCCCCGCAGATGCTCGCCTGCATTGCGCGCACCACAGCGGGCAACTGGGTCGCCGGGATGGAAACCGGGTTTTTCCAACTCACGCCACACAATGACGGCAGCCTGGACACCACCGCGCTGGCGAGTGTCGAGCACCCGCGCCCCGACATGCGCCTCAACGACGGCCGCTGTGACCGCCAGGGTCGCTTCTGGGCCGGCAGCATGGTGTTGAACATGGGCTTGAATGCGCCGCAGGGCACGCTCTACCGCTACGCCTGCGGTGCCGCGCCGCATGCCCAGTTGGACGGCTTTATCACCCTCAACGGCCTGGCATTCAGCCCGGACGGCCGCACGATGTATGCCTCGGACTCACACCCGCTGGTGCAGCAGATCTGGGCCTTCGATTACGACACCGAGACCGGCACGCCCTCCAATCGTCGCGTATTTGTCGACATGCAGCAGTTTCTCGGTCGCCCCGACGGCGCGGCCGTCGACGCCGACGGCTGCTACTGGATCTGCGCCAACGACGCGGGGCTGATTCATCGCTTTACCCCCGACGGTCGCCTGGACCGTTCCCTCGCCGTGCCGGTGAAAAAACCCACCATGTGCGCCTTTGGCGGCAGCCGCCTGGACACCTTGTTTGTCACCTCGATCCGTGATGACCAGAGTGAACAATCGCTGTCCGGCGGCGTATTCGCCCTCAACCCCGGCGTCCAGGGACTGCCCGAACCGCGCTTCACCCTCTAGCTGCATTGCTGTGCCTTGAATACAAAAATAACAACACAGGAGTGACATTCCATGGACTTCAAACGCACCTTGCTCGCCGCCACACTCGTTGCCCTCAGCAGCGCCGCCCACGCGCTGGAAATCAAGTTCGCCGACATCCATCCCGCCGGCTACCCCACCGTCGTCGCTGAAGAGAACATGGGTAAAGCCCTGACTAAGCAAAGCAACGGCGAACTGACCTTCAAGTACTTCCCAGGCGGTGTTCTGGGCTCTGAAAAAGAAGTCGTCGAACAGGCCCAGGTCGGCGCAATCCAGATGACCCGGGTCAGCCTCGGCATCGTCGGCCCGGTGGTGCCGGACGTGAACGTGTTCAACCTGCCGTTCGTGTTCCGCGACCAGGCGCACATGCGCAAGGTCATCGATGGCCCGATCGGCGACGAGATCCTCGCCAAGATCACCGACTCCGAATTCGGCCTGGTAGCCTTGGCCTGGATGGACGGCGGCACGCGCAATATCTACACCAAGAAACCGGTGCGTTCGATCGCAGACCTCAAGGGCATGAAGATTCGCGTGCAAGGCAACCCGCTGTTTATCGACGCCTTCAATGAAATGGGCGCCAACGGCATTGCCATGGACACCGGCGAGATTTTCAGCGCATTGCAGACCGGCGTGATTGACGGCGCGGAAAACAACCCGCCAACCCTGCTGGAGCACAACCACTTCCAGAACGCCAAGTTCTACACCCTCACCGAACACCTGATCCTGCCCGAACCCATCGTGATGTCGAAAATCACCTGGAACAAACTCACCCCCGCGCAACAGGACATGGTGAAAAACGCCGCCAAGGTTGCCCAGGCCGATGAGCGCGTGCTGTGGGACGCCAAGTCCGCCAGCAGCGAAACCAAGCTCAAGGCCGCCGGCGTCGAGTTCATCACTGTCGACAAAAAGCCCTTCTATGAGGCCACCGCGCCCGTTCGCGCGAAGTACGGCGCAGCTTACGCCGACATCATCGAGCGCATCGACGCCGTCGAGTAAGCCCCCCCTCCTCCTCTTAGCTAGGCCCGGCGCGGTCCGCACTGACGTGCCCGGTTACGGTGAACGCCATGAAGAATCGACTGCTGCGCTTCAACGACCGCCTCTACATGACCTGCATCTGGGTCGCCGGCCTCTCGGTATTAGGCGTTGCGCTGATCATCCCCTGGGGCATTTTCGCCCGCTACATCCTCGGCACAGGCGCAAGCTGGCCAGAGCCCAGCGGCATCCTGCTGATGCTGGTGTTTACCTTTATCGGCGCCGCCGCCAGCTACCGCGCCGGGGCGCATATGTCGGTGGCCATGATCACCGACCGCCTGCCGCCGCGCCAACGCCAACTCGTCGGCATCGTCTCGCAACTGTTGATGGCGACCATCTGCCTGTTCATGACCATTTGGGGCAGCAAGCTGTGCCTGTCCACCTGGAACCAGTTCATGAGCGCCATCCCTACCCTGCGCGTGGGCATCACCTATATGCCGATCCCGATTGGCGGCTTGCTGACCCTGGTGTTCGTGCTGGAAAAACTCCTGCTCGGCGACCAGAGCCACCGGCGCGTGGTGCGCTTTGACCTGGTTGAAGAAAGCGAAGGGGCTGCCTGACATGGACGCATTGATTCTGTTGGGCAGCTTTATCGCGTTGATCCTGATCGGCATGCCGGTCGCTTACGCCCTGGGGCTGTCGGCGCTGATCGGCGCGTGGTGGATCGACATTCCGTTCCAGGCCTTGATGATTCAGGTGGCAGGCGGAGTGAACAAGTTTTCGCTGATGGCGATTCCGTTCTTCGTGCTCGCCGGGGCGATCATGGCCGAAGGCGGCATGTCGCGCCGGCTGGTGGCGTTTGCCGGCGTGCTGGTGGGCTTTGTGCGCGGCGGCCTGTCGTTGGTCAACATCATGGCCTCGACGTTTTTCGGCGCCATTTCCGGCTCGTCAGTGGCAGACACCGCCTCGGTCGGCTCGGTGCTGATTCCGGAAATGGAACGGCGCGGCTACCCCAGGGAGTTCGCCACGGCGGTGACCATCAGCGGCTCGGTGCAGGCGCTGCTGACCCCGCCCAGCCACAACTCGGTGCTCTATTCCCTGGCGGCCGGCGGCACGGTGTCGATCGCTTCGCTGTTCATGGCCGGCGTGGTCCCGGGCCTGCTGATGAGCGCGTGCCTGATGGTGCTGTGCCTGATCTTCGCGAAGAAACGCGACTACCCCAAAGGTGAAGTCATCCCGCTCAAGCAGGCGCTGAAAATCTGCGCCGACGCGCTGTGGGGCCTGATGGCGATGGTGATCATTCTTGGCGGCATCCTCTCGGGCATTTTCACCGCCACCGAGTCCGCCGCGATTGCCGTGCTGTGGGCGTTCTTCGTGACCATGTTCATTTACCGCGACTACAAATGGCGCGAGCTGCCCCAGCTGATGCACCGCACGGTGCGCACCATCTCCATCGTGATGATCCTGATCGCCTTCGCCGCCAGCTTCGGCTACATCATGACCCTGATGCAGATCCCGGCGAAGATCACCACGATGTTCCTGACCCTGTCGGACAACCGCTACGTGATCCTGATGTGCATCAACATGATGCTGCTGTTGCTCGGCACCGTGATGGACATGGCGCCGCTGATCCTCATCCTCACGCCCATCCTGCTGCCGGTGATTCTCGGCATCGGCGTCGACCCGGTGCACTTCGGCATGATCATGCTGGTGAACCTGGGCATCGGCCTGATTACCCCGCCAGTGGGCGCGGTGCTGTTTGTCGGCGCGGCGGTGGGCAAGGTCAGCATCGAGAAAACCGTGAAGGCCCTGCTGCCGTTTTATGGCGTGCTGTTTCTGGTGCTGATGGCCGTCACCTACATCCCGGCGCTGTCGCTGTGGCTGCCGGGCCTGGTGCTGTAACCCTTTCTCCGAGGCCGAGGTGATCAACTGTGGGCGCAGGCTTGCCAGCGTCCACAAATCACCTCTGTGTTGGTTCATTCATGCGGCGAGACGCCCCATGCCCTCAGACTTGATCGAGCTCAGCGACCCACTCACCCACCTCACCCTGGCCCCGGCCCTGGGTGGCAGCATCGTCAATTGGACGGTGCGCGCCACCGGGCAGCCGTTGTTGCGACACAGTGACGAGCACGCGATAAATACCGGTTTACCCGGCAAGTTGGGGTGCTACCCGTTGGCGCCCTGGTCCAACCGAATCGCCCAAGGCGGTTTCGATAACCCCGACGGCTGGCTGGCACTCACAGCCAACAGCCTGACCGATCCGTTGCCGATTCACGGTTCGGCCTGGCAACAGGCGTGGCACGTGGTCAGTCAGGCGGCGGATGAAGTGGTGCTGGCGCTGCGGTGCGACATGCCGTTCGCCTATCACGCCGAACAGCGCTTTGCCTTGCGCGACGGTGAGCTGAGCATTGCGTTGCGCGTAACGCATCTGGCCGAACAGGCGGCGTGGCATGGCTTGGGCTTGCACCCTTACTTGCCGCGTACGCCGGGCACGCGGTTGCAGGCCAAGGCTGAGCAGGTGTGGATGAGTGATGCCTCAAAGCTGCCCACAGGATTGGCGCCGGTGCCACAGGACTGGGATTTCAGCGCATTGAACACCCTGCCCGAAGGCCTGGTGGACAATGGGTTCTGCCAGTGGGACGGGCATTGCCGGATCGAGCAGCCGGCCTTGGGCTATACCCTGGAATGCCGGGCGACCGGGGCGGATTACTTCCTGCTGTATTGCCCGCCGGGGTTGGCATTCTTTTGCATTGAGCCGGTGAGCCATCCGGTGAATGCGCATCACCTGCCCGGCAGGCCGGGGCTGAGGTTATTGGAGCAAGGCCAGTCGACCCAACTCGATTTCACCCTCACATACAGTGCCCATGGGGACGCGGGCTTGCTCGCGAAAGCGGTGGGTCGGTAACCACGCGCTTTTCTGGCGCTGCGCTTTTGCGAGCGCGCCCGCGTCCACAGGGTGACCTGTGCTGTGTCAGGGCGGGGTGTCTTTCAGGCGCCCCGCCGTGTCGATACTCACCACCACCGATAACCCCGGCCGCAGGCGCTCGCTCTCGGCCTGACCCGGGTCAACGGTGATCCGCACCGGCACGCGCTGGGCGATCTTCACAAAGTTGCCGGTGGCGTTGTCCGCCTGCAACAGGCTGAATTCCGAGCCGGTCGCCGGGGAAATGTGCTGCACCGTGCCATGAAATTTGCGGTGGTTCAGCGCGTCCACCGTGAAGGTTACCGGCTGGCCCACCTGCACATTGTCCATCTGGGTTTCTTTCATGTTGGCGATCACCCACAGCTGGGGCGGCACCAATGCCATCAACTGCGCACCGGAGTTGACGAAGGCGCCCAGGCGTACGCCGATCTGCCCGAGCTGGCCGTCACGCGGCGCGAGGATGCGGGTGTTGGACAGGTCGATGCGCGCCAGCTCCACTGCGGCGTCGGCGCTGGCCACGGCGGCCTCCAGTGAACCGCGGTTGACGATCACGGTTTGCAGGTCCTGCCGGGCGATTTCCAGGCTGGCCTGGGCCTGGGCCACGGCGGCGATGGTCTGGGCATTGGCGGCGCGCGTCACGTCCAGTTCACGCTTGGAGACCGAGCCATCGCTGATCAGCTCCTCGTTACGGCGCAAGTCAGCGGTACTTTTACGCGCCTGGGCCTGGCTGTCGACCAGCGCGGCCTGGCGCAGCTTGATGGTGGCTTCGGCGCTGTTGCGTTGCTGCACCACGTTGGCCAACGAGGCTTTCTGCACCGCCAGTTGCGCCAGCGCCTGGTCGAGGCGCTGCTTGTAAATGCGATCATCCAGGCGCACCAGCAGGTCGCCGGCCTTGACGAACTGGAAGTCCTGCACCGGCACTTCATACACATAGCCGCTCAGTTGCGGGCCGATAATCGTCACCTGGCCGCGCACCAGTGCGTTTTCAGTGCTCTCCACGGCGCTGCTGAAGGGCGGCAATTGCCAGGCATACAGCACGATCAGCACGCCGACGATGGCAATCGCGGCAAAGCCCAACGATGAGATGATGCGCACCCGCAGTGAGCGTGGCTCAGTTGCGGTTGCTCCCGGTGGAGCGGTGCCTTCCGGGGTGGAGGCGATGGCGTTGGTGGTGGTCGTGGTTGTTTCGGTCATGAAGTAACGCCGCTGGGTTGAACGGGAGGGGCTGCTGCCTTGGTGGTGCTCATCAGCCACAGACTGCGGATGAAGATCCAGAGCATGGTGAGAATCGCGATGATCGCAATCAACATGAACACATCGTTGTAGGCCATCACATTCGCCTCACGCGTGGCCGCCGTGGCCAGGCTGCGAATGCCCATCAGGTTGCGCAATTGCGGGTCGGCGATGACACCGCCATACGCCGAACCGCCGCTCTGCACCCGCGCAGCCACACGCGGGTCCAGTAAGGTCAGGTGTTCGACGATCATGCTGGAGTGATACTTCTCGCGCACGATCTGGAAAGTGCCCAGCAACGCTGCGCCTATCAGGCCGCCAAGGTTCTGGCAGATGCCGAACATCACCGAAAAACTCACCAGGTTGCGCGGGTTGGTCAGCACGTTGCGCGTGCCCAGCACCATGGTCGGCCCCAGAAAGAAGGTGCCGCCAAAGCCTAGCAGGAACTGGCTGATATACAGGTTCTGTGGACGGGTCAGGTTGCTTGAGAAGCTGTCCATCACCGAGCCGATGGCCATCAGCGCCAGGGAGATGATCAAGGGCATCAACAGGTGCGCCGGGTTGATCGTCAGCGCACTGACCACCAGCCCGGCAATCGCCCCGGCCAGCATCACCACGTACAGCGTGTGCATCTGCTGGTAGCTCATGTTCAACATTTGCATGAAGCCCACGGCGCCAGTGGATTGCTCCGACAACACCATGCGAATCAATACCACGGCCAGGGCCAGGCGAATCATCACCCCACTGCCTAGCCAACGGGTCATCAGCAATGGGTTGGTGCGGTTATGCTCGATGGCCAGGCCGGCCATGATCAGCACCAGGGAACAGGCCGACGCCACGCCGATCCACGGGGCTTCCAGCCACCAGTCGATACGCCCCAGCGACAGCACCGCGCACAGCAGCGCCACGCCGGTGGCGAGGATGCCGAAGGTGAGGAAGTCGAGTTTTTCAAAGGTCTTGAAGCGATCGCCCGGCGGCAGTTTGAGCAGGAAGACGCAACCCAGGCAGATCAGCGCCATGCCCAGTTCGAACAGGTACAGCCCGCGCCACTCGGCAATTTGCAGCAGGTCTTCAGAAAACAACCGCGCCAGCGGCAGTGCCAGCTGCGCGGTGCCCAGTCCGAGCACCAGGGCTTTCATGCGCCACTTGGCCGGGAACGCCTGGATCATGTAGTACAAACCCAGCGAACTCAGCGCCGCGCCCACCATACCGTGAGCCGCCCGCACCGCGATGGCGGAGCTGAGGTCGTTGACGAACAAGTGGCCGAAGGTGACCAGCGCATACAGCACCAGAAACACCTCGGTAAACGCGCGCAGGCCGAACTGCTGGCGAAACTTCACCAGCAGCAGGTTCATGCACACGTTGGTCATCACATAGGCGGCGGGCAGCCAGGCCATCTCCGCGGTGGTCGCGCCCAAGGCGCCTTGCAGGTATTGCAGGTTGGCGATCACCAGCGCGTTGCCCAGCCCACCAGTGATTGCCACCAGCACGCCGACCATCGCGAACAACCAGCGCTTGGGCGTGGAGTGCAGCGGCGTCGACGGCGAGCCGGGCAGGCTCGGTCGCTCGTGGGGCTGCCAGGTGTGGGGGGTGTATTTGTCCATTCGGTGGCCTTGATAAGCCGACGTGCAAGGTCGGTGAATCCATTACTCAGGGAGTAGTAAACCTGAGAGACGTGCATCTTGCCATGTCAGGGCAGCAATTGAACGCTTGAACGGGCACGCTCAAAACGGTGGGAAGCAGGCTTGTCGTGGCGAGCGGGCTTGCCCCGCGTAGGGGCGCGAAGCGGCCCTTGATGCTGACGACGCGATTTTTTTGAGAACTGGGGGTGACTTTCTGGGGCTGCTGCGCAGCCCAACGCGGGGCAAGCCCGCTCGCCACGCAGGATTGTGGCGTCTCTGGACAGTTTCAACTTCAGGTCAGAGCGCGGCCTTGAGCAGCATGCCGGCGGCCACTACCACACACAGGCTGGCAAAGCCGACTTGCAGGGTGCGCGCCTTGATCACCGAACACAGGCGCCGCCCAATCAGCATGCCGACGATGCTCGCGCCGATAAACACCCAGCCCACAGGCTCGATGCTCACCCCGGCATGAAACGCACCCGCGACGCCAATCAACGAGATCAGGCTGATCACCATCAACGAGGTGGCGACGATGCCGCGCATTTGCACATCGGTGAGCTGCTTGAACGCCGGCACGATCAGAAAGCCGCCACCCACGCCAAGCAAACCCGACACGGCACCGGTCACCGCACCCAGCGCGGCCAACGTGGCGCTGCACTTGGCCGTCCAGGCCAAGCGCCCGGTCTGCTGATCAAGCATGCAGTTCTTCTGGCCCCACGACGCGGCGCCATGGTCACTTGGCCCGGCCTCGACCTTTTCGCGCTGCAACATGCGCCAGGCCACCAGCACCATCAATGCGCTGAACAGCCCCATCAGCACGGGCTCCGGCAGTTGATGGGCGAAAAATACACCCAGGGGCGAAAACACTGCGCCGAGCAACGCGATCAATAAGGCCGCGCGGTAACGCACCAGACCATGGCGCAAGCCGTCGATTGCGCCGACCGCCGCCGCCGCGCCCACCGCGAGCAATGACACCGGCGCCGCCTGGGTCATCGTCAAGCCCAACCCCAATACCAGCGCCGGCACCCCAAGGATGCCGCCGCCCGCGCCCGTGAGGCCCATGACCAGGCCCATCAACATGCCCAACACGCTTGCCAGCAGCATTTAATCCACCTTGCTCAGACGGGTCAGCCACTCGCGGCCCTTGAGCATGCCGTTCCAGTAGAACCACGGCAGCAGCGTGGCCTTGAGAAACCACATCGAACGGCGCGCCCGGGTCGGGTCCAGTGGGAAGGTCGGCAGCAGCTTGCCGCCGTAGCCGAACTCGGCCAGCACCACCTTGCCCTTCTCCACCGTCAGTGGGCAGGAACCATAGCCGTCGTACTTGAGCGGCAGCGGCGCCTGTTTGCGCAGGGCCAGCAGGTTTTCAGCGACCACCACGATCTGCTTGCGCACAGCGGCGGCGGTCTTGGCATTGGTAGTGCCGCACACATCGCCCAGGCCAAAGACGTGTGGGTAACGCAGGTGTTGCAGGCTGTGGGGGTTCACTTCGCACCAGCCGCCGGCGTCGGCCAGCGGGCTTTGGCGGATAAAGTCCGGGGAGACTTGCGGCGGGACCACGTGCAGCAGGTCGAAGGATTTCTCTTCAACCGTGAGCGTGCCCGCCGCGTCTTTCACCTCAAACCAGGCCTTGCGCGCCGGGCCATCGACCTTGACCAGGTTGGAATTGAACGCCAGGCGCGCATGGTATTTTTCGACGTATTTCATCAACGGCGGCACAAAGGTCGCGACGCCAAACAGCGCGGCGCCCGCGAGATCGAATTCGACGTCGATGTTTTTCAGGTGGCCTTGTTTAAGCCAGTGATCGCAAGACAGATACATCGCCTTTTGCGGCGCCCCTGCGCATTTGATCGGCATGGCCGGCTGGGTAAAGATCGCCTTGCCGCCCTTGAGCTGTTGCACCAGCTGCCAGGTGTAGGCGGCGTGCTCGTAGCTGTAATTGGAGGTCACGCTGTTTTGGCCCAAGGTGTCTTGCAGGCCTTCGACCTTTTCCCAGGCCAGGCGCAGGCCGGGGCACACGATCAGGTTGTTCCAGGTGACGCGCTGGCCGCTGTCGAGCACCAGGGTCTGCGCCTCGGGCAGCAGTTCGGTGACCGCGGCCTGCACCCAGGTGACGCCATTGGGCAGTACGTCGGCGAGTGGGCGCCGGGTCTTTTTGACGTCGTAGGCGCCGCCGCCGACCAGGGTCCAGGCCGGCTGGTAGCAGTGATATTCGCTCGGTTCGATCAGGGTGATGTTCAGGTGCGGGTCACGTTTGAGCAGGCTGGCCAGCAGGCCGATGCCCGCTGAACCGCCGCCGATGACTACGATATCGCCACTGATGGTAGGGCCACAGTGTTGGTCATTCATGGTCAATCGCCTTTCTTTTACATGCACACAAGGGTCGCTGCCGGATGGCGTCACGCCCAGCTTTTCATGACCGCGCCGCAGTACAGCCCGGACAGGGTTTTCATCACTTGAATCACTTCATGGCTGGCCAGCCCGTAGAAAATGTATTTGCCTTCCCGACGGGTGGCGACCAACCCTTCGTCACGCAGGATGCCCAATTGTTGAGACAGCGTGGGCTGGCGCACGCCGGTCAGCGCTTCCAGTTCACCCACGTTGCGCTCGCCCTGGGTCAACTGGCACAGGATCAACAAACGGTCCTCGTTGGCCAACGCCTTGAGCAAGGAGCAGGCCTTGGACGCCGATGCGCGCAACTGGGCGACTTCGCCCTCACTCAGAGTAGATTCCATTTGCTTCGGGTCCTTTACGTCACTTAAGCTCAAAACATTATGTGTAAACGTAAACTGATTGTAACGACTTTTTTCTTCCTCAACAGGGACAGCCGCCATGCCAGCGTTGATTCACGCTTTTCTGGACGAGGCATCGTCGACCTTCACCTACGTCATCTATGAAGCGGACGGCGGCCCGTGTGCCATCGCCGACTCGGTGCTCAATTACGACCCGGCCTCCGGGCGCACCGACACGACCCAGGCCGACAAAGTCATCGCGTTTGTGCGTGAGCACGGCCTGCAGGTGCAATGGCTGCTGGAAACCCATGCGCATGCCGATCACCTGTCTGCCGCGCCGTACCTGCGCCGCACGCTGGGCGGCAAGATCGCCATTGGTCAGTCGATCAGCAAGGTCCAGGACGTGTTCAAGAACCTGTTCAACCTGGAGCCGGAATTTTGCGTCGATGGCTCGCAGTTCGACCATTTGTTTGCGCCGGATGAGGTCTTTCATATCGGCAACCTGAAGGCCCAGGCGCTGCATGTACCCGGGCATACCCCGGCGGACATGGCCTACCTGATCGACGACCGCTTGATTCTGGTGGGTGACACGCTGTTCATGCCCGATGTGGGCACGGCACGCTGCGATTTCCCGGGTGGCGATGCGCGGCAGTTGTATGGGTCGATGCGTAAGCTCTTGGCATTTGCACCTGAAACCCAGTTGTACGTCTGTCATGACTACCCGCCTGAGGGGCGGCAGGCGAAATGCCTGACTACCGTAGCCGAGCAGCGCGCGGGCAATATTCATGTGCATGACGGGGTGGATGAGGCGGCGTTTGTAGCGATGCGTACGAAACGTGATGCGGGGTTGGGCATGCCGACGTTGTTGCTGCCGGCGATCCAGGTGAATGTGCGGGCGGGGCATATGCCGCCGGCCGAAGAGAATGGGGTGGTTTATCTGAAGATCCCACTCAACCAACTGTAAGGACGCGAACCCCCTGTGGGAGCTGGCTTGCCTGCGATGGCGGTATTGCTGACACCCATTTGTCAGCTGACCCACCGCTATCGCAGGCAAGCCAGCTCCCACATGTTTACAGCGGCGCGGCTGAGGTCATGTGCCGAGGTTGATGCCATTGGCGGGTAAAGGCAGCGCGGTCTTGTAGCGCACTTGCTTGAGCGCAAAGCTTGAGCGGATATTCGCGACGCCAGGCACTTTGGTCAGAAAGTCCATCATGAAGCGCTCCAGCGACTGGATCGTCGGCACCAGCACCCGGATCAGGTAGTCCGGGTCGCCGGCCATCAGGTAACACTCCATCACTTCCGGGCGGTCCGAGATCGCGCCTTCGAACTGCTGCAACGCCAGCTCGTTCTGCTTTTCCAGGCTCACATGAATAAACACGTTGACGTGCAGCCCAAGCAAATCGGCATCCAGCAGCGTGACCTGGTCACGAATCAGGCCCAACTCTTCCATCGCCTTGACCCGGTTGAAACACGGTGTGGGTGACAGGTTGACCGAGCGGGCCAGGTCGGCGTTAGTGATGCGCGCGTTCTCCTGCAGGGCGTTGAGAATGCCGATATCGGTACGGTCCAGTTTGCGCATGAGACAAAATCACCTGTTTATTATGTTTATGCAGTTTTTTTATCCGCAAATGATCGCGAGCGCAACGAAACAGAGATAAATATTCTTCTACGCCACGCCTATGATTGTTGTAGGACAAGATTTCTCCTACCCGGAGACGGACTGTCAGCTAGCGCGCCCACTACAAGAAATTCACAAGATAGAGCGTAGAAAGCCATGACCCAGCAGTACGAACCACTGCGCCTGCACGTGCCCGAACCCTCGGGCCGCCCAGGCTGCAAGACCGACTTTACCTACCTGCGTCTGACCGACGCCGGCCTGGTGCGCAAACCCGCCATCGACGTAGAACCCGCCGACACCGCCGACCTGGCCAAGGGCCTGATTCGCGTGCTCGACGACCAGGGCCAGGCCCTTGGCCCGTGGGCCGAAGGCGTTCCCGTCGAGATCCTGCGCAAAGGCATGCGCGCCATGCTCAAGACGCGGATCTTCGACAACCGCATGGTCGTCGCCCAGCGCCAGAAAAAAATGTCGTTCTACATGCAAAGCCTTGGCGAAGAAGCCATCGGCAGCGCTCAGGCCCTGGCCTTGAACATCGACGACATGTGCTTCCCCACCTATCGCCAGCAAAGCATCCTGATGGCGCGCGAAGTGCCGCTGGTGGACCTGATCTGCCAACTGCTGTCCAACGAGCGCGACCCGCTCAAGGGCCGTCAGTTGCCCATCATGTATTCGGTCAAGGACGCTGGCTTCTTTACTATTTCCGGCAACCTCGCCACCCAATTCGTACAAGGTGTGGGCTGGGGCATGGCCTCGGCGATCAAGGGCGACACCAAAATTGCCTCGGCCTGGATCGGCGACGGCGCCACCGCCGAATCCGACTTCCACACCGCCCTCACCTTCGCCCACGTCTACCGTGCGCCAGTGATTCTCAACGTGGTCAACAACCAGTGGGCCATTTCCACCTTCCAGGCCATTGCTGGCGGTGAAGCCACCACCTTCGCCGGACGCGGCGTCGGTTGCGGTATCGCCTCCCTGCGCGTGGACGGCAACGACTTTATCGCGGTGTACGCCGCCTCCGCCTGGGCGGCCGAGCGTGCGCGCCGCAACCTGGGGCCAACGCTGATCGAGTGGGTTACCTACCGCGCCGGCCCGCACTCGACCTCCGATGATCCGTCCAAATACCGTCCCGCCGACGACTGGAGCCACTTCCCGCTGGGCGACCCGATTGCCCGCCTCAAGCAGCACTTGATCAAGATTGGCCAGTGGTCCGAAGAGGAACACGCGGCGGTCAGTGCCGAACTTGAGGCCGAAGTGATCAAGGCGCAAAAAGAAGCCGAACAGTACGGCACCCTGGCCGGTGGCCAGATTCCAAGCGCCGCGACCATGTTCGAAGACGTTTATAAAGAGATGCCGGAGCACTTGAAGCGCCAGCGTCAAGAGTTGGGGATCTGACCATGAACGATCACAACAACAGTATCGAAGTGGAAACCGCCATGACCACCACCACCATGACCATGATCCAGGCCTTGCGCTCGGCCATGGATGTGATGCTTGAGCGTGACGATAACGTGGTGGTGTTCGGCCAGGACGTCGGTTACTTCGGCGGCGTGTTCCGCTGCACCGAAGGTCTGCAGAACAAGTACGGCAGTTCGCGGGTATTCGACGCGCCGATCTCCGAAAGCGGCATCGTCGGTGTGGCGGTGGGCATGGGCGCCTACGGGCTGCGCCCGGTGGCAGAAATCCAGTTCGCCGACTACGTCTACCCCGCGACCGACCAGATCATCTCCGAAGCTGCACGCCTGCGTTATCGCTCGGCCGGCCAGTTCACTGCGCCGCTGACCATGCGCATGCCCTGCGGCGGCGGCATCTACGGCGGCCAGACCCACAGCCAGAGTATCGAAGCGGTGTTCACCCAGGTCTGCGGCCTGCGCACGGTGATGCCGTCCAACCCGTATGACGCCAAAGGCCTGCTGATTGCCTCGATCGAAAACGACGACCCGGTGATCTTCCTTGAGCCCAAACGCCTGTACAACGGCCCGTTCGACGGCCACCACGACCGCCCGGTAACGCCGTGGTCGAAACACCCGCAAGCGCAAGTTCCGGACGGTTACTACACCGTACCACTGGACGTGGCCGCCATCGTGCGTCCAGGCTCGGCCGTCACCGTGCTGACCTACGGCACCACCGTGTATGTGTCGCAAGTGGCCGCCGAAGAAACCGGCATCGACGCCGAGGTTATCGACCTGCGCAGCCTGTGGCCGCTGGATTTGGAAACCATCGTCAAGTCGGTGAAAAAGACCGGCCGTTGCGTGGTGGTGCACGAAGCCACCCGCACCTGCGGCTTTGGTGCCGAGCTGGTGTCGCTGGTGCAAGAGCATTGCTTCCATCACCTGGAAGCGCCGATCGAACGCGTCACCGGCTGGGACACCCCCTACCCGCACGCGCAGGAGTGGGCGTATTTCCCAGGGCCGTCCCGTGTGGGCGCGGCGTTGAAACGGGTCATGGAGGTCTGAATGGGCACGCACGTTATCAAGATGCCGGACATCGGCGAAGGCATCGCAGAAGTTGAACTGTCGGTATGGCACGTAAAGGTCGGCGACCTGGTGGTTGAAGACCAGGTGCTGGCGGATGTGATGACTGACAAGGCGATGGTGGACATTCCCTCACCGGTGCACGGCAAAGTGATTTCCCTCGGCGGCGAGCCGGGTGAAGTCATGGCCGTGGGCAGTATTTTGATCAGCATTGAAGTGGAAGGCGCGGGTAACGCCAAGGATGCGCCGGCGGTGGCTGCCCCGGCAAACGCTGCACCTGCGCCTGCGCCGGTTGCTGACGCCAAACCCGCGCCAGCGCCAAGCAAGCCCGCGCCCGTGGTTGCGGCTCAGGCACACGTGGCCCGTGAAGCTGACGAACGCCCACTGGCTTCGCCTGCCGTGCGTAAACATGCCCTGGATGCTGGCATCCAGCTACGCCTGGTGCAGGGCTCTGGTCCGGCGGGCCGGATTCTGCACGAAGATTTGGAGGCTTTCTTGCTCCAGCGTCCGGCGCAAAATAAAGCCGTTGCCAACCCCTACGCCGAACGCACCGACGAAGAACAAATCCCGGTGATCGGCATGCGCCGCAAGATTGCTCAGCGCATGCAGGACGCCACCCGGCGCGCCGCGCATTTCAGCTATGTAGAAGAAATCGACGTCACCGCCCTCGACGAGTTGCGCGTGCACCTCAACGAGAAGCACGGTGCCACGCGCGGCAAGCTGACCCTGTTGCCGTTTATCGTGCGCGCCATGGTCGTGGCGTTGCGCGATTTTCCGCAGATCAACGCGCGGTACGACGACGAAGCCCAAGTCATCACCCGCCTTGGCGCGGTGCATGTGGGCGTCGCCACCCAGAGCGACGTCGGCCTGATGGTGCCAGTGGTGCGTCACGCCGAAGCGCGCAGCCTGTGGGGCAATGCCGAGGAAATCGCGCGTTTGGCCACCGCCGCGCGCAATGGCAAGGCCAGTCGTGACGAGCTGTCGGGTTCGACGATCACCCTGACCAGCCTGGGCGCGCTGGGCGGTATCGTCAGCACGCCGGTGCTGAACCTGCCGGAAGTGGCCATCGTCGGCGTCAACCGCATCGTCGAGCGGCCGATGGTGATCAAGGGCCAGATCGTGATTCGCAAAATGATGAACCTCTCCAGCTCCTTTGATCACCGCGTGGTCGACGGCATGGACGCGGCGCAATTCATCCAGGCCATTCGCGGCCTGCTCGAACAACCCGCCAGCCTGTTTTTGGAGTAAGGCATGTCCCAGACATTACACACCACGCTGCTGATCATCGGTGGCGGCCCTGGCGGTTACGTGGCGGCGATTCGCGCTGGCCAGTTGGGCATCCCGACCATCCTGGTCGAAGGCCAGGCGTTGGGCGGTACTTGCCTGAACATCGGCTGCATTCCGTCCAAAGCCTTGATTCACGTGGCTGAGCAATTTCAGCAAACCGTGCACCACAGCCAGGGTTCGCAGTTGGGCATCGAAGTCGACGTGCCGACGCTGGATATCCGCAAGAGCGTGGAATGGAAAGACGGCATTGTCGATCGCCTGACCACGGGCGTCGCCACGCTGCTGAAAAAGCACAAAGTGCAGGTGATTCACGGCTGGGCCAAGGTGGTCGACGGCAAGACCATCGACGTCGGTGACCAGCGTATCCACTGCGAACACCTGCTGCTGGCCACCGGCTCGAAAAGCGTCAACCTGCCGATGCTGCCGATTGGCGGGCCGATCATCTCCTCCACCGAAGCCCTGGCGCCCACGCATGTGCCCAAGCGCCTGATTGTGGTGGGTGGCGGCTATATCGGTCTGGAGCTGGGCATTGCCTACCGCAAGCTTGGCGCCGAGGTCAGTGTGGTCGAGGCGCAGGAACATATCCTGCCCGCCTATGACGCCGAGCTGACATTGCCGGTGGCCGAATCCCTCAAGCAACTGGGCGTGAAGCTGTACCTCAAGCACAGCGTCACCGGTTTTGAGAACCAGTGCCTGCAAGTGCGCGATCCAAATGGCGACACCTTGTCGCTGGAAACCGATCAGGTGCTGGTGGCTGTGGGTCGCAAACCCAATACCCAGGGCTGGAACCTGGAAGCGCTGAACCTGGACATGAACGGTTCGGCAATCAGGATCGACAGCCGTTGCCAGACCAGCATGCGCAATGTCTGGGCGATCGGCGACCTGAGCGGCGAGCCGATGCTGGCCCACCGCGCCATGGCTCAGGGCGAGATGGTGGCCGAACTGATCAGCGGTAAATCCCGCGAATTCAACCCGGCGGCGATCCCGGCCGTGTGCTTTACCGACCCGGAACTGGTGGTGGTCGGCAAGACCCCGGACGAAGCCAAGGCCGCGGGCCTGGACTGCATCGTGTCGAGCTTCCCGTTTGCGGCCAATGGCCGGGCGATGACGCTGGAGTCGAAAACCGGCTTTGTGCGTGTGGTCGCGCGGCGTGACAACCACCTGATTGTGGGCTGGCAGGCAGTAGGCGTGGGCGTCTCCGAACTGTCCACCGCCTTCGGCCTGAGCCTGGAAATGGGCGCGCGTCTGGAAGATGTGGCCGGCACCATCCATGCTCACCCGACGCTCGGCGAAGCTGTACAAGAGGCGGCTTTAAGAGCCTTGGGCCACGCGCTGCACCTGTAAATCCGCGGTGAGGCTATCGCGGGCAAGCCCGGCTCCCACAGGGGAATGCATTCCAAATGTGGGAGCTGGCTTGCCTGCGATAACGGTGGATCAGCCCACACACATGCTGAACGGCCCACCCACCTGCTCCCACACCGGCCAATAATGCAGTATTGTTGCGCCCATCCAGAAAAAAACCGACAAGCCTGCCTTCGACCAGGCGGTTGACCAGAGATAGAGGGTGTCATGGGTAACGAAAGCATCAATTGGGACAAGCTGGGTTTTGACTACATCAAGACCGACAAGCGGTTTCTCCAGGTCTGGAAAAACGGCGAATGGCAAGAAGGCACCCTGACCGACGACAACGTGCTGCACATCAGCGAGGGCTCCACCGCCCTGCACTATGGCCAGCAATGCTTTGAAGGCCTCAAGGCCTATCGTTGCAAGGACGGTTCGATCAACCTGTTCCGCCCTGACCAGAACGCCGCGCGCATGCAGCGCAGCTGTGCACGCCTGCTGATGCCGCACGTGTCGACGGAAGACTTCATCGAAGCGTGCAAACAAGTGGTCAAGGCCAACGAACGGTTCATCCCGCCGTACGGCAGCGGCGGCGCGCTGTACCTGCGCCCGTTCGTGATCGGTACCGGTGACAACATCGGCGTGCGTACCGCGCCGGAGTTCATCTTCTCGGTCTTCGCGATCCCGGTCGGTGCCTACTTCAAAGGCGGCCTGGTGCCGCACAACTTCCAAATCTCCACTTTCGACCGCGCCGCCCCACAAGGCACCGGCGCCGCCAAAGTGGGTGGCAACTACGCTGCCAGCCTGATGCCGGGTGCCGAAGCGAAAAAATCCGGTTTCGCCGATGCGATCTACCTGGACCCCATGACCCACTCGAAGATCGAAGAAGTCGGCTCAGCCAACTTCTTCGGGATCACCCACGACAACCAGTTCATCACGCCGAAGTCGCCTTCGGTGCTGCCAGGCATTACCCGCCTGTCGCTGATCGAGCTGGCACAGTCGCGCCTGGGCCTGAAAGTGGTTGAGGGCGAAGTGTTCATCGACAAACTGGATCAGTTCAAGGAAGCCGGTGCCTGCGGCACAGCCGCCGTGATCTCGCCGATCGGCGGCATCCAGTACAACGGCAAGCTGCACGTGTTCCACAGCGAAACCGAAGTCGGCCCGATCACCCAGCAGCTCTACAAAGAGCTGACCGGCGTGCAAACCGGCGACGTCGAGGCGCCAGAAGGCTGGATCGTCAAGGTCTAAGCCCAAAAGCCAGCAACACCACAAAACCCATGTGGGAGCTGGCTTGCCTGCGATAGTGGTCTATCAGTGACTGAATAAGTTGACTGATAGACCGCCATCGCGGGCAAGCCAGCTCCCACATTTGCGTTACGGTGTTTTCAGGATTGCGGCGGGATATTCACGGCGACCTTCTTGCCCATACTGATCCTCGGCTCCACCCCATACCCCAGCGCCTCATAAAACCCCACCACCGCATCATTGCCGCCCGTAATCTGCAAATTGATCTTCATGCACCCCAGTGCAGTCAGCGCCTGTTCGGCATACCGCACCAACGAAGCCCCCAGGCCCTGCCGGCGATAATCGCTGTGCACCGCCACCGAATACAGCCAACCACGATGCCCGTCGTAACCGGCCAGAATGCTGCCGATCACAGCCTTTTTATCCGTGGCCACAAAAAACAACCCATCGTTGACCGCCAGCTTCTTATCAATCGCCACCGTCGGCAGGTTGTGCGCGGTGTCGTACCCGAACGCCTGCTGCCACAAAGCCACCACTTGCGCACGGTGCTGACGGTCGCGATACGGCCCGATGGGGTGGCGGGATAACAGTGCTTTCTCCATCACCAGCGTGCGCTCGTTACCGTGGTAGACATCGCGCACCGTATGGAAACCCATCTTGGTGTAGAACGGCTCGGCGGTCAGCGAAGACGGCACGCTCAAGACCGTCACCCCGGCCTCTCGCGCACGCAGTTCGATCTCAATCATCAGCAACCGGCCAATGCCCTGCCCCTGCAATGCCGGGTTGACGAATACCGAGCGCACCACATTGGCATCCAGCGCCGCAGTGGCGACGATCACCTGCCCCTGCACCGCCACCAGCACAACCCGACGCTGGAGCAAGGCCAGCACGGCGTCAGGGGTAAAATTGCTCGCCACGCGAGCGATCACATCCGCCGGGTAATCCCGCGCATTGCTGCTGTGTAAGGCCGCCAGGATGACCTGGCTGATCCCCTCGGCATCGGCTGCCTGGGCGAGACGAACGGCGGTAGACATGACTGCTCCTGGCTGAAAACAGATTTCATTAGCACCGCCATACTAATGTGGGAGCTGGGTTGCCTGCGATAGCGATCTATCTGTTAGTACAGTTGGCACTGATACACGGCCATCGCCGGCAAGCCAGCGCCCACTAAATCAACAGTGGGAGGGAGCTTGCTCCCGATAAGGGCGTGTCTGGCGATGCATTCGGTGACTGACACACCGCTATCGGGAACCAGCCCGCTCTCGCCTTTTTAACCGTGCCCGCTGGAAATACGCTTGCCCGGCTTGGTACCAATCAGCTTTGCCTGCCCATCGCGCTGCTTGCCCGTCCGCGCCTCGCTGATCAACCCCGGAATCAACTTTCCCTCCGGCAGGTTCTTCCAGAATCGACTGGGCAAATGTCCTTCCATCACCTTGGGGTTCAAGCGCGCCGGGTTGAAGATATGGCTGTAGTAAGTCAGCCACATGGCGCTGTGAGGGTCTTCGACCTTTTGCGCCAGTTGCTGCCAGGCTTCGGGGCATTCACGTTGATGAATCAACTGCTGACCGTCGTAATAGACCCCATCCAGCGGCGTGGCGATCATCCAGCGATGGCGGCCCATGCGCCCGATAAAGTGCTGACTGGCTGATTTCAATATGTCATGGGCCGGCTCATGCCAGGCCACGTACTCCGGTAACTCCGGCCCGGCCTCTGGGGGCAGCGCGATAAACCGCACAAATGCGTGCAGGTGATGAGCTTCGCGACTGACCTGCTTGATCCGCCGTTGCAACTCACTGCCCAGCTTGTCCCCGGCCAGCATGGCGGTACGGTCGCCATGACTGACACGCCACAGCACTTCGTAGAGCAAGCTCCAACGCTGATCGCCGTGATAGCAGGCGGCCGATTCCAACAGCGCCAACAGCGCCTTGGGAATTCGCGCCTGGAACGGCCCAAGCTGCTCAGGAATCGGCTCGTCAGTGGCAAACAGGTCCGCCACCTCGGCCTCGCCCCAGCTCACCTGACTGGGGTCAACCTGATGGCTGAGCAGCCAGCGCGCCTGTTCGCGCCAGGTGCTGAACAGGTTGTCGCATTCCAGGCTGATCATCCCCACAGCCCCATTTGCTGAGGCTGCGGGCGGTCGCGCAGTTGCTCGCGCAACAACACGCTGGTGGTGTCGGCCTGTTGTGGGTGGTAGTCGCTGGTGATGAAAAATGGCTTGGCCTTGGCCAGCACGCAGCGCATGCGCGCCAGGTCTTCGAAACGGATCTTGCGTTCGCGGCGCAGGTCCACCAGGCGTTGAGTAGTGCGCAGGCCGATGCCGGGGATGCGCGCAATCAACGTGGGTTCGGCGCGATTCAAGTCCAGCGGAAACACCTCGCGATGCTCCAGCGCCCAGGCCAGCTTGGGGTCGATGTCCAGCGCCAGGTGACCGGGGCCTTCAAACAGCTCGTTGGCGCTGAAACCGTAACTGCGCAACAGAAAATCTGCCTGATACAAACGGTGCTCGCGCATCAGCGGCGGCGCCGCCAGGGGCACGCTTTTCGGGCTGTTGGGGATGGGGCTGAACGCCGAATAATAGACGCGGCGCAACTTGAAGTTGCCGTACAGCGCCTCGGCGCCGTGCAGGATGGTGCTGTCGTCGGTTTCATCGGCGCCGACGATCATCTGCGTGCTCTGCCCGGCCGGCGCGAAACGCGGCGCGCGCGGCTCGTTAAGCACGGTTTGTTCACCGGTGTAGATGGTTTGCATCGCCTGTTTGATCGAAACGATCTGCTTCTCCGGCGCCAGGGTTTGCAGGCTGGCATCGGTGGGTAACTCGATGTTCACGCTGAGCCGATCGGCATAGCGCCCGGCCTCGGCGATCAGTGCCGGGTCGGCTTCGGGAATGGTCTTGAGGTGGATATAGCCGCGAAAATCATGCTCTTCGCGTAACAGCTTGGCGACCCTGACCAGTTGCTCCATGGTGTAGTCGGCCGAGCGAATAATGCCGGAACTGAGAAACAGCCCGCTGACGCAATTGCGCCGGTAGAAATCCAGCGTCAGGGTGACCACCTCCTCCGGGCTGAAACGCGCACGCGGCACGTCGCTGGAGCGGCGGTTGACGCAGTATTGGCAGTCGTAAAGACAGAAATTGGTCAGCAACACCTTGAGCAACGACACGCAACGGCCGTCAGGCGTGTAACTGTGACAGATGCCCATGCCGTCGGTGGAACCCAGCCCGGCCTTGCCCTCGGAACTGCGCTTGGGCGCGCCACTGCTGGCGCAGGAAGCGTCGTACTTTGCGGCGTCGGCGAGGATACTGAGTTTTTCGATCAACTGCATGGAGAGCTACCGATACTGGTTTTTTGTACAGTACCAGTAGCTCAACCTTGGCGCCAGTGCCGTCTGTAGGACTGTGCCCGATCAGCTCGCAGTCGCAAGGAGCAGGTCCTGCACCGAGCGTGCTTTGCCCCGATGGCGATCGTTTTCATACAACGACGCCGCGATCTCGTCCGCCCGAATCGGCAGTACCGACAGCAAGGTATCGCTCAAGCCATGGCTGGCCTGGCTGAAGCCCTGGATATAAATGCCGGCCTTGCAGCGCTCGTCGGTGACGATGCGGTAGTCGCGCGCCACCTCGAAGTCGCCCATATAGGCTTCCAGCGGCGCGAGCAGTTCGCGGTGCATCTGGCGCTCGTAACCGGTGGCCAGGATCACCGCGTCGTAATGGCTGACGCTGGTTTCGCCGCTGGCGTTGTTGCGCAAAGACAGTTCGATGCCCAGCGGGCTGGCGCTGGCTTTCTCGACCACGGTCATGGTGCGGAACGCCTGGCGGGCGACACCGGAGACTTTCTGGCGATAGAAAATGCCGTAGATGCGCTCGATCAGGTCCAGGTCAACCACCGAATAGTTGGTGTTCTGGTACTCGGCCACCAGGCGTTCGCGCTCGGCGCCGACCTGCTGGAACACCAGGTCGGTAAACGCCGGTGAGAACACTTCGTTGACGAACGGGCTGTCGTCGGCGGGCTTGAGCGCCGAACCGCGCAGGATCATGTCGACCTGCACCGACGGGAAACTGTCGTTCAAGTCGATAAAGGCTTCAGCCGCGCTTTGCCCACCGCCGATGATCGCAATGCGCATCGCCTTGCCTTCAACACACGGCTGCTGGGCCATGCGTGCCAGGTATTGGGAGTGGTGGAACACGCGGCCATCATCCTTGAGAGCCTTGAACGCCTCAGGCACACGCGGCGTGCCACCGGCACTGACCACCACCGAACGGGTGGTACGCACATGCTGTTCGCCCAGCGCGTCACGGGAGATCACGCGCAGTGCTTCAACGTGTTGCTGTTGCAGGATCGGCTCGATGGCCAGCACTTCCTCGCCGTAGCGCGCCTGGGCCTGGAACTGCCCCGCGACCCAGCGCAGGTAGTCGTTGTACTCCATGCGGCACGGGTAAAACGTGCCCAGGTTGATGAAATCCACCAGGCGGTCGTGGGCCTTGAGGTAGTTGACGAAGGAATAAGGGCTGGTGGGGTTGCGCAAGGTCACCAGGTCCTTGAGGAACGAAATCTGCAGTTCGCTCTGGGTCACCAGGGTATTGCCGTGCCAACGGTAATCGGCCTGTTTGTCGAGAAACAGCACGTCCAGTTTGCCCTGGGCTTTTTCGCGCTCCTGCAGGGCGATGGCCAACGCCAGGTTCGAAGGGCCGAAACCGATACCGATCAGGTCGTGAACCGCGGGCGAAGCAATTGCCTGTGTCATTCCAGTGTCCTCTGGATAAGCCCCTTGGCGGTGGGGCGGGAATACCTTCAAGACCTGCACAACAGGTCATGTGTTGATAGGAAACGAGGACAGTGAAATAAAATTTAACTGATCATTGATCAGTGCGCGTCCCACTCGCGCATGCGCACCCGGCAATGCTTCATGGCGTTGACGATGTGTTTTTCCACCAGGCTGCGGGAAATACTCAGGCGTTCGGCGATTTGCGGGTGGGACAGGCCGTCGAGTTTGCGCAGCAGGAAGCTGTCGCGGCACGTGGCCGGCAGCTCGGCCAGGGCACGCTCAAGCATTTCAAGGCGCTGGTCCTGATCGTGGCAGGCATGCGGCGAACTGGTGGCGAAACGCTCTTCGGTGTCCAGCACGTCCAGGGGTTCGGACTGGCGCAAGGCGTTACGCCGATGACCGTCGATTACCAGGTTCAGCGCGGTGCGATACAAAAACGCACGCGGTTGTTCGATCGGCGTGTCACTGGAGCGCTCCAGCACTCGGACATAAGCGTCATGCACCACATCCTCGGCCACCTGACGGTTGCCCAGCTTGGCGTTGAGGAAACACACCAGCTCGCGATAGTAGTTTTCCACCATGACTCCCGGCCGTCAGGGGCGACGGCATCAAATCCTTGAGTACTAAAGAAGACAGGCCATGGATGATGGCAGTTTGAGTGCGTGCAATTTATAGTAATTCTCATCTACTTTTAAAGAAGTCTTGCATCAATGCGCGAGTTTTTTATTCCATAGAGCTGTTTCCGTGTATGTAAACGCCTAAATCTGCGAGCAATTTTCTCGTATAACACTCAGCCCCCCGCAACTGCGGCCCTCACTTCCTGGCTGGAACCAACGCATGAAACGCCCTCGCCCCGCTCGACGCGCCCTGCTCGCTGTCGCGTGCCTGATCCCCATCCTTGCGGTGGCCGCCTGGCAGGTGCTGCCGCCCGGCCGCGATACGCTGTCCACTGTCACCGTCACCCGCGGCAATATTGAAAACAGCGTCACGGCGCTGGGTACGCTGCAACCGCGCCGGTATGTCGACGTCGGCGCCCAGGCATCCGGGCAGATCCGCGAGATTCATGTCGAGGCCGGGGATCAGGTCAAGGAAGGCCAGTTGCTGGTGGAAATCGACCCTTCCACGCAACAAGCCAAACTCGACGCCAGCCGCTATTCCATCGAAAATCTCAAGGCCCAGCTGCAGGAACAGAAGGCCCAGCACGAACTCGCGCGCCAGAAATACCAGCGTCAACAGCGCCTGGCCGCCGGCAACGCCACCCGCGAGGAAGACGTGCAAACCGCCAAGGCCGAACTGAGTGCCACCCAGGCCCGGGTCGAGATGTTCCAGGCACAGATCCGCCAGGCCCAGGCCAGCCTGCGCAGCGACGAGGCGGAATTGGGCTATACCCGCATCTACGCGCCCATGAGCGGCACCGTGGTGGCGGTGGACGCACGGGTCGGCCAGACCCTCAACGCCCAGCAACAGACGCCGCTGATCCTGCGCATCGCCAAGTTATCGCCGATGACCGTGTGGGCCGAAGTCTCCGAAGCCGACATAGGCCACGTCAAACCGGGCATGACCGCCTATTTCACCACCCTCGCCGGTGGCAGCCGGCGCTGGACCAGCACCGTGCGCCAGATCTTGCCGATACCGCCCAAGCCGCTGAATGAAACCAGCCAGGGCAGTGGTAGCCCCAGCAGCGCCAGCAAAAGCGGCAGTGGCCGCGTGGTGCTCTACACCGTGCTGCTGGATGTGGACAACGCCGACAATGCACTGATGGCCGAAATGACCACCCAGGTGTTTTTCGTTGCCAGTCAGGTCAAGGACGTACTCACCGCCCCCGTGGCGGCCTTGCTGGGCAGCCACGGCCCCGACCGGCCGTTCGCGCGGGTGGTGGCCAAAAACGGCGACATCGAGGAGCGCCCGGTGCGCCTGGGTATCAGCGACCGCCTGCGGGTCGAAGTGCTTGAGGGCTTGAACGAAGGCGATCACCTGCTGATCGGCCCGGTCGATGGCAACGGGGGTTGACTTGACCACGCCGCTGATCGAACTCAAGAACATCCGCAAATCCTACGGCGGCGGCGACAGCCCGCAGGTCGACGTGTTGCGCGGGATCGACCTGTCGATCCATGCCGGGGAATTCGTCGCCATCGTCGGCGCGTCGGGCTCCGGCAAATCCACGCTGATGAACATTCTCGGCTGCCTTGATCGCCCCACCGAGGGCGACTATCTGTTCGCCGGCGAAAACGTCGCGCACCTGGACAGCGACGAACTGGCCTGGCTGCGCCGCGAAGCCTTTGGTTTCGTGTTCCAGGGCTACCACTTGATCCCGTCGGGCTCGGCTCAGGAAAACGTCGAAATGCCGGCGATCTATGCCGGCATCAGCGCCGCCGAACGGCACGCCCGCGCCAAGGCGCTGCTGACCCGCCTGGGCCTGGCCGACCGCACCGGCAACCGCCCGCACCAGCTCTCCGGTGGCCAGCAACAACGCGTGTCCATTGCCCGCGCCCTGATGAACGGCGGGCATATCATCCTCGCCGACGAACCCACCGGCGCCCTCGACAGCCACAGCGGCGCCGAGGTGATGGCGCTGCTGGATGAACTGGCGGGCCAGGGCCACGTGGTCATTCTGATTACCCACGACCGCGAAGTGGCGGCGCGTGCCAACCGCATCATCGAGATCCGTGATGGCCTGATCATCAGTGACTCGGCAACCCGCGATACCCACGTGCCCGCCACCGCCCACAGCGGCGCGCTGCAAGCCGTGGACCTGCGCCAGCGCCTGGCCGACGGTGCCGAACACAACGGTGCCTGGAAAGCCGAACTGGTGGACGCCGTGCAAGCGGCCTGGCGGGTGATGTGGATCAACCGCTTCCGCACCGCGCTGACACTGCTGGGCATCATCATCGGCGTGGCGTCGGTGGTGGTGATGCTGGCGGTGGGCGAAGGCAGCAAGCGACAGGTCATGGCGCAGATGGGCGCGTTCGGCTCCAACATCATTTACCTGAGTGGTTCCTCGCCCAACCCGCGCACGCCGCTGGGCATCGTCACCCTCAACGATGTCGCGGCCCTGGCGGCGCTGCCCCAGGTCAAGCGCATCATGCCGGTCAATGGCAGCGACGCGGGTGTACGCTTCGGCAATCTGGATTACCTCGCCTACGTGGGCGGCAACGACGTCAACTTCCCGGAAATCTTCAACTGGCCGGTGGTCGAGGGCAGCTACTTCACCGAGGCTGACGAGCACGCCGGGGCCACCGTCGCAGTGATCGGCCACCGTATCCGCGAGAAGCTGTTCAAGAACGTCGCCACCCCGATCGGCCAATACATCCTGATCGAGAACGTGCCTTTCCAGGTCATCGGTGTGCTGGCTGAAAAAGGCTCCAGTTCCGGCAACAAAGACAGCGATGACCGTGTCGCCATTCCCTACACCGCCGCCAGCGTGCGCCTGTTCGGCACCTACAACCCCGAATACGTGGCAATTGCCGCCGCCGATGCGCGCAAGGTGCATGAGGCCGAACTGGCCATCGACCAGTTGATGCTCAAGCTGCACAACGGCAAGCGCGACTACCAGTTGACCAACAACGCGGCAATGATCCAGGCCGAGGCGCGCACGCAGAACACCTTGTCGTTGATGCTCGGCTCGATTGCCGCGATTTCCCTGCTGGTGGGCGGTATCGGCGTGATGAACATCATGCTGATGACCGTGCGCGAGCGGACGCGCGAGATTGGTATCCGCATGGCCACCGGTGCGCGTCAGCGCGACATCCTGCGCCAGTTCCTCACCGAGGCGGTGATGCTTTCGGTGGTCGGCGGGCTGTTCGGCATCGCTCTGGCGCTGCTGGTCGGCGGCGTGCTGGTGCTGGCCGAGGTGGCGGTGCAATTTTCCTTGTTGGCGGTGTTTGGCGCGTTTGGCTGTGCGTTGGTCACCGGTGTCGTATTCGGCTTTATGCCGGCCCGTAAAGCTGCCCGGCTCGATCCGGTTAAGGCGTTGACCAGTGAATAAACGATGCATTCCACCGCACCTGTCCGTGCTCAGCCTGTGCCTGTTGCTCAACGCCTGCACCGGCCACCCGCCCCAGGTCGACAGCGGCATCGCGCCGCCCGCCGCGTGGCAATACGCCGAGCGACAGGCCACGCAAGCGACCAACCAGCGTTGGTGGACGCAATTTGGCAGCCCGCAACTCAACCGCCTGATCGACCAGGCCCGGCGCGACAGTTATGACGTGGCGGCCGCCATGGCGCGCGTGCGCCAGGCCCAGGCCAGCGCGGTGATTGCCGGTGCGCCGTTGTTGCCCGAGGTGAATTTCAACCTCACCGCCAGCCGCGAAAAGCTGCTGCGCGGCAGCGGCAATTCTTCCCTGGACGCTACAGAAAGTAATAAAACCGTCGACAGCTTCGACGCCGACCTCACCGCCAGCTACGAAGTGGATTTCTGGGGCGGCCGTGCTGCCGCCCGTGACAGTGCCCTGCAGAGCCTGCGTGCCAGTGAGTTCGACCAGGCCACTGTGGAGCTGACGCTGCTCAGCAACGTCGCCGACCGCTATGCGCAAACCCTCGCCGCGCGCCAGCGCCAACAGATCGCCGAGCTGAACCTGGCGAATGCGCGCAATGTGCTCGACCTGGTCCAGACCCGCTACGACGCCGGCTCGGCCACGGCCCTGGAACTGGCGCAACAGAAGAGTCTGGTGGCGAGCCAGCAACGGCAACTGCCGCTGATTCAACAAGTGGCCGAAGAATCGCTGATCACCCTCGCCGCCCTCCTCGGCCAGCCCGTGCAAGCGTTGAACCTGGGCGCCGAGTCGTTCCAGGCGCTGACCTGGCCGACCATTGGCCCGGGCGTGCCCAGCCAACTGCTGAGCCGCCGCCCCGACCTGGCCCAGGCCGAAGCGCAGCTTGCGGCGGCCAGTGCCGATGTCACGGTGGCCCGTGCGGCGATGCTGCCCACGGTGACCTTGGGCGCCACGCTGGGCTCGGGGTCCTACAAGGCCGAGGAACTGCTGCGCAGCCCGTACTACAGCCTGACCTCGGGCCTGGTGGCGCCGATCTTCAACAATGGCCGTTTAAGCGCCGAACGCGACAAGGCCAGTGCCCGTCAGGATGAGCTGCTGCAGACTTATCGCGGCGCAATCATCAACGGCTTTGCCGACGTGGAAAAGTCCCTGAGCAACATCACGCGCCTGGATCAGCAGCGCGATTGGCAAAGCGAAGAACTGCAACAGGCCCAGACCGCCTTCCGGATCGCCGAAAGCCGTTACCAGGCCGGTGCGGAAGACTTGCTGACGGTGCTCGAAAACCAACGCACGCTGTACGCGGCGCAAGACTTGACTGTGCAACTGCGGTTATCGCGTCTACAAGCCAGCATTGCGCTGTACAAGGCATTGGGTGGCGGGTGGAACGCCGGTTTCTGATAACGAAACTCCGTTGTCCTACACAAACCGTTTAACAAACCTACATTCTTTGACCCGAGGTCCTTGGTAAAAAAGCCGTCTTCAAACGGCTGCCCGGACCCTCTTGATGAAACCCAGCGTTGTTGTAAAAAGCCTGGCGTGCGTCTGCCTCTGGCTGATGGCAAGCCGGGCTTTTGCCGAGCCTCTGATCGCGCCCACGGCGATCGACTGGCTGCTGGATTGTCCCTTCCCTGCCTTTGAACGGCCGGACCCTGAGGTGCTGGAGCGCACCCAATGCGGCAGCGTCAGCGTGCCCCGTGACCACGCCGCGCCCAAGCGTGGCACTGTGCGCCTGGCCCTGACCCGTGTCGGCGCCCGGCAACCGCTGAGCCGCGAGGGTGTGGTGTTCATTCAGGCCGGCGAGCCGCAAAAGGGCCAGGGCGCAACCTTCGTCCTCAAACTGGTCAGCCGCTGGGAGTCCTACGCCACGGCGGCCTATTGCACCCTGACCAACCGTTATGACGTGATCGAACTGAGCCCCCGCGACCTGAGCCAGGAAACCGGTGTGGAACAGGCCGCACGCGATATGGAGTTTGTGCGCGAACAACTCGGCGAGGCGCGGCTCAACTTCATTGGCAATGCCCAGGCCACCCGACTTGGCAGCCGGTACGCCGCGCTGTTTACCGAACGCGTCGCGCGCATGGTCTTGGTCAACGCCGGGCACGCGGAACCCGCCACCTCTGGCGTCGAGCAATTGTTGCTCAAGGAATCATCCCGGCCCGACGCCGTCGCAGCCGGGTGCGTCAACCGCTGGGTCGCGGATTTTCTGGTCAACGGCCAACAGCCGCCTCCCTCTACGCGCTGTCTCGACCCCGGCCGCTGGGAATAATCACTGCGATTACGACCTCTTCGCGCCGAAAACGACACCCTGCGTTGACGCTCTCGACCAATCGTTATTAAGTGCTATTAATCCGCATTAATAGGATCAATAGACGCCCATGCTCAGCCGCCCGTTGCGACGCAAACGCCAGAAGCTCTCCGATGTGATTGTCGAGTCGGTCAAGCGCTCTATCGTCACCGATGCCTTGAAACCCGGCGACCGCCTGCCCACCGAGCGCGAGTTGATGGAAAGCTTCCAGTGTTCCAAAGGCTCGGCCCGTGAAGCGCTCAAAGCGCTGGAAGTGGAAGGCCTGGTGAGTACGCGCACCGGTCCCAGTGGCGGTGCGTATCTGAACCAGGCCGGCACCGAGCCCGCCAGCCGTGCGTTGCGCAACTACCTGCATTTTCAGCACCTGGACGGCGAGCAGGTGTACCAGCTGCGCAAGGTCATCGAAGTGGAACTGGCAGTGTCGGTGCTCGGACGCTTGAGCGAGGACGACTATCAGGCCCTGCAAGACAACGTGGATTTGTGCAGCGCGCCGGAGGACAGCGAGGCCGGCCAGCGCGAACAGCGCCTGGCGGAGCTGGAGTTCCACAACCTGCTGGCCAAGGCCTGCCCCAACCCGTTGCTGAGTTTCATGGCGCAGTTTCTCAACGATTTGCTGCGCGATCTGGTGGTGCTGAAAAAAGCCTACAAGCCCAAGCGCAAGCAGTTCGACGCCGCCAACCTCGACTATCACAAGCAGTTGCTGATTGCCTTTCGTGCCGGCGATGAACGCGCGGTGCGCAGCTTGATGCATGAACACATGTGCGACGCCGAACACCATATGACCGCCCTTGAAGGCGAGGTCAGCCCGCACTTTCTATTGGAGTTCGATCACTCTTAAAAACACCACAGGTCCACCTGTGCAAACCCAATCAAAGTGGGAGCTGGCTTGCCTGCGATGCAGACACCTCGGTGGATCAGTTGAACTGAGTCGATGCTATCGCAGGCAAGCCAGCGCCCACCGTTGACCGAGTTAAACCCGTTGTAGCCAATCATCCAATAACAGGCCTGCCCACAGGCCCTTGCTCCACCGTATCGCCATTGCCGCTCCTGCCAATAACTAAACCAGGGAGTCACCCCATGCAGCGTCGTACGTTGTTGAAAGCCAGTCTTACCGCAGCCGCCGCCCTCAGCCTTCCGCTGGGCGTGCGCTCTGCATTCGCCGCCGAACCCTTCACCTTTTACGGCCTCAAGTCCATGTCTGGCGCCTTTGCCAGCTATGGTAAGTTTGCCGACATGGGTTCGCGGCTCGCGGTGGAACAACACCCCGAGATCCTCGGCCGCCCGCTCAACTACAAGGTCATCGACACCGAAGGCAACGCCGGCAAGGCGGTGCGCAAGGTCCAGGAGGCGATCCAGCAGGACGGCGCACGGTTCTTCCAGGGCTGCACGCTGTCGTCATCGGCCCTGGCGGTGGCCAAGGAAGTCAGCAAGGTCGGCGGCGTGTTCATGACCCCGGTGGGCGCCGATGAGGTGACCGGCAAGGACTGCAACAGTGCGACTTTCCGCTGGTCGGTGCCCACCTACGGCGCGATCCGCGAAACCCTGGTGCCGCTGATCAAGCTGCTGCCGGACGCCAAGCGCTGGTACACCATCACCCCGCAGTACGTGTTTGGCGAAGCCTTGCTCGAAGGCGCCAAAAACGTGCTCAAGGAAAACGGCCTGGAACACGTCGGCAACAGCTATCACTCGCTGCAGGAGCAGGAATTCTCCGGCTACCTGACCAACGCCATCGCCGCCAAACCCGACGTGCTGGTGCTGCTCAACTTCGGCAGCCAGTCATCCAACACCCTGCGCCAGGCGGTGAACTTCGGCATCAAGGAGCGCATGAAAGTGCTGCTGGTGTGGTCCGCCGGCCTCGACCAATTCCAGGAACTGGGCAGCGATGTGCTCGAAGGTGTGTACCTCGGCGCGCAGTACTGGCACCAGGTCGACAGCCCGCTCAACCGTGAACTGGTCAAGCTGACCCAGGCCAAATACGGCATCAACCCCACCTACCCGCTGGCCGCCGACTACATCAGCACCAAGGTCATGCTCGACACCATCATTGCCACCGGCAGCTTCGACGGGCCGACGGTAGCCAAGGCCATGCAGGGCCTGAGTTTTGAAGGCCCCACCGGTAAGGAATCGATCCGCGCCGGCGACCATCAGGTGATCAAGGATTACTACCTGATGATCGGCAAAGCCGCCGGCGACATGGCCGACAAGGACGACCTGGCCAAAGTGCTCAGTGCCGGCCAGTCGTTCCCGCCGGTGGAAGCCACGGGCTGCGTGCTCGGCTGATCCGCTAAACCATCACCGGTTGTACACGACAGGGCCGCCCGCGCGGCCGCCTGTCAGAGGGTTCCTGCATGCTTAACCTTTACCTGTTCCAGATCCTCAACGGCCTTGGGCTGGGGATGATCTACTTCCTGATCGCGGTCGGGCTGACAATCATTTTCGGCCTGCTCAACTTCGTCAACTTCGCCCACGGCGCGTTCTTCCTGCTGGGCGCCTACATCTGCTACACCGCCGTGAGCCTTACCGGTAGCTTCTGGCTGGCGCTGCTGATCGCGCCGCTGGTGGTGGCCGCGCTGGCCTGGGTGATCGAGCGACTGTTGATCCAGCGCATTTATCACTTGCCGCACATGTTCCAGATCCTGGTGACGCTGGGTATCGCGCTGATCATCCAGGAAGCCAGCGTGATGATCTGGGGCCCGGTGGGCAAAAGCGTCGCCGTGCCGGAACTGCTGCGCGGCGTGCTGGTGGTCGGCGACTTCGTCTACCCCTACTACCG
Source organism: Pseudomonas sp. TWRC1-2 (assembly GCF_049896685.1). Lineage (NCBI taxonomy): Bacteria > Pseudomonadati > Pseudomonadota > Gammaproteobacteria > Pseudomonadales > Pseudomonadaceae > Pseudomonas > Pseudomonas sp. TWRC1-2. The sequence continues at coordinate 19,144 of NZ_JAFCUU010000013.1, read as the reverse complement.
CCTGTTTCTCATTGTGTTTTCCGGGCTGGTCGGCCTGGGCCTGTGGCTGCTGCTGGAGCGCACGCGCTTCGGCGCCCTGGTGCGCGCCGGCAGTGAAAGCACCGAAACCGTGTCGCTGCTGGGCACCAATATCTTCCGCCTGTTCTCGATGACCTTCGCCCTCGGCGTAGCCCTGGCCGGCGTCGCCGGCGTGCTGTTTGCGCCCTTGCGCGGCGCCCAGCCCTTCGTCGGCCCGGAGATTCTCGGCGTGGCGTTCGTGGTGGTGGTGATCGGCGGCATGGGCTCGTTCAGTGGTGCGCTGGTTGGCGGTCTGCTGGTGGGCGTGGTGCAAAGCCTGATGACCACACTTTGGCCCCAAGGCGCGAGCCTGATGATCTACGGCGCGATGGCCGTGGTGATTCTGGTACGCCCTTACGGCCTGTTTGGGAGAGCCTGACATGAGCGAGAAAAATCCCCTGCCGTTTGCCAAGACCCAATCAAAAGCGATGTTGCTGTGGGTTCTGGCGGTACTGATCGGTTTGCCGTTGATATTGCCTTCGGCGACCCTGGCCACCGAGATCCTGATCTTTGCCATGGCCGCCCTGGCCTGCAACCTGCTGCTGGGCTACACCGGGCTGTTGTCGTTCGGCCAAGGCATCTTTTTCGGCGCCGGCGCCTATTGCGCTGCACTGTTGATGATCCACCTGCAACTGGGCCTGTTCCCTGCCCTGCTCGGCGCCGCCGTGGCGGGTGGTTTCCTCGCGCTGCTGGTGGGCGCCCTGGCAATCCGGCGCACCGGCATCTACTTCGTGATGCTGACCCTGGCGTTCAGCCAGATGGCCTACTTCGTCGCCTACACCCTGAGCGACTGGACCGGCGGTGACAACGGTCTGCTCAGCGTGCCGCGCCCGGAAATCCGCCTCGGTGACACCGTGCTGCTGTCGCTGGCCGACGCCCGCGCGTTCTATGGCTTTGTCGCGGTGCTGTTCCTGTTGATCTTCATCGGCGCACGCCGGGTCATCGCCTCGCCGTTCGGCAGCACCTTGATGGCCATCCGCGAAAACGAAACCCGCGCCTCGGCCATCGGCTACGACACGCGCCACTTCAAGATCCTGGTGTTTGTGCTGTCCGGCGCCGTCACCGGCATCGCCGGGGCGCTGTACGCGATGCTGCTGCACTTTGTGCCGCTGTCGAACATCGACCTGGCGATGTCCGAGAACATCCTGATCATGACCATCGTCGGCGGCACCGGTTCGCTGTTCGGCTCGTTGCTGGGCGCCGGTTCCATTGTGCTGCTGGGCGACTTTCTCTCCGACCTGTGGCCGCGCTGGCTGATGCTGCTCGGCATCATCCTGATTCTGGTGGTGATCTTCATGCGCGGCGGTCTGTGGGGCGGGCTGTCGTCACTGTTCGAACGCGTACGCGGCAGCCGCAAGGCCGACGTTGTGACCAAGGAGAAGCTGTCATGAGCATCCTGCTGGAAACCAAGAACCTGGAACTGGCCTACGGTGCGTTCCACGCGGTGAACGGCGTCAACCTCAAGGTCGAAACCGGCACCATCCACACCATCATCGGCCCCAACGGCGCCGGCAAGACCAGCCTGTTTCACTGCCTGACCGGCGAACGCCAGGCCACTGGCGGGGCGATTCATTTCGATGGCCAGAACCTGATGCGCAAACCTGCCCACGCCCGCGTCGGCCTGGGCATGGCGCGTTCGTTTCAGCTCACCAGTCTGTTCCAGAACCTCAGCGTGCGCGAGAACCTGCGCCTGGCCGCCCAGGGCCGCGACGGAGCGCGCGCCCTGAACTTCTGGCGCCGCGTCGACAGCAAGCGCGAGCACCTGGAAATGGCCGACCAGGTACTCGAACGCCTGCAACTCACGAGCCGCGCCGACACCCTGGCCGGCGAGTTGTCCCACGGCCAGCAGCGTGTGCTGGAAGTCGGCATGTCGATCTGCTCCAAGCCAAAACTGTTGATGCTCGACGAGCCCACCTCGGGCATGGGCATCGATGACATCCCGATCATGACCCAGTTGATCAGCGACCTCGGCCGCGACCACACGGTGCTGTTGATCGAACACAACATGAGCATCGTCATGTCCATCAGCCAACGCATCACCGTGATGAGCCACGGGCAGATCCTGGTGGAAGGCACGCCGGAATTCGTGCGCGCCGATGAACGCGTGCGCATTGCTTACCTGGGAGAGGCCGCCTGATGCTGATCGTCGAGAATATCCATTCCTACTACGACAAAAGCCACGTACTCGAAGGCGTGTCGCTGACCGTCAACCCCGGCGAGCTGGTGACCCTGCTCGGCCGCAATGGCGCCGGCAAGACCACCACGCTGCGCAGCATCCTCGGGATTATCTGCCCGCGCCAGGGCCAGATTCACTTCAACGGCCAGGCGCTGGTGGGCCAGAAGATCTTCGAAATCGCCCGCCAGGGCTTGGCGCTGGTGCCGGAGAACCGCGGGATTTTCCGCCTGCTGAGCGTCGAAGAAAACCTGCGCATCGCCGTGCGCAAGACCAGCCGCTGGCAGCTGGACGACGTGTACGGCATGTTCCCGCGCCTCAAGGAACGCCGCAAAAACGCCGGCCACGCGTTGTCCGGCGGTGAGCAACAGATGCTCGCCATCGCCCGCGCGCTGCTCAACGACCCCAAGCTGCTGATCCTCGATGAACCCACCGAAGGCCTCGCGCCGGTGATCGTCGACGAACTGGTGAAAATCCTGCGCAAGGTCAAGGACGACGGCCTGCCCGTGCTGCTGGTGGAACAGAACCTGATGGTCTGCGACAAGCTCGCCGACCGCCATTACGTGCTCGAACAGGGCCGCGTGGTGTACGAGGGCAGCGCCGCTGCCTTCCGCGCCGACCCAAGCATCAAGAACCGTTATTTGGCCCTGAGTGCCTGACCGGAGAGTGCCCATGAATAGTTTTGCGCAACCGCTCAAGAGCAACGCCCCGCTGATCAACCGCGACCGCCTGTGGCAATCGCTGATGGACCTGGCCCAACTGGGCGCCACCGTCAAAGGCGGCGTGTGCCGCCTGGCGCTCACCGACCTCGACCGCCAGGCCCGCGACCTGTTCGTGCACTGGTGCGAGGCAGCTGGGTGCAGCGTCAGTGTTGACGCCATCGGCAATATTTTTGCCCGGCGTGCCGGGCGCAATCCCGCCCTGCCCCCAGTGATGACCGGCAGCCATATCGACACCCAGCCCACGGGTGGCAAGTTCGACGGCTGCTACGGCGTGATGGCCGGGCTGGAAGTGATCCGCACCTTGAATGACCTTGGCATTGAAACCCAAGCACCGATCGAGGTGGTGGTGTGGACCAACGAAGAAGGCTCGCGTTTTCCGCCGTGCATGATGGGCTCCGGGGTGTTCGCCGGTCAGTTCGACTTGCAGGAAACCCTCGACAAACAGGACGAGCACGGCCTGTCGGTGGGCGCCGAACTACAGCGCATCGGCTACGCCGGTTCGCGCGCGGTGCTTGGCCACCCGGTAGGCGCGTATTTCGAGGCGCATATCGAACAAGGCCCGGTGCTGGAAGACCAGGCCACCACCATTGGCGTGGTCATGGGTTGCCTGGGCCAGAAGTGGTTCGACCTGACCCTCACCGGTGTCGAAGCCCACGCCGGCCCCACGCCCATGCACCTGCGCAAGGACGCCCTGGTCGGCGCCGCCGAAGTCGTCAGCGCGGTCAACCGTATCGCCCATCAGCAACAGCCACACGCCTGCGGCACGGTCGGTTGCCTGAGCGTGCACCCAGGCTCGCGCAATGTGATTCCCGGCCAGGTGCACATGACCATCGACCTGCGCCACCTGCACGCCGACAGGTTGCAAGCCATGGTCGATGAAGTGCGCGGCGTGATTGAAGCCACGGCTGCACGCCACGGATTGACGTTTGCGCTGACGCCCACCGCCGACTTCCCGCCGCTGGATTTCGCCCCGGCCTGCGTCAACGCCGTGCGTGACGGCGCAACGGCCTTGGGCTTGAGCCATATGGACATCGTCAGCGGTGCCGGGCATGACGCGATTTTCGTCGCCGAACTCGGCCCGGCCGGGATGATCTTTGTACCGTGCGAAGGCGGCATCAGCCATAACGAAATCGAAAACGCCGCGCCGGATGACCTGGCAGCAGGCTGCGCGGTGCTGCTGCGCGCCATGGTCAACGCGGCGCAGGGGGACCTGACATGAGTGAGATGGGCCAACTGACAGCAGTGCAACTGCTGCAGCATTTTCGCGACAAAAGCCTGTCGCCGGTGGAGGTCACCGAAGATGCTTTGCTGCGTATCGAGCGCTACAACCCGGTGGTGAACGCCTACTGCCATGTCGATCCTGAGGGTGCCTTGAGCGCTGCGCGCGCCTCGGAACAACGCTGGCTCAAAGGCCAACCCTGCGGCGCGCTGGACGGCGTGCCCGCTTCGATCAAAGACCTGACGCTGACCCTTGGCATGCCCACCCGCAAGGGTTCACGCACCACCTCCGCCGACGGGCCGTGGGACGTGGATGCGCCCTTCTCGGCCCTGATGCGCAAGGCCGGTGCGGTGCTGCTGGGCAAAACCACCACCCCGGAATTCGGCTGGAAAGGCGTCACCGACAACCCGTTGTACGGCATCACCCGCAACCCGTGGGACACCCGCACCACCGCAGGCGGCTCGTCCGGTGGCGCGGGCGCGGCGGCGGCGTTGAACCTGGGCGTGCTGCACCAGGGCAGCGATGCCGGTGGCTCGATCCGCATTCCGTGTGCGTTCACCGGCACCTTCGGCATCAAGCCGACCTTCGGCTACATACCGCAGTGGCCGGCCAGCTCGATGACGATTCTGTCGCACCTGGGGCCGATGACGCGCACGGTGGAAGACACCGTGCTGATGCTGCAAACCGTCGCGCAGCCGGATGCGCGCGATGGCCTGATCGGTGCGCCACGGACCACACCGTGGCTCAAGCCGGGTGCGAATTTGCAAGGCTTGCGTGTGGCCTACAGCCCGACCTTCGGTTATGTGGATGTCGACCCGCAGGTGGCCAACGTCGTCGCCCAAGCCGTGCAAGGGTTGGTGCAACTGGGCGCGCATGTCGAGCAGATCGACCCGGGTTTCAGTGACCCGCTGGAGGTGTTCAGCACCTTATGGGCCGCCGGCGCCGCCCGCCTGACCAGCACGATGAGCGAGGCGCAAAAACAGCTGCTCGACCCTGGCCTACTGCGTATCGCGCAACGCGGCGAACAGCTGAGCCTGCGCGACTTCAACGACGCCCTCGAAGCCCGCGCGGCACTGGTGGCGCGGATGGCGGCGTTTCATGAGCATTACGACGTGCTGGTGTCGCCGATGATGCCCATCACTGCGTTCGAGGCGGGGCACAACGTACCACCGGGTTCGGGCCTGAACGAATGGATGGAGTGGACGCCGTTTACCTATCCCTTCAATCTCACCCAGCAACCGGCGGCGTCGGTGCCGTGTGGGTTGGCGGCGAATGGCTTGCCGGTGGGGCTGCATGTGGTGGGCGCGCGGTTTGCCGATGAGCAGGTGCTGCGGGTGTGTCAGGCCTATGCCCATGCGTTCCCCACGGAACACCTTGAGGCACCTCGGGTGTTCTGAACTGCGGCGTTCGACCGCGGACTGCGGTGTGCATCGGCGGTTGCGCCTGGCTTATAATTCGCGCTTCATTTTTTGTTGCGCGGATTGTTTCAGATGCTATTTACAAGGACCGTTCTGGCGAGTGCAGTGCTCGCCCTCCTGCCCATCGTGGCCCACGCTGCAACGCTGGATTTGACCTACGAAGCGCCCGTCACCGAGGCCGCGCCACAGGCTGCACCGGCGACGGCCAAATCGTTGTTCCCCATCAAGACCCAGGCGCCGGTGACCTTCGACTACCACTGCAAGGGCCCGCGTTGCCAGTATGAAGATGACCTGGAGCCGCGCCACGAGGACCAGACCACACAGAGCTGGTCCGTCGGTATTCAATAACGATCAGGCGGCTTTTCGCTGGGATGCTATTAGCGGTGGGGGGTTTTGGGGGCGTATCCGTTATTGGGTGATGGCTGAGGTTGGTTTCGCCCTTACGGCGAGTCACTTTGGAAAAAAAGCCCCAAAGTAACCCAAGGACTCTTGCCCCACCACTCGGCCAGCGCGGTTTAACCGGGCGCCTAAGATCAAGATCAAAAAGCAGAGCACAGCGGCCTAGTAGCCGACCTGAGTGGTAGAAGCAAAACCGAGGCGGCCTGACAGCCGACCTGATCCTGAGAGCTGAACTCAATCAAATGTGGGAGCTGGCTTGCTCGCGAAGGCGGTGGGCCAGTGACACATGAGCTGACTGACCCACCGCATTCGCGGGCAAGCCCGCTCCCACATTTGGATCTCTATGCATCAGGTAGATGGGTTTCGTTTGTACTCGGTCAAAGGTGGGAGCTGGCTTGCCTGCGATGGCATCTATTGGTTATGCCTGACACACCGAGGTGCCTGCATCGCAGGCAAGCCAGCTCCCACAGAAAAGCAAAGCAGTGCGGTGGTGGCGGCTGAACTCGGTCAAATTGTGGGAGTGGGCTTGCCCGCGAATGCGGTGGGTCAGTGACACATGAGCTGACTGACACACCGCTTTCGCGAGCAAGCCCGCTCCCACATTTTGATCGGTGTACTGCGCAAAAACTCGCACATTCCCCACCAGCAACTAAGCTCAGCCTCCAACAAAAAAATACCGAGCTGACCGCCATGGCCCACCCTACCGAGACCTTCCGCACCCGTTATCGCGCGGCCATAAGCCGCCATTACCACCCATGGCTGCACGCCGGTTTCGTCCTCGGCTATGGCATTTTCTGCATCACCCTCGCCTGGTCCTCCACCGAACACATCACCCCGCTGCAGTGGCTGACGGTGCCCCTGACCCTGGTGTTCTTCAACCTGTGCATCTACCTCGTGCACCGCCACCTCGGCCATCACAAACACACCCTCGCCCGACTGTTTTATGCGCGGCACACCGGCGACCATCACAGTTTCTTCACGCCCGGCCACATGACCTACGACAGCCCTCGGGACTGGCGCGTGATCCTGTTCCCGGCGTGGCTGATCGTGCTGCACAGCCTGGCCATCACCCTCCCCGCCTGGTGGATGCTCAAGCAGCTGAGCCCCAACATCGCCGGGCTGTTTGCCGGCTGCATGATCCTCGGTTACTTGCTCTACGAGGTGTTCCACGCCTGCGAACACCTGCCTGCCAACCACCGCGTGGCACGCCTGCCGTGGATCCGCCAGATGCACCAATTGCACGCGCTGCACCACCGCCGCGAACTGATGCAGGGGCGCAATTTCAATATCGTCCTGCCGCTGATGGATTACCTGTTCGGCACTCTGCACTGGGAACCGAACGCCCACGACAACCAGGAACAGTCATGAGCCACCGCCGTCAACATCTTCGCCATGGGCTATTCGTTGTATCGCTTGCGCTGATCGCCTTTCTGCTGCTGATGCCCACCCAGGTACAACCGGTGAACTGGGCCCCGCCCAAGGCGCCCTCGATGACGGACGGCACCTACGCCGAGAATCAGCGGCTCAAGGCGGTGCAAAGAATCGGCGCCTCGGACATCGCCGGGCCCGAGGCCTTGTTGCTGGATGCCCAGGGGTTTCTGATCAGTGGCCTGCAGGACGGGCGCATCATCCGAACATCGCCCGACAGCCACATCCTGGAAGTATTGGCCAATACCGGCGGACGCCCGCTTGGCCTGGCGTTGCACCCGGATGGGCGTTTGATCATTGCCGATGGGGTCAAGGGCTTGCTCGCGCTGGATACCAATCGGCAACTCACGCCGCTGAGCAGCAGCGCGAACGGCTTGCCGTTTGGCTTTACCAATGACGTGACGGTCGACGCCAGCGGGCGTTTTGCCTATTTCAGTGACGCGTCAAGTCGCTGGGGCTATGGCCAGGATGGTGAAGCCGTGATTGAACATGGCGGCGATGGTCGGCTGTTGCGCTATGACTTTGCCACCGGCCTCACCGAGGTGTTGCTTGACCAGCTGCAATTTGCCAACGGTGTGGCGCTGGGGCCGGATGAGAACTATGTGCTGGTGAACGAAACCGGCGCCTACCGCATCAGCCGCTACTGGCTCAAGGGTGAGCACGTGGGTAGCCACGACCTGTTTATCGACAATTTGCCAGGCCTGCCGGACAACCTCAGCTTCAACGGCAGCGATCGCTTCTGGGTCGCGCTGTATTCGCCGCGCAACCCGTTGCTGGATGGCTTCGCCGGCTATCCGTTGCTGCGCAAGGTGATGGTACGGGCGCTGATGGTGGTGCCCAAGCCCATTGAGCGCAAAGCTTTTGTGCTGGGGCTGGACACCGACGGCAAGGTCATCGCCAACTTGCAGGATGGCAGCTCGGGCAATTACTCGCCCATCACCACCGCGCGTGAATACGGCGACTGGTTGTACCTGGGCTCGTTGAAGAGCACGAGCATGGCGCGCCTGCCACTGAAGCAGGCACTGGCCCGCGAATGAAAAGGGCAGCCCGGATGGACTGCCCCTTCATGCTTGCGTCAATGGATCAGTGGATGATGTCCTGGGTGCAGATGTGCCCGAAGGTCACGTACGCCACATTGTCACCGCCCACCCCCACACCGGGGAACTCGTCCAGCTCGATACGCCAGCCGCCGAAGTTGAAGGTGGTGTCCCAGTTGTATTTCACGCCGGTGCTGCTGTCCGGGTATTGCACGCGGTAATCGCCGAAGCATTCACCGAGCGCGGCGCTGGCCAGGGAGGTGCCGGCGCTGTTGGTGCTGGCCTTGAAGTCGGTCCAGTGGTACTCGGCGCCCACAAAGCGCTTGTCAACGCGCAGCACTGGCGTAACCCCCAACAGAGGCGCGCCCGTGGAGTCGGACCAGTTGGTGGTCCAGTTCAACGTGCGCGCGGCCTGGGTCGCCATCCAGAATATCGAGGCCGGCACCCGCACGATGTTGTCGCCCTTCACATCCGACGCATTCAACCGTGGCGTAGAGCCAAGGCTCAAGGCGTACTGCTTGGCCGGGTCCTGTGCCACGCCCGGGTTGGCACGTACGCGCACCTTGACGGTGGTGCCCGGCGTGACGCTCGGGTAGGTCGACGTGGAACCGGCCGGCACGGTGACCCAGTTGGCACCGTCGAAGCGCTCGAAGAGCCACTGGTTGCGGCTGCCATTTTCATCACCCGCCAGGTACATGCTCACGCTTTGGCCGCGCACCGCCTTGAAGTCGAAGTAATCAACGTCACTGGCGTTGTCGAGGTTGCCGGTCACCTTGTTCATCGAGTCCGGCAGCGCAAAGGCATTTTCCGGTGTGTCGTTGGGCTCAAAGGCGTCGATGTTGGTGTCCACCGCCACACCAAAACTGAACTGCGCGTTGGTGGCGGTCTTGGCCACCATGAACCAGTAGTAATCGCCCGCTGGCAGGATGCCGTCCAGGTATTCATCGGCATTGCCTGGGTTATCGGACGTATCGATCAATTGCGGGTTGCCCTGGCCGTCATCGCGGAACAGGCTCAGCGACATATCGGCGCCCGCGCTCTGGTTGATCAACTGCACCAATACACGGGCGTTGTGCGGCAGGTTGAAGTGGTAGGGAAACTCCTGGCCTGTTTGCACCTGGTCGATGGTGTAGAGGGTGTTGATATCCAGGGTCGGAAACAGCGGCTCAAAGGCGGCGACGGCAGCACTTTTCAGGTTGGCCTGGCTCGGCTTTTTCAGCTCGCCGATGGCAGTGTTGAACGGTGCGGATTTGGCCGCCTTGCCAGCGGGTTTTACCTTGCCGTTTTTGGCGTCCAGCAGCTTTTGCAGCAGCTCGTCCGGGATCGGCACGGGCGTCAGCGTGCCACCCGGTTTCAGCGCATCGATCACGCCTTGGTTGACCGTACCGGGGGTGAGTATCGAAAGGGTTGGCTCGGCCAGGGCAGAGGCCGAAATAAAGCAGGAGGCCATCATGGCCGCGCCCAGCATAAGGGCTTTTGTCGGTTTCATTTTTTATCCATCCATAGTTAAAAAATTGAAGCTCAGGTGATCGGTGACATCCGGTCACCTGGGATGGAATGTAGAACATGACTGTATATATGTACAGTACTTTTATGGGTTTTTTCACGCTCGGTTTGAACCGATCCAACACAGGCCGTCGGCTTACCAGACACGCCAATACGGCCCGGACACAAGTCCAGGGGCGCGCATTCACATTGGGAACTTGCCTACCTGACAGAGAAAAAGCGCCTGCACAAAGGCGCGTTAATACCCGGTCATTTCCAGATACCCCACCCCGCCCTCAAACTGCACCGGCCCTTCCCAGTACGGAATGCTCAGGTTCATCCAGGCCTTCGGGTTGACGGCCTGGGGGGTGATATCCAGATGCTTGCCGGGGATTTTCAGTGACCAGCGCGTCGGAATGTGGCGCCCGTCGATTGCGGTGGTGGTCAGTGGCGTGAGCTGGATATCGGCGTTGTGCAGCGTCTCGGTGCGGCCCTGTTGATCAATCCAGGTGCCGGTGAGATAGCCCGCGCCGTCTGTTTGCCGAACGCGAAACAGCATCAACTGCTCGCCGCGATCCAGGTGCAGGGAAAACCAGTCCCAGCCGGTCTGACTGGCCGCCAGTGGTTGGCTGCTCCATTCACGGTCGAGCCACGCTGGGCCGCTGACCTGATAGGTGATGCCGTCGATGCTGACAGTGCCGGTCGCGTTGAAAAACGGCTGGCTGTAGTAGTACGACGCCTGGCCCTGATCGGATTTGCGGCTGTAGCCGTTGTCACCTTGCAGCACCAGTGGGCGGCTGGAGGTCAGGTGCAGGTCGTAGGCAAATTGCGCGCCGCCGGCCTTGAGTTGGATCTGCGCCAGAGGGCTTGCGGCGCCGGGGCGGGTAGTGAAATTCCAGTCGTCGATCCAGGCGTTGAACGGCACCGCCTGGGCGCCGGCCTGACCGATCCCGCCACGCGCGTAGCGTTCGGCAGCGTAATGGTGAGTGGCAGAGGTGACAGCGGCGTGGCCGAGCCAGATCGTGGAGTCGTGCCAGCCGGGTTGCGTCGGCCCCGCCTTCAACGCGTTGCGAAACAGCGTCCATTGCACGCCGAACACATTGCCCTGGGCGTCCTTGAGGTTAGCGGTGACGTACCACCACTCAATGCGAAAGCCGTCATGGGGGCCATGGTCCTCGGGAAAACTGAAGACCTTGCCGGGCACCACCTGAGCAAAGTCCGCCGCATCGCTGCCCAGGCCGGCGAAGCTCTCCGGCGGCGCGGGGGCTTTGTCGCACGCGGCCAGCAACAGCAAGGCGGCCCACAACCACGCTTTAATCTTCATTGGCAAACGTCCTCAGCAAATCCGCCGGGCGACTGCGGTACAACTGCCACAACGGCCAGGCCGAGGCCAGCAAGGTGGCCAGCAGCGCCAACCCCAACAACTGAGCAAGCTGCCACGGGAACACCTGCAATGGCAGGCGCCAGCCGAATGCCTGCACGTTGATCACCGCGTCCAAGCACCACGCCAGCACCAGGCCCAGCGGCAACGCCAGCACCAGGGTCAGCACCGCCAACAGCCAGGTCTGGCCCAGGTTGAGCAACATCAATTGCCGACGCGTCACGCCCAGCGCCCACAGGGGCGCGAGTTGGCCCAGCCGGCTCTGGCTCTGGGTCAGCAGGCTGATAAACAGCGCCACGCCGGCCACGCCGAGGGTCAGGCTGTTCAAGGCGGCGGTGGCGGCGAAGGTGCGTTCAAACACCTGGCTCGACCAGCCTTTGAGTTGTTGCTGATCGACGATGCGGCTGTCATCCAGGGCAAACGTGCGCTGCACCTCGCGCACCAGCGTTGGCACGTGTTGCGGCTGCACCCGCAGGTTGAAGCGGGCCGGTGTCAGCGTCGGCCAATGCGCCAGCAGGTGCTGCGAATTGACCAGCAGATGGCCTTTGGGGTTGCCGTAGTCGGCGTAAATCCCCACCACCTTGGGCGACCAGAGCCCCTGAGGCGTGGGAATCGCGACGGCATCGCCCAACTGCACCTTCAAGCGCCTCGCCAATTGTTCGCTGAGCATGACCGTGTCGTCTTGCAGCAACTGGTCCCAAGGCGTGCTTGCCGCCTCCAGCAACGGCCAGTGCTGGCGGTAGGTTGGGTCGTCGACCACGCCGAACACATCCGCCGGCCAGCCCTGCAGTTGCACAGCAACCTGCCAGGTCGGTAGCACCGCCTGCACCAAGGGTTGCTGCGCCAACCACGTCGCGAGTTGCTCGGCCTGAGCCGGGTTTTGCGGGTTGAGGTACAGCTCCGCCGTCAGGCGCTGCTCCAACCAGTTATTGAAGGTCTGGCGAAAGCCCGAGGTCATGGAGCCCGCGCCGATATTCGCCGCCAGGGCCAGCAGCAAAGCCATCAGCGCCAGGCTCAAGGCCGGCAACTGCTGGCGACAGTCGGCAAGAAACCACTGGCCGAGCACGGAGCGGCTACGCCCGAGCACCGCCGTCAGCAGCCCATTGAGCACCACTGGCAAACCGAGTGCCGCGCCCAGCAGCAAGGCGGCCATCAACACAAAACCGGCCGCCAGGCTGTCGCCCAACCCTAGCGCCAGCAGTGCGATGACCAGCGCGGTAGCCGCCACCCAACCCTGGCGTCGCAACCAGCGCGCGTGCGCGTCATGCCAGGCCTGGGCATTGGCCAGTGCCAGCAGCGGCAAGCGCGCCGCCCGCCACAGGCTGCTGCCGCCGGCCAGCAGCGCGCCGACGAGGCTCAGGCCCAGCCCGGCCATCCACCACCACGGGCTGAGGCTCAACTGGCCCGGCACCTCGGCGCCGTACAGCCCACGTAAACTTGCGGCGACATCCGGCAGCAGCAGGCTCGCCAACAGATACCCGCTGGCGACACCGAGCACACCGCCGAGCAACGACAACACGCCGAGCTCGACGCCCAGGCTGAGGATCAGCATGCGCGCGCTGACCCCGCAGGCGCGCAACGTACGCAATAACCCGCGCCGTTGTTCCAGCGCCAGGCCGATCGCGGCGTGGACAATAAACAGCCCCACCACAAAGGATAAAAAGCCCAACGCGTCGAGGTTCAAATGAAAGCTTTCGGTGAGGCGCGCGAGGTTGTTGTCTTCACCCTGCTTGAGTTGCAGCGCGGCCGGTGGCGTGGGATGACCGGCGGCAAAGGCTTTGTCCAGCAGCAGGCGCGACAGCTGCCCCGGCATGCCCAGCAGCGGTTGGGCAAAACCGATATCGGTCAGCAACAGGCCCGGAGCCATGTCCTGCTGAACCTGCAACGGTGGCAAGGCTTGCCCGCTCGCGGTCAGCGGTTGCTCGCCCTCATGCAACCCCAGGGCCGCCAGGGTTTGCGGTGCGATCCAGGTACGCCCCGGCGGGTTGAAAAACGCGATCATTTGCGCCTGGCTCAACCGCTGCCCCGCCACTGCGCCGCCGCCGGGCAACGACAGCGGGTCGATACCCATCAGTTGCAGGCGCAGGTCCTCATGCCCCTTGAGCTGCAAGCGGCCCTGCACCACGGGCGATACCGGCCACCCGGCACGGCGCAGCTCGGCAAACAGCGCCTGAGGGAAGCTGGCAGCGTCCGGCGCACTGAGGCTGGCTTGCGGCTCACCGCCGATCAATTGACTGGCGCGTGCATAACTGTCCCGCGCCTGGCTGTTCAGCGCCTGCACCCCGGTCAACAGTGCGGTGGCCAGCCACAGGCCGGTCAACACGCTGAAAAACTGCACCGGGTGACGCCGCCAATGGCTCAGCAGTGCGCGCAACGTCCAATAAAAAACGCTCATCTCAACGCGCGTCCGCGGGCACTACACGGCCGCGATGCAGTATCACTTGCTGGTCCAGGCGCGCTGCGATGCGCGGGCTGTGGGTGACCATCAACAGGCTGGTGTCGCTGTCACGCAGCAGGTCCAACAGCAACTGCAACACTTCATCGCTGGTGGCTTCGTCCAGATTGCCGGTCGGCTCATCGGCCAGCAGCAAGCCGGGGCGCGAGGCCAGGGCGCGCCCCACCGCCACCCGTTGCTGCTGACCGCCGGACAGTTGCTCGGGGTAACGCTTGAGCAAGTCACCCAGCCCCAGGCGCTCCACCAATTGTGCCTGCCACTGCGGATCAAAGCGCCCTGCCAACCGCGCCTGGAACGCCAGGTTGTCCTCGACGCGCAAACTGCCGATCAGGTTGAATTGCTGGAACACCAGGCCGATTTCGGTGCGCCGCCAGTGAGCCAGCTGCGCCTCGGTCAGTTGATCCAGGCGCTGTGTGCCAACCTGGATGCTGCCGCCGTCCACGCGGTCGAGCCCGGCCACCAGATGCAGCAGCGTGCTTTTGCCGCTGCCCGACTCGCCCATCAGCGCAAGGCTACTGCGTTCGCCCAGGTGCAAATCGACGCCCGCCAACACCGTCAGCGGGCCCTGCGGCGTGGCGTAGCTTTTAAGGACACCGTGCACCTGCAACATAAGAGCGCTCACGTGAAAGACTGCAAACGAGAATAACGGCTCATAGTCGCGCCCACGCAATTTTTTCACATTGATTTCACCGCCCGCCTACCCTCGCCCCACTAAATTGCCCACCACACGCCAAGGGTCGGCAACTCGTTAGTTGCCGGCCGTGGCCACTTTTAACCGCTGGATGTTCAGCGAAAAGACAGCAGCCCTATGACAGCCTCTTGCTTAACTTCGGGCATCCGTCGAAGCGTTGCGCCTACTTCAATAAAAACAGTGCAGTACAGTGCCCATGGTGAATGATGTGGTTGACCTTACCCTGACCAAACCGCGCTCGCGCCGCGGCTATATCAAGTGGTTGCGAAAGTGGTGGGCGGGCCTTGCAGTCATCGCGCTGCTGCTCGCCGGCTTCCTGCTGTGGCCCTCATCACCGCGTGACCTGAGCGTGGGCAATCGCTTGCTGAGCTCGCAAGTGCTGCCCAGCTGGCGCGATGGTGACCTGATCGTGCTGGTGCGCCATGAAGAGCGCTGCGACCGCTCGACAAACCCCTGTTTCGGCGGCCCCGAAGGCCTGACAATCGTCGGCACCCAACGCGCGCAAGAACTGGGCAAGGCCTTCCTCAAACTCGGCATGGAAGGCAGCGACGTGCTCGCCAGCCCCGCATTGCGCACGGCCCAGACCTCACACTTCATGTTCGGCAATGCCGAACTGACCTCCGGGCAGCAGGCGATCTGCGGCGCGGCCATTGGCGAAGAGCTGCTCAGCCACAAGCAGCCCGGACGCAACCTCGTATTTGTCACCCACAGCGGCTGTATTGCCGACTTCGAAAAGACTCTGGGTTACCCGCGCGCAGCGTTTCCCGAGTACGGCAGTGCCCTGTTCGTTCGGGTCAAGGCCAACGGCAAATTCGAGACCCTGGGCATCATGAACAACTCCGCGTGGCCCGCCGTCCTGAAACAACTCTAGACACTTTTTTACATATACCCACCTGTATGTTCAGCAAACCGACAGCCCTCTTCTGGCATGTTTAACTGCGCCTGTTACTTCAGGACGTCATGAATATTTTCAGTGACTTAGTGAACTTAGTGACTCTTTCTACTATTACTTACATGCCTCAGTACTCCACCGTTAAACGTCAAGGAGCGACGTTTTGATGACCCGTTTGAAACCTCTGCCGCTACTGTTGCTGGCCTTCGCCGTGTTCTACCTGTTGCCCTTGGGGCTGCACGGTTTATGGATCCCGGATGAAACCCGCTACGCCCAGATCAGCCAGGAAATGCTGCTGAGCGGCAACTGGGTGGCGCCTCATTTCATGGGCGTGCGTTACTTCGAAAAACCTGCCGCCGGCTATTGGCTGATCGCCATCGGCCAGTGGGTGTTTGGCGAAAACCTCTTCGGGGTGCGCATTGCCTCGGCCTTGACCACGGGCCTGAGCGTTCTGCTCGCGTACCTCATCGCCCGCCGCCTGTGGAACGACCCACGCAAGAGCTTCGCCTGTGCCCTGCTGTACATGAGCTTCGGGCTGGTGGCAGGGCAAGCGGGTTACTCCAACCTCGATCCGCAATTCACCTTGTGGGTCAACCTCAGCCTGGTTGCTCTGTGGTTCGCGCTCGACAGCCGTACCCCACGCGGCCGGCTCGGCGCCTGGGCAGTGCTGGGCGTGGCCTGCGCCATGGGGTTCATGACCAAGGGCTTTCTGGCCTGGCTGTTGCCGGTGCTGATCGCCGTGCCGTACATGCTTTGGCAGCGACGCCTGGGTGAACTGTTGCGCTATGGCCCGCTGGCGATCCTGGTGGCGGTGGTGCTGTGCCTGCCGTGGGTGTGGGCGATCCATCTGCAGGAACCGGACTACTGGCGCTTCTTCTTCTGGCACGAGCACATCCGCCGCTTCTCCTCCAACAATGCCCAGCACGCCAGGGCCTGGTGGTTCTTCCTGCCGATCATGGTGGTGGCGTGCCTGCCATGGGCGGCGCTGTTGCCCGCGACCGTGGTCAACGCCTGGAAAGACAAAGGCCAGCCGGCGATTATTTTTCTGGCCTTGTGGCTGCTGCTGCCGCTGGGTTTTTTCAGCCTGAGCAACGGCAAGCTGCCGACCTACATCATGCCGTGCCTGCTGCCGCTGGCGTTGCTGATGGGGCATGCGTTGATCGACCTGATCAACCGCGGCAAAACGCGCAGCCTGCGCATTAACGGCCTGTTCAATTTCGCCATCGGCCTCGGCGCGATGGCGACCCTGATTTACCTGCAAATCGACAAACCGTTGTACAGCAACAGCCACGCCGAGATGTACAGCCTGTCGCTGACCTTCATCGTGCTGTTGGGCTGGATCCTGGCAAATCTGCTGCAAGCCTTCCGCCCGATGACGCTGTGGGCCATGCCTGCGCTGGCCATCGGCGTGCTGGTGGCGCTGCTGCCTGCCGGCATGCCGCAAGAGATCACCGATACCGAAATGCCCGACCAGTTCGTGCTTGAGCATCTGGATGAACTGCAACAAACCCATGCTTTGATCAGCAATGAACTGGGTTCGGCCTCGGCTTTGTCCTGGCGCTTGCGCCGCCCTGATGTGGCGTTCTACGACACAGAGGGCGAGCTGCGCTATGGCCTCAAATACGCAGATTCGGTGCACCGCAAAGTCAGCTTTGAAAATGTTCAGCCCTGGCTGAGCGAAGCCCGCCAACAAGGCTCGGTCGGCGTATTGATGCGCGTCAGAAGCACCAGTGAACATCGCGAAGAAGGGCAACTGCCACCCGGAGGCCAGCGCTATCGCAAGGGCGCCATGCTGCTGATCATCTATCCCAAACTTCCTTGACGTGATGCCCACCGTGAGAGCCGCCGATGAATTTCTGGAAAACCGAACGCGGCGCGCTGGTGCTGCTGCTGGGCGTCTCGGCGTTACTCCTGCTGCTGGGCCTGGGCAGTCGCGATTTGTGGGGGCCGGAGACCCGCTGGGCCAACATCGCGCTGCAGATGCTGCAAAGCGGTGACTACTTCGACCCCTACCTCAAGGGCGCACCGTATTACGACAAACCGCTGCCCTCTTATTGGCTGATTACCGCGTGTGCCAACCTGATGGGCGGGCTCGGCCCGTGGTCGCTGCGCCTGCCGTCCGTGATCGCGGCCTGGCTGAGCATCTGGCTGGTCTACCTGATCGGCGAGCGCCTGTTTCGTAAAGGCACCGGGCTGATTGCCGGCTGGATGCTGGCGACCACCTTCTACTTTCTGTTCTGGGCCCGCGTGGCCACGGCCGATGTGCTGACCGTGTGTGGCGTGCTGTCGGCGGTCTGGTGGTATTGGCGCGGGCCGGATGACACGCGGCTGGGACGCTACACGGTATTTTTCCTGCTGCTGGCGGCAACGTCGCTGTTCAAAGGCTTGATCGGCTTTGTGTTGCCGGGCCTGGTGCTGTTGCCGCATCTGCTCAGCGAACACCGCTACCGGCGCCACCTCAACCTGCGCCTGCTGCTGGCCATGCTGATCGCGGCGGCGTTCTATTCGATTCCCTTCGTGTTGTCCCACTTTTACGGGGCCCCCACCTATGGCGAGAGCGGCCTTGAACTGGTGTTCAAGGAAAACGTGGTGCGCTTTTTCGATCCCTTCGACCACATGGGGCCGATCTATACCTACCTGATCTACCTGCCCGCCTACACCCTGCCCTGGGCGCCGTGCTGGTTGCTTGGCCTGTGGCTGGCGCTGCGCCATTGGCGCCAAACACCGCCCAACGTGCGCTGGCTGGTGTGGGGCCTGGGCCTGCTGTTTGTGTTCTTTACCGCCAGCGGCAGCCGCCGCAGTTATTACGTGTTGCCCCTGGTGCCTTTCGCCCAGTTGCTGGCCGCCTGGTGGCTGAGTGAGCGCCTGCAACAACAACCGGCCCGTTGGCCGCGCTGGCGGAAGGCTTTTGGCATCACCGCCGGCGTGTTGCTGCTGGTGCTGGGCGTGGTCTACCCCTGGACCACCGGCAACGGCGGCGTCACCCGATTCGCCGAGGATGTGCACGCCCAGGCGGTGAAAAGCGCGCCGTGGAATCAGTGGCAGATGGTGCTGGTGGAAGTCGACAACAAGGTGCCGATGTACCTGCAAAACGGCGGCAAGCCGTTTTACTACGTGAGCGAAACCCAGGACTTCCCACGCCAGGGCGACAGCGCCGCCCTGATGGCCTGGCTGGAAAAAACCAGCGGCCAGGGGTTTGACCCGCAGCACACGATCATCGTCGCGCAATACTCAAAGGAAGACCCGACGCCGTTGGCCTACCTGGGCACGGATCATCAGGTGATCACCACGCAGCCGGACAATGGCGAGCGGCTGTTCCAGAAACGTTCGGGCGGCAGCGTGGCGTTTATTCCTGTGCCACGCTGACAGGCCCACTCAGGCGTTGCGGGTCTTCACCTGTGCGTGGAACCCCGCCAGCGCTGCCTGTGGTTTTTCCAGCGTCCGTTGGTGGCTGCAATTCTCCAACACTTGAAACACTGCGCTCGGTGTCAGGCCGTTGGGCGGGTTTCATCAGCGCGTTGAACATGGACAGGCGACGGGCTTGGTGCGCTTGGTGGTGGGTCAGTGAGTTGGCTGAGCTGGGGGTGTATATCCGTTATTGGGTGATGGCTGAGGTTGGTTTCGCCCTTACGGCGAGTCACTTTGGAAAAGCCCCAAAGTAACCAAAGGGCTCTTGCCCCACCACTCGGCACCTCGCCTAGGCTCGGTGTGCCCTCACGCAGGCTTTGGAGCGTGGGCCGCCGCGATGGGCCATCCATGGCCCAACACGGCTAAACCGGCGTCCTGC
>NZ_JAFCUU010000012.1:0-136556 GCF_049896685.1 Pseudomonas sp. TWRC1-2 | reverse complement strand
GAACGCAGGTAGTACGGAGCGGGTAAACCGGCAGGACGCCGGTTTAGCCGCGACGGGGCAGGGACGGCCCGTCGCGGCGGCCCGCGGAGTAATGCCTGCGTGAGGGCACACCGAGCCTAAGCGAGGTGCCGAGTGGTGGGGCAAGAGCCTTTTGGTTACTTTTGGGCTCTTTTCAAAAGTGACTCGCCGTAAGGGCGAAACCAACCTCAGCCATCACCCAGTAACGGATATACACCCCGTCACCCCGAGACCCCAGCAGGCACCAAAAACGCCGCCTCCAACAACTGCCGCGTATAAACATGCTGCGGCTCAGCAAAAATCGCCGAAGCCTCCCCCTGTTCCACCACCTGCCCATGCTTGACCACCATCAACTGGTGACTCAAGGCCTTCACCACCGCCAAGTCATGGCTGATAAACAGATAGGTGAGGTTGTACTTGGCCTGCAAGCTGCGCAACAACTCCACCACCTGCCGCTGCACCGTACGGTCCAGCGCCGACGTCGGCTCATCCAGCAAAATCAGGCGCGGCTTGAGCACCAGCGCACGGGCAATGGCAATCCGCTGCCGCTGCCCCCCGGAAAACTCATGCGGATAACGGTGCCGCGACTCCGGATCCAGCCCAACCTCACGCAGCGCCGCAACAATCGCGGCCTCCTGCTCAACAGGCGTGCCCATCTTGTGAATCCGCAACCCCTCGCCAACAATCTCGCTGACGCTCATCCTCGGGCTCAAGCTGCCAAACGGGTCCTGAAACACCACCTGCATTTCCCGCCGCAACGGGCGCACCTGCTGCTGAGTCAGCCGGTCCAGCTGCTGGCCCTCAAAACGAATTCCGCCTTTGCTGGCGATCAAACGCAGGATCGCCAGGCCCAAGGTGGATTTGCCCGAGCCGCTCTCACCAACAATGCCCAGGGTCTGACCCTGAGGCAGGCTGAAATTGATACCGTCCACCGCCTTGACGTAATCCACGGTGTTACGCAAAAAACCTTTCTTGATCGGAAACCACACCTTCAGGTCATCAACTTCCAGCAAGGGCGGCCCGACGTCATTGGCCGCCGGCCCACCACTGGGTTCCGCCGCCAGCAACTCCTGGGTGTAAGGGTGCTGGGGCGACTGGAACAGCGTCTCGCAGTCAGCCTGCTCGACGATGCAACCCTTCTGCATCACGCACACGCGGTGGGCGATGCGCCGCACCAGGTTCAAGTCATGGCTGATCAGCAACAACGCCATGCCAAGGCGCGCCTGCAACTCCTTGAGCAACTCCAAAATCTTCAACTGCACCGTCACGTCGAGGGCCGTGGTCGGTTCATCCGCGATCAACAACTCCGGCTCGTTGGCCAGGGCCATCGCGATCATCACCCGCTGCCGCTGGCCGCCGGACAGCTCGTGAGGCAAGGCCTTGAGGCGCTTGTGCGGCTCGGGGATGCCCACCAGCTCAAGCAATTCCAGGGTGCGCCGGGTGGCGACCTTGCCAGTGAGCCCCTTGTGCAGGCCGAGCACTTCGTTGATCTGCTTTTCAATCGAATGCAGCGGGTTCAACGAGGTCATCGGCTCCTGGAAGATCATCGCAATACGGTTGCCGCGAATATGCCGGATGGTTTTTTCTTTGAGCGTCAGCAGGTCTTGCCCGGAATAGGTGATGGTGCCGGCCGGGTGGCGGGCCAGCGGGTAGGGCAGCAGGCGCAGGATCGAGTGGGCGGTGACCGATTTGCCCGAGCCGCTTTCGCCGACCAGGGCAAGGGTTTCGCCGCGTTTGATATCGAAATTGACGTTATTGACCACCCGGTGGTGATGGTCGCCGGTGACGAACTCGACACAGAGGTCGCGGACTTCGATCAGATTGTCCTGATTCATCTCATTTCCTCGGGTCGAAGGCATCGCGAGCGGACTCGCCGATAAACACCAGCAAACTCAACATGATCGCCAGCACGGCAAAGGCACTGATGCCCAGCCACGGCGCTTGCAGGTTGGATTTGCCCTGGGCCACCAGTTCGCCCAGCGACGGCGAGCCGGCTGGCAGGCCGAAGCCGAGAAAATCCAGCGCGGTGAGGGTGCCGATGGCGCCGGTGAGGATGAACGGCATGAAGGTCATGGTCGAGACCATGGCATTGGGCAGGATGTGCCGGAACATGATCGCGCCGTTCTGCATGCCCAGCGCGCGGGCTGCGCGCACGTATTCGAGGTTGCGCCCGCGCAGGAATTCGGCGCGCACCACATCGACCAGGCTCATCCACGAAAACAGCAGCATGATCCCCAGCAGCCACCAGAAGTTGGGCTGCACAAAGCTGGCGAGGATGATC
Source organism: Pseudomonas sp. TWRC1-2 (assembly GCF_049896685.1). Taxonomy (NCBI): domain Bacteria; kingdom Pseudomonadati; phylum Pseudomonadota; class Gammaproteobacteria; order Pseudomonadales; family Pseudomonadaceae; genus Pseudomonas; species Pseudomonas sp. TWRC1-2. Next base: position 134,257 of record NZ_JAFCUU010000012.1, on the reverse strand, counting down.
AACAGGTACAGCACCGGCAAGCCGGACCAGATCTCCAGAAAACGCTGCCCGGCGAGGTCGACCCAGCCACCGTAGAACCCCTGCAAGGCGCCGGCGATCACGCCGATGATCGAGCTGAGCACGGTGAGGGTCAGGGCGAACAGCACCGACACGCGGAACCCGTAGATCACGCGCGCCAGTACATCGCGGCCCTGGTCATCGGTGCCCAGCAGGTTGACCGACGAGGGCGGGGCGGGCGCCGGTACTTTCAAGTCGTAGTTGATGCTCTGGTAGCTGAACGGGATCGGCGCCCACAGCGTCCAGGCGTCCTTGGCCTTGAGCAGTTCCTGGATGTACGGGCTCTTGTAGTTGGCCTCCAGCGGGAATTCGCCGCCAAAGGTGGTTTCCGGGTAGCGCTTGAGCGCCGGGAAGTACCAGTCACCGTCAAAGTGCACGGCCAAGGGCTTGTCGTTGGCGATCAACTCCGCGCCCAGGCTCAGCACGAAGAGGATCAGGAACAGCCACAGCGACCACCAGCCACGCTTGTTGGCCTTGAAACGCTCGAACCGACGGCGATTGAGGGGGGACAGGTTCATCTCAATGCTCCCGGCTGGCAAAGTCGATACGCGGATCGACCAGGGTGTAAGTGAGGTCGCCGATGAGTTTCACCACCAGCCCCAGCAAGGTGAAAATAAACAGCGTGCCGAACACCACCGGGTAGTCGCGGTTGATCGCCGCTTCAAAGCTCATCAGGCCCAGGCCGTCGAGGGAGAAGATCACTTCTACCAGCAACGAGCCGGTGAAGAAGATGCCGATAAAGGCGGACGGGAAGCCGGCAATCACCAACAGCATCGCGTTGCGAAACACGTGGCCGTAGAGCACGCGGTGGTGGGTCAGGCCCTTGGCCTTGGCGGTGACCACGTATTGTTTGTTGATCTCGTCGAGGAAGCTGTTTTTGGTCAGCAGCGTCATGGTCGCAAAGTTGCCGATCACCAGCGCCGTGACGGGCAGGGCCAAATGCCAGAAGTAATCGAGGATCTTGCCGCTCCAGCTCAGTTCGTCGAAATTGTTCGAGGTGAGCCCGCGCAAGGGGAACCAGTCCAGGTAACTGCCGCCGGCAAACACCACGATCAGCAGGATCGCAAACAGGAACGCCGGGATCGCATAACCGACGATGATTGCCGAACTGGTCCACACGTCGAAGTGGCTGCCGTGGCGCGTGGCCTTGGCGATCCCCAGCGGAATCGACACCAGGTACATGATCAGCGTGCTCCATAACCCGAGGGAAATGGACACCGGCATCTTTTCCTTGATCAGGTCGATGACTTTGGCGTCACGAAAGAAGCTGTCGCCGAAATCCAGCCGGGCGTAGTTCTTGACCATGATCCACAACCGTTCCGGCGCCGATTTGTCGAAGCCGTACATCTTCTCGATTTCCTTGATCAGCGCCGGGTCCAGGCCCTGGGCGCCGCGGTAGCTGGAACCGGCCACCGACACTTCGGCGCCGCCGCCGGCGATACGGCTGGTGGCGCCTTCAAACCCTTCGAGCTTGGCGATCATCTGTTCCACCGGGCCACCGGGAGCGGCCTGGATGATGATGAAGTTGATCAGCAAAATCCCGAACAGCGTGGGGATGATCAGCAACAGACGGCGAACAATATAAGCCAGCATTTAATCGCCTCCGCTCGCCGGATCGGCGCTTGTGTCCAGGGTAACGGCTGGTTTTACGTCAGGTTTGGCCCACCAGGTGGCGATGCCGACGTCGTAGCGTGGCGGGACTTTGGGGTGGCCCAGGTGATCCCAATAGGCCACACGGAAAGTTTTGATGTGCCAGTTGGGGATCACGTAGTAGCCGAACTGCAATACCCGGTCGAGGGCTTTGGCGTGGGCCACCAGGCTTTTGCGCGAGTCTGCATCGATCAGCTGTTCGACCAGTTGGTCGATGACCGGGTCCTTGAGGCCCATGTAGTTGCGGCTGCCGGGCTTGTCGGCACTGGAAGAGGCCCAGAATTCGCGTTGTTCGTTACCCGGTGAGGTCGATTGCGGAAAACTGCCCACCAGCATGTCGAAGTCGCGAGAGCGCAGGCGGTTGATGTACTGCGAGACGTCAACGCGGCGGATCACCAGATTGATGCCCAGGTCCGCCAGGTTGCGTTTGAACGGCAGCAATACGCGTTCGAAGTCGGTCTGGGTCAGCAGAAACTCGATGGTCACCGGTGTGCCGGTGGTGTCGACCATCTTGTCGTCGACGATCTTCCAGCCGGCTTCTTGCAGCAACTGGTAGGCCTCGCGCTGCTGGGTGCGGATCATGCCGCTGCCGTCGGTCTTGGCGGGCTCGAACGCCTGGGTGAAGACTTCGGCGGGAAGCTTGTCGCGAAACGGCTCCAGGATTGCCGTTTCATCCGGGCCCGGCAGGCCGGTGGCGGCCATTTCCGAGTTTTCAAAGTAACTGCGTGTACGCGTGTACGCGCCGTTGAACAGCTGTTTGTTGCTCCACTCGAAATCCAGCAGCAGGCTGATCGCCTTGCGCACCCGCACATCCTGAAACATCGGCTTGCGGGTGTTGAACACAAAACCCTGCATGCCGGTGGGGTTGCCGTTGGGGATTTCTTCCTTGATCAGCCTTCCCTGGGTGACGGCCGGGATGTTGTAGGCGTTGGCCCAGTTCTTCGCGCTGAATTCCAGCCAGTAGTCGAATTGCCCGGCTTTCAAGGCTTCGAGCGCCACCGTGCTGTCGCGGTAATAGTCAGTGATGCGGTTATCGAAATTGTAGAAACCCTGGGTGACCGGCAGGTCCTTGGCCCAGTAATCCTTCACGCGTTCATAGCGAACCATGCGCCCGGCCTTGACCTGCGCCACCTTGTACGGCCCGCTGCCCAGCGGTATTTCCAGGTTGCCCTTGGCAAAGTCACGGGTGGCCCAAAAATGCTTGGGCAATACCGGCAACTGGCCGAGGATCAGTGGCAACTCACGGTTGTTGGTGCGCTTGAACTTGAACAGCACGCGCAGCGGGTCTTCGGCCACCACTTCATCGACGTCGGCGTAGTAGGTGCGGTAGAGCGGCGAGCCGTCCTTGAGTAAGGTCTGGAAGGTGAAGACGACGTCTTCGGCGCGGATCGGGTGCCCATCGTGAAAGCGCGCTTCGGGGCGCAGGTAGAACCGCACCCAGCTGTTGTCGGGGGCCTTTTCGATCTTGCCGGCCACCAGCCCGTATTCAGTCACAGGCTCGTCCAGGCTTTGCATGGCCAGGGTGTCGTAGATCAACGGCAGGTTGTCTGCGGGAACGCCCTTGCTGATGTAGGGATTGAGGCTGTCGAAGCCGCCCATGCTCGATTCGCGAAAGGTGCCGCCCTTGGGCGCGTCGGGGTTTACGTAGTCGAAGTGCTTGAAGTCGGCGGGGTACTTGGGCGGCTCGTTGTAGAGGGTCAACGCGTGTTGCGGCGCGGCGTTGGCCGCGCTGCACAGCAACAGGCCGCTCAGGAATGCGTTGCGCAAATTCATCATTGGGCTTTCTCCGAAGCTTTCAGCCACCACGCGCTCAGGCCCAGGCTGTAAGGCGGCGTGGTGACAAAGGCGAACCGGTTGCGGTACGCCAAGCGATGATAGTTGAGGTACCAGTTGGGAATACTGTAGTGCTGCCACAGCAGCACCCGGTCCAGCGCGCGGCCGGCGGCCAGTTGTTCTTCGCGGGTCTGCGCCGCCAGCAGTTGTTCCAGCAGGCGGTCGACCACCGGGTTGGCGATGCCGGCGTAGTTCTTGCTGCCCTTGATACCGGCCTGGCTGGAGTGGAAGTACTGCCACTGCTCAAGGCCCGGGCTCAAGGTCTGGTTGAGGGTGATCAGGATCATGTCGAAGTCGAACTGATCCAGGCGCTGTTTGTATTGCGCGCGGTCAACGGTACGCAGGCGTGCGTCGATGCCGATGCTGATGAGGTTCTCGACATACGGCTGCAGGATGCGCTCCAGGTTCGGGTTGACCAGCAGGATCTCGAAGCGCAGCGGTTGCCCGTCACTGTTGAGCAGGCGCTGTCCCGACAGCTTCCAGCCGGCTTCGCCCAGCAACGCCAGGGCGCGGCGCAGAGTGTCGCGCGGAATGCCGCGACCGTCGGTCTGCGGCAGGCCGAAGGCTTGCGTAAACAGGTTGGGCGGCAGCTGGTCGCGGTACGGCGAGAGCATCAGCCACTCATGGCCCACCGGCACGCCAGTCGCGGAAAACTCGCTGTTGGGGTAGTAACTCAGGGTGCGTTTGTAGGCGCTGCTGAACAGGGTGCGGTTGGTCCATTCAAAGTCGAACATCAACCCCAGGGCCTCGCGCACCTTGGTCTGGGCGAAGGTCGGTCGCCGCGTGTTCATGAACAGGCCCTGGCTCTGGGTCGGGATCTGATGGGCGATCTGCGCCTTGATCACGTCGCCGCGGTTGACCGCCGGGAAGTTATAGCCGGTGGCCCAGTTCTTGGCCTGGTGCTCGATATAGATATCGAATTCGCCGGCCTTGAAGGCTTCGAACGCCACGTCGCTGTCGCGGTAGAACTCCACTTCGACGTTGTCGTAGTTGTAGAAACCCTGGTTCACCGGCAGGTCTTTGCCCCAGTAATCCTTGACCCGCTCGAACACCAACTGCCGGCCAGGCGTGACCTTGGTGATGCGATAGGGCCCGCTGCCCAGCGGCGGCTCAAAGGTCGTGGCCTTGAAGTCGCGGTTTTTCCAGTAGTGCTGGGGCAATACCGGCAGCTCGCCCAGGCGCAGGATCAGCAGCGGGTTGCCGGCGCGCTTGAACACAAAGCGAATGCGATGGCGGTTGAGGATATCGACCCGCGCCACTTCCTGCAGGTTGGTGCGGTATTGCGGGTGGCCATCGGTCAGCAGGGTGCGATAGGAAAACGCCACATCATAGGCGGTGATCGGCTTGCCATCGTGGAAACGTGCTTCGGGGCGCAGGTTGAACACCACCCAACTGCGGTCCTCGCTGTATTCCACCGACTGGGCGATCAGCCCGTAGCTGGAGGTGGGTTCGTCGCCGGACGGCGCGTACTGGCCGGTGCCGACCATCAACGGCTCGTTCAGCTCATTGACGCCGTATTGCAGGAAATTGGGCGTGGAAACCGGGCTTGAGCCCTTGAAGGTGTAGGGGTTGAGCGAATCGAAGGTGCCAAATGCCATGACCCGCAGTGTCCCGCCTTTTGGCGCTGCAGGGTTTACCCAATCGAAGTGGGTGAATTTGGCCGGGTACTTGAGTGTGCCGAACTGCGTATAACCGTGGCTCTCGGTAATCGTCGCGTTCGCCGCAAAGCTCAAGGCCAGACTTATTAGTAGAAGGAGGGGACGCTTCAAGTCAGAGATCCGATCCAGGCGGCTTGGGCTTTATGATCGGTACAGTAACAGCTTGTTCCAGCTGGAAAAAGGCTGTTGGAAAGCTCCTGGTCAGGGGCTGATAAGGTATTGAACAGTGTGCAGAACAAATGTGGGAGCGGGCTTGCCCGCGATAGCATCAACTCGGTGCAACTGATGCACCGAGGTGTTTGCATCGCAGGCAAGCCAGCTCCCACACGGGCCAGCGTTTACGCAGGTTTACCTTGGCCCGGAAACCACCAGCATCTGGCCTGGCTTGAGTGCCTGGCCGGTGCGCGGGTTCCAACGCTTGAGGTGTTGCATCTCAACGTTGAAGCGCTTGGCGACGATGTACAGCGAGTCGCCTTTTTTGACCTTGTACTGCACCGGCTTCTTGCTGTCAGCCTTGGCCACCAGCTTGCGCGTGTCCTGCATCACCAGGGTCTGGCCGACCTTGAGGGCCTGGCCGTTGAGCTTGTTCCAGCGCTGCAGGTCATGCACATCGACCCTGTTCGCCTTGGCGATCAGCGTGAGGTTGTCGCCACTGCGCACTTTGTAGCTGCGGCTGCGCCCGGCCACGCGCGCGGTCTCAACTTCGTCGAACACCTGCTTTTTCGGGCGCATGGCCAGCAGTTCTTCGGGCTTCATCATCGAAAGCGTGCTGGTGAGCAAATGCGCCTTGGAACTCGGCACCAGCAGGTGCTGGGGGCCGTCGAGGGTGGTGCGTTGTTTCAGGGCCGGGTTGAGCTGGAACAGTTCGTCTTCGTCGATTTCAGCCAGCGCGGCAACCCGTGACAGGTCCATGCTTTGCTTGACTTCAACCACTTCGAAGTACGGGGTGTTGGCGATCGGGCTCAGGTTGACGCCATAGGCCTCGGGGGCCAGCACCACCTGGGACAATGCCAGGAACTTGGGCACGTAGTCCTTGGTTTCCTGGGGCAGGGGCAGGTTCCAGTAGTCGGTCGGCAGGCCGAGCTTTTCGTTACGCTCGATGGCCCGGCTGACCGTGCCTTCCCCGGCGTTGTACGCCGCCAGGGCCAGCAGCCAGTCGCCGTTGAACATGTCATGCAGACGTGTCAGGTAGTCCAGGGCGGCGGTGGTGGAGGCGGTGATGTCGCGGCGCCCGTCGTAGGCGCGGGTCTGGCGCAGGTTGAAGTAGCGCCCGGTGGAGGGAATGAACTGCCACAAGCCGACCGCATCGCTGCGCGAGTAGGCCATTGGGTTGTAGGCACTTTCAATCACTGGCAGCAGCGCCAGCTCCAGGGGCATGTTGCGTTCTTCAAGGCGTTCGACGATGTAATGAATGTAGAGGCTGCCGCGTTCTCCGGCGTTCTCCAAAAAGGACGGGTTGCTGGCGAACCACAAACGCTGTTGCTCGATGCGCGGGTTGACGCCCAGGCCGTCCTGCAATTGAAAGCCCCGTCGCATGCGTTCCCAGACATCCTGGGGCACTTCGGGGCTGGGCTTCTCTGAGAGCCAAATAGGTTTTTGCTTGATCTTGGCGGCAAGATTGGGTTTGGGTTGCACGGTGGATTGTGCAGCGAAATGAGTCGATTGGCAGCCCGCCAGAGTAGCGGACACAGCCACCGCCACGGCTTGAGCCAGGCGGGTCAATGCGTCTGAAGAAATGGATTTACGAATAGATGACGACATTGGCTGGAAGTAAGTTCCGGGCAAAAATGTCGGGCGATTCTAGAAAGCGCTTTGGTTCCGGTCAACCATTCAGAAAATCCGTATCAGATTGCATCCGCTTAGAACTTATCTTTCCACGCCCTCAAGCTAGCAAACACCTCGGCCCCAGAGCGGTTATCGCGCCCATTCCGTTCGTCCGCTTTTTGTTTAACGGATGTTTCGGCGGTACGCAAAAAAGGGTTAGTACGTTTTTCCAGGGCGAGGTTGGACGGCAACGTCATCTCGCCGTGGGCCCGCAATTGCTTGACCTGCTCGACCCGTTCGGCAATATCGGCGTTGTCAGGCTCCACCGCCTGGGCAAATTTGAGGTTACTTTGTGTGTATTCGTGGGTGCAGTACACCAGGGTCTCGGCTGGCAGGGCGGCAAGGCGTTCCAGCGAGGTGTACATCTGTTGCGGCGTGCCTTCGAACAGACGGCCGCAGCCGGCGGCAAACAGCGTGTCGCCACAGAACAGCAAGCCTTGATGGTAAAAGGCGATATGGCCGAGCGTATGGCCCGGCACGCTATAAATGTCGAAGTCCAGGCCCAGTACGCTGACACGGTCGTTGTCCTGCAACGCGACGTCCCGCGCCGGGATGTTCTCGTTTGCCGGCCCGTAGACCTTGGCGTTTGTCACACGTTTGAGTTGCTCGACGCCGCCGACATGATCATGGTGATGGTGGGTGATCAGGATGTCGCTGAGGGCCCACTGCGGATTTTGTTCGAGCCAGGCCAGCACCGGCGCGGCATCGCCGGGGTCGACCACGGCGCAGCGCAGGGTTTGCGGGTCTTGTAACAACCAGATGTAGTTGTCGGTGAAGGCGGGTAGGGCACTGATCTGTATCATTCTTCGATTCGCCAAGCTGAACACATTGGTGCATCTTAGAACGTCTAGGCGAGTTGGAGAATGCAATGACTGATAAAGCGTTCGCCCAGGCCGATCCTGAGTGGCTGGCCCTGATCGGCGCAGCCCGTGAATGGCTGTCCGGGCCGATCGGGCAATTTTTGCTGGATGAAGAACGGCGCATGCTCGAAGACGAGCTGGGCCGGTTCTTTGGTGGCTATCTGGTGCACTACGGCCCGTCTGCGCAGACGCCGCCTTCTGCGCCTCAGGTGCAGCGCAATGTGCGCCTCGGTGCACCGTTGCCGGGTGTGGAGATCGTCTGCGAGGAGCAGGCCTGGCCTTTGAGCGAGCACGCCGCCGACGTGGTGGTGTTGCAGCATGGCCTGGATTTTTGCCTGTCGCCCCATGGTTTGTTGCGCGAAGCCGCGAGCAGTGTGCGCCCGGGAGGCCATTTGCTGATTGTCGGCATCAACCCCTGGAGCAGCTGGGGTCTTCGCCATGTGTTCGCCCATGATGGCCTGCGCCAGGCACGCTGCATCTCGCCGTCGCGGGTGGGCGACTGGCTGAACCTGCTGGGCTTTGCGCTGGAGAAACGCCGCTTCGGGTGCTATCGTCCGCCGCTTGCGTCGGCCAAGTGGCAAGGCCGTCTGGCGGGCTGGGAGCGCCGGGCGGGCGCCTGGCAATTGTCGGGCGGCGGCTTCTATTTATTGGTCGCGCGCAAGATCGTGGTCGGGCTGCGGCCGGTGCGTCAGGTGCAGCGCCAGCCCATGGGCAAGCTGGTGCCGATGCCGATGGCCAAGGTCAATCGCAAGCAAAGCGAACCGTAAACCTCTTTTTGATGACCGCCGAATTTTTCGGCCTCGGGATACTGTCGGTCGATGATCGCCAGCCCGTTTTGATGGATGCAACCGATGACCGATAGCGTAGAACTCTTCACCGATGGCGCCTGCAAAGGCAACCCCGGCCCCGGCGGCTGGGGCGCCTTGCTGGTGTGCAAGGGCGTGGAGAAGGAATTGTGGGGCGGCGAAGCCAATACCACCAACAACCGCATGGAGCTGATGGGGGCCATTCGTGGCCTGGAAGAGCTCAAGCGCCGTTGTGACGTGCTGTTGGTGACCGACTCGCAGTACGTGATGAAGGGCATCAACGAGTGGATGGTCAACTGGAAAAAGCGCGGCTGGAAAACCGCGGCCAAGGAACCGGTGAAGAACGCCGACCTCTGGCAGTTGCTCGATGAGCAATGCAATCGCCATAACATCACCTGGAAATGGGTGCGTGGGCACATCGGTCACCCCGGCAACGAGCGCGCCGACCAGTTGGCCAACCGGGGTGTGGATGAAGTGCGCGGCTACAAACAGAGCTGAGCCGACTGACGTGTTAACATCGCGCCCTTTGACGCACACCACACTGCATACCACCGTTGAGAGCTGAACCCTGATGGCCATCCGATCTGTTGTACTCGATACCGAAACCACCGGCATGCCGGTGACCGATGGTCACCGGATCATCGAAATCGGCTGTGTCGAATTGATGGGTCGCCGTCTTACCGGGCGTCACTTCCACGTCTACCTGCAACCGGACCGTGACAGTGACGAGGGCGCGATCGGCGTCCACGGCATCACCGACGAGTTCCTCAAGGGCAAGCCGCGCTTCGCCGAAGTGGCTGACGAGTTTTTCGAATTCATCAACGGCGCCCAGCTGATCATCCACAATGCGGCGTTCGACGTCGGCTTCATCAATAACGAATTTGCCCTGATGGGGCAGACCGAGCGTGCGGATATTTCCCGACATTGCTCGATCCTCGACACCTTGATGATGGCGCGCGAGCGCCACCCCGGCCAGCGCAACAGCCTGGATGCCTTGTGCAAACGCTACGGCGTCGACAACTCCGGCCGTGAACTCCACGGCGCCTTGCTCGACTCCGAGATTCTGGCCGACGTTTACCTGACCATGACCGGCGGGCAAACCAGCCTGTCCCTGGCCGGTAACGCCTCCGACGGCACCGGCTCGGCAGAGGGCTCGGGTAATCGCCCTTCGGAAATCCGCCGCCTGCCGGCTGATCGCAAGCCGACCACCATCATCCGTGCCAGTGAGCAGGATCTGGCTGAGCACGCGGCGCGGCTGGAAGCGATTGCCAAGTCGGCGGGCGCGCCGGCGTTGTGGTCGCAGCTGACCCAGCAATAGCCTCGGTCGAACACGGTTAAAAAATGTGGGAGCTGGCTTGCCTGCGATAGCGGCAGGCCAGCCAACATATCTGTGACTGATCCACCGCCATCGCAGGCAAGCCAGCTCCCACTGTTGATTTGCAGCGCCTTGGAAATCTTCATTCGCCACATCCGCTCCCAGCTTCTACCCTGAGTACATAGCCCTGGGGACTGCCCGCACTCATGTACAAAGACCTGAAGTTTCCTGTTCTGATTGTGCACCGTGATATCAAGGCCGACACCGTTGCCGGTGACCGGGTTCGAGGCATCGCCCACGAGCTGGAACAAGAAGGCTTCAGTATTTTTTCTGCAGTGGATTACGCCGAGGGCCGCCTGGTGGCTTCTACCCATCACGGGCTGGCGTGTATGTTGATCGCCGCCGAAGGTGCCGGGGAAAATACCCACTTGCTGCAAAACATGGTCGAACTGATCCGCCTGGCGCGGGTGCGGGCGCCCAACCTGCCGATTTTTGCCCTGGGCGAGCAAGTCACGCTGGAAAACGCGCCCGCCGATGCCATGAGTGAGCTCAACCAGTTGCGCGGCATTCTTTATCTGTTTGAAGACACCGTGCCGTTTCTGGCGCGACAAGTGGCTCGCGCGGCGCGCACTTACCTGGATGGCTTGCTGCCGCCTTTCTTCAAAGCCCTGGTGCAACACACCGCTGACTCCAATTATTCCTGGCACACGCCCGGCCATGGCGGCGGCGTGGCGTATCGTAAAAGCCCGGTGGGGCAGGCGTTTCATCAGTTTTTCGGCGAAAACACGCTGCGTTCGGACTTGTCCGTGTCGGTGCCGGAACTCGGCTCGCTGCTCGATCACACCGGGCCCTTGGCCGAAGCCGAAGCCCGCGCCGCGCGTAACTTTGGCGCCGATCATACGTTTTTTGTGATCAATGGCACCTCCACGGCCAACAAGATCGTCTGGCACTCCATGGTCGGCCGTGACGACCTGGTGCTGGTGGACCGCAACTGCCACAAGTCGGTGCTGCACTCGATCATCATGACCGGTGCGATCCCGCTGTACCTGTGCCCGGAACGCAACGAACTGGGGATCATCGGCCCGATTCCCTTGAGCGAGTTCAGCCCCGAGTCGATCCGCGCCAAAATCGCAGCCAGCCCTCTGACGCGTGGCCGGCCACCGAAAGTGAAGATGGCGGTGGTCACCAACTCTACCTATGACGGCCTGTGCTACAACGCTGAGCTGATCAAGCAACAATTGGGCAACAGTGTCGAGGTGTTGCATTTTGACGAGGCCTGGTACGCCTACGCGGCATTTCACGAGTTCTTTGCCGGGCGTTACGGCATGGGCACTTCACGCACGCCTGACGGCCCTCTGGTGTTTACCACGCACTCAACCCATAAGCTGCTCGCGGCCTTCAGCCAGGCCTCGATGATTCATGTGCAGGACGGCGGCGCGCGGCAGCTGGACCGTGATCGTTTCAACGAAGCATTCATGATGCACATCTCTACCTCGCCGCAGTACAGCATCATCGCGTCGCTGGACGTGGCCTCGGCGATGATGGAAGGCCCAGCCGGGCGCTCACTGCTGCAGGAAATGTTTGATGAGGCGTTGAGTTTTCGGCGCGCCCTGGCCAACCTGCGCCAGCACATCGCCGCCGAGGACTGGTGGTTCTCTATCTGGCAACCGCCCTCGGTGGCGGGTATCGATCGAGTTGTCACCGCGGACTGGCTGTTGCATCCGCAGGATGACTGGCACGGATTTGGCGATGTGGCCGAAGACTATGTGCTGCTTGACCCGATCAAAGTGACCCTGGTGATGCCCGGCCTGAACGCCGGCGGCGCCTTGAGCGACTGCGGGATTCCCGCCGCAGTGGTCAGCAAGTTTCTTTGGGAGCGCGGGTTGGTGGTGGAAAAAACCGGCCTGTATTCCTTCCTTGTGCTGTTTTCCATGGGCATCACCAAAGGCAAATGGAGTACCTTGCTCACCGAACTGCTGGAATTCAAGCGCAATTACGACGCCAATGTCAGCCTGGCCAGTTGCTTGCCCTCGGTGTTTAAACAAGGGCCGGCACGCTATCAGAACCTCGGTTTGCGCGACCTGTGTGACCAGTTGCACGGCTGTTATCGCAGCAATGCCACGGCCAAACACCTCAAGCGCATGTACACGGTGTTGCCGCAAATCGCGATGAAACCGGCTGACGCCTACGACCAGTTGGTCCGGGGTGAAGTGGAGGCGGTGTCGATTGACGCCTTGCCAGGTCGCATCGCAGCCGTGATGCTGGTGCCTTATCCGCCGGGCATTCCGTTGATCATGCCGGGTGAGCGCTTTACCGAGTCGACACGATCGATCATTGACTACCTGGCGTTCGCGAGGACGTTCGATAGCAGTTTTCCCGGTTTTGTCGCCGATGTTCATGGGTTGCAACACGAAGACGACGGCGGTGGTCGTTGTTACACCGTCGATTGCATCAAAGGGTAAAGGATGTTTATGCAAGCTGTAATGAACCCGAAGTACCCGGGGCTCAGCGTACGGGTCGCCGACGAAGGTTTTGATGCCTACGTGTGGGGCAATGATTTCAGTTTTGAGGTCAGTGCCTACGGCGTGCCGGAGATGGGCAAACGCGTCGACCAGTGGGCCGTTGAACGCATCCTGCCGTACCGCAAGTGTTATGGCATCGACCCGGAAGAGTTCGCCAGTTTTCGCGATGCGCCTGACAGCGCGATCTTCATGGCGTACCTGGATGACCGTGCGGTGGGGCATATCGTGGTCAGCACCAACTGGAACGGCTTTGCCCACGTCGACGAACTGGCGGTGGCCTTGCCTGCGCGCCGTCAAGGGGTGGCCAAGGCCTTGCTGGACGTGGCGCAGTTCTGGAGTCGCAAGAAAAACCTGCCGGGCATGATGCTGGAAACCCAGAACAACAACCTCGGCGCCTGTCGTCTGTATGAGCGTTGCGGCTATGTCATGGGCGGGATTGATCAGCTGCGTTATCGCGGCATCGATCCGCAGACCCGTGAAGTGGCGATTTTCTGGTACCGGTTGTTCAAGACCGAGCTCGAACAGGTTTAACTCGCCAGCAGGCTATCGGCCTTCTGCGTGACAATGTCCAGCAACGCATTGAGTGCCGGTGACGTCTCCGCGTCCTTGAGAGTCAGCGCGTACAGGCTGACCATGATCGGCGGCGACACCGGGCATGCATCCAGCCCAGCCTCGCGCGCACCGGACGCGGTGAACGGGTCGACAATCGCCAGGCCTTCGCCGGCTTCTACCATGCTGCGCATCATCTGGTAGGTTTGCACCCGCGTCTGCACCACCGGCAGCGGGCGCAGGGCCTGCAGCTTGGCGTCCAGCAAGCGGCTCAACGGGTCATGCCCTTCAAGCCCGATCAGCGATTGCCCGGCCAGGTCCTGCAAGGCGATGTACTTTTGTTTGGGTTTCAGCCAGCCATGGGGGGCGAGCAATTGCAGCTTGCCCTCGGCCAACACGCTGCTCTGGATTTGCGGGTGTTGCGGGTCATGCAGGCTCAGGCCCACATCGGCTTCGTGCAGCAGCAGGCTTCTGACGATCTCGCGGGTCGGCTGGCTCGACAGGTTGCACGGCGTGTCCTGGAAGCGCCGGCGCAGTACGGCGATGCTTTGCGGCAACAGCTGATTGGCCAGCGGCGGGGTGCACAGCGCGCGCAAGGCCGGAGCGTGATGGAGTTTCAAGCGGCTGGCCAGGCGTTGCACCGGCTCCAGCGCCTCATAGAGGTGACTGATATGAGCCTGCAGTTCGAGTGTTTCGCGCGTCGCTTGCAAACGCCCGCGCACACTGGCAAACAGCATGAAGCCCAGTTGCTGCTCGGCATCCTTGAGCGTTGCGTCTACATCGCCCACGGGAAGTTGCAACCACTCGGCGGCCGTGCCGAGGTGTCCGGTCTGCAAGATGGCCTGAATCACTTCGATATGACGTAAACGCATCGCCGGAGTCTAGGGTCAGTGGGGCGGGGATTCAATGGCTGGGAAAAAAACAGCGCGGGCCTTGATGCGAGTCGTCTAACGTTCACCTTGCTTGCGCTGCAACGAGCGGGTCATATAAAGAGCGTATCAACCGAGGTTCAACAGGGAGCCCTTCCAATGCCCGGATACACCGCAGTCACAGGCAAACCGCAACCCCAGCAAGGTTTTACACGCTGGGCAGTGCTGGTGGTACTGGTCATCATTGGCTTGCTGGCCCTGGCGGTGGGGCCGCGCTTGTTTGGTGATGTGACGCTGGCAGAGATCGCGACGGCCAAGGCCCAGGTGGCCGAGCTGGGCAAGGCGGTCGAACAGTTTCACCAAGACACGGGTCGCTACCCCACCGATGAGGAGGGTCTGGAGGCGTTGACCACGCCACCTGCGCAGGACGCCAAGTGGAAAGGGCCCTATGTCAGTGACGAGTTGTTGACCGACCCGTGGGGCGTTGCCTATCAGTACCACTACCCGGCGACCCAGCCCAACACGGCATTCGACCTGTTTTCGTTCGGCAAGGACCGCACGCTGGGTGGGGTCGGTGATAACAAGGACATTACCTACGGCGACAACTGATTCATCTGGCATTAGTCATCGACCTGATTAGAATGGCTGCGCTGATCAATAACGACCAATACAACAAAAACAGGTCTGGTCTCGAATGCCTATTCCCTCACGTTTCTTCGGGGTAACGGCCAAGCAACTCCTGGTGCTGGTGACCGTGGGGTGCGTGGCTGCTTATCTCTTCGATAATCACGATGAACACACGCCGGAAAGCCGCGCACTCGAGGCGTTTATCCGTTCCCAGGAACAGGTGGATGCGCAGGTGGGGGCGGTGCTGGAGGTCGTGTTGATCAGGCAGGTGGTGGCCTATCCCGCTAACGGCGCGCCGGGCTACAAGCGTTCGCTGTATGCGGTTGAGGGCGAGCGGGGGCGTTTGATGGTGACGCTCAAGCAGGTGGAGGGCGAGCAGGGCGTGGAAGTGACGCAGCTACGCCGGCCGTGATCACCCAGCCCAGTCAATGCCATCAATGGCCAGGACTGAGCAGGTCGATAAGCCGAGATCTTATGACGCGAGGGTCGTTTGCGATTCGCGGACGATAATGGTCCCCGACTGGATCAATTTGAATTCATCGCCTTCCAGTTTCTCTACACGATCGCCAATGGCCAGCTTGTAGGTAGTGGTAGGCGCCGAGCCAGCCAGGTCGCCTTGCACCGGGTTGGATTCCTGGAACTCATGCACTGAATACACGCGTCCTTCCGCGTCTCTGGCATGGAACTGTCCGACAAGTACTGCAGCCATCTGTTTAGAACCTCTGGAGATAAACACTCGATTTGCGGTTCTGTAGACCGTCATGGAGCGGGGTAGTTTACCTATGGAAAAAAAATACTATTCGCTGATGTTTTCAGAGTCTTCCTACGCAAGTCACTGCTCGGCAAACGTCTGCGGAATTATCAAAACCTTCTGGTGAACCTGCGGCGAAGACTTTATAACTGCAAGCTCCTTAGTCAAACGTCGGGAAAACCTCCATGAGCAAGGTCTACACGATTGCCGTCCTGGTTGGCAGCTTGAGAAAAGACTCGATCAACCGCAAGGTCGCCCTGGCCCTGGCCGATCTGGCCCCTGCCACTCTCAAATTGAACATTGTGGAAATTGGCGATTTGCCGCTCTACAACGAAGACCTCGAGGGAGCATCGCCGCCCGCAGCCTACAGTAGTTTCCGTCAGCAAGTACGCTCATCCGACGCGGTGTTGTTTGTGACGCCCGAATACAACCGTTCCGTGCCCGCACCGTTGAAGAATGCCATTGACGTAGGGTCTCGTCCTTACGGACAAAGTGTCTGGGGCGGCAAGCCGGGGGCGGTCATCAGTGTGTCGCCCGGAGCGATTGGCGGCTTTGGCGCCAACCATCACCTGCGCCAGTCGCTGGTGTTCCTTGATGTGCCGTGCATGCAGCAACCGGAAGCGTACCTGGGGGGCGCGGGCAGCGTGTTTGATGACGCAGGAAAACTCTCGGAAAAGACCAGGCCGTTCCTGCAGGCGTTTATCGACGCCTACGGCAAGTGGGTAGAAAAGCAGTCCGACTGATGCGTCTGCCTGTGTAGGAACCTGCCTGCCGGCGATTGGCCCTCACGCCTGGCGCTGCCAATCACATCGCCTTCGCCGGCAAGCTGGCGCCCCGTGGTCAAGCGAGGCGGTCTGCCAGCGCCAGGGCCTGCTCGGTGGCTGCCTGGCGAGAAGCCTGATCCACTTCCGGCCCCAAGATAGTTTTTTCCACAGACAGCGAGTGCACATCGGTCACGCCGATAAACCCCAGCCAGGCCTCCATGTACGGTTTCTGAAAGTCCATCGCCTGTGCGTCAGGCGCTGAAAAATCCATGCCCCGCGCATACACATTCACCGCCGTTTTGTCATGCAGTAACCCGCGCAAGCCATGCTCCGGGCTGAACTCGAACAGCACGCCCTTCTGCGAAACCACGTCGATAAAGTGCTTGAGCTTGTAGGGCAGCGCGAAATTCCACAGTGGCACCGAGAACACCAGCAGGTCGGCCTGATGCAGATGGGTCGCCAGCGATCTCAGCGCGTCCCAGGCTGCCGCCTGTTCCTCGGTCAATGCTGTGCCGCTGAGGCCGGCGTATTTGGCCTCCATGATCGGGCCATCGAACTCCGGCAGGTCAAGAGCCCAAAGGTCCAGCGTCACCACGCGGGTGTCCGGGGCGTTGTGCTGATAACGCGCGATGAATTGTCGGGCGATTTCCAGCGACGCAGAGCGCTGTTTGCGCGGCGAGCATTCAATGTGCAGAAGAGTGGTCATGACAGGTCTCAGGAAAGATGACCTGAACATTGCAACATAGCGCTCGATGAAATATAAATCGTATTTCCATCGTCTATTGATCACCTATCAGAATATGTTTGATGCCTTGCTGCTCAAGACCTTCGTCGCGGTCGTGGACGAAGGCGGCTTCAGCCGCGCCGGTGAGCGCCTGCACCTGACGCAATCGGCCGTCAGCGGGCATTTACGCCGCCTCGAAGAACAGGTCGGCAAGCCGCTGCTGACGCGCACCACGCGTTCCCAACAGCTGACGCCGGATGGTCAGCGATTGATCGCCTACGCGCGCGGCATCCTGGCGCTGCATCGTGATGCCTGGGCAGAACTGACGCGTTCGGCGTTTGAAGGAAGCCTTCGCGTAGGTGTGTCGGAGGAGTTCGCCGAGGCGCGTTTGCTGCGGGAGCTGCAGGACGTTGCCGCGCAGTACCCTGGCCTGCATATCAGCGTGCAGGTGGGCATCCCTGGTTCGTTGCTGAGTTTGATGAAACAAGGCGAGCTGGATGTGGTGGTGGGTTCGTTATGCGAGTCCAGTGAGCCGGGCCTGGCGTTATGGCGCGAACCGTTGGTGTGGGCCTGGTCGGTACAACCGCTGGCGGCATTGCCGACGCCGTTGCCACTGGCCCTGTTCCCCGAGCCCTGTCCGTACCGCGAGGCGGCGCTGTCACGGCTTGCTCAAGCTGGAATTGCTCAGCGTACGGCCATGCAGTGCGCCAGCTATGCGGCGTTGCACGCCGCGGCATCGGCCGGTTTTGCCGTGGCCCCGATGGCGCAAAGCCAAGTGGGCCCAGGCTTGGCGGTCCTCGGCGCCGAGCACGGGTTGCCCGCATTGCCCGATGCCGAGTTTCGCCTGTTCAGCGCCCCGGATGCCGACCCGCGCATGGTCGAGGTCGTCACCCAGGTGGTGCTCCGCTATGGCGCTGCCCGGCGCCACTGAAACACCCTGCGACTAAAGCTCAGCGCAACCAGTTGGTGCGCGCCAGCTCGATCACTTCGTCGCCACGCCCGCTCATCACTGCCTTGAGCATGTACAGGCTGAAACCCTTGGCCTGTTCCAGCTTGATGCTCGGCGGCATGACCAGTTCCTGCGTCGCCGTGACCACGTCCACCAGCACCGGGCCGTCATGGGCCAGGGCGCGACGCAGGGCCGGCTCGAGGTCTTCGGATTGCTCCACACGGATGCCCAGGATGCCCATGGCGTTGGACATGGCCGCAAAGTCCGGGTTTTTCAGCTCGGTGCCGGTGTCGAGGTAGCCGGCGGCTTTCATTTCCATGGCGACGAAACCCAGTGATGAGTTATCGAACACGATGACTTTTACCGGCAGTTTCAGTTGCGCCAACGAGATGAAATCGCCCATCAGCATGGCGAAACCGCCGTCGCCGGACATCGAAATCACTTGGCGTCCGGGAAAGGCCGCCTGAGCGCCGATGGCCTGAGGCATCGCATTCGCCATCGAGCCGTGATTGAACGAGCCGATCAGGCGGCGCTTGCCGTTCATCTTCAGGTAGCGCGCGGCCCACACGGTGGGCGAGCCGACGTCAGCCGTGAAGATGGCATCGTCGTCCGCCAACTCACTGAGCAAGCGTGCGACGTACTGTGGGTGGATCGGCCGGTCGGCCTTCGAGGGTTCCGCCAGGTCGTCCAGGCCTTGGCGGGCTTTTTCGTAATGCTTAAGCGAAGTCTCGAGAAAGCTGCGATCGGTTTTGCGCGTCAAGCGTGGCAGCAGCGCGTTGATGGTTTCGCTGACGTCGGCGGCGATGCCCAGGTCCAGCGTGGCCCGACGCCCGAGCGCCTGCGGATTACGGTCGACCTGGATGATTTTTGCGTCGGTCGGGTAGAACTGGCGGTAGGGGAAGTCGGTGCCGAGCATGATCAGCGTGTCGCAGTTGAGCATGGCGTGGTAACCCGAGCTGAACCCGATCAGGCCGGTCATGCCCACGTCAAACGGGTTGTCCCATTCCACATGTTCTTTGCCGCGCAACGCGTGCACCACCGGTGCGCCGAGGGCATCGGCCAGGGCCACGACCTGGTCATGGGCACCGGCGCAACCGCTGCCGCACAGCAAGGTGACTTTCTCACTGCTCTGCAGGATTTCGCTGAGGCGTTGCAGGTCCTGTTCCGCCGGCAAGGTGCGCGGCGCATGCAGGGCCGGCCAAGGTTTGAGGGTGTTTTCCACCTCAAGCAACGACACGTCGCCTGGAATGACGACCACCGCCACGCCACGGTTAAGAATCGCCGAGCGCATCGCGCGGTGCAGCACTTGGGGCATTTGCGCAGGGTTGGTCACCAACTCGATAAAGTGGCTGCACTCCTTGAACAGCTCCTGGGGATGGGTTTCCTGAAAGTAGTTCAAGCCGATTTCGGAGGAGGGGATTTGCGCGGCAATGGCCAGCACCGGCACGTGGTTGCGATGGCAGTCGAACAGGCCATTGATCAAGTGCAGGTTGCCCGGCCCGCAGCTGCCGGCGCACACCGTCAATTCGCCGGTGGCGGCGGCCTCGGCACCGGCGGCGAACGCGGCCACCTCTTCGTGGCGCACGTGCATCCACTCGATGCTATCCATGGTGCGCAAGGCGTCGGTCAAGCCATTGAGGCTGTCGCCGGTCAGGCCCCAGATGCGCTTGATGCCCGCCTGTTCAAGGGTGGTCGCCAATTGCTGGGCCAGGTTGATTTTCGCCATGAAAAACTCCAATCGTCAGTGAGGTTAAAAACTGCTGATCAATAGGGGACAGTTCGATCACGGCGGATGTTCATCCTTTAGTGTGAAGATTGCGTCATCGTGCGCCCACAGTGGTGCTTTAGTGTTGCTGACATTGCATGTGCAGTCACGACCGCAACCTCCACAGTCCTCGTGGCTCGCTCATTGCTGTACCGAGCGGACATAAAAAAGCCCTGGCATGCCAGGGCTTTTTCATGGGCTAACGCTTAGCGACGACGAAACAGCGGCAACGGCTCATCCGTGGCAGCCTGGTACGTCACCGAGAAATCCTTGAGGCTTTCCAGCGCTTCGTACGGGTCTTTGTCGGCACGCAAGGCGAAGGCGTCGAACCCGCAACGGTGCAGATAAAACAGCTGGTCGCGCAGCACGTCGCCAATCGCGCGCAGCTCGCCCTTGAAGCCGTAGCGGTCACGCAGCAGGCGCGCGTTGGAGTAGTTGCGCCCGTCGGTGAAGGCCGGGAAGTTCAGGGCGATGACCTGGAAGTGCTCCACGTCGGCGCCGATCTCTTCGGCTTCTTCATCGGCGTCCAGCCACACACCC
The DNA here is from genome assembly GCF_049896685.1 of Pseudomonas sp. TWRC1-2. NCBI lineage: Bacteria > Pseudomonadati > Pseudomonadota > Gammaproteobacteria > Pseudomonadales > Pseudomonadaceae > Pseudomonas > Pseudomonas sp. TWRC1-2. The sequence goes on along the minus strand of NZ_JAFCUU010000012.1, from coordinate 114,194 downwards.
AGGCCGCCGTCGCGGGCCTTGAGGGCATGGCCGTGCTCGCGCCACAGGGCCAACGGCACGATCAGGTCGTCGCAGTTGGAAATGCCGTCGAAGCTCGCGTCCTTGGGCAGCAGGTGCCAGGTTTCGTCGAGGACTTCGTTGTTCTTAATGATTCGCTGCATAGACGCGCTCCTTGAACAGGTCGATGCCGATGCGCTGGTAGGTGTCGATGAAACGCTCATCTTCGGTGCGCTGTTCGATGTACACATCGATCAGTTTGCCGATCACCTCGGGCATGGCTTCCTGGGCGAAGGATGGGCCGAGGATCTTGCCCAGGCTCGCATCGCGGCTGGCGCTGCCGCCCAGGGACACTTGGTAGAATTCTTCGCCTTTCTTGTCCACGCCCAGGATGCCGATGTGGCCGACGTGGTGGTGACCACAGGCGTTCATGCAACCGGAGATGTTCAGGTCCAGCTCGCCGATGTCGAACAGGTAGTCCAGGTCGTCGAAACGGCGCTGGATCGATTCGGCAATCGGGATCGATTTGGCGTTGGCCAGGGAGCAGAAATCGCCGCCCGGGCAGCAGATGATGTCGGTCAGCAAGCCGATGTTCGGCGTGGCGAAACCGCCTTCGCGCAGCTCGCCCCACAGGGTGAACAGCTGGCTTTGCTCCACGTCCGCGAGAATGATGTTCTGCTCGTGGGAGGTGCGCAGTTGGCCAAAGCTGTAGCGCTCGGCCAGGTCGGCGACGGCGTCCAGCTGCTTGTCGGTGATGTCACCCGGCGCAACGCCGGTGGGTTTGAGCGACAGGGTCACGGCGACATAGCCCGGCTTTTTATGCGCCAGGGTGTTGCGGGTGCGCCAGCGGGCGAAACCTGGGTGCTGCTGATCGAGTGCAGCCAACTCGGCGTCCTGATTGCTCAGGGCCTTGTACTCAGGATCGACGAAGTGCTTGGCCACGCGGTGTACTTCGGCTTCGGTCAGCGTGGTTTGGCCACCGCGCAGGTGTTCCATTTCGGCGTCGACTTTCTGCGCGAATACCTCAGGGGTCAGCGCCTTGACCAGGATCTTGATCCGGGCCTTGTATTTGTTGTCACGACGGCCGTAGCGGTTGTAGACCCGCAGGATGGCGTCGAGGTAGCTCAACAGGTCTTGCCAGGGCAGGAATTCATTGATGAACGCGCCAACGACCGGCGTACGGCCCAGGCCACCACCGACCAGCACGCGGAAACCCAACTCGCCGGCCGCGTTGTGCACCGGCTCAAGGCCAATATCGTGCACTTCGATGGCGGCGCGGTCCGAGGTCGAACCATTGATGGCGATCTTGAACTTGCGCGGCAGGTAGGCGAATTCAGGGTGGAAGGTGGTCCACTGACGCACGATTTCGCACCACGGACGCGGGTCGATCAGCTCATCGGCCGCCACACCGGCGAATTGGTCGGTGGTCACGTTGCGCAGGCAGTTACCGCTGGTCTGAATGGCGTGCATCTGCACGGTGGCCAGCTCGGCGAGGATGTCCGGCACGTCCTCCAGCGCCGGCCAGTTGAACTGTACGTTCTGGCGGGTACTGATGTGGGCGTAGCCTTTGTCGAAGTCGCGGGCAATCTTGGCCATCATGCGTGTCTGACGGGAAGTCAGTTGGCCATAAGGCACGGCAACCCGCAGCATCGGCGCAAAGCGCTGAACATAAAGGCCATTTTGCAGGCGCAGAGGGCGGAACTCTTCTTCGCTCAGTTCACCTGCTAGGTAGCGTCGGGTCTGATCACGGAACTGCTTGACGCGGTCCTCGATGATGCGCTGATCGTATTCGTCGTATACGTACATATAGGTCCTGTTCTCGGCAAATCTGCGCGCACGGCCGCGCACTCCCAACGGAGCCGGCGCACGATACCAGTTTGCGTTTATGCGCAAAAGTGATGTTTGAGTATATGCAAATAACCAAAATGCCTAATGAGAAGGGTTATCGCGATACCCACATTTGTCATGCGGGCAATCATCAACTTTACTCTGAGCGTGTTTGAGTGCAATCACCTATAAAACCGATAAGAGGCGATGCAATGAGCAATTCGACCAAAGCCCGTAAACCCGACAGTACCGTTGATGCCTGGGCGATTTTGTTTCTGATAATCTTGGTGGTTGGAACCGCCGTGTTCTGGGTTAGCCACCAATAAACCAGCGTTGATTGGACCTCGATTGACTGTCGTATTGCCACTATCATGGCCGTCAACGTTCAAGGTTCTGACAACTATGTTGAAGGTTTTTATTGCGTGTGTGTGGTTGCTGGGATCGACGTTCGGGGCCACGGCCCACGCCGCGTCGGTGGTGTTTCTCAACCCTGGCACGTCCACGGAAACCTTCTGGGTCAACTACGCGCAATTCATGCAGGCCGCTGCCAAGGACCTCGGCCTGGATTTGCGCGTGCTTTATTCCGAGCGCGACCCGCGTAACACCCTGGCACAGGCCCGCGAAGCGCTGCAAGGCAGCGAGGGGCCTGATTACCTGGTGCTGGTGAATGAGCGATACGTCGCCCCGCAGATTCTGCGCATGGCCCAGGGCAGCCCAGTCAAGCTGCTGATCGTGAATAACGCCCTGACCAGCGACCAGGTGCAATTGCTCAATGCACACAGCTATCCCAACTGGCTCGGCAGTCTTATCGCCAATGATGAGGATGCCGGTTACCTGATGCTCAAAGAGCTGCTGCGTCAGCATGGCCCCGTCGCACCCGGCCAAACCCTCGATCTGCTGGCGTTTTCCGGGGCCAAGACCACGCCGGCGGCGCAGCTGCGCGAGCAGGGTTTACAGCGGGCTCTGGTCGATTTTCCCTACGTGCGTTTGCGCCAGCTGGTGTACGGCGAGTGGAGCCGCCAGCGCGCGTTCGACCAGGCCACGCAACTGTTCAAACGTTATCCGCAAACCGCGCTGGTGTGGTCGGCCAATGATGAAATGGCGCTGGGCGCGATGGAGGCGCTGCAAGCCACTGGGCGTACGCCGGGCAAGGAGGTGCTGTTCAGCGCCGTCAACAGTTCGCCCGAAGTATTGCGGGCCCGCCTCGATGGGCGCTTGAGCGCATTGGTGGCGGGGCACTTCACCCTTGGCGGCTGGGCGATGGTGCTGCTGCATGACGATGCGCTGGGGCTGGATATCCGCCAGAACGGCGTGAATGAACGCAAGCTCGATCTGTTTGAGTTGATCGGTCCGGACCTTGCCCAGCGTCTGCTGGACATCAACGCGGCGCAGGTCTACGGCGTAAATTTCCAGGCATTGTCGGCCCAGGGCAAGCCCGCCGGTTACGTTTACCCGTTCGGTTTGCAGCTGTTAACGCCTTGAGCGCACTCAAACGCCTGCCAGGTGCAGCACCAGCTTGACGATGGCGAACAAGGTCAGCGCAAACACCGCCGTGAACACAATTCCCATGATCACGAAGTGGCTGGGCTTGCCGTGAGTAAAATCGCGCGCGCGGTTCTTCCCGCTTTGCACCCCGAAGGCTGCGGCCATCACGCTGTGCAGCATTTGCCAGAACGTAGGGGGCTTATTGGGTGAGTCGTTCATAAAACCCTCGTCATGCGGATTCGGTCGATCCTGAGCAAGCATAGTCAATTCCCCGCAGCGGGCGATAAAAGTGCACCGCTTCGCGGGGCCGCCAGCGTGATTTTCTGATGCTTCCTCAAGACGCATCAGGAATCTGCACACATGCCTGCCCCTTCACTTCATGTTCCCTTCATCAAGACCCGTTTGCCCGGATGGATCAAACACCTGGCGGCGCCGGACATCGAGGCCCTCAACCGCGCCCGCGACCCGGTGCAGCGCTTCAAGAGCGCCTACCCCGAGGCCTTTGCCGCCGCCAGCCCAGCATTGCGCCAGGCCCTGGATGACAGCGGCCGCCGGCGCCAGGCCTCCAGCCAGGCGCTGGCAGCAACGCTGAAAGACTTCAAAGGCGTCACCGAGTTTGCCGAGCCGTTGCTGGCCGAGGCATTGCACAAGACATTCGGCCAAATACCCGACGTCAACACCACCGCGCTGTTCCACCTGCACGCGCCCAACCGGGTCGAACAGCAGTCCCTGTTGCAAGCCGCGCTGCGCAACTTCGAAGACGGCGAACGGTTTGATGAAACCGCGTTGCAGGAAACCAGTGCGCTGGCCCCGGCGGGGTCGCTGGACACCCTGGCGTACGATGAAAGCGAGCGTTATCCCTTTGCGAAATGGCGTTACCGCCTGCGCGACAAGCTGTCGATCAAGCCTGAAGATTTCGCCAGCCTGTGCCGTGAGCTGGACCTGGGTCAGCAGTACCAGCAACACCTGAGCGGCGTGTTTGAGACGCCAGCCACTGCGGCGCAGGTGCGCCGGCAGATGATCGAGGCAAACAAGGACACGCTGCGGGTACAAGCTCACATCGCTCGCCTGCGCTCGACCCTCAGCCCCACGGCCTACGCTACGTTGCTGGCGATACTCGATGCCCATCCCGCACCGAGCCTGGATGGCAAGCCGGTGGCTTACAGCCAGTTGAACCTGTTGGGGGCGCAGGTGAGCGAGGTGCTGATCATCGGCGCCAGTGCGCGCAAGCCGTTGCCGGGCGTGGTGACGCTCATCGACGTTTTCCTGCCGGCGGCCGAGCTGCTCAAACCCCAGGTGGGCGACAGTCGAATCATCGTGTGGATCCCCGGCGATCCGCGTAACCCCGTCAGGGAGTACGCATCGCTCAAGGCGTTCACCGCGCAGTTGGCGCTCAACCTGCGCTCGGTGGATTACCAGCGTTTTTTTACCGGCTTCTTGGCCCAGGATGAAGCGCAGATGTTCCTTCGGCGGCTTAGAAGCCAATTGAAGACCACGCGTTGGAACCCGAACCCGCTGCCCCCAGGGCCCAATTACAACCCTGCGGCCTACGCCCACGGGATGTACGAAGAAGTCTGGAACGACAACGTCAACCTGCGGCCCGAAGAGACCTTCATCAACGTCGAGGTGTTCGGCCATCTGTACGAACGGCACCTTGCATGCCTCAGGTCCAACGCAAAGTTGCTGGCGGTGCCCACCGCGCAAGTCGATCACGATGCCTGGGTCAATCGCCTCAAGCACTGGGCCGAATGGGGCTTGAACCTCCTCAATGTGGCGGCGTTTTTGGTGCCGGGCCTGGGCGAAGTGATGATGGCCGTCACCGCCATACAGCTGGGCTATGAGGTTTATCAAGGCGTGGAAGCCTGGAACGCTGGCGACAGTGACGAGGCCTGGGCGCATCTTGCCTCGGTGATGCAGAACGTCGCGTTCATGGCCGCGCTGGGTGCCGTGGCGGGCAGGGCGCCGCCGGTTGTGCCGTCGCGCTTCGTCAACGGCATGAGCCGGGTGGTCACGCCGTTCGGCAAACTGCGCTTGTGGCATCCCGACCTTGCGGCCTACAAAAGCAGCGTCTCGCTCAAGGGGCTTGAACCCAATGCGTTGGGGCAATACCCGGTAGCAGGCAAAACCTACATTGCGCTGGAGGGCAATGTTTACGAAAAGACCTTCGACCCGGTGCGCAAGCAATGGCGGATCAAGCACCCGACTGAGATCGACGCCTATCAGCCGATTGTGCAACACAACGGGCACGGTGCCTGGCGGCACACGCTGGAGCGGCCGTTGACATGGCGTCGCAGCACATTGCTGCGCCGGTGCGGGCTGCACATGGAGCCATTTTCCGATGCGCAACTGGAACAGATCGCCGACGTCTGCGGGATCAGTGATGATCAATTGCGCAAACTGCACATGGATCAACAGGCGCCGCCGCCGGAGGTGTTGGAGATGGCCCGGCTGTTCGAGGCAGACCGCCAGGCGGACGAGGTGATCAGGCAAATCCGCGAAGGCGCCTGCGTGGAGGGCCTCTGCCAGTTCATGGTGCCGCTGGCCGTGGACATGCCGGGTTGGCCGGTCGAGGAGGTGGTGGAGGTGTTCAGCGGGCCCGAGCCCTGGGGCACTTCCCAGCGGTTTGGCGCAGCGTCGCCGGGCAGCACAAGGCCCACGATCAAGATCACCCAGGCGCAGGTCGATACCGGTCAATTGCCGGCGCACGTGCTGGCAGCCCTCAATGACGAGCAAATCAGCCGTTTGCTGGGCCGCGAAAGCATCCAGGCCGGCGCCGACCAGGTGCAGGTGTTCAGAGAGCGTCTGGCCGATCAGGCGCAGGCCCGCAAGAAGGCGCTGTTCGACAGCCTCCAGAGCCGACGGGCGCCGCCAGACACCGACACTCGCGCACTGCAGCGCAGTTTTACGTCACTCTCGCCAGAAGCCGCGCAGCGGGTACTGGCCAGTGCCAGCGCTGCTGAGTTGAGCCAACTGCGCAGCAGTGGCCGGGTGTCTCTGCGCCTGGCCAAAGCCATTCGCGTGCACCTGCATCAGGGCAGTCTGAGCCGCGCCCTGGCAGGCGTGTACCGCGAAAACCTGGCCTCTGCGGCCAGTGATCGCTTGGCGCTGCACAGCCTCGAGCAACTGCCCGGTTGGTCGACGGCTATTCGCATCGAAGAACGGTCCCTGGGCATCAAAGGGCCGCTGGTGGACAGCATCGGCGCAGAACAGGCCGCAACGCGTTATTACCTGATCAAGGCGGATGAGAGTTTTCGGCTGCTGGATGCCGAGGGCAGGGCACTCAATAGCCTTCCCCGGTACGGTCGCAATCTGTTTGAGTCGCTGCTGCACGCGCTGCCTGATGCGCTGCGCGAGTCTTTGCAGGGCGAGCCGGCTGAGGCGTTGCGCAAGCAAGTGGCGGACTACGCGTGCAGCCACCGCGAGGCCATGTCGCGCATCCTCAAGCGCGAGCCGCTCAAGGCCGGCGCCGGTCGCCGGGTACGACGCCCGACCGGTCAACCGGGTTATGCGGCCAGCGGTGATGCGGTGGGGTTTGCCGACGAGCCGTTGGTTGCCAGGGTGCGCGATATTTATCCCAATCTGGATGATCAGCAGGCGTTGCAGTTCGTCAGGAGTCGACTGCTTGCCGGCGATTCCGATCAGCAGGTGTTCCACCTGTTGGAGAACCGACGCAGGGAGTTCGAGGGCTTGCGCGCAGCATTGGACACCTGGGTCGAAGGCGCCGTGCCTGCCTATCCGCGGGGGGCCAACTGGCCAACCCGGCGCGATATTGCCGAGCGGCTCATTGCCGGCTGGAGAAACGGTGTGTACCGCGGGCAGGCGCCGTTGTTCGAACTCGATCTGTTGGGCACCGAGCCGTTGCCGACCTGGGCTGCCGATTTTTCCCATGTGCGCAAGGTGCGAATCAGCAGTTCACAGCTCGCCGCAGGTGCACTTTCCGAACAGTTTGGCGCGCTCGAAGCCCTCGATATTGCCATTGATTCAGCCAACATGGCTGCATTCGCCGACGTGCTGGCGGGGCTCACCGGCATTACCGAGCTCAAGCTCGAGCTGCCGACGTTTTTCGGCGAGTATTCGCCGGCATTGACCCAGGCGCTTCAAGGCATGAACCAGCTGGAGCAGTTGCACTTGACCGGCAGCCTTCCGGCCCTGGATTACCGTGCGCTGCCGCGTTTGCGTACGTTGCGGCTGGCCGGCAACCTGCGCGAATGGCCGGCAGGGCTGCTGGCGCTTGAGGGGCTTGAGTCGGCCGACCTGACCGGCGTGCAGATCGCCGCACTGCCCGACGAACTGTTCACGGGGCATGAGCGTTTGTGGCGCCGCTTGAGGTTGAACTGGAAGGCCCTGGAACCGCAGGCGTTCCGACAGGCCTTTGACTACGTGCAGGGCAATCCGGCGCATCTGGTGGACGAACCGTACATCGTCGCGCAGTACTGTGAACAGCGCCTGGAAGCGCTGGTGCCGCACGTCCCGACCTTCGCCGCCAGTGCACTCGCCGCGTTCCATCAGGACGGCCTGGCGGGCCGTGCGTTGCTGAATAAGGTCGAGGCGCTGCACGAGGCGTATCGCGCCTGGGATGCGCCGCTGGTTGAATGGCAAAGCCGCGATGGGGCGCGCGTCGAGGGCGAGCAAATGCCCTCCCATCATCGCCAGACGCTGGCGGACCGGCTGCGCGTGTGCTGGCGCGACGCGCTGGCTGCCCGGTACGCGACCCGCGAACCGGTGGCGGGCCCGTCGCGAGGCCGTGGCGAGCCGATGAGAGAGACATTGGACTTGCGCGAATATGGTGCGCCGGGCGATTTGCCGGCGCTGGGCAATACGCTGTTCCCGCACATCCGGCGTTTGATCCTGGCCGGTGCAAAGCTCACGGCAGCGCAGGTGAATGCGTTCGTGGGCCGGTTTGTGCAGCTGCGCGAACTGGATCTGAGTCACAACCGCCTGACCGAGCTGCCTCAGGCCCTTGAGACGCTGGAACACCTGAGCGACCTGAGTCTGTGTGGCAACGAACTGACGATCACCACGCCCACCCAGACGCGGCTGAACCGCCTCAAAGCACTGCGACGGCTGGACTTGTCGATGAACCGTGTTGGCCGGCTGAGCGTCACGTCGCTGACAGAACTGGTGTCGCTGAACCTGGGGCAGACCGCGATCGTCGACTGGCCCGAGGGCGTGCTGAACCTGCCGCGCCTGGGTTTCCTCGACCTCAGCCACAGCGCCGTCACCGGCATTCCCGAAGCGGTGCTGGCCGGGCACGATGTGCTGCTGGCCGGCACCAGCTTGCGCGGTTGCCGCTTGAGCCCTACGGCGCTGGCCGTGGCGCAGGCTTTTGCCCGCCGCACCAGCGCCGGAAGACCCATGGCGAGCATGTTTGACAGGCCGTTCGGGATTGATCGAAACGTACTCGCGGCCGGCATGACCGGCGGCGATCCCATGTTTTTCCCGGTAGAAGTGTCGCAGCACCCGGACCTGATAATGCCGTTGGCATTGGCGCCCAAAGACACCGAGGCGTCACTGACCTCGGCCGAGCGCCTGCAACGCCTTGATCCACAGCTCGATGCCACCCAGGCCGGCAAGCGAATCGACACATGGCTGGCGCAGGACGTGAGTGCCACGCAGATCGAAACGGCGTTGCGCCAGTGGCAGGCGCAGCACACCCAGATGATCGAGCGGCTGAATGGCTGGATTGACAGGCCCGCCGTGCGCAACCGTAACGAGTGGGTCAACGCGACCGATCGCCGGCGCGCCGCTGATCGGCTGCTGGCCTGCTGGCGGGAGACGCTGAGCGACGTGCGAGGCATCCAGGCGCCCGCCAATGACGCTGCGCTTGACTTGAGCGGCCTGATCCTCGGTGACCTGCCAGCGCTGCCGGTCACCTTCAACCATGTGCGGGCGCTGGACCTGAGCGGTGTGCGGCTCACGACGGCCTCGAATGATTTTCTACGCGCCTTCCCGCGCTTGAACCGCCTGATGCTCAACGGCAACCGTATGGGCACGCTGCCCGAGGCCCTAACGCAGATGGCAGACCTGACCGAACTGGGTATCCACGACAACGCGCTGGCGGCCAACGTGCCGTTGCAGGGCCAACTGCGTGGCTTGCCGCGCCTGCAAGTGTTGGACCTGGGGCGCAACGCCCTGAGTACCTTTGACCTCACCGGGCTTGACCGCCTGCAAAGCCTGGATCTGAGTCGCAACCGGTTGTCCGAATGGCCCACCGGCGCGCTGCAAGCCCCCGCGCTGACCCGCCTCGATCTCAGGAACAACTACCCGATAGCCGTGATCCCTGCCGACGCATTTGAGCCGCAACATGCTGCCTTGATGGCCGGTACCGATTTGTCCGGCAACCTGCTGCTTGAGGAAGCGTTGATCCGCCTGCGCGAGTATCAACGCGAAACCGAGCGTGGGCTGGGTTTCAGTGCCGAGGAAATTGACGATCAGCTGGCGGGGTACGGGGCCGAGTCCGATGACGAACAACCTGATGTTCACCCTGAGCTGGAGCCGGCAGCGGTGCAAAAGGCACGCTGGTTTGACGGCGTGCCCGTCGACTCGGAAAAACACGCGATATGGGACACGATGATCGCCCGTGACGACAGCGGTGATTTCTCCAACATACTGGCGCAACTGCGTAATACCCGCGACTTCGAACTCGACCGCGCCGACCTGGCCGGGCGGGTTTGGCAGGTGCTGGAGGCGGCCTACGGCGATGCGGCCTTGTGCGAGCGGCTGATGGGCATCGCGCGTGCCTCCAGGCTTGCGGTGACCTGCGGGGATGGCCGCATGCTGTTGTTCAACGCGCTGGAAGTCGAAGTTTATGAGTTCAATGCCCTGCGTGCCATCGACCCCACCGACAAGGGGCGCGCCCTGCTGAAACTGTCCAGAGGGTTATTCCGCCTTGACCAGCTGGAGGCGGTGGCGAGCGTGCGGATCCGCGAAAACCCGGGCACCGACCCGGCCGAAATACGCCTGGCCTACCGCATCGGCCTGGCCCGGCGCCTAGCCTTGCCCAGGCAACCTGCAAGCATGCTTTACGAAGGTCTTTCCGGAGTACGGCCAGTCGACCTGGAGGCGGCCTATACGACGATCATGGCCCGCGAACAGACACCGCTGTTCATCGAGCAACTGACGGCGCGCGCGTACTGGGTCGATTATCTGCAGCAGCAGTACCCGGACGCGTTCGCCCGGCTGCAGCAGACGCTGGCAGACAGCGCCTCTGCGCTGGAGGATCGCTACCCCGACATGAATTCGGCGTACCTGCAGCAGATGGAGGCGTTGCAGAAGGCCAACAAGGTGCAGCGCCAGGCCTTGATAAACGTGCTGTCAGCGCGGGAGATCGCCGCGCTGGGCCATTAGCCGATCAGTTGTCGTAACCCAGGTTCGGCGCCAGCCAGCGCTCGGTCACAGCCAGGTCCTGGCCTTTGCGCGCGGTGTAGCTCGTGACCTGATCCTTGTCGACCTTGCCCACGGCAAAGTACTGCGCCTGCGGATGGGCGAAGTACCAGCCACTGACCGCCGCCGCCGGGAACATCGCGTAGTGCTCGGTGAGGAACACGCCGCTGCGCCCGGCGTGCATTTCGCGCGCCTGGGGGTCCAGCAATTGGAACAGCTGGGCCTTCTCGGTGTGATCAGGGCACGCCGGGTAGCCGGGAGCAGGGCGGATGCCGCTGTATTGCTCCTTGATCAGCGCCTCGTTGTCCAGTTGCTCGTCCTTGGCGTAACCCCAGTGCTCTTTACGCACTTGCTGGTGCAGCCATTCGGCGCAGGCTTCGGCGAGGCGGTCGGCCAGGGCCTTGACCATAATCGAGTTGTAGTCGTCGCCGGCGTCCTGATAAGCCTTGGCGACTTCTTCGGCGCCGATACCGGCGGTGGTGATAAAGCCACCGATGTAGTCGGTCACGCCGCTGTCTTTTGGCGCCACGAAGTCGGCCAGGGAGAAGTTCGGCTTGCCGTCCGTCTTGATGATCTGCTGGCGCAGGTGATGCAGCTTGGCAATCGGCTGGCCATCGTCGCCGTAGACTTCCAGGTCATCGTCCTGCACCTGGTTGGTCGGCCAGAAACCGAACACCGCGCGAGCGCTGATGAGTTTTTCGTCGATCAGCTTCTTGAGCATTTCCTGGGCATCGGCGTAGAGCGCGGTGGCCGCTTCACCGACCACTTCGTCTTCGAGGATGCGCGGGAACTTGCCGGCCAGGTCCCAGGAGATAAAGAACGGCGTCCAGTCGATGTACTCGGCCAGCACCTTGAGGTCGATATTGTCCAGCACCTTGGCGCCGGTAAAGGTCGGTTTGACCGGGGTGTAGGTGCTCCAGTCGAACTGCGGCTTCTTGGCGATGGCCGCCGGGTAGCTCAGGCGCTCGGTGCGGGCGCTGCGGTTGGACGTACGCTCGCGCACGTCGATGTATTCCAGGCGGGTTTTCTCGACGAAGCCGGCCTTCAGCTCCTTGGACAGCAACTGCGTGGCCACGCCCACTGCGCGCGAGGCGTCGGTGACGTAGATCACTGCATCATTGCTGTACTTGGGCTCGATCTTCACCGCCGTGTGCGCCTTGGAGGTGGTGGCGCCACCAATCATCAGCGGCAGGTGGAAGTCCTGGCGCTGCATCTCGCGGGCCACGTGCACCATCTCATCCAGCGACGGCGTGATCAGGCCGGACAAGCCAATGATGTCGCACTTCTGTTCCTTGGCCACCTGCAGGATCTTCTCTGCCGGCACCATCACGCCCAGGTCGACAATGTCATAGCCGTTGCAACCGAGCACCACGCCGACGATGTTCTTGCCGATGTCGTGTACGTCGCCTTTTACCGTGGCCATCAGGATCTTGCCCTTGGCTTCCGGCTTGTCGCCTTTTTCCAGCTCGATAAACGGAATCAAGTGGGCCACGGCCTGCTTCATCACCCGGGCGGACTTCACCACCTGGGGCAGGAACATTTTGCCGGCGCCGAACAGGTCACCGACGATGTTCATGCCGGACATCAGCGGGCCTTCGATCACTTCGATCGGGCGCGCGAACGATTGGCGCGATTCTTCGGTGTCTTCAACGATGTGCGTGGTGATGCCTTTGACCAGCGCGTGTTCCAGGCGCTTGTTGACGTCCCAGCCACGCCATTCTTCGGTCTCGGCTTCTTTGACGCTGCCGTCGCCCTTGTACTTGTCGGCGATGGCCAGCAGGGCGTCAGTGCCTTCCGGCGTGCGGTTGAGCACCACGTCTTCCACCGCATCGCGCAGCTCGGCGGGGATCTGGTCGTAGATCTCCAGCTGGCCGGCGTTGACGATACCCATACTCAAACCATTGCGGATCGCATACAGCAAAAACACCGAGTGAATCGCCTCACGCACCGGGTTGTTGCCGCGGAACGAGAACGACACGTTGGACACGCCGCCCGAGGTCAGCGCGTACGGCAGCTCGTCGCGGATGTAGGCGCAGGCGTTGATGAAGTCGACGGCGTAGTTGTTGTGCTCCTCGATACCGGTGGCTACCGCGAAGATGTTCGGGTCGAAAATGATGTCTTCCGGCGGGAAGCCCACTTCATTGACGAGGATGTCGTAGGAGCGTTTGCAGATTTCTTTCTTGCGCGCTTCGGTATCGGCCTGGCCGGCTTCGTCGAAGGCCATTACCACCACGGCGGCGCCATAACGCTTGCACAGCTTGGCGTGGTGAATGAACTGCTCGACGCCTTCCTTCATGCTGATGGAGTTGACGATGCCCTTGCCCTGAATGCACTTGAGGCCGGCTTCGATCACTTCCCACTTGGAGGAGTCGATCATGATCGGTACGCGAGAGATGTCCGGCTCGCCGGCAATCAGGTTGAGGAAGGTCACCATGGCCTTCTTCGAATCGAGCATGCCCTCGTCCATGTTGATGTCGATCACCTGCGCGCCGGCTTCCACCTGCTGCAGGGCGACTTCCAGGGCTTCGGTGTAGTTGTCTTCACGGATCAGGCGGGCAAAACGTGCAGAGCCGGTGATGTTGGTGCGCTCGCCGACGTTGACGAACAACGAGCTGCGATCAATGGTGAACGGCTCCAGGCCCGACAGGCGGCACGCCTTGGGAATGTCCGGAATCGGGCGCGGTGCGTAGCCGGCCACGGCCTTGGCGATGGCTTCAATGTGGCCCGGCGTGGTACCGCAGCACCCGCCGACGATGTTGAGGAAGCCGCTCTGGGCGAACTCTTCGATGACCTTGGCGGTTTGCGACGGCAGCTCGTCGTATTCGCCGAATTCGTTGGGCAGGCCGGCGTTCGGGTGCGCCGAAACGTGGGTATTGGCCTTGTTCGACAGCTCTTCCAGGTACGGACGCAGTTCGCTGGCGCCCAACGCGCAGTTGAGGCCCACGGACAGTGGCTTGGCGTGGCTGACGGAGTTCCAGAACGCTTCGGTGGTCTGGCCCGACAGGGTACGGCCGGAGGCGTCGGTGATGGTGCCGGAGATCATGATCGGCAGTTCGACGTTCAGTTCTTCGAACACGCCTTGCACGGCGAAGATCGCGGCCTTGGCGTTGAGGGTGTCGAAAATGGTTTCGATCAGGATCAGGTCGGCGCCGCCTTCGATCAGACCTTTGGTGGCTTCGGTGTAGTTTTCCACCAGCTCGTCAAAGGTCACGTTGCGGTAGCCGGGGTTGTTCACGTCCGGCGACAGCGAGCAGGTACGGCTGGTCGGGCCCAGCACGCCGGCGACAAAGCGCGGCTTGGCGGGGTTTTCCAGGGTCTTGGCGTCGGCGATCTTGCGCGCCAGTCGCGCGCCTTCTACGTTTAATTCGTAGGCCAGTTCTTCCATGCCGTAATCGGCCATGGAGATGCGCGTGGCGTTGAAGGTGTTGGTTTCCAGAATGTCGGCACCGGCGTCCAGGTAGGCCTTTTCGATGCCGCCGATCACGTCCGGACGGGTGATCACCAGCAGGTCGTTGTTGCCCTTGACGTCGCTCGGCCAGTCGGCGAAGCGTTTGCCCCGGTAGTCGTTTTCCTCAAGCTTGTAGCTCTGGATCATCGTGCCCATGCCACCGTCGAGGATCAGGATGCGTTCCTTGAGGGCTTGGTGAAGGGCTTGCAGACGAGCACTACGATCGGACATGGGACTACTCTGGTCAGGCATTTCGGAGGGCGTGAATCATAGCAAACCTGTGCCGATTTGGAGCATGCCCAGGTTTTGCATGAATATCGTTCATGTTGGGGCAGGGCCTGGCCCGGTAGACTGCTGGCACTTTATATCGCACGCATTGAATCGGGACCGGATACATGTCACTTCGCCTCATCATCAGCGCCGTCCTGGCCTTGATAGCCAGCAGCGCTCATGCACAGGCTTTACCGCTAAACAGTCCCGCCCCGGCGATCTCTTATACCCGCGACGTTCAGCCGATCTTCACCGAAAAGTGCGTGGCCTGCCACGCCTGTTACGACTCAGCCTGCCAGCTCAACCTGGGCAGTGCCGAGGGCGCGGCGCGCGGCGCGACCAAAGTGCCGGTCTACGACGGCGAACGCAGCCAGGCCGCACCGACCACCCGTTTGTTCGCTGATGCCTTCGGCAAGCAGGCCTGGCAGCAGAAGGGCTTCTACTCGGTGCTAGACGCCCAGGGCAGCCAGGCCGCATTGATGGCGCGCATGCTGGAGTTGGGCCATAACGCGCCACTTGAACCCAATGCCAAGCTGCCCGACGAGATCATGCTGGGCCTGAACCGCCAGAACCTGTGCGCGATGCCCGGCGAGTTCAATGCCTACGCCGGCGCGCATCCCAAGGAAGGCATGCCGCTGGCCGTTACCGGCCTGACCGACCAGCAATACCAGACGCTGCAGCGCTGGCTGGCATCCGGCGCACCGATTGATGAGCAAGGCCTGGCGCCCAGCGCCAGGGAAGCCTTGCAGGTGCAGCAGTGGGAAAACCTGTTCAACCAGCCCGGCGCCCGCGAAAGCCTGGTTGCGCGCTGGTTGTATGAGCATTTGTTCCTGGCGCACATCTACTTCGAGAACGGCGAGCCGGGGCATTTCTTCCAATGGGTGCGCTCACGCACGCCGAGCGGCCAGCCGATTGATCTGATCGCCACCCGTCGGCCCAACGATGATCCAGGCACCCAGGTTTATTACCGCCTCTGGCCGGTGCAGGGCGTGATCGTGCACAAAACGCACATCACGTACCCGTTCAGCGCGGCGAAAATGGCCCGCATCAAGGCGCTGTTCTACGCCGGTGACTGGCAGGTCAATGCCTTGCCGGGCTATGGTCCGGGGCGGCGGGCCAACCCGTTCGAGACCTTTGAGGCGATTCCGGCCAAGGCGCGTTACCAGTTCATGCTCGATAACGCCGAATACTTCGTGCGCACCTTTATTCGCGGGCCGGTGTGCCGTGGGCAGATCGCCACGGACGTGATCCGCGATAATTTCTGGACCCTGTTCCAGGACCCGGACCACGACCTGTACATCACCGATGCGCGTTATCGCGGCCAGGCCACGCCATTGCTGGCGATGCCGGGGCAGAACGACGACGTGGGCAGCGTGCTCGGTCTGTGGCTGGCCTATCGCGACAAGCGCAATCAGTACGAGGCCTTGCGCCGTGACAGCTACGCAGACTTGCCGCCGCCGAGTTGGTCGACCCTGTGGGCGGGTAATGACAATGCCTTGTTGAGCATTTTCCGCCATTTCGACAGTGCCTCGGTGACCAAGGGCCTGATCGGCGAGGTGCCGCAAACGATGTGGTTGTTCGATTACCCGTTGCTGGAACGCACTTATTACCAGTTGGCGGTGAACTTCGATGTGTTCGGCAACGTGTCGCACCAGGCCCAGACCCGGCTGTATTTCGACCTGATCCGCAATGGCGCCGAGCAGAACTTCCTGCGTCTGATGCCGGCCGATACCCGCGATGATTTTATGGATGATTGGTACCAGAACAGCGGCAAGCTCAAGCTGTGGCTGGACTATGAAGCGATTGATGATGACAAGCCGAGCGGCTTGCACCTGGATGAAAAGGACCCGAAGCGCGATTTTGCCAAGCAGTTGCTGACGCGTTATGGCTATTTGAATGCCAGCCCGGATCCGATCAACCGCTGCACCAGTGCCTATTGCTCGCGCGACGGGATTGAGCCGGCGCTGCAGGATGCGGAGCAGGCGCTTAGTCGCCTGACGTCGAGGCCGGCGGCGGGGCTCAAGGTGATCGACCAGTTGCCGGAAGCGACCATGCTGCGCGTTGAAACGGCCAGCGGCAAACGCGTGGTTTACAGCATGCTGCGCAACCGGGCGCACAGTAATGTGGCGTTTTTATTGGGCGAGGCTTACCGCTATCAGCCGGGGCTGGATACCCTGACCATCTACCCCGGCGTAATCAGCAGCTACCCGAACTTCATGTTCAATATTCCGGCGCAGGAAGTGCCCGAGTTTGTGGCGGCGATGGAGAATGCCAAGGACGCCAAGCGCTTCGAGAAGATCGTCGATCGCTGGGGCGTGCGCCGCAGCCATCCGCTGTTCTGGCAGTATTTCCACGACTTGTCGCAGTACATCCGCGAAACCACGCCGGTGGAAGAAGGCGTGCTGGACATGAACCGCTACGAGAATCTTTGATCGACCTTTGACCGTCCGCCATGGTCCCAACTTCATCTAGATGAGTTGGGAAGGGCGGCAAACAATGTTGATCTCGGTACAGGCGTTGCGCGCGCTGGCGGCCTGGACGGTGGTAGGGCACCACTTCATGCAGATTTTCTTCGGTTTCAAGGCGGACACGGCCTTGGGAAGGTTATTTGTCGAAAAGGGCGCCGCGGGCGTGGACGTGTTTTTTGTCATCAGCGGCCTGGTGATTTTCCTGTCTACCCAGGACAAGGACCTGCCGCCGTGGCGCTTCCTGTTGTACCGTCTGCTGCGCATCGTGCCGGCTTACTGGTTCTACACGCTGCTGATGGCATTACTGGTGGTGGTCGCCCGGCCAATGTTGCCGGACCAAAGCGTCGATGCCGCCCATGTGTTGATGTCGCTGTTGTTTATTCCTTCGCAAAACCCCGGTGGTTATGGCGTTTACCCAACCCTTAACGTCGGTTGGACGCTGAACTACGAGATGCTTTTTTACCTGCTGTTTGCCTGGGCCTTGCTGTTTCGTCGGCAATGGCGACTGCTGGTGGTGGCGGCGTTGCTGTTTGCGGTCTGCGAGGCCTGGACATCGTTTGGCTGGATCAGTGAGTTCTATCGCTCGGACATTGTCGTCGAGTTTCTGATGGGCATCGGCATCGGCATGCTCTACCGCAAGGGCTGGATTCGCCCGGGGTTATGGCTGCCGCTGCTGGGAATCGTCGCAGCGCTGCTGGCGATCTATCATTGGCCGGCCTCGCCCCGCGCCTTGACCTGGGGCCTGCCGAGCGCGGTACTGGTGGTGGCGTGCGTGGCGCTTGAGCGATTTTTCGTCAACTATCCTGTGTTTAAAGTGCTCGGGGACTGCTCCTATTCGGTGTATTTGCTGCACGTGTTGGTGCTTTCGGCCGGTGGCTATCTGGCCCAGCGTTACGGCCTGAACCCTTATGCCGTGCTGGCCGCGTGCGTGGTGATCATCGGCCTGAGCGCCATGGGCAGCTACCGATGGCTGGAGCAGGGCAGTTATCGCGTGCTCAAAGGCTGGTTTGATGGCGACGAACGGTCGAGTTTATCCCGACAAAAACACTAGGACTTTGTACCTCTGTAATGATTTGGCGTAAACTGCCCGCAAGCCTGTGAGGAGTTTCCATGACTGCCATAACCATTACCGACGCCGCCCACGATTACCTGGCCGACCTGCTGTCCAAGCAGAACACCCCAGGTATCGGCATCCGCGTCTTTATCACCCAGCCCGGCACCCAATACGCCGAGACTTGCATCGCCTACTGCAAGCCCGGAGAAGAGAAACCTGAAGACACCGCCCTGGGGCTGAAAAGCTTCACCGCCTACATCGATAACTTCAGCGAAGCCTTCCTCGACGACGCCGTGGTCGACTACGCCACCGACCGCATGGGCGGTCAGTTGACCATCAAGGCGCCCAACGCCAAGGTGCCGAATGTCAACGCTGACAGCCCGGTCAACGAGCGCATCAACTACTACCTGCAAACCGAGATCAACCCGGGGCTGGCCAGCCACGGCGGTCAGGTCAGCCTGATTGATGTGGTCGAAGACGGCATCGCCGTCCTCAAGTTCGGCGGCGGTTGCCAGGGCTGCGGCCAGGCGGACGTGACCCTGCGTGAAGGCATCGAGCGCACCTTGCTCGAGCGCATTCCCGAGCTCAAGGGCGTACGTGATGTGACCGACCACACGCAGAAAGAAAACGCCTACTACTGAGTAAGGTGTTCGCTGCGAACAAAAAAACGGCGCCCCGTGAGCGCCGTTTTTTTATTCTTAAAATTCAGCGTCTTGCGCAACCTACTTAACAAAGTAGATCAACTGTGGGAGCGGGCTTGCTCGCGAATGCGGTGTATCAGTCAGTACATCTGCAACTGACCCACCGTCTTCGCGAGCAAGCCCGCTCCCACATTTGTTGACCGCATTTTTTCAGGGGCGATAGAGGTGCGCGTGGCCTGCACGGTACAGCGAGGATTCACTGAAACCGTCATTCGCCAGCACCCGCCCGACCACAATCAATGCCGTGCGCCGGAAACCCTTGGCGGCGACTTTCTCGGCAATATCACTCAGCGTACCCACCACCCAATCCTGATCCGGCCACGTCGCCCGGTGCACCACGGCAATCGGGCAATCTGCGCCATAGTGCGGCAACAGCTCGGCGACGATCTTCTCCAGGTGATTAACGCCCAGGTGAATCGCCATGGTCGTGCCGTGGCGCGCCAGGCTGTCGAAATCCTCACCGGGCGGCATGCGGGTTTTGTCGGCGTAACGGGTCAGGATCACACTCTGGGCGATATCCGGGAGGGTCAGCTCGGTCTCCAGCAACGCCGCACAGGCCGCGACCGCCGTGACCCCTGGAATAATCTGGAAGGGAATGCCCGCCTCACGTAAATGGCGGATCTGCTCGCCAATCGCCCCGTACAGGCTGGGGTCGCCGGAGTGCACGCGCGCCACATCCTGGCCCTTGGCATGGGCAGCCTTGATCAAGTCGATGATCTGTTCCAGGTGCAGTTCGGCGCTGTTGACCACCTGTTCCGCCTGATGACCGTCCAACACCGCCGCTGGCACCAATGAGCCGGCATAGATGATCACCGGGCAACTGCGGATCAACCGTTGGCCTTTGACGGTAATCAATTCCGGGTCGCCGGGGCCTGCGCCGATGAAGTAGACGGTCATGGAAATTCCTGTTGAAAAACGGGCGAGCATGAAGATTGCTCATGATCGAGAAGGGCGATTATCGGGTTTTTAGTCGGCGCAGGCCAATGCAAAGGTGGCCTGGGCGACTTTTTTGCGCGTGATCAGCAGGCGGGCGGGGCGGTGGGAGAGCTGTTCAGCCAAGGCCAGGGCGGCACTTTCGGCGATGCCGTAACAGCCGGTATGGGCAAACGCGACCGCAGATCTGTGACTGAGGCGCGGTTCAAACACCGCCAATTGCGTTGCGCTGAAACACTGCAACGGCAGGTTCAATACTTGCGCCAGGGCAAGCAGCCCCGGTTCATCGCGCTTGCGGTCGATACTGGCCAGCGCGGTGATGCGCTGGCGCTCGATACCGCCCTCGGCAAGGGCGGCGTCAAACAGGCCGAGCAGGGTGTGAACATCACACCCGCGCTGGCAACCCAGCCCGACCACCAGCGTCATGCCGAGTATTGATCGTCGCGATTGCGGCGAAACAGCCAGGCGCTGATCAGGCCCAGTGCCAGCCAGAAGGCGATGTTGGTCAGTTGCGAGGCAATCTTGAACTGGGCTTCCAACGCTTCTGGAGCCAGCATCGAATGCACTTCAGGTTGCGGCGCGCCGATCACATGCGGCACGGCCAGGATCGCCACGCCCAACACTTTGAGCAGCCAGTTGCGACCAAACACCAACAGCGCGATACCCGCAGCCGTGGACGCCGCAGTACCGACCCACCAGATCTGCCGCTGCGCCAGGTCGGCGGCAGCGGTGCCCGGCAACTCCGGTGGCAGGCCCAGGGTCGGTGCCAGTACAAACGTCGCGTAACCGGCCAAGCCCCACAGCAGCCCTTGAGCGGTGCGGGTTGGCGCGCGCAAGGTGTAAAGGCCGGCCAGCATCAATGCGAAACCAACCGCAACCACCAAGTTACCGCCAGTGGTGGACAGCACGCGCTGCCAGCCGTTTTCCGGCTCCCAGGCTTCGGCGTCGTGGGTGTGAGCGGCGGCGCCTTCAGCGTGTACATGGGGCACGACTTCGGCAGCGGCCGGGGCGTTTTCAAAGGTTTCCGCCTGCAGAATCAGCGGGGCGACCCAGAAGCTTTGCAGCAGGGTCAGCAGCAGGGCGGCGAGCAAGCCGGTGAAGCCTGCGGTTTGGGCGATACGCTTGATCATGTCGGCAGGTCTCAGTGGCACGGGAACGCGGCGCTGTGGCGGGTATCGTGGGCAGCGTTGTGCACCGCCTCGATATGCGAGAAACCGGCGAAATACACCAGGCACGCGCCGAGGATCGACGCACCGATGGCGGCGGTCAGGCGTTGGCTCAGGGTGGCGGTGCTGCTGGCGGAGTGCGAGGTGCTGCTGATGATCGACATGGGCGCGTCCCTTCGGGTTTCGGGGTGAAACGAGCGCATGAAAACCCTGCGAGCCGGGCACGCAGGGTTCTGAACAGCGCCCGCCCACCGCGGGTTTGTTATCTGAATTTTTTCGGGCCGGTCTCCGGGCTTGCGAGGGACGCTGGGTCTAAAAGCATCGCCTTCCCATGCCGTATAGGCACAGTGGTTATGACGCTTCGCTCGCTTACCGTTGCGGGGGCAGCACCGGACTTCTTATGTGCAGGCATAAGTCACCGGTTTCCCGTTTCACCCTGTGAAGGGCACCCGAAACAAGGTGTGTAGGAGAGCATGGGGGTGGGAGGGGAGTCAAATGGGATGTCTGGTGTACATATCCGTTGCTGCGGTAACGGCGGCTGGCGGTTCTACTCTTACAGCGGGTCACTTTTGGCAAACGCCCGGAATGCCGGCCCAGCCAAAAGTAACCAAAAGGTCTGTGCCCCACCACTCGGTGCCTCGCCTGCGTTCGGCCAGCGTGGTTGACGGGGCTTGTCAGATCAAAAGCAGAGCAACACATGATCCATCTGATCAACTGAGATCCAAATGTGGGAGCGGGCTTGCCCGCGAATGCGGTGGTTCAGTGACACATAAGCTGACTGACCCACCGCCTTCGCGAGCAAGCCCGCTCCCACAATTTGACCGAGTTCAGCCTCCACCACCGCACTGCTTTGCTTTTCTGTGGGAGCTGGCTTGCCTGCGATGCAGGCACCTCGGTGTGTCAGGCATAACCAGTTGATGCCATCGCAGGCAAGCCAGCTCCCACATTTGATTGAGTTCAGGTTCCAGAATCAGGTCGGCTGTCAGGCCGCCTCGGTTTTGCTTCTACCACTCAGGTCGGCTACTAGGCCGCCGTGCTGTAGATCTTGATCTTGATCTTAGGCGCCCCGTTAAACCACGCTGGCCTCACGCAGGTTTTGGAGCGTGGGTAAACCGGCAGGACGCCGGTTTAGCCGTGTTGGGCCATGGATGGCCCATCGCGGCGGCCCACGCTCCAAAGCCTGCGTGAGGGCACACCGAGCCTAAGCGAGGTGCCGAGTGGTGGGGCAAGAGCCTTTTGGTTACTTTTGGGCTCTTTTCAAAAGTGACCCGCCGTAAGGGCGGAACCCATAGCCGCCCTCACCGCAGCAACGGATATGCACACCACCCAACCCATCATTGACCATCCCCCACGCACTGCGTAGCCTTGGCACCCTCGAGGTTCTTCGGCCCACGCCGAAGCTAAGAAGGGAACGCGGTCCAAGCCGCGGCTGCCCCCGCAACTGTAAAGGGTTCAACTGACTGCCACGCCACTGCCCTTAACCAAGGCGGGAAGGCGCAGCCAGCGCCGGTCACAAGACCCGCAAGCCCCAAGCCAGGAGACCTGCCTCGTAACCGATTTTCTACTTCAACCGGGCGGGGTGATCCGGTGACGAAATCCGCTCCTGCGCGCCGCAGGGCCTATCGTCCCGTATGCCCGCCCCAAAGGGCATCCGATGAAAACACTGGCCAAACTCCCCGTCACCATCGTTACCGGCTTTCTCGGCTCGGGCAAAACCACCTTGCTGCGCCACATGCTCGACAACGCCCAGGGTCGTCGCATCGCCGTGATCGTCAACGAGTTCGGCGAGTTGGGCATCGACGGTGAAATCCTCAAACAGTGCTCCATCGGTTGCACCGAAGAAGAAGCCAACGGCCGCGTCTACGAACTGGCCAACGGCTGCCTGTGCTGCACCGTGCAGGAAGAATTCTTCCCGGTCATGCGCGAACTGGTCGCCCGTCGCGGCGACCTCGACCACATCCTCATCGAAACCTCCGGCCTGGCCCTGCCAAAACCGCTGGTGCAGGCCTTCCAGTGGCCGGAAATCCGCAGCGCCTGCACGGTTGACGCCGTGATCACCGTGGTCGACAGCCCGGCCGTGGCCGCCGGCACCTTCGCCGCGTTCCCGGACCAGGTCGACGCCCAGCGCAAACTCGACCCGAACCTGGACCACGAGTCGCCACTGCACGAGCTGTTCGCCGACCAACTGGCCAGCGCCGACCTGGTGATCCTCAACAAATCCGACCTGATCAGCCCTGACGACCTGGCCCGCGTGCGCCTGGAAGTCGCCGAAGAGCTGCCGCCCGCGGTGAAAATCGTCGAAGCCAGCAGCGGTCGCCTGCCACTGGACGTGCTGATTGGCCTGGGCGCCGGCTCCGAAGAACACATCGACGGCCGCCACAGTCACCACGATCATCACCACGACGGTGAAGACGACCATGACCACGATCACGACGCCTTCGACTCCATCTCCATCGACCTGCCGCAAGCCGACGAAGCGCTGCTGCTCGACGCCCTGACCCAGCTGGTGGTGCAACACGGCATCCTGCGCGTCAAAGGTTTTGCGGCAATCCCGAACAAGCCGATGCGTCTGTTGATTCAGGGCGTGGGCACGCGTTTTGACAAACACTTCGACCGCGCCTGGGGCGCCGACGAAGCGCGCATCACGCGCCTGGTGCTGATCGGCCAGGAACTGGATGCGGCGGGCCTCGAAGCGCAACTGCGCGCCGCCCTCAGCGTTTAACCCATGCACCTGCTCAGGACCCAGCCCGGTGGTTTCGTCTCGGACGACAATATTGCCGACTTAGGCCAAACCCCCGCTGAACTGGTGATCCTGTGCAGCGGCGATTCCAGCCTGGCGCTGCTGGCCGAAGCGGCTCAGCAGTTGCCCGACGACTACCCCAGCGTTCGCCTGGCCAACCCGATGCAGGTGCAAAACCATGCCTCGGTCGACCTGTACGTCGATGAGGTGCTGCGCCACGCCAAGGTCATCCTGATTTCGCTGCACGGCGGCATCGGTTATTGGCGCTACGGCATTGAACGCCTGGTGGAGCTGGCCGAGCGCGGCGTGCAGCTGATCCTGGTGCCGGGTGATGATCGCCCAGACCCGGAACTCAGCGGCTTGAGCACCGTAGGCGCTGAAGCGCGCGATCGCCTCTGGCACTTCCTGCGCCAGGGCGGCCTGGGCAATGCGCTGGATTTCTATCGCTGTCTGGCGAGCAGCTACCTGGGCCGCGACTACACCTGGGCCGAGCCGCAAACCCTGCCGCGCACCGCGATTTATCACCCGCACAAAGCCAACGCTCGCCTCAATGATTGGCTGGCGGACTGGCAGGCCGATTTTCCGGTGGCGGCGGTGCTGTTCTACCGCTCGCATTTGCAGGCGGCCAATACCGGTTTTATCGACGTGTTCTGCCAGCGTTTGCAGGCGGCGGGCCTTAACCCGTTGCCGATGGCGGTGGCCAGTTTGAAAGAGCCTGGCTGCCTCGCGGTGGTTGAGGACCTGTTGGATGACGTGCAGGCGGCGGTGATTCTGAATACCACCGGCTTTGCCCAATCCAGCCCCGAAGCGCCGCACCTGCGCCCGTTTCGTCGCAATGTTCCGGTGATCCAGGCGATTTGCGCGCAGGACAACCAGCCCGGCTGGGAAGCCAGCGAACAAGGCCTCGGCCCGCGCGACCTGGCCATGCACATCGCTTTGCCGGAGCTGGACGGGCGCATCATCAGCCGCCCGATCAGCTTCAAGGACCTGGCCTGGCGCAGCGAGCGCAGCCAGTCCGACGTGGTGTGCTACCGCGCCGCGCCCGAGCGCATGGATTTTGTCGCCGAACTGGCGCGGCGTTGGGTTGAACTGGCGCGGGTGCCGAACGCACAAAAGCGCATTGCGCTGATCCTCGCCAACTACCCGACCCGCGACGGCCGCATCGGCAATGGCGTGGGGCTGGACACGCCGGCAGCAGCGCTGAACATCCTGCGCGCGCTGCACGCCGAAGGTTACCCGGTGCCGAGTGAGTTGCCCGCCAGCGGCACCGCGCTGATCCATGAACTGCTCGGCGGCGTCACCAATGACCTCGACAGCCTCGACCTGCGCCCGTGCCATCAAAGCCTGGGCCTGGACGACTACGAGGCAATGTTCAAGCGCTTGCCCGAGGCCAATCGCCAAGCGGTCATGGAGCGCTGGGGCACGCCGCACAACGACCCGATGTGCCGCGACGGGCGCATGATGATCGCCGGCCTGCGCCTGGGCCAGACCTTCGTCGGCATCCAGCCCGCGCGTGGTTATCAGGTCGACCACAGCGCGGTGTACCACGACCCGGACCTGGTGCCGCCGCACGGCTACCTGGCGTTTTACTTCTGGTTGCGCCACACCTACGGCGCCCACGGCGTGATCCACGTCGGCAAGCACGGCAACCTCGAATGGCTGCCGGGCAAAGGTGTGGGGCTGTCGGAAAATTGCTGGCCCGATGCGCTGCTGGGGCCGCTGCCGAACGTCTACCCGTTTATCGTCAACGACCCGGGCGAGGGCGCCCAGGCCAAGCGCCGCACTCAGGCGGTGATCATCGACCACCTGATGCCGCCGCTGACCCGCGCCGAAACCTACGGCCCGTTGCGTAACCTTGAGCTGTTGGCGGACGAGTACTACGAGGCGCAGTTACTCGACCCGCGCCGCGCCCTCGAGCTGCAAAAAGACATCCTCAAGCTGGTGCGCGAAACCCGTATCGACCAGGAACTTGAGCTGGATAACGACGCCGACGCGGCGGTCTGGCTGCCGCGCCTGGACACCTACCTGTGTGACTTGAAGGAGTCGCAGATCCGCGACGGCCTGCATATTTTTGGTGAGTCGCCCGACGGCCGCTTGCGCATCGACACCTTGTTGGCCTTGCTGCGCATCCCGCGCGGCGATGGCCGTGGCCCGCAATCGAGTTTGTTGCGTGTGTTGGCCAAGGCCTTCGAGCTGGGTTTTGATCCGCTCGATTGCGCCCTGGCCGAGCCCTGGACCGGGCGCCGACCCGAGGTCTTGCAAAAGATCGATCAGCAGCTGTGGCGCACCGCCGGTGATACCCGCGAGCGCCTGGAGTTGTACGCCGCGCGTTTGATCGAGCAAGCACTGGAAGGGCCGCTTGAGCAGCTTGAAGAGCCCGGCTGGGAAGACGTGAAGTCGGTCATCGAGAGCCTGCGCATTGTCGTCGCGCCACGCCTGGATGCCTGCGGGCCGGCGGAAATGCGCGGCTTGCTGGATGCCTTGAGCGGTCGCTTCGTACCGGCCGGCCCCAGCGGTGCGCCGAGCCGTGGACGCCTGGACGTGCTGCCCACCGGGCGCAACTTCTTCAGCGTGGATGTGCGCAACCTGCCCACCACCACGGCCTGGCGCATCGGCTTCCAGTCCGCCAACCTGATCCTTGAACGACACCTGCAGGACCACGGCGATCATCTGCGCCAACTCGGCCTGTCGGTATGGGGCACCGCGACCATGCGCACCGGCGGCGACGATATCGCCCAGGCCATGGCGCTGATGGGCGTGCGCCCGGTCTGGGCCACGGGCAGCCAGCGCGTGGATGACTTTGAAATCCTGCCGATCAGCCTGCTGGACCGTCCGCGCGTTGACGTAACGCTGCGCGTGTCCGGGTTCTTCCGTGATGCCTTCGCCAACCTGATCCGCCTGTTCGACGCCGCGGTGCAGGCGGTGGCGGCGCTGGATGAGCCGGATGACATGAACCCGCTGGCGGCCAAGGTGCGCAGCGAACGTGAGGCACTGCTCAGCGCCGGCCTGGATGAGAGCGCCGCTGCAAAACAAGCCGGCTGGCGCATCTTCGGCGCCAAGCCGGGGGCTTATGGCGCTGGCGTCCAAGGTGCGATTGACGCGCGGCTGTGGCAGAGCCGCGAGGACTTGGCCGAGGTCTACTTGAACTGGGGCGGCTACGCCTACGGTGGTGCCGATGAAGGCACCGCCGCCCGCGAACAGTTCGCCCAGCGCCTGAGCCAGGTGCAGGCGGTCCTGCAAAACCAGGACAACCGCGAGCACGACCTGCTCGATTCCAATGACTACTACCAATTTCAGGGCGGCATGCTCGCCGCCGTGGAAACCCTGAGCGGCGACAAGGCCGCCAGTTACCATGGCGACCACAGCCAGCCGGACTTGCCGAAGATCCGCACCTTGAAGGAAGAGCTGAACCGGGTGATCCGTTCCCGCGCCGCCAACCCCAAGTGGATCGAAGGCGTGAAGCGCCATGGCTATAAAGGTGCGTTCGAAATGGCCGCGACGGTGGACAACCTGTTCGCCTTCGATGCCACCACGGCGCTGATCGATGATCACCAATACGCGTTGCTTGCCGACGCTTACCTGCTTGACGCTGACACCCGAGCCTTCGTGCAGCAGCACAACCCTGACGCGTTGCGCGACATGACCGAACGCATGCTCGAAGCCCAGCAACGCGGCCTGTGGCAAGAGCCCGGCGCATACCGCGAGGCGTTGGAAAACCTGTTGCTGGATATAGAAGAAGACAGCTAGCGTACGAGCCCCGACTGTCGTGGCGAGCAGAATTGTTGTGGCGAGCGGGCTTGCGGCAAGCGGGCTGGTTGTGGCGAGCGGGCTTGCCCCGCGTTGGGTCGCGAAGCGGCCCCAAAACCGCACACCCGGTTCTTCCAGGAAAACCGCGTTGGCTGTATTAGGGCTGCTTCGCAGCCCAACGCGGGGCAAGCCCGCTCGCCACAACAAGCCCGCTCGCTACAGTAAGCCCGTTCGCCACAACGAGCGGTAGACACGACCAGCCCGGCCACCTCAGGGGATTGCCTGTGCCGCAGAATTTAACGAGAACATGCATGACCGACATTCCACATTTCCCGCTGTCCGCCGTGGTCGGCGCCGATGAACTGAAACTGGCGCTGTGCCTGACCGCCATCGACCCGAAAATCGGCGGCGTGCTGATCGAAGGTCCGCGTGGCATGGCCAAGTCGACCCTGGCGCGTGGTCTGGCTGACCTGCTCGCCAGCGGCCAGTTCGTCACCCTGCCGTTGGGCGCCACCGAAGAACGCCTGGTCGGCACGCTGGACCTGGACGCCGCATTGGGCGAAGGCCGCGCGCAGTTTTCCCCAGGCGTACTGGCCAAGGCCGATGGCGGCGTGCTGTACGTCGATGAAGTCAATTTGCTCGCCGATCACCTGGTAGACCTGCTGCTGGACGTCGCCGCCAGCGGCACCAACCTGATTGAGCGCGATGGTATCTCGCATCGCCATTCAGCGCGCTTCGTGCTGATCGGCACCATGAACCCGGAGGAGGGCGAGTTGCGCCCGCAACTGCTCGACCGTTTCGGCTTCAACGTGGCCTTGAGCGGGCAAACCCTGCCCGCCGAGCGAGGGCAAATTATTCGTCGGCGCCTGGATTTCGACAGCGACCCCGCCGCATTCTGCGCCCAATGGGCCGGGCAGCAAGGCGCCTTGCGTGAGCGCTGCACCCAGGCGCGGGCGCGGCTCGACAGCATTGAGCTGGATGACCAGGCCCTGGCGCAGATCACCGAGCGCTGTTTCGCCGCCGGTGTCGATGGCTTGCGCGCGGACCTGGTGTGGTTGCGCGGCGCACGCGCCCATGCCGCCTGGCGTGGCGCGACCGCCATCGCCGAGCAAGACATCGAAGCCGTGGCCGAATTTGCCTTGCGCCATCGGCGGCAAGAGCAATCCCCACCGGCGAGCCCGCCCAATCAAGGCCAGGCGCCCAAACCTTCCGATTCTTCACCCGGCCAGGGCCAGTGGGGCGATATGCCCGCGCCAGCCTTGCCCACGGGCGCACGCCGGGAAGTACCTGCCTGGCCAAAAAAGCCTTAGGCATTCGCCCTCGTCCTGACGCGGGGGCGGATGCCCGGCCCAAGGCGGGGCGACTGGAAAAAGGCAGGCACGGCAAGGCGCGCAGTGCAAAACACGGCACGATCAACTGGCCGGGCACCTTGCTCGGCGGGCGGCCGCACGGCCGTGAGGATCTGCGCTACCACCTGCGCACCCGCGCGGCCCACGAGTTGTGGCTGGTGATCGTCGATGCCTCGGCCTCCACGCGGCGCCATGGTGCGCTGACCGACGCCAAAGGCCTGCTCGCGCAGCTGTTCGACGATGCCTACCGCCAACGCGCGCGCATCGCATTGCTCACGGCCAGCGGGCAGTCGCCCACCTGGCAAGTGCAGGGCTTGAAGGCCGCCAAAGGCTTGACCGGATGGCTGGCGCAACTCGGCGCCGGCGGCGGCACGCCGTTGCTGGCGGCGTTGTCTGAAGCGGGGCAGTGGCTGCAGGCGCGACGCCAGCGTTACCCCGCCGAGCGACAGCGTCTGCTGGTGATTACCGATGGCCGGCTCAAGGATATTGCCGGTTTGCCAGCGCTCGATTGCCCGGGGCTGCTGGTGGATATCGAGCGCGGTCCGATCACACTCGGGCGAGCAGCACAGCTGGCGCTGGCGCTGGATCTGGACTATCGGCACATCGACAGTCTGTAGCGTTAATAAACTGAACTCTGCGCGATTTGCGCTTGTCCCCGCTTCCCATGTCACCCCCCGCCTGCCAAATCCCTTAATTTTCCAAGCCTGCCGGAAGCCTCTTCAGGCTTGCGGCTGCGCCTGCTTTTTACAGGCGCCCAGCACACAGCACACCCGATCCTAACGGCAGCTGAAAACGGACTTTCTCCTTCACCGTGACTTATCAGGCAGGTTACCCCCATGCAGTTCAGCGAATTATTGGCAGCGATTTCCACCCACGCGATCCGTCTGCAACTGGAAGAAGGCGACCTGATCATCCTGGGCGACGACGAAGCGCTGGATGATGCGCTGTGGGATCAACTGATCGCGCACAAGCCGCGCTTGCTGGAGTGGGTGGCCGAGCAGGGCGGCGACTGGCTGAGCCCCGCCTACCGCATTACCCCGGACATGCTGCCGCTGGTCAGCCTCGACCAGCCGGCCATCGACCGTATCGTCGCGGCCATCCCCGGCGGCGCGGCGAATGTGCAGGACATCTACCCGCTGGCGCCGCTGCAGGAAGGCATGCTTTACCATCACCTTTCGGCGCAGCAGGGCGACCCTTACGTGCTGCACGCGCAGTTTGTGTTCGACAGCCGCGCACGCCTGGACGCCTTTGCGCAAGCGTTGCAATGGGTCATTGACCGTCACGATATCCTGCGCACCTCCATGGTGTGGGAGCGCCTCGACGAGCCGCTGCAAGTGGTATGGCGCAAGGCAAACCTGGTCTGCGAACAAGCGCACTTCAATGGCGGCGATGCCCTGGCCCAGTTGCTCGCGCGTTATGACGCACGCACCTACCGCATGGACCTTGGCCAGGCGCCGCTGCTGCGCCTGGTGTTTGCCGACGACCCGGCCAACAGTCGGGTGGTGGCGATGCTGCTGTTCCACCACACCATCCTCGACCACACTGCCCTTGATGTGGTGCGCCATGAAATCCAGTTGTACCTGGCCGGCCAGCAAGCCCAGGCGGGTGCGCCGGTCGCGTTTCGCGGCTACATCGCCCAGGTGCGCCACGGCGTCAGCGAGCAGGCGCACGAGGCGTTCTTCCGCGACATGCTGGCCGATATCGATGAGCCGACCTTGCCCTTCGGCTTGCAGGATGTGCAAGGCGACGGGCAGGGCATTGACGAAGCACGCATCGCCGTGGACAGCGCCCTCAGCCGGCGCCTGCGCAGCCTGGCGCGACCATTGGGCGTGAGCGTGGCGAGCATGATGCATCTGGCATTGGCGCGTGTATTGGGCGTGGTGTCCGGTCGTGACGCGGTGGTGTTCGGCACGGTAATGCTTGGCCGTATGGGCGCAGGCGAGGGCGGTGAACGGGCCCTGGGCATGTTCATCAATACCTTGCCGTTACGCGTGGATGTGGGCGAGCAGGGCGTGCGCGCCGGGGTCAAGGCCACCCATGCGCGTCTGACGGCGTTGCTCAACCACGAACATGCGTCCCTGGCCCTGGCTCAGCGTTGCAGTGGTGTGGCGGCGCCGACGCCGCTGTTCAGCGCCATGCTCAATTACCGTCACAGCGCCGCTACCGATATGGCCGCCGTCATCGACGTGGCCGAAGGCATCCAGGTGCTCGGCGCCGAGGAGCGCACCAACTACCCGCTGACCGTCAACGTGGATGACCTGGGCGAAGACTTTGCACTGACGGTGATGGTCGATGCCGCCATCGGCGCACAACGTGTCGCGGCTTACCTGCATACCGCGCTGCACAGCCTGGCCGATGCGTTGGAACAGCGACCGGATCAGCCGCTGAGCGGCCTGAACATCCTGCCTGACACCGAGCGCCACCACCTGCTGCACCGCCTCAATCAAAGCCCCGCGCACTACGCCGACACCGCCCTGATCCATCAGCAAGTCGAAACCCATGCCGCCGCCCGGCCCGAAGCCATCGCCGTGCGCTTCGACACGCAGCGCCTGACCTACCGCCAACTCAATGAACGCGCCAACCAGGTCGCGCACCGTCTGCTTGCGCAGGGTGTGCGCCCGGATGACCGCGTGGCGATCTGCGTTGAACGTGGCCCCGAGATGATCATCGGTCTGCTGGGCATCCTCAAGGCCGGCGCCGGTTATGTGCCGATTGACCCGGCTTACCCGCTGGAACGCATCGCCTACACCCTGGCTGACAGCGAACCGCTGGCCGTGCTGGTGCAAGCCAACACCCGCCACCTGGTGGGCGAGCTGGCGCAGATCGACCTCAACAGCCTGCGCGGCGAATCCATCGTCAACCCGCGCATCGCTCTCAGCCCGGCGAGCCTGGCCTACGTGATCTACACCTCAGGCTCCACCGGCCTGCCCAAAGGCGTGATGATCGAACATCGCCAGGTCGCACGGCTGTTCACCGCCACTGACCACTGGTTCGGTTTCAACCGCAATGATGTATGGGCGCTGTTCCATTCCTTCGCGTTTGACTTCTCGGTGTGGGAAATCTGGGGCGCGCTGATGCACGGCGGCCAATTGCTGATCGTGCCGCAACTGGTCAGCCGTTCGCCGGATGAGTGCTACGCGCTGATCTGCGACGCGGGCGTGAGCATTCTCAACCAGACGCCCAGCGCGTTCCGCCAGTTGATTGCGGCCCAAAGCGCCCAGTCGCACTCCTTGCGTCAGGTCATTTTCGGCGGCGAAGCCCTTGAGCCCGGCATGCTCAAGCCGTGGTACGCCCGCGCCATCAACGCCGGTACCCAACTGGTCAACATGTACGGCATCACCGAAACCACCGTGCACGTGACCTATCGCGCCCTGGAGGCCGCGGATGCGCAGCTGGTCGGCGTCAGCCCGATTGGCGTGCGCATTCCCGACCTGCAGCTGTACGTGCTGGATGAGCGTCGCGAGCCGTTGCCGTTTGGTGTGGTCGGCGAGCTGTACATCGGCGGCGCCGGGGTGGCGCGGGGTTACCTCAACCGTGACGCGCTCAATGCCGAGCGTTTCCTGGCCGACCCGGCCACCGGCCTGCGCATGTACAAGACCGGTGACCTCGGCCGCCTGCTGGCCGACGGCAGTGTCGAGTACCTGGGCCGCAACGACGACCAGG
Organism: Pseudomonas sp. TWRC1-2; assembly: GCF_049896685.1. Taxonomy (NCBI): domain Bacteria; kingdom Pseudomonadati; phylum Pseudomonadota; class Gammaproteobacteria; order Pseudomonadales; family Pseudomonadaceae; genus Pseudomonas; species Pseudomonas sp. TWRC1-2. The sequence continues at coordinate 81,963 of NZ_JAFCUU010000012.1, read as the reverse complement.
TGAAGATCCGTGGTTTCCGTATCGAGCTGGGCGAAATCCAGGCGCGTCTGGCCACCGCTGACGGCGTACGTGATGCGGTGGTAATCGCCCGTGAAGACGCACCGGGCGACAAACGCCTGGTGGCCTACGTGATCGCTGAGCGTGAACTGGGTGCTGCCCAGCTGCGTGATCACCTGCTGCTCAGCCTGGCCGAGTACATGGTGCCCAGCGCCTTCGTGCTGCTGGATCACTTCCCGCTGACCACCAACGGCAAACTTGACCGCAAGGCCTTGCCCGCACCGGACGCCGACGCGCTGGCGCGGCGTGACTATGCCGCCCCGCAAGGCGCGGTTGAAGTCGCCATCGCCAGTATCTGGCAGCAGTTGTTGAAGCTCGACAAGGTCGGCCGCGACGATAATTTCTTCGAGCTCGGCGGCCACTCGCTGCTGGCGGTCAAGCTGATCGAACGCATGCGCCAGGTGGACTTGAGCTGTGATGTGCGCGTGCTGTTCGGCCAACCCACGTTGGCCGCACTGGCCGCGGCAGTGGGCGGGCAGCGGGAGGTGCAGGTGCCGGCCAACCTGATCGTCGACCCCTGCGAGCGCATCACACCGGACATGCTGCCTCTGGTGGCCCTGGACCAGGCCGCTATCGACCACATCCTCGAAAGCGTGCCCGGCGGCATTGCCAACGTGCAGGACATCTACGGTCTGGCGCCGTTGCAGGCCGGCATTCTTTACCACCACCTGGCAACCACCGAGGGCGACCCCTACGTGTTGCAGGTGCAGTTGCGCTTTGCCGACCAGGCGGCGGTGGATGCGTTTATCCAGGCGCTGCACAGCGTAATTGAGCGCAATGACATCCTGCGCACCGGGATTGTCTGGGAAGGCCTGGATGAACCGGTGCAGGTGGTGCTGCGCCAGGCGCCCTTGGCGGTTGAGCGCATTGACGTGCACGGCCTTGATGCACTCGCGCACCTGCAGCAACGCTTCGATCCACGCCATTATCGCCTCGACCTGTCGCGTGCTTCACTGATGCACTTTGGCTACGCCGAACAGCAGGGCGGTTACGTCGGCATTCTGCTGTTGCACCACATCCTGCTCGACCACACCGCCTTGCAAGTGCTGGTCGAAGAAATGAGCGCCAGCCTCGCCGGCACCAGCGCGCAGCTGCCGGACGCGGTGCAGTACCGCAACTACGTGGCCCAGGCGCGCTTGGGCGTGACGCAGGCGCAACACGAAGCCTTCTTCAGCGACATGCTGGGCGATATCGACGAGCCGACGCTCGCGTTCGGTTTGCAGGATGTGAATGGCGACGGCAGCGGCATCGTCGACGCGCACGTGCCACTGGAGCCGGCGCTCAGTCACGGCCTGCGCGAACAGGCGCGGCAACTGGGCGTGAGCACCGCCAGCCTGGTGCACCTGGCCTGGGCCCAGGTGTTGGCCCAGGTCTCCGGCCAGCAGGACGTGGTGTTCGGTACCGTGTTGCTGGGCCGTATGCAGGGCGGCGAGGGCGCCGACCGTGCGTTGGGGATGTTCATCAATACCTTGCCGCTGCGCGTCAGCCTCGGCGCCGTCAGCGTGCAAGCCGGCGTGCGCGCCACCCACGCACGCCTGGCGCAGTTGCTTGGGCATGAGCATGCCTCGCTGTCGCTGGCACAGCGTTGCAGCGGCGTACCGGGTTCATTGCCGCTGTTCAGCACGCTGCTCAATTACCGCCACAGCGCGCCGGGTGAAGCCCCGGGAGACAGCCCGTTTGCCGCGTCCGGGATCGAGATTCTCAGTTCGCAAGAACGCAGCAACTATCCGCTGGTGTTGAACGTCGATGACCTGGGCAGCGGGTTTTCCCTGACCGTGCAGGGCGTGAACAGCCTGGATGTACGGCGCGTGGGCGCCTACATGCTCACCGCGTTGAGCCATCTGGTGACCGCGTTGCAACAAGCGCCGACCACGCCCTTGCAGGCCGTGTCGATCCTGCCGGCTGCCGAACGCCACCAACTGTTGGTGGCTTTCAACGCCACCGCGCGTGACTACCCGTCGCAGCTCACGGTGCACCAACTGTTCGAAGCTCAGGCGCTGGCCCGTCCCGACGCAGTGGCGGCGGTGCAGGGCGCGCTGTCGTTGAGTTATCGCGACCTCAATCGCCGTGCCAACCGCTTGGCCCACCACCTGATCAGCCAGGGCGTGCAGCCGGGCGAAAGCGTGGCGATCGCACTGCCGCGCTCGCTGGATTTACTCGTGTGCCAACTGGCGATCCTCAAGTGCGCAGCGGTGTATGTGCCGCTGGATGTCAATGCGCCGGTCGAGCGCCAGGCCTTCATGGTGCAGGACAGCGGCGCGCATCGTGTGCTCAATACCCTGGCCGACCTGAACCTGGACGCGCAGTCGCCGCGCAACCCCGACCTGGCCCAGTCGGCGCAAAGCGTGGCGTACATCATGTACACCTCCGGCTCCACAGGTGCGCCCAAAGGCGTGCAAGTGCCGCACCGCGCGATCTCGCGCCTGGTGCTGAACAACGGCTATGCCGATTTCAATGAGCGCGACCGCGTGGCGTTCGCCTCCAACCCGGCCTTCGATGCCAGCACCCTCGACGTGTGGGCGCCGTTGCTCAACGGCGGTTGTGTGGTGGTGGTCGAGCATGCGGTGCTGCTGTCCCAGGCGGCGTTTGCCTCGCTGTTGCAGGAGCAAGCCGTCAGCGTGTTGTGGATGACCGCCGGCCTGTTCCATCAATACGCCGACGCGTTGCTGCCGGTGTTCCGCCAACTGCGCTACCTGATCGTCGGCGGCGATGTGCTCGACCCGCAGGTGATCAGCCGTGTGCTCCAGCACGGCAAACCCCAGCATCTGCTCAATGGCTATGGCCCGACCGAGGCCACTACGTTCTCCACCACCTTTGAAATCACCGCGCCGGCTGCGGGCAGTGTCCCGATTGGCCGCCCCATCGCAAATGCCCAGGCCTACGTGCTCGACGCGCGCCAGCAACCGCTGCCGCTGGGCGTGGTTGGCGAGCTGTATATCGGCGGCGCCGGGGTGGCCAACGGCTATTTGAACCAGCCGCAATTGACGGCAGAAAAATTCATCCCCAACCCCTTCGGCGAAGGCCTGCTGTACCGCACCGGCGACCTGGCCAGCTGGCAGGCCGACGCTACCTTGCTGTATCAGGGGCGTAACGACCTGCAAGTCAAGATCCGCGGTTTTCGTATCGAGCCGGGTGAAATCGAAACCTGTCTGGCCGCGTTCCCCGGCGTAAAAGACGCGGTGGTGCTGGCCCGCGAAGACGAGCCGGGCGACAAGCGCCTGGTGGCGTATTACACCGCCCAGGCACCCTTGGACATCCAGGCACTGCGCGCTCATCTGCAAGGCCGGTTGCCGGACTACATGGTGCCGTCGGCCTACGTGTGGCTGGCACTGTTGCCACTGACCGCCAACGGCAAGCTCGACCGCAAGGGCTTGCCCGTACCGGATCAGAGCGCGCTGCTCAGTCGCGGTTACGAGGCGCCGGAGGGCGAGGTGGAAACCTTGCTGGCGCAGATCTGGCAGGACGTGCTCAAGCTCGAGCGTGTCGGCCGGCATGACCATTTCTTCGAGTTGGGCGGGCATTCCTTGCTGGCCGTGAGCCTGATTGAGCGCATGCGCCAGGTGGGCCTGAGCGCGGATGTGCGTGTGCTGTTCAGCCAGCCAAGCCTGGCGGCGCTGGCAGCGGCAGTCGGCAGCGGGCGTGAGGTCGAGGTGCCGGCCAATGGCATTCCAGCCGGCTGCACCCGGATAACGCCGTCGATGTTGACTCTGGTGCAACTCGACCAGGCAGCGATCGAGCGCATCGTCGCCACGGTGCCGGGTGGCGCGGCCAATGTGCAGGATATCTACCCGCTCGCGCCGCTGCAGGAAGGCATTCTTTATCACCATATCAGCGCCGAGCAGGGCGACCCGTACCTGCTGCAGTCGCGCATGGCGTTTGACCGCCTTGAGCGTTTGCACGCCTTCATGGGCGCGCTGCAACAGGTCGCGGCCCGTCACGACATCCTGCGCACCGGCGTGGTCTGGGAAGGTCTGGACAGCCCCGTGCAAGTGGTCTGGCGCGAGGCCCGGCTGGTGGTGCAAGAGGTTGTTCTGGACCCGGCTGACGGCGGCGTCATCGAGCAACTGCACGAACGTTTCGATGCCCGCCACTATCGCCTGGACATCACCCAGGCGCCGTTGCTGCGCATGGTCTATGCCCAGGACCCGGTGAATAATCGGGTCGCGGCGATCCTGTTGTTCCATCACCTGGCGCTCGACCATACCGCCATGGAAGTGGTCGGCCAGGAGATGCGTGCGTTCCTGTTCAACCAGGCCGAGGCACTGCCCGACGCTGCACCGTTTCGCAACTACGTGGCCCAGGCGCGCCTTGGTGTCAGCGTGGCGGAGCACGAGCACTTTTTCCGCGACATGCTCGCCGATGTTGATGAGCCGACCTTGCCCTTTGGCGTGCAGGACGTGCAGGGCGACGGCCGCGCGATCGAAGAGGCCGAACAGCCGCTGGACGCCGCGTTGGCAATGCGGGTGCGTGAACAGGCGCGGGTGCTGGGGGTCAGTGCGGCCAGCCTGATGCACCTGGCGTGGGCGCAAGTGCTGGGGCTGGTGTCCGGGCGTGATGAGGTGGTGTTCGGCACGGTGCTGATGGGGCGCATGCAGGCGGGTGAGGGCGCTGACCGCGCGTTGGGCATGTTCATCAACACCTTGCCGCTGCGCGTGGATGTGGCGTCCGGCGCTACTGTGGCCGTCAAGGCCACGCATACCCGCTTGAGCGCGCTGCTGGGGCACGAGCATGCGTCGCTGGCCCTCGCCCAGCGTTGCAGCGGCGTACCGACGGCCGTGCCGTTGTTCAGCGCCTTGCTCAATTACCGTCACAGCAGCCCCGGCGAAATGGCCCGCGATGGCCATGGCATCTGGGAGGGCGTGCAACTGCTGGGCGGTGAGGAGCGCAGCAATTACCCGCTGACCCTCAGCGTCGATGACTTCGGCACAGGCTTTGGCCTGAGCGTGCTGGCACTGCCGCAGATCGGCGCCCAGCGCCTGTGTGGCTACATGCACCGCGCCGTGGAGCAGTTGGTCGTGGCGTTGGAAAGCGCGGTGAGCACCCCGCTTAATCAATTGCCAGTGCTGCCGCCGGCAGAGTGCGAAACCCTGCTGCGCGAATTCAACGCAACAGCCGCGGACTTCCCGACCGGGCACACCGTGCACGGCGCCTTCGAAGCCCAGGTCGAACGTCAGCCCCACGCGATTGCCGTGCAGCAGGACGGCGAAGTCCTGACCTATCAGCAGCTCAATCAACGCGCCAACCAGGTGGCCCATCACCTGTTGACACTCGGCGTGCAGCCGGACGACCGCGTCGCGATCTGCTGTCGCCGTGGCCCGCACATGCTGGTCGGGCTGCTGGGCATTCTCAAAGCCGGCGCCGGCTACGTGCCTGTCGACCCGGCTTACCCCGCCGAACGTATCGCTTACCTGCTGCAGGACAGCACGCCGGTAGCGGTCTTGGCCGAGGCCAGCACACGTGACCTGCTGGGCACGCACGCCACTGTCGACCTGTTCGACGAGTGCTTGCGGCACCACGCCGTCAGCAACCCGCAGCTGGTCGGCCTGACGCCGGCGCACCTGGCTTACGTGATCTACACCTCCGGCTCCACCGGCCAGCCCAAAGGCGTGATGGTGGAACACCGCACCGTGGAAAACCTGGTGCACTGGCATTGCGAGGCCTTTGGCCTGGACGCGCGCAGCCACACCAGCAGCGTCGCCGGGTTTGGCTTCGACGCGATGGCCTGGGAGGTCTGGCCGGCACTCTGCGCAGGCGCCACCTTGCACGTGCCGCCCGCGAAGGTCGGCAATGAAAACATCGACGAATTGCTCGCCTGGTGGCTGGCGCAGCCACTGGACGTCAGCTTCCTGCCCACGCCAGTGGCCGAGTACGCCTTCAGCCAGAACCTGCACCACCCAACCTTGCGCATCCTGTTGATCGGCGGTGATCGCCTGCGTCAGTTCACCCAGGAGCGGCGCTTTGCGGTAATCAACAATTACGGGCCTACCGAGGCCACGGTGGTCGCCACCTCCGGCCGTGTGCGCGCCGGGCAGGCGCTGCACATCGGCCGGCCCATCGCCAATGCCAGCGTGTACGTGCTCGACGCACAGTTGCGCCCGGTGCCGGTGGGGGTCGCCGGTGAGCTGTATGTGGGCGGCCGCGGCGTGGCGCGGGGGTATTTGAACCGCCCGCAGATGAGCGCCGAACGCTTCCTGCAGGACCCGTTCAACCCTGGGCGGATGTACCGCACCGGTGACCTGGCGCGTTGGCTGCCCGACGGCAATATTGAGTACCTGGGCCGTAACGACGACCAGGTCAAAGTGCGCGGTGTGCGCGTCGAACTCGGTGAAATCGAAAGCCGCCTGGCCGCGCTGGACGGTATCGCTGAAGCCGTGGTGCTGGTGCGCGAGGGGCGTCTGGTGGCCTGGTTCACCGAACACTGGCCGCTGGCGATTGAAACCTTGCGTGCGCAACTGCAGCAACAGCTGCCCGACGCGCTGGTGCCAGCGGCCTACGTCAGGCTCGACACGCTGCCGCTGACCGCCAACGGCAAGCTGGACCGCAAGGCCTTGCCGCAACCTGATCAAGCCGCGTTGCTGAGCCGCGACTACGCAGCGCCGGAAGGCGCGGTGGAAACCACCCTGGCGCGGATCTGGGCCGAGGTGTTGCAGGTGGAGCAAGTCGGCCGGCATGACCACTTCTTCGAACTGGGCGGTCATTCGTTGTTGGCGGTCAGCCTGATTGAACGCATGCGCCAGGTCGGCCTCAGTGCTGACGTGCGTGTGCTGTTCAGCCAGCCCACCCTCGCGGCGTTGGCCACTGCCGTGGGCAGTGGCCGCGAAGTGCAGGTGCCGGCCAACCGCATCGCCGCCGACTGCCAGCGCATCACCCCGGACATGTTGCCGTTGGTGGAGCTCGACCCGTCAACTCTCGACGACGTCGTCAGCCGCGTACCCGGCGGCGCTGCCAATGTGCAGGATATTTACCCGCTGGCGCCTTTGCAGGAAGGCATTCTTTACCACCACATCACCGCCGAGCAGGGCGACCCGTACCTGCTGCAGTCGCACCTGGCGTTCGACAGCATTGAGCGCCTGAACGCCTTCTCCCAGGCGCTGCAACAGGTCATCGATCGCCATGACATCCTGCGCACCGGCGTGGTCTGGGAAGGCCTGGCGCAACCGCTGCAAGTGGTGTGGCGCAAGGCTGAACTGCCGCGTGAAGAGCTGCACCTGCAAGGCGATGTACTGGCTGGCCTGCATGAGCGTTTCGATGCGCGACGCTATCGCCTGACGCTCAGCCACGCGCCGTTGATCAGCCTCAAGTACGCCCGGGACCCGGCCAACCAGCGGGTAGTGGTGGTGTTGCTCTACCACCATATCGCCCTCGACCACACCGCATTCGACGTGGTGCTGCGCGAAATGCAGGGCCACTTGCTCGGCCACGCAGCGCCAACAGCGGCGCCGATGCCGTACCGCAACTACGTGGCCCAGGCGCGTCTGGGCGTAAGCGAGCAGGAACATGAAGCGTTCTTTCGCCAGATGCTCGGGGACGTCGATGAACCGACCTTGCCGTTCGGTTTGCAGGATGTGCGCGGCGACGGCAACGCGATCGAAGAACACCGCTTGCGCCTGGACAGTGACCTCAACCGCCGGCTGCGCGCCCAGGCGCGCTTGCTGGGCGTGAGCACGGCGAGCCTGTTCCACCTGGCGTGGGGCCAAGTGCTGGCGGCCACCTCGGGTCGCCACAGCGTGGTGTTCGGCACGGTGCTGGTGGGTCGCATGCAAGGCGGCGAGGGCGCCGACCGCGCGCTGGGGGTGTTCATCAATACCTTGCCGCTGCGCCTGGACATCGACGCGCAAGGTGCGCGCGCTGCGGTGCGAGCCACCCATGCACGGCTTACCGCGCTGCTGGGGCACGAACACGCGTCGCTGGCGCTGGCCCAGCGCTGCAGCGGCGTGGCGGCCCCGGCGCCGTTGTTCAGCTCGATGCTCAACTACCGCCATCGCGGCGCCGCCACGCGCTCGGCCGAGGCGCAGCAGGCCTGGGAAGGCATGCAGACGCTGGTCAACGACGGGCGCACCAACTACCCGCTGACCTTGAACGTGGATGACCTGGGCGATGGTTATGATGTCACTGCCCTGGCGCAAATCGACGCGCAACGCGTGTGCGGTTACATGCAGACCGCTTTGTCAGGGCTGGTTGAAGCCCTCGAGCAGGCGCCGCATCAGCCGCTCAATCGCCTGCCGATTATGGGCAGTGAGGAACGGCAAAAGCTGCTGGTGGAATTCAACGCCACCGACGTCAACTACGACCTCGACCAAACCCTGCACGGCCTGTTCGAAGCCCAGGTCGAGCGCACGCCGCAGGCCGTGGCGGTCAAGTCCGGCGATCAGTACCTGACCTACAGCGCGCTGAACGAACGCGCCAACCGCCTGGCCCATCACCTGCGTGAACTCGGCGTGCAGCCGGATTCGCGTGTAGGCATCTGCGTGGAGCGTGGCCTGGACATGGTCATCGGCCTGTTTGCGATCCTCAAGGCCGGCGGCGGTTATGTGCCGCTGGACCCGGCCTATCCTCGCGAGCGCCTGGCCTACATGCTGCAAGACAGCGCGCCGGTGGTGGTGCTTGCGCAAGGCGCCACCCGCGCGTTGCTGGGTGAGGTGCCGGTGGTCAACCTGGACCACGCCACCTGGCAGCACCAGTCCGCTGGCAACCCCCACGTGCCAGGCCTTACCGCCCGGCACCAGGCCTATGTGATCTACACGTCCGGCTCCACCGGCCAGCCCAAAGGCGTGATCAACGAGCACGCCGCGGTGGTCAACCGCCTGCTGTGGATGCAGGACGCGTACGGTCTCACGGCCAGTGATAGCGTGTTGCAGAAAACCCCGTTCAGCTTCGACGTGTCGGTGTGGGAGTTCTTCTGGCCGCTGTTTACCGGCGCACGCCTGGTCATGGCGCGCCCGGGTGGCCATAAAGAGCCTGAGTACCTGTGCGAAGTAATCGAGGCCGAACAGATCACCACACTGCACTTTGTGCCCTCGATGCTGGACGTGTTCCTGGCCCACGGTGATGTCAGCCAGGCGGCCGGGCTGGTGCGCGTAATGTGCAGCGGCGAAGCCTTGCCGGGCAGCCTGGTGCGGCGCTTCAAGCAGCAGCTGCCGGGCATCGGCCTGTACAACCTGTATGGCCCCACCGAAGCGGCCGTGGACGTGACCGCCTGGAACTGCGCGCGTCCCGAGGTGCCGGACAACACGCCGATCGGCAAACCGATTGCCAACACGCGCATGTACCTGCTGGATACGCAATTGCAGCCGGTGCCGTTGGGCGTGGTCGGCGAGCTGTTTATCGGCGGCGTGCAAGTGGCGCGTGGCTACTTGAATCGCCCGGAGCTGACTGCCGAACGCTTCCTCAAGGACCCCTTCACCCATGGGCGCCTGTACCGCACCGGCGACGTTGGCCGCTACTTGCCCGACGGCAATATCGAGTACCTGGGCCGCAACGATGACCAGGTGAAAATCCGCGGCCTGCGCATCGAGCTGGGGGAAATCCAGGCGCGACTGCTCGAACATGCGCAGGTCAACGAGGCTGCGGTGGTGGCCCGCGAGGACCGGTTGGTCGCTTACTACACCGGCGTACCTACCGACATCGAGCAGCTGCGCGCGCACCTGCTGCAGCACCTGCCGGACTTCATGGTGCCGGCGCTGTTCATGCACCTTGACGCGCTGCCGCTGAGCCCCAACGGCAAGCTCGACCGCAAGGCCTTGCCTGCGCCAGGCATGGACGCGCTGATCGTGCGCGAGTACGCGGCGCCGCAGGGTGATACCGAGATCCTCCTGGCCAGGCTGTGGGCCGAGCTGCTCAACGTCGAGCGGGTCGGGCGCCATGACAATTTCTTTGAACTGGGCGGGCACTCGCTGCTCGCCGTGAGCTTGATCGGACGCCTGCGCCAGGAAGGCCTGGAAGCCGATGTGCGGGCGCTGTTCGAACAGCCGACGCTGGCCGGCTACGCCGCCATAACCGAACGAATGGAGATCGTCCTGTGAGCATTTCTGAGCTGTTGGCGACGCTGAAAACCAAGGATGTGCAACTGGCGCTCAAGGGCGAGCAGTTGTCGGTGCAGGGCAATAAACAGGCGCTGAGCGACCCGGCGATTCTTGCCGCGTTGCGCGAGCACAAGCCGGCGTTGATCGAGTTGATCAAGGCCGGCGAGTATTCGCCGACCAAGGCCGGTGAAGTGACGGTGCCGGCCAATGGCATCCCGGCGGACGCCGAGCGCATTACGCCGGCCATGCTGACCCTGTCGAGCCTGAGCCAGGACGAGATCGACCGCATCGTCGCCACCGTCGAGGGCGGCGTGGTGAATATCCAAGATATCTACCCGCTGGCGCCGTTGCAGGAAGGCATTCTGTTCCATCACGTCAGCGCCGAGCAGGGCGACCCGTACGTGATGCAGTCGCAGTTTGCGTTCGACAGCTTGGCCCGCTTTGAAGCCTTCGCCCACGCCCTGCAAAGCGTGATGAACCGCCACGACATCCTGCGCACCGGCGTGGTCTGGGACGGGTTGCAGGAACCGTCGCAGGTGGTCTGGCGCCAGGCGCAATTGCCGGTGCAGGTGTTGGAACTGGACCCGGCTGACGGCGATATCGCCGCGCAGCTGCACGCGTTGTTCGATGCCCGCCACTATCGCCTCGACGTGACCCAGGCGCCGTTGCTGCGCCTGGTGCGTGCCGAAGATCCGGCCAATCAGCGCATCGTCGCCACCTTGCTGTTTCACCACATGGCCCTCGACCACAGCGCTCTGGAAGTGGTGTGCCATGAAATGCAGGCGTGCCTGCTGGGACAGGGCGCAGCGCTGGGCCAGGCGGTGCCGTTTCGCAACTATGTGGCGCAGGCGCGGCTGGGGATCAGCGAGCAGGAGCACGAAAGTTTCTTCCGCCAGATGCTCGGCGACATCAGCGAGCCGACCTTGCCATTTGGCCTGCAAGACGTGCAAGGCGATGCCCGCGGGATTGCCGAAGTCAGCCTGCCATTGGCGCCGGAGCTGGGCCAGCGCTTGCGTGCGCAGGCCCGGCAACTGGGCGTGAGCGCCGCCAGCCTGTTCCACATGGGCTGGGCGCAGGTGTTGGGTGTACTGGCCGGTAAAGAGCACGTGGTGTTTGGCACCGTATTGATGGGCCGCATGCAGGGCAGCCATGACACCGATCGGGCACTGGGCATTTTCATCAACACGCTGCCGTTTCGCGTGGACGTGGGCGCCGAAGACGTGCGCGCCGGGGTCAAAGCCACCCACGCGCGGCTGACCACCTTGCTGCGCCACGAACACGCCGCATTGGCCCTGGCCCAGCGCTGCAGCGGCGTGGTCGCGCCGACGCCGCTGTTCAGCGCGTTGCTCAACTACCGCCACAGTGCCCCGGCCGCCAGCGCCGCTGCCGTATCGGCCTGGCAAGGTATCGCGGCGCTTAGCGCCGAAGAACGCACCAACTACCCGCTGACCTTGAGCGTGGATGACCTCGGCGAAGGCTTTGCCCTGAGCTTGCTCGCCAGCACCCAGGTGGACCCGCAGCGCGTCTGCGCCTACCTGCAAACCGCGCTGGAAAACCTCGTGACTGCGCTGGAGCAGGCGCCACAGACTCCGCTCAATCAGGTCTCGGTCGTGCCCGCCGCCGAGCGACAACAACTGCTCGAGCAGTTCAACGCGACCCACGCCGACTTCCCTCAAGGCACCACGCTGCACGGGCGTATCGAAGCTCAGGCGGCCTGCACGCCCGAGGCCATCGCCGCCGTGCAGCAAGGCCGCCAATTGACCTACGCCGAACTGAACCAGCAAGCCAACCTGTTGGCCCATCACCTGCTGGCGCTGGGGGTCAAGCCCGACGACCGCGTGGCCATCGTCGCCCGCCGTGGCCTGGATACCCTGGCCGGGTTGCTGGCGATCCTCAAGGCCGGCGCCTGCTATGTACCGGTGGACCCGTCCCACCCGGCCGAGCGCCTCAACTATTTGCTCACCGACAGCGCGCCGGTGGCGGTGCTGACGCAACAGGCGCTGCTGGAGCGACTGCCCGTGCTGCAAGTGCCGGTGATCAACCTGGACCGCTTCACCTGGCAGCATCATTCGGCGAGCAACCCCACGGTCGATGTCACGCCCGCTAACCTCGCCTATGTGATTTACACCTCCGGTTCCACTGGCTTGCCCAAAGGCGTGATGGTCGAACACCACACCGTGGCCAACCTGGTGGACTGGCATTGCCGCGCCTTTGACCTGTGTGCCGGGCGCCACACCGCCAGTGTCGCCGGTTTCGGCTTTGATGCGATGGCCTGGGAAGTGTGGCCGGCGCTGTGTGTCGGCGCGACCCTGCACCTGCCGCCGGCCAATGACGGCACCGAAGACATCGACGCCTTGCTCGCGTGGTGGTGCGCGCAGCCGTTGGACGTGTGCTTTTTGCCCACGCCGGTGGCCGAGTACGCCTTCAGCCAACAGATCGAACACCCGACCTTGCGCACCTTGCTGATCGGCGGTGATCGCCTGCGCCAGTTCGCGCGGGCCCAGCGTTTTGAGTTGATCAATAACTACGGGCCCACCGAGGCCACGGTGGTCGCCACGTCCGGAAAAGTAGAGGCGGGCCAGCCACTGCATATCGGCAAGCCTGTTGCGAATGCCACGGTGTACTTGCTCGATGAGCAGCAACGGCCGGTGCCGCTGGGGGTTGCCGGTGAGCTGTATGTGGGCGGCAAAGGCGTGGCGCGTGGTTACTTGAACCGTCCGGAGCTGACGGCCGAGCGCTTCGTGCAAGACCCGTTCAACGCCGGGCGCATGTACCGCACCGGCGACCTGGCGCGCTGGCTGCCGGACGGCAATATCGAGTACCTGGGGCGGAACGACGACCAGGTGAAGATCCGTGGCGTGCGCATCGAGCTGGGCGAGATCGAAACCCAACTCAACCAATTGCCGGGCATTCAGGAAGCGGTGGTGCTGGTCCGTGAGGATCGGCTGGTGGCGTACTTCACCGAAAACCCGCCGTTCGCTCCGCTGGCCGTTGGCGATATCCGCGCCCACCTGGTGGCGCATCTGCCGGACTACATGGTCCCGGTTGCCTACGTGAAGCTTGAGGCATTGCCGCTCACCGCCAACGGCAAACTCGACCGCAAGGCCTTGCCCGCGCCGGACATGGCTGCGGTGTTTACCCGCGAATACGAGGCGCCCCAGGGCGAGATCGAAAGCGTGCTGGCGCAGATCTGGGCCGATGTACTGCACGTGGCGCGTGTCGGGCGTCGCGACCATTTCTTTGAATTGGGCGGGCACTCGCTGCTGGCAATGCGCATGGTGTCCCAGGTGCGGCAGCGTCTGGGTGTCGAGCTGATCCTCGGCGACCTGTTTGCCAATGCCGAGCTGGCGGCGGTCGCTGAAGTCCTGGCCCAATCGGGGCGCAGCACCTTGCCGGATATTCTCCCGGCCAGCCGCGATGAACCCGTGCCACTGTCCTTCGCCCAGCAGCGCCTGTGGTTCCTGGCACTGATGGAAGGCGCCAACACCGCCTATAACATCCCCATTGGCCTGCGCCTGCGTGGGCAATTGCATGTGGAGGCGCTGCAACGGGCGCTGGCGCGGATTGTGGCGCGCCACGAAACCCTGCGCAGCCGCTTTGCCCAGCACGGCGACGACGCCCAGGTGCTGATTGTGCCGGCCGAAGACGTGCTGCCGCTGCAAGTGCAGGACCTGCGCCGCCACCCGCAACCCCAGCAGGCGCTGGATGCGTTGATCCACGGCGAAGCCTCGGCGCCTTTCGACCTGGAGCGCGGCCCGCTGCTGCGCGGGCGGCTGGTGGTGATGGCCGACGATCACCATGTGCTGTTGCTGACCTTGCACCATATCGTCTCCGACGGTTGGTCGATGGGCGTGCTGACCCGCGAGCTGATGGCGCTGTATCAAGCCTTCAGCCACGGCCTGCCCGACCCGTTGCCGCCGCTGGCGATCCAGTACGGTGACTTCGCCGTGTGGCAACGGCTGTGGCTGAGCGGCGAGGTGCTGCAGCGCCAGAGCAGCTATTGGCAGCAGGCGCTGGCGGGCGCGCCGGCCTTGCTCACGTTGCCCACCGACCGCCCGCGCCCGGCGCAGCAGGATTACGCCGGCAGCAGCGTCGAAGTGCGCCTGGATGAACGCCTCACCGCCGGGCTCAAGGCCTTGAGCCAACGCCATGGCACCACGCTGTACATGACCTTGATGAGTGCCTGGGCCTCGTTGCTGGCGCGGCTGTCCGGGCAACACGACCTGGTGATCGGCTCGCCGGTGGCCAACCGCACGCGCAGCGAGGTAGAAGGGCTAATCGGCCTGTTCGTCAACACGCTGGCAGTGCGCATCGACACCTCCGGCGAGTTGAGCACCGAGGCGCTGCTGGCGCGGGTCAAGGCGCTGACGCTGGAAGCCCAGGCCCATCAGGACCTGCCGTTCGAACAGGTGGTGGAAATCACCCGGCCGCCGCGCAGCCTGGCCCACAGCCCGTTGTTCCAAACCCTGTTGACGTGGCAGGACAGCAGCGCACCGACCCTGGCATTGGGCGACCTGGCCCTGGAAGGCATCGTCGAAAACAGCCACTTTGCCAAATTCGACCTGTCGCTGAACCTTGGCGAAGTGCAGGGCAGCATTCTTGGCGCGCTGGAATATGCCGTGGCGCTGTTTGATGAGTCGACCGTGCAGCGTTATGTCGGTTACTTCACGCGCGTGTTGCAGGCGATGGTCGAGAACGACCAGGCGGTGCTTGAGCATGCATCGCTGGTCGATGACCGTGAGCGTCAGCAGCTGCTGTTTGAGTTCAACGCCACCGAGGTCAATTACAACCTCGACCAGACCCTGCACGGGATGTTCGAGGCGCAGGTCAAGCGCACCCCGGACGCGATTGCGGTCAAGGCCGGCGAACGGCAACTGACCTATGCCCAGTTGAATGGGCAGGCCAATCAGTTGGCCCATCACTTGCTGGCGCTGGGTGTGCAGCCGGATTCGCGGGTGGCTATTTGCGTAGAGCGCAGCCTGGACATGGTCGTGGGCCTGTACGCCATCCTCAAGGCGGGCGCCGCGTATGTGCCGCTGGACCCGGCCTACCCGCTGGAGCGTATTGCCTACATGCTGCAGGACAGTGCGCCGGCAGTGGTGTTGGCTCAAGGCTCTACGCGCGAGTTGCTGGGCGCGGTGCCGGTGGTCGATCTGGACCACCCTTGCTGGCAGCACCAGCCGCTGGATAACCCGACTGCAGTGGGCGTGACGGCGTATGTGATCTACACCTCCGGTTCCACCGGCCAGCCCAAGGGCGTGATCAACGAACACGCCGGGGTGGTCAACCGCCTGCTGTGGATGCAGGACGAATATGGCCTCGAGGCGCAGGACTCGGTGCTGCAGAAAACCCCGTTCAGCTTCGACGTTTCGGTGTGGGAGTTCTTCTGGCCGCTGTTGACGGGCGCGCGGTTGGTGATGGCGCGCCCTGGCGGGCATAAAGAGCCCGAGTACCTGTGCGATGTGATCGAGGCTGAGCGGATCACCACGCTGCACTTTGTGCCGTCGATGCTGGACGTATTCCTGGCCCATGGCGATGTGCGCCAGGCGGCCGGGCTGGTGCGTGTGATGTGCAGCGGCGAAGCCCTGCCGGGCAGTCTGGTGCGGCGCTTCAAGCAGCAGTTGCCGAACAGTGAATTGCACAACCTCTATGGCCCGACTGAAGCGGCGGTGGACGTCACGGCATGGAATTGCGCGGGCGCGGTGACGCCGGACAACACGCCAATCGGCAAGCCCATTGCCAACACGCGCATGTACCTGCTCGACAGCCAGTTGCAGCCGGTGCCGTTGGGGGTGGTCGGCGAGTTGTTTATCGGCGGCGTGCAAGTGGCGCGCGGTTATCTGAATCGGCCTGAGCTGACGGCCGAGCGTTTCCTGAATGATCCGTTCACCCGCGGGCGCATGTACCGCACCGGTGACGTTGGGCGCTACTTGCCGGACGGTAATATCGAATATTTGGGCCGCAATGATGACCAGGTGAAGATCCGCGGTTTACGCATCGAACTGGGCGAGATCCAGGCCCGCCTGACCGAGTATGCGTCGATCAATGAAGCGGCCGTTATCGCCCGCGAGCAACGCCTGGTGGCTTACTACACCGGCGCGCACTGCGAAATCGACGTGCTGCGCAGCCATCTGCTGCAGCACTTGCCGGAGTTTATGGTGCCGGCGATTTTCGTCCACCTCGACGCCTTGCCACTGAGCCCCAACGGCAAGCTCGACCGCAAGGCCCTGCCGGCGCCAGGCCTGGATTCGGTGGTGGTGCGCGAGTACGAGGCGCCCCAGGGTGATACCGAAATTGCCCTGGCCAGCCTGTGGGCCGAGCTGCTCAACGTGGAGCGTGTGGGCCGTCACGACAACTTCTTCGAGTTGGGCGGGCACTCGTTGCTGGCCGTGAGCCTGATGGGGCGCATGCGCCGCCTTGGGTTGTCGGCGGATGTGAAGGTGCTGTTTGCCCAGCCGACCCTGTCGGCGTTGGCGGCGGCGCTGGGCAGCGGGCGTGAAGTGGCGGTGCCGGCCAATGGCATCGCACCCGGTTGCACGCACATCACCCCGGACATGCTGCCCCTGATCCAGCTGGATCAGCCGGCTATCGAGCGCATTGTCGCCCGCATCCCCGGCGGGGCGGCCAATGTGCAGGACATCTACCCGCTGGCGCCGTTGCAGGCCGGCATTCTCTATCATCACCGCGCCGTACTCGAGGGCGATGCGTACCTGCTGCAGGCGCAGTTTGCGTTCGACAGCAGGGCGCGCCTGCAAGCCTTTGCCCAGGCGTTGCAGGCGGTGATCCAGCGGCATGATGTGCTGCGTTCCTCTTTCCATTGGGACGGCCTTCATGAGCCGGTGCAGGTGGTTTGGCGTGAAGCCTCGTTAAGCGTCGAAACAGGGCCGTTGCCGTCGCGTCTGGACCTGGCTCAAGCGCCGCTGATGCGCCTGGTTTACGTGCAGGAACCGCAACGCGTAGTGGCGACCTTGCTGTTTCATCACCTGGTGATGGACCACATTGCGCTGGACATCCTGCAGCACGAAATGCAGGCGTTTCTGCTGGGCTGCGACGCGGCGTTGGGCGCTGCAGTGCCGTACCGTAATTACGTGGCCCAGACCCGTTTGGCGGTTAACGATCACGAGGCGTTTTTCCGCGACATGCTTGGTGAGATCGACGAGCCCACCGAGGTCGAAAACCTGGGTGTCGATGAACAAGCGCAGCTGACCATCGACCCTCAGTTGAGCCAGCGCCTGCGCACCCAGGCCCGTCAAGCGGGCGTGAGCGCCGCCAGCCTGATGCACCTGGCCTGGGCCCATGTGCTGGGCAAGGTCAGCGGCCGCGAGCGCGTGGTGTTCGGTACCGTGATGCTCGGCCGTCTGCAGGGCGGCGAAGGCGCCGAGCGCGCCATGGGCGTGTTTATCAATACCTTGCCGTTGCGGGTCGATCTGGGTGAGCAGTCGGTGCGTACGGCGTTACGTGCGACTCATGCACGCCTGACCCAACTGCTCGGCCATGAGCACGCGCCGCTGGCGCTGGCCCAGCGTTGCAGCGCCGTGCCGGTGGCGACGCCGCTGTTCAGCGTGCTGTTCAACTACCGCCACAGCGCGGCGCAAACCGGCGGTGTGGCGCAGGCCTGGCAGGGCATCGAGTTGCTCAAGGCCGAGGAGCACACCAATTACGGGCTGTCGGTGAGTGTCGATGACCTCGGCGACGGGTTCAGCGTGCACGCCATGGGGCCGGGTGCCCGACGTTTGTGTGGCTACCTGCACCATGCACTTGAACACGTGGCGCATGCGCTGGAGCACAACCGTGAAATCGCCATCAGCCGCCTGCCCATACTGCCCAGCGCCGAAGTCCAACAGCTGGCGGGCTTCAACGCCACCGCGCGTGCATTCCCCCGCGAGCACACGGTGCAGCGCCTGTTCGAAGCCCAGGCGCAGGCGCGGCCTGACGCGGTGGCGGCGTTGCATGGCGAGCAGGCAGTGAGCTACGGCCAATTGAACACCCGCGCCAATCGCCTGGCCCATCACCTGTTGAGCCTGGGCGTGCGTCCCGGCGATAACGTGGCGATCCTGCTGCCGCGCTCGCTCGATCTGCTGGTCAGCCAACTGGCGGTTCTCAAATGCGCGGCGGCCTATGTGCCGCTGGATATCCACGCGCCCGCCGAGCGTCAGGGCTTTATGCTGCAGGACAGCGGCGCGAGCTGGCTGCTGACCCGCAGCGACGCGTCCATCGATTACGCCGCCCGGCGTCTGGACCTGGACACCCTGACCCTTGACCCGCAACCGAGCCACAACCCGGACCTGTCACAAGCCTCGGACAGTGTGGCGTACATCATGTACACCTCCGGTTCCACCGGTACGCCCAAGGGTGTATTGGTACCGCATCGCGGTATCACGCGGCTGGTGCTCAACAACGGCTACGCCGACTTCAATGCGGCCGACCGCGTTGCCTTCGCCTCCAACCCGGCGTTCGACGCCAGCACCATGGACGTGTGGGGCGCGTTGCTCAACGGCGGGCAGGTACAGGTGATCGACCACGCGACCTTGCTCGACCCGGCCGCGTTCGGCAGTGCGCTGCACGGCGCGACTGTGCTGTTCGTCACCACGGCGCTGTTCAACCAGTACGTGCAGCTGATTCCGCGCGCGCTGGCCGGCTTGCGCATGTTGCTCTGCGGCGGCGAGCGCGCCGACCCGGCGGCGTTCCGCAGCCTGTTGGCGCAGGCGCCAGGGCTGCGTTTGGTGCATTGCTACGGGCCGACGGAAACCACCACCTATGCCACCACCTATGAAGTGCAGGCGATTGACGATGACGCCGACAGCGTGCCCGTCGGCCGGCCGATTTCCAACACGCACATTCACGTGCTGGATGCCTGGTTGCAGCCGGTGCCGGTGGGGGTGACCGGTGAGATCTGCATCGGCGGCGACGGCGTGGCCAGGGGATATTTGAACCGCCCTGAGCTGACCGCTGAAAAGTTTGTCGACGATCCCTTCAACGCCGGTGCCCTGATGTACCGCACCGGTGACCTAGGTCGCTGGACCCAGGAGGGTTTGCTGGAGTGCATCGGACGCAATGACGACCAGGTGAAAATCCGTGGTTTTCGCATTGAGCTGGGCGAGATCGAAGCGCGCCTGGCGAGCTTTGCGGGTATTCAGGACGTGGTGGTGCTGGCGCGTGAGGACGTGCCGGGTGACAAGCGCCTGGCGGCTTACTTCACCTGGGCTGCCGAACCTGTCGACCTCGACAGCGTGCGGGCGCACCTGCAAGGCCAGCTGCCGGACTACATGCTGCCATCGGCCTATGTACCGCTGGCGCATTTGCCGCTGACGGCCAATGGCAAGATCGACCGCAAAGCCTTGCCGGTTCCGGCGCTGGACGCGTTGAATCGCCGTGATTTCGAAGCGCCTGGCGATGCACTGGAACAGCAACTGGCCAACCTGTGGGCCGAAGTCTTGAAGCTGGAGCAGGTTGGGCGCCATGACAGCTTCTTCGAGCTGGGCGGGCATTCGTTGCTGGCAATCCGGCTTGTCAACCTGATGGAAGAGGCTGGGTTGCAGGTGTCCCTGGCCGAGCTGTTCCAGCATGCCAGCGTGGCTGGCGTTGCGGCGATGCTGCAGCAGCGCACGCGGGCGCCGGCGCGCGAGACGTCGGTGATTACCGTGCGCAGCAGCGGTTCGCAGCCGCCGCTGTTTCTGCTGCATGAGTTCAGTGGCATGGACGTGTACTTCCCGGCGCTGGGCCAGCACCTGCCTGGCGACTATCCCATTTATGGCCTGCCGGGCGCGGCGCTTGGCGAAGTGCATCTGAACACCATGGAAGGCCTGGCCGTGCGCCTGGTCGGGTTGATTCGGCGCATCCAGCCTCACGGGCCATACCGGCTCGCGGGCTGGTCGTTTGGCGGCGTGCTGGCCTACGAAGTGGCGATGCAATTACTCGGGCTGGATGAGGCGGTGGCCTTTCTCGGTTTGATCGACAGCTACGTGCCGCGCATGACCGATCAGGGCAAGGCGCGCTGGAGCGGGCCGGATGCGCTCAAACGGCATTTGCTGTTGCAGTGCACGGCATATTGGAAAGCACAGGGAGGTGTGGATGAGCTGGCGAGCCTTGAATACTTGGAGGAGGGCATTGGACAGCTGGACTTTGCGGGTCTGCTGCAACGCTGTCGCGATCAAGGTTTGCTATACGCGCAAATGGCAGCGGCTGCGGACGCGGACCTCTTGAGTTTTATCGAGCGGGAGGTCGGGCATGGGCATGCGCTGGCGCATTACAGCCTGTTCCCGTTGCCGGTCGCGGTGCATTTGTTCAGCGCGCAAGAGCGGCCCACCGAGTTGTCGCGGCGCAGTGTTTCGTTGGGTTGGGAGGACGCGTTGGCGCCCGGGCAGTTGCGCCGGGTGCAGGTGCCGGGTGATCACCAGAGCATGATGCAGGCGCCGCATATTCAAGCGCTGGGTCGGGCGATGAGCGAGGCGTTGGCCGTGTGTTCGCCGGTGGCGCAAGTGGCGCACCAACCGCTGCTGCGCATTCAGAGCGGGCGGGCAGGGTATGCGCCGGTGTTCTGCGTACCGGGCGCGGGCGATAGCGTCACCGGCTATGTGGGGTTGAGCGAGGCGCTGGGGCGTGACTGGCCGCTGTTCGGCTTGCAGCCGCGCGGGCTGGATGGCCAGGCGGTGCCGCATAGCCAGGTCGAAGCGGCGGCGCAGTGTTATCTGGCGGCGCTTGCACAGGAGTGTCCGCAAGGGCCGGTGCACCTGGTGGGGCACTCGTTTGGCGGCTGGGTCGCGCTGGAGATGGCGCTGCGGTTGCAGGCGATGGGCCGTGAGGTGGCGTCGTTGACGGTGATTGACAGCGAAGCGCCGGGCGGCACCGGGCGGCCTTACACCACCACGGCGGCGTTGTTGCGGTTGATCGAGGCGATGCAATTGGCCGCCGGCAAGTTGCTGGGTATCGACCGTGTGGACTTTGCCGAGCGTGATGAAGTGGCGCAGCGCCAATGGCTGCATGCGGGCATGGTGGGCGTGGGTCTGTTGCCGGTGCGCTCTGCGGTGGATGCCATGGACGGGCCGGCGCGTACCTATGCAGCGGCGTTGCGCACGGTGTATCAGCCGCATCAGCGTTACAACGGCGTGGTGAGGTTGGTGTTGGCCGAGGACCCTTCGCTGGATGCGGCGGGCAATCAGCGCGAACAGAGCCTGATGATTGAGGGATGGCGACGGCAGGGCAGCGGGTTGGAAGTTTGGTATGGGCCGGGGAACCACTTTACGTTGCTCAAGGCGCCGAATGTTCAAGGGTTGGCACGGTGGTGGCGTGAGGGTGTGGCGATTGGGGAGGTGGTGTCGTGAGTGGCATACACCGAACTGAAGGTGGGAGCTGGCTTGCCTGCGATAGCGGTGCGGCAGTGTACCTATCCATTGCTGCGGTCACGGCCACTTATGGTTCCGCTCTTACAGCGGGTCACTTTTGTAAAGACACAAAAGTAACCAAAAGGTCTTCGCCCCACCACTCGGCACCTCGCTTAGGCTCGGTGTGCCCTCATGCAGGCTTTGGAGCGTGGGCCGCCGTGATGGGCCATCCTTGGCCCAACGCGGCTAACCCGGCGTCCTGCCGGGTTACCCACGCTCCAAAGCCTGCGTTCGGCCAGCGTGGTTTAACGGGGCGCCTCAGAGCAAGATCAAGGTCAAAAGCAAATCAAAAGCCGCTTGATCTGTTCCTGACGCGTGGAGCTCCTAAGGTGGGAGCTGGCTTGCCTGCGATAGCGGTGTATCAGCCCGGCATAGGGTGACTGACACTCAGCAAGCACAGGCAATCCAGCGCCCACACCAGGCCGTTTTCGCTTCAGACCCTCTTCATCTTTTTATGGTCATTTATGGATAAGTCAACGTTTCGCAAACTCGGAATGCTCGCGGTATTGGCGGTTGCCATCGGCCTTGTCGTGTATACGGTGCAAGCGCCCGCCGACACACCGCAATACCTCACCGCCACGGCTGAACGGGGTGATATTGAAAATGCCGTGTTGGCCACGGGCGTGCTCGAAGGCATCAAACAGGTTGACGTCGGTGCCCAGGTTTCGGGGCAGTTGAAGTCACTCAAGGTCAAGGTCGGTGACAAGGTCAAAAAAGGCCAATGGCTCGCCGAAATCGACCCGCTGATCCTGCAAAACACCTTGCGCAAAGCCCAGGTCGATGAAGAGAACCTGCAGGCCCAGCGCCGCGCCACGGCGGCGCAGCTCAAGCAGGCCAAGTCTGTCTACGAGCGCTACAAAGGCTTGCAGATCGACGAGTCGGTGTCGCGTCAGGATTTTGAAGACGCGCAATCCACCTTCCAGGTGCAGCAAGCCAACCTGCTGTCCCTGGATGCGCAGATCAAGAGTGCGCACATCCAGATCGACACCGCCAAGGTCAACCTGGCCTATACCCGCATCGTCGCGCCCATTGACGGGGATGTGGTCGGCATCGTCACCCAGGAAGGCCAGACCGTGATCGCCAACCAGCTGGCGCCGGTGCTGCTCAAGCTGGCGGACCTGGACACCATGACCGTCAAGGCCCAGGTGTCCGAGGCGGATGTGATTCACATCAGCCCCGGCCAGCAGGTGTATTTCACCATCCTCGGCGAGGCCGACAAGCGCTACTACGCCAAGCTGCGCGGGACCGAGCCGGCGCCGCAGAACTTCCTCGAAACCCAGACCGCCGGCACGCCCAAGCAAAACACCGCGGTGTTCTACAACGCGCTGTTCGACGTGCCCAACCCTGACCATCGCTTGCGCATCGCCATGACCGCTCAGGTGCGTATCGTGCTCGACACCGCCCAGGCCGCGCTGATGGTGCCGGTGGCGGCACTCGGCTCACGCAACGCCGATGGCAGCTACCCGCTGCGCGTGCTGGATGCCAAGGGCAAAGCCGTGTCGCGGGATGTGAAGACCGGGATCAATAACAACGTCAAAGTGCAGATTCTGGACGGCCTGGTCGAGGGCGATAAGGTCGTGATCGGTGACGCAACGCCTGTTGTGGCGGGGAACTGACGCATGACCCAGCCACTGTTGGAACTCAAGGGCATCACCCGCAGTTTCATGGCCGGCGAGCGCGAATTCATCGCGCTCAAGGGCATCGACTTGACCATCCATGCCGGAGAAATGGTCGCGATCATCGGCGCCTCGGGCTCGGGTAAATCCACCCTGATGAACATCCTCGGCGGTCTGGACTACGCCACCGCCGGCAGCTACAAAATCAATGGCATCGAAACCCGCTCGCTCGGCGATGAGCAACTGGCGGAACTGCGCCGCGATTACTTCGGTTTTATCTTCCAGCGCTACCATTTGCTCGCGCACCTGAGCGCCTTGCACAACGTGGAAATGCCGGCGATCTACGCCGGCACGCCAGAGACGCAACGCCACAGCCGCGCCCGGGATTTGCTCACCCGCCTTGGCCTGGCGGGGCACACCAGCCACCGGCCGAGCCAGCTTTCCGGCGGCCAGCAACAACGGGTGAGTATCGCCCGCGCGCTGATGAACGGCGGTGAAGTGATTCTCGCCGACGAACCCACCGGCGCCCTCGACACCCACAGCGGCAAGGAGGTGATGCGCATCCTTGCCGAGCTGCACGCCGCCGGGCACACAGTGATTATCGTCACCCACGACCCCAAGGTGGCCGCCAATGCCCAGCGCATTGTCGAGGTGTGTGACGGCGAGATTGTCGCCGACAAGGCCAACGACAGCGTCGGCCTGGAGGTGCCCGCCGAGGCGCCCATCGAGACCCGGCGCAGCGGCGCACGGCGCCTGGTGGCGAGCCTGGGGTTGTTCAAGGAAGCATTCAACATGGCCTGGGTGGCGTTGATTTCCCATCGCATGCGCACCCTGCTGACGATGCTCGGGATTGTCATCGGCATCACCTCGGTGGTGTCGATCTCGGCCATCGGTGAGGGCGCCAAGCGTTATGTGCTTAAAGACATCCAGGCGATCGGCAGCAACACCATCGACATCTTTTCCGGCACCAGTTTTGGTGACAGCCGCGCATCCGCCATCGAAACATTGATGCCCTCGGACGTGGAGGCGTTGAATCAGCTGTATTACGTCGACAGCGCCACGCCGGTGGTGGGCCGTAACCTGCTGCTGCGCTTTGGCAATATCGACCTGGATGCGCAGGTCAATGGCGTCAGCGACCGCTACTTCAAAGTGAAGGGGTTGAAGCTGGAAGCCGGGATTGCCTTCAGCGAAAGTGACGCGCGGCGCCAGGCCCAGGTGGTGGTGATCGACCACAACACCCGACATCGCTTGTTCGGACCGAATGTGGACCCGTTGGGCCAGGTGATCCTGGTCGGCAATCTGCCGTGCACGGTGATTGGTGTAACGGCCGACAACAAAAACATGTTCGCCGCCAGCAAGGCGCTGAACGTGTGGGTGCCTTATGAGACGGCGGCGGGGCGTCTGTTGGGGCAGCGCCATCTGGACAGCATCACCGTGCGTATCAAGGACGGCCAGCCGAGCAAAGTGGTGGAAGAAAACGTCAATAAACTCATGCTGCAACGTCACGGCACCAAGGATTTCTTCACCAATAACCTCGACAGCATCATGCAAACGGTGCAGAAAACCAGCCGCTCGCTGGCGCTGCTGTTGTCGCTGATCGCGGTAATTTCGTTGCTGGTGGGCGGTATCGGGGTGATGAACATCATGCTGGTGTCGGTGACCGAGCGCACGCGTGAGATTGGTATTCGCATGGCCGTGGGCGCGCGGCAGTCGGACATCCGCCAGCAGTTTCTGGTGGAAGCGGTGATGGTGTGTTTGATCGGCGGGATGATCGGGATCTCGTTGTCCTTTGCGATCGGCTATCTGTTTTCGTTGTTTGTGAAGGAATGGGAAATGGTGTTTTCACTCGGCTCGATCATTACCGCGTTTGCGTGCTCGACCCTGATCGGCATTGTGTTTGGCTTTGTACCGGCCAGGAATGCGGCGCGGCTGGACCCGATTGAGGCGTTGGCCAGGGACTGACGGCAACTATCAAATGTGGGCGCTGGCAAGCCAGCGCCCACAGGTTTTGGTGATTCAGAGGGCTGTAAGCGTGCCTTCCTCGGTCGCGTACATCCACCGCAACAACGAATGCCGCCCGCTGATGCCCAGCTTGATCGCCGCGCGCTTGAGGTAGCTCTCGATGGTGTTGACCTTGAGTGCCAGTTGCTCTGCCAATTGCGGTGCAGTGCGCCCGGCCAGCAGGCCGACACACACTTCGAGTTCGCGGTTGGAGAGCGTCAGGCCCGATTGCACCAGGCGTTCTTCAATGCGCCGGCGCAGGGTTTCGATACCCTGGTTTTCCGGCATCACCGGTTCGCTGGTCGGGCGGCAAGGCTGGATCGCGGTGATGTGTTTTTCGACCATGGGCAGCAGCAGCGTGGAGAAGTCCTGCAGCATGCTGCGTTCCTGCGGCGAAAAACTTTCTGACTGGTGCGAGCGGTACACCGACAGTACGTAGCGCACGTCGTCCCTGCGGCGCGTGAGGTGCAGCTGGGCGACGGGCTGTTCTTCACCCAAGGCGGCTACCGAATCGGTGTAGACCGGGCTGATCCTGCGG
Organism: Pseudomonas sp. TWRC1-2; assembly: GCF_049896685.1. Lineage (NCBI taxonomy): Bacteria > Pseudomonadati > Pseudomonadota > Gammaproteobacteria > Pseudomonadales > Pseudomonadaceae > Pseudomonas > Pseudomonas sp. TWRC1-2. The sequence continues at coordinate 56,348 of NZ_JAFCUU010000012.1, read as the reverse complement.
CGGGTGTGGCCTTCGGCACTGACCCGCAATTGCGTGATATGGGTGGCGTCCACTGCCAGTTGGGTCAGGATGAGGTCATGCAGCATGCGTGGGAAATGGCGACTGCCGGTGCTGGCGATGACCTTGCCTATATGTGGGAACAGGTGTGAGTTCATCAATTCGTCCATGAGTTTCCAGTGCAGGTATTCAGCCTTATCGCGACGGGATTTAAGAAGGTAACCAGGGTGAATAATCTGCAGTGATAATGCACCCGTCGAGCACCTATGCTAGTACAGCCTGACGAAAGCATGGGGATCCAATCTGGAAAAAATCAGATTAAAAACGCATAACGGTGGTCAGACCAGTCCGACCACCGTTTGTAGGAAAGCGTTACTGGGTGCCTAAGGCTTATTTCACGCTGTGCTCTTCTACCAGGACCCGGCGGGACGCGACGGTGCGGGTGCACTTGGCCAGGGCTTGATGGATATCCTCCAGCAGGTCGGCGATGTCCTCCAACCCGACCGATAAACGCACCAGGCCTTCGCTGATGCCGTGTTGCGCACGTTCTTCGGGCGTGTAGGTGGAATGGGTCATGCTGGCCGGGTGCTGGGCCAGTGATTCGGCATCGCCCAGGCTGACCGCACGGGTGAACACGTTGAGGGCGTTCATGAAGCGGCGCCCGCTTGCAATGCCGCCCTTGAGTTCAAAGGCGATCATGCCGCCGGACTGCTTCATCTGCCGCGCTGCCAATTCGTATTGTGGGAAAGAGCGCAACCCGGGATAGGTCACCCACTGCACGGCCGGGTGTGCCTGCAGCGCTTCGGCCACCGCCAGGGCATTGCTGCAATGGCGGTCCATGCGCAGGGCCAATGTCTTGAGACCGCGCATCAGCAACGACGCATCCTGCGGTGACATCACCGCGCCGGTCAGGTCCTTGAGCCCTTGCAGGCGAATGCGTTGCGCCAGGGCCTGGTTGCTCACGGCGATGCCGGCGGTGATATCGCCATGGCCACTGAGGTATTTGGTCGCCGAGTGCACCACCACGTCGGCGCCCAGTTCCAGAGGCCGTTGCAGGTAGGGCGTGCAGTAGGTGTTATCGACCACCACGGTAACGTTGGGCTGCTGGTGGGCAAGCGCGGCGACCGCCGCAATGTCCACCAGGCGCAGGTTGGGGTTGGCCGGCGTCTCGCAGTAGATCATGCGGGTCGCGGGGGAAAGCGCCGCACGCAAGGCGGCCAGATCGGTCAGGTCGACGTGGCGCACCTTGATGCCGAATTCGCCGATGCCGTGGTGCAGCAGGGCGAAGGTGCAGCCGTAGAGGGTCTGGCTGACTATTACCTCATCGCCCGGACGCAACAGGGTCCAGAACGTCGCGGCAATCGCGCCCATGCCGGAGCTGAACGCCACGGCGGACTCGCCGTTTTCCAGGGTGGCCATGCGCGATTCCAGCAGCGCGAGGGTCGGGTTGGAGATACGCGTATAGAAGTGGCCGCTGGCTTCTCCGGCAAAACAGGCAGCGCCGTATTCAGCCGTGGGGAACGCGAACGTGGCAGACAGATAGATCGGCGGCACCAGGGCGCCGTGGTGGTCCTTGGGGTCATAGCCGTGGTGGATGGCGCGAGTGGAAAAGCCGAATGCATTGTGTTTATTGTTCATGCCGGACGCTCCTTATTTCCTACGATGCTATGCTCATAACCAAAGATGAACGTTGCAAAATTTGCTGGAAATGCCCGGGTTAAGGGTCGAAACGTCGATAAAAACAATGAATAGAGGCACATCATGCCCGTGAGTCTGGATCGCACCGATAAAGCACTGTTAAACGCGCTGCAAGGCAATGCCCGGCTGACGGTGGCCGAGCTGGCTGATCGCGTGGCCCTGACCACCTCACCGTGTTGGCGCAGGGTGCGCAGCCTGGAAGAGAGCGGGGTGATCAGCGGCTACCAGGCGATCCTGTCGCCCAAGGCGCTGGGGTATGGGGTGACCGCATTTGTGAGCATCATGATGGAAAGTCATACCCAGGACATTGCGCGCGCCTTTGAGCAGCGGTTGTTGGAAATTCCCGAGATCGTGGCGTGCCATAACGTGTCCGGGCGCTATGACTTCTTGCTTGAGGTGGTGGCCAAGGACCTCGAGTCGTTCGGGGAATTTGCGCGCGAAGTGTTGCAAACACTGCCCTGCGTCAAGGAGATCTATTCGAGTTTTTCGTACAAGTCGGTCAGGCGGCTGCGGGTGATTCCGTTGCCGGGTTGATCGTTTTACCTTCCCGCACGGGCGCCACATTGGCCACCCAATCTTCCCCGCAATTGGATATTTCTCCAGGCACTCACGGTGACTACTCTGGCCACCAATCCCCACCGTTCTGGAGTATCACCATGCAAACCCGTACCGATTTCTACACCGCTTCCCCGGACGCCATGAAAGCCATGCTCGCCCTGGAAGGCGCTGTCGGCAAACTGTCCCTCGAACTCCCGCTGCTGGAACTGGTGCGCCTGCGCGTCTCGCAAATCAACGGCTGCGCCTTCTGCCTCGACATGCACACCGCCGACGCCCGCAAGGGCGGTGAAACCGAGCGCCGCCTGTACACCCTGTCGGCCTGGCGTGAAACGCCGTTTTTCACCCCGCGTGAGCGTGCCGCCCTGGCCTGGGCCGAAAGCCTCACCCTGCTCAGCCAGACCCACGCCGCAGACGAAGACTACAACGCGCTGGCCGCCGAGTTCAGCGCCCAGGAGCAGGTCGATTTGAGCGTGGCCATCGCCACTATCAACAGCTGGAACCGCCTGGCCGTGGGCTTTCGCAAGATACCCAAGTAAGCCTTCAGCTTGATTTGAAATACCCGCGTGGCGTGGTGCCAGTCATGCCCTTGAAAAAGGCGATCAACGCACTGTCACTGGCAAAGCCCAGCGCGAAAGCGCAGTAGCCCAGGCTGCGCCCGGTGGCGAGCAGTTCGATGACCCGCATCAAGCGCCACTGCTGGCGCCATTGCTGATACCCCAGGCCGGTTTCCCGCAGGAAAATCCGGCCGATGGTCTTGGTGCTGGCGCCAATCTGTTTTTCCAGCGCTTGCAGCGTTGGCGGCAACCTGTCGAGATCGGCCAGCAACGGGGCCAGGCGCTTGTCGTGCGGCAAGGGCAGGAGCATCGGTTGTTCAGCGGCCTGCCGGATTTCATCCAGGCACAACCCCAATAGATGGGCATGCCGGCCGGCGTGCCAATCGGTCTCGAACGGCGCCATCGCCATGGGTTCCAGCACCGCCCGCAGCAAGGCGCTGACTTCGATGACTCGCACCTGTTTGGGCAACTGATCAGCCAATGCCGCGCTCAGGTAGACCGAACGGTAATCCACGGTTTTGTGCATCACCGCGCGGTGGGGCACACCGCAGGGGATCCATGCCGCGCGGGAGGGCGGCAGCAGGCACAGTTGGTTGTCCAAAGTGATGCGGGTGCAGCCCTGTTGGGTAAACAACAGTTGCCCACGCTGGTGCCGATGCAGGCCGGAGTCATGGTCGCCGAGCAGTGCGGCGATGCCGATGACCGGCGCCGGCAGGCGGTCGGGGTCGAAAGACGCGTCGGCGGCAAGCCAGGCCATAGGTTGTCCGATTTGATCGATAAAATGGCGAAGTTTGGATAATACCCCAGTTGCCGGTCCTTAAACTCCTGGCGTTGTTTATACGAAGGAGTCGTCGATGAACGTTCAAAATTTGTTGGTGCTGACTGTGGCGTTGCTGATGTTTCCGCAATTGGCCCAGACCCTTTACAGCCCGGCCCTGGGTGATATCGGCGAAGCGTTTGCGGTTGGGCCCGAACGGGCAGGGCAGACCCTGTCGGTGTATTTCCTGGCGTTCGCATTCGGGGTCGTGGTGTGGGGCCGGCTGTGTGATCGCTGGGGGCGGCGGCCGGTGATGTTGGCCGGATTGGCCCTGTATGTGGCGGCCTCGGTGCTGGCCTTGAGTGTGACCACGTTCAATGCCTTGTTAGTGGCCCAGGCGCTGGCGGCGTTTGGTGCGGCGGTCGCCTCGGTGGTGACGCAAACCGTGCTGCGCGATCGCTTCCACGGTGCGCAGTTGGCCCAGGTGTTTTCGATAATGGGCGTCGCCCTGGCTGCGAGTCCTGCGCTGGGTTTGTTCAGTGGCGCGACGCTGGTGGCGTACTTCGGTTATCGCGGCATGCTGGCCGGGTTGCTGCTGGCGGCGCTGACGTTGTGGGGCTGGTGCCTGTGGGCCTTGCCCGAGACGCGTCCTGCCTCAGTGTCGACGGCGTCGCTGCCCGAAACGCTGGGCCTGATGCTCAGGGACGCAGGCATTTGGCGCTCGGTCGGCCTGGTGGCGGCGTTCAATATTGCGCTGTTCGGCTATTACAGCGTGGGGCCGTTTATCTTCGCGCGGCTGGGTTTGTCCGCTGCCGAGTTCGGCTACAGCGGCGTGCTGCTGGCGCTGGGTTCGGGGCTTGGGGCGTGGCTGAACAAGCGGTTGCTAAGGCGTGGCATGAACGGTGAGCAGTTGGTGCTGAGCGCCGCTGGCGTAGCGGCACTGGGGGGCTTGCTCGTCGTGCTGCTGCAAGACAGCTGGCTTTTTGTATGGCCGATGCTGTTGGTGGTGCTGGCATTCGGCATGGCAATCCCGAATGTGCTGGGTGCCGCGCTGGTGCGCTATCCCGACCGGCTTGGCACGGCCGCCGCAGTGTTCGGCTTGCTGTATTACTTGATGATCGGCGCCGGGCTTGGGCTGGTGGCCTGGGCCCAGAACCTGGGCTGGTGCCTGTTGATCTGTGGCGTGGCGGCGCTGTGTCTGGCAGCGCCGCGGGTGTTCAGAAGTTGACCGAAGCACTCAGGCGCGCCGTCAGCGGCGCGCCCTGAAACAGGTAGTCATCGCCCATGTATTCGCCGGCGTCGCGCCAGTAACGCTTGTCGAACAGGTTGTCGACGCTCAGGCGAAACACGGTTTCATAGCCGTCGACTTTGGTGGTGTAGCGGCTGCCGACATTGACCACTGCATAATCCCCCACTTCAACATTGCCGGTGCGGTTGGCGTATTTCTTGGCGCTGTATTGCACACCGCCGAGCAGCGCCAGACCGTTCACCCACGGCAACGCATAGTCGGCGTACACGCTGGCGCGCAGCGTGGGCACGTTGATCGCCTGATGGCCTTCGTATTCCGGCGTGCCGCTGTTGCTCACGCGCGCGCGAATCGCCGCCACGCTGGTTGCGATTTGCAGGCGGTCGGTGGCCCAGCCGTTGGCGGAGAGTTCCAGGCCGGTATTTTTCTGTTGGCCTTGTTGCACGTAGGTGAACTTGCCATCTTCCGGTTTGGCGTACTGATAGGCCTGATGTGTCTGGAATACGGCGGCGGCGAAGCTAATTCGGCGCCAGTCGTATTTCACGCCGGCTTCGATTTGCCGTGACACGGTTGGAGCCAGAGTTTCGTCGGCGTTTTCAGCGAACCAAGGCGCCGTGCCGCCCAGCGACAGGCCTTTGCTGTAGCTGGTGTACAGCGAGATGTTTTCCACTGGTTTGTAAATCAACGAAGCTTGAGGAAGGAACACGTATTGCTGGGTGTGGCGAGCCTGGTTGCCATTATCGTCATAGGCTTTTTCATCCAGGCGCACTTCGCGGCCGCCAAGAATGGTTTGCCATTGCTCGTTGAAGCGAATGCGGTCGGTGACGAACAGCCCGTACTGGCGGCTGTCGAGGTTGCGGTGGCTGTCTTTCAGCGGTTCGTCGGTGGGCGCGAAGGTCGGTGCGTCTTCGTTGATATTGCCGCTGCCAATGTACGCGTTGACCGCTTCGCGCTTGTCGATCACTCGGCGAAACGCGCTGCTGCCCACAGTCAGCTCGTGGCCCAGGCCGCCGGTGTCGAACAGCCCGGTCATTGCAGCCTGCACTTCATCGTCACGGCGGGTATCGTCGGGGCTGCGATAGTCGTAGACGTCGTAGTTGCCTTCGGGGCTGAAATGGTTGGGCACGCTCGATGAACTACAGCTGGTCGAGCCATAACAGCCCCAGGCAAACGCGCTGTAGTCATCAATCACCACCTTGCTGCGCGCGGCACTCACACTGCCTTTCCACTGATCGCTGAAACGGTATTCGAACTTGCCGTTGAGGTTCAGCGAGTCGATGCCCACCTGTTTGGAACCGCTCTGGTGCCCCAGCAGTTTTTTCGGCGAGGCATCGTGGGGCACCTCGGTGCCGCCCAGCAACTGATAACCGGGCACCGAACGCTGTTGCTTGTTCTGGTATTCCGCATCCAGTTGCAGCACGGCGTCGGGGCTGATCGTCCAGTCGAACGCCAGGGACACGAAATCGCGCTGGCCATTGGCGTGCTCCACATAGCTGTTGAGGTCTTCATGGGCCACGTTGGCGCGCAGGCCAAACTGCTGCTCGCTGCCGAACCAGCCGCCGACATCAGTGGCGATATAACCGCTGCCGCGATCGTCGGTGGACACCGTGACCGAGCGCACGTCCTGCGGGCGTTTGGTCACGTAGTTGATCACACCGCTGGGCTCGGCAATACCGCTCTGCACACCGGCCAGGCCCTTGAGCACTTCCACTTGTTGCTTGTTTTCGAGGGCGACGTTCTGCTCGCCGGTGATGGTACGCCCATTGATCTTGTAGCTGCTTGCCGCATTGAGCGAGAAGCCGCGCACCACGAAGTTTTCGTAATAGCCAATCGGTGCGTAGCTGTCGCCGACCGAGGCATCGTTGCGCAGCACTTCGCTGAGCAGGCGCGCTTGCTGGTCCTTGATCAGCGCGGCGTTGATCACTGTGATCGAGGCCGGGGTGTCCAGCAATGGCGCTTCATCGAAGCCGCCGACCGATGCGGTTTCACTGCGGTAGCCGGCCTCGTCCTGGCCCTGGACGTTCACCGCCGGCAGCTCTATTTCAGCCGCCAGGCTGCTACCGATGCCGCCGCTGAGCAGCAGGCCGAGGGCGAAACGTGAGTGAACGGCAGGACGAAAACGCAAAACCATGGGGGCAGGGCCTTAAAGCGCAGGACGGGGGGGCGCATAAGCTAGGGGGAAGTGCGGGGTTTTACAAGTTATCGCGAATGGTTCTGCCGTCCCGCCTTTCAGCTGGAGCGCTTCAGGGTTTCACTGGGCAGTTCCTTGAACAATGCGCGGTAGCTATTCGAAAACCGCCCCAAATGCCAGAACGACCAGTTCATCGCGACCTCGGCCACGGTGGTGTCGGCTGAGGTCAATAACTCGCGCCGCGCCCCGTTCAAGCGGCGCAGACGCAACCACTGCGCCGGGCTCATTCCGGTGTAGGTCTTGAAGCCTTGCTGTAACTGGCGCAGCGGCACGCCGGCGATTTGCGCCAATTCCAGCAAGTTGACGGTTTCATCCGGCGCATCCGCTGCCCACTCGCCGATGCGCGCCATCAGCAGGCGTTCGTCGCTGCGTCGCTGCAATGAGCTGCGGTCCAGGCACACGCAGGCGTTGTCGAGGATGAACAGGCAATCGTCGAGCAACTGCTGGGTGAGGGCGTCGCGGCTGATCGGGTCGAGTGTGGCGGACAACCGCGTCAGGGTGCCGCTGAGCCAACGAGTGAACAGCGCGTTCTGCTGACAGGTCAGCGGCGCCATGAACAGGCCTTCAAGTCGGGCCACATCCAGGCCCTGGCGCTGCACGAACTGCGGGCCGAACACCACGGCCACTTCGCGGTAGTTTTCCGGGGTGATCCAGGTGTTGCGGCTTTCGCCATTGAGCAGGTACAGCGCGTTGTCGCTGCCATCGAAACAGAACGCCAATGCACCGGGCGGCGCGTTGAAGTTCTGCTCCACGCGCGTGTTCATGCACTCTTCGTACACCTGCACGCCTTGCAGGTCGAGGTAACGGATCCGCCCGGCAAAATGCCCTGGGGACATCTGCTGGTACTGCTGCACCCAACCGGGTGTCGCACTGCATTGAGCGGCCACATCACCGGTGGTGAAAGCCTGTACGCGCAAAGCTGTTGCCTGTGTCATGGGTAACCTGGGCGCACTCTATTGGTGCGTTATGGTGGGTGCAAAGTGGATAGATGCCGGCGTGCGGCGGCATCAAGATAGACCTCAATGCGCCGCGAGTACAAGCAGGCGCATGCATCCAACCCATGACGAGGTCCTTATGAACGCCCCCTTCGATCAGCTGTCCGCCTGGCTGAAAGAACACAAGATTACCGAAGTCGAATGCGTGATCAGTGATTTGACTGGCATCGCACGCGGCAAGATTGCGCCCACCAACAAGTTCCTGCATGAGCGAGGCATGCGCCTGCCGGAAAGTGTGTTGCTGCAAACGGTGACCGGGGACTTTGTCGACGACGATATCTATTACGACCTGCTCGACCCGGCCGACATCGACATGATCTGCCGCCCGGTGTCCAACGCCACGTACGTGGTGCCGTGGGCTATCGAGCCCACCGCGATTGTGATCCACGACACCTATGACAAGCAGGGCAACCCGATTGAGCTGTCGCCGCGCAACGTGCTGAAAAAGGTGCTGCAGCTGTACACCGAGCAAGGCTGGCAGCCGATTGTGGCGCCGGAAATGGAGTTCTACCTGACCCAGCGCTGCGAAGACCCGGACCTGCCGTTGAAAACCCCGGTGGGTCGCTCCGGTCGCGCCGAAACCGGCCGCCAGTCATTTTCCATCGACGCCGCCAACGAATTCGATCCGCTGTTCGAAGACGTCTACGACTGGTGCGAGCTGCAGGGCCTGGACCTCGACACGCTGATCCACGAAGACGGCCCGGCGCAGATGGAAATCAACTTCCGCCACGGCGATGTCCTGCACCTGGCCGACCAGATCACCGTGTTCAAACGCACGCTGCGCGAAGCGGCGCTCAAGCACAACGTGGCCGCCACCTTCATGGCCAAGCCGGTGGCCGACGAGCCGGGCAGCGCCATGCACCTGCACCAGAGCGTGGTGGACATCGCCACCGGCAAGCCGGTGTTTGTCGATGCCGACGGCAAGATGAGCCAGCTGTTCTTGCACCACATCGGCGGGTTGCAGAAGTACATCCCAAAGCTGCTGCCGATGTTCGCGCCCAATGTGAATTCGTTCCGCCGCTTCCTGCCGGACACCTCGGCACCGGTCAACGTCGAGTGGGGCGAAGAAAACCGCACCGTCGGCCTGCGCGTGCCCACTTCCAGTCCCGACGCGATGCGCGTGGAGAACCGTTTGCCGGGCGCCGATGCCAACCCGTACCTGGCGATTGCCGCCAGCTTGTTGTGCGGCTACCTGGGCATGATCGAAAAGATCGAGCCCAGCGCCCCGGTGGAAGGCCGCGCCTACGAGCGCCGCAACCTGCGCCTGCCGTTCACCCTCGAAGACGCGCTGGCGCGGATGGAGGATTGCGACACGGTCAAGCAGTACCTGGGCGAGAAGTTCGTGCGCGGCTACGTGGCGGTCAAACGCGCCGAACATGAGAATTTCAAGCGGGTGATCAGTTCCTGGGAACGTGAGTTCCTGCTGTTGAGCGTCTAAAAAAACTCAAAAGGGGTGTCGATATGCGTCTTGTGAAAAAGCTTCTCCCGCTGGCCCTGGTGGCCGCGTTCAGCAGTGCCAGCCAAGCCGCGCCGACGGTCAGCGTCTATAACTGGACGGACTATATCGGTGAGACCACCTTGGCTGATTTCCAGGCCAAGACCGGGATCAAGGTGGTCTACGACGTGTTCGATTCCAACGAAACCCTGGAGGGCAAGTTGCTGGCGGGGCGCACCGGCTATGACGTGGTGGTGCCGTCCAACCACTTCCTGGCGCGCCAGGTGAAGGCCGGCGCGTTCCTCAAGCTCGACCGCTCGCAGCTGCCCAACTTCAAGAACCTCGACCCCAAACTGCTCAAGCTGCTGGAGAAAAACGACCCGGGCAACGCGCACTCAGTGCCGTACCTGTGGGGCACCAATGGCATCGGCTACAACGTCGACAAGGTCAAGCAGGTGCTGGGTATCGACCACATCGATTCGTGGGCGGTGCTGTTCGAACCCGAGAACATCAAAAAGCTGCACGAGTGCGGCGTGGCTTTCCTCGATTCGGCGGACGAGCTGTTCCCGGCGATCCTCAATTACATGGGCAAGGACCCGCGCAGCGAGAACCCCGAGGACTACAAACAGGCCGAAGCCAAGCTGCTGACCCTGCGCCCGTACATCACGTATTTCCATTCCTCCAAGTACATCTCGGATCTGGCCAACGGCGATATCTGCGTGGCCTTCGGGTATTCCGGCGACGTGTTCCAGGCCGCCAACCGCGCCAAGGAAGCCAAGAACGGCGTGAATATCGCCTATTCGATTCCCAAGGAAGGCTCCAACCTGTGGTTTGACCTGCTGGCCATCCCGGCCGACGCGAGCAACCCGAAAGAGGCCCATGCCTTTATCAACTATTTGCTCGACCCCGAAGTGATCGCCAAGGTCAGTGCCTCGGTCGGCTACGCCAATGCCAACCCCGCCGCCAAGCCGTTTATGGCGCCGGAACTGGTGAATAACCCTGAGGTGTACCCGCCCCAGGAAGTGCTCGACAAACTCTACATTTCCACCACGCCGACTCCGGCGACCATGCGCCTGATGACCCGCGCCTGGAGCAAAGTGAAGACCAACAAATGATTTCATCCAGTGACCACGCCCGGTCCTATTACCGTGCCTCGGCCAATGCCATGCCTGAGCGTCCATCGCTGGGCACCGACCTGAGCGCCGATGTGTGCGTGATCGGCGGCGGTTTTACCGGGGTCAATACGGCCATCGAACTGGCCCAGCGCGGGCTCTCGGTGATTCTGCTGGAGGCCCGGCGCATCGGCTGGGGCGCCAGCGGGCGCAATGGCGGGCAGTTGATTCGCGGCATCGGCCACGACGTGTCGGGGTTCGCCAAGTACGTGGGCGAGGAGGGCGTGCGTTACCTGGAGCGGGCCGGGATTGATTCGGTGGCGCTGGTGGGCGAGCGCATTCGTCAGCACAGCATTGACTGCGATCTGCGCTGGGGCTTTTGCGAGCTGGCCAATACCACCGCGCAATTCGCTGCGTTCAAGGGCGAGCAGCAGAGCCTGGCGGCGCTTGGGTATGCCCATGAAACTCGGCTGGTCGAACCGCAGGACATGCAGCAGGTGGTCGGTTCGACGGTCTATGCCGGTGGCTTGGTGGACATGGGCTCTGGGCACCTGCACCCGCTGAACTTGGTACTCGGCGAGGCGCAGGTGGCCGAGTCGCTCGGGGTGCGGATTTTCGAGCGCACCCAGGTGCTCGAACTGATCCACGGCGACACCGTGCAAGTGCGCTGCGCCGCTGGCACGGTACGCGCCGCCCATCTAGTGCTGGCGTGCAATGCACACCTGGATGAACTGGAACCGCGCTTGAGCGGCAAGGTGCTGCCGGCGGGCAGCTACATCATCGCCACCGAGCCGTTGTCCGAGGCTGTCGCCAAGCAATTGATCCCGCAAAACCTGGCGCTGTGTGACCAGAAAGTCGGGCTGGATTACTACCGGCTTTCCGCCGACCGGCGTCTGTTGTTCGGCGGTGCCTGTCACTACTCCGGGCGTGATCCGGTGGACATCGCCGCGTACATGCAACCCAAGCTGCTCAAGGTATTCCCGCAGCTGGCGAACACCGCCATCGAGTTCCAGTGGGGCGGCAAGATTGGCATCACCGCCAACCGCTTTCCGCAAGTCGGGAGGCTCAAGCAGCACCCGAATGTGTTCTATGCCCAGGGCTATTCCGGGCATGGGCTGAACGTGACCCACTGGTGCGCAAAGCTTTTGGCCGAAGCCATTCATGCCGGCCATAGCCAGGGCCTGGACATTTTCAGCCAGGTGCCGCACATGACGTTTCCGGGCGGCAAGGCCTTGCGCTCACCGCTGCTGGCGCTGGGGATGTTGTGGTTCCGGCTGCGGGAGAGGGTGAGCTGATGCGCCGCGATTCAAATGTGAGAGCGGGCTTGCTCGCGAAAGCGCAGTGTCAGTTGGCTTGTTCGGTACTGACTCACCGCATTCGCGAGCAAGCCCGCTCCCACCTGTTTGATCTCCATCAGCCTTGGGGGGCGGTGAGCACTTTGCGGAAGGTTTCCACCAGCGGGCGCAGATTGATCCGATGCCACGCCGCCCACAACGGTGTGGTGTAGGTCATCCATGGCAGCTCACGCAGCACCACGCCGGGCGGGGCATTGCGGCTCAAGCCTTTTTGCACCATCGCCACGCCCAAGCCCGAGGCCACCAGGCCCAACGCGGTGAACGGCTCGCTGGCTTCCATCGGGATTTGCGGGGTAAATCCGGCCCGGATGCAGGCCGCGACAAAGTCATCAGCCGGGTGGGCGCCGGCTTTGCGTTGCACGCCAATCCATTCCTGATCGGCCAGGTGTTCGGGCAGCAGTTCGTTGTGTTTGGCCAACGGATGATGCTCAGGCAGGGCCAGCAGCATGGGGTCGTCCAGCACTTGCAACGCGGTCAGGTCCGGGTCATCGGCGGCCGGTGGTTCGCTGACCAGGGCGATATCCAGGCTGCGCTGGCGCAGGCCTTCGAGCTGTTCGAGCGACGGCAAGTTGTACAGCTTGATGTGCACGGTGGGGCGGTCGTCTCTCAACACGCGCAAGGCGTTGGGCAGCACGCCGGCATGCATGGCGTTTTCGATATAGCCGATGCACAGGCCGCCTTCTTCACCGCGACCCAAGCGTTTGCCCAGGGACTCCAGGCGATTGGCGTGGGTCAGCAGCGCCTTGGTTTCGGCCAGAAACGTCTGGCCGTCGCGCGTCAGACGGATGCGCTGCTGGCTGCGTTCGAACAGGGTCAGGCCCAAACGCTCTTCGAGCTGGGCGATCTGCCGGCTCAAAGGCGACTGGGAGATGTGCAAACGCTCGGCGGCGCGGCCGACGTGTTCTTCTTCGGCAACGACTTCGAAGTAGCGCAGTTGGCGCAGATCAATCATGTAAGACCTCGCAGGACTCAAGTTGGTCGCAGTATGTCTTGGACGGTCCGATCTACGCAATCTAGGATCGGCTCAACGGTCACAGCGACCCTGAACCCGATTGAGGAACCACCATGAGCTTGAAAGACACACTGCCCGGCCAACTGGGCTTTGGCACTGCACCGCTGGGCAACATGTTCCGCGCCATTCCCGAAGACGAAGCCCAGGCCACCGTCGAGGCCGCCTGGAGCAGCGGCGTGCGTTACTTCGACACCGCGCCGTTCTACGGCTCGGGGTTGTCGGAAATCCGCCTGGGCCAAGCCTTGTCGCAGTACAACCGCGATGACTTCGTGCTCAGCACCAAAGTCGGCCGCGTGATTCTCGACGAAGTCGAAGAAAGCGCCCGCGATCTCGGCGAAAAAAGCGGTGTGTTCGAACATGGCCGCCCGAACAAGATGCTCAACGACTACAGCGCCGACGCCACGCTGCGCTCAATCGAAGACAGCCTGAAGCGCCTGCAGACCGACCGTCTGGACATCGTGTGGATTCACGACATCGCCCAGGATTTCTACGGCGACCAGTGGCTGGACTACTTCAACCAGGCCCGCACCGGCGCCTTCAAAGTGCTGACCCGTCTGCGTGAAGAAGGCGTGATCAAGGCCTGGGGCCTGGGCGTGAACCGCGTCGAGCCGTGCGAACTGACGCTGGACCTGACCGAAGCGCAGCCCGACGGTTTCCTGCTCGCCGGCCGCTACACCCTGCTGGACCACGAGCGTGCCCTGCAACGCCTGATGGATGCCGCGCTGGCGCAGAACGTCGAAATCGTCGTCGGTGGGCCTTACAGCTCGGGCATCCTGGCGGGCGGTGCGCACTTCGAATACCAGAAGGCCAGCCCGGCAATTATCAGCAGGGTCGAGCAGATCAAGGCGATTGCCCAAGCGTTTGGCGTGAGCGTGAAAGCCGCAGCGCTGCAGTTCTCCCTGGCCCACCCGGCGGTGACCGCCGTGATTCCGGGTGCCAGTCGTCCGGGGCGGATTGCCGAAGACGTCGCGGCGCTGTCAGAGAAGATTCCGGCAGCCTTCTGGCAGGCCTTGCGCGACGCACAGTTGATTTCGGCCAGCGCACCGCTGCCGCGCTAACTTCAGGAGTTCTCAGATGAAAATCGATGTAAGCGGCAAAGTAGCCATCGTCAGCGGCAGCACTGCCGGGATCGGCCTGGGCATCAGCCAGGCCCTGGCGCAATCCGGCGCTACTGTGGTGGTGATCGGGCGGGAAGCGGGCAAGGTTGACGACGCCCTGGCGAGCATTCGTCAGGCAGTGCCGGGCGCGGATCTGCGCGGGCTGGTGGCGGACCTCGGCACAGCGCAAGGCGCAGAGAAACTCTTTGCGGCCGAACCGCGCGCCGACATCCTGGTCAACAACCTGGGCATCTTCAACGATATGGATTTCTTCGACGCACCAGACAGCGAATGGACGCGCTTCTACGAGGTCAATGTGATCTCCGGCGTGCGCCTGGCGCGGCATTATGTGCCGGGCATGGTTGAGCAGGGCTGGGGGCGGGTGATCTTCCTGTCTTCGGAGTCCGGGGTGGCAACGCCGGCGGACATGATCAACTACGGCGTGACCAAAAGTGCCAACCTGGCGGTCTCCCATGGTTTGGCGAAGCGTCTGGCCGGCACCGGTGTGACGGTCAATGCGGTGCTGCCGGGGCCGACCTTTACCGACGGCCTGGAGCAGATGCTCAAAGACGCCACCGCCAAGTCCGGGCGCAGTGCGCGGGAAGAGGCGGACGTGTTTGTGCGCAATGCGCGGCCCACGTCGATCATCCAGCGCGCGGCAAATGTGGATGAAGTGGCCAACCTGGTGGCGTACATTGCTTCACCCTTGTCTGCTGCAACCACGGGCGCCGCATTGCGCGTCGACGGTGGCGTTGTCGACAGCATGGCGATCTGAATTCTTGTAATTTTTTTGGAGTATTTATTGTGGCGACAGCTTCTTCGGTGATTGAGGTTCCGGTTTCGGCCGATCAGGTCTGGCAATTGATTGGCGGCTTTAACGCGCTGCCCGATTGGCTACCGTTTATCGTCAAAAGCGAGGCGAGCGACGGCGGGCGTGTGCGTCACTTGCAAACCGCGGACGGCGGTGTGGTGGTCGAGCGCTTGCAGAGCTTTGATAACGTGGCACGCACTTACAGCTACACCATCGAGCAGTCGCCGTTTCCGGTGAGTGCTTACCTGGCGACGTTGCAGGTTGAGGCGTTGACCGATGCGTCGGCGAAAGTGACGTGGTCCGGCGTGTTCACCCCGGCGGCGGGGACCACGGATGCGGCGGTGGAGGAGTTGTTTGCCGGCGTGTACAGCGGCGGGCTTGAGGCACTGCGCGCCAACTTCCCGGCCTGATCTTCCAGGCACCGAAAGTCCAATGTGGGAGCTGGCTTGCCTGCGATGGCGGAGTGTCAGGCAATGAACAAATTGCTTGATACATCGCCATCGCCGGCAAGCCAGCTCCCACACTGTTTTGGGGTGTTTTGACTATTCAGGCATCAATTGCTGCCGACACTCCAGCAGCAGGCATGCGCCCCCGCATCGGCTGTTGCCGACTTCCAACTTGAACCCATGCAGGTTGATGATCGCCGCGACAATCGACAAGCCCAACCCGAACCCGCCTTGCTGGTCGCTTTCATCCACGCGATAGAAGCGCTGGAACACCGCGTCGCGCTCCGCAGCCGGGATGCCCGGGCCTGAGTCGTGCACCTCGATACGCGTGCTGCCGGCATCATTGACGCCACGCAGGATCACTTCACCGTTGGGTGGCGAGAACTTGATCGAGTTGCTCAACAGGTTGGCCAAGGCTTCGAACAACAGTGCGCGGTCGCCGGTAATCCACGGCAACGAGTCGGGCACTTCGAGGCGCAGCTGCAATTCGCCTTCTTCCGCCAGCGGCAGGTAAAAGTCATGCAGTTCGCGCAACAGCGGCAGCGGGTCCATCACCAGGAAACCCGAACGGCGCTGGTGGTCTTCCAGCTCCGAGATGCGCAACAGCCCGCGAAAGCGCGCCATCAGCGTATCGGTTTCAGCAATCGCATCGTCCAGTTTCACCGCGTAGACGGAGTTTTCCTCTGCCTCTTGTTTGATGCGGTAGAGCTGCGCGCGCAAGCGCGTCAGCGGCGTGCGCAGGTCGTGGGCGATGTTGTCGCACACGCCCTTGACCTCGTTCATCAACTTCTCGATGCGGTCGAGCATGGCGTTGACGATGGCGGCGAGCATGTCCAGTTCGTCGCGTCGGTCAGACAACGGCAGGCGGTGCGTCAGGTCACCGGCGACGATGGCCTCGGCACTGGCCTGAATCCCGCGAATGCGCCGCAGCGGGCGACGGCGTAACAAATGCCAACCGGCAGCACCGGGAATAATCGTCAGGGAGAGTGCCCACAGCAGCGCATGCCAGATGATCCGGGTTACGCCAAACAGCGAACCGTTGGCGCGCACGAGTACCAGCCAGCGGCCGTCTTCGGTGTGGGTGGCCACCGCATCGCAGCTGTCCTTGGGCAGTTTCGGGTCGTCAGAGTCGACACAGTTGGCCAGGGCGTGGATCTTGCCGTCCAGCGGCAGGTCCGGTGGCACTGCGCGGATCGGCCCGCTCAAGGGGCGAAATTGCTCATCGAACAGGCCGTAGGCGTCCACGCCTTTCATGTCGAAGGTCATGCTGGTGGTCAGGGCTTCCACCAGTTCTTCACCGTCGAAGCGTTGAAACAGGTGCTGACGCTGCATCAGCGAGTGACGCGACAGATCACCCAGGTAACCCGACACCTCGTAATACAGCACCCCCATGAGGATGCAGCTCCAGGCGACGAACAGCGAACTGTAAAGCGCCAGCAGGCGGCTGCTGGAGGAGCGCCAGCCTTTAGAGGGGTTCAGCAATGACATAACCGGAACCTCGTACCGTGCGGATCAGCGGCGTGAGGCCCGGCGGGTCGATTTTTTTGCGCAGGCGACCGATGTGCACGTCGATCAGGTTGGTGCCCGGGTCGAAGTGATAACCCCAGACTTCTTCGAAGATCATCATGCGCGACAGGATCTGCCCGGTGTTGCGCATCAGGAATTCGAGCAGTTTGTATTCGGTGGGCAGCAGGCTCAGCGGCTGTTCGGCGCGGCTGGCTTCGCGGCTGATCAGGTTCAGTTCGAGGTCGGCCACGCGCAGGGCGGTTTCGAACTCCTTGACCGTGCTTTTGCGCCGCAGCAGCACTTCAACGCGGGCGGCCATTTCGTCGGACGCAAACGGCTTGGTCAGGTAGTCATCGCCACCGGCCCGCAGGCCGCGTACCCGCTCGTCGACATCGGAGAGGGCGCTGATCATCAGGATCGGCGTCGACACGCCAATGGTGCGCAGGGTCGTGACGATGGCCAGGCCATCGAGTTCCGGCAGCATACGGTCGAGGGTGATCAGATCGTAGTCACCACTCACAGCGCGGACCAGGCCTTCACGGCCGTTGTCCACCCAATCTACATCCAGTCCATGGCTACTCAGCTCGGCGACGATCTCGCGGGCTGTAACGGCGTCATCCTCGATGGTCAAAATACGGGTCATAGGATTACCTGGTGAGCGATTCACACTAGAAGTGGGGGCATTTTGCCAAGAAATGCCTGAACGCTTCCTAAATTAAACTTCATCTTGGCAAAACTGACACAACTTTCATGCCGGCCAGCGTCCACACGGGCCGTGGGCGTTGGGGGATTGCATAAAGCACGCTGTTTTCGATCATTTCTTGCAACTTGCATGGTTTAAGTTAGTTCAATTTTTGTATCTAATTGAAATATAAGAGATTTATTTTTTCGTCCGGCTGGCATGGTGCCTGCACTGTCCCTTTTGAGAGTTGTAACACTATTTTTCCTGCCGGGAGCAAAACAACAATGATCACATCGTCATCCACGCTGCAAGAATCGAGCTCGCACTCTGGGGTTTCCTGGGGGGCGATTTTCGCCGGGGCCGCTGCGGCGGCCGCACTGTCGCTGATCCTCGTGCTGCTGGGCTTCGGCCTGGGCTTTTCGGCGGTGTCGCCGTGGGCCGACAGCGGTATCAGCGCCAAGGGGCTTGGCATTTCCACGATTGTCTGGCTGGCGTTCACCCAGATCGTCGCATCGGGCCTGGGCGGCTACATTGCCGGCCGCTTGCGTGTGAAGTGGGCCAACATGCACGGTGACGAAGTGTACTTTCGCGACACCGCCCACGGTTTCCTCGCTTGGGCAGTCGCTACGCTGGTGACCGCAGTGCTGGTCGTCGGCTCGGTGAGCAGTGTGGTCAGCGGCGGCGTTAAAGCCGGCGCCGGTGTCGCTTCGAGCGCCGCCAGTGGCCTGACTCAGGCAGCCGGCAGTGCAGCCAAAGGCGCCAACAGCGGCGACTTTGACTACTACGTCGACAGCCTGTTTCGCGATGATCGCCCAGCCGCCGTCAGCGATGACGCCGTGCATGGCGTTGTAGCGCGCATCTTCACTCGCACCCTGAGCAACGACGGCCAACTGGCCCCGGAAGACCGTAGCTACCTGGCTCAGTTGATCAGCCAGCGCACCAACCTCAGCCAGGCTGACGCCGAAGCGCGTATCGACAAGGTGTACGGCGATGCCCGCAAAGCCATCGAAGACGCCAAGGTCAAAGCCAAGCAAGCTGCTGACACTGCCGCCAAAGTGGCTGCCTACACCTCGCTGTGGACCTTCATTGCGCTGTTGATCGGTGCCTTCTTTGCCAGTTTCGCTGCCACCTTCGGCGGTCGTCGCCGTGACGCCGTGGTGTACGTCGAAACTGAAAACTACGTTCGTTAATCAAGGAGAACAACATGCGCTCATTACTGCTTTGGTTCCTCGGTGTGCCTATCCCGCTCATCATTCTGATCGCGATCTTCATGCACTGATCCTGATCGCGCTTCACCCAAGCCGCGCCTGACCCACAGGCGCGGCTTTTTGTTGCAAGGCCCGCCAACCTGCGACCAGCAATGCGCTGGCCACTGACGTCATGATCACCAGGGGTTGCGAGGTGCCGTCCGACAGCATCCCGGTGGCCCAACTGCTCACGGCCGTCAGGAACATCTGGATAAAGAAGAACAACCCCGACGCGGTCCCGGCAATCGCGCCGTAAGGCTGCAACACCGACAGCTGGCAGGCCGGAATCACCATCCCCACCGACACCATGATCACCACCATCGGCAGCACAATCGCCAGCCAGGCCTGGGGCAGGGCGACCGTGGCCCCGGCGAGCATCACGCAACCCAGCACATTCAAGGCGATGGCGGCACTGATCAACTGATCGGCTTCAACGCGCAGCACCAGTCGGCGGAACAGGTTGGCGCCGAGCATGTAGCCACTGATCGTCGCGGCAAACACCAGCGCATAGGCCGCGGCCGACAAGTGAAAGCCGCGTTGCAGCAGAGCCGACGACTCGCTGATAAAAGGGAAATACGTGCTGTACACGCAGCCGATTGCCAGGGAGTACCGCAGGAAATAACGGTCGCGCAACAGCTGGCCGTACAGGCGCAACAGGTTGCTCGGCGGCGCGGCGGCGACTTCCGGTGGACGGGTTTCCGGCAGCCGGCGAAACACCACCAGGCACAGCGTCACGCCGATCACGGCCAATACGATAAACAGGCCGCGCCAATGGATGAACGGCAGCATCAGGCTGCCCAGCACCGGTGCGGCCATTGGCGAAATCGCCATGGCCATGGAGATCAGGCCAAGCAGGCGCGCCTGTTCATGACGGTCAAAGTAATCGCGCACGATCACCCGACCGATGACCGTGGTGCAGCAACCGCCCAAGGCCTGGAACAGGCGGGCGACGATCAGCACACCAATGCTGTCGGCCAGCGCGCAGGCCACGGTGGCGACCGCGTACACCAACAGCCCGCTCAGCAGCACCGGGCGGCGCCCGAAGCGATCGGTCAACGGGCCGCTGACCAGCAAGGAAATGGCCGAGCCCAGGGCGTACAGCGTGAGGGTCAGCTGCAACTGGCTGTCGCTGGCGTGGAAGTCGTCGGCCATGGCCGGCAGGGCTGGCAGGTGCATGTCCAGGGTGATACGTGGCAGGCCGATGAGTACGGTCAGCAGCACCAGCCAGAACCCGGAGGAGAGGGCGCGTTGCGTCATGGGAAGCTTCTTCGCAAGGAGTAGAGTTCGAACTCTAGCGGGTATGTGGTTTAATCCTCAGGGCCACTTATGCCTCTTATGAATGGACCACTATGAGCCGAGGAAAAGCCGCCTCCCACCTGGACCTGCCGCGCCCCGATAGCCTGGACGCCGGCAAGCAGCAGGGCGCCTACGACGCATTGCGCGCCGCCATCCTGAATCGGCAATTGCCCGCCGGCAGCCGCTTGCCGTCTACCCGCAGCCTGGCCGAACGCTGGCTGGTGTCGCGCGGCACGCTTGAAGCGGCGTTCGAGCGCTTGCACAGCGAAGGTTACGTGCAGCGCGTGGCGGGTTCCGGCACGCGCGTCAGCGCGGTGATCCCCGAGCAATTCATTGCGGCGCCGGCGCCCAGCGCAAGTTCACGCCGCGCGGCCATACCGGATCAGCCTGACGCGGGTGTGCAAAGCCACGTCCCTTTTGTCGCGCGGCGCCCGGACGCGAGCCTGTTCGACCTGAAAATCTGGGCGCGGTGCATCTCCCGAGGCTTGCTGTCTGCGGGGCCAGGCGTATTGGAGGCCGCCCACCCGGCCGGCTTGCCCGCGTTGCGTGAACAGATCGCCGACTACGTGCGCAGTTATCGCGGCATGCACTGCGAGGCGGACGAAATCATTGTCACCACCGGCATTCGCCATGGCCTGGACCTGATCGCGCGCACGCTGCTCAAACCCGGCGACACCGCGTGCGTGGAAGACCCCGGTTATACACCGGCACGCCGCCTGTTCAGCCTGGCCGGTGCGCAGGTCTTGCCGGTCCCGGTGACAGCCGAAGGTCTTGATACCGCGCAACTCCCCGACACGGCGCGCCTGGCCTATGTGACACCGGCGCACCAGGCGCCGCTGGGCATGACCCTGTCGGTTTCACGCCGCCTGGCGCTGTTGGATTGGGCCGCCCGCGCCGACGCCTGGGTGGTCGAAGACGACTACGACAGCGAATACAACTACAACAGCGCGCCACTGGCGGCGCTCAAATCCCTGGATTCCGGCGACCGGGTAATCTACTGCGGCAGCTTCAACAAGAACCTGTTCCCGGGCCTGCGCGTGGGGTTCATGGTGGTGCCCAAGGCGGTGCGCCCCGCGTTGCTGCGCACCCTGCAACTCACCGGGCATTCGGTGGGCGCGACGGATCAGTCGGGGCTGGTGGAGTTTCTCGCCAGCGGCGCGTTTGTGCGGCACCTGCGGGCTTCGCGCCAGGCTTATCAGGCGCGTCGCGATGCGCTGCTCGCTTGTCTGCCGGGTGAATGCACGGTGAGCGGCCAGCAAGCCGGATTGCACTTTGTGCTGTGGCTGCCAAGCGGTGTCGAGGAAAGCGAATTCTGCACCCGCGCCGCCGCCGCCGGGCTGACCTTGCAGCCACTGGGCAAGTTCTGCGTCGCGGCGAGCTTGCCGCCGGCGGTGATCATCGGCTACACCGCGCTGACCCTGGCGCAGATTCGCTATCACGGCCGAGTGCTCACGCAATTGTTAACAGCGGCTTAACCCGCGCCTCATAAGCCGTCTTCTGCGTTTAATCCTGGTCATGCTGTGCTCTACCTGAAAAACGCCAGGGCTGAGCGCAAGGACGGTGACCTGCTGGTGGCCATCACCGAAGGCATGAGCCGCATCGCCGCGCCAATGATTGTCGTGGCCAGCGGGCTTGCTGTGGCAAGCAAGCTTGTTGTGGTGAGCCGGTCTGTCGTGGCGAGCGGGCTTGCCCCGCGTTGGGCTGCGAAGCAACCCCAATAAGGCCGCCGCGCGCTCATTGATAGACCGCGGCGTCAGGTTTCAGGGCCGCTTCGCGTCCCAACGCGGGGCAAGCCCGCTCGCCACAACAGACCCGCGCCCACAGCGGATCTTCAGTACCAGAAGATCAGTCGTCGAACCCCACCTGTTCATGAATCTCATCCACCTTCAGCTCCAACCGATACGCCACCGCAATAAACAATGCCTGGCACAGGCACAAGGTGGCGCTAAGCGAGCGAAACGCAAACGACGACCCTTCATTCACCAACAGCACCGCGTTCGCCCGTTTGGCCAGGGGCGACAGGTTGCTGTCGGTGATGATCAAGGTCTTGGCCTGATGATGCTGGGCAATGCGCAGGCAATGCTGAGTCTCTTTGCCATACGGCGTAAAGCTGATGGCGATCACCAGGTCATTGGCACGCACGCTGCGCATCTGCTCGCGGTAACTGCCGCCCAAACCGGAAATCAAGTGAATGCGCTTGTTGGTGTGCTGCAGGTTGTAGACCAGGTAATCGGCCACCGCGAAGGAGCGGCGCACGCCGACCACGTAGATATTGTCGGCATTGACCACCAGGTCCACGGCTTTCTCGAAGGCCACATCATCGAGTTCCAGCCCCAGGCGCTCGATGCCGGAGAGGGTGGCGTTCACGCATTCGCGCGCCAGGTCGCCGCCGCTGGCCTTCTGCGACTTGTTGGCGATCATGCTGCGGATGCGTTGCTGGTAGTTCTGCACCGGCGTGGTCTTGTGGGTGTAGGCCTCGCGAAACAGCGCCTGCATCTCACTGAAACCGCTGAAACCGAACCGCTGGGAGAACCGCACGATGGCCGAAGGGTGCACTTCGCACTCGCGGGCGATGTCGCTGATGCGGTCGACCATGATCCGGTCGCTTTGCTGGCTCATGTAGCTGGCGATGCGTTTGAGCTGGCGTGGCAGGCTTTCGTATTCGTCGGTGATCAGCTGCAACAGGCGCTCGGCATTGATCGGAGGGCTGGCAATAGTCTCTTCCAGGGTGGTCTCGGGATCGGTGCGGGACATGGGCAATCCTTCTGGCGTGTTCTTCTGATGCGCTGATGGGTGGGCGCAAGTCTACAGGGTAGGCGCAAAAAAATACCCCGGCATCACGGTGGCCGTGGCCTGCTGAAACGATGCAGGAGGGCTGGCAGGCCATTATGCTGGCTTATTGGAAAAAATATTCCACTAAAAATAATTATGGAATAAATATTGATTGCGGCCGCCGGACGTTCTAGTCTGCTTTCACCAAGAGCGTGTGCCGCCACGACGGCGGTACCACGCAGGCTGATAAAAATAACAGGAGCCAGCATGGGCCAGACTCGTTTTGCCAGTGGGCGTCAATTGGATCTGATTTGCCTCGGACGCCTGGGCGTCGACCTCTACGCACAGCAAGTGGGTGCGCGACTTGAGGACGTGTCCAGCTTCGCCAAGTACCTCGGCGGGTCCTCCGCCAATATCGCCTTCGGCACCGCACGGTTGGGGCTTAAATCGGCGATGTTGAGCCGGGTGGGCGACGACCACATGGGCCGCTTCCTGGTGGAATCCCTGGCCCGCGAAGGCTGCGATGTCAGCGGCATCAAGGTCGACCCGGAACGCCTCACCGCGCTGGTGCTGCTGGGCCTCAAGGACCGCGAAACCTTCCCGCTGGTGTTCTACCGCGAAAACTGCGCCGACATGGCCCTGCGCGCCGAAGACATCAGCGAGGCCTTTATTGCCTCCAGCAAAGCCTTGCTGATCACCGGCACGCATTTCTCCACCGATGGCGTGTACAAGGCCAGCATCCAGGCCCTGGACTACGCAGCCAAACACAACGTCAAGCGCGTGCTCGATATCGACTACCGCCCGGTGCTGTGGGGCCTGGCGGGCAAGGCGGACGGCGAAACCCGGTTTGTCGCCGACCAGAACGTCAGCCAGCATGTGCAGAAAATCCTGCCGCGCTTTGACCTGATCGTCGGCACCGAAGAAGAGTTTCTGATCGCTGGCGGCAGTGAAGATTTGCTCACCGCGCTGCGCACCGTGCGTGACCTGACCCCGGCCACCCTGGTGGTCAAGCTCGGCCCGCAGGGCTGCACGGTGATCCACGGCGCGATCCCCGCGCGGCTGGAAGACGGCGCCATCTACCCCGGCGTGCGCGTCGAGGTGCTCAATGTGCTGGGCGCCGGCGATGCGTTCATGTCGGGCTTTCTCAGCGGCTGGATCAACGACGCCAGCGACGAGCGTTGCAGCCAGTTGGCCAACGCCTGTGGCGGCCTGGTGGTGTCCCGCCACGCCTGCGCGCCGGCCATGCCCACGCCTGCCGAACTGGATTACCTGTTCAACAGCCCGGTGCCCATCACCCGGCCCGATCAAGACGTCACCTTGCAGCGCCTGCACCGCGTCACCGTGCCGCGCAAAGCCTGGAAGCAGCTGTTCGTGTTTGCCTTCGACCATCGCTGGCAACTGGTGGACCTGGCGCAAAAAGGCGGCCAGGACCCGACGCGTATCAGCGCCATCAAGCAGCTGTTTATCCAGGCGATCGAACGCGTCGAAGCCAAGCTGCGCGAGCAGGGCGTCGAAGCCGACGTGGGCCTGTTGGCCGACCAGCGTTTCGGCCAGGACGCGCTCAACGCCGCCAGCGGTCGCGGCTGGTGGATCGCGCGCCCGGTGGAGGTGCAGAACTCGCGGCCGCTGGCGTTTGAACACGGGCGCTCGGTGGGCAGCAACCTGATTGCCTGGCCCCAGGAGCAAATCATCAAGTGCCTGGTGCAATACCACCCCGACGATGAGCCGATGCTGCGCCTGGAACAGGAAGCGCAACTGAAGGCGGTGTACGAGGCTTCGCTGGTCAGCGGCCATGAGCTGCTGCTGGAAGTCATCCCGCCCAAGGATCACCCGTCCACCTATCCCGACGTGCTCTATCGCAGCCTCAAGCGCCTGTACAACCTGGGCATCTACCCGGCGTGGTGGAAGATCGAGGCGCAGTCGGCGCAGGACTGGAAAAAACTCGACGAACTGATCCAGGAGCGCGACCCATACTGTCGTGGCGTGGTGCTGCTGGGCCTGAACGCTTCGGCCGAATGCCTCGCCGATGGTTTCCGGCAAGCCAGCCAAAGCAGCACCTGCCGTGGATTTGCGGTGGGCCGTACGATCTTCCAGGAACCGAGCCGCGCATGGATGGCGGGGGAGATTGATGATCAAACCCTGATCGAGCAGGTGCAGGGCACCTTCGAACAGCTCATCAACGCCTGGCGCAGTGCTAGAAGTTAAACACGCACAAATGTGGGAGCTGGCTTGCCTGCGATGCAGACAACTCGGTCCATCAGATACGCCGGGCTGATGCCATCGCAGGCAAGCCAGCTCCCACACAAAGCAAACCTCACCAGGCTTAAGTCAGATAAAAACAAAAGGTGCAGCCATGCCCGCAATCCGAATTGGCATCAACCCGATCTCCTGGAGCAACGACGACCTGCCTGCCCTGGGCGGTGAAACGCCCTTGAGCACTGCCCTGGGCGAAGGCAAAGAGATCGGCTACGAGGGTTTTGAACTCAACGGCAAATTCCCCAAGGACGCCCAAGGCGTCGGCGACGTGCTGCGCCCTTATGACCTGGCGCTGGTCTCCGGCTGGTATTCCAGCCGCCTGGCACGGCGTTCGGTGGCGCAAGAAATCGAGGCCATCGCCGGTCACGTCGAGCTGCTCAAACTCAACGGCGCCAAGGTGCTGGTCTACGGCGAAGTCGCCGATTCGATCCAGGGCGCCAGGGTGCGCCTGATCGAACGTCCGCGTTTTCACAGTGAACACGCCTGGCAGGAATACGCCGACAAACTTACCGAACTGGCGCGTTTCACCCTGTCCCAAGGCGTGCGCCTGGCCTACCACCACCACATGGGCGCCTACGTCGAATCCCCCGACGACATTGACCAGTTGATGCGTCGCACCGGCCCGGAAGTCGGCCTGCTGTTCGATTCGGGCCACTGCTACATGGGCGGCGGCGAGCCTGTCGAGGTGCTGCGCAAACACATCGAGCGCGTCTGTCACGTGCATTTCAAGGACGTGCGCAAACCGGTGGTGCAACTGGCGCGCAACCAGATGTGGAGCTTTCCTGACTGCATCGTCAACGGCACCTTCACCGTGCCCGGTGACGGCGATATCGACTTTGCCGAGTTGCTCGACGTGCTGTTGGCGGCCAAGTACGAGGGCTGGCTGGTGGTAGAAGCCGAGCAGGACCCGGCCGTAGCGCCCAGCTATATCTACGCGAAAAAGGGCTACGACACGTTGCGCACGCTTCTCAGCGAGAGGACTTAAGTGATGAGCTTGTTGGTCAAGAGCAGCAAACGCGGGCAAACCATGGTTGCCCTGGAAGAAGGGCGCCTGGAATACGTAGGCTTTGCCGCCTACCGCCTGAGCCTGGGTGAGACGTTGCCGGTCACCGCCGGTGATCAGGAGCTGTGCCTGGTGCTGCTCAGCGGCCGGGTGAATATCCAAGGCGAGGGCTTCAACTGGCAGAACCTGGGGGATCGTCAGTCCGTGTTCGAAGACAAATCGCCCTTCGCCGCCTACCTGCCGCCCGGCACCGATGCGCAGGTGACCGCGTTGAGCGATGTGCAAATCGCCGTGTGCGCCGCACCCGGTGCCCCAGGTTTTGAGCCGCGCCTGATTCGCCCCGAGCAGTGCAAGCGCAGCGTGCGCGGCAAGGGCGCCAACACCCGGTATGTGTGCGACATCCTGCCCGACAGCGAGCCGGCCCATTCGCTGCTGGTGGTGGAAGTGCGCACGCCGTCCGGGCACTCGTCCAGTTACCCGCCGCACAAGCACGACACCGACGACCTGCCGCACCAGAGCTTTCTCGAAGAGACCTACTACCACCAGATCAACCCGCCCCAGGGCTTCGTGTTCCAGCGCGTGTACACCGACGATCGCAGCATCGACCAGGCCATGGCCGTGGAAAACAGCGACCTGGTGGTGGTGCCCAAGGGGTATCACCCGGTCAGCGTGCCGTATGGCTACGAGTCGTATTACTTGAACGTGATGGCCGGCCCCAAGCGCGCCTGGCATTTCCATAACGACCCGCAGCACAGCTGGCTGCTGGACCTCTGACCGGTTTGAACGGAGAACAACAATAATGAAGTCGCCGCTACGTTTTGCCCTTAACCGCATGGTCGCGCCCGACCTGTCCCTGCCGGATTTCATCCAGTTGGCGGCGGCCCTCAAGTGCGATGCCATCGAGATTCGCAACGACCTCGAAGGTCATGAAATCGAATACGGCACCCCGGCCAGCCGCGTGCGTGAGTTGTGCGCGGTGCAAGGCATCACGGTGCTGTCGATTAACGCGCTGTACCCGTTTGATGTGTGGAATGACGAGCGCCGTGCCCAGGCGATCAAACTCGCCACCTATGCGCGTGAGTGCGGTGCGCAAGGCCTGGTGATGTGCCCGCTGAACGAGCGCGGCGATACGCGTAACGAAGCCCAACGCGCGGCCGGTTTACGCACGGCGTTGAGCGAGTTGGCGCCGATCCTGCGCGAGTACGCGATTCTCGGTTTCATCGAGCCGCTGGGTTTTGAAGAATGCGCGCTGCGCCGCAAGCGTGTGGCCGTGGATGCGATCCAGGCGATTGGCGGCCTGGATGTGTTCCGGCTGGTGCACGACACCTTTCACCATCACCTGGCTGGCGAACAGGAATTCTTCCCGCAGCTGACCGGCCTGGTGCATATCTCCGGCGTCGAGGATCGCGACGCACCGCTCAATGCCATTCGCGACGGCCACCGCGTGCTGGTGGGCGAGGGCGATATCCTCGGCAATGCCGCGCAGATCGACACTTTGCTCAGCACCGGCTACAGCGGTTATCTGTCGTTCGAGCCGTTTGCTGAAAGCGTGCATGCGCTGGCGGATATCCAGCAGGCATTGGGGGCGAGCATCGCCCATCTACAAAATTCCCGGACCTGACGCCGGCCAAACTGTGGGAGCGGGCTTGCTCGCGAATGCGGTGGGTCAGTAAATAAATCGGGTGACTGACACACCGCATTCGCGAGCAAGCCCGCTCCCACATTGGTTCACAGTTGATCGACAGATTTGCGTTCATACAAGGTGCGAACATGACCACAACAAGATTGACCATGGCCCAGGCCCTGGTGAAGTTTCTGGATAACCAGTACATCGAAGTCGATGGCGTGCAGAGCAAGTTTGTCGCCGGGGTTTTTACCATTTTCGGCCACGGCAACGTGCTGGGGCTGGGTCAGGCGCTGGAGCAGGACAGCGGCGATCTGGTGGTGCATCAGGGCCGCAATGAGCAAGGCATGGCCCACGCCGCCATCGGGTTCGCCAAGCAACACCTGCGCCGCAAGATCTACGCGTGCACCTCATCGGTGGGGCCGGGCGCGGCAAATATGATTACCGCCGCCGCCACCGCCACGGCCAACCGTATTCCGTTGCTGCTGTTGCCCGGCGATGTCTATGCCAGCCGCCAGCCCGACCCGGTGCTGCAGCAGATCGAGCAGTTTCATGACTTGAGCATCAGCACCAACGATGCCTTCCGCTCTGTGAGCAAGTACTGGGACCGCATCAACCGCCCCGAGCAACTGATGACCGCTGCGATCCATGCGATGCGCGTGCTCACTGACCCCGCGGAAACCGGCGCCGTCACGTTGGCCCTGCCGCAGGATGTACAGGCTGAAGCCTGGGACTATCCCGACTACTTCCTGCAAAAACGTGTGCACCGTATCGAACGCCGTCCGCCGACTGAAGCGATGATCGGCGATGCGTTGGCCGCCTTTCGAGGCAAGCGCAAACCGCTGATCATCTGCGGCGGCGGGGTCAAATACGCCGGCGCGAATGCCGCGCTGCAAGCGTTTGCCGAACGCTTTGACATCCCCTTCGCCGAAACCCAGGCAGGCAAAAGCGCAGTGGTCTCCAGCCATCCGCTGAACCTGGGCGGTCTCGGTGAAACCGGCTGCCTGGCGGCAAACCTGCTGGCCCCGGAAGCGGACCTGATCATCGGTATCGGCACGCGCTACACCGACTTCACCACCGCGTCGAAGTCGCTGTTCAAGCACCCCGACGTGAAGTTTCTCAACCTCAATATCAGTCCGTGCGATGCTCTGAAACTGGACGGCGTGCAACTGCTGGCGGATGCCAGGGTGGGCCTGGAGGCGTTGGCGGATGCCTTGGGCGACTACCGTTCCGACTGGGCGGACCAGCCACGCGACGCCAAGGCGCAGTTGGATGCCGAGGTGGACCGCATCTACCAGGCTGACTACCAGACGGACAATTTCGTCCCGGAAATCAACGACCACATGGACCCGGCCGTGCTGCGCGAGTTTATCGAGCTGACCGGTTCCTGCCTGACCCAAAGCCGCGTGCTCGGCGTGCTCAACGACACCCTGGCCGACGACGCCATCATCGTTGCCGCCGCCGGCAGCTTGCCGGGCGACTTGCAGCGCAGCTGGCGCAGCAAGGGCGTCAACACCTACCACGTCGAGTATGGCTATTCGTGCATGGGCTACGAGGTCAACGCGGCCCTGGGCGTGAAGCTGGCCGAGCCGGCGCGCGAGGTCTATGCGCTGGTGGGTGACGGCTCCTACATGATGCTGCACTCGGAGCTGGCCACCTCGATCCAGGAGCGGCGCAAGATCAACGTGGTGCTGCTCGACAACATGACCTTCGGCTGCATCAACAACCTGCAGATGGAACACGGCATGGACAGCTTCGGCACCGAGTTTCGCTTTCGCAACCCGGAGACCGGCAAGCTCGACGGCGGTTTTGTGCCGGTGGATTTCGCCATGAGTGCGGCGGCCTATGGCTGCAAGACCTACAAGGTCAGCACGGTGGAACAGTTGCAGGCGGCGTTGGCCGATGCACGTACGCAAACGGTGTCGACGCTGATTGATATCAAGGTTCTGCCCAAGACCATGATCCACAAATACCTGTCGTGGTGGCGGGTCGGGGTGGCGCAGGTCTCGACCAGCGCGCGCACTGACGCGGTGGCCAAACAACTCAATGAACGCCTGGCCAAGGCCCGGCAGTACTAATAACAAGAGGAGTGTTTGTATGTCTTTGAAGTTGGGTGTTATCGGTACGGGCGCCATTGGCCGGGACCATATCCGTCGGTGCAGCCAGACCCTGCTCAATAGCCAGGTGGTGGCGGTGACCGACATCAACCTTGAGCAAGCCGCCAGGGTCGTCGCTGATTTGCAGCTGACCGCCGAGGTGTACGCGGACGGCCATGCGTTGATCAACTCGCCGCAGGTCGAGGCAATTCTCGTGACTTCCTGGGGCCCGAGCCACGAAGAATTCGTGCTCGCTGCCATCGCCGCCGGCAAGCCGGTGTTCTGCGAAAAGCCCTTGGCCGTCACCGCAGAAGGCTGCCGCAAGATCGTCGATGCCGAAATCGCCTTCGGCAAGCGCCTGGTGCAGGTGGGCTTCATGCGCCCGTACGACGAAGGTTATCGCGCCCTCAAGGCGGTCATCGACAGCGGCCAGATCGGCGAGCCTTTGATGCTGCACTGCGCGCACCGCAACCCGACGGTGGGCGAAAACTACAAGACCGACATGGCGATCACCGACACCTTGATCCATGAACTGGACGTGTTGCGCTGGTTGCTCAACGACGACTACGTGTCGGTGCAAGTGGTGTTCCCGCGCAAATCGAGCAAGGCGTTGGCCCACTTGCGTGACCCGCAGATCGTGCTGCTGGAAACCGCCAAGGGCACGCGCATCGACGTGGAAGTGTTCGTGAACTGCCAGTACGGCTACGACATTCAGTGCGAAGTGGTGGGGGAGACCGGTATTGCCAAACTGCCGGAGCCTTCGCAGGTGCAACTGCGCAGCGAGGCCAAGCTGTCGAATGCGATTTTGATGGACTGGAAGGACCGCTTTATCGGCGCCTACGACGTCGAATTGCAGGCGTTCATCGACGGCGTACGCGCCGGGCATGTCGGCGGGCCGTCGGCGTGGGATGGGTTTGCGGCGGCGGTGGCGGCGGATGCGTGCATTGAGGCGCAGCGCAGTGAGCAGATTGTGAAAGTCGGCCTGCCAGAGCGCCCACATTTTTACGGCTGA
Source organism: Pseudomonas sp. TWRC1-2 (assembly GCF_049896685.1). Classification (NCBI taxonomy): domain Bacteria; kingdom Pseudomonadati; phylum Pseudomonadota; class Gammaproteobacteria; order Pseudomonadales; family Pseudomonadaceae; genus Pseudomonas; species Pseudomonas sp. TWRC1-2. Next base: position 25,590 of record NZ_JAFCUU010000012.1, on the reverse strand, counting down.
CACCTATTGCACTGGAGGAACCGGATCAGTGTGGGAGCTGGCTTGCCTGCGAAGACGGCGGCACATTCAATATAAATGCCGCCTGATGCACCGCTATCGCAGGCAAGCCAGCTCCCACATTCGAGCGGATTCCAATTTCAGATACGGGAGTTTCACCTATGCGTATCGCCTTAGACCCCTACATGTACCGCCATCTGCCCCTTGGCCAGATGGTCGACAAGGCCGCCGAACTCGGCTACCAGCACATCGAACTCTCACCCCGCGAAGACTTCCTGCCGTTCTACAAAGCCGCTCGCGTTGACCGTGCGCGCATCAAGGAATTTCGCAAGGCCTTGAGCGACGCCGGTGTGCAACTGTCTTCCCTGCTGCCGATGTACCACTGGGCCGCGGCCGACGAAGGCCTGCGCGTCGCCGCCGTACGCAACTGGAAGCGTGCGATCCAGATCGCCGTGGAAATGGACTGCGAGCTGGTCAACACCGAATTCACCGGCCAGTCCGACAACCCGCTGGTGTGCGAAAACCAGTTCATGCGCTCCATGGACGAGCTGATCCCGGAGTTCGAGCGTGAAAGCATCAAGCTGGATATCCAGGCGCATCCGTATGACTTCTGTGAGCGCAACAACGAGTCGGTGGACATCATTCGCGGCCTCGACCGCGACTGGATCAACTACCTCTACGCCGCGCCGCACACCTTCTTTTATGACGACGGCAAAGGTGATATCGCCTCGATGCTCAAGTACGCCGGTTCCAAGCTCAGCCACTTGATCATTGCCGACACCTATAACCACCGCGCGTCGTCGAACCTGCGCTACATCGTCAACCCGCCGGGCGTTACCGCCACGGTGCATCAGCACCTGGACATCGGCCAGGGCGAGGTCAACTGGGAGGCGTTTTTCGGCACCTTGCGCGAGATCAAGTTCGACGGCATCGCCACGGTTTCGGTGTTTGCCTGGGAAGACCGGCCGGATGAATCCAACCGGATGATGCTGGAGCGGGTGACCCGCGAGCTGTGCCAATAAGCAACCGATCGTTCCAACGCTCTGCGCAGGAACGATCAACGATCATTTTCGGGCAGGTGGAATGCAGTCAGTGTGGGAGCTGGCTTGCCTGCGATAGCGGTCTTTCAGTGGCGGGTTCATTGACTGACACGCTGCTTTGGCAGGCAAGCCAGCTCCCACATTTGAACTGGGTTTCCACTTCATGAAGGAGCGCATCTATGCGAATCGGACTAGTTGGCTACGGCCACGGCGGCCGTTTTTTTCACGCACCGTTGATTGCAACGTTGCCCGGCGCAACGTTTGTCGGCGTGGTGACACGCTCACCCGAGCGGCGCCAGCAATTGGCGGCTGACCACCCCGGCCTCAAGGCCTACGACACCATCGGCCAGATCGTCGAGGCCGGTGTCGACGTCCTGGTGATTTCCACCACGCTCAAGGGCCGTCCGGCGCTGGTACTGGAAGCCATCGAACACGGGGTTGCGGTGGTCAGCGACAAACCGTTCGCCAGCAACGCCGAACAGGCCCAGGCACTGATCACCGCCGCCGAACGCCAGGGCGTGTTGCTCAGCGTTTACCAGAACCGGCGTTGGGACTCGGACTTCCTCACGTTGCGCAAACTGATCGACGCCGGTGCGCTGGGCCAGATCACCCGTTTTGAGTCCCGTGTCGAGCGCTTCAATCCGCAAGCCGTGGGCAATGCCAGCGGCGGCGGATGGTTGCGCGACCTCGGCAGTCACCTGGTGGACCAGGCGATGCAGCTGTTCGGCCCGGTGGACCGGGTGTTCGCGCAACTGCAGTTCAGCCCGGAACACCCCACTCTCGATCACGGCTTTTTTGTTTCGCTGACCCACGCCAACGGCGTGATTTCCCACCTGTGGGGCAGTGCGCTGCAAAACAGTCAGGCCCCGCGTTTTCGCGTCAGCGGCACCCTGGGTTGTTACACCGTGGACGGGCTTGATGGCCAGGAAGAAGCGCTGATGGCCGGCAAGACGCCGAAAACCGAAGGCGAGCACTGGGGCGCTGAAGAGCACCGACGCTGGGGCTGGTTTGAGCAAGGCGCGGAACGCGAGCGTGTGCCCTCGGAGAAAGGCTGCTGGACGCAGTTCTATCGCCAGTTGCACAGTGCCGTGCAAGGGCAGGGAGCGCTGCCGGTGAACGCCTATGACGCACTGGAAACCACCCGTATATTGGACGCCGCGCGCCTTAGCAACGAGCGCCAGCAGGTGGTTTCAACAAAAATAGAATAAAATTCTAAAACAGGTTGATATGGAAATTATTTTCCAATAAAGTCTTTTCCAGGTTGCAAAAAGTACGCTTCGGGCTTGATCCGGGCGACTCAACAAAAACAAGATCAAAAACAACCAGGTACCGTCAGATGAAAATCTTCAACGCTGTACTGCGAGTTTTACGCCCTGCACAGCAAGCGCCACGCGGTCTGCCCCGCGCCCGGCCGTTTTATTTCTCCTTCCTCAATGTGCTGTGCGTCGAAAACAAAGGCGCCCTGGTGTGCTGCATTCCGGGGGCACCGATCGTGCGGCTGCCGGCCTCCTCGCTCTGAAAAACGCAACGTCCACAAAACCAACAAGAAATTGGAGACAGACCGTTCATGAAGACCCCGATCCGTTTCACCGCGCTGGCCCTGTCCATGCTGCTTGCCAGCGGTTTTGCCTCGGCTGCCGATATCAAAGTAGGCGTGAGCATGTCCGCCTTCGACGACACCTTTCTGACTTACCTGCGCGAGGACATGGACAAGCAAGCCAAGTCCTACCCCAAGGGCGATGGCGTGCAGCTGCAGTTTGAAGACGCCCGCGCCGACGTGGTCAAGCAACTGAGCCAGGTCGAGAACTTCATCAGCCAGAAAGTCGACGCGATTATCGTCAACCCGGTGGATACCGCGTCGACCAAGAACATCATCAGTGCGGCGACCAAGGCGGGCATTCCGCTGGTGTTCGTCAACCGCCGGCCTGATCAGAAAGACTTGCCTAAAGATGTGGTGGCCGTGACCTCCGATGACGTCGAGGCCGGTCGCCTGCAAATGCAGTACATCGCCGACAAACTCGGTGGCAAAGGCAAGATCGTGATCCTGTTGGGCGACCTGGCCAACAACTCCACCACCAACCGCACCAAAGGCGTGAAAGAGGTTCTGGCCAAGTACCCCGGCATCACCATCGAACAGGAGCAGACCGGTACCTGGCTGCGTGACCGCGGCATGACGCTGGTCAACGACTGGCTGACCCAGGGGCGTGAGTTCAATGCGGTGCTGGCCAACAACGATGAGATGGCCATCGGCGCCTCCATGGCGCTGAAATCGGCGGGCACCAAACCGGGCAGCGTGTTGATCGCCGGGGTCGACGGTACGCCGGATGGCTTGAACGCGATTACCAAGGGCGACATGGCCGCGTCGGCGTTCCAGGACGCGAAAGGGCAGGCCGTCGGCTCGGTGGAAGCGGCGCGCAAGATGGCCAAGCATGAGCCGGTCGAGCAGAACGTGATCATTCCGTTCAAGCTGATCACGCCGGACAACGTCAAAGACTTCAAGTAGCCCTTCATAACAACAATAAGCGAGCAGGGCGGCCACGGTCGTCCTGCTGATGGAGTACCCGATATGCTTGTTCAAGCGGTTGCCTCGCAGCCTCCCGGCATCCAGCCCCTGGCGCCGGAAGAACCCTACCTGCTGGAAATCCTCAACATCAGCAAAGGCTTTCCCGGCGTCGTGGCCCTGGCCGATGTGCAACTGCGCGTTCGCCCTGGCTCGGTGCTGGCGCTGATGGGCGAGAACGGTGCAGGCAAGTCGACGCTGATGAAGATTATCGCCGGCATCTACCAGCCCGACGCCGGTGAAATACGTCTGCGCGGCAAGCCGATCGTGTTTGAAACGCCGCTGGCGGCGCAGAAGGCCGGGATCGCGATGATCCACCAGGAACTCAACCTGATGCCGCACATGAGCATCGCCGAAAACATCTGGATCGGCCGCGAGCAGCTCAACAGCCTGCACATGGTCAACCACCGCGAAATGCACCGCTGCACCGCCGAGTTGCTGGCGCGTTTGCGCATCAACCTGGACCCTGAAGAACACGTCGGCAACCTGAGCATCGCCGAACGGCAGATGGTCGAGATTGCCAAGGCGGTGTCCTACGACTCCGACATTCTGATCATGGATGAACCGACGTCGGCCATTACCGAAAAGGAAGTGGCCCACCTGTTTTCGATCATTGCCGACCTCAGGTCCCAGGGCAAAGGCATCGTCTATATCACGCATAAAATGAACGAAGTGTTCGCCATTGCCGATGAAGTCGCGGTGTTTCGCGACGGCCACTACATCGGCCTGCAGCGCGCCGACAGCATGAACAGCGACAGCCTGATCTCGATGATGGTCGGCCGTGAACTGAGCCAGTTATTCCCGGTGCGTGAGGCGCCCATCGGCGAATTGCTGCTGTCGGTGCGCGACTTGCGCCTGGACGGCGTGTTCAAGGGGGTGTCGTTCGACCTGCACGCCGGGGAGATCCTCGGCATCGCCGGGTTGATGGGCTCGGGCCGCACCAATGTGGCGGAGACCATTTTCGGCATTACCCCAAGCTCTGGCGGGCAGATCACCCTTGACGGCAAGCCGGTGCGCATCAGTGACCCGCACATGGCCATCGAGAAAGGCTTTGCGCTGTTGACCGAGGACCGCAAGCTCAGCGGCCTGTTCCCGTGCCTGTCGGTGCTGGAAAACATGGAAATGGCGGTGCTGCCGCATTACTCGGGCAACGGTTTTATCCAGCAAAAGGCCCTGCGCGCGTTGTGTGAAGACATGTGCAAGAAGCTGCGGGTGAAGACTCCGTCTCTGGAGCAGTGCATCGACACCTTGTCCGGCGGTAACCAGCAAAAGGCCTTGCTGGCGCGCTGGCTGATGACCAACCCGCGCCTGCTGATTCTCGATGAGCCCACCCGTGGCATCGACGTCGGCGCCAAGGCTGAGATTTATCGCTTGATCGCTTTTCTCGCCAGCGAAGGCATGGCGGTGATCATGATTTCGTCCGAGCTGCCTGAAGTGCTGGGCATGAGCGACCGGGTGATGGTGATGCACGAGGGCGACCTGATGGGCACCCTGGACCGTGCGGAGGCGACCCAGGAAAAAGTCATGCAGCTGGCTTCCGGTATGACCGTAGTCCACTGACGAACAGCAGCGCAGGCCTGCGGTTGGCCTGTGCCACAGAACAAGAAGGTGATTGGCTATGAACGCAATAACAGACAACAAGCCTGCCACGGCACCGGTCAAGCACCGCAGGCGCTTGCCCACCGAGCTGAGCATCTTCCTGGTGCTGATCGGCATCGGGTTGGTGTTTGAACTGTTCGGTTGGATCGTGCGCGACCAGAGCTTTCTGATGAATTCCCAACGTCTGGTGCTGATGATCCTGCAAGTGTCGATCATCGGCCTGCTGGCGATTGGCGTGACGCAGGTGATCATCACCACGGGCATCGACTTGTCCTCAGGCTCGGTGCTGGCGCTGTCGGCGATGATTGCCGCCAGCCTGGCGCAGACTTCGGATTTTTCCCGCGCGGTGTTTCCCAGCCTGACGGATTTGCCGGTGTGGATACCGGTGGCGATGGGCTTGGGGGTCGGGCTGCTTGCAGGGGCGATCAACGGCAGCATCATTGCCGTCACGGGGATCCCGCCATTTATCGCGACACTGGGCATGATGGTCTCGGCCCGCGGCCTGGCGCGTTACTACACCGAAGGCCAGCCGGTGAGCATGCTGTCGGATTCGTACACGGCGATCGGCCATGGCGCGATGCCGGTGATCATCTTTCTGGTGGTGGCGGTGATCTTCCATATCGCGCTGCGCTACACCAAGTACGGCAAGTACACCTACGCCATCGGCGGCAATATGCAGGCGGCGCGCACGTCGGGGATCAACGTCAAGCGCCATCTGATCATCGTCTACAGCATCGCCGGGTTGCTCGCGGGCCTGGCGGGCGTCGTCGCCTCGGCACGTGCCGCGACCGGCCAGGCCGGCATGGGCATGTCCTATGAACTGGATGCGATTGCCGCAGCGGTGATCGGCGGCACCAGCCTGGCGGGCGGGGTGGGGCGCATCACCGGCACCGTGATCGGCGCGTTGATCCTGGGCGTGATGGCCAGCGGGTTTACCTTTGTCGGCGTGGATGCGTACATCCAGGACATCATCAAGGGGCTGATCATCGTGATCGCGGTGGTGATCGACCAGTATCGCAATAAGCGCAAGCTCAAGCGCTGAGTCGATGGGGGAGTTGGCTCGCGAAGAACCCGAGAGCGCTGCGCGGTGCCAGACCCCCATGTCAGCGTTGACGATGCTGGCGAGCACGCTCGCTCCAGGGTTTACGGGGCCAAAGGCAGGAACCGGCGCTCTGCCAGTTCACGGCCGATTGTGCCATGGTGCACATCCACCACGCTTTGTGGGCCCCGGGCGTTGGCCAGGAGCGAGTAGTAACTGTCCTTACGTTGATTCTTTTTTTTCAGGTGGGCCACGGTGTAGTCGTGCTTCGGTGTGTCGGCTTTGGCGTAATGAAAATGTGCATACCACAGCGGATAGCCGCGTTTGTCGTTGACCGCGTACTCCTGGATGAAATCCTGCCGGACGCCTCGCATCTCAATGCGTGAGCCGAGCCTGGCCAGTTGCACGAGGTCCTGGTCCAGCAAGTACACCAGGTTAGCGTCGTTCGGCGGCAGTTCCAGTGAGTACTGGACGCGCAGTTCCTGGCCCTTGGTGGTCAAGGTCGTGACCGCCGCTCGCATCTCGTCCAGCAGGGTCTGGTCGGTAAGCACTCTTGAATCCTCCGGCTTGGCCTGGATGGATCGATAGAGTTCGTCGGCCAACTCGGTGAATCGGCGAGCCTCCTTCTGCAGACTCTCCTGGATCTCGACAGGAAACTTGGAAACCTTTGCATAGCCGGCCTCACGCTTGAGGATCGGCGTGAGCTCCTGCAGGTATTTGCGCGCTTCACCTTTGACCACACTCAGTGCCCGCGTGCCTGGCGGCAGCGGCGGGGCGCTGGGGCGTATCTCTATGATTTCGTCCCATTGGTGCTCGCGCTGTGAGTAAGTGCCCAACAGTTGGTCACCCTCTACGGAGCGCACTTCGACCCGATCGATTGGAAACGCTGCGTCGGCAGGCTTCAGGTCGCCGATCAACACGCCTTGCCTGCGGGTTTTGATCACCTTTTTCTGCGGGCCGCCGTCAGCAGGCCGAGGATGCTTGGGAGGGTGCTTGACCGCGTGGGGTTCAGGCTTGATCTCGGCGGCCAACTGCTGCATGGCATCCTGGTACAGCTCTGTCAGCAGTTTTTGTATGTGTTGGAAAGGCGTCATGTGCAAGTTGTCGGCATGAACCATGGCCATGCTTTGCAGCGCGTCCAGCGCCTGGCCGTAGTGCCGGAAGAGACTGTCCAGTACGTTCAGGCGCTCATCCGGCGTCAGGCTAAGGGTGCTGAGTTCAGCATGGGTGCGCACTTGGGGGTGCAGTGGCTCAAGCACGGAATACAACTCGGTGTTGGCGCTATGGTCCCAGGTTTTGACGCTCAGGTATTTAAGGGTATTGAGTTGCTGGTACTTGATCGCCAATGCGCCAAGCTCTGCAGGGCGGTTCATGGTCAGGCGGTTATAGCTTTCCAGGCCGGGCTGGCCCAGATTGAATAACTCCAGCAGGTAGTGATCCTTGAGTTCCAGGGCCTTTATCTGCCGCTCATTGATTTCACTCATCTCATTGAGAAATTGTAAGTGATGGGCAACGTTGGCGAGCATGACGGGTGTCCGTTCGATCCCACCACCCATGAGCTCCTGGTGCATGGCATAGAGCGCTTTGCGGTCCATGTCGGCGATCACGACTGACTTGCGTGCGTTATTGATGATGTTTTCCAGCAGTGTGGCACTGACCTGGGCCGGGAAGGGGATGTGCAACGCTTCACGCTCTTTGCGACTGTCGAGTATTTTGCGGTAGCCCTCACTCTGTTCGTATAAAGCCCTGTCGAAGGCCCTGCGGGTGCTGGCCTTTGCTGCGTCGGAGTATTTGGGGTTGGCGGCCGCCAGGGTCATGAGCATTTCTGCGTCGTCAGCTTTTTTTTGCTGAGCTTGTTGGTCGTTGGAAAATTGCTCGTATTGCGCGTTGAGCTGTATTTTGCGCTCGGCCTGGCGCTTTCGTTCGGCGGCAATGCGTTTGGCTGGCATCCCACCGCGCAGGCGCAGACGCAAGTCCAGCGACCAGTTGCCCAAGCCGTCGGTTTGCAGGAAAGGCCCCAGCCGGGTGGGGTCGATGGGGTCGACAATCACCACGCCCGCGTCGCGTTCAGGGCTCAGTTTGTACCACTGGGTATCCAGCAAGGCGTACCAGTCTCCCAGGTACGAATACAGTCCTCTGCGTGGCCCGTCCAATTGGGGCTTGGGCAATGGCTCGGGCTTGGGTGCCCTGAACCCGGCCAGCCGTTCGCGTTGGCTGGGCGTGAGTCGGTGGTGGGCGTTGGAAAAGCTGAAATCGAACACCGTAGCGTCCCTCGCTAGCCCTTCGTTTTCCAGTACGGTAGGACCTTGGTGCACCGCAGGGGCGGGTGCTGGTGGCCAGTGCTCGTCGCCCAGCCTGGTAAGCGGTGAACGAAGGGCTTGTTGCCTGACATCGTTAGTCAGCGGTGTCGAGGGCGATGTCGTCGGCGGTAGCCATTGGTGCATCAGCATGCCGATGTTCAGCAACAGGTCGACCAGCGCCAATTCCCGGGTCACCGGATCATCGCTGCCAAGGGCTGGAATATCATGGCTGGCACTGCTCATCAGGCTGAGCAGCCAACCCGTGAGCATAAGAGGGCCTCGGGCCAGGGGCAGCAGCAGGGTGTTGAACAGCAGGCCGGCGCCTTCAAGCAGCACGCGCCAGCGGCTCTCGTGGTTGGAAACCGAGGCGCGATCAGCCTGATCGACCAGCGCCCGTGCGTTACTGCCATACAAGAACTGCATCAGTTGGCCGCTGGACAGAAACTGCCTCAGCTCGTCGTTGCTGCCATCAGTCGCCAGGGTGGCGGGTTGCGGTACGTCAGGGACGCTGAACTCATCGCCCATGCCAAATCGCGGGTAATGAGGTTCCTGGAATCCACCGTTGGCGTAGACCGGCCTTGCGCCGTCGGACAACCAGGTCAGCACACTGGTCTGCAATTCACCAGGGTGGGCAATGGCCTGCAGCAAGTCCTCGCGGCTGGCGAACTCCCGAAGGGGATCGGCATACAAGGGCCGGTACAGCAGGTGTGGGCCGGCGAGGGCGCTCTCGGATTCGATGATGTACATATTGGTGACAACATCCGGTGTCGCTTGGGATTTGCGCACCAGGGCGAGGTGGCGAATGACGATGGCCTGGCCTTCGACCTGGCGTTGCTCACTGCGCTCGCCCATCAGTGCGGCCACGTAGCGAGCCCCGCGCAGGGTCATGCCGTGCTGGTTGTTCAGCGCCCATTCCAGGGCCAGCATTGGCAGCTGTGCGACCGTGTGTTGTGCGAAGCGCTCTGTGCGTTGCCGCGCCTGGTCACTGTCGCCGAGCAGTTGGGTGTCGAGCAATTCGGGGTAGGCCTTGCCAATATCGACCTGCTCGATCAGCCCGCCGCGGCCTTTGATGTAGTCGGGCGTCAGCCAGGTTGGCAGGGGCAGCGAGCGGCGATGTCGTACGGTGAGTTGCCCACGGGGCTGGCCCTGCAGGTTGCTGATGGCCAGCTCAGTGAGGCTCATGTGCACGGGCTCGACGAAGCCGGAGCCTCCCGGGTATCCGACGGCCACGCTGAATGTCAATTGCAGGTCATCGGGGTGGAACTGTGTGGCCTTCGACTGTTCGGGCGTCACCTTGTCGAAGGTGATCTCATCGTGTTTCAGCTGTTGCAACAGGGCATTGGTTGCGAAGGTGTAGATGTCTGGAATATCGCTGAGAAAGGTGTGGCCGTTGCTGCGTTTTTTGGCGCTGGCCAAGGCCAGGCTATAGCGTCCATAGCGTAGCTGGTCAGCCGCGCTGGCATGTTGCAGCCAGGCCGGGGTTTGTTGGCGCAGTGTCGTCTGTAGCTTCGCGGCAGAGGTCGGCGCCTCAAGAAAAGAGTGGGCGGGGTTGCCGATCTCCAGGCACAGCGCGCGAAGTGTATCGAGTTCCAGGCGGGTGGGCAGGGTGAGGGCGCTCAGGTCTTCCAGTTGCTGATTGAGCATCAGTGCCGCCTGGATGTCGAAAACGTTGCCGTCGGGCTCCCATTGTTGGGTGGTGATGTGCTCGACCACGTAGGGCTGCGCAACCTGTCGGGTCCAGGCCTGGAGGCTGGCGTCCATGGACGAAAAACGTTCGCAGGTACCGGTGGTTTGGCAGAGCAGGACCCGGGTTGCCTGGGTCAACAACAGGTGCGGGCTGAGCAGGGGGAGTGTCTGTTGACCTTCCTTGAGCGTCGCCCGCGGGTAATAGGCGCGCACGGCGTTGGCCCCGAATCGACGGATACGTTCGTCGCGGTCGGGGTAGCTGATCAGTTGTTCAAGCATTTCACGCTCAGTGCCGTCCAACTCCGCCTGGCTGATGGCGGCGACCCTGAGGTTGTCGGCCAGCCAATCGCTGAGCCAGCGCCAGCGTGACAGGCCGTTGTCGGCCTCTTCGCGCCAATAAGTGGCCAGGGCGTTTTGCAGGGCTGTCGGCAGGGTCAAGGGCAATTGCTTGATTATGTTTTCGATGATGTTCATGTCGAGGGCGGAGGTCGCCGGGGCTGCAAGCTTGAGACGGCTAGGCGGAGCGTCGGTCAGGTAGCAGGACTCGCCGTGCCGGTCACTTAAGTCCAGCTCGGTGCCGGTGGCGAGAAACTCGAGCACGCGGGCCATGAGCGGATGCAGAGTCCAGCCTCCGGTGGGACTGGGTATGGCCAATTGTGTACGGGACAGATCAACGACCAAGGTTGGATAGTGTTGCCGGATCAGCTCTGTCAGCAGTTGCCGGGTAACAGTGTCCAGCGTCGGGCGTGAAGCAAATTGTGCGCTGACGGCTTGTGCGGGGAGCGCGCGATGGGCGGAGGGGATTGCGGGCATGAGAGGTCCTGTTCGGTAGGGAAACTTCGGAGCCTCTATCTATACCGGGGCGAATTTTCGACGGGAGGTATGTAACTGCCGCCACCGCGTGCTGAGATCTGTTGAATCGCCCTTGCGCATAGGCCTGGTGGCCTTATTCAACCGTTTGTCTTCTATATAGCTCCACAACACTGAATTTCTTGCTATAAACGCACTCCGATGACCATTCGCCAAGCCCGTCCTGGTGCCTTTGGGGGTTAATTGGGAAAAAATGCCTGTCTTTTCAGTTGCTGAGCCCTCAAGTCGGCCTTAGACTGCCGCCCCTCGTAAATTGAGTGCCGGGTGGCGCTTGAAATGGACGGCGCCTTTCCGAGGCCTGCAGAGGTCTGCCGGAACGCTCCCTTATTCGCCTTAATGCACGTATTTTTTATAGAGAAATCAATGACAAAGGAAAAGTTGCTGGCCATGCCGGCGGATGACTACATGAATGCCGAACAGCACGCTTTTTTCGAGCAGCTGCTGCAAGACATGAAAGTGGAACACCACGAGCGCATTGAACAGAACCGTATCGCCATCGAAAGCCTGGACACCCCGGCTGACCCGGCTGACGCGGCGTCCGTTGAAGAAGAGCGCACCTGGCTGGTCAATGCCATCGATCGCGACCAGCGCATGCTGCCGCAGCTTGAGCGTGCACTGGAACGCATCAAGGAAGATTCCTTTGGCTGGTGCGACGACAGCGGCGAGCCTATCGGCCTCAAGCGCCTGCTGATCAGCCCGACCACCAAGTACTGCATCGAAGCGCAAGAGCGCCACGAGCAGATCGACAAGCACCAGCGTCAAGCCTGATGTGCTGAAGTTGGGCGCTGCTGATGCGGCGCTCAAGAGAAATACCGGTTACGCCCCTGTCTATTGATCTGCTGCAAGCCTCCCACTAACGGCCCATGGATAATGGCCCGATAGTGGCGTTTAATGCAGAAACAATAACGACAAGCAGTGGGGTAACGACGATGGCTGGAGACGGATCTCTGATGGGCGCAGCAGTGCCCGTGCACGCGCGGGTGCGCGCGCTGCCCGGCTGGCTCACGCCGCTCTTGCAGAGCACCGCCCTGGTGCTGGTTCTGCTGGGCTTGGCGTTTGCTGGCTTGCCGCTGTACCTGTGCCTGCCGCTGGCCTTGCTGGTGATATGGCTGCCCACCCTTAAAAGTCGAACGCACCGCGTGGCGCCTGTCCCCGTCGCCGATACGATGGGCGAGCTGACTCGCGATCTTTCCTACACCACCAGCCATAACGCGCTGTCCGCTGCCGGCGTGGCCTATTCGGTCAAGCAATTGGCGGCCCGGTTGCAATCGCAATTAAGCGCAGCCAGGCAAATCGTCAGCAGCGCCGAAGTCATGATCGGCACTGAGCAGGTCACCTCCCAACTCAGCCGCCAAGCCTTGGGCGCGGCCAGCCAGGCGCATCAGCACAGTACGCAGGGCCGTGAAGTGCTGGCCGAGTCAATCACGCGCATGCGCCAGCTCAGCCAGCGTGCCGACGCCAGTCGCGAGTTGATTGAAGCCTTAAGCCTGCGCAGTGAAGAAATCCAGCGCGTCACGCTGGTGATCCAATCGATCGCCAGCCAGACCAACCTGCTTGCTTTGAACGCGGCCATTGAAGCGGCGCGGGCCGGTGAGCACGGGCGCGGGTTTGCCGTGGTTGCCGATGAAGTGCGCGGCCTGGCCGGGCGTACTGCCACGGCGACCGATGAGGTTGGGGTGATGGTCGCTGATATCCAGCAACGCACGGCGCAGGTGGTGGAGCAGATTCGCCAGTTGTCGGCGGACCTGCACACGGGCGTTGAACAGGTGGAGCACGCCGGCGAACAACTGGAGAGCATCGCCAGCCTGGCGGCGGATGTGGAAGGGCAGGTGAATGAAATTGCGCAGGGCACCGATACCAACCGCGCGCAACTCGACAGCCTGTTCCATGCGGTGGAGCAGATGCGCAGCGATCTGACCGTGAGCGATCAGCAAACCCGCCAACTGGCCGACGCCGCCGTGCAAATGGAAGGGCAAGCCGAAACCATCAGCGAGCGCTTGGCCGAAGTCGGCCTGGATGACTATCACCAGCGCATCTACGATTTGGCCCGCGAGGGCGCACACCGCATCGCCGAGCAGTTCGAGGCCGATGTATTGCAAAACCGCATCAGCCTGCAGGACTTGTTCGACCGCAGTTACACGCCGATCCCGAATACCAGCCCGAGCAAGTACCACACGCGTTTTGACCGTTACACCGATGAGGTTTTGCCGGCGATCCAGGAAGCGCTGCTGCCGCGCCATGAGGGATTGGTATTCGCCATTGCCTGCACGCCTCAGGGTTATGTGCCGACACACAACAAGGCTTTTTCCCAGGCGCTCACCGGCGACGCGCACGTCGATGCGGTGCAGAACCGCACCAAGCGCAAGTTCGAAGACCGTACCGGCATCCGCTGCGGCAGCCATCAGCAGGCAGTGTTGTTGCAGACCTATACCCGCGATACCGGCGAGTTGATGCACGACTTGTCGGTGCCGATCATGGTTAACGGGCGGCATTGGGGCGGCTTGCGTCTGGGCTATAAACCGCAGGCGACGAAGCCGGCACGCTAGCGATTGTTGCTGTTTATGCAAGGGAGCTATTCCGGGGATAGCTTTTTCCAACGGGAAGAAAGCCGTAGCATGGCCGACATTGTTAGGTAGCTAACTAATGTGGCGGAGAAGCTCCATGCAAAACAAAGTCGATGTCGCCGTGATGATCGGCAGTGGTGTTCCCGAAACCCTGCGCTCGCTGGGTCAGAAAGCCTGCTGGGTCGTGCTGCTCAATGGCGAGCAACGCGGCACGGCATTCGCCAGTCGCGACGAAGCGCAGGAGTGCAAGGCTGCCTGGGAGGCGTTATTGCGCCTGGAGCAATCCGACAGCCTGCATTGAGGGTAGGTTAGTGAGGTTGATGCAGGCGCTGGTTCAGTTCGTCCACGGGGATAGCCCATTCGGCGTCCTCACGCAGTTCTTCTTTCAGGAACGCCGCTTGTTGCGGCGTCCAGAAAGGCGCATCGATCAGCTTCACGTCTTCAGCCAGCGGGTGCGCATCGATGAATGCGTCGATTGCCTCCGGGGTTGAATCCAGGCCCAGTTGTTCAAACAGTGTTTCGAGAGTAGGGATTGGCGCGTCCATAGTGTTCTCCATGCAAGGTGATGGTCGTTGTGCATGTGAGGCGCAGGAGGCGGCAGAGTTCTATCGGATTGTCAGGAATTGAGTGCACCTGAATCCACGGCGGATTTAAGTGCCTTGGCAGCATCTTTTGCCGCTGTTGCAGCGGCGTCGACAGTTTTGAACCAACGATCTTTTTCTACCTGGTGTGTTGTGACCGTGGTCAGCGGTGGTTTGGCCCGCATGATGATCACCGCTTGAAACTCACCGTCAACTTCCCTCGCATCGCCATGGATGAAAAATTCGCCAATATCAAATTCCGTCACGTATAGCCTTCCCTTCAAGGTAACTGCACTGATAAAACCTGACCCGATAGGGGCAAACTTCAATGGACGGGCCAGTATGGCAGTTGTTGAGGGGCGGCGGCGCAGTAAACTCATCCAGATGACGAAACGATGCCTGGGTGAAAGGTCAGCGGGTTGGCTTCAAGCTTTTTAGCCAATTCGCAGGCCCGGATGTGGTTGCTGCGAAAGCCTCTGATCCTGCCGCTGGTCACTTCCAGGATATGAAAGAAATTGCGGCCCGCCGGTACAACTTGGTAAAGAACGGAATTGGAGTACCCGTCGGGGCTGTCCAGGCAGTAGTATTGACGCTCGTCTGGACATGATGAACGAGTGCGGGAAGACGTAGCATTGAGTTGACGTGTTTGCATGGCCGGCTCCTGTCGGTCGATCTTGTTGACTTGCCCGCAGCGTTTTCAGGTGGTTTTGACCCGCGTTGCTGTTTTAGTATTGTCGTCCACAGCGTTGGCCTGGTTCCATGGCCAGGTATTTTGTGATGTGTATGCTGTCGGAAACTGCGTTTTTAATTGGGTTATTCTCTGAAGCTGACCGGCCTGTATTCTCAGGTCCTTGAACCTGTGATTTCCTGTGGCGCCTGATGACTTGCACAAGGTCCATCGCGCATCTGTGTACTAGTCTTACAGCGCAGCAGCGGGTTCTCTTCAGTTTTTTAATGAATGTGTGATCGAGCCGTTACGGCCGTTTTTTTGTGCTGTCCGCTGCGGCGGTCGGTGCTTTTTCGATGTGGGGGCGTTTCCTTGGCAGTCAGTAATCTGGATATGCACGCGTTATTCGTGCTGGGTGATTTGCGCGCAAAGTTGGTCAAGCAGTTTCAATCCCGTTTTGTTTACATCACCGAACAGACGCCGGAAGGCATCTACATTGCCGAAATCGACACCGAAGCGGCGATGGTGGTGGATGACAAGCCGCGCCTGGAGCTCAAGGTCGGCGACCATTTTCGCGCGGCGGTGCTGCCGAGCCGTGAAGGCGGCAAATTCGAATTGAAGTTCCGCGATATCAAGTTGACGGTGTATGGCTTGGGCGATTACGCCTATGTTTCTTCGCCCGAAGGCCTGGGCATCGTGTTCAAGGAAGGCCACAGCGTAATGCTGGTGTTTGCCGCTCACGAACAGCTGCAGGAAAACCTCACCAAAACGCTCAAAGCCGTAACCGGCAAGGCCGCCAAGTGGCGCAAGGGTGAACTGGTGACCTTCAAGGCCAGTGAATAGTCGTTAAACCTCGCGTGTATTTCTGCTCTCCCGGAACCTCTACTACAGTTGAGTTGACTTAACTAATCAGAGGCTTCGCGCATTGGCAGCAAAGCCGTCCGCTATGGCTGCGAAAACGCGAGGTGCACAAGGCATGAAAGGATTGAGAACCCTGTTGGCAGCGTCCCTGACGGCTTTGAGCCTGTCGGTGGCTTCACTGCCGGTATCGGCCGCCCAAGCTCCGGTGCATTTTGCCGACCTGAACTGGGAAAGTGGCAGCCTGATCACCGAGGTGCTGCGCTTTATTGTTGAGAAGGGCTACGACCTGCCCACCGATACCTTGCCCGGCACGACCATCACCCTGGAAACCGCGTTGGCGAAAAACGACATCCAGGTGATTGGCGAGGAATGGGCCGGCCGCAGCCCGGTGTGGATCAAGGCTGAGGCCGAAGGCAAAGTGGTAGGCCTGGGCGATACGGTCAAGGGCGCCACTGAAGGCTGGTGGGTGCCGGAGTATGTGGTCAAGGGCGACCCTGCAAAGGGCCTCAAGCCTCTGGCGCCGGACCTCAAAAGCGTCACAGACCTGGCGCGTTACAAGGATGTGTTCAAAGACCCGGAATCGCCAGGCAAGGGGCGCTTTCTCAACAGCCCCATCGGCTGGACCTCGGAAGTGGTCAACAAACAAAAGCTCAAGGCTTACGGCCTGGAAGATAGCTACGTGAATTTTCGCAGTGGTTCGGGCGCCGCCCTGGATGCCGAGATTGCGTCATCGATCCGTCGTGGCAAACCGGTGTTGTTCTACTACTGGTCGCCGACGCCGTTGATGGGGCGTTACAAGCTGATCCAGCTGGAAGAGCCACCGTTTGACGCCGATGCGTGGAAGACACTGACCGATGCGGATAACCCCAACCCGAGGCCGACCCGCTCGTTGGCGTCCAAGTTGAGCATTGGTGTATCGACGCCGTTCCAACAGGCAAACCCGCAGATTGCCGAATTTTTTACCAAGGTTCAGTTTCCCATCGAGCCGCTGAACAAGGCCTTGGCGACCATGAGCGAGAACCATACGGCGCCCCGCGAAGTGGCCCAGGCGTTTCTCAAGGAGCATCCTGAGGTGTGGAAGGCGTGGTTGACGGAGGATGTGGCGCAGAAAGTTGAGGCGAGTTTGAAGTAGCCGACGGCCTTACATGGATGAGCATCCAAATGTGGGAGCGGGCTTGCTCGCGAAGGCGGTGTGTCAGTCGATGTGTTGAGTGACTGATCCATCGTCTTCGCGAGCAAGCCCGCTCCCACATTTTTGATTGTATTTCAGGCTTAGAACTTGGTTTGAATGGCCACTTCAAATGTCCGTGGCGACCCCAAATAGTAAGCCGGCGACACGTGCGCAAACTCCGCATACACCTCATTCGTCAGGTTGCGCACCCGGCCGGTTAACGAGGTGTGTGAGTCCACCTTGTAGCGCAGGAAAGTCCCGAACAGCGTGTAGGCCGGTACCGTCAGGGTATTGGCATTGTCCGCATACACCTGCGCGACATACCGCGCATCCACGCCCCCCTGCCAATCCTGTGTGAAGTCATAAGTCAGCCATACGTTGCCCACGCGCTTGGGTACGTTGGTGGGCGTATTGCCCTTGCGTGAGACCACCGCGCCGCTGGCGATTTTTTCGTTGAAATCATCGTATTCGGCATCCACCCAGGCGAAATTGCCCTCGGCCAGCAGCTTTGGCGTGATGCGCAATGAGCTGGCCAACTCAAGACCCTTGGAGGACTGCGCGCCCACTGGAATGCTGTTGTTCGGGTCCAGCGGGTCGGTAACGGCGAAATCCTTGCGTTCGATCTTGTAGGCCGCGACGTTGGCCGAGCCGCGACCGTCCAGGTAATCGAACTTGCTGCCCACTTCCCACTGTTTGCCGGTCGACACGTCGAACACTTGGGTGGTGGTCGACGGCTGCTCGGCCGCGGTGCTGTATTGCACATACACATTGGCCGACGGGATGAACTGGTAAGTCAGGCCCACGCGACCGGTCACCGGCTCCCAGCTGCGCTTGAAGTGACGTGGGTTGGTGGCTGTCACCGTTCTGTGGTTGGTAACGTCCAGGTCGATCGCGTCGTAGCGCAAGCCGGTCAGCAGCGAGAGTTTGTCGGTGAGGCCCAGACGGTTTTCGGCGAACAGTGCCTGGGTGGTGACCGCATTGGTTTTGTCCTTGACGAAGCCCGGCCGGGTGCCCGGTATGTCGTAGAAGTGCCCTGGGTTGTAGTGGTTCGGGTCCACGCTACTGTTACCTGGCACGTTCAGTGGGTTGTTGGTGGTGCTGTTGACCTTGTACTCGAAGCCGCCGGACCAGGTGGTCGACAAGCCGAAGAACGTATCGTCGTGGCGCAGTTCGAACTGGTTGCCGTTCTGTTCGCCCTGATGACGTACCTGGTAGGCCGTCGAACGGTTCACCGCGCTGTTGTCGGCGTTGTATTGGTAGGTCTCCAGGTTGCAGTAGTCGCGCTGGCTGTCCAAGTGATAGAGCGTGTTCTTCAGCGTGGTGCTGTCGTTGATCCGATAATCAATGATCGAACGCGCCCAGATCGTGCGCTGCTCGTAACGACCATCGGCAACGTTGTAGTTGTTGAACCGGTTGTGCCGGTCGATTTTCAACTCACCCGCCTTGGGGTTGAGCACCGGCGTGCCCCAGTACGGGCTGTCCTCATGTTCATCCTGATATTCCAGCGCCAAGGTATGGGACAGGTTGGGCGTCAGGTCGCTGAGCAGGGAAAACGCCACACTCCAGGCATCCCTCTGGTCGCGGTCGATATAGCTGTGGTTGGTGTTGCGGCTCACGTCCAGACGCGCGTAATGCTGCACCTCGGCACCCGGTTCCGTCAGCGCATGGTTGACGCCAAAGGCCATGCCGGCGGTGTCGTAGCTGCCGTAGGTGAGCTGGCCTTCTGCCGCTTGCTCCTCGCGGGTCGCCAGCTTGGTCACATAGTTCAGCGAACCGCCCACGGAGCCGGCACCATTGATCAAGGAGGAGGGGCCGCCAACCAGTTCGACGCGGTCATAGATCCACGCATCCACCGGCCGGGCCAAGCCGGTGGCGACGTTGATGCCGTTGAACATCTGGGTGATCTGGCTGCTGGTGAATCCACGGTAGGACACAAACCCGCCAAACCCCGGCGGCGCGCTGGCGTTGACGCCGGGCAAGGTGTTGGCCGCATCGCGGAAGGTCTTGGCGCCATGGCGCTCAATGTCGTTGCGGGTGGCAATGGCCACCGATGCCGGGGTTTCCCGCATGCTCAAGCCCAGCCGCGACGCCATGCCGCTGGATTGGTCGAGCGCCAGGCCGGGCTCCGCGGCTTGCTCACCATCAATGGTGGTAGGCGCCAACTCGAGCGCCCAGCCACAGACAGGCAGGCAGCCGAACAGGCCCGCCAACAGGGGTAAATGTTTCATGGTTGAATCCTGAAAAACTTGGCTTGAAAACAACGCACAGCCGCGCGTATTCCCCGATGGGGACGGTGGCCTGTGCAAATCAGAAAGCGAAGGGATCAGGCGAAAGCGGGCGGCGCGCGCGGGTTGGCCGCAGGCCAGGTGAAGCGGGCAGGGATATCAGCGGCAAGCACCACCGCCGGTGGTGGCGCATGAGGTTGTGGCAACACCGCCACATTCAGGCTGGAACTCAGTGCCGGGCCCATACCGCCGGTCGAACACAGCGGGCAACTAAACGCCTTTGACAGCGTCGGCAGGCTCTCATCCGTGGAGTTGGTCGACTTGGGCGCCTGGGTAAGCGGGTCCACCGTACAGAACTGACCACCGATGCCGTTGAGCTGCATCCCCAGCATCTGCCCATGCCCAATACTGCACGCGAACACATTGAACAGGACGCAGCAATAGAGCATCCAGGCAATGAGCGAGCGGTCGGCACGGGCGATTTTCATGGGGCGGCACTTTACCATCAGCCGCCGACGAAATGCCTACAAAAAATCTCAGGGCGACTATCCTCATTCCCACATTTCAGGGAGCGCCCGCCATGAGCTTTGTCATCGCGCGATGGATCGTCGGGGTTTTTACCTGCATCAGCATGGTGCACTTGTACTGGGCCGCCGGCGGCAAACTCGGCAGCCTTGCCGCCATCCCCCAACTGCCCGGCGAATTCGCCCACGGGCCCCGACCAGCGTTCAAACCCTCTGCGCTGGGCACATTCCTGGTCGCGCTGGGGTTGGTGGCGATTGCGCTACTCGTGTGCCTGCGGGCCGGTTTGTATTTCTCACCGGTGTCCCATGGCGCGCTGCAGTGGGGGATCAGTGCGATTGCCGTGGTGATGTTTGCCAGGGCGATAGGCGATTCGGAGTTGGTGGGGTTTTTCAAGAAGGTAGGTGGGTCGAGGTTTGCGCGGCTGGATACGTATTTTTATTCGCCGTTGTGTTTGGTGTTGGGGGTGGGGTTGTTGGTGGTGGCGTGGGGGTGAGGTGGGGGTTAAATGTTTGTTGGGTAGAGGTGAATCCTGGCTGCTCTTACCTCAACAAATCCGGATTCTTGGGGGATCGGTCCGTCAAGTTCGATGAGGATTATTGAGTCGCTGATTTTTAATACGGCGCATTTTTCATCTGCGCCTTGGGATAGTTCAGCCGTAATATAAGTGACGTTGGCTATCGCACTGATTTTCGGTGTTTTTTCAGAGGAGTGCGTCATATTTTTCCCCCACGAAAAAACCTCATCCAAATCGAACTCCATATCAACGATCTCACCGGCTTTTGGCACAGAGTCGCTCCATAGGGCAGTGCCACTTCCGACGGGTGATTGGAAGCTCACGTGCAATACGCCTAGCTCAGAAAATGTATCGATAATTCGAATTTTCATTTTGCTTCTACTTAGTTCGACTCTAGCCGGTTGTGCTATTGACAATCATAGCGTTTTTGTTCGCGATGGATGTAGGTGTATACATCGCCTTGTTGAATTTCTGTTATTTTCATCGTGGCAATAATTTCGTTTAATAGTTCTGCGTGCTTAGAGAGGCAGATAAGTTGCGCGGCTCCACGCGTTTCCGGGTCATAAAATCTGAAGGAGAGAGACATTTTGTCGAAAAGTATTACTTTGAAATCTTCCGTGGTGGAAATCTCTCTAAGATAACTTAGCCTGCGCCATACTTTTTCGAAGTTATTTTTGGGTGTTTGCATGAGTGTGACGGACGTGCGGTCAACAGTCATGCGCGCAGGATCTATGTGTGGTGGTGGAGCGCCAAAGGCTCAGAATATGTCTGGCTCCGAATCAGCGCTCAATTAGCTTTGTTACTTTTTTTACCTGTGCCAAATACTCAGTTATAAAATTTTCTAATGGCTTGGTTTTCATCGTATTGTCTATCCAGTCTATCGGCTCTGGTTGACGTAATCTGAGTGTCTAAGCCGAACAAAAAATCACACTCGTTGCCTAGGATAGATACTCTTCCACGGCGCCAGGATTATAAGCATAATAGCTGCCCATTTTGTGTAGAAATATCAGTATGGACTCGATCTCTTTAAGGGTGTCAAGTGCTTCCTTTTCATTAAGTGCTATTTTTTTATTTTGCACTAGCATTGTTTTCCTGTGATTGTATTGTCCTGAATGAAACTAGCGATGGGTTTAAGATTGAACGGTTAAAAAAAGAAAAATAACCCTGTGCTTTTATTGATTGCTAATTCGTTTAATTGGATTAATTTGGTTAATGTTTTTGAGTTTTCAGGTTTTAAGTGGGCTTTCAATATTTGCAAGGTTGTTTCTAGTTCTTCAGGAGTGGTTATGATTTCGTCCTCATACTCATCGATTATCTTCCCTGTCGCATAATTTATGCTTTCTAATGCACCAGAATTTAAAAAATGTTGGTGTTCTTTTTCAGTAAGCGAGACAGTCTCAAGTAGAGCGACCGGGCAGTCGTTTATGTCCAGCAATTTCATTGCTTCTGTCGTGAGTGGCACGCAAATTATTTTCATTTTCTGGGTGTCTTATTGAAGTGGGTGACTTCATTGTATTCGCTTTGGTTCCTACCCCATTTGCTTTCCAGTCGGGAAGGTCTTGTTACTAGGAACCACGCCATCTAGGCTTAAATAACGTCTTGTACCCAGTAATGAAAGGTCGTAGATTTTGACGTCGCCTCCGTTGAGGTCTTCTGCGACCTTAATATTCTCGAGATGTTTCCTGACTTTTTGTCTTCGTCTGTCGTAGCCACGATTGGATCACTATCAGCAAATTAATCTACGCTTTTACTCAAATAAGGGCTCCTCCAGTTTTAGAGTATTTATCCACTGTCTGTGCTCCCCGGCTGATACAGCGTCTCATCCATCCGTTACCGGGTCGCTGGCTACCAAGTCGGCCATATATCCGAAACAGGTGTTCAGTCAATCTCATATCCTCTCAATGCTGTAGCTACCCGCTATCACTGAAAAGATAACTTCGCCGCTGCTGCTGTCCTTGAAGCAATAATTTTTACCTGATTTGTCTGGAGCGATGCGTGCTACCTCTTGCGAAAGGTTAGAATCCTTTTCCTCGTATATCTCACATTGAGAGGTGATCGCATTTATACTTTTAAAGGCGGCCGGGTTATGAAAAGTGATCAGCAGTGATTGATCTTGTTGGTCCGTAAAAAAAACTAGTAATTCATTTCTTTTGCAAGTGACTTGTTCAATGATTCCCTTTGAGATAGTAATCTTTTCTGTACTAGGGCTTGTTCGATTCATCGGTTGACTGTGCTCCCAGAATTTTAAATCGGAGAAATATCTTTCCATGTCATCCATCTCGTCATCACCGAGAGAGTCGTCAAAGGGCATAGATACGATCCTGCGGACCTTTGCCAAGCGCTGTGTAACGGCGCAATCGTCGATGAAGTCAGTGGTTGCTTTTCGATACTCTTCTAGAGCGCCAGGCTTTTCAGCATAATAACTGCCCATTTTGTGTAAGGATATCAATATAAACTCGATTTCTTTAAGGGCGTCAAGTGCTTCTTTTCCGGGAAGTACTATTTTTTCATTGTTTTCTAACATTACTTTCTCCTTGTGAATTTTGGGTTTTTTAACGTCAAGTTTCCTTTTACGGTTAGCTCAGTAGAGTTATATCTGGGGTTTTTTATCAACTCCAATCGTGATTCCTCTACATCCGTTTCAATGTAATCTCGACCTTTATTTTTTTTGATGTGATATTTGTCCTGCGCTTCTGTCGGGTTTAGTACTTTGCTTTTTGCGGATTCAAGATAAACTCTATTGCTGTCTTGAGCCAATATTGCTCCCTCTTTTTCAATGCCTTTTGAGCCAGCCCTGCTCGTATAGTGTCGTACTCTTACGGTTTTTTCTTGGTTTGATGTGTTAACTGGTAACGTTGGCTCGCCATCGGAAGCTTTTGCGTTCCGTGTTGGGCTCTCGGCTTTATGTTCGGGTTTACATACATTGGCGCCGGGACAGGTGTTTAAGCCTAGCGGATCTACCCACCCTATAGGATTGGGCACGTACTGGTATGTGTTGATCCCACCCGCCAGCTTCACCGGGTCTGGTGTCAGGTAGCGACCAATATCTGGATTGTAGTAGCGATGGCGGTTGTAGTGCAGTCCGCTTTCCGGGTCGAAGTATTGACCCTGGAAACGTAGCGGGTTGTCGATTTTGTTGATGTCTAGGCGGCTGATCTGGCCATAGGCGCGGTAGTGCGCGGACCAGACGATTTCTCCGTCGGGGGCGGTGAGTTCCTGCGGGGTGCCGAGGTGGTCAAGTTGGTAGTGGTAAGGCTGGGTATCTTTTGGGCCGAAGCCTTCCAGCAATGCTAACGGCCGAAAGCTGTCCGGCTCGTAGAGGTAACTGCGATGACGATCCGCGTAATGTTCCGCAACCAGCTTGTCGCCTTGCCAGAAAAACTCCGTGGTTAGGTCGTCGACGGTTTTGCTGATGCGCCGACCAAACGGGTCGTAGCAGTAGCTCGCGGTTTGGCCATTGGGTTGAGTGATACCAATCAACCGATGCTGGCAGTCGTAGCGGTACTCGGTAACGAGTTGCTGACCCTTACCGCGCCTTTGTCGGATCAGATTGCCGAACGCGTCATAGTCGTAATGATGATCGCCCTGCATCACCAACCGATTCCCCGCCACGATGTCCGGACCGGGGCGGTCCTGCATCAGCAGGTTGCCCGCCGGGTCGTGGCCAAAGCGCTCTTGCACGTCTTGCGAGTGATCGGCCCGGGTCAGACGGGCGAGGGGGTCGTAGTGGTAGTGGTGATCGCCTTTGCGCGTATCTAGCAGGCGGGTCAGGTTGCCGGATTTGTCGTAGTCGTAGTGGCGGCGGTAGAGCTTGTGTTCCTCTTGACTCACCGCGTGGGCGTGTAGACGGTTTTGGTCGTCGTAGTCGTAATGGCTGAGCAGTTGGCCTTGTTGGCGCTGGCGTTCTTTTCCGTTGTTGAACAGGTGAGAGGTGAGGGTTTTGCCGTTCAGCTCGACGGTGGCGAGGTGGCCGCTTTTGTCGTGGTTGAAGGTGACGCGGTTGTTGTCCGGCAGGCGCAGGTTTTTCAACTGGCCGCAGGCGTCGTAGCCGTAGCGTAAGGTGCCCCAGCCTTGGTGGTCGGCGATGAGGCGGTTTTGGCTGTCGTACTCGTAGGCTAGCGCCCAGTGACCGTCGTCGACGCTGAGGAGGTTGCCTTGGCGGTCGTAGGCGTAATCGACCACTCTACCGTCTGGAAGGGTTTTTCGTACGAGGCGGCCGGAAAAGTCTCGCTCGTAGCGGGTGACTAACTGACTGCCATCGTCGCCGTGCTCGGTCTTTTCCAGCAGGTTGCCGTTGAGATCGTAGGCATAGGCCGTGCGTTGACCGTCAAAACCAATTTCCTGCTGGATCAGCCCGTTGGGGTGGTAATCAAGCCGGTAGGTCTCGCCAACCTCGTTTTCTATCTCGGTCAGCAGCAGCCGGGCGTTGTCGTAGCGGTATTTAACCTGGGTGCCATCGGCATTGAGGCGGCGGCTGACCAGGTGCAAACCGTCGGCATATTCGTAGCGGGTGACATGCCCCAATTCGTCACGTTCGGAGGTGATTTTTCCGTAGGGGTTGTAGCTGAATTCTCGCGTCGCTCCATCGGGCTTGGTGAGTTTCAACAAGCGCCCTGCGGCGTCCCATTGATACTGCGTCAGCGCGCCATGCTCATCCTCGCGCGCAACCTGCCGCCCTAGATCGTCATAGCGATAACGCTTAACCCCGCCATTCGGCAGCTGTTCCTCAACGAGCTGCCCACGCTCATTCCAAACCAGCCGATGACACCCGTTATCCGGATACCAAACCCCAATCAGTTGCCCATGTTTGTCGTAGGTGTAGTCCGTAATGTGGCCGTCAGGATCTGTCTGACGCGTAACGTCGCCTTGTTCGTTACGCTCATACTTCCAAACCGCCTCGCCCCGCCGTACAACCCGTACGAACCTGTTGTCATGCTCGTAGGAAGTCGGCTCATCCTCCCCAGGAAACATCGCCACCAAACGTCCGGCGTCGTCATACTGATACGCCGTCACCGCCCCCAGCGGGTCTTGCTCAACCGTCAGCCGACCCTTGTCGTCGTAGGATTTGAAATGCTCCGCACCGTCCGGATCAATCCGCTGCACCAGCCGCGCGCGCTGGTCGTGGACATACACTTCCTGGCTGCCATCGACGTTGTGAACCGTAACCCTGCCGTTATCATCCCAGGCATAGCGCGTGTCCATCTGCGAAAAACTGGCCCAATGCCGAACACAGCGCGCGGCCTTGCCAGCCCGTTCCCACGCCCAAAAGAAACTCGCCCCACCGGCCAGTTGCCGCTCAAGAATGACGTGCTGATCGTCGTACCGATAAACCTCACTTTCACCTACAGCATTGGTCGCGGAAACCAGTCGCCCAGCGTCGTCATAGGCGTA
>NZ_JAFCUU010000011.1:0-197083 GCF_049896685.1 Pseudomonas sp. TWRC1-2 | reverse complement strand
CCAGGACCAACAACACACTCGAGAACTATCCGATGCTAAACGCAACCAGGCTCTTTTGCGCGATCGCCTTGCCACTGCTGATGTGCGGCTGTCAGTCCTCCTTGCCGACGATCCAGCCAATAACTGCAACGTGCCTGCCGCCGCCGGCTCCGTCAGCGTGGTTCATGCAGCCCGTCGAGCCCAACTTGACCCAGCGCATGCTCAAAGAATTGTCACCATCACTGATGACGGAGACAAGGCTGTGATCGCGCTACTAGCTTGTCAGTCATATGTCAACGCTGTGACACGCTAGTTAATGGACTCGATACCGGAATCGAAGGGGGACTCTGAAACCGACCTATGCACGATGGGAAAAACTTAAACTATCAAAAACGATTGATGTCATTAGGACATCGACCATCAGATCTCCATCGGGACCGGCTACCAGTGCCTAATCAATCGAAAGACCTTCATACGCGCGTGGATAACGCTGAGACTGGAGACATTACGTCCCCAGGAAAAAATATTTTCTTCGCTGCAGTCGGAACGACGCGGATGCCCATGATCGTTACCGATCCTAACCTTCCCGACAACCCGATCATTTTTGCGAATGAAGCTTTTTTAGAGATGACTGGATATCAAGCTGATGAAATCTTCGGGAGAAATTGCCGATTCCTCCAAGGATTGGACACTGACGCCGAAACTGTCCTTGAAATTAAACGTGCGATTTCTGACGAAGACGATGTTTCTGTTGAGATCCTAAATTATCGCAAGGACGGCTCAACCTTCTGGAATGCATTATTCATATCGCCCGTATACAACGATGCTGGGACTTTGATGTACTTTTTTGCATCCCAGCTCGACGTCAGTCGACGTCGGGATGCAGAGGACGCTCTTCGTCAAGCTCATAAGATGGAAGCTCTAGGCCAATTAACTGGAGGGATAGCTCACGACTTCAATAATTTGCTACAGGTAATTGGTGGCTACGTAGAAATGATAGAGAGAGGAATTAAGCGTCCTACACTCGATGTACACAGAGTTTCAAAAAGCTTAGAAATGACAAAAAATGCCGTTGAGAGAGCTTCTACACTAACCCAACAGTTACTTGCTTTCTCACGAAAGCAAAAGCTGCAAGGTAGAGTTGTTAATCTGAACAATTTTGTACGGTTTTCCAAGTCGACTGCGGATCGTTTAATGGGGATTGGCTATGAGTTCAACACAGACTTGGAAAGTGTCTTGTGGAATTGCCGCATAGATCCTGTTCAGGCTGAGCTCTCAATTCTGAATATTATTGTCAACGCAAGAGATGCACTTTTAGGCAGAAATCTTCCCGCTATCTCTATCGAGACAAGAAATGTTGAGGTTCGCGACCTCTCGGTAATGTCACACGATGGGTTGATGCCAGGACGTTATGTTTCATTCGCTGTGACCGACAATGGCTGCGGCATGCCTCCGAGTGTACTCGCTAGAGTAATGGATCCATTTTTCACTACAAAGGATGAAGGGAAGGGTACAGGCTTAGGGTTGTCCATGGTATATGGATTTGCAAAACAGTCCGGTGGCGTTGTGAGAATTTATTCTGAAGAAAACCTTGGAACAACCTTACGACTCTACTTTCCAGCAGATGATGCCGAAGAAAGCACGTTTGAAGATGTCAAGGTTTCCGAGGCTAAATCTGGGAGCGAGCGAATTTTGATAGTCGAGGACAGGCCCGACGTCGCGGAGCTTGCACGTATGACGCTCGAGGATTACGGATACATTACCGTAGTCACTTCAGGGGCTGCCGAAGCTCTAGAAGTATTGAGCGATGATTCTAAGTTTGACTTGTTATATTCTGACGTGATTATGCCTGGTGGCATGAATGGGGTGATGCTTGCTCGTGAGGTAAAAAAGCTTTATCCGGATATGAAAATTCTGCTTACCACTGGATATGCGGAAAGCGCTATAGAGCGTACTGATATAGGTGGGGCTGAATTTGAAGTGTTGTCCAAGCCTTGTCTTCCTAATGTCTTGGCTAAGCGTATTAGGTACGTGCTTGATGGGCCCAATGGAGTTAGTTGAGAACGATAGCGCTTTGAATATTTTAATGGTCTGATCTAATGCCGTCGAGGATTGTTCGGTTCTGGATAGGTGCTAATACGGGCTTGTTGGGCTAAAAAGTAGTGAATATTATTGTCGTTTAGGTGCTAACCGTTGAGTGGGAATGAAACGGAAAATTCAGAGCCGGCTGGCAAATTTTTATAACTTAAATGTCCTTTGATGTCTTGAACAAAAGATTCAATGAGCTTTGCACCTAGCCTATTTGGTTTGTTTGATAGTTTACCTTCTGGTAAGCCTTTCCCGTTGTCTGACACTTTAATTGTGGCGATGTTTTTTTCTCTTGTTAGGCTGACATATATCCTTCCGTTTTTTTGGTCGTCGTGAAATGCATGTTTTATCGCATTTAGAATCAGTTCTATCATTAGAAGTGCAAGGGAAGCGCACATTTCTGATGAGGTTGTTATGCTTTCTGAGTGGTCCATCGCTAATTTGATATTGTTGTCTTCGATAAATACCTGGCCGAAAATTTCAATTATTTCACTTAGGAACGCAGTAACATCAAGTTCTGCTTGAAGACTTTGAGAAATGGCGAACAGTTTTTGATGCACAAGAGACATACTGCGGATGCGCTCGAGTGCGTCTTTAGTGATTTTTCTTGCTGTAGGCTCATTGATGGCGCGAATCTTTAACGACAAGATGCCTTCTAGAATTTGGAATGTGTTCATCACCCTGTGACTGACTTCTCTAGTGGCGAGTTCGCTTCTTCGTAATTCATCGATAGTCGATTGTAGAGTGCTATCTGCAACTGAGCGCTCAATCAGTATACCAGTTGTACTTGCTAGTAACTCTATAATCTCCATGTCAGATGGTGTGGGTAGATGGTTATCCCGATGATAAACAGCATACGTGCCCACGACTATCCCGCGGGAGTCTGTTATTGGCTTTGACCAGCAAGCTGCAATACCATGTTCGATTGCGAGCTTCAAGAAGGGCGCCCACAATTGGTCGCTCGCCACATCTCCAACGATAACCATGTCACCTGAATATGCCGCGGTTCCGCAAGATGGTGAATGTGGACCTATTTCAAAACCTTCAATCGCCTCAATGTAGCCTGCATCAAGGCCTGACGATGCTCCGTAACGGAGTGTTTTGCTGTCAGAATCTACTAGAAATACGGCTGATCGCCCTCTGAGATGAACAGCTCCTAAAGCGGCGATTAGCTTCAGCAGATCGCTCAGTGGAGCCCTTGTCATTGCCATTTCGAGGACCTGCCGTTGAGCCAGCAGAAGGCTACGCCAGTCTGGTAAAGAGGATGTCGATGAGGAGTCGATAACAGAGTTAATAGCTTTCTCCAGGTGCCGCAATCTGAATTTTCACGTTAAAAGGTCACTTTGACGAGCCCGCACAATCGTTCAAATTGCAGGGATAACGCCAAAAACCGCAGCAGGTTACACGTGATTCCTAGGCCTGTGAATAATCCAACCTAAAGGTAGGTGCTAAGTGGCCCCCTATCAAGGCGTCGCCCTAACGGTCGCAGTTACCCATTAGCTTTGCCCGCTGGTCGGAAGCTGGTTGAGAGGTTTGACTGCTCTCAATCAGAGCGATTTACTGTACATTCAAACAGTACCAGCGTAACGAAGCGATGAACTTAAAAATTTTGGGCAAAATTGCAGAAGGCGGCTTCAAATTACCGCTCTGCTCATTTCGGGTGCCGGCCGGCTTCCCTTCGCCCGCTGCTGATCATATCGAACAGCATATTTCGCTGGATGAGGTGCTGAACATCAGGGCACCTCACGTTTACCTAGTGATGATCACCGGGGAGAGCATGCAAGGGGCCGGGATTTTTGAAGGTGATCTGGCAGTGGTAGATCGCTCGATAGAGCCCGCCCACGGGCACATAGTAGTGGCGCTGCTGAACAACGACCCTATGTGCAAGCGACTCTATAAGCGCGGCAAGGAAGTGATCCTGCTATCCGAAAACCCCAAGTACCCGGCGCGCTACGTGCTGGAAGGGGATGAGCTATCCATCTGGGGCGTCATCACCAGCACCGTGCGCAGTCATGTCTAACTCGCCGGTTTTTGCGCTGATCGACTGCAACAGCTTTTATGCAAGTTGTGAACGAGTGTTCCGGCCCGACCTGGCTAAAACACCAATTGTCGTGCTGAGTAACAACGATGGCTGCGTGATCGCCCGGAGTTATGACGCCAAGTCATTTATCAAAATGGGCGAGCCGTATTTTCAGATCAAGCACAAGATCAAGCAGCACGGCATTGTGCCCTTCTCGTCGAACTACGCGCTTTACGGCGACATGAGCGAGCGCGTGATGACGCTGATCGAGACTTTAGTGCCAGCGGTGGAGATTTACAGCATTGATGAGGCGTTCGCCGACCTCACGGGTATATCGGGGCTAGATGCCCTGGGGCGCCAGATCCGGGCACAGGTGCTGCGCGGCACCGGCATTCCTGTCGGGGTCGGCATCGCGAACACCAAGACCCTGGCCAAGTTGGCCAACCACACGGCAAAGCGACTGCAGGCGCAGACCGGCGGAGTGGTAAACATCACCGATCCGGTAAAGCGCGACTGGGTGCTGCGCAACACGGACGTGTCGGAAGTCTGGGGCGTGGGCCGGAAAATGAAACTGAACCTCGACGCCATGGGCATAAAGTCAGCTATGGACCTGGCCAAAGCCGATCCTTGGACGCTCCGCAAGAAATTCAGCGTGGTGATCGAGAAGACAGCGCGGGAGCTGGCCGGCACGTCATGCCTCGAACTGGACGAGCCCGACCCACCGAAGCAAGAAATCTGCTGTAGTCGGATGTTCGGTAAGCGCCTGACTGAACTGCCGCCGATCAAGGAGGCGGTGGCCACCTACATGATGAGGGCATCCGAAAAGCTCCGCGCTCAAAACTCGCTCTGCAAAAAAGTCCGCGTCTGCATCCGCACTGGGATGTTCAATCCGGAGGAGGCGAAGTATGCCAACGGCGTGGTGGTCGATATGCCGTACCCCACCGATGACGTGCGCCTGCTCACGAAAGCCGCTGTCGACGCGCTCGACAGGATCTTCCGTCCAGGTTTCAAATACAGCAAAGCCGAAGTGATGCTGCTCAACCTTTGCCAGCCAGGCGAATACACCGACGATCTGTTCGCGATATCGCAGCCGGCCGAGGCAACCCGAGTGATGACGGTTCTTGACCAGATAAACGAGCGCTGGGGGCGCGGCACGCTTCGCGCCGCCAGTGTGCCGTCGAACCCGGACTGGGGAATGCGCCGCGAGATGATGAGCCAGAGCTATACAATGCGGCTTGATCAGCTATGGACGATCAGCTGCAAATAGGCACCACCACCAAAACCATTGCAAAGGACTGCAAATGACAAACCCAATCATTCCATGGATGGGCGGCAAGCGCCGCCTTTCGAAACGCCTGCTGGCGCTGTTCCCAGACCACGAGTGCTACGTCGAAGTGTTTGCCGGCGGCGCTGCGCTGTACTTCAAGCGAGAGCAGCCCGCAAAAGTCGAGGTTTTGAATGATCTCAACGGCGACCTGGTTAACTTGTACCGGGTAGTCCAGCACCACCTTGAGGAATTCGTTCGTCAGTTCAAGTGAGCACTCAGCTCCCGGCAGATCTTCGAGTGGCAAAAGATGACAGCGGCCGAGACGCTGACGGATATCCAGAAAGCGGCCAGGTTCTTCTACCTCCAACACCACGCGTTCGGTGCAAAGCCCACGGGACAGACATTCGGAACCGCGACTACCGGCCGGGCCATCAATCTGCTGCGGATTGAGGAAAATCTATCCCTGGCCTGGCAGCGGTTATCGGGTACCTACGTGGAGAACCTGCCCTGGTTGAGGTGCGCTGAAAAGTACGATCGACCCCACACTTTCCACTATATGGACCCCCCCTATTGGAAAACAGAGGGCTACGGCGCCGAGTTCGGCTTTGACCAGTACGAGCGAATGGCCGAATTCATGCACGCTTGTCAGGGCAAGGTGATGGTAAGCATCAACGATCATCCCGATATCCGGCGGGTGTTTGAGGGGTTCCGCATGGAGGCGATGGACATTCGTTACAGCACGGCCAACCCGCGGAAGGGAGTAGCCGAAAAAACAGGCGAGCTGGCGATCATGAATTGGTGACGCCGGCGTAACACTTATCTCAAGACCCAAAAAAGCCCCGCAATGCGAGGCTTTTTCCATATCCGATAGATCAGGCGACGGCCTGCTCAGTCTTCAATTGATGTGCTCTATCGTTAACGACGAACTTAATGATCGACTTAACGTCATCAGGACAGTTTTGGAACGATAGGCTGGACAGAACAGTCCTGCCTCGCTTCAGAATCAATCCGCCGATCAGTTCGTCAACAAATGATTGGGTGGCATCCTTACCGGAAAAATCTATGGCGACGCTATAGCCGGTGTCCAAGCAGCGTTCGATTTCCTTTCGATACGGCGTGGCAGATGCCCTCATACCAAGCGTGCGAATGGTCTCTGACCCCGCAGCAAGGTTGATTTGAGTTTGCATGGCGCTTCCCTCGGCAATGTACGCGTAGACAATGTTTATCGTACGCATGGGTAAAAAGTTTAGCTAGGTACCACTAGTAAGCAAATCTTGAAGCCAGTCAAATGAAACTGATGTCGTCGTCAACTGCGCCTTCTACGACTGGGAGCAGCGCTGGAATGCTGATCTGCGGCAATTTGTCGCGGTTACAGTGAAATGATATCGCGACACCTTTCCACGGCGCCTTGACAAGCGACGTCGACATATCGGTTTTGGTGTTCAGGCAAGCCTCACCACTCGCTACAACAAGAAAGCCGTCAGCGGCATCAGCGATTTTAGCGGTTGTGGTCAAGCCTACACCTTGATTCTGGCTATCGGTCTCATAGCCTACGTAAGGGCCACGATTGCAGCTCACACGAGCGATTAAGGCAGCTCTGATGGCTTCGACGTCTGTACGCTCTTTGAGCTGATCATGACGCCATAGCGTAGCCAGAAAACCACATCCATTGTCAACTATCGCAAGCCGGACATCGCCGTTGCTACGGAAGTGCTGGCAAGCTACCCAGACAGACGCACCAAAATTACCTTCTCTCTTTGCATGGGAAAGGGCATTCCCTAGCAATTCCTTCAGGGCGTACTCAATGGGGCGCCTGTAGGAATCTAATTCCTCTTGCTCACGGCCTTGAGCCCAGCCAACCGTAGCTAGCGCAAGTCTCGAAGCCACCTCTTCTGATTGACCGTCCACAACCTTTACAAGTTCAACACAGCGGTCAGGCTCACCTAGTAGGTTCCGTTCTTTCTCTATGTCCATGCCATCGACGATCATGCCGTCGAAAAACTCCATTCTAGCTAGGTAGTTGATGAGCCCCTTGCTCATCCACCTGATATGGAGCCTGGCAATTGCCGCGCGCTCTAGTGACGATTTGAGGGTTGCGAGCCCCAAGGGATCAATGAATCGAAAATCGCTTGCGTCGAGAACTACTACGCCTTCACTGGCAAGAATTTCTTCGCAAAACGCAAAGAGCGCGCCCGGCTCCGATTCACTGAGTGACGGTGGAAAATGAATGACGTTGCTTTCCGTGTAAATTCCGTCCTGAACCCGCACTCGCACATCCCTGAATTTTTTTTTGGTGGCAGACTATATCCATGTGCCATTACCGTTTCAACATTCAGCCCTTCTTTTACTTGTAAAAGCGATGACCGGACAGCGTGGCTGGCTAAGGCCGCCGGAAGGCATCGTGCAATTGATCAAGTAGAAGGTGTCTGGGAGCCCAGCAGTGGCAGAATTTCTGCTGTCTAAAACTACCTCCTCCTATCGCGCATTCATTGGCCCAAAAGGCCGGTAAATAACGTTAGAGTTTTAGACAGCGATTAACTACAGGCCACGTATTCTGTGGGGTACCAGTCATTCCAGCCCATACTGCTGCATCATCGGCGTGTGGGAGGACAGATCGGAGGTGTTTTTACTCATTGGATAGTAGGCAAATTCGTTGAAAGTGATGGGGCAAAGGGGGCGCGTGGTCCAGTGTCGATCAGTTAAAAGTGCGGACGTCCAAACACAGCAGGTCAAAGGTGGGAGCTGTAGCTCGACAGCTCCCACATTTATCTTCGGTGTCTGCCCAATCGTGGTCGCACAACTGATCGGCATCGGGCGCTTGGCCCAGCATTTGTTGCGATGGGCGCAAGGTTAACACGTGAAGTCGG
This sequence comes from Pseudomonas sp. TWRC1-2, assembly GCF_049896685.1. Taxonomy (NCBI): domain Bacteria; kingdom Pseudomonadati; phylum Pseudomonadota; class Gammaproteobacteria; order Pseudomonadales; family Pseudomonadaceae; genus Pseudomonas; species Pseudomonas sp. TWRC1-2. The sequence goes on along the minus strand of NZ_JAFCUU010000011.1, from coordinate 188,862 downwards.
CCCTTCGCAGGTCGCAAACGGCCAGGTAAAACACAAAAAAGGGCGGCGCCTTTATATAAGCGCCGCCCTTTTTTACGGTTGCCCGATTTACTGAATGTTACCGGGCGAATCCAACACCTTCACCACATCATCCACCACCGCTTTCGCCATCTCCTGCAAGTAATGCGACGCCCAGGCGTAACGATCGGTCTCCTTGGTCATCGCCGCATCTTCTGCGAGCTGCTTGGCGACATGGAGGAGGTCGGAGGCGTGGTGCAAGGCTTCGTGCAGGGCAACACCGCTGTTGACGCGCAATAGAGGTTGGTCGGAGTGGAAGGAGAAGGGGGTGACGCCGAGGGTAGTTAATGCAGACGGATTTGTAGCGCTCATCGGTAAACTCCCATATCAGTTGAGAGCTACCACGTTCGTTCTCAGGCGAATGGGTGGCAGCTGTGCGCAGGCTGAGAAACCGGAGATACAGGAACCCGGCAGACCCGAAGGTCTCCCACGCACAGCCGCCATTGCACGAATTGTGAGGCGAAAAAAAACGCCTGCAAATCGGGTTTGGGGGCGCTTGGTGCGCCTGCATCTTGCCGGGTTCTCAGGCCCGATCGCTGAATTGGCAGCGACGGAGGGGAGGGTAGCGTGGTGGTGGGGTGGGCGCAACTGGGAAAAAGGGGAGCCTCTTTGCTTTGCCAGTTGCCAGCGGACCCATGCGGGAGGATACGCCCCGCAAATGATCACCTAACGATAAGAGCCCTGACCTGCGGCCACTTGAAAAGGTTTGGCTGCGCTACTCAATCACCGCGCTCGAAAAAGCGGAGACCCAATTATTGGATCTAACGCAGTTGCTGCCAAAGGTGCCTGGCCAAAAAGCTGTCCAGCATGGCAGCAAAAAAGCATACGTTTCGTCGATTAAGTATCACCGCCGCAAGGTTACACATGCTGAGAGTCTTTGGTCTGAGCATTTGCCCCGTGTAAGGCTATGACCAAATACGGGGCTCGGTCTTCCAACATGGCTGCTCAGCCTGAAGCCGATCTAAACGCTAACGGTCCGACTAAGCACTCAGGCGTGCCGTCACTTCGTTCAACTGCCCTGACAACCCGTGAAGGTTGCGGCTTGCCGCTTCGGTGCGCTGCATATTGTCCAGGTTGGTACTGGCAATCGTGGTGATTTCGGTGAGGTTGCGCGAGATGTCTTCCGCCACCGAGGTTTGCTCTTCGGCGGCGGTGGCAATCTGGCGGTTCATGTCGCGAATGGCTTCTACGGCATGGGTGATGCGCTCCAGCATGGCGCCGGCCTCATTCACCTGCGCGACGCTTTCTTCACTGCGCGACTGGCCACTTTCAATCGCCTGAGCTGCGTCCACCGCGCCGGTTTGCACCGTTTGGATGATCTGGTTGATTTCGATGATCGACGCCGCCGTACGCTGGGCCAGGCTTCGTACTTCGTCGGCCACGACCGCAAAACCGCGTCCGGCTTCACCGGCACGGGCCGCTTCGATCGCCGCGTTCAGCGCCAGCAAATTAGTCTGTTCGGCGATGCCGCGAATCACTTCCAGCACCTTGCCGATGCGGCCACTGTCGGTTTCCAGGCGACGGATGACCGTCGCTGTGTTGGCGATCTCGCCACGCATTTGGGTGATGGTGTGAATGGTGCCCCGCATGACTTTTTCGCCCTGCTGTGCGGATTGGTCGGCATCATCGGCTGCGCGTGCGGCATCGGCTGCGTGACGGGCCACTTCCTGGGCGGTGGCGGACATTTCGTTCATCGCCGTGGCCACCTGATCGGTACGGTCGAACTGCTCGTTGGTGCCGCTGGCCATGAGACCCGCGATGGTACTTAACTCGCTACTTGCGCTGTCCAGATCCTTGGCGCTGCGCTGCAAGCGGTTGAAAGTTTCGGCGAGAAAGTCGCGCAAAGTGTTGGCGGCCATGGCCAGTTTGCCCAACTCGTCTTCACGGCTACTGGCCACGCGTTCGGCAAATTTGCCTTGGCTCAGTTGCGCCACGTAGTCGATCAGCTTGCGGATGGGGTCAACCAAGTTACGGTTGATGAGCCACAGGCTCAACAGGCCGATCAACAGACCCGAGGCGAGCATTACGATAATCCCCAACATCACCGTGCGCTTTGCACCCGCGCTGATCAGCGTCGATTGCTCGGTACCCTGCTTGCGCAGTTCGCCGACAAGTTCGCTCATCTGGTCGCTGGTAGCACGGTCGACGCCTTTAACGGCGGCGTCGCCTGCGGAGGGGTCCGCACCCGCGGCGATATAGGCATCGCGACCTTTCTGGTAAGCGCTGCCCAGCTGACGGTGTTCGTCACGCAGGCGTTCGATGCGGGCCTTGAGTTGGCCGTCCAGGCCTTTCTGGTTAGCCAGTTCGCCGAGAATCCCTTGTACATCGCGCTGACGTTCTTCGAATTGCTTCCAATATTTATCCAGGTCTGCCGGCTGCTTGCCCCGTAGTAATACGTTTTTCCATTCCTGCACCTGCACCTTGAATTGCAGGTTGGCCTCGTCGATCAATTGCGAAGTGTGCAGCGGACCTTCGATTAGGTTGGCGTAGTTTTGCACGCCGTTGGACAGCAAATGAAAGCATGCCAAAGCAATCAGCAACATCGCCAACAGGCTGCCGCTCAGCAGCGCGAGGATTTGGGTTCTTAGGGATCTTTGCAGCATCGGATGATACTCATGACAGGAATTAGGTACGCCTGGTTGGGCGTAAAAGACGTCCAAACATCCCTGTCTGCGGTTCCGGTTGTAGCCGGAGCCGCGCAAACTAACACCTGTGGTATCGGCCTTCCAGAGCGGTGCTTGAGACGAGTCCGACCGTCGGTGCCTCATGAATTCTCGGTTATCGTCCTCCCTATAAATAACCTCTTGTTTGAAAATGAGATGAATGACTGCTCTTGGCTGATAGCAGTCTCTCAGACTTTGAAATTGACGAGTGCCTGTGCCCCCGTTACTTACTGACGTGTTGCCTAACGCTTTCTGATTTTGCATAAGTTATGCAAATTAGCATTTGCCAACCCCCAAAACACCCGGCACTATCCGCGTTATGCAAAAACGCAACGTTTCTATCGTCTTAAGAGAACTGCTGGACCGCGACCGGATCTCCCCCACGGAGCTTCACCGGCGTACCGGCGTGCCTCAATCCACACTCTCGCGGATCCTCAGCGGCAAGATCGTTGATCCGTCGGACAAGCACATCTCGCGCATCGCCGAGTACTTTCGCGTCAGCACCGACCACTTGCGCGGGCGCGCGGCGGCGGGGGTTTTGCGCGATGACGGGCGCGACCCGATGCATTCGGAACTCAAGGACATAAGCCTGTGGGATGACGACACACCCGTTAATGATGACGAGGTGTCGATCCCCTTTCTGCGCGAGGTTGAATTGGCTGCTGGATCAGGAAGATTCGTCATCGAGGAAAGCGAGAAGGCCAGCCTGCGGTTCGGCAAGCGCAGCCTGCGGCATAACGGTGTGCAGTTCGACCAGGCCAAGTGTGTGACGGTGCGCGGCAACAGTATGTTGCCGGTGCTGCGCGACGGCGCTACGGTCGGGGTGAACGCAGGCAAGAGTGGCATTGGCGACATCGTCGATGGCGACTTGTATGCCATCAACCACAATGGCCAGTTGCGGGTGAAACAGCTCTACCGCCTGCCTTCCGGGATTCGTCTGCGCAGTTTCAATCGCGATGAGCACCCGGATGAGGACTACAGTTTCCAGGATATCCAGGATGAGCAGATCAGCATCCTCGGCCATGTATTCTGGTGGGGCATGTACGCCCGTTAACCTCCTTACGTAAGACAAAGCCCGCCAGTGCGCGGGCTTTTTTTCGTCTGCAAAGAACCGGCAAACCCTTCACCCGCAAGGCTGAAAATGCATCCGTGCATTTCTCGCAGAAAAATAAATGCATTTGTGCATTGACTGTGTATGCATACATGCATATTCTTCATCTCAAGCCAGCCAACAAGGTGGTGGAGGCGGCAAGGATGCTGCCAAGGAAGACAAGGAAGGCACGCAACATCGGCAAGGACGCCATCGAAGCGATGGCAGGGATGCCAGGCAACACCGGCAAGGATGCCGACGCTCTTTAGTTTCAACGCTTCAAAAACAGGCAGCGATGAACCGGCCTAATAACGGTTCAGAGGGTTGGCAACTGACCCGGGTGTGCAGCGTAAAGCACCAGAAGCAGTTATCCGGCAGACAGGGATCGTGGTCGGAAAAACATCTTAGGAAAGGTCCGTACCGCGCCAGTAGCGCCGAAAGACCGAATCTGGACCGCATTACTGAAAAGCCCGGGCGACCGGGCTTTTTGGAATGCCTACCTATCGAAGCATTTGTAAATGAAAAACGGACTATCTATTGCTCAGCCAGGAGGCGTGACATGACAAATGAACAGCAAGCGTTAGCGGAAATGCCTATCTGGCTGGTCATCGTATTGGCAGTGATCGGCGGGGTATCCGGCGAAATGTGGCGCGCCGACAAAGAGGGTGCACGGGGTTGGTCGCTGATCCGCCGTCTGGCCCTGCGCTCCGGGGCCTGCATGGTGTGCGGCGTTTCAGCGCTGATGCTGTGCTACGCCGCCGGCATGTCGATCTGGACGGCCGGCGCCATCGGTTGCCTGACTGCCATGGCCGGTGCCGATGTAGCCATCGGCCTGTATGAGCGGTGGGCGGCCAAGCGCATCGGGATCAACGAAAACTCCCGTCAGGACCCGCAGTAACTGTTGCAAGGACGCTACTTAAAATGACGCTCATCGAAAAGCCCTCTCAACTGCCCCTCGCCATTGGCGAAGCGCTAAAAGCGGCCTTCCCGGACCTGAAGGTCGGCAATCACCAAGACTTTAACGGCACCGGGGACAAAACCGGCGTACTGATTACTGTCGAGGGCAATGGCCCCGGCATTCGCTCTCGCGAAGGGCGCAAGGCTCACGCGTTGACCCTTTCGCTCAAGGCCATGGTTGCGCCCGGGGCATTGCCATTTGATGCCTGCGACCTGGCCAGCCAACTTATGGACCTGGTGCTGGATAACCGCTGGAAGCTGCCGCAGGCACAGTGTGATTTGCCGATGAATATCGTCGCCGCGCCGTCTGTGCGCACCACGGCGGAAACGGACTACGACACCTGGACCGTTTCGTTCACCCAAACCCTTTACTTGGGACCTGTATTACTCACCGATCCCACAGGCCAACCGCTGTTTGCCCGCACCTGGGAAGTCTCGAACATCAACGACCCCGATCAATACAAACCACTGGCGGAGTAGCCCATGTTCGACGCGCTGTTACGCATGCAACTGGGGCCGATCGTCGAGCGCCTGGTGGAAATGGAAACCCAGCTTGAAGACCTTTACCGACGTGCCGAAAGCTTCTGCCGCATTGGCGTGTGTCAGGAGGTCAACGCCGCCAGCAGTACCTGCAAGGTCAGCCACGGTGAGTTGCTCACGCCGGCCATCCGCTTTTTCAACCCCAGCGCCGGTGCACAGACTGAAACACGCATTCCGTCCGTGGGCGAACAATGCCTATTGCTCAACTACGGCGGCGGCGAAGGCGGCGGCCAGTCTGTGGCCTTGTTCGGCCTGAACAGTAGTCAGTTTCCGCCGGTCTCCAGCGTTGCCAGCTTGACCCGGCGCCGCCATCAGGACGGCACACAAAGCGACTACGACGACGCCAGCCACACGTTCAACTGGGTCAACGGCCCCACCACATTTACCGGCTCCCGCGAACAGGTCGACATCAAGGTCGGCGCCGCCAGCCTGACCATGAGCGCCCAGGGCATCACTCTGCAAATCGGCGGCACCAGCCTGTTGCTCGATGCTGGCGGCGCACACTTCAGCGGCCCCGTGGTGGACCACCAAGGCCGCATCATCAGCCCCCGATAAGGACACCGCATGATCGGAATCGACAGGAACACCGGGGCAGCCGTCGATGACTGGCTGCAATTCGTGCAGCGCGCCACCCGAGCGCTGACCACCCCCGTGGGCACTCGCCAAAAACGCCCGCTGTACGGCTCGCAGATCCCGCAACTGCTCGGCCAGAACCTCGGCGACGACCTGCTGATCCTCGCTCAAAGCCACGCCGCCCAAGCGTTCTATAACGCGCAGAACGGCATCGGCGACTTCCAACCCCAGGTCATCGTCGCAACCCGCCAAGGCGCGGGCCTGCTGCTGCGCTTTGCCGGCACCTGGAAAAACCGCCAACAATCCTTTGAGGTCGTGACATGAGCATGCTGATCCCCGGCCAGAACCAACTGGCGGAACCGGCCATCATCGCGGTGGATGAGTTCGAACCGTTGCTGGCCGAATTCAAGGCGTTTGTTGTCGATTACGTCGCCACCCGCGCGCCGCAAAGTGCGGCCAAACTCAAGGCTAGCCTCGACAATGAAAGCGAGCTGCTGACCCTGGCGCTGGAAGCGTTTTGTGTGCGGCTGCAAACCCACGAGCGCAAATACAATGCGCGCATCAAACAGATGCTGGCATGGTGGGCCACCGGCAGCAATTTGGATGCACGCCTGGCCGATATGGGCCTGGAACGCCAGGTACTCGATCCCGGCGACCCGGCGGCGTTTCCGCCCGTGCCGCCAACATTGGAGAGCGATGACGACGCTCGCCTGCGTTACTACCTGGCGCCACATGCCCCGGCCGCAGGTTCGCGAATGCAGTATCGGCGTGAGGTGTTCACTCTAGGCGAGCGGCCGTCGGTGAAGGTGCAAAGCGCAACGCCGGGCGTGGTGACGGTCAGCTACACCTTTGACCCGGACGGCTATGCGGCCCAGGTCAAAGATGGCAACGGGCGTCGAACAGCGCCCGGCGAAGTCATGGTCACCGTGCTTTCCCGTGAGGGCGACGGCACGCCGTCCGCCGATTTGCTTGACGGCGTTCGTCGCCATTTCGCACGGCCGGATGTGCGGCCGGAGACGGACCTAGTGAGCGTGCAAAGTGCGCAAATCCTTCCCTACAAAATCCGCGTGGTCGCCAAGATCAACGCCGGCCCGGATTCGGGGCTGACTCAAGTCGCCGCTCAAAAGCTGCTGCAAGACTATGCAGAGTCCTGTCATCGCCTGGAAGGGCGGGTGGACCCGAGCTGGATTGATTATGCGATTCACAGCGCCGGCGCTGCGCAACTGCAGATCCTTGAGCCCGTTTCTGCGATTCAGGCAACGGCCTTTCAGGCTCCCTATTGCACCGGTATCGAGATTGAGGTGCGAATCTTATGAGTGAAGAGCAAATCGATCATAGCCTCCTGCCAACGAATAGCTCGGCACTGGAGAGGGCGCTGGATCTCGGCTTCGCAAAGCTGGTCAACCGTATTACGCCGCCTTTCCCTAGTCTGATGAACCCTATTGAAACGCCTTCGGAGTTCCTACCCTACCTGGCTGCGGATCGCGGTGTGGCGGAATGGAGTGCTAAAAGTGCGGAGTCTGAAAAGCGTCTTACAGTCGGGTTTGCATGGCCAACAAAACGTCAGGCGGGCACGCGCCTTGCGCTCGAAAATGCGGTCCGAGGGCTTGAATTATCGCCTCAGGTACTGGCGTGGCATGAAAAATCGCCTACGGGTGCGCCATACAGTTTCACCGTAAGAGCTTTCACGGATCGGCCTTACAGCGAAGAGATAAATACTCGGCTCGACAAGCGCCTCGCAGATGCAAAAAGCGAGCGTGACACGTTGGCGGTGAGTGTCGGGCTGTCCGCCTCAGGCAATCACTGCATCAGTGCGGTCACTGTATGTGGGGAACTGGCCACCATTTACCCCTTCAAGTTGGAAGGCCTCTCATCCAGTTCGCCGCTTTATATGGCGGCGGGTATTTACACCGTCGAGACAATGACCCTTTACCCGTTGGAGTAAAAATGGCTGATTACTACACACTGTTAACAAATGCCGGGATCGCTTACGAGACCGCTTGCAAGGCAAGCGGTACGCCCATCAAGTTGACGCATATGTCAGTCGGCGATGGCGGCGGTTCTGTTTATAACCCCGACGCGACTGCGGTCGCTTTGCGCCGTGAGGTATGGCGAGGCAGCATCAATGCATTGATGCAGGATCAAAAAAACCAAAGCTGGTTACTGGCCGAGGTGACGATCCCTAATGAGGTGGGTGGCTGGTATGTGCGCGAAGCCGCCATATGGACTGACACCGGTATCCTCTATGCGGTGATTAAGTATCCCGAGTCGTTCAAACCGGTAATGGCCGATCAGGGCGCAGGCAAAGAGTTTTATCTGCGCGCTATTTTTCAAACGAGCAACGCCTCGAACGTGGTGCTGTCGATCGATGACTCGATCGTCAAGGCCACGCGTGCCTGGGTGGCCGAGTACGTGGCAGGCGAGTTGGCGAAACTGGACGCTAAAAAGTCCGTGCGAGCCGCTGCAACTGGGCCGATTGTGTTGAGCGGTGCTCAAATGCTCGACGGCGTTGCCGTTGTTGCGGGCGACAGCGTACTGGTAACGTTCCAGGCGATTGCGGCCAATAATGGTATTTACACTGTTGCCAATGGCACTTGGTTTCGCCGAACTGATGCAGATGTCAGTGGTGAAGTAACACCTAACTTGATAGTCAGTGTTGAGGAGGGCACGAAGTACGCTGACACGCTGTGGCAACTGACCACGAATGCACCGATTATTCTGGGCACTACAGCGCTCGAATTCGAGCAGATTTATGGCCCGAGTGGGGTCATTCCTGGCACGTATCGGAGTGTCTCGGTTGACCGTCGAGGTTTTGTGATCGGTGGCACCAACCCAACCAGTCTCGCGGGTTTCGGTATTGTGGATGCTTTCACAAAAACCGAGAGCGACGTGCGCTTTCAGTCAAAATTGACCTACCTCCCTGTTCAGCAAGGCACGGGTATTGGCCAGCTCCAAAACACGGTAAGACTAGGGTGGTCAGGTAATAATCTGAAGTTGACCATCGATAATTCCGATCTCGGAAAAATCTGGACGTCTTCTGATTTCTCTCCCGATACCAAGGCTAATTGGGGGTCGACGCTTGCCGCTTATGGAGTGACTAACGCATTTACCAAGGACGAAACCAATTATCTGGTCGGGCAACGTGTTTTGCGCGACGGTGTTACCAACATAGGCATGGCCAATAATGACCCATCACTTATGTATATGCGCCGTGAAACAGATAACCTGGTGTATTTCATACAGAAGAAATTGGATTACACACCCGTCTCGCAAGGGACAGGCGTAGGCCAAAATAACTCAAGAGTAAATATTGGTTGGTCCAGCGTTGGTTTGAAAGTAACGGTTGATACAACAGACCTGGGGAATTTTTGGTATTCCGGAAACTTCTCTCCCGACGCCAAGGCAAATTGGGGGTCGACGCTGGCGGCCTATGGTATTACCAACGCTTATACCAAAGATGAGACGGGTTACCTGGTTGCGCAACGCGTTATGCGCGATAGTATTACCAATATCGGCATGGCCAGTAATGATCCAGCGCTTATGTACATGCGCCGAGAATCGGATAACGCGTTGTACTTTATCCAAAGAAAACTGGATTACACGCCCGTCGCGCAAGGCACCGGGGTGGGACAGACGGGATCAAGGGTTAACATCGGCTGGTCCCCTGTCGGCTTGAAGGCGACGGTGGATACAACGGATCTTGGGAATTTTTGGTATTCCGGCAACTTTTCGCCTGACACCAAGGCAAATTGGGGCTCAACGCTTGCCGCCTATGGCATTACCAACGCGTATACAAAAGGCGAAACAATTGCCAAGTGCGAAGAGTATGTTTGGTCCAGGCCAATTCGCGATTCCATCACCACGGTGGGGATGGCGTCCGATAACCCTGAATTCATGTACATGCGCCGTTCGACAGACGGTGTCGTTTATTACATTCAGCCGCGTTTGGGCTACACGCCGATACAACAGGGCGGTGGCGTGGGGCAGGTTAATAACAAAATCAAACTGGGCTATAACTCGGCAGGGAGTCTGCGTTTAACGGTAGACGTAACAGATTTTGGCGATTTGATCAGTGACGCAAATCATGGTGCAAAAGTGGCTGCCCTTGGCCTAAGTGCAGTCGGACAATATGCGTTTGCGCGTTCAATAATTTCACTGACGACGAATAATCAAAATACCGTACTCCCCGGTAGCCAATTGATCTACACGTCTACAACCGTATCAGACGGTGCAGGTAATAACTCCGGATTGATTGCCGTGGGGCAATGGCGCCTGCATGGTGCTGTCAATGGATTTAATGCCTCCTTGTGGCAACGTGTTTCTTAACAAAAAAGAAGGTGATAGAAGTGTTTACTATTAAAAGTGCAAATAATCCGCGATGGACTGATCAAGCGCACAGTGCGATTGTTCTCAATGTTGTATTTGAGGAAACTGAACAGACTATAGGCGAGCAGCCCTTTGCGGCTTCACCTAATGACACCGAGCCTCACGGTATTGAGCTTTTCGAGCGTGCGAAGGCCGGCGAGTTTGGAGAGGTTCAAGAGCCAACCCGTGAAATGATTCTCGCCTTGGTGATGTGTACTCGTTCGGACCGAGCTGCGTTCGCAACTCAGAAAATCAATGAACTGATGATTGCGGTTGACGTGTTGCAAGACACCATCGCCGCTGGTTTGGCGGGAGATGAGGCTGACGAATTGCCCGCCAGGCAAGCTGAGGTGGCGGCTTGGCGCCTGTACCGCGTGCATCTTGCACAGATGGAGGGCCAGCCTGATTTTCCACAGGCAGTGATCTGGCCGGAACAGCCCGCGAGCCCTTTCATTTACACACCGCCATCCGAGCCTGAAGTGAAGGCTTTTCAGGGCGTCGATCCCTCCGAACTTCCAAAGAAATAACCTCGCGCCTTGGCGCGTAATGCTTAACCCGATATCTGAAACATCCCCCGAGAGCCGCGTTGCGGTTTTTTTTATGCCTGGAGATTCAAAAAAATGGCTACGTCTAATCGCCAGAAATACACCGTCCTCATCCCATTCCCCACCGGAGGTGGCCACTGGTCCACCGCCGGCGAAGAACTGGAACTGCTCGACGTCGAAGCATCCGCCCTGCGCACCGCCGGCCGCCTGGAACTGACCAGCGTCCTCAACTCCACCCCCAAGAAGGCTGACTAACCATGGCTGAGGTTCTTAACTTCGAGCACAACGGCATCACCGTGAATGCCACCGAATCCCCCGAGGCCATGGGTGGCCTGGGCGATAACGTCATCGGCCTGGTCGGCACTGCGCCGAACGCCCACGCGTCGATCCCGAAAAACGCGCCATTCCGTATCAACAGCTTTACTACCCAAGCGCTGCTGGACCCCACCGGCGCTGAGTCGGGCACGCTGTTCCAGGCCGTCTACCAGATCCTCAAAGTGGTGAAGGTGCCGGTCTACGTGGTGATCGTGGAGGAGGGCGCAACCCCGGCCGACACCCTCAACAATGTGATCGGCGGCAACGAGCCGACCACTGGCCGCAAACTGGGCCTGGCTGCCCTGAGCAGCGTCCCTGAAGACCTGACTATCATCGGCGCTCCGGGCTTCACCGGCACCAAAGCCGTGGCCGGTGAGTTCGCCGCCTTCGGCAAGCGCATCAAGGCCCGTGTGGTGCTGGATGGCAAGGATGCTTCGGTTGCTGACCAAGTGACCTACAGCGGCGAGCTGGGCGGGGCCGACCTCGGTTTCGACCGTTGCCTGCTGGTGCACAACATGCCGTCGGTGTACTCCAAGGCGGCGAAAAAGAACGTGTTCCTGTCGCCATCTTCGCTGGCCATCGCTGCACTGGCCAAGGTCAAGCAGTGGGAAAGCCCAGGCAACCAAGTGACGTTCGCTGAGGACGTTTCCCGCGTGGTCGAGTACAACATCCTCGACACCTCCACCGAAGGCGACCTGCTCAACCGTTACGGCGTGAGCTACTACGCGCGCACCATTCTTGGCGGTTTTTCGCTGCTGGGTAACCGCTCCATCACCGGCAAGTTCATCAGCTACGTCGGCCTGGAAGATGCGATCAGCCGCAAGCTGGTCAAGGCCGGCCAGAAAGCCATGGCCAAGAACCTCACCAAGTCGTTCATGGACCAGGAGGTCAAGCGCATCAATGACTGGCTGCAAACCCTGGTGGCCGACGAAACCATCCCCGGCGGCAGCGTGTACCTGCACCCGGAACTCAACAGTGTCGAGAAGTACAAGAACGGCACCTGGTTCATCGTCATCGACTACGGCCGCTATGCGCCGAATGAACACATGATTTATCAACTCAATGCCCGCGATGAAATCATCGAGCAGTTCCTGGAGGACGTTCTCTAATGTTTACCAACCGTGTAAGACAGGCCATTGCGGCCACCCTTCAAGGCCTGCCGTTGTCCGCGACGGTAGACGAGTTCACCCCGCCGAAGATCGAATTCGACATGGAATCCATGTCCGGCGGGCGCTTCATCGCCGAAGAAATGGCCAAGAGCGGCAAGGTGCTCAATGCCAAGTTGGTTCTGCAAGGTGCCGGGCCGGAAATCATGCTGGCCCTGGGCGTGCGTCAGGGCGACGATATTCTGCTGAACGTGCGTGAAGCCGGTCAGGACCAGGATGGCAAGACCTATTTCACCTACCACACCGTCGGCGGCAAACTTAAATCCCTGGAGGAGGCGAAGCTGAAGATGGGCGACAAGGCCACTACTACCCTGGAGTTGTCGTGCCGTACCTACAACCGTCTGGAAAACGGCATTCCGGTGATCGACATCGACGTGCGTACCCAGAAGTTCATGCTCAACGGTGTCGACATTCTCGGCGATGCCCGCCGCGCTGTGCTGATGCCTTAAGGGCTACCGTGACCTGAAGTGAGCACAGTCAATGTGGGAGCCGGGCTTGCCCGCGATGCAGGCGACTGGGTGTGCCTGGTGTACCGAGCTGATGCCATCGCAGGCAAACCAGCTCCCACATCGACCGCGCTCAGCTTTAGATTTGCGCTGCTTTCAACAACGCTTAAACAAGGAATTGCCCCATGGCCTGGATGCCACCGCTGCACATTCTGCTGTCTCCGATCACCGCCGACACTGGCGCGACGATCCAGCAGATTCAACTCAAGCCGCTGTTCTACGCCGCGCAAAAAGCTGCGCTGGCCCGGGCCGGTGATGACGAGGACGACCAGTTTTTTGAACTGGCGAAACTCGCCACCGGCCTGTCGGAAAAAGAACTCGATCAGCTCAAGCGCCCGGACTACGTGAGCATTGCTCAGTACGTGCACGAAATGTCGACGCGCCCAGCGTCGTTCTTCCTCGGCGAACGCGATGAACCGTCGCAGCATGAACAGGTGCACCTGCTGCTGCCCCTCGATGCCGCCGGCCGCAGCCTGACCGCACTGAGTCTGGAAATGCCTGCCCTGCGCGCTACCAAGGCCATGAAGAAACTCGCCACCAACAAAGAACGCGCCGAATTCATTACCGCTCATTGCACCGGCCTGATGATTCCGGACCTGGCCGGTCTGACCGTTCCTGACTGGACGGAACTGCAGGAGCGCATCGACGATTTTTTAAACAAACCGGCGGACTTCTTTCGGAGCTCGACATCGAAGTGATCCTCGATGTGGTGCCACTGATTTACTCGGTCAATGAGGCGGAGATCCTCGACTGGGACGCCGGAAAAGCATTGCGCCGCTACGACATCGCGATCACTCGCCTTGGCGTCAAACAGGAGTAGAGCGGTATGGCAGGCAATAACCATGCAAGCCCGTCAGCCATCGCCACGGAAGGCGAGCTGACGCTGGGCTCACGTGACACCGCAGTGGCGCAGGCCAGTATCAAACCCATTGCGTCAACAATCGCCGGGCCCTCGGGCGTGATGCCGGTAGAGGCCGCGAGTCTGGGGTTGGCCCTGGCGACTGCCAGCCTTGAGATCAATCTCCTGGCGGCGGGGCAGGATCGGCTGGTGAATACCCTCGAGCTGTTCAACGCCTCACTGCTCAAGATGATGGACGCCCGGCAAGTCGAAGCTGGCGAAGGCGCGGGAGCAGCAAAAGCTGCAGCCCCCGCTGAGGCGCGCAAACCCTCGCAGGCACTGGATGCCGCGATGACTGACCTGGATCAGTTGTTGATGTTTGTCGGCCGCCAGCGCAAACAACTGCGCGAAACCAACTTGGCCATGGCGTCGGAACCGATGGTAGCGGCGAGCGGTGCAAGCGCTGTGGAGCTGGCACAGGTCGAGTATGTGGCCGCCCGGTCCGGCATCGGCAGCGACCGCAAGGATGCCTCGGGCAATATCGACCGCGCGGCTCGTCAGGACGACCTGACACAGTTCGCCCGCGACGCAGCCATCATGGCGACGGCCTTCAAGGTCGACGTCAAAAATGCCGGCGACATGATGGGCGGCTGGCGCGAGTCGATGAAACTCGACCGCGAGCAAACCCGGGACCTGGCTGACGCGACCAATGTGTTGGGCACCCACGTTTCGCTCAAGGCAGAAGCGGCGGATATCGGCGCTATTGTGCAGCGCGCAGGGGGGACGGCCACCGCCGCGGGCATGAGCCCCGAGCAGGCAGCGGCGCTTTCGGCGGCATTGCTCAGTGCCGGCAACAGCAAGAGTGCAGCCGGTGTCGGGCTGGAGAAAATCAGCAGCACCCTGGCCAAAGGCGACGGCGCTTCTGAAAGCCAGCGCAACGCGTGGGCGGCGCTCAAGCTTGATCCCACGTTGCTCGCTGGCGGGATGCAGCAGGATGCGCCCCAGACCCTGCTCACGGTGCTTGAAGCGCTCAAGGCGCAACCGGCTGAGAAACAAGCGGCGTTGGCCACTCAATTGTTCGATGGCAACCAGTCGATTCTGAGCCTGGTGCCCGCCATCGATACGGTAAAGCAGGCGTTTACGCTGGTGGCCGACAAGTCGGTGTACGCGACGTCGGCACTTGGCGAACAAGGCTCGGTCCTGCGTTCGGCAGCGGTTCGCGCAGACTCCACACAGGCACGTCGTCAAGCCTTCGAGGCCAGCACCACGCGTCTGGATACCGCCAAGGATGCCGCGCTGGCGCCGATCGTGGACACCTCGTTGACCGCGATGACCGGGCTGGTGACGGGCGTGGGCTGGTTGGCCGAGGCACTGCCCAAGACTACGGCTGCTGTAACGCTGGCTGGCGCGGCACTGGGGCCGGTGTTTTCTGGTGTGTTCGATGCGGTGAAGGACAAGGTGTTCGAGAAGGTCGCCGGCAAGGTTCTCGGAGGCGGCGATACCACACCAGGCAAGGTGAGCGCGCCAGCCAGCCAGAACACACCCAAAGGCAACGAAACGCCGCGCGGTGATCGCTCGGCAGACAAGCCTTCACGAACTGCGAGAGCCAGTAAGGTCGCGCGAAGTGGCTCCCTTGGCGTGGTGCTGGCGGGTGCTGGCATTGACCTTGTTCAGGGCGCGATGTCGGGGAACCTGGGTAAAGCCGTCGGCACCACGGTAGGGTCAGTCGGCGGCGGTGTTGCCGGTGGCGTTGCTGGCGAATTTGCGGGCATGGCCGTTGGCCGCGCGCTCGGCACGCTCGCCGGGGCGGCGATCGGCTCGGTGGTGCCGGGGGCTGGCACAGTGCTGGGCGGGGTCATGGGCGGTGTCGCTGGCGGTGCCATCGGCAAAGTGGTCGGCGGCGCGCTGGGTACGTTTGCCGGCAGTGATATCGGCGCATGGCTGAGTGAAAAACTGATGGGCTCCGATGACCGTCTGCCATCACCTGGCGAGACCAGCAAAAACCTCAGTAGCGCTCAAGCCGACAACCGCCAAGTCAACTTCGCGCCGCAAATCACCATCAACGCACCCGAGCAGGCCAACCCACAACAACTGGCCGCGATCGTGGTGCAACAGATCGAAGCGCAATTCTCGCCGCTGTCGATGGACAGCCTGCTGGCGACGCGACGTGACTCGGCCCTGACCGATACAGGAGTGGTGTGATGCGACAACAAATGGCGTTGGGCCCGTTTATTTTCGGGCTGTCCCGTGGGTTTGCCTACGACACCCTGGACCGTTTGAGCAGTGGGGGTTGGGGCAGCCTGGATATCGTTTCCGGCAAGCCCAAATCCACCCAAGTTGGCCAGGCGCTCGAAACGCTGTCATTCGGCGGCAAGGCTGCACGCGCGCTGGGCATGGCGCGGATGGACGAATTGCGTGCGCTGCAAGCCCAGCGTGTGCCGTTGCCGCTGGTCGATGGCGTAGGCCTGAACTGGGGGCTGTGGACCATCAAATCGGTGGACGAAAAACAGTCCTGTGTGATCGATGACGGCACGGCCATGGTGGTCAATTGGGTGTTGGTACTGGAGGAGTTCGTCAATGCGTAAGGTTCGAAGTATTGCCGGTGACTCGGTCAACCTGTTGCTCTATCGCGAGCTCGGTCGCTGTGATGATGCCGCCGAAGAGGTGCTGTGGCGCTTGAACCCGCAGTTGGCCGAACAGGGCGCGGTATTGCCGGCAGGCGTCAATGTGATTGTGCCTGAGCTGGATAACCAGCCCGTGGCCAGGCAGCCGGTTACGGCCTGGGATTAAGGAGCAACCATGACACTTGGATTTACACCCGTGGTGGAGATTTACGGTGCCAATGCCGCGCTCCTCAATGAGCGGCTGTTGGAGTGGGAGCATACCGACATGGCCGGATTCACGTCCGACCAGCTCAAGCTGACACTCGACATCGAGGGCCTTGAAGGGCTGCCCAGCCTGGGCGGGCGTATCGGCTTGCGCATCGGGTATCGGGAGTCGGGCCTGGTGGACAAGGGCCGCTTCAAAATCACCCAGCGCACACCGTCACTGTTCCCGCTGCGTCTGGTGCTGGTGGCGACGGCGGCGCCCTTTGATGAGCCCGAATTCAAGAAGCGGCGCACCGCCAGTCACGGGCCGATCAGCCTGGGTGCGCTGTTTCGCCAATTGACCACGCGCTACGGTTTTTCACCGCGCGTGGCGCCTGATCTGGAAGGCGAGCATATCCCGCACATCGACCAGACCAATGAAAGTGACATGGCGTTTCTCACGCGTCTGGCCAATCGCTTCGATGCCGTGGCCAAGCCTGTCGACGAGCTGTATGTGCTGGGCCGCAAAGGGCAGACAAAATCGCTGTCGGGCAAGGTCTTGCCGGTCGTGCCGTTGTCGATCACCCGCGACAATCGTCCGGGTGATCGCGCGTTTATCACCGCCAGCTTTACCCAAACCAGCCGCGCTACTTACCTGGGCGCACAAACGTCCTGGTGGGACGCGGCAGCCGGTAAACAACGGGTGGTGCAGGTGGGCATCGCGCCGTTCAAGGTGGTGACGCAGCGTTACCAGAACGAGGCCGAAGCCAGAACCGCTGCCGAGGGCGAGATGCGCCGAGTGGGGCGCGAAGGGATGCAGGTCAATGTGATCTGCCCCGGAAACCCCTTGTTCGGCGCTGAAGGCCTGTTGCTGCTGGACGAGTCGTGGCCCGACTTCATGCGCGGCCGTTGGTCGATCAAGACGGTGACCTCCAGTGGCAAGCGCAGCGAGAGTTATCGATGCACGATCATGGCCAACGGTTTATCCGCGGCCGAGTGAGGACCCATGGCTATAACGCTTTCTCAACTGGTTCAAATCCTGCCCGGAGCCCGCCCTGTTGCGGGCCTTTTTTTGTCCGCATTGAACACTGCAATGCCCAGGTTCCAGATCGGCCAACCCAAGCGCATCGCTGCGTTCCTCGCGCAAGTTGGCCACGAATCCGGTGAGCTGCGCTACGTGCGCGAGTTGGGAAGCGACCAATACCTCAGCAAATACGACACCGGCATCTTGGCCGCACGCCTGGGCAACACCCCTGAAGCGGACGGCGATGGCCAGAAGTATCGGGGCAGGGGACTGATCCAGATTACGGGGCGGCGCAATTACCTGGCGTGCAGCCAGGCGCTGTTTGGCGACGATCGCCTGCTGCGCCAGCCCGAGTTGCTGGAGCAGCCGCAGTGGGCGTGTGAATCGGCGGCGTGGTTCTGGCAAAGCAACGGTTTGAATGAGCTGGCCGACAAGGACCAGTTCACCACCATCACCCGACGCATCAACGGTGGGTTGAACGGGCTGGAGCACCGTCTGCAATTGTGGGCCCGGGCGAAGGCGGTGTTGTGCGCTTCTTAGGCGGGTTACGGCTGATCGGCGTGTGTTTGCTGGTGGTTGCGGTTTGGCAGGTGCAGGCGTGGCGATATGGTACGCAGCTTGAGCAGCAGGCGGATCTAAACGCTCAGGCGGCCTCGCTTCGACAGCAGGCAGAGCAGAAAAAACGGCTGGCGCTGGAGCAGCAACTCAGTGCCAGCGACCGACAACATGCCCAGGAATTGATTGATGCCCAGCGTAATCAAGCTGCTCTGCGCGACCGCCTGGCCACTGCTGATGTGCGGTTGTCAGTCCTTCTTGACGCCACCGACCGTACCCTCGGCTGCCCAATGCCAGCCGCCGCCACCTCCGGCGGCGTGGTTCATGCAGCCCCGCGAGCCCGACTTGACCCGGCGCATGCTCAACGAATTATCGCCATCACCGACGACGGCGATAACGCCCTGATCGCCTTACGTGCCTGCCAAGCGTACGTGCGCGCCGTCGGGCGTTAGCATCTTGATCCAGTCTGTCGCTTGCGCGTGCGATTTGCTCCTGTAGGGTAGGCAAATCCCCCGCCTACTTCTGGAGTCGACCGTGAAGGAAATCACTCAACTGGCCGCTGAACTGGGTCGCCGTTTGCAGGTGCTCAACGCCCACGTCACTACCGCCGAGTCGTGCACCGGCGGCGGTATTGCCGAAGCGATCACGCGGATTCCGGGCAGTTCGGCCTGGTTCGAGGCGGGATATGTCACTTACTCCAATCGACAGAAGACCCGGCAGTTGGGCGTACCGGAGAAGCTGTTCGCCAAAGTCGGCGCTGTCAGCCAGGAAGTGGTGGAGGCGATGGTCCGTGGTGCACAGGAAAAAAGCCTGTCGCGCTTTGCCGTGGCGGTCAGTGGTGTGGCAGGGCCGGATGGTGGTTCGCCGGACAAACCGGTCGGCACCGTCTGGCTGGCGTTTGGGGTTGGCGAAGAGGTGACGGCCGAGCTTGCGCACTTCCCCGGCAACCGCGACGAGGTCCGCCGACAAACGGTAAAAGCCGCGCTTGAGGGCTTGTTGCGACGAGCTGCACTAGAAATAGAAAAACAGGGGTAGGCGATCTTCGATCTTTGTGGAACAATACTGTCTACTTATACAGGTGTTGGCCGTCAGGCCTTATTGATTACGTGAGGACTTTAATGGACGACAACAAGAAGAAAGCCTTGGCTGCGGCCCTGGGTCAGATCGAACGTCAATTCGGCAAGGGTGCCGTAATGCGTATGGGCGATCACGATCGTCAGGCGATCCCGGCTATTTCCACTGGCTCTCTGGGTCTGGACATCGCGCTCGGCATTGGCGGCCTGCCAAAAGGCCGTATCGTCGAAATCTACGGTCCTGAATCTTCCGGTAAAACCACTCTGACTCTGTCGGTGATTGCCCAGGCGCAAAAAATGGGCGCCACCTGCGCGTTCGTCGACGCCGAGCACGCCCTGGATCCTGAATACGCCGGCAAACTGGGCGTCAACGTAGACGACCTGCTCGTTTCCCAGCCGGACACCGGTGAGCAAGCCCTGGAAATCACCGACATGCTGGTGCGCTCCAACGCCATCGACGTGATCGTGGTCGATTCCGTGGCAGCCCTGGTACCGAAAGCTGAAATCGAAGGCGAAATGGGCGACATGCACGTGGGCCTGCAAGCCCGCCTGATGTCCCAGGCGCTGCGTAAAATCACCGGTAACATCAAGAACGCCAACTGCCTGGTGATCTTCATCAACCAGATCCGTATGAAGATCGGCGTGATGTTCGGCAGCCCGGAAACCACCACCGGTGGTAACGCGTTGAAGTTCTACGCTTCGGTTCGTCTGGACATCCGTCGTACCGGCGCGGTGAAGGAAGGTGACGAGGTTGTCGGCAGCGAAACCCGCGTTAAAGTCGTGAAGAACAAAGTGGCTCCGCCTTTCCGTCAGGCTGAGTTCCAGATTCTCTACGGCAAGGGTATCTACCTGAACGGCGAGATGATCGACCTGGGCGTGTTGCACGGTTTCGTCGAGAAATCCGGCGCCTGGTATGCCTACAACGGCAGCAAGATCGGTCAGGGCAAGGCCAACTCGGCCAAGTTCCTGGCAGACAACCCGGATATCGCCGCCACGCTCGAGAAGCAGATTCGCGACAAGCTGCTGACCGCAGCGCCAGACGTGAAAGCTGCTGCCAATCGTGAGCCGGTTGAAGAAGTCGAAGAAGCTGACACTGACATCTGAAGCAAACGATGACTGTTGTACTGGATACACTCGTCGCCGTTCGGCGCACTGCGATGGACCTGCTCGCTCGACGCGAGCATGGTCGAGTCGAGCTGACGCGTAAACTGCGTCAGCGCGGTGCAGAGCCCGAGATGATCGAAACTGCCCTCGACCGCTTAACGGAAGAAGGGCTTCTGTCGGAAGCGCGTTACCTGGAAAGCTTTGTCTCCTACCGCGCGCGCTCCGGCTATGGCCCGGCGCGAATTCGTGAAGAGCTGAGCCAGCGCGGTCTGCAACGCGCTGATATCGACCTCGCCCTGCGTGAGTGCGGTATCAGTTGGCAGTCGCAGTTGGAAGATACCTGGCGCCGCAAGTTTGCCGGCCATCTTCCGATTGATGCCAGGGAGCGTGCTAAGCAAGGTCGCTTCCTGAGTTATCGCGGGTTTTCGATGGATATGATCAGCCGCCTGTTAAGCGGCCGAGACATGGAAGACTGAGCTTTCGAGCTGCTGAAATTTAAAATTCAGGCGCTGGCTTGCCTGCGATGTGGACGCTTCGGTTTCCCAGTAGGATCGCGATGATGCCATCGCAGGCAAGCCAGCTCCCACATCGAATCTGCTGCATCTGATCGAACTCGGTAAATTAAAAAGGCCCACTATGAAAATAGTGGGCCTTTTTTTTTGCCTTCAAAAAATCATGCTGGCTCGGGCGTTACTCGCTGCTGCGCTTTCCCCTGAGCCTGTGCCCAGTTTTCCGGCAGGTTGATGTAATCCACCAACTCTCGCAGTCGACCTTGATCGCGGCCATTGAAGTTGAACACCAAGCGCGTCAAATGGCTGAACCTCGGCTCATCGTGTTCCTCGCCGGTATAGGCAAGCTGCTGGAACTCACCACTCAGCCGCAGGCTGGCAAACTCGCTTTGCAAATGAGCCAGCGCCCGTTCACTGAGCGGATGGTTCATGCGCACCACAAACTCACGCTTCAACCAGCGCGTGGAGTGAAAGTTGGCATAGAACTGGTTGATTTCGTCCACGGCTTCTTCAGCACTGTGTACCAGTCGGACCAGCTTGAGGTCGGTGGGCAGGATATAGCGATTGGCTTCGAGCTGGCTGCGGATAAAGTCCAGAGCGCCTTGCCAAAAACCGCCGCCCGGAGCATCCAGCAGTACTACTGGCACTAGTGGGCTTTTGCCGGTCTGGATCAGGGTGAGCACTTCAAGCGCTTCATCCAGGGTGCCGAACCCGCCCGGGCACAACACCAGCGCATCGGCTTCCTTGACGAAAAACAGCTTGCGGGTAAAGAAGAAGTGGAAGGACAGCAGGTTCTCAGTGCCGTCGATGGTCGGGTTGGCGTGCTGCTCAAACGGCAGGGTAATGTTGAACCCCAGGCTGTGTTCCAGGCCGGCGCCTTCGTGGGCTGCCGCCATGATGCCGCCGCCACCGCCGGTGATCACCATCAGGTCCGATTGCGCTAGCTGGGCGCCGACTTCCCGGGCCAGGGCGTACAACGGGCTTTCAACCGGTGTTCGTGCCGAGCCGAACACGGTCACCTTGCGGCGGTCCTTGAACTGTTCGAGCACGCGGAAGGCATTGTCCAGTTCGCGGATCGCCTGCAAGGTGATTTTGGCGTTCCAACGGTTGCGATCGTCCTGGGCCATGCGCAGAACGGTGAGGATCATGTCGCGATAAAGGGGAATGTTCGGGCTGCTGGGCGCGACCAGCTGGAGTTGCGCGTCGACCTGCTGAGTGAGGTCGGTCCCGTGTTCTTCAAAATGACGGAGCAGACGGTCATTCGATTCGTAAGGCATTCAACTTCTCCTTCTTCACAGAACCTGGGCCCTCGGCGAGGTATTCGTCCGCGGCCACGACACTGCATGTGTCGCCGCACGCCAGGGGCATTGCACGGTATGCACCGAGCGGCGAAGCGGGCTCTGTATGTTCCTTGTGATTTGGAAACCTTTGCACTGCAAGTCGCAGGAGGGCAACCCTCTTTTGCCCTGAAAATGTTACAGAACGGCGTGGAAAATACGCGGGGCAGGCGGTCGGGATGACTTGATCATGAGCCGAAAAACCCTTGGCTGGCAACCGGTTATTGGCCGCACATCAAGCAGTTTAGTCGTCGGTAAGCATAGGCAGCGAGGGAAGTGCGCGCCACAGGACAGCAGCGCGCGATGGTCGAGCAATCGTTACTTTTTCTTCTTCGCTGCGGCAGGTGCCGGGCAATCGGCTTCGACAAACTTGACCGACGCCACCGGGCGGTTGGTCTTGTTCTCGGAGATGTCATAGCGCATCACGGCGCCCTTGGCCATCAACTCGCGGTAACCCTTGTTCAGGCAAACGCTTTGACCCAGCTGGAAATACACGGCCTTGGGGTTGGCGCGCATCTGTTCGGCACGGTCAGGCTGCACGCTGAGGTGATCGATCAGCTGCATGCCTTCAACGGTGTAGGCCACTTCCAGGGTTTTTTCATCGATTTCCCGGGGCAGGTCCTTGTTGCTTTCGGCCGCGACGCTTTGCAGCTTCCTATTCATTTGGGCCTCCAGCAGCGAGGCCGCGTGGGCGCCCATGGGCAATACCAGCGCGAGGGCGACGGATGGGGCAACAAGGCGCAGCATGGAACGCAGCATGAAAATCTCCTGATTCGGTTACTGGTGCATAGACCAGCCACTGCGCTGTGCGTTCAGTGGCGCGCAATTATAGGTGAGCGCCTGCCACTACAGCCAGGCGTATCGCTCAGAAGTGCCGGCGGCTCTGGTAAACTGCCGCCACTTAAGCCTGTCTCGAGTTCCCCAGTGTCGATTTTGCCTTCTACGGGTTGCACCCGATGAGCCATGCCGTTTCCCGCTTGCGTACCCAACGGCTGGCGCGGGCCGTGCGCCCGTTCCTCAACCGAGGTTCGCGCGCCGAACGTTGCCCCGGCTGCCGGGTGATTCCCGAATATTGCCTGTGTGCCTGGCGGCCGCAGGTAGAGGCGCGTTCGGCGATGTGCCTGCTGATGCACGATGTGGAGCCGATGAAGCCGAGCAACACCGGCTGGCTGATTGCCGATGTGATTGACGACACCACCGCGTTCGCCTGGTCGCGCACCGAGGTCGATCCCGCGTTGCTGACCCTGCTGGCCGACCCGCAGTGGCAACCCTACATCGTGTTTCCCGGCGAATTCGTCGCGCCAGAGCGGGTTGTCAGTGAGGTGAAAGTGGAGGAGGGCAAGCGCCCGTTGTTCATCCTGCTGGATGGCACCTGGAGCGAAGCGCGCAAGATGTTCCGCAAGAGCCCTTACCTTGAGCACTTGCCCGTGTTGAGCCTGGCGCCTGAACAGCTGTCGCGCTACAAGCTGCGCCGCTCCAAGCGGGATGATCATTTTTGCACCGCCGAAGTCGCGGCGCTGTGCCTGGAACTGGCCAGCGATCAGGCGGCCAGTGAAGTGCTGGATGCTTACCTTGACGTATTCAGCACCCATTACCTGGCGGCCAAGTTCCTGTTGCCGCTGGACCCGGCGGACAGCGTTCATGCGCGCCTCTCGCCCCACATCCCGGCGGTATGACCAGACGACGTTTGCATGATGGCACTGTAAACCTGCAACTCGCTAAAATGCCCGCGGGCGTAGTGCTTGACCCCCCAGGCTACGCTGGGCATGCTGGGCGCCGATTGGGGCGTAACCGTGAATTTTCAGCGTCGTTGCAGGTGTTTTTGACGCTGAGCCTGCCCCCGTGGCGGTGGCTGCCTGGCCGTTGCCTTGTGTACTGGCGAACCCTGAACCCGTCAGGGCTGCCATAAAAACAGGATCATTTAATCAATGGCCACATACGAAATCCTGATAGCCGATGACCATCCGCTGTTTCGCAGTGCGCTGCATCAGGCGGTAACCCTGGGCCTTGGCCCGGACGTGCGACTGGTTGAAGTGGCCAGCATTGCCGAGCTGGAAGCACGACTCACCGAAAAATCCGACTGGGACCTGGTGCTGCTCGACCTGAACATGCCCGGCGCCTACGGTTTTTCCGGGCTGGTGCTGTTACGCGGGCAATACCCGCAGATCCCGGTGGTGATGGTTTCGGCCCAGGAAGAAGCTGACGTGGTGGTGCGCTCCAAGGAGTTTGGCGCCAGCGGTTTCATTCCCAAGTCCAGTTCAATGGAAGCGATCCAGAAAGCCGTGCGTACCGTGCTTGACGGCGATGTGTCCTGGCCGCCGCAAGCGTTTGAAGAAATCAACGTGTCCGACGAAGCCAAGGCTGCCCGTGATGGCCTCGCCAGCCTGACGCCCCAGCAATTTCGGGTGTTGACCATGGTCTGCGAAGGCTTGCTGAACAAGCAGATTGCTTACGAATTGAGCGTGTCGGAAGCGACCATCAAGGCCCATGTGACGGCGATTTTTCGCAAGCTGGGCGTGCGCACGCGCACCCAGGCGGCGCTGCTCTTGCAACAACTTGAGTCAATTTCGCAGCACTAAGACATTGCCGATTCACGCTTTTTTGACTTTGCGTGATCTAGTTTCCCCACTTCTTTGGTTCAGTTGCCTACATCTATGTCGCCTTTCAAGGGTCAAACCGGTATCAAACGTATCTTCAACGCAGGGGGCTATTCCCTGGATGGCCTGCGTGCGGCTTTCACTGGCGAGGCGGCATTCCGTCAGTTGGTGCTGCTCAACGTGATCCTGATTCCGCTGAGCTTTTTCCTGCACGTCAGCCGGGTCGAGCGAGCCTTGCTCATCGCGGTGTGCCTGCTGGCCCTGATCGTCGAATTGCTCAACTCTGCGGTGGAAGCGGCCATCGACCGGATTTCCCTCGACCTGCACCCGCTGTCGAAAAACGCCAAGGACATGGGCAGCGCTGCGCAATTCGTGGCGCTGACCATGATCACCCTGGTGTGGGCCGTGATTCTGATCTAAAGCATCAGGCGATGCTCGGCAGCACGATTTCGTCGCTGCGCTGAACCCCGGCGGTGAAGGCGCGGCACAGTTCCAGAAACTCGCGCATTGCCGAGGTCTGGTACTTCTGTTTATGCCAGATGAAGTAAAACTGCCGGGCCAGATCCAGGTCCGGGGTTTCCACCGGCACCAGGCTGCCACGGCGGAACGCATCGCGCAGCGCCAGCCGGGAAATGCAGCCAATCCCCAAGCCCGATTCCACCGCACGTTTGATCGCCTCGGTGTGTTCCAGCTCCAGACGGATATTCAGCGCGCTGCGATGATGTCGCATCGCCTGGTCAAAGGTCAGCCGCGTGCCGGAGCCTTGTTCGCGCAGGATCCAGGCTTCATGGGTCAACTCTTCCATGGTTGCCACGCCGCGTTTGGCCAAGTGATGCTGCGGCGCGCAAAACACCACCAGCTCATCTTCCACCCAGGTTTGCACTTCGATGTCCGGGTGGCTGCAGTCGCCTTCGATTAGACCCAGGTCAATTTCGTAGTGCGCTACCTGATGCACGATATGCGCAGTATTCTGCACATGCAGCTTCACCTGGCTCTCGGGGTGCTGTTGCATGAAGCTGCCGATCAATAGCGTGGCCAGGTAATTGCCGATGGTCAGGGTGGCGCCCACCGCCAGGGAGCCAAAGCCTGACTTGCCGTTGAGCAGGTCTTCGATCTCCTTGGCCTGGTCCAGCAGTGCCACCGCCTGCGGCAACAACTGATGGCCGAGGGCGTTGAGGCTCAGGCGTTTGCCCGCGCGGTCGAATAATTGGCAGCTGGACTGACGCTCCAGCTCGGTGATCGAGGTGCTGGCGGCGGATTGAGATAAGGCCAGAAGGCCAGCAGCGCGTGAGACGCTTTCCTGCTGGGCGACGGCGACGAAGACTTGCAGTTGACGGAGAGTAAATCGCATATCGATATAACCGATAACCCTTATCTTAATAATCCAGTTAACAGATATTGTCGCCGCCATTAGAATGCTGTGCAATTGCGCACCTCAATCTTGGCGCAGACCCACTTCCAGGAGTCCCCCGTACATGAGCAACATGAACCACGAGCGTGTCCTCAGTGTTCATCACTGGAACGACACTCTGTTCAGCTTCAAGTGCACCCGCGATCCGGGCCTGCGCTTCGAGAACGGTCAGTTCGTGATGATCGGCCTGCAACAGCCAAATGGCCGCCCGCTCATGCGCGCATACTCCATTGCCAGCCCGAACTGGGAAGAGCATCTGGAGTTCTTCAGCATCAAGGTGCCCGATGGCCCGCTGACTTCCCAATTGCAGCACTTAAAGGAAGGCGACGAGATCATCATCAGCAAAAAACCGACAGGCACCCTGGTGCTTGACGATTTGAAGCCGGGCAAACACCTGTACCTGCTCAGCACCGGTACTGGCCTCGCGCCGTTCATGAGCGTGATCCAGGACCCGGAAACCTACGAGCGTTTCGAAAAAGTGATCCTGTGCCACGGCGTGCGTTACGTCAACGAAGTCGCCTACCGCGAATTCATCACCGAGCACCTGCCGCAGAACGAATTCTTCGGCGAGGCCCTGCGTGACAAGTTGATCTACTACCCGACCGTGACCCGCGAGCCATTCGAAAACGAAGGCCGCCTGACCGACCTGATGCGCAGCGGCAAGCTGTTCAGCGACATCGGCCTGCCACCAATCAACCCCGAAGACGACCGCGCCATGCTGTGCGGCAGCCCAAGCATGTTGGACGAAACCAGCGAAGTGTTGAACAGCTTCGGCCTGAAAGTTTCGCCACGTATGCGTGAGCCGGGTGATTACTTGATTGAGCGTGCGTTCGTCGAGAAGTAAAACAGTCAGGGCAACAAAGAAGATCTAAATGTGGGAGGGGGCTTGCCCCCGATGGCGCCAAGTCAGTCAACAGAGATGTTGAATGTACCACCGCTATCGGGGGCAAGCCCCCTCCCACATTTTTTCCGGTTTATCCAGCCGCAAGCACTTCCAGCACACAGATCAAGCCCGCCTCGGGATAGTGCCAGCGCACATCCACATCCCAGAACTGCGCGCCATATTCGCGCTCCGGCCCCGGCGTCTGATACGCCGGCCTTGGGTCCTGCGCCAGGCACTGATCAATCAACTCCACCAGAGGCTCGCCAAGACGCTGAGCATGGCCTTGTGCCTGTTGCAGCGCGGTCTTCAGCCACTGCACCGGAATCAGCTGCGGCGCGCCACTAGCGATGCTGTTGCTGGCCGTGTCGATAATATCGGCGTAGGGCACATACGGCTTGATATCCAGCACCGGCGTGCCATCGAGCAAATCAATCCCGGAAATCCACAACCGCCCCGGCTCCACCTTGTCCAGCTTCACCACCGACTGGCCAATGCCGTTCGGGCGGTGCGTTGCACGGGTGGCGAACACGCCCATGGACGTGTTGCCGCCCAGGCGCGGCGGGCGTACTTTGAGGCGTGGCTTGTCTTCCAGGGCCTGGTGGAACAGAAACAGCAACCAGACATGGCTGACCTGCTCCAGGCCCTGCACGGCCTCACCCCCGTCGAACGGCGCCACCAGTTCCAGCACGCCGCGGGCGGCAGGCGCCAGTTGCGGTTGGCGTGGGATGGCGAACTTCTCCTTGAAGCAGGAGCGCACGAAGCCGACGGGGGAGACGTTGTAGCTCATGGTTTACGCACGAACCCGCAGCGTCAGGCCCTTGAGGAAGTTACGCAGCAACTGGTCGCCACAGGTGCGGTAGTTGGTGTGGCCAAACTTGCGGAACAGCGCGCTCAGCTCAGGCTTGGACACCGGGAACTCGGCGGCCTTGAGGATCGCGTGCATGTCGTCTTCCTTCAGTTCGAAGGCCACGCGCAGCTTCTTGAGGATGATGTTGTTGGTCACCGGGGTTTCGATCGGCTGCGGCGGACGGCTTTCGTCCTTGCCGCGCTTGAAAATCACCAGGCCGTCAAGGAAGTGCGCCATGACGTCGTCCGGGCAGAATACAAAACCTTCTTCCTCATCTTTCTTGAGGTAGGTCAGCAAGTCTTCCTTGGTCACGTCCATGCCGCCGAGCTTGATGATCTCGACCATCTTGTTGTCGCTGATGTCGAGCATGTAGCGCACGCTGCGCAGTACGTCGTTGTGAATCATGGTGGGCAATCCTGGTATTCAACTGGGGACACCGCCCACTCAGGCGGCGTCGAGAAAGGGGCAGCGGCTTAGAACTTCTCTTTGCCGGACAGGTAACGCCATTGGCCGACCGGCACTTTGCCGATGGACACGCCGCCAATGCGGATGCGGCGGATGGCGATGACTTTCAAGCCAACGGCTTCGCAGAACAGCGCGATCACGCCCGGCTGCGGATTTTTCATCGCAAAGCGCAGGCGGTTTTCGTTCTGCCAGCTGGCTTTCACGGGGGGCAGCTCTTTGCCCTTGTAAGTCAGGCCGTGGTTCAGGCGATTGAGGCCGTGGGCGACCATGTCGCCTTCAACCTCCACCACGTATTCCTGCTCGATCTTGGCGGCATCGGCGGTCAACTTGCGCAGAATCTTCCAGTCCTGGGTGAATACCAGCAGGCCGCTGGCCTTGGCTTGCAGGTCGGCACTGGCGGTCAGGCGCAGGAAGTGGCCCTTGAGCGGGCGTTTGCTGAAGCGGTGTTCTTCGGACAGGGTTTCGGCGCTGATCGAGGCCATCGCCGTTTCCGCGTCCACGCCAGCCGGCGCGTGCAGCAGAATGGTCACCGGCTCCGGTGCAGTGGCTTTGGCCTCTGGGTCCAGCTCGACCTTCTGGGTGGTGACCTTGAACTGCGGTTCGTCGATCACTTCGCCGTCCACCGAGACCCAGCCGCCTTCGATAAACAGCTCAGCCTCCCGACGGGAGCAACCGACCAGTTCGATAAGGCGTTTGGAGAGGCGTATGGGGTCAGTCATGACAAGGGCCGTAGCAAAAGGGGGCGGCTATTGTACCTGCCTGGCGCGGGTTAATCCCGGCTCCATTTCAGCGCAGGGGCTTTATTGGTCAATACACGGTTCAAAATGTGGGAGCGGGCTTGCTCGCGAAGGCGGTGTATCAGCCCAAGGTGTGCTGATGGGGGCACCGCGTTCGCAGGCAAGCCAGCTCCCACATTTTATTCTGTGTTGCGTCAGCCTCTGCGCAGTTGCTGCTGGCGCAAACGCATGTGCAGCAACGGATATGGCTGGCCCAGGCCGTCATGCTCTGCGCGGCCGATCACCTCAAAGCCCTGCTTGAAGTAAAAGCCCAGGGCCTGCGGGTTCTGTTCGTTGACGTCCAGTGTGTCGGCGTTCATGTGCTCGATCGCATAACGCAGCAGTTGCCGGCCGAGGCCCTGGCCACGGTGCTGCGGGTCGATAAACAGCATCTCGACCTTGCCTGACGCCACGCCGGCAAACCCGGTGATGCGTTGGCGCGCGTCCTTGGTACAGATCAGCATCACCGAGTCGAGGTAGCGCGTCAGCACCAGCTCCTTGAGCAACACGATGTAGCTGTCCGGCAAAAAGTCGTGGGTCGCCCGCACCGAGTCTTCCCACAGTTGCGCCAGGTGCGCGAAGTCGCTGAGTTTGGGTGTATGAATTGCCGAAAGCTGACGCATGCCCGCTGCCCCTTGCCTGTTTCTACGCCAATGGGCAAACGATAGACCTAAAAAAGCCCCGCATCTTGTCCAGAGGCGGGGCTTTTAAGGTTTTTTTGATCAGTCGCGCTTGACGGCCCATAGGTCGTATTCGTCGGCGTCGGTCACGGTGCACCAGACCTTGTCGCCCGGCTTCAGGCCGCTGGCATCGTCGATAAACACGTTACCGTCGATTTCCGGCGCATCGAAGAAGCAACGGCCTACGGCGCCTTGCTCGTCGACTTCGTCGATCAGCACTTCGATTTCCCGGCCGATGCGCAGTTGCAGACGTGCCGAGCTGATGGCCTGCTGGTGCGCCATGAAGCGCTCCCAACGGTCTTGCTTGACCTCATCTGGTACGATGGCTGCGTCCAGCAGGTTGGCCGGCGCGCCTTCAACCGGCGAGTACTGGAAGCAACCAACGCGGTCCAGCTGCGCTTCGGTCAGCCAGTCCAGCAGGTACTGGAAGTCTTCTTCGGTTTCGCCGGGGAAGCCGACGATGAAAGTCGAGCGGATGATCAGCTCCGGGCAGATCTCGCGCCAGTTCTTGATGCGCGCCAGGGTCTTGTCTTCGAAGGCCGGGCGTTTCATGGCCTTGAGGATTTTCGGGCTGGCGTGCTGGAACGGGATGTCCAGGTACGGCAGGATCTTGCCGGCAGCCATCAACGGGATCAGCTCGTCCACGTGCGGGTACGGGTAAACGTAGTGCAGGCGCACCCATACGCCGAGGCTGCTCAAGGCTTCGCAGAGTTCGGTCATGCGGGTTCTTACCGGCGCGCCGTTCCAGAAACCGGTGCGGTACTTTACGTCGACGCCGTAGGCGCTGGTGTCCTGGGAAATCACCAACAGCTCTTTGACGCCGGATTTGACCAGGCGCTGAGCCTCGTCCAGCACATCACCGACCGGGCGGCTGACCAGCTTGCCGCGCATCGACGGGATGATGCAGAAGCTGCAGCTGTGGTTGCAGCCTTCGGAAATCTTCAGGTACGCGTAGTGGCGCGGGGTCAGCTTGATGCCTTGCGGCGGCACCAGGTCGATCAGCGGGTTGTGGTCCTGACGCGGCGGCACCACGTCGTGCACGGCGTTGACCACCTGCTCGTACTGCTGCGGGCCGGTCACGGCCAGCACGCTTGGGTGCACGTTGCGGATAGCGCCTTCTTCCACGCCCATGCAGCCGGTGACGATGACCTTGCCGTTTTCCTTGATGGCTTCGCCGATCACTTCCAGCGACTCAGCCTTGGCCGAGTCGATGAAGCCGCAGGTGTTGACCACCACCACGTCGGCGTCCTGATACGTGGACACGACGTCATAGCCTTCCATGCGCAGTTGCGTAAGGATGCGCTCGGAGTCGACCAGAGCCTTCGGGCAACCCAGGGATACAAAGCCGACCTTGGGGTTGGCTTTTGCGATGGTGGTGGACATGTCTAACCTCGGTATTGAATGGCGCCGCCAGTCGGGCACGACACGGCGGTAGACGGGCGCTTGGTGCGCCTCTGATCAAAAAGTGCGCAATTCTAGCGACGGGCAACGCACTTGACCAGCTTTATGCGGGGAAATGCGACGAGTGCTGCGCTATGCTTCGCGCCGTTGCGCATGGGTAAAACCCTTGGGTCAATAAAACGTCTGTTACGAGAAGTAAAACAGCGCATGCTACGGTCAGCTTAGGCGCGTTGTTTATAAAAGACCTTGGGTCAAAGGGCAGGAGTGGTTGATGGGTCAGGCAAATAGTCAGGCGGCAGGTGCCGAGCATTCCAATGCAAAGCCGATTGGCATGCTGGTGGCGGCAGTCGGGGTGGTTTACGGCGATATCGGTACCAGCCCGCTCTATACCCTTAAAGAAGTGTTTACCGGTGGTTACGGTGTTCAGGTCAACCATGATGGTGTGCTGGGGATCCTGGCGCTGATCTTCTGGTCGCTGATCTGGGTGGTGTCGATCAAATACATGCTGTTCGTGTTGCGCGCCGACAACCAAGGCGAAGGCGGCATCATGGCGCTGACGGCGTTGGCGCGACGAGCGGCAGGGGAGCGCAAGAAGTTGCGCAGTTTCCTGGTGGTGTGTGGCTTGTGCGGCGCGGCACTGTTCTACGGCGACAGCATGATCACCCCGGCGATTTCGGTGTTGTCGGCTATTGAAGGCCTGGAGTTGGCGTTCGATGGCCTCGACAAATGGGTCGTACCGATCGCACTGGTGGTACTGGTGGCGCTGTTCCTGATCCAGAAACACGGCACCGACCGCATCGGCAAGCTGTTCGGGCCAGTGATGGTGACGTGGTTCCTGGTGCTCGGCGGCCTCGGTGTGTATGGCATCACCCTGCACCCTGAAGTGCTCAACGCATTGAATCCGATGTGGGGCGTGCGTTTCTTCGAAGCTCACCCTGGTATTGGTGTGGCAATCCTCGGTGCGGTGGTGCTGGCATTGACGGGCGCCGAGGCGTTGTACGCCGACATGGGCCACTTCGGCCGCAAACCGATCGCTCGCGCCTGGTTCATTCTGGTGCTGCCGGCGCTGGTGCTTAACTATTTCGGCCAGGGCGCCATGCTGCTGGGCGATCCGGAAGCCGCGCGTAACCCGTTCTACCTGCTGGCGCCGAGCTGGGCGCTGATCCCGCTGGTGGTGTTGTCCACCCTGGCCACGGTGATTGCCTCCCAGGCGGTGATTTCGGGTGCGTTCTCGTTGACGCGCCAGGCGATCCAGCTGGGTTATATCCCGCGCATGCACATTCAACACACCTCCAGCGCCGAACAGGGCCAGATCTACATCGGCGCGGTGAATTGGTCGCTGATGGTCGGCGTGATCCTGCTGGTGATCGGCTTCGAGTCCTCCAATGCGCTGGCGTCCGCGTACGGCGTAGCGGTGACCGGCACCATGCTGATGACCACCATCCTGGTGTCGGCGGTGATGCTGCTGTTGTGGAAATGGCCGCCGATACTCGCCGTGCCGGTCTTGGTTTGCTGCCTGTTGGTGGACGGCCTGTACTTTGCGGCCAACGTGCCGAAGATCATCCAGGGCGGCGCCTTTCCGGTGTTGGCGGGGATCGTGCTGTTTGTGCTGATGACCACCTGGAAGCGCGGCAAGCAATTGTTGGTGGACCGCCTCGACGAGGGCGGCCTGCCGTTGCCGATCTTCATCAGCAGTATTCGCGTGCAGCCGCCTCATCGCGTGCAGGGCACGGCGGTGTTCCTCACCGCGCGCCCAGACGCCGTGCCCCACGCGCTGTTGCACAACCTGCTGCACAACCAGGTGCTGCATGAGCAGGTGGTGATGCTGACGGTGGTCTACGAGGACATTCCGCGTGTGCCGGCCTCGCGGCGCTTTGAGGTGGACGCCTATGGGGAAGGGTTCTTCCGGGTGATCCTGCACTTCGGGTTTACCGATGAGCCGGACGTGCCCGAGGCACTCAAGCTGTGCCATCTGGACGACCTGGATTTCAGCCCGATGCGCACCACCTACTTCCTCAGCCGCGAAACGGTGATTGCCTCGCGCATCAAGGGCATGGCCCGTTGGCGTGAAAGCCTGTTTGCCTTCATGTTGAAAAATGCCAACGGCAACCTGCGCTTCTTCAAACTCCCGGTCAACCGGGTGATCGAGCTGGGCACCCAGGTCGAAATGTAAGCCGCTGCTGCACGGGAGCCGGCAATCGGCTCCCGTTTTCCATCTGAACCCTATGCAAGCCACCGTTGTCGACTAGGCTCTAAGCACTGTTTGAATAGTGCCCACAGAACCCAGAAGAGGTGCGCCATGAGTCAGCTGCTCGAACCCTACACCCTCCGTCAATTGACCCTGCTCAACCGGATTGCCGTCTCGCCGATGTGCCAGTACTCATCCGACGATGGCCTGGCCAATGACTGGCACCTGGTGCACCTTGGCAGCCGCGCCGTGGGCGGCGCCGGGCTGATTTTTACCGAAGCCACCGCCGTGACCGCCGATGGCCGCATCACTGCCCAGGACCTGGGCCTGTGGAACGACGCACAAATCGAACCGTTGCAACGCATCACGCGTTTCATTGCTGCCCAGGGCGCAGTGGCGGGCATTCAACTGGCGCACGCTGGGCGCAAGGCCAGCACACACCGGCCGTGGATCGGCAAGCACGGCAGCGTCAAGCCGGAAGAGGGCGGTTGGGTGCCGGTTGGGCCTTCGCCGATTGCCTTTGATCCCAACCACACCCAGCCCAAGCCATTGGATGATGCGCAAATCCAGCAAGTGATCGCCGACTTTGTCGCCGCTGCAAAACGCGCGCTTACGGCTGGCTTTGAAGTGGTGGAAATCCATGCGGCCCACGGTTACCTGCTGCATCAATTCCTGTCGCCCATCAGCAATCAGCGCCAGGACCACTACGGTGGCTCGTTTGAAAACCGCATACGCCTGGTGCTGGAAGTGACCCAGGCTGTGCGCGAGGTCTGGCCACAGGAATTGCCGCTGTTTGTGCGCGTGTCGGCCACCGACTGGGTCGAAGACGGCTGGAACCCGGATGAAACCGTGGAGCTGGCGCGCCGCCTCAAAGACTTGGGCGTAGACCTGATCGACGTGTCGTCCGGTGGCACCGCCGCCAACGCCGAGATCCCCACCGGCCCCGGCTACCAGACGCGCTTTGCCGAGCGTGTGCGCAAAGAGTCGGGCATCGCCACCGGCACGGTCGGCATGATCACCGAGCCGGCCCAGGCCGAGCACATTTTGCGCACGTGCCAGGCCGATATCATCTTCCTGGCCCGTGAGCTGTTGCGTGACCCGTACTGGCCGTTGCATGCCGACGATGACTTGGGCGGCCGCCAGGCCACCTGGCCGGCGCAGTACCAACGGGCGACCCATCGTGATCAGCCGATTCATGAGTCTGATCTGCGGGACTGACCAGCGCCTGATTCACCGAAACCCACCCTGACCCGGTGGGTTTTTTCTTGCGCGCGTTTCTGACGACTTCCAGCGCTGGCGGTTGCCGCGTGCGAAAGGGCTGTAGGTCTTTGTTACCTAAGCGAATTATTTAAGTTAATACTCTAAAAAAATCCCACACGTGCCGAGATTGTTTCTACGCTTAAGGTAAGTCTGATTTCTGGCCCAGGGAGTCAGTCGGTGTGTCCGCGAAGGCATTGCGCCTCAGGGAAGGTGGGTGATGGGCGACAGGAGTCTTAGATCGATATCAGGAGAAACAGTCCATGGCCAAGTCCTATGGTGTAGCGGGTGTGGTGGCGTCTTTTCTAACCCGCAGGATGTTCTTGCGTGGCCGCAGGTTGAGTTCGGATGAAGCCGAATTGCTGGCGCAATATCGCGCCCTGACCGAAAACGATCAGGTCGCGATGCGGTATCTGATAGGGGCGATGAAGAGTGTGTCGCGGTTTTAGACAGCGCGCTGACCGTGTGGGCGCTGGCTAGTCAGCGCCCACTTTGTGGGTCAGGTGTACTTGCGCTTGTCCGGTGCAGGCGGGAAGTACTGGTACAACCAGGTTTCGCTCAAGGTGCGGTCCTGGGTGCGGATAAACAGCCGCAATTCCACCGGCTCCACGCTGTCGCTGGTCGGGTACCAATCGAACAGAATGCGATAGCCCTTGATGTTGTCGAGCACCAGCACGCTGAAGTCTTTCACTTCACCGTGAGAGCAAGTCACCACAGGCTCGATGCCGGTGCCGGCCGGCAGACGGTCCAGGCCGCCGCCCTTGAAGTCCACGGCAAAGCGGCGCGCCCACACTTCGGGGTAGTGCTCGCCCGGTGCCCAACCTTCGGTAAAGCCGCCCATGCCTGAACGGGTGGCATCGACTTGCGCCAGCGGTGTGCTCACGGGTGGCAATGCGCTCCAGTACAGCTTGTAGCCATAGTTGAGCGAATCGCCGGCGGCCACGGGCTTTTTCGGGGTCCAGAAGGCCACGATGTTGTCCAGGGTTTCGCCGGTGGTGGGGATTTCCAACAGGTCGATCGAGCCTTCGCCCCATGCGGTCGTCGGTTCAACCCACAGGCTTGGGCGCTTGCTGTACCAGTCGACGGTGTCCTGGTAGCTGGCGAACTCATGGTCGGTCTGCACCAGGCCAAAGCCTTTCGGGTCGGTGTCGGCGAACGCGTTGAATTGCAGTGTGGCCGGGTTGTTCAGCGGGCGGCAGATCCACTCGCCGTTGCCGCGCCACATCGCCAGGCGGTCAGAGTCGTGGATCTGCGGGTGGATGGTGTCGCACATGCGGCGCTCAACGGTGCCGCAACTGAACATGCTGGTCATCGCCGCGATACCCAATTGTTCGATGGCGGTGCGCGCATTGATGTTCGCGTCGATGGCCATCACCACCTGAGTGGCCTGGCAATCAATGTCGAAGCGGTAGGCACCGGTGGCGCTCGGCGAGTCGAGCAGGGCATAGACCACAAAACGCGTGGCGTCCTTGGCCGGGGTTTCGAACCAGAACTGCGTAAAGTCTGGGAATTCTTCGCGTTTTTTCGCGTAGGTATCAATCGCCAGGCCGCGTGCGGAAAGGCCGTACTGGCCGGTGGAATCCACCGCACGGAAGTAGCTGGCGCCAAGGAACGACAGCACGTCATGGCGATCCAGCTCCGGCGCCTTGAACAGCTTGAAACCGGAGAAACCCAAGTCGCCGGTCAGTTGCTTGGTGTCCACCGTGGTCCTTTCATAGTTGAACAACGACGGGCGGAAATGCACCTCGCGGGCTTCACGGGTCTTGGGGTCGACGCTGTGCATGCGCACCGGCGTCTTGAAACCCATGCCGACGTGGAAGAACTGCACGTCGAGTTGGCCGTTCAACTCCTTCCACAGCGAATGGTTGCCGTCGTAGCCGATGGCATTGAAATTCTGCGGCGTCATGTTTGCCAGGGTCGGCGGCAGCACCTGCCTGGTGTCTTTATACGCGGTGCCGGCGAGCTGTTTGGCCTGGGCTTTGAGTGTTTCAAAGTCAAACGCCACGGCCTTGCCATCGGCGGCACGGTTACCGGCCCAGGCCTGCGCGGCCAGCAGGCCACTGGCCGATAAACCGGTGTAAGCCGCAATGGCCATGGACGCTTTAAGCAAATTCCTGCGGTGCATAGAGACAACCTGTCGTGAGCAAATCCCGCGCCGTTCCTGGCACGTGCTGGATCAGAAATAACGGTTCGGACATGCCTTCGGCCAAACGCAACGGACTATAAACAGACGCCGGATAGCTTAAGCGGTTCGGCGACGCAGGAAAATTGATTGATGGCGGCGTGATGGCCTTGCATGTGAAACAAGTTATGTATCAGTCAGCTTATCGCTAGCTGGCTCACCGCCATCGGGGGAAAGCGCCTCCCACATTTATTTGCATTCTGTGCACGCTACATCAAATCCCATTGATAAATGAGGCCATCCGCTCAGATATACTCCCCTCCATTTGAATGGCCCTTCGAGGAATTACTGTGAAGAACTGGACCTTGCGCCAACGGATTTTGGCGAGCTTTGCGGTCATTATCGCGATCATGCTGTCAATGGTTGTGGTCTCTTATTCACGGTTGCTGAAGATTGAGGTCAGCGAGACGGCTGTCCGCGATGACGCGGTGCCGGGGGTTTATCTGAGCTCGATGATCCGCAGTGCCTGGGTCGACAGCTACCTGCAAACCCTGGCATTGCTCGGTCTGCGTGACGACAAGGGCCTGACCGACGCCGACAGGGCTGACTTCAAGTCATTTGAAGGGCGTGTCCGGGAGCAGATGGCCAACTACCAGCACACCATCAACGGTCGCGATGACCAGTCCGAGTTCGACAAGTTCGAAGCCCTGCACCAGGCCTATAACAAGAGCCTGGCCATCGTGCTCGACGCCCTGCAGCGCAATGACCTGGTTGCTGCACGCAAGGAATTCAACGCCAACCTGACGCCCGCCTGGACGGCAGGACGCATGAAGCTCAACGACATCATTACCGAGAACAAAGACGTCGCCGACCGTGCAACCACGGCGATTGATGACGCGGTGTCGGCTGCCAAAGTCAGCATGTTCGTGTCGCTGGCCCTGGCCATTCTCGCCGCCGGCCTGTGTGGCCTGCTGTTGATGCGCGCCATCATGGCGCCGATGCAGCGCATCGTGGCGATCCTCGGCACCATGCGTGACGGCGATTTGAGCAAGCGCCTGAACCTGGAGCGCAAGGACGAATTCGGCGCCGTCGAAACCGGCTTCAACGATATGATGACCGAGCTGACGGCCCTGGTGTCCCAGGCCCAGCGCTCGTCGGTGCAGGTGACCACCTCGGTCACCGAGATTGCCGCCACCTCCAAGCAGCAACAGGCCACCGCCACCGAAACCGCCGCGACCACCACCGAGATCGGCGCAACGTCGCGGGAGATCGCCGCCACGTCCAAGGACCTGGTACGTACCATGACCGAAGTGTCCACTGCTGCCGACCAGGCCTCGGTCGCTGCCGGTTCTGGCCAGCAGGGCCTGGCGCGCATGGAAGAAACCATGCACTCGGTGATGGGCGCCGCCGACCTGGTCAATGCCAAATTGGCGATCCTCAATGAGAAGGCCGGCAACATCAACCAAGTGGTGGTGACCATCGTCAAGGTCGCCGACCAGACCAACCTGTTGTCGCTCAACGCTGCCATCGAGGCCGAAAAGGCCGGTGAATACGGCCGCGGTTTCGCCGTGGTTGCCACCGAAGTGCGCCGCTTGGCCGACCAGACCGCCGTGGCCACCTATGACATCGAGCAGATGGTGCGCGAGATTCAGTCAGCAGTGTCGGCCGGCGTAATGGGCATGGACAAATTCTCCGAGGAAGTGCGCCGCGGCATGTTCGAAGTGCAGCAAGTCGGCGAGCAGCTGTCGCAGATCATTCATCAAGTGCAGGCGTTGGCGCCACGCGTGTTGATGGTCAACGAAGGCATGCAGGCCCAGGCCACCGGTGCCGAGCAGATCAACCACGCACTGGTGCAACTGGGCGATGCCAGCAGCCAGACCGTCGAATCCCTGCGCCAGGCCAGCTTTGCCATTGATGAATTGAGCCAGGTTGCGGTCGGTCTGCGCAGCGGCGTGTCGCGTTTCAAAGTCTGATGAGCGACCTCGCGGCTAAACGCGGCGCCGTCCCGGCAGCGAAAAAGGCGTTGTTTCTGGTGTTTCACATCGGCGGCGAACGTTATGCCCTCAAAGCCACGGAAGTGGCCGAGGTGCTGCCGCGCCTGCCGCTCAAACCCATCGCGCATGCGCCGGTCTGGGTGGCGGGGATTTTTGCCCACCGTGGCGCGCTGGTGCCGGTGATCGACCTGTGTGCGCTGACCTTCGGCACGCCGGCCCAAGCCCGCACCAGTACGCGGTTGGTGCTGGTCAACTACCAGCCGCAACCGTGGGTTGAAGCGCGCTGGCTGGGGCTGATCCTGGAACAGGCCACCGACACCCTGCGCTGCGGCCTTGGAGAGTTCAAGCCGTATGGCCTGGACAATCGCGAGGCACCCTACCTGGGGCTGGTGCGTGAGGACGCCTTGGGCTTGATGCAATGGATTGGTGTCAACGAATTGCTCACCGAGCCCGTGCGCACCTTGCTGTTTTCTGCCGAGCTGAGTCTATGAGCAACGACCCGCGCTTCTTTGCCTTCTTGAAGGAACGCATCGGCCTGGACGTCGCGTCAGTGGGCGAGGCGATCATCGAGCGCGCGGTGCGCCAGCGCAGCCAGATTGTGCAGGCGCAGACGCCAGAGGCTTACTGGAGGCATCTGCAGAGCTCGCATGATGAGCAGCAGGCGCTGATCGAAGCCGTGATCGTGCCCGAGACCTGGTTTTTTCGTTACCCCGAGTCCTTTGCCACCCTGGCGCGGCTGGCCAAGGCACGTCTGGCCAAGATCAAACAGATGCGCGCGCTGCGTATTCTGAGCTTGCCGTGTTCCACCGGCGAAGAGCCGTATTCGATTGCCATGGCCCTGCTCGATGCGGGCCTGGCGCCGCATCAATTCAAGGTGCTGGGCCTGGATGTCAGCCCGTTGTCGGTGGAGCGCGCCAAGCGTGGCGTGTATGGCAAGAATTCGTTTCGCGGCAGCGACATCGACTTTCGCGAGCGCCATTTCACCGAGGAGGCCGACGGTTTTCGCATCGCCGACCGGGTGCGCGAACAGGTGCGCCTGCAAGTCGGCAACCTGCTCGACCCGGGCCTGCTGGCCAATGAGCCGAGCTACGACTTCGTGTTTTGCCGCAACTTGCTGATCTACTTTGACCAGCCGACCCAAAAGCAAGTCTTTGATGTGCTCAAGGGCCTGACTCATCAGGACGGCGTGCTGTTTATCGGCCCGGCCGAAGGCAGCCTGTTGGGACGCCATGGCATGCGCTCGATTGGCGTACCGCAATCTTTTGCCTTCAGTCGGCACGTCGAGCCGGTCAAGCCTGAACCGGTATTCGTGCCCGTGCCTGCGCCGGTTCCGCAGCGCAGTGCCGCACCGATTCCGGTCAAGCCGCGGCCGTTCAGCACGGTCAGCGCGCAGGTGGTGCCGATCAAGGCGCCGCAGACGGATGCCGGCGACTTGCTCGGCCGTATCGCCACGCTGGCCAATGAAGGCAAGAGCGCCGAAGCCCGCGCCGCCTGTGAGCAGTATTTGAGTAACCATCCGCCGGCCGCCCAGGTGTTTTATTGGCTGGGGCTGCTCAGCGATGTGGCCGGCAGCGCCCTGGAAGCCCAGGGCTATTATCGAAAAGCCTTGTACCTGGAACCGCAGCACCCGCAGGCCTTGATGCACCTGGCGGCGTTGCTTGAGTCCCAGGGCGACAGTGCGGGGGCGCGCCGTTTGCAGGCGCGGGCCGCGCGTAGCGAGCGAGCTGACAGTGAGTCCAAACGATGAGTAGCACCGACGCGCTCAACACCGCAAGCCTGGACCTGACCCTGGCCGACACCCAAGCCATTGACGACTGCTGGAACCGCATCGGCATCCATGGCGACAAGTCCTGCCCGCTGCTGGCGGAGCATATTCACTGCCGCAACTGCTCGGTGTATTCCGCTGCCGCCACCCGGTTGCTCGACCGTTACGCCTTGCAGCAGGGCGGTGAGCGCGCCTATGCCGTGGCCGAACTCGACGAAGACATCGTTACCCGTTCCCTGTTGATGTTCCGTCTTGGCGAGGAATGGCTGGGCATCGCCACCCGGTGCCTGGTCGAAGTGGCGCCGCTGCAGCCGATTCATTCGCTGCCGCACCAGCGTTCCCGGGCGCTGCTTGGCGTGGCCAATGTGCGAGGCGCCTTGGTGGCATGCCTGTCGTTGGTGGAGCTGCTGGGGCTGGACGCGACCAGCAACGGTGCCAGTGGCGGGCGCATCATGCCGCGCATGTTGATCATCGCCGCGCAGGACGGCCCGGTCGTGGTGCCGGTCGATGAAGTCGACGGCATCCACGCCATCGATGAGCGTACCTTGAAGGCCGCATCGGCCTCTGGCACCCAGGCGAGTGCGCGCTTTACCCAAGGCGTGTTGCAGTGGAAAGGCCGCAGCCTGCGTTGGCTGGACGAGGCGCAATTGTTGTCCGCCGTGACCCGGAGCCTCTCATGACCCCCGAGCAGATGCGCGATGCCTCGCTGCTGGAGCTGTTCAGCCTGGAAGCCGATGCGCAAACCCAGGTGCTGAGCGCCGGCCTGCTGGCGCTTGAGCGCAACCCGACCCAGGCCGACCAGTTGGAGGCGTGCATGCGCGCCGCGCATTCACTCAAGGGCGCGGCGCGGATTGTCGGGGTGGACGCTGGGGTCAGCGTGGCCCACGTCATGGAGGATTGCCTGGTCAGCGCCCAGGAAAGCCGCCTGTACTTGCAACCCGAACATATCGACGCGCTGCTGCAAGGCACCGACCTGCTGATGCGCATCGCCACGCCCGGCAACGACGTTGGCCCGGCGGATATCCAGGCTTATGTGGCGTTGATGGAGCGCTTGCTCGATCCGTCGCAGCCGACCGCCAACATCGCGCCACCGCCGCCTGCGCAATCTGCACCGGCGCCGATTATCGAAGAGCCGCCAACGGAACCCGAGCCTGCGCCGCCCGTGACCAGCGAGCCGCCACGCCAGAACAAACGCATGACCGAAGGCGGCGAACGTGTGCTGCGGGTCACCGCCGAGCGCTTGAACAGCCTGCTCGACCTGTCGAGTAAATCCCTGGTCGAAACCCAGCGGCTCAAGCCTTACCTGGCGAGCATGCAGCGCCTCAAACGCATTCAAAGCAACAGCGCCCGCGCCCTGGACACATTGGACGGCCAGCTCAAGGCCCTGGATTTGAACCTCGAAGCCCAGGAAGCGCTGGCCGACACCCGGCGTCTGTTGAGCGAAGCCCAAGCCTTGCTGGCGGAAAAAACCGCCGAGCTGGACGAGTTCGGCTGGCAGGCCGGGCAGCGTGCCCAAGTGCTTTACGACACCGCGCTGGCCTGCCGCATGCGTCCGTTTGCCGATGTACTGGCCGGTCAAGTGCGTATGGTCCGCGACCTGGGGCGCAGCCTTGGCAAGCAAGTGCGCCTGGAAATCGAAGGCGAAAAAACCCAGGTTGACCGCGACGTACTGGAAAAGCTCGAAGCACCGCTCACGCACCTCTTACGCAATGCCGTCGATCACGGTATCGAAATGCCCGAGCAGCGCATGCTGGCCGGTAAGCCGGCCGAGGGCCTGATCCGCCTGCGCGCCTCGCACCAGGCAGGTTTGCTGGTGCTGGAATTGAGCGACGACGGCAACGGCGTCGATCTTGAGCGCCTGCGCGGCACCATCGTCGACCGGCACCTGTCGCCACTGGAAACCGCTCAGCGCCTGAGTGAAGAAGAACTGCTGACGTTCCTGTTTCTGCCCGGGTTCAGCCTGCGCGACAAGGTCACCGAAGTATCCGGGCGCGGCGTCGGCCTGGATGCGGTGCAGCATATGGTGCGCCAACTGCGCGGCGCGGTGGTGCTGGAGCAGACGGCGGGGCGTGGCAGCCGCTTCCACCTTGAGGTGCCGCTGACCCTGTCGGTGGTGCGCAGCCTGGTGGTGGAAGTCGGCGAGGAAGCCTATGCGTTCCCGCTGGCGCACATCGAACGCATGTGCGACCTGGCCCCCGATGACATCGTGCAACTGGAAGGCCGCCAGCATTTCTGGCACGAGGGCCGCCACGTCGGCCTGGTCGCCGCCAGCCAGTTGCTGCAGCGCCCGCCGGGGCAGAGCAATGAGGAGACGCTTAAAGTCGTGGTGATTCGCGAGCGCGATGCGGTGTATGGCATCGCGGTGGAGCGCTTTATCGGCGAGCGCACCTTGGTGGTGTTGCCGCTGGATGATCGCCTCGGCAAGGTTCAGGATATTTCTGCCGGCGCCTTGCTGGACGATGGCTCGGTGGTGTTGATCGTCGACGTTGAGGACATGCTGCGTTCGGTGGACAAGCTGCTCAATACCGGCCGCCTGGAACGCATCGCCCGGCGTAGCCAGCAGGCCACCGAGGCGCCGCGTAAACGCGTGCTGGTGGTGGACGACTCGCTCACCGTGCGTGAGCTGCAACGAAAATTGTTACTTAATCGCGGTTATGAAGTGGCTGTCGCGGTCGATGGCATGGATGGCTGGAACGCGTTGCGTTCCGAAGACTTCGACCTGCTCATCACTGACATTGATATGCCTCGCATGGACGGTATTGAATTGGTCACACTCTTGCGCCGTGACAGTCGCCTGCAATCGTTGCCGGTGATGGTGGTGTCGTACAAGGATCGCGAAGAAGACCGGCGTCGTGGACTGGATGCCGGCGCCGACTATTATTTAGCTAAAGCCAGTTTCCATGACGATGCCTTGCTGGACGCCGTGATGGAACTGATCGGAGGCGCACGGGCATGAGGATTGCGATCGTCAATGACATGCCCATGGCGGTGGAGGCCTTGCGCCGCGCCTTGAGTTTTGAACCCGCGCACCAGGTGGTGTGGGTGGCCAGCAACGGTCTGGAAGCCGTGCAGCACTGCGCCGAGGTGGTCCCGGACCTGATCCTGATGGACCTGATCATGCCGGTGATGGATGGCGTGGAGGCCACGCGGCGGATCATGGCCGAGACCCCGTGCCCGATCGTGATTGTCACCGTCGACCGCCAGGCCAATGTCAGCCGCGTGTTCGAAGCCATGGGCCATGGCGCCCTGGATGTGGTGGATACGCCGGCGCTGGGCGTTGGCAACGCCAAGGATGCGGCGGCGCCGTTGCTGCGCAAAATCCTCAATATTGGCTGGCTGGTCGGCCAGCGCGGCAGCCGGGTGCGCACCGAAACGGCGCCCCAGCGCGGCACCGGCAAGCGTCAAAGCCTGGTGGCGATTGGTTCCTCGGCAGGCGGGCCGGCTGCCCTGGAAATCCTGCTCAAGGGTTTGCCACGGGACTTTTCGGCGGCCATCGTGCTGGTGCAGCATGTGGATCAGGTGTTTGCCGCAGGCATGGCCGAGTGGCTGAGCAGCGCGTCCGGCCTGCCGGTGCGCCTGGCGCGTGAGGGCGAGCCGCCACAAAGCGGTGTGGTCCTGCTGGCCGGCACCAACCACCACATCCGCCTGTTGAAAAACGGCACGCTGGCCTATACCGCAGAGCCGGTTAACGAGATTTACCGGCCTTCCATCGACGTGTTTTTTGAAAGCGTCGCCAGCCATTGGAACGGCGACGCCGTCGGCGTATTGCTGACCGGCATGGGTCGCGACGGCGCCCAGGGGCTCAAATTGCTGCGTGAACAAGGATATTTGACCATCGCCCAGGATCAACAGAGCTCGGCGGTGTATGGCATGCCCAAAGCGGCGGCGGCCATTGATGCCGCTGTTGAAATTCGCCCACTGGACAGAATTGCGCCCCGATTGCTGGAGGTCTTTGCAAAATGATCAAACCCTCCGCGGTGCCGGCATGCAGGAAAGTAATTCAGGTGACTGCACATGAATGATTTACAGATCGACGACATCAAGACCGACGAAAATGCCGCCATGGTGTTGCTGGTCGACGACCAGGCCATGATCGGCGAAGCGGTGCGGCGCGGCCTGGCCCATGAGGAAAACATCGACTTCCACTTTTGCGCCGACCCGCATCAGGCGATTGCCCAGGCGATTCGCATCAAGCCC
The DNA here is from genome assembly GCF_049896685.1 of Pseudomonas sp. TWRC1-2. NCBI lineage: Bacteria > Pseudomonadati > Pseudomonadota > Gammaproteobacteria > Pseudomonadales > Pseudomonadaceae > Pseudomonas > Pseudomonas sp. TWRC1-2. The sequence goes on along the minus strand of NZ_JAFCUU010000011.1, from coordinate 144,255 downwards.
ACGGTGATCCTGCAGGATCTGGTCATGCCGGGCCTTGATGGCCTGACGCTGGTGCGTGAATACCGCAACCATCCGGCCACCGCGAATATCCCGATCATCGTGCTGTCGACCAAGGAAGACCCGCTGATCAAGAGCGCGGCGTTCGCGGCCGGCGCCAACGACTATTTGGTCAAGCTGCCGGACAACATCGAGCTGGTGGCGCGCATCCGCTATCACTCGCGCTCGTACATGACGCTGTTGCAGCGGGATGCGGCGTATCGGGCGCTGCGGGTCAGCCAGCAGCAGTTGCTGGACACCAATCTGGTGCTGCAACGGTTGATGAACTCCGACGGTCTTACCGGGCTGTCCAATCGCCGGCACTTCGATGAGTACCTTGAGCTGGAATGGCGTCGCGCCATGCGTGACCAGACTCAGTTGTCGTTGTTGATGATCGATGTGGATTTCTTCAAGACCTACAACGACAGCTTTGGCCATGTCGAAGGTGACGAAGCGTTGCGCAAAGTCGCTGCGACGATCCGCGAAGCCAGCAGTCGTCCTTCCGATCTGCCGGCACGTTATGGCGGTGAAGAGTTTGCGCTGGTGCTGCCAAACACCTCGCCGGGCGGCGCACGCCTGGTGGCCGAAAAACTGCGCATGGCCGTGGCGGCGCTGAAAATCCCGCACATTGCCCCGGCCGAAGGCGCGAGCCTGACCATCAGCATCGGCTTGTCGACCCTGACGCCGGTGCAGGGCACGGATTGCCGGCAGCTGATCATGGCGGCGGATAAAGGCTTGTATACGGCCAAGCACAATGGGCGCAATCAGGTCGGTATCGAGTGACCTGAGGCCGTGCCCCATTCAATGTGGGAGGGGGCTTGCCCCCGATAGCGGTGGGTCAGTCACAACATCATTGACTGACAGGCTGCCAGCGGGGGCAAGCCCCTCCCACATCTGGATCTTCATGGGGCTTGGATTGCGTACAAATCCGGCCTTTTCGCCAAGCGGGCTGCCGTTTCCGCTGGTTTGTCGTTATACTCGTCGGCTTTCAAAAGTTCGCCAACGAGTGCTGCCCGCCATGGAAATCAACCCGATCCTTAACACCATCAAGGACCTGTCCGAGCGCTCCGAAACTATTCGGGGGTATCTTTGACTACGATCAAAAGCATGAGCGTCTGACCGAAGTCAATCGCGAGCTTGAAGATCCGGCTGTCTGGAACAAACCTGAATACGCCCAGGAACTGGGCCGCGAGCGCGCTGCGCTGGCACAGATCGTCGACACGCTCGACGAACTGAACACCGGTCTGGGCGATTGCCGCGACCTGCTGGACATGGCCGTCGAAGAAAACGACGAAGGCGCAGTGGGCGATGTCGTCGCCGAGCTGGCCCGTCTCGAGGAAAACCTCGCCAAGCTTGAATTCCGCCGCATGTTCAGCCACGAAATGGATCCGAACAACGCTTACCTGGACATCCAGGCCGGTTCCGGCGGCACCGAGGCCCAGGACTGGGCCAACATCCTGTTGCGCATGTACCTGCGCTGGGCTGACAAACGCGGTTTCGACGCGACCATCATGGAGCTGTCGGCCGGTGAAGTCGCTGGCATCAAAGGCGCGACCGTGCACATCAAGGGTGAATACGCCTTTGGCTGGCTGCGCACCGAGATCGGCGTGCACCGCCTGGTGCGCAAGAGCCCATTCGACTCCGGCAACCGTCGCCATACCTCGTTCTCGGCGGTGTTCGTCTCGCCAGAGATCGACGATAAGGTCGAAATCGAGATCAACCCGGCCGACCTGCGGATCGACACCTATCGCTCCTCCGGTGCCGGTGGTCAGCACGTAAACACCACCGACTCGGCCGTACGTATTACCCACGTACCGACCAACACCGTGGTCAGCTGCCAGAACGAACGTTCCCAGCACGCGAACAAGGACACCGCCATGAAAATGCTGCGGGCCAAGTTGTACGAGCAGGAAATGCAGAAGCGCAACGCCGCGTCCCAGGCGCTGGAAGACACCAAGTCGGATATCGGCTGGGGTCACCAGATCCGTTCGTATGTGCTTGATGCGTCGCGGATCAAGGATCTGCGCACTAACATCGAACGCAGTGACTGCGACAAGGTGCTCGACGGCGACATTGACGAATACCTGGAAGCCAGCCTGAAATCTGGCTTGTAACACATGCAATGCGGGATTGGCTGACACCCCTCGATCCCTGTGGGAGCGGGCTTGCCCGCGATCCCCAGCCACAGGCTGGGGCAACGAACCTGATGGAAAATTTAAAGACATGAGCGACCAACAACTCGACCCGCAAGCCCTGCAACAGGAAGAAAACTCCCTGATCGCCCTGCGCAAGGAAAAGCTTGCTGCCGAGCGCGCCAAGGGCAATGCCTTCCCCAACGACTTCCGCCGCGAAAACTACTGCGATGCCTTGCAGAAGCAATACGCGGACAAGACCAAGGAAGAGCTGGCAGAGGCTGCAATCCCGGTCAAGGTTGCCGGTCGCATCATGCTCAACCGTGGCTCGTTCATGGTGATCCAGGACATGACCGGTCGCATCCAGGTCTACGTCAACCGTAAAACCCTGCCGGAAGAAACCCTGGCCTCGGTGAAAACCTGGGACATGGGCGACATCATCGCCGCTGAAGGCACCCTGGCCCGTTCCGGCAAGGGCGACCTGTACGTCGAAATGACCAGCGTGCGCCTGCTGACCAAATCCCTGCGCCCGCTGCCGGACAAGCACCACGGCCTGACCGACACCGAACAGCGCTACCGCCAGCGCTACGTTGACCTGATCGTCAACGAAGACGTGCGCCAGACCTTCCGCGTGCGTTCGCAAGTCATCGCCCACATCCGCAGCTTCCTGATGAAGCGTGACTTCCTGGAAGTGGAAACGCCGATGCTGCAAACCATCCCCGGTGGTGCCGCAGCCAAGCCGTTCGAAACCCACCACAATGCGTTGGACATGGAAATGTTCCTGCGTATCGCGCCGGAGCTGTACCTCAAGCGTCTCGTGGTTGGCGGCTTCGAAAAAGTCTTCGAGATCAACCGCAACTTCCGTAACGAAGGCGTCTCGACCCGTCACAACCCAGAATTCACCATGTTGGAGTTCTACCAGGCTTACGCCGACTACGAAGACAACATGGACCTGACCGAAGAGTTGTTCCGCGAGCTGGCGCAGCTGGTTCTGGGCAGCACCGACGTGCCGTACGGCGACAAGGTGTTCCACTTCGGCGAGCCGTTCGTGCGCCTGTCGGTGTTCGATTCGATCCTCAAGTACAACCCTGAGCTGACCGCCGATGACCTGAACGACATCGACAAGGCCCGCGCCATCGCCAAGAAAGCCGGCGCCAAGGTGCTGGGTTTTGAAGGCCTTGGCAAACTGCAGGTGATGATTTTCGAAGAGCTGGTCGAGCACAAGCTGGAGCAGCCGCACTTCATTACCCAGTACCCGTTCGAAGTGTCGCCGCTGGCCCGTCGCAACGATGACAACCCGAACGTCACCGACCGTTTCGAGCTGTTCATTGGCGGGCGTGAAATCGCCAACGCTTATTCCGAGCTTAACGACGCGGAAGACCAGGCCGAGCGCTTCATGGCCCAGGTGGCCGACAAGGACGCTGGCGACGACGAGGCGATGCACTACGACGCCGACTTCGTCCGCGCCCTGGAATACGGCATGCCGCCAACCGCCGGTGAAGGTATCGGCATCGACCGGTTGGTGATGTTGTTGACCAACTCGCCGTCGATCCGCGATGTGATCTTGTTCCCGCACATGCGGCCACAAGCGTAACCGTAGTGAAATCCGAAGCCGCCTTTTATAAGGCGGCTTTTTTATGTGGCGTATTCAGCCGTCAAGAGAACGGCGCCAGGTGATCGTTCCCACACTGTGCGTAGGAACGCAGCCCGTGACGCTCCGCGTCACCCTTTAAAGGAAGATCTGTCGTGAACCGCGTAATGGCTCAAGAAGGTGCCGCCGGCATTGCTGCTGCCGTGGCTGAAAGTGTTCAGTACCAGGGCCGCAAGGCCAGTCGGCGGGGCAGCGAGCAGCGCAGGCAGGATATTCTCGATGCGGCCATGCGCATCGTCGTGCGCGATGGTGTACGTGGCGTGCGCCACCGCGCCGTGGCGGCAGAGGCGGGCGTGCCGTTGTCGGCCACCACCTACTATTTCAAGGACATCGATGACCTGCTCACCGATACCTTCGCCCAATACGTGGAACGCAGCGCCGCCTTCATGGGCAAGCTGTGGGTGCGCAACGAAGGCCTGCTGCGCGAGATGGTCGCCTATGGCGATGGCAGCCCGCAGTCGCGCTCGCAATTGGCCGATGACATTGCGCGGCTCACCGCCGACTACGTGATGCGCCAACTGACCAACCGCCGTGAACACCTGATGGCCGAGCAGGCCTTTCGCCAGGAAGCCTTGCTCAACCCGCGTCTGGCGCAACTGGTGCGCTCCCATCAGCAGATTCTGTTGCAGGGCACCGGGCAGTTTTTCCAGGTCTTGGGTTCCCGCGAGCCGCAACAGGATGCCAAAGTGTTGACGGCGATAATCGGTCGGATGGAATATCAGGGCCTGCTTGGCGGCCCAGAGCCTCTGACCGGTGAAGAGATGCTTGAGATCCTCAAGCGTTATATGCATTTGGTGCTGGCTTCGGTCTAGCACACCCTGTGCGCTATCCGCTTTATGTGGGGGCTGGCTTGCCTGCGATAGCATCGCCTTGGATTACCTGATGCACCGAGGCGCCTGTATCGCAGGCAAGCCAGCTCCGACACTTGATGGAGTACGCAATGAAAGCCTGGCATGTCGCGTTGATCGCCTTGTCGTTCCTGTTGCTCAGCGGTTGCCTGGTGACTTTCAAGGACCCGCTGCCGGCGCGCGACGCTGCGCCGGCCGCCTTGCTTGGCCATTGGTCGAGCAAGAATGCCTGGGGCGAGCCGCTTAACCTGCAGATCACGCGCGTCGGTGAGCACCGCTATAAAGCCGTGAGCTACCCTAAAGCCAAGCCGGCCCAGCGCGATGAGTACCTGTTTGCCGTGGTGCGCCATGGCAACCGCTGGTATTTGTCGGCGCCGTTGCCGGACAAACTGGGTGGGCATTTCATCCTCGCCGGCTTTGACTTTGAAAGCGAGGGCGACAAAAAGCCTGAATTGGTGGTCTACAACCTCGACCTTGAGCAGATCCACCAAGCCATCGGCCAACACGTGCTGCACGGCAGCACCGTCGACACGGTCGAAGGCGCCGGCGTGCTGGTGGACAGCTCCATGGACCAGGTGTTTGCCTACCTGGATGACCCGGCCAATGCCGATGTGTTCGTTGAAGCCGTGCGCTACCAGCGCGCGGGCAAATAACGTTTAAAGAGGAAGCACCGGGTGGACGATTACCAGCAGACGATACGCACCTTGTCTGATCGCATTGTGCTGGCGCAAACACCGATTCGCGTCCTCGACGCTGTGAAGTGGGACGAGAACATTCGTCAGGGTTTCCTCAAGGCCAAGGGCAAGGCGATGCCGGCCGTGGACCGCGACTACTACCTGAATCGGCCACTGTCGTTCGATTCCAGCGCAGTCAAGCTGGAGTTCCAGAACATCGAGCGCGACATTACCCGCCGCCTCGGCCAGTTCAGCCCGGTGGGGCAGATCATGCGGCGCATGTGCCGTGAATACCGCATGGTGGTGCGCATGCTCGAAGCGCGCGGCACCGAGGATTTCGGTCTGATCTCCCAGGAGCTGTATGGCGCCGCCTCCGATGCGTTCCACGCCGGCGACCCGACCCTGGCCGACTTGGGCCTGATGCTGTCTGACTACCTGAACAACATCGACGGCCGTGGCGATCTCAAGGACGAAGCCAAGACCCTCACCGCCAAGGATGCAGTGGCGTTGCTGCAAACCCGCCTGAACAAGGTGTTTGGCGAAGCCGAAGAAACCATCCGCGTGTTTGAGTCCGATGGGATTGTCGCGGACGCGGCGGCTGGCGCCGACTACATCAAGATCCGCGCCGATGCGATGTTCAACGACCGCGATGTGCGTGCCCTGGAAGTGCATGAAGGCCTGGTGCACGTCGGCACCACGCTTAACGGCCAGAACCAGCCGATCTGCACCTTCCTGTCCAAGGGCCCACCGTCGTCCACGGTGACCCAGGAAGGCCTGGCGATTCTGATGGAGATCATCACCTTCGCCTCCTACCCGAGCCGCTTGCGCAAATTGACCAACCGCACCCGTGCCATCCATATGGTCGAGGAGGGCGCCGATTTCCTGCAGGTGTTCGAATTCTTCCGTGAGCAAGGCTTTGAGATGGCCGAAAGCTACGGCAATGCCAGCCGGGTTTTCCGCGGCTCGACGCCGACCGGTCTGCCGTTTACCAAGGATTTGTCCTACCTCAAGGGCTTTATCATGGTCTACAACTACATCCAGCTGGCCGTGCGCAAAGGCAAGCTGGAACAAGTGCCGCTGCTGTTCTGCGGCAAGACCACGCTGGAAGACATGCGCACCCTGCGCCAATTGGTCGATGAAGGCCTGGTGGTGCCGCCCAAGTACCTGCCCGAGCAGTTTCGTGACATGAACGCGCTGGCGGCGTGGATGTGCTTCTCCAACTTCCTCAACCACTTGAGCCTGGACCGGATCGAGGCGGATTACTCGAATATCCTGTAGGCGATAGTCCTGAAAAAGCCGGATCAAAAGGTGGGCGCTGGCAAGCCAGCTCCCACCTTTGATCTCTATTGATCTTAAGACTGATTTCCAACCCACTTGCGAGGCTTCAACGGATGAGAATCCTCGGCATTCTTTGCCTGCTACTCACATTGAACGGCTGCAGCTCGCTGCTGTTCTACCCTGAACCCGGCCTGCCGTTCACGCCGGAAAAAGCCCATCTGCAGTACCGCGATGTCACCCTGACCACCGCCGACGGGGTAAAGCTTCACGCCTGGTGGCTGCCGGCCAAATCCGGTGTGCCAGTCAAAGGCACGGTGCTGCACTTGCATGGCAACGGCGGCAACCTGGCGTGGCACCTGGGGGGCAGTTGGTGGTTGCCGGAACAGGGCTATCAAGTGCTGCTGCTGGACTACCGCGGGTACGGTTTGTCGGAAGGCAAGCCGTCGTTGCCGGCGATCTACCAGGACATTGATGCGGCGTTCAACTGGATCGACAAGGCGCCCGAAACCCAGGGTCAACCGTTGATTGTGTTGGGTCAAAGCCTGGGTGGCGCGCTCGCCGTGCATTACCTGGCGGCGCACCCGCAGCGCCAGCCGCAGCTCAAGGCGCTGGTATTGGACGGGGTGCCCGCCAGTTATCGTGACGTAGGACAATTCGCTCTGAGTACGTCCTGGATAACATGGCCGTTTCAAGTGCCCCTGTCCTGGCTGGTGCCCGATGCTGACAGTGCGATCAACGCCATGCCGCAACTGACCGGCGTACCCAAGCTGCTGTTTCATAGCCTGGATGATCCGATCGTGCCGCTGGCCAATGGCATTCGCCTGTATCAGGCCGCGCCGCCGCCCAGGGTGTTGCAGTTGACGCGTGGCGGCCATGTGCAGACATTTGCCGACAAGACTTGGCAAACCGTGATGCTGCGTTATCTGGACGACCCGCAGCACTTCAATGGCCTGCGCCGCCTGGGGGAAATCCCCAACTACCCGAACCCTAACGTTGACACGTCAGAGAGCCCGCAATGAGCGAAGAACGCAACATGATCCCGCTGATCCTCACCGGCGTCGGCACCATCATCGGCACCGTCGGGTGCCTGTGGTATTACGGCTACCTGCACTTCGCCAAGCCGGAAGATGCGTTGCTGCTCAGCGACTTCACCCTGCTCAAGACGGTGCCGGGCGAGGACTACAAAATTTCCCTGACGCCAGCGGCGCAAGTGGCGCAGTGCGTCGACGGTGTGTTGGTGATGTTTGATACCGAACAAAAAGGCTTGAGCGGCGTGCTGGTGAACAACAAGAAGCAGGCCGTGCGTTGCATGGGCCAGGAGACGCCGCAACTGCAGGAGTGACCTGCGCTTCATCGCAGCCACATGATCACGGAAATATCTGGAACCGTATCGCGTAAGAAGCCACTGAATGACGTGTCAGTGTTGCTGATAGTTAACTTGCGTATATCGAATCCGGGAGAGTGATCATGGTTGGTGGAATTGGCGCGATCAGTAAGATGTTGGAAATGGCCCAGGGCGCAGCAAAGCTGGGGCAGGGCGGCGAGGACGGCGCTCAAGACGCCCAGAAGCAAGAGAAGCAAGACCCGATGAAGATGCTCATGGACATGCTGTCGAAGGCGGCGGGCGGGTCTCAGGGCGGCAGCGCCGAGGACCAGAAGGGCCCGCAGGAACTGGAGAAACTGATGGCGGGCCGACAAGGTATGGAGGCCATGATGCCCGCCGATGACAGCAGCCGTAAAATCGAAGTCTGAGGCATAAAAAAACCCACCAAAAGGTGGGTTTTTTTTACTGCTTCAATCGATCAATTAGCAACGGAAGAACGTGGCTTGACCGGCTGGTTGTCGTTGGAGATGGTCACTTCAACGCGACGGTTCATGGCACGGCCCGAGGCGCTGCCGTTGTCGGCAACCGGGTATTCCTTGCCGTAACCCTGGGTCACGATGCGCGAGATATCCACGCCTTGTTGAGCCAGTGCGCGTTGTACGGAAGCGGCACGACGCTCGGACAGGCTCTGGTTGTACGAGTCGGAGCCGGTGCTGTCGGTGTAGCCTTCGACGATCACTTTACGGTCCGGGTTGTCACGCAGGAACTGCGCCAGCTTGGTGATGTTGACCAGGCCGCTGGATTTCAGATCGGACTTGTTGGTGGCGAACAGCACATCACCGAAAGTCACCAGGGTGCCGCGATCAGTTTGCTTGGCGTTCAAGCTGTCTTGCAGTTGCTTGATCTGGGCGTCACGGGCTTGCAGCAGGGCGCGAGCACGTTCGTCGCCAGCGTTTTTCAGCTTGGCTTCGGATTCACGCAGCACGATGGTGTCTTTGGCCACTTCAACGCGCTGGTTGGTCAGGTAGGCCAGTTGGTCGACCTTCTTCTCGTCTTCCTTGTCGCGGTAGGCCTTGTCAGCCTTGTCCAGCCAGTCGCTGGCGTCCTTGGTTTCCAGCGCCGCAAGCTTGGTGGCTTGTGGGTTGGTCTGCAGGGCCGAGAAGTTGGTCCGTGCGTTTTCCAGGTTCGCGTTCGGCGGGGTGGAGCAGGCCGCCAGGGCAACGCTCATCGCCAGCAGAGCAGGGATCATCAATTGTTTACGCATAGTCGTGTCGTCCTTTCAATTCGATTTCTGGTGCAATGCAATCAGGGGCGTTGGCTTATTGCTGTTGGATAACAGCCGGGCGCATGCCTTCCTGACGCAGCTCCTGAACAGCCTTCTGGGAGTCCTTCACAGCCTGTTGGGCTTTGGCGGCCTGGGCTTTGCGCTCTGCAACGCGAGCGTCCCACTCGGCTTGTTCGGCCAGCTGACGAGCCTTGTCGTAGTTCTTGTCATGCATGGCGATTTCGGCTTCTTTGAGCTTGTCCTGAGCCGACTTCATTTCCACAGCTGCGTACTCGGTGCCGCCGGCGCTTACAGCGCTGTTGACCGCAGATTGGGTCACGGCGTATTGCTCGGTCGGTGGGTTGCCGGCGCAGCCCGCCAGAACGAAGCTGGTGCCGATTGCCAGCGCGGCCAATTTAAGCCCGCGCAGGTGGTTAAACGAGGTTTTGGCAGTGCTGGTCTTCATCGTCTTCAACTCCATTGGGTAACTCCTGAAAAACATCAAAATCCATGGCACTGGTCGGCGGTTCGGGTCTCGGCGGCAAGGCTCGAAACACTTATTCAAACGGCCGTTCCAAGTGATGGCTTACTGGCTGTGACCGGAGGCTTTTTTCAAAAGTTCAGAGAAGATGGCGAATTGCCTAAAAAAATATCTGACTGAATGGTCAGCGTTTAAAAGTTGGAACTTTCGCCACGCGCAGAGGTACTCCGGACCCGTGAAAGGCCCGGAATACTTGGGTCAAAAGAGGTTTTGCAGGTGTGTATCAGTGCTGCTGTTCGTCAGCACTGTCTGACAAATCATGCAGATAGCGCCGGGACAACGTGAGAAAGCGTGGCGTCGGGCCCACGTCTTCGTACAGGGGATCACCCTCTTCATCGGTGGCAATCACGTGCTGGCCCTTGACGTAAGGAAAGCTCGCTTCCAGCTCTTCAAGGGCGGCGCCGATCAGCTCGCCGAGCAGTTCTTCGGTGTGGCGCTTGGGGTACATCTCGGCAATGGCGGCCAGCCGTGCAGCGGACTCCACATCCAGATGAATCGCGTACTCGGTCTTGGTCAGGCGACCCGTGGCGTTCTCTTCCCAATGCTGGGCCAGTTCTCGAATCTTCATGGCAACCTCAATGAGCTCGCAGTAGCAGGCAGTGATGAGTGTCCGGCCGCCAGCGCGGTTAACGCGGCGACTCACTGTTGAGACTAGCTGCAACTCACAAGGTTTAAAGTGTCTTGTCAGAAACCGACGCGGGCGGCACTCTGGAACCCCTGCGCGTCCCGGATTTCTGGCTGGAGATTGGCTGATGAGTGATATCGATGCACGCTTGCGTGAGGATGTTCACCTGCTGGGTGAGCTGTTGGGCAACACCATTCGAGAGCAGTACGGCGACGAGTTTCTCGACAAGATCGAGCAGATCCGCAAAGGCGCCAAGGCCGACCGCCGTGGAGCCGTAGCCGAGCAAGCCGCCGGCGAGGAACTCAGCGCCAGCTTGAACCAATTGCAGGAAAACGAACTGCTGCCCGTGGCGCGAGCCTTCAACCAGTTCCTCAACCTGGCCAATATTGCCGAGCAATACCAATTGATCCACCGGCGCGATGAGTCGCAACCGGCACCGTTCGAATCCCGTGTGTTGCCCGAGTTGCTGGCCCGCCTGCAAAGCGAAGGTCACAGCAACGAGTCGCTGGCCCGCCAGTTGGCGCGACTGGAGATTGAACTGGTCCTCACTGCCCACCCCACCGAAGTGGCGCGGCGCACCCTCATTCAGAAATACGATGCGATTGCCGCGCAACTGGCGCTGCAGGACCACCGCGACCTCACCACTGCCGAGCGCGAACAGATCCGTGAACGCCTGCAACGGCTGATCGCCGAAGCCTGGCACACCGAAGAAATCCGCCGCGTACGGCCCACCCCGGTGGACGAAGCAAAATGGGGCTTTGCGGTGATCGAGCATTCGCTGTGGCACGCCATCCCCAACTACTTGCGCAAAGCCGACCATGCCCTGCACGCCGCCACCGGCCTGCACTTGCCGCTGGAGGCAGCGCCGATCCGCTTTGCTTCGTGGATGGGCGGCGACCGTGACGGCAACCCGAATGTCACCGCACCGGTGACCCGTGAAGTGCTGTTGCTGGCGCGCTGGATGGCGGCGGACCTGTACCTGCGCGACATCGATCACCTGGCGTCCGAGCTGTCGATGCAACAGGCCAGCCCGGCGCTGCAGGCCAAGGTGGGCGACAGCGTTGAGCCTTATCGCGCCTTGCTCAAGCAACTGCGCGAACGTCTGCGCGCCACGCGCCAATGGGCGCACACCTCGCTGACCGCCAGCACCCCGGCGCCGGCCGAAGTGTTGCAGAACAACCGTGACCTGCTGGACCCGTTGGAGTTGTGTTATCAGTCGCTGCACGCGTGCGGCATGGGCGTGATCGCCGATGGCCCGCTGCTCGACTGCCTGCGCCGTGCGGTGACCTTTGGCCTGTTCCTGGTACGCCTGGACGTGCGCCAGGATTCCAGCCGGCATTCGTCGGCCATGACCGAAATTACCGATTACCTGGGCCTGGGTCGTTATGAAGACTGGGACGAAGAGGCGCGCATCAGTTTCCTGACCCAGGAGCTGACCAATCGCCGACCGCTGCTGCCGGGCTACTTCAAACCGTCGGCGGACACTGCCGAGGTGTTGAACACCTGCAAGGAAATCGCCGCCGCGCCCGCTGCGTCGCTCGGCTCGTATGTCATCTCGATGGCAGGCGCCGCCTCCGATGTGCTGGCGGTGCAACTGCTGCTTAAAGAGTCGGGCGTGCAACGGCCGATGCGGGTGGTGCCGTTGTTCGAAACCCTGGCCGACCTGGATAACGCCGGGCCGGTCATGGAAACCCTGCTGCAATTGCCGGGCTATCGCGCGCGGTTGCAAGGCCCGCAGGAAGTCATGATTGGCTACTCGGACTCAGCCAAGGATGCCGGCACCACTGCCGCCGCCTGGGCACAGTACCGGGCACAGGAACGCTTGGTGGATATCTGCCGCGAACAACAGGTGGAATTGTTGTTGTTCCACGGTCGCGGTGGCACCGTCGGCCGTGGCGGCGGCCCGGCGCATGCGGCGATCCTGTCGCAGCCGCCGGGCTCGGTGGCGGGGCGTTTCCGTACCACCGAGCAAGGCGAAATGATCCGCTTCAAGTTCGGCTTGCCGGACATCGCTGAGCAGAACCTCAACCTGTACCTGGCCGCCGTCTTGGAAGCCACGCTGTTGCCACCGCCACCACCGGAGCCTGCCTGGCGCCATTTGATGGATGAATTGGCAGCAGACGGTGTCAGCGCCTACCGCGCCGTGGTGCGGGAAAATCCGCAGTTCGTCGAGTACTTTCGCCAGTCCACGCCAGAGCAGGAGCTCGGCCGCTTGCCGCTCGGCAGTCGCCCGGCCAAGCGCCGCGCGGGCGGGATCGAAAGCCTGCGGGCCATTCCATGGATCTTCGGCTGGACCCAAACCCGCCTGATGCTGCCTGCGTGGCTCGGCTGGGAAGCAGCACTCAGCAAGGCCCTGGAGCGGGGTGAAGGCGAGTTGCTGGGGCAGATGCGCGAGCAGTGGCCGTTCTTCCGCACGCGCATCGACATGCTCGAAATGGTGCTGGCCAAGGCCGATGCCGATATTGCGCGCCTGTATGACGAGCGCCTGGTGCAACCGGACCTGCTGCCATTGGGTGCGCACTTACGCGACCTATTGTCGCAGGCGTGCAGCGTGGTGCTTGGCCTGACTGGCCAGTCGCAACTGCTGGCCCATAGCCCGGACACCCTTGAGTTCATCCGTCTGCGCAACACCTACCTCGACCCGTTGCACTTGCTGCAGGCCGAGTTGCTGGCGCGCTCGCGTGAGCAGGAGGCCGCACAGGACAGCCCTCTGGAACAGGCGCTGCTGGTGTCTGTGGCCGGTATTGCCGCCGGTTTGCGCAACACCGGTTAAGGTTTTCTGCGTGTTCTCAACGGCTTGCAGATAAACCATGACGACCGCCCCGAAAAGGGCGGTCGGCGTTTGCGGGGCAAGGTTGCACTCAGGCACACCCGAGCTGTGACGCATGCCGGGCGTGGGTTCCTGCGACTTTCGGCGGCTTGTATGGATAGAGCCCGCTGTGTATCTTGATCAGCCTTTGGCCGTTTGATCGGCCTGGACCCATATTTTTACGAGATTGGCCCCACGCGGCGAATCCGAGCGTCATCTCTATAAAAAATTGAGGAGCACATCGATGCGCGTCATTCTGCTGGGAGCTCCCGGGGCCGGTAAAGGTACTCAGGCAAAGTTCATCACTGAAAAATTCGGCATTCCACAAATCTCCACCGGCGACATGCTGCGCGCGGCCGTCAAGGCCGGCACCGAGCTGGGCCTGATCGCAAAAAGCGTGATGGACAGCGGCGGCCTGGTGTCCGATGACCTGATCATCAACCTGGTCAAGGAACGCATCAGCCAGGAAGACTGCAAGAACGGCTTCCTGTTCGACGGTTTCCCACGCACCATTCCCCAGGCTGAAGCCTTGGTGAAAGCCGGCGTCGAGCTGGATGCCGTGGTTGAAATCGCAGTTGAAGACGAAGAAATCGTCCAGCGCATCGCCGGTCGTCGTGTTCACGAAGCCTCGGGCCGCGTTTACCACATCGTCTACAACCCGCCTAAAGTGGCCGGCAAGGACGATGTCACCGGCGACGACCTGGTGCAGCGTAAAGACGACACTGAAGAAACCGTGCGTCATCGCCTGTCGGTCTACCATTCGCAGACCAAGCCGCTGGTGGATTTCTACCAGAAGTTGTCTGCTGCCAACGGCAAGCCGAAGTACAGCCACATTCCTGGCGTCGGCTCCGTGGAAGCCATCACCGCCAAGGTGCTGCAAGCCTTGAGCTGATCCATGGATCGGCTTCACTGACAACGGCCCGCTTGCGGGCCGTTGTTGTTTATACTGGCGCACTTTTTTTCGACTTGGACACCTGCACCCATGAGCACCCTGCTGGCCCTGGACACCGCGACTGAAGCTTGCTCCGTTGCCTTGCTGCACGATGGCAAGGTAACGAGCCACTACGAGGTGATCCCGCGCCTGCATGCGCAGAAGCTGTTGCCGATGATCAAGCAACTGCTTGAGGACGCGGGCACCACGCTCGCGGCCGTCGACGCCATTGCCTTTGGCCGTGGCCCGGGTGCGTTCACCGGGGTGCGGATTGCCATCGGCGTGGTCCAGGGCCTGGCCTTTGCGTTGGAGCGTCCGGTATTGCCGGTCTCCAACCTGGCAGTGCTGGCCCAGCGTGCCTTGCGTGAACACGGCGCTTCGCAAGTCGCCGCGGCCATCGACGCGCGCATGGACGAAGTCTATTGGGGTTGCTACCGCGAGCACGCTGGCGAAATGCGCCTGGTGGGCGTCGAAGCAGTGCAATCGCCGCAGTCCTCTGTGTTGCCGGCGGATGCCAGCGGTGACTGGTTCGGTGCCGGCACTGGCTGGGGTTATGGCGAGCGCATTGGCGTAAAGCTGGTGGGCCAGGACGCTGGGATGTTGCCTCATGCCCAGGACTTGCTGACGCTGGCACGCTTCGCTTTCGAGCGTGGCGAAGCGATTCCGGCCGATCAGGCGGCGCCGGTTTATCTGCGTGATAAAGTCGCGCAGACCAAGGCTGAACGCGGGATTATTTGACGTCAAAAATGATGGCAATTTGGGGCAAAGTTCGCCAATCGTCAGAATTTGGCCCCGTTTTTAAACCTTTTACAAATTATGTGTTCTAGTTATCACCAGAGCATTTGCGCATCACGGAAAGTGCCGCTAAATTGCCATCATTGATACCGAGTCTGCATGTATGCGTATAGACGGCTTCTCCTCACAGTCCTACCCTCTCAAACGTAAGCCGCGCAAGGCGAACGTGACGGTAGACGATTCCGTCGAGGATTCGCCGGACTTCATCGAGGTCCAATCCGAGTCGCATGCCAGTTCTCATTCCAGTACCCAAGGTTCAGCCGGCGCGCGTATCAGCGGTCTTCCCGCGCGTCAGCAGGACATGGTCTTCCCTCGCTCCATGAGCAAAAGCGTTGCTACCGCCCTGGCCAGCTACCTGACCACTGCCGGCTTTGTCGAATGGGATATGGAAGTGCTGGGTCTCGACATCCATATCTGATGCGTCTGCCTTACTTTATCGGTTGCCCGTCCTGGAGTGAAAACGCCTGGCGCGAGTACCTGTACCCAGCCGATGCACGCGCCAGCGACTACCTTTCGCTGTATGCCCAAGTCTTCAACGCCGTTGAAGGCAACACCACGTTTTATGCCCGACCCTCGGCCGCCACCGTGCAGCGCTGGGCTGAAATCATGCCCGCCGATTTTCGCTTCACCGCCAAATTCCCCGGCGACATCAGCCACAGTGGCGACCTGCGTGAGCAGTTGCCGGCAGCGGAAAGTTTTGTCGGCTTGATGAGCCCATTGGGTGAGCGTGTCGCGCCGCTGTGGCTGCAACTGCCGGCGAGCTTTTCGCCCCAACGCCTGGGTGAACTGGCCGGTTTTATTGATGGACTGGAGCGCCCGCTGGCGGTGGAAGTGCGCCATCAGGCGTTCTTCGCCAAGGGCGATGACGAGCGCAGCCTCAACCGTCTGCTGCGTGACCGTGGCGTTGAGCGAATCTGCCTCGACCCGCGCGCGCTGTTCAGTTGCACCTCTACCTCAGCCGCCGTGCTGCACGCTCAGTCGAAGAAACCCAAGGTGCCGCCGCGTCCGGCCGCGCTGACGCTGTTTCCCCAAGTGCGTTTCATTGGTCATCCGGAGCTGGAAGCCAACGACCCGTTCCTGGTGCCGTGGGTGGAAAAAGTCGCCGGTTGGATCGAGGAAGGGCGCACGCCGTATGTGTTCCTGCACACCTCGGATAACCGCCTCGCCGCGCAACTGGCGCTGCGTTTTCATCAACAACTGATGGCGCGTTTGCCGGGCCTGCCACCGCTGCCGACCTTGCATCGAGAACCCGCAGCGGAGCAACTGGGGTTACTCTAAGGCTCCTTTTTCCGCCAGGAGTCAGACATGGATGCCCAAACCCTTCGCGCCGAAACCTTCAAAGCCTTGCACGAGCGTGATCGCGCGTTCGTGATGCCCAACCCGTGGGACGCCGGCTCGGCCATCATGCTCGCCAGCCTGGGTTTTGAAGCCCTGGCCACCACCAGCGCAGGTTATGCATTCAGCCTGGGGCGGCCGGATGCGGAAGGTGCGTTGTCGCTGGAGGACACGCTGGGCAATGCGTCAGCCATCGTTCGGGCGACCGCACTGCCGGTGGCGGCCGATCTGGAAAACGGTTTCAGCGATACCCCCGAAGGCTGCGCCCAGACCATCCTGCGCGCGGCCGCCACGGGCATCGTCGGTGGCTCCATCGAAGACGCCACAGGCATTGCCGTCGACCCGATCTATCCGTTTGATTTGTCTGTTGAGCGCGTCGAAGCGGCGGTTGCGGCGGCCCGCAGTCTGCCATTTGCGTTCACCCTGACGGCCCGCGCAGAAAACCTCCTGCATGGTCGCCTGGATTTGCCTGACACCATTCGCCGCCTGCAGGCCTACGCCGAGGCGGGTGCCGACGTGCTCTATGCGCCGGCGTTGCGCAGTGCCGAAGACGTGTTGGCGGTGGTCAGGGCGGTCGCGCCCAAACCGGTGAATGTGTTGATGTCCGGTGGCTTGAACCTCAGCGTCGCGCAGTTGAGCGAGATGGGCGTGCGCCGCATCAGTGTCGGCTCGGCCATGGCGCTGGCGGCGTATGGCGAGTTCTACCGCGCTGCGCAGGAGGTCTACCAGTTGGGCACCTTTACCTTCACCGAGCGCAAGATGCCATTCAGCCAGGCCAACCAATTCTTCAAGGGCTGAGCCGTGCGTTTTCTTAACGTGAGCGGTGCGCTGCTGTTGCTGGCGGGTGTGTTTGCAGTGGGCGTGTGGCGTGGCTGGGTGCCGTTGCCTGCCGAGTGGAACCCCTGGGCGCCGCTGGATGTGCGTGCGAAGCCGAACCTGCTCACGCGCTTCAAGCTCGGCCGCCTGCAGGATGATCCAGCGCTGTGCGATGAGGTGCTGAAAACCTCGGGCTTGCGCGTCAGCCATCAGGCTGACAGCCCGGCTGATGCCGCGTGCCCATTGCGCAATGTCTTGCGCGTACAAGGCGCTGACGTAGCCTTGAGCAGCAGCTTTCTCGCCAGTTGCCCGCTGGCCGTCGCCTTTGCCCTGTTCGAACGCCATAGCCTGCAACCTGCGGCGCAGGCGGTGTTTGGCCAGGCGGTGACGCGGGTCGATCACCTGGGCAGCTTTGCCTGTCGCAATATGTATAACCGTGCAGACGGGCGGCTCAGTCAGCACGCCTCGGCCAATGCCCTGGATATCGCCGGCTTCCGCCTGGCGGATGGGCGCAGCATCAGTGTGCTCAAGGATTGGCCGGGGACGGGCGACAGCGCGCGGTTTCTGCGCCAGGTGCGCGATGGCGCCTGCGATGATTTCAACGTGGTGTTGAGCCCGGACTACAACGCTGCTCATCGCAACCACTTCCATCTGGACATGGGGCGTTGGGGAGTGTGTCGTTGAGCCTCAGGCGGCCAGGCGCAGGTTGTTGAGGATCAGTGGGCGCGCCCAGTGGTAGTCGAAGTCGAGCGCTTTCTGTTGCGCCACCAACTCTTCCTTTGGATAAGGCACGGCGGGCGGCGGCAGCAAGTCCAGTTCGAACTCGGCGATGGGCAGGTGCAGCGGCTGCGGTTCCGGCGCCGGCCCAGGCTCAGGCAGCGGCTGGCCGGCATTCAGCACCAGCGGGCGTACCCAGCCACTTTCAAAGTTCTGCTGGCGCTGTTGGGCAACGATTTCTTGCGCCGGGAATGGCGTAGCGGGTGGCGGCAGCAACTCGGTTTCGAATTCGGCGATCGGCAGGAACAGCGGTTCCGGCGGGGCGATCTCGGTGTCTTTCACGTCGCATTCACGCTGGGTGAGGATCTGCGATAGCAGGTCGGCGCCTTCGCTGGGTTCTACCGTCGGGTCTCTGGGTGCCGGTGCTTTGGCGGCGCGCGCGTCCGGCGTGTCGCCGAGCTGCTCGGCCAGCGCCCGGGCAAAGAAGTCCTGCCACACATGACTCACCCCGGCCAGCGCTTGAGTATTGCGCAGGCCGTAGTGGTTGTGGGTCGGCAGTACACCGATGGTTAGGGGAAGAATGTCTGACATTTTTCTCGGTCGACGCTCAGCTCTGGCAAAATACCTGACTGTTGTTTTTATCGGCCGCTGTTTGCCGATCCTTAATATTTTTGAGCGTAGCGATTGATGAGCGAACAACCAGCGGCCAGCCGCATTCGGGTCGAGGCTTTGGCCGAAGGTTTTCAGGCGCGTGCCGAGCAGTGGGCGTCGCAGCTGGGCCTGCCTGTGCAACTGGAAGAGGCGGACTTTTCCCTGCAAGTGGGCGAGCACGGCCTGCAACTGCAGCAGCTCGGGCCCGATGCACCGGGGCCGGTGCGCGTGGATTTTGTCGAAGGTGGCGCGGCGCACCGGCGTCTATACGGCGGTGGCAGCGGGCAGATGATCGCCAAGGCGGTGGGCATTGCCCAAGGCGTGCGCCCACGCGTGCTGGACGCCACGGCGGGGCTGGGCAAGGACGCGTTCGTGCTGGCCAGTCTTGGCTGCGAGATGAGCCTGATCGAGCGCCAACCACTGATCGGCGCCTTGCTCGAAGACGGCCTGGCGCGTGGCGCGGACGACTTCGAAGTGGCGCCGATTGTGGCGCGCATGAAGTTGCTCAAGGGCAACTCCATCGACGTGATGCGCAATTGGGAAGGTGAGCCGCCGCAGGTGATCTACCTCGACCCGATGTTCCCTCATCGTGAGAAAACTGCGCTGGTGAAGAAGGAAATGCGCCTGTTCCGGCCACTGGTGGGCGATGACCCGGACGCACCGGCGTTGCTCGCCGCGGCCTTGGCCTTGGCCAGTCACCGCGTGGTGGTCAAGCGTCCACGCAAGGCGCCGTGCATTGAAGGGCCAAAGCCGAGCCATGCGCTGGATGGCAAGTCGAGCCGGTATGACATTTATCCGAAGAAAGCGCTCAAGCCTTAAATTTTCATTGGTTTGCCGGGCCTCTTCGCGAGCAAGCCCGCTCCCACATTTGGAATGCATTCCAAGGTGGGAGCGGGCTTGCTCGCGAAGGGGGCTTTCAAGGCGCTACAAGGCTCAGGGCCGATAAGCCCGCATAAACAACCCCACCACCTCCTGCACATGCGCCTCGGCGGCTTCTTCGCTCAGTTGCCCGCCGCAGCCATACAGCAAGCAGAAATTCGCCGTGCCCTTGAGCAGGCAAAAGAAGTGCTCGGCTGCCGTAAACGGTTTGTCGATGCTCAGCGCGCCGCTCTGGTGGATGCGGCTGAGCAGGCGCTCCATGCCCTGCAGCATGCGCATCGGCCCGGCTTCAAAGAAGATCTGTGAGAGTTTCACGTCCTGATTGCCGGTGGTCATCATCAGGCGATGCAGGTTCACCGACTCCTCGCTGTTGATCAGCCGATGAAAGCCCCGTGCGATGTTCAGCAGCACGGTTTCCACCGGCATGCCGGCGGGCAGCTCGAAATACATCACCGGCAACTGTTCTTCGCATGTGGCCACGACGGCGGCGGTGAACAGCGTCTCTTTGTCGGTGAAGTGGCTGTAGACGGTCAGTTTCGACACGCCGGCCTCCATTGCCACGGCATCCATGCTGGTGCTGGCGTAGCCATTGCTCAAAAACAGATTTTTCGCGGCTTCGAGGATTGCCTGGCGTTTTGCCATGTCCTTGGGACGCCCGGGGCTATTGGTGTTTACAGGATTGTCGGACATTTTCACCTTTAATACTGGACTGGTGAGTTTGGTATTAATAACATACCGGCCAGTATAATTATTCCTAGCTCCATTTGCGAAAGGTCCTACAGCATGCGCAGCACTTTCCTGCACCTTGCGTTGCCTGTCAGCCTGATCTTCCTGTTGGCCGCCTGCGGCCATGAAGAAGCGGCCCAAACCACCCTCCGTCCAGCCATGGTGGTGCAACCGCAGCCCTCGGCGCAGGCGATGGACAGCTTTCCAGGCGAGGTGCGTGCCCGTTATGAGCCGGACCTGGCCTTTCGCATTGGCGGCAAAGTCAGTAAGCGCCTGGTGGAGGAGGGCGAGCGGGTCAAGGCCAACCAACCGCTGGCCGAACTCGATCCGCAGGACGTACGCCTGCAACTGGAAGCCACCCGCGCCCAAGTGGCCGCCGCCGAAGCCAACCTGAGCCTGGTGCGCGCCGAGCGTGATCGCTACAAGACCCTGATGGACCGTCAGATGGTCAGCCGTTCTCAGTACGACAATTCCGAAAACCTCTACCGATCCGGTGAAGCACGCCTCAAGCAGATCAAGGCCGAGTTCGACGTGTCCAGCAACCAGGCCGGTTACGCCGTACTGCGCGCGCCCCAGGACGGTGTGGTCGCCAAGCGCGCGGTGGAAGTTGGCCAAGTGGTGTCGGCCGGCCAAACCGTCTTCACCCTGGCCACCGATGGCGAGCGCGAAGTGCTGATCAGCCTGCCGGAGCAAGGTTTCGGCCGGTTCAAGATCGGCCAGCCTGTGTCGGTTGAGTTGTGGAGTCAGCCCGACCAACGTTTTGCCGGGCGTATCCGTGAACTGTCGCCCGCTGCTGATCCAAAATCGCGCACCTTTGCCGCCCGGGTTGCCTTCACCGGCGGCAAAGTCCCGGCCGAACTGGGCCAGAGCGCCCGCGTATTCATACAGGCTGACGGCGTGATTGCGCTGGCGGTGCCGCTGTCAGCGCTGAGTGCAGAGAATGGCGCGTCCTACGTCTGGGTGGTGCAGCCAGACAACACGCTCAAGCGCACGCCGGTG
Organism: Pseudomonas sp. TWRC1-2; assembly: GCF_049896685.1. NCBI lineage: Bacteria > Pseudomonadati > Pseudomonadota > Gammaproteobacteria > Pseudomonadales > Pseudomonadaceae > Pseudomonas > Pseudomonas sp. TWRC1-2. The sequence goes on along the minus strand of NZ_JAFCUU010000011.1, from coordinate 123,224 downwards.
CGGATCGGCGCCTTTGGTGAAAAAACCGTGCCGGTACTGGAAGGCCTGGCCCCCACCGATTGGGTGATTGCGGCCGGTGTGCATGTGCTCCATGAGGGCCAGCAGGTGCGCCCGGTGGATCGCTCCAACCGCGTGGTGAGTCTGGCGGCCAACAAGGAGTAGTCCCCGATGGGTTTCAATCTTTCCGAATGGGCGTTGCGTAATCGCCAGATCGTACTGTTCCTGATGATCCTGCTGGCGGTCGTCGGTACGCTGTCCTACACCAAGCTGGGGCAAAGCGAGGACCCACCGTTTACCTTCAAGGCCATGGTGATCAAGACCAACTGGCCCGGGGCCACGGCCCAGGAAGTCTCGCGCCAAGTCACCGAGCGTATCGAGAAAAAGCTCATGGAGACCGGCGACTACGAGCGCATTGTTTCCTTCTCGCGCCCCGGTGAATCCCAAGTCACTTTCATAGCGCGCGACGCGATGCACTCGGCGCAGATTCCGGACTTGTGGTACCAGGTGCGCAAAAAGATCAGCGACATTCGCCAGACCTTGCCGCCGGATATCCAGGGGCCGTTTTTCAACGATGAATTCGGCACCACCTTCGGCAATATCTACGCGTTGACCGGTGATGGCTTCGACTACGCGGTGCTCAAGGACTACGCCGACCGCATCCAGATTCAACTGCAACGTGTGCCGGATGTGGGCAAGGTCGAGCTGCTTGGCCTGCAGGACGAAAAAATCTGGATTGAATTATCCAACCTCAAGCTCGCCACCCTCGGCCTGCCATTGGCCGCCGTGCAGCAGGCGTTGCAGGAGCAGAACGCCGTCTCTACCGCCGGCTTCTTCGAAACCCCGACCGAGCGTGTGCAGTTGCGCGTGTCCGGCAACTTCAAGACGGTGGAGGAGATCCGTAATTTTCCGATTCGCGTCGGTGACCGCACCTTTCGCATTGGCGACGTGGCCGACATCCACCGTGGTTTCAACGACCCACCGGCACCGCGCATGCGCTACATGGGCGCGGACGCCATCGGGCTGGCCGTGGCCATGCGTGACGGCGGCGACATTCTGGTATTGGGCAAGGCCCTCGAAGGTGAATTCGCACGCCTGCAGAAGAACCTTCCGGCAGGCATGGAGCTGCGCAAGGTGTCGGACCAACCGGCCGCGGTGAAAACCAGCGTCGGCGAATTCGTCCAGGTACTCGCCGAAGCACTGGCGATCGTGTTGTTGGTGAGCTTCTTTTCCCTCGGTGTGCGCACCGGCATGGTGGTGGCCCTGGCGATTCCGCTGGTGTTGGCGATGACCTTCGCCACCATGTATTACCTGGGCATCGGCTTGCACAAGATCTCCCTCGGCGCATTGGTCCTGGCCCTGGGCCTGCTGGTCGACGACGCGATCATCGCCGTGGAAATGATGGCGATCAAAATGGAGCAAGGCTACGACCGGCTCAAGGCCGCCAGCTTTGCCTGGACCAGCACTGCGTTCCCGATGCTCACCGGTACGTTGATCACCGCTGCAGGGTTTCTGCCGATAGCCACTGCGCAATCGAGCACCGGTGAATACACCCGCTCGATTTTCCAGGTCGTGACCATCGCGCTGCTGGCCTCATGGGTGGCCGCCGTGGTGTTTGTGCCGTACCTGGGGGAAAAACTCCTGCCGGACCTGGCGAAAATTCATGCCGCCAAGCACGGCACCGATGGGCCAGATCCCTACGGCACGCCGTTCTATCAGCGTGTGCGACGTTTGGTTGAATGGTGTGTGCGTCGGCGCAAAACCGTGATCGTGCTGACATTGCTATTGTTTATCGGCTCGGTCGCGCTGTTCCGCTTTGTGCCGCAACAGTTCTTCCCGGCTTCCGGTCGCCTGGAGTTGATGGTCGATCTCAAGCTGGCTGAAGGGGCGTCCCTGAGCAACACCGCCGAGCAGGTCAAACGCCTGGAAGCGCTGCTCAAGGAACACGCCGGCATCGACAACTATGTGGCCTATGTCGGCACCGGTTCGCCGCGCTTCTACCTGCCGCTGGACCAGCAATTGCCGGCCGCGAGCTTCGCGCAATTTGTGGTGCTGGCCAAGACCATCGAAGAGCGTGAAAGCCTGCGCACCTGGCTGATCGAAACCCTTGACGAGCAATTCCCCGAACTGCGTTCGCGGGTCACGCGCCTGGAGAACGGTCCACCGGTGGGTTACCCAGTGCAGTTTCGCGTGACCGGCGAACACATCGAAGAGGTCCGTGCCCTGGCCCGCAAAGTGGCGGCCAAGGTTCGTGAAAATACCCATGTGGTCAACGTGCACCTGGACTGGGAAGAGCCGAGCAAAATCGTCTACCTCAATATTGATCAGGACCGCGCCCGCGCCCTGGGTGTAAGCACCGCCAACGTGTCGAAGTTCCTGCAGAGTTCGCTGACTGGTGCAAGCGTCAGCCAGTACCGCGAGGACAACGAGTTGATCGAAATCCTCCTGCGCGGCACCGTGCACGAGCGCACCGAGTTGTCGTTGTTGCCAAGCCTGGCCGTGCCGACCGACAACGGCAAAAGCGTGGCGCTGTCGCAGATTGCCACCCTTGAGTACGGCTTCGAAGAGGGCATTATCTGGCACCGCAACCGCCTGCCGACGGTGACTGTGCGCGCCGACATCTATGGCAAGGAACAACCGGCGACCCTGGTCCAGCAGATCCTGCCGACCCTTGAAGGCGTGCGCGCCGAACTGCCGGAAGGTTACTTGCTGGAGGTCGGCGGCACCGTTGAAGACTCTGCGCGTGGCCAGAATTCGGTCAAAGCCGGCGTGCCGCTGTTTATCGTAGTTGTCCTGACCTTGCTGATGCTGCAACTGCGCAGCTTCTCACGCACTGCGATGGTGTTTCTGACGGCTCCGCTGGGCCTTATCGGCGTGACTTTGTTTCTGCTGGTGTTCCGTCAGCCCTTCGGGTTTGTCGCCATGCTCGGGACTATCGCCTTGTCGGGCATGATCATGCGCAACTCGGTGATCCTGGTCGATCAGATCGAGCAAGACATCAAGGCCGGCCTGACACCCTGGCAAGCGATCATTGAAGCGACCGTGCGACGCTTCCGCCCGATTGTGCTGACGGCGCTCGCGGCGGTGTTGGCCATGATTCCACTGTCACGCAGCGTGTTCTTCGGGCCGATGGCCGTGGCGATCATGGGCGGGTTGATTGTGGCGACGGCGTTGACCCTGTTGTTCCTGCCGGCCCTGTATGCTGCGTGGTTCCGAGTGAGGAAGGACGTCGCGTAATCATGCTGGCCACTGTTTCAGCCTTACTGTTGTTGCTGCTTGCCCCTGGCCCGACCAACACCCTGTTGTTTCGTGCCGGGGTGTTGTTCGGCTATCGGGCGTCGTGGACGCTGGCGCTGGTCGAGTGCCTGGCGTACCTGTTGCAGGTCTCGGTGTGGGGCGTGGCGTGGCTGTATCTGGCGGCGCATTCGCCGTGGGCGTTGAAAACCACGCAACTGGCGGCGGGTTGCTACCTGCTGTATGTCTCGTTCAAGTTGTGGCAACGCAAACACAGCGCCATCGACTCGACCCGTGACCGCTTCTCTGGCGTGTATTTTTTCTGGCTCACTGTGATGAATCCCAAGGGCCTGTTGATCGTTTCGTTCATCGCCCCGCTCAGCGCATTTGCATCCTTGCAGGGCTATGCCGGGTTCATGGCCACGCTGGCGTTGGTGGTGGTGCCGGTGGGGTCTGCCTGGATCGTGCTGGGCAGCCGCTTTGAAGGGATTCAGAAGACGTGGCTCACGCCCCTGAAGATCAACCGCGCGGCATCCGTGGCGATTTGTTGTTTTGCCACGCTCATGCTTGGGCGGTTGGCGCAGGCGGTTATCCAGGGCTGAAACAACAGCGCCAAGGCCCGTGAACAGCGGCCTTGGCGCAGTGATTGAAGGTTTACTGCCAGCGTTTACAGGGCGCCGAACACCTTCTTCGCCAGGCTGGTGGCAGCCGCGGCCGGGTTCTTGCGAATGGTTTCTTCCTGCTGCGCGATCATCTTGAACAGACCGTCCAGCGCCTGTTCGGTCACGTAGCTTTCGACGTTGGCACTTTTGGCATCAACCGCGCCAAACGCTGCGGCCTTGCCGGCCAGGGCGTTGTATTGCTGGGCGACGCCGACCTTGTCGGTGGCGGCCTTGACGATCGGCAGGAACTTGGCACGAATCTCTTCGCGGCTGCTTTTGTTCAGGTATTGAGTGGCCGAGTCCTGGCCGCCGGTGAGGATGCCCTTGGCGTCGGTCACGCTCATGTTCTTCACCGCATTGACCAGAATCGGCTGAGCCTGGGTCACGGCGGTTTCTGCCGCTTTGTTCATGCTGGTTTCGAGCTGCGTGACCTGATCACCCATGCCGAACATTTTCAGCTTGTCGGCGACTTTGCCGAGTTTGCCGGGCAGGCCGATTTTCACTTGCGGGTTGTTGCTGAAGCCACCGGGCGCGCCCAGTTGTTTCACGGCGATTTGTGCGCCTTGGGTCAGTGCATCCTTGAGGCCGCCGCTGGCGTCGCCCTGGGACAGGCTGCCAAGTGACACCGCCATGGCGTTGGCGCCAAGCAGCAGGCCGGCGCACAGGGCAGTGAGGCGAAGAGAATTACGGAGCATGGGCGCTTCCTTTTTCAAGCTGGGAATAATCAGTGTGAGACCGCATCAACCCGCAGACGCATTGGTTGTGGGTCTTGGCCGTTGAGTTGCACGGCGTGCTGCTCGGTGGTGATAAACAGTAGCTTGCCATCGAGCTCGATGCGAGCGCTGACCGAGTACGTGTGGCCTGGTTTGATCTGGGCCGGGTCGTAGCTCAGGTGAAATGGCAGCGGCACCTGGCCTTTGACCGGTCCTTTCTGTTCGGCAAGGGTCATGGCCGGAGCGTCCATCAAGGACACGTCCTGCAGGCTGACGCTCAAGGTGGCGGCGGGCGGCAGCGCAATGCGTTGCAGGTAGAACACTTCGCCGTCGAGGCTGGCCTTCGGGGTCATGGATTGGCAGGCTCCGAGCAGGGCGGTCAGGCCCAGGAGGATGATCTTTTTCATGGTACAGCTCCTTTTCAACGGCGCCGGAAACCGCCCGGCGCCTCGTTCAATCTAGCGGCGTTCTTCAGCGTTTACCGGCTCGGTTTCGGTCGGCGTTTCGGCTGCGCCATCGACGCGGTGCAACGCCACCTGGCGAATCGACAAACGAATGTCGGCGGGCAGCACGCGTTTGGCTGCACCTTCGGCCAACTCACCGAGCAGGTCGTGATAACTCAACTTGCCGGCTTCATCGCGACGCAGCACATCTTGCTCCAGCAACGTCTGGATAAAATGTCGGAAAAGGCTCTTGTCGAAGAACTCCGGGGCATTGAGGCCATGCAGGATCGACAGGCGCTGAGCCATGATCGTGCACAGGTCTTCCAGCTCTTCGGCGCTGATGGTGTTCTGGCCGCTGTTGAGCAGCAGCGAGATCGCCATGTAAAAGCGTTGCAGGGTCTGGGCGATGCTCTTGGACAGCAGCGTCAGCAGCACAAAATGCCGCGAACTCGGTGCCGGGCGCAGGTACACCTCATTCTCGAAGCGCAGCAGGCCTTGTTCGACGAACGCCTCCAGCCAGTGGTCGACCACCGCGTCCAGCTCATCCAGCGACCAGCGGATAAACAGCTCCGATTGCAGGTACGGGTACAGCGCACGGGTGTAGCGCAGGATTTGTTCGCGGCTCATGCGCGAGCTGCTCTGGAAGAAACTCGCCAGCAACGCCGGCAGGGCGAAGATGTGCAGCACGTTGTTGCGGTAGTAGGTCATCAGGACGGCATGTTGCTCGTCCAGGTACAAAATCTTACCCAGGGCGTCGCTCTGCTCCGACAGCAGGTGCATGTCCTTGACGTGCTTGATCAGCGCCAGGCCATCGCCTTCCGGCAAGGTGGTGTGCGGTGAGTAGGGCACGCGGCGCAGCAGCGCCAGGTACAGGTCCAATTGGCGCGCCATGGCCTGTTCATCCAGCGCCAGGCGCGTGGTGGAAAGCAACGCCAGGGCCACCAGGTTCACCGGGTTGACCGCGGCGGCTTCGTTCAAGTGGCGCGCCACCAGCTCGCCAAGGCGGTTGGTGGTCTCGTTGAGCCACGCCGGTTTGTAGTTCGGGCCCAGCTCCTGGGCGCGCCAGTCGGGTTGCTCGGCGTCGAGGAACTCGGCCAGTTTGATCGGCTCGCCAAAGTTGACCGCGACCTGGCCAAAGCGCTGCTTGAGCGCGCCAACCACTTTGAAAATATCGAAGATCGACTCTTTTTTCTTGCTCGCGCCGCGCAGCTCGCCGAGGTAGGTGCGGCCTTCCAGCACGCGCTCATAGCCGATGTACACCGGCACGAAGACGATCGGCATGCGTGAGGAGCGCAAAAAGCTGCGCAGGGTAATCGCCAGCATCCCGGTCTTGGGTTGCAGCATGCGCCCGGTGCGCGAGCGTCCGCCTTCGACGAAGTACTCCACCGGAAAGCCCTTGGTGAACAAGGTGTGCAGGTATTCGTTGAACACCGAGGTGTACAGCGGGTTGCCCTTGAAGGTGCGGCGCATGAAAAACGCACCGCCCCGGCGCAGCAGGCTGCCGATCACCGGCATGTTCAGGTTGATACCGGCGGCGATGTGCGGCGGGGTCAGGCCGTTTTTGAACAGCAGGTAGGACAGCAGCAAGTAGTCGATATGGCTGCGGTGACACGGTACGTAGATCACCTCGTAACCCTGGGCAACCTTTTGCACGCCTTCGATGTTATTGACCTTGATGCCGTCGTAGATCTTGTTCCAGAACCAGCTGAGCACCACTTCCAGGAAGCGAATCGCGGTGTAGGTGTAGTCCGAAGCGATCTCGTTGCCGTAGCGCAAAGCCTGGGCCTTGGCTTTTTCCGGGGAGATTTTCTCGCGTTCGGCCTCTTCGCTGATGGCTTGGCGCACCAACGGCATGTTCACCAGGCCTTTGACCAGGTTGCGCCGGTGCGACAGGTCGGGGCCGATCACGGCGGTCTTCAGGTTGCGAAAGTGCACCCGCAGGATGCGCTGGGCCATGCGCACGGTGCGTTCGTGACCTTTATTGTGCTCGATCAATTCACGCAGGTTGATAGGCGCGGAGAATTGCACGCGGGTCTTGCGACCCAGGATCAGGATGCTCAGCAAACGGCGCAGGCGCCCGGTGACGGCCCAGCTGTCGGCAAACAGCAGTTTCCACGGGCTGGACTCGCTCTCGGGCGACTGGCCCCAGAACACGCTGACCGGAATGATTTGTGCATTCTCTTCGGCGTGTTCGGTCAGGGTGTTGACCAGCCGGGTCAGGGTCGGCGGCGCGCCGCGCTTGTCCTGACGGCCGAGCCAATCCGGCTCGGGCGTGAGGTAGAAGAACGCGGCGGGTTCGATCTGCGGGCCTACCGAGACCGGCAGCACCGGGCGCGGCAAGCCGGCCTTGGTGCACTCGGTATCGACCACGGCCAGTTCGGTGAGGGAGGGCGATTGCAGGACGTAAAACACCGGCCGGCTGCGGTCGAGGTTAAGGGTTAGGGACGACTGGTTGATCGTCTCCGAGCGAACCCAGAGGTACAACAGTCGGCGCAAGGTGCCAAACACCAGACGGCGGAACGGAGAGCGGGTCATAGGCGTGCTGCTTCAAGTGGAAAAAACCGAGCAGGCGCTCGGGCGGGTAGTGTGCCGTATTCGCCGAAAATCGGCAAAAAAGCAGCGATGTAAACTTGAGTTGATCGTTTTTGAGCCTGTCTTATACTCGGCAGTTCAATGCGACTGACTCAACAATAAAAAGCATGTGGGAGCAAAACAGATGGCAACGCGCGAAACCGGCAATGTGAAGTGGTTCAACGATGCAAAGGGCTATGGCTTTATTCAACGCGAGGACGGCAAGGATGTGTTTGTGCACTACCGCGCCATTCGCGGTGATGGTCACCGCTCACTGGCCGAGGGCCAGCAGGTGGAATACGCCGTGGTGACCGGCGAGAAGGGGTTGCAGGCGGAGGATGTGGTGGGGTTGTAACCTGATTTTGCTACACAGCTGAACCCCTGTGGGAGCGGGCTTGCTCGCGAAGGCGGTGTGTCAGTCACAATAAAGGCGACTGACCCACTGCTTTCGCGAGCAAGCCCGCTCCCACATTTTGATTGGGTTCACACTTCAGGTTCAGGCCGTTTTCCAGGTGATCTGTTCTTCACCGTCCACGCTGATGCGAATCCAGGTGTCGGCGCTTTCCTCACCTTCTTCCTCCACCCAGGTACCCGGCGCACAGCGCACTTCAACGTTGAGTGCGGCAAAGGCTGCGCGGGCGCAGGCGATGTCGTCATCCCACGGGGTCTGGTCGCTTTCCAGGTACAGGCTGTTCCATTTGCCTACGGCCTTGGGCAGCCAGGTGACGGGCACATTGCCGGCCTTGCACTTGTAGGTCTGGCCCTTCTGGACCCAGTCGGTGCACGGGCCCAGCGCGGCGCCCAGCCAGGCGGCGATGGCTTTGTGGTCGACGTCGGCGTCCTTCAGGTAAATCTCGATATCAGGTTGGCGCATGGATGTTCCTCGTTGCGGGATTCGAAAATCCATTCGCGGATGCTTAAAAGTCGGTTATTGAAGCACGAAATAATCGTAGCGCATCGACACCGTGACCTGCAGCGGCTCGGCGGCCTCGATCACCTCGGCGCGGCGTTCGGCACTCGCGCGCCAGCCGTGCGGCGTCATCGCCAGCAGGTTGGCGCGGTCGTTGGGCTCGGCCAGGCTCAAGGTGAATTCCAGGGTTTCGCTGTGTGCCAGGCTCATGCCATCCGGCACCAGGGCCAGATGTTTGTCGTCGGTGTACTCGCGCACTTCGTCGTACAGGCGTTCGCGCAGTTCCATCAGGTGGCCGGCCGTCGGGCCGACTTTCATCAGACCGCCGCCAGGGCTGAGCAGACGCTTGGCCTCTTGCCAATCCAATGGGCTGAAAACGCTGGCGAGAAATTGGCAACTGCCCGAGGCCAGCGGTACGCGCGCCATGCTGGCAATCAACCAGGTCAGCGCCGGGTTGCGCTTGCACGCACGCTTGACGGCTTCCTTGGAGATGTCCAACGCATAGCCGTCGGCGTGGGGCAGGGCCTCGGCGATTTGCGCGGTGTAGTAACCCTCGCCACAACCGATGTCCACCCAACGCTGCGGTGCGCGGTCAGCGGCCAGTTCAGCCAGGCGCTTGGCCACCGGCGCGTAATGCCCGGCGTTAAGGAAGTCGCGGCGTGCCTCGACCATCGCGAGGTTATCGCCCGGGTCGCGGCTGTTTTTGTGCTGCACCGGCAACAGGTTCAGGTAACCCTGGCGCGCGCGGTCGAAACGGTGCCCGACCGGGCACGCCACGCCATTGTCCACCGCGTGGAGCGGTGCGCTGCAAATGGGGCAAGCGAGCATCAGGCGAGCAACTTGATCAGGGTCTGGTAATAGATTTCGGTCAGCACATCGAGGTCGCTGGCCAGAATGCGCTCGTTGACCTGATGGATTGTCGCGTTGACCGGGCCCAGTTCCACGACCTGAGTGCCGAGGGTGGCAATGAAGCGCCCATCGGAGGTGCCGCCGCTGGTGGAGGCTTTGGTTTCGCGCCCGGTGATCGCCTTGATGCTGGCCGACACCGCATCCAACAACGCGCCGGGTTCGGTGAGGAACGGCAGGCCCGACAGCGCCCATTCCACGTGCCAGTCCAGGCCATGTTTGTCGAGAATTGCCGCAACGCGCTGTTGCAGGCCTTCGACGGTGGACTCGGTGGAGAAACGGAAGTTGAACACCGCCGTCAGGTCACCGGGGATCACGTTGGTGGCGCCGGTGCCGGAATTGAGGTTGGAAATCTGGAAGCTGGTCGGCGGGAAGAAGGTGTTGCCGTCGTCCCAGTGCTCGGCGGCCAATTCGGCCAAGGCCGGGGCGGCGAGGTGGATCGGGTTCTTCGCCAGGTGCGGGTACGCCACGTGGCCTTGCACGCCGCGCACGGTCAGGGTGGCGCCGAGGGAGCCACGACGGCCGTTCTTGACCACATCGCCCACCAGCGTAGTGCTCGACGGTTCGCCGACGATGCACCAGTCCAGGCGTTCCTTGCGGGCTGCCAGGCGTTCGATCACGGCTTTGGTGCCGTGGTGCGCCGGGCCTTCTTCATCGCTGGTGATCAGGAAGGCGACCGAGCCTTTGTGGTCCGGGTAGTCGCTGACGAAACGCTCGGAGGCCACCAGCATGGCGGCCAGGCTGCCTTTCATGTCTGCCGCGCCACGGCCGCAGAGCATGCCGTTTTCGTCGATCAGCGCGTCGAACGGGTCGTTCTGCCAGGCGCCCACCGGGCCGGTCGGTACCACGTCGGTGTGGCCGGCAAAGCACAGCACCGGGCCGTCGTGCTTGCCGTGGGTGGCCCAGAAGTTGTCCACATCTTCGATACGCATCGGCTCCAGCGCAAAGCCGGCGTCGCCCAGGCGCTGCATCATCAGCTTCTGGCAATCGGCGTCGATCGGCGTCACCGAGGGGCGACGGATCAGGTCGATAGCGAGTTGAAGGGTCGGCGAAAGGTCGGCATGGGCCGTCATGGGGGAACTCCGGAAGCGTGTTATGGGCGCAGGACGAATGTGGAATACACAACCTGAATGGGCGCAGATTCAATGTGGGAGCTGGCTTGCCCGCGATGCAGACGCCGCGATCTGGCAGGTACGCCGCGGCGGTGCCATCGCAGGCAAGCCAGCTCCCACAGAAAGCAGGGCTAGGCCAAGTCTCACAAAACGGCCGTTATCTTATAGCAAAACGGCGGCCAAGGGCCGCCGTTTAGTGCATTGCGCAAGTTTTTACTCAGCCGTTACCGGCTCAACCTTCGGCGCAGGTTTTGGCAGCGACGAGAGGAACGCCATGATCAACGCCGCCACGTACGGCAGCGATTGCACCAGCAGCATCACCACCCAGAAGCGCATGTCATTGCTCGGCAGGCCCTGCACCAGGTAGATCCCCAGCGCCGCGCCCCACAACAGCAGCATGATGAACATTTCTTCGCGGGCTTCCGAGATCGCTACCCAGAAGCCGTGGTTATCCGCGTTTTTCGGGGTCCGAAAGAACGGAATACTGGTGGTGAAGAAGCCGTACAACACCGCCTTGGCGATGGTGTGCGACAACGCCAGGCCGGCCAGCGCCGCGCAGAACGCATCTTTCAAGTTCACACCCACCGCACGGCGGTAGAGGAAAATGATCTTGCCCACTTTGAACACGAACAGCGCCAACGGCGGAATCGCGAAAATCAGCAGCGGCGGATCAACCCGCGTTGGCACGATGATCATCGCCGCCGACCACAACAGGGCGCCGACGGTGAAGAAGATGTTCATGCCGTCCGCCACCCACGGCAACCAGCCTGCGAGGAAGTGGTAGCGCTGGCCACGGGTCAGCTCAGTGCCCTTGCCGCGCAGCAGGCTGGCGGTGTGGCGCTTGATGATCTGAATCGCGCCGTAGGCCCAGCGGAAACGCTGCTTCTTGAAGTCGATAAAGGTATCGGGCATCAAGCCTTTGCCGTAGCTGTCGTGGTAATACGCCGCCGACAGGCCTTTCTCGAATACGCGCAGGCCCAGTTCGGCGTCTTCGCAGATACACCAGTCAGCCCAGCCAAGTTCTTCGAGCACCGATCGACGGGTCATGGTCATGGTGCCGTGCTGGATGATCGCGTCGCGGTCGTTACGGGTGACCATGCCGATATGGAAGAAGCCTTTGTATTCCGCGTAGCAGAGCTTCTTGAAGGTGCTTTCGTTCTGGTCGCGGTAATCCTGCGGCGACTGCACCACGGCGATTTTCGGGTCGGCGAAGTGCGGCACCATGTGCTTGAGCCAGTTGGGCGACACGCAGTAGTCCGAGTCGATCACCGCGATCACTTCGGCGTCCTTGGCGGTGTGCGGGATCAGGTAGTTCAGCGCGCCGCCCTTGAAACCGGCCAGGGGCGAGACGTGGAAGAACTTGAAGCGCGGCCCGAGGGTTTCGCAGTAGTCGCGCACCGGTTCCCATACCGCCGGGTCCTTGGTGTTGTTGTCGATGATCAGGACTTCATAGTCCGGGTAATCGAGGGCGGCGAGGGCGTCGAGGGTCTGTTTGACCATCTCCGGCGGCTCGTTGTAGCACGGCACATGGATCGACACTTTCGGGCGGTAGTCCGAATCGCCTTCCACCGGCAGGAATTCACGCCGGCGCTTGTGGGTCCACACCGCTTCCGCCAGTTCGTGGGCTTCGGTCAGCAACACGATAAACACGCCGAGGGCGCCCAGTGCCAACAAGATCCCCACGGTCACGCTGAACCAGGTGCTGTATTGCTGGCTATAGTCGTAGCCGATCCACACCAGCACCGAACCGCACAGGAACGCGATAAAGGTCAGGAACGTACGGCCACGCTGGCGCAGGGCCGAGCCGTCGATCATCAGCAAGGTCAGCGACAGCAGCGCAAGCACCACCGAGCCGATGGCCAGCACGCGCCATTGCGGGATCGCGACCACCGGGCCTTCAAAGTTGAATTTCTGCTGGCGCGCGGCGTTGTACACGCCCCAATAGGCGCCGGCCGAGCCTTCGTCACTGACTTTCCACGGCTGGTCGAACGCCTCGATCACGAAGTAGTTGTAGCCCTGGCGGTTGAGCTTATTGACCAGCGTACGCAGGTAAATCGCCTGGTCGGCGGGCGAGGTTTCATTGCCCCCGCGCATACGGCCGTTACTCGGCCAGCCAACCTCCGACAGCAGCAGCGGCTTTTTCGGGAACAGTTTCTTCAGATCCCGGGCGCGGTCGAGTACGTATTGGCCGGCCTTGTCCATCGGAATAAATTCCCAGAACGGCAGGATGTGCGCGGCGATCAGGTCGACGTGCTTGGCCAGTTGCGGGTTCTTTTCCCAAATGTGCCATTGCTCGGACGTCGTCACCGGCACTTTCACGGCGGCGCGCACGCGGTCGAGCAGCGCAATCAGCGCCTCTGGGGTGATTTCTTCACGGAACAACGCTTCGTTACCGACCACCACGCGCACGACGCTGCGTGAGCTGTTGGCCAGTTCGATGGCCCGCTGGATCTCGCGTTCGTTACGCGCAAGGTCCGGGCTGATCCAGATGCCCAGCGTCACACGCAGGCCGAACTCTTCCGCCAGCTTGGGGATGTCGCCCAGGGTGCCGTCGACCGAGTAGGTACGGATGTTGTCCGTCAGCTTGCTCATGATCTCGAGGTCACGACGCATTTCTTCGTCGCTTGGGTACTGGTCTTTCTGCGGGAACTGGCCTTGCTGGAACGGCGAGTAGGAGAACCCGGAGATCTGTTCAGGCCAGTTGGGTGTGGTGACCGGGCGGTTGATCAGCGCCCAGAAACCGGTGAACAGCGCGGCAATTGCCAGCACCACCACCAGGTTGAGTCCAAATTTACGCGATGACATGGCTATTTCGGGTTCCAAAGGGTGTGGAACGAAAAGAGGTGTCGGCTTACGCCGAACGGCGCGCATCCTACACTGGCCTTTCCCCGAGCGTACAGCAGACAGAGAAAAGCCGGACGTTAGTCCGCGAATGTTCACCTAAGTTCTTTACTTGTAGCTGGAAGCTTCGAACTTGTCGCTGCGTAGTCCATAATGCGCGCCGGTTTTTGGGGTAATGGTCATGAGCACAGAAGATCCGCGGTTTGCAGGCGTCGCCCGCTTGTATGGCATTGAAGGCCTGGAACGCTTGAAAGCGGCCCATGTGGCGATCGTCGGCGTCGGCGGCGTAGGCTCGTGGGCGGCCGAAGCCATGGCCCGTTGCGGGGTGGGCGAGATTTCGCTGTTTGACCTGGACGACGTCTGCGTCAGCAACAGCAACCGCCAGTTGCACGCGCTGGACAGCACCGTGGGCAAGCCCAAGGTCGACGTCATGGCCGAGCGCCTGCGCGCTATCAACCCCGATTGCACCGTGCATGCGGTGGCGGACTTCGTGACCCGCGACACCATGGCCGAGTACATCACGCCGAATATCGATTGCGTGATCGACTGCATCGACGCCGTCAACGCCAAGGCTGCGCTGATTGCCTGGTGCAAGCGCCGCAAGATCCAGATCATCACCACTGGTGGTGCCGGCGGGCAGATCGACCCGACGCTGATCCAGGTGTGCGACCTGAACCGCACCTTTAACGACCCACTGGCCTCGAAGGTGCGCTCCACGTTGCGCCGCGATTACGGTTTCTCCCGCACCGTGACCCGCCATTACAGCGTGCCGTGCGTGTTTTCCACCGAGCAGCTGCGCTATCCCAAGCCGGACGGCAGCATTTGTCTGCAAAAAAGTTTCGTTGGGGATGGGGTGAAGCTGGACTGCGCCGGCGGGTTTGGCGCGGTGATGATGGTGACGGCCACGTTTGGCATGGTGGCGGCGACCAAGGCGGTGGACAAGATTGTGGCTGGGGTGCGCAGGCCGTCGGAGCGGGCCAAGCCCACTTAACTCTCACCCTCGGCACACGCCTAAAGTGTGGGAGCTGGCTTGCCTGCGATAGCATCACCGCAGTCTGATTGATTGACCGAGGTGTCTGCATCGCAGGCAAGCCAGCTCCCACATTTAGTTTTGCGTATGGCTTAGTTCGCGCATGCGCTGCAGGACTGCATTGAGGCCATTACTGCGCGACGGCGACAACTGCCGTGACAGGCCAAGCTGGGCAAACCAATCGGGCAGGTCAACGGCCTGCAACTGCGCCGCTGACAGCCCATTGACCCGCGCCAGCAGCAGCGCCACCAACCCGCGAATCATCCGCGCATCGCTGCTCGCGGCGAACTGCCAATGGCCGTTCTCAAGACGCCCCACCAACCACACCAGGCTTTCGCAGCCTTGCACCAGGTTGGCGTCGACTTTGTCCTCATCGGCCAAGGCTGGCAGGCGTTCGCCCCATTGCATCAGCATCCGCGCGCGCTGCTCCCAACTGCCGACCGCCTGAAAGGCGTGCAGGGCAGCGGCGGCTTCGGCCGGCAAGCTCATCGCAACATATCCAGCGCCTGGTCGAGGGCTTCAAAGAAGCGCTCCAGGTCATCGGAGTCGTTGTACAGCGCCAGGGACACGCGGATCGCCCCGGACAAGTGCATCGCCTTGAGCAACGGCATCGCGCAATGGTGGCCGGCGCGCACGGCGATGCCCTGTTCGGTCAGCAGGTGGGCGAGGTCGGCGTTGTGTATGCCTTCCACCACAAAGCTGGCCAAGGCTACGTGAGGTGATCCCAACACGCGGATGCCATTGCGTGCGTTCAAGCCGCGCAGCAGGTAGTCGTGCAGCGCCGCTTCATGGGCGATCACCGCTGGCTGATCCAACGAACTCAGGTAATCCAGGCTGGCACCCAGGCCGATCACGCTGGCGATCGGTGGCGTACCCGCTTCAAAACCCAGCGGGGCAGGGCGGAAACTGGCGCTGTGGTAGTCCGCCTGTTGCACCATCTCGCCGCCAAATTGCCAGTGGCGCAGGTGATGCAGGGCTTCGTGGCGGCCAAACAGCACGCCGACGCCGTCCGGGCCGTACAGTTTGTGGCTGGAAAATACGTAGAAGTCGCACCCCAGCGCCTGCACGTCATGGCGGCCATGCACGATGCCCTGGGCACCGTCGACCACGGTCAGCGCGCCGTGTGCCCGCGCCATCGCCAGCAAGGCGTCCAAGGGCTGCCAGGTGCCAAGCACATTGGAAAGCTGGCTCACCGCCAGCACGCGCGTGCGTGGGCCGATCAATTCGCCAGCGGCGTGCAGGTCAATCACGCCATCCTCACCCAGTGGCAACACCACCAGCGTGAGCGCGCGACGTTTGGCCAGTTGCTGCCAGGGCAGCAGGTTGGCGTGGTGTTCCAGGGCGCTGATAACAATTTCATCGCCCGCATTGAATAAGTGCTCAAGGCCATAGGCCAGGAGGTTCAGCGCAGAGGTTGCGCCGTGGGTAAAGATGATTTGCCCGCTGTCACCTGCGTTAAGCCACTGCGCGACCTTGCTGCGACTGTCTTCAAACGCCTGGGTCGCATGGGCGCCCGGCAAATGTTGGGCACGGTGCACATTGGCTGCGCCATTGGCGTAGTAATGGCTGATGGCATCCAACAGGGCCTGGGGTTTTTGCGTGGTGGCGGCGTTGTCCAGGTAAGTCTGGTCTTGCCGTTGCAGGGTGGCGATGGCCGGAAAGTCGGCGCGCCAGGGAGAGGGCACAAGCATGGTGTTCAAGACTCGTATAAGCGGGCCGACCCGAAGGCGCGACCCGCTAGTGGCATCGAGTGGCTGCTTAGTTGTGAGCGTGCAGCGCTTCGTTCAGTTCGATGGCCGATTTGTGGGTTTTGCACTCCACGGCACCGGTCTCGGAGTTACGGCGGAACAGCAGGTCCGGTTGGCCGGCCAGCTCGCGCGCCTTGACCACTTTGACCAGTTGGTTCTGCTCATCCAGCAGCGCGACCTTGGTGCCGGCGGTGACGTACAGGCCCGACTCCACGGTGTTACGGTCGCCCAACGGGATACCGATACCAGCGTTGGCACCGATCAGGCAGCCTTCGCCCACCTTGATCACGATGTTGCCGCCGCCCGACAGGGTGCCCATGGTGGAGCAACCGCCGCCCAGGTCTGAACCCTTGCCGACGAACACGCCAGCGGAGACGCGGCCTTCGATCATGCCCGGGCCTTCGGTGCCAGCGTTGAAGTTGACGAAGCCTTCGTGCATCACGGTGGTGCCTTCGCCCACATAGGCGCCCAGGCGGATACGCGCGGCATCAGCGATACGCACGCCGGCCGGGACCACGTAGTCGGTCATTTTCGGGAACTTGTCCACCGAGAACACTTCCAGCAGCTCGCCACGCAGGCGTGCTTCCAGTTGGCGTTCGGCCAGCTCATTGATGTCGATCGCGCCCTGGCTGGTCCACGCCACGTTCGGCAGTTGCGGGAATACACCGGCCAGGCTCAGGCCGTGTGGCTTGACCAGGCGGTGGGACAGCAGGTGCAGCTTGAGGTAGGCCTCAGGCGTGGAGGTCAGTGCGGCGTCTTCGGCCAGCAGGGTGGCGACCAGCGGGGTATGGCTTTCAGCCAGGCGGCTCAGCAGGGCAGCTTGGGCAGCGTCGACGCCTTTGAGCGCGTCAGCCATTTGCAGCGCCTGGGAGACGGTGAAGGTGATGGCCTGGTTGCCTTCGGTGTAGCCCAGGATCGGCGCAATGGCTGCGACGATGTCGGCCGACGGGTTGAGCAACGGTTGTGCGTAAAACACTTCCAGCCAAGCACCTTGGCGGTTCTGAGTGCCGACGCCGAAGCCCAGGCTGAACAGGGAATTGGACATGCTGTTACCTCTACAAAAATGGAAGGCTGGCCTACTTGAGGGCCGCCGAATAACTATCTGGCTTGAAGCCAATCAGGGTTCTGTCACCGAGATCGAGCACCGGGCGCTTGATCATCGAGGGTTGTGCGAGCATCAATTCAATGGCTTTCGACTGATCGAGATCGGCTTTGCGTTCGTCTTCGAGTTTGCGAAAGGTGGTGCCCGCACGGTTCAAAACCACCTGCCAACCGTGCTCGTTGCACCATTGGGTCAAGTGTTCGCGGTCGATACCGGCCGTTTTGTAGTCGTGAAACTCATAGCTCACAGCGTGCTCATCGAGCCAGGTGCGCGCTTTTTTCATGGTGTCGCAGGCTTTGATGCCGAAAAGGTGCAACGTTTTGCTTGAAGCGGTCAAGGAATTGCCCCCCTTTGGACCAAGTAGAAACGAAAGGTCACGGATTATGCCATGACCAGCAGGTTTGGGTGCCGCTCGTCATGCTTGCTGATGGCGCAGTGCGACTTTTGTGCAAACGCCACGGCGCGCCATGGCCGCGTAACATGGCTGGTTAACATAGCCGAGTAATATGGCACTTCAACGGCCAGCTGTTGCCTGATGGGTGTCGTTGCAAGTCGATTGTCCGGGAAACCCGCTTTATGCAAACCGCCTACACCGTTCTTATCCTGCTGATGCTGGTCAGCGTTTCGCGCCTGGTCGGGCGCATCATTCCTCTGCCGTTACCCCTGGTGCAGATCGCCGCCGGCGCTTTGTTGGCCTGGCCCACTCTGGGGCTGCATGTGGCGCTGGACCCTGAGTTGTTTCTGTTTCTGTTCCTGCCGCCGCTGTTGTTCTCCGATGGCTGGCGCATGCCCAAGCGCGAGCTCTGGCGATTGCGCGGCCCGATTCTGACGTTGGCGGTGGGGCTGGTGCTGTTCACCGTG
This sequence comes from Pseudomonas sp. TWRC1-2, assembly GCF_049896685.1. Taxonomy (NCBI): domain Bacteria; kingdom Pseudomonadati; phylum Pseudomonadota; class Gammaproteobacteria; order Pseudomonadales; family Pseudomonadaceae; genus Pseudomonas; species Pseudomonas sp. TWRC1-2. The sequence continues at coordinate 105,094 of NZ_JAFCUU010000011.1, read as the reverse complement.
GTGGGTGCTGGCTATTTCATTCATTGGATATTGCCGACGATCCCGTTGCCGGTGGCCTTCGCCCTGGCGGCGGTTTTATCGCCGACGGATGCCGTGGCGGTGTCGGCCATTGCCCAGAATCGTCTGCCCAAGCCGTTGATGCACATGCTTCAGGGCGAAGCGTTGATGAATGATGCCTCGGGCCTGGTGACCTTCAAGTTCGCCCTGGCGGCGGCGCTGACCGGCGTGTTCTCCCTGGCGGATGCCAGCCTGACCTTTGTGCTGGTCGCCGTGGGTGGTCTGGCGGTTGGCGTGGCGCTGAGCTGGCTGGTCGGCCGTTTGCGCGCCTGGATGATCGCGCGCGGTTGGGATGACCCGGCCACGCATGTGGTGTTCATGTTGCTGTTGCCGTTTGCGGCCTATGTATTGGCGGAGCGCCTGGGCGCATCGGGCATTCTCTCGGCGGTGGCGGCGGGCATGATGCAAAGCTGGCTCGACCTGTTGCCGCGCCAGACCAGCACGCGCTTGCTTAACCGCAGTGTCTGGTCGCTGCTGGAGTTTGCCTTCAATGGCCTGATCTTCCTGCTGTTGGGCCTGCAACTGCCGGACATCATCAAGGCTGTGGTCAGCCACGAGACAACGTTGTGGCCCACCCTGCTGTATCGCTGCCTGGATGTGATTGCGATCTTTGTGGTGCTGGTGGTGTTGCGCTTTATCTGGGTGCAGAGCATCTGGCGCCTGTCGGGTTTACTGCGACGCCTGCGTGGCAAAAGCGAACTGACCCTGGTGCCGACCGCGCGCTCCTGCTGGCTATTGACGGTCGGCGGCGTGCGCGGTGCGGTGACCCTGGCCGGTGTGATGTCGGTGCCCCTGCTGCTGGCGCCGGGCGAGGCCTTTCCTGAGCGCGACCTGCTGATCTTCATCGCTGCCGGGGTGATTCTGCTATCGCTGATCGCCGCTTGCATCGCGCTGCCGTTGCTGTTGCGCGGCATCGAGCAAAGTCCCGACGAAAAGCGTCATAACGAAGTGCGCGAGGCGTGGAAAAAGACCGCCGTGGCGGCGATCCATGCCCTTGAAGCGGAAGAACCCGCCGAAACCGAAACCTCGGACGCCGCCCAGGCCGCACTGGCCACTGAGCTCAAGGCGCGGCTGATGTCGGAATATCGCCATCAGTTGGAAGTGTTCAATGACTCCGCCGACGCCCAGGCGCTGGCGCTGCAGATGGACCAGCTGGAGCGCAAATTACGCCTCAAGGCCCTGCGAGCGCAGCGGTTGGAGTTGTACAGCTTGAGCCGTCATCACCAGATTGGTGATGACGTTTTGCGTGAAGTGCTGGCGGATCTGGACATGAGCGAGGCGAATCTGGGTCATGTGAAATGACCCATAAGTGTCAGCGGCGGCGCTGAATGAAGTCGCGAATGCGCTGGGCCGCTTCAACACACTCCGCCAACGGTGCAACCAGCGCCATGCGCACGCGCCCGGCGCCTGGGTTGACGCCGTCCACGTCCCGGGACAGGTACGAACCTGGCACCACAGTCACGTGTTCTTCCACGAACAGGTCACGGCAGAACGCGGCGTCGTCGCCATTCACGTTCGGCCACAGGTAAAACCCGCCGTCCGGGCTTTGTACGTCCAGCACCGGCTTGAGAATGGCCAGCACGGCGTCAAACTTCTCGCGGTACAGGTCACGGTTGGCCAGCACGTGGGCTTCATCCTGCCAGGCCGCGATGCTCGCCCGTTGGGTTTGCACCGGCATCGCGCAGCCATGGTAGGTGCGGTACAGCAAAAAGGCCTTGAGGATGTCGGCATCGCCGGCCACAAAGCCCGAGCGCAGGCCCGGCAGGTTGGAGCGCTTGGACAGGCTGTGGAAGACCACGCAGCGTTTGAAATCCTGACGGCCAAGCTCGACGCAGGCACTGAGCAGGCCGGGCGGCGGGGTTTGTTCGTCGAAATACAACTCGCTGTAGCACTCGTCGGAGGCGATGACGAAGTCGTACTCGTCGGCCAGGGCGATGAGCTTTTTCAGGGTGTGGACCGGAATCAGGGCGCCGGTGGGGTTGCCCGGCGAGCACAGGAACAGGATCTGGCAGCGTTTCCAGATGTCCGGCGACACGGCGTCAAAATCCGGGTTGAAACCGTTGGTGTCCAGGCACGGCAGGTAATGCGGCTTGGCGCCGGCCAGGAACGCGGCGCCTTCGTAGATCTGGTAGAACGGGTTCGGGCTCACTACCAATGCGTCGTCAGCGCGGTTGACCACGGTCTGGGTGAAGGCAAACAGCGCTTCACGGGTGCCGTTGACCGGCAGGATATTGCGCGCCGGGTCCAGCCAACCCTTGGGCACGTTGAAGCGGCGTTCGCACCAGGCGCCGATGGCCTCGCGCAATGCCGGGATGCCCAGCGTCGTCGGGTACACGGCCATCTGGTCGAGGTTGTCAGCCAGCGCCTTGGCAACGAACTCCGGCGATGTGTGCTTGGGCTCACCGATGGACAGCGCAATCGGGCGTTTGTCCGGGTTCGGCGTGACGCTGCCGAGCAGGGCGCGCAGTTTCTCGAACGGGTAGGGCTGCAGCTGGTTCAGGGCGTTGTTCATGTAAGCCTCTATTGCAATGGGCACGAACCCTGTGGGAGCTGGCTTGCCTGCGCTGGCATCGCTGCGTTGCGCCAGACACACCGCGGTGCCCGCATCGCAGGCAAGCCAGCTCCCACATGAATCGCGTTCATACAGTTAAGAAATCAAATAGTCAGCCGCGTCAGCTCGACGCCGGGTTCCTGGGTCACGCTCAGTTGCTGGACGATTGCGTCCTGCAAACGTCGGCACAGTTCAGGGTCGGACAGCGGCTGGTTGTCGGCGTCGGTAATGAAGAACACGTCCTCCACGCGCTCGCCGAGGGTCGCAATCTTGGCGTTCTGCAACGACAGGTCGAACTCCAGGAAAATCCCGCCGATGCGCGCCAGCAAGCCGGGGCGGTCCGGCGCGCTGAGTTCCAGCACGGTCACCGGGCGCTGGGCGTCGTTGGAAATGGTCACCTGAGGCGCAAAGGCAAAGTGCTTGAGCTGACGCGGTACCCGACGCTGGATGATCGTCGGGTAATCGTCCGGGTTGCGCAGCGCTTCGGTCAGGCCTTCGCGGATCTTTTTCACGCGCACCGGGTTATCGCCGATGGAGTCGCCGTCGGTGTCGAGCACGATGTAGGTGTCGAGGGTGAACTGGCTGCTCGAGGTGATGACCCGCGCGTCATGGATGTTCAGGTTCAGCTGGTCCATGGCCGCCACGGTCACGGCGAAGAAGTCGTGCTGGTCGGGCGCATAGATGAAGATCTGCGTGCCACCCTCGAATTCGCGTTGGGTGGTTTCCTTGATCAGTACCAGCGGGCCACCATCGGCAGGCTGCTGCAGGATCGCGTCACTGTGCCAGGCCACGTCGCCGGCAGTGTGGCGCAGGAAGTAATCGTCGCCCAGCTGCGACCACAGCTGCTCAACGTCGTCCGGGTCATTGCCGCCGCGCACCAGGATATCCAGGGCCGCGCTTTGGGTGCGGCGGATCTGCTCCTCGCGGTCTACCGGGTTTTCCAGGCCGCGGCGCAGCGCGCGCTTGGTCTCGGTGTAGAGCTGGCGCAGCAGGCTGGCGCGCCAGGAGTTCCACAATGTCGGGTTGGTGGCATTGATGTCGGAGACGGTCAGCACATAGAGATAGTCGAGGCGGGTTTCATCACCGACGATGCCGGCGAAGTCGTGGATCACCTGCGGGTCGGACAAGTCCTTGCGCTGGGCGGTGGTCGACATCACCAGGTGGTTCTGTACCAGCCAGACGATCAGGCGGCTGTCCCACAGCGGCAGTTGATGGCGCTGGCAGAACGCCTCGGCATCGACTGCGCCGATTTCCGAGTGGTCGCCGTGCCGGCCCTTGCCGATGTCGTGGTACAGGCCGGCCAGGTAGATCAGTTCCGGTTTGGGCAGCTTGGCCATGAGCTTGCTGGCCAGCGGGAATTTCTCTGACACCTGGGTGTACTGCAACTTACGCAGGTGCTTGATCAGGTTCAGCGTGTGGGCGTCTACGGTGTAGATGTGGAACAGGTCGTGCTGCATCTGCCCGACGATAAAGCCGAACTCCGGCAGGTACCGCCCGAGAATGCCGTATCGGTTCATGCGCCGCAGGTTGCGGTGGATGCCGATTTTGCATTTGAACAGCTCGATAAACAGGCTGGTGTTGCGGATGTCATTGCGAAAATCATCATCGATCAGATGACGGTTTTCTCGCAGCAGGCGGATGGTGTCGGCACGCACGCCTTTGATCTCCGGCTGCTGGGCCATCAGCACGAAGATTTCCAGCATGGCGAACGGGGTGCGGCGGAACACGTTATCGTTGCGCGCCTCGATGTAGCCGTCGTGCAGTTGGAAGCGCGAGTTGATCGGCTGCGGCGGTGCTTCGTCTTCGGGGGCCAGGATCACTTCTTCGAAGTGCTGGATGATCAGGTCGCTGAGCTGAGCGATGCTCATGACCACCCGGTAGTACTGCTGCATGAAGCTTTCGATGCTGGTCTTCGCGTCCTCGCCCTCAAACCCCAGGAGGGTGGCGATGGAGCGCTGGTGGTCGAACAGCAGGCGGTCTTCGGAGCGCCCGGCGAGCATGTGCAGCGCATAGCGCACTTTCCACAGGAACTCCTGGGACGAGGCCAGCAGGGCGTTTTCGCTCTCTACCAGAAAGCCTTCGCCGGCCAGGGCGCGCAGGTTCAGGGTGCCGTATTGGCGACGCGCGACCCACAAAATGGTCTGGATATCGCGCAGTCCGCCCGGTGAGCCTTTGACGTTGGGTTCCAGGTTGTATTCGGTGTCGTTGTACTTGTGGTGCCGGGCTTTCTGCTCGGCACGCTTGGCCAGGAAGAACTCCTTGCTCGGCCACATATGCGCGGTGCTGGTGACTTCCAGCATGCGTTTGCGCAGGCGCTCGGGGCCGGCAATGGTGCGGCTTTCCATCAAGTTGGTGATGACGGTGAGGTCGGCGCGCGCCTCTTCGGCGCATTCGTCTACCGAGCGAACGCTCTGGCCGACTTCCAGGCCGATGTCCCACAACAGCGTCAGAAAGCGCTCGATGGAATCGCGAAAGATCTCATGATCGGCGCTGTCCAGCAGGATCAGCAGGTCGATGTCGGAGTAGGGGTGCAGCTCACCGCGACCGTAGCCGCCGACGGCCACCAGGGCGATATCGGCGTCTTCACTCCAGTTGAACTGTTCCCAGGCCTTTTGCAGGATGTTGTCGACGAACCAGGCACGGTCCTCGATCAGCCGACGAATGTCCCGGCCACTGCGAAAGCGCGCATCGAGCACTTCGCGGGCCTGGCGAATAGCCTTCTTGAAGGCGAAGATGGGGCTTGCCTTCAAGGCCAGTTCAGCCTGGAACTGGCCACGGTCGAAGAGTTCGGGATCCACCTGGGGCATCGATCGGCTTTCCTTTCTATCTATCAGTCAGTCACAACACCGTTGGGGGAAAACCCAAGCAACCTTTACGCTGAAACGCGTGGAATCGTGTCGTCTGCGCGCAAGGTGAAGATCTCGTAGCCGGTTTCGGTGACCAGCAGGGTGTGTTCCCACTGTGCCGAGAGCTTGCGGTCCTTGGTGATGGCGGTCCAGCCGTCGCCCAGCACTTTGGTGTCGGCCTTGCCCTGGTTGATCATCGGCTCGATGGTGAAGGTCATGCCCGCCTTGAGTTCCATGCCGGTGCCGGCGCGACCGTAATGCAGGATCTGCGGTTCTTCGTGGAATACTTTGCCGATGCCGTGGCCACAGAATTCGCGGACCACCGAGAAGCCGTTCTTTTCAGCGTGCTTCTGGATCACTTCACCGATATCGCCCAGGCGGCAGCCGGGCTTGACGATTTCGATGGCCTTGTACATGCATTCCTGGGTGACCTGCGACAGGCGCTCGGCCCAGACCGGCACGGTGCCGACGTGGAACATGCGGCTGGTGTCGCCGTGGTAGCCGTCTTTGATCACGGTCACGTCGATGTTCAGGGTGTCGCCGTCTTTCAACGGCTTGTCGCCTGGAATCCCGTGGCAGACCACGTGGTTGATCGAGGTGCAGATGGACTTGGGGAAGCCCTTGTAGTTCAGCGGCGCAGGGATGGCTTTTTGCACGTCGACAATATAGTCGTGGCAGATGCGGTCCAGGGCTTCGGTGGTCACGCCTGGCTTGACGTGTTCGGCAATCATTTCCAGCACGTCGGCAGCCAGTTTGCCGGCAACGCGCATGCCTGCGATGTCTTCGGCGGTTTTCAAGGTAACGGTCATACAGGCTCTCTCTAGCGCGACGCGCTGAAATCAATACGGTTTACGGGCGTGCGACAAAAGGTTGCAGAATTCGCACAAGCCCCAAAAAAACGCGATTCTACCAGACGCGGGCGGCAAACCATGAGCGTCTGACGATCGCTTCTCTCTATAAGGTAGGGGCATGTTGGCTCTATTCAAAGGCTTACGCAAAAGCCGATCACGGCAAATGTGATTGCGGGTTTCGTTTTTGTCCTTCGTGTGGTATAAAATGCGCCGCTTTCCGGGGATACCCCGCAAAGCTTAAATCCACACACGTGTCGACACGATGACCTGGGTGCCGGAGGCGAATGCCGCTGGTTGGTCATTGGGATACGTGGAGGCCAAACCCGACTTATTAAGGAACTATCATGTCCCAAGTCAACATGCGCGATATGCTGAAGGCCGGTGTGCACTTCGGTCACCAGACCCGTTACTGGAACCCGAAAATGGGTAAATACATTTTCGGCGCGCGTAACAAGATCCACATTATCAACCTTGAAAAAACCCTGCCAATGTTCAACGAAGCGCTGACTTTCGTAGAGCGTCTGGCCCAGGGCAAAAACAAGATTCTGTTCGTCGGCACCAAGCGTTCCGCTGGCAAGATCGTTGCTGAAGAAGCAGCACGTTGCGGTTCGCCGTACGTCGATCACCGCTGGTTGGGCGGCATGCTGACCAACTTCAAAACCATCCGTGCTTCCATCAAGCGTCTGCGTGACCTTGAAGTGCAAGCCGAAGACGGTACTTTCGCCAAGCTGACCAAGAAAGAGGCGCTGATGCGCACTCGCGACCTGGAAAAGCTCGATCGTTCCCTGGGTGGTATCAAGGACATGGGCGGTCTGCCTGACGCACTGTTCGTTATCGACGTTGATCACGAGCGCATCGCGATCACCGAAGCCAACAAGCTGGGCATCCCTGTTATCGGCGTAGTCGATACCAACAGCAGCCCGGAAGGCGTTGACTACATCATCCCAGGCAACGATGACGCAATCCGCGCTATCCAGCTGTACATGGGTTCGATGGCTGACGCTGTAATCCGTGGTCGCAACCACGTTGCTGGCGGTACCGAGCAGTTCGTTGAAGAAGCTCCGGTAGCTGCCGCTGAGTAACTGACGCCCTGGCGTTGACTCAGTAAGCAAAAAGGGGGCTTGGCCCCCTTTTTGCCACCTCGAAAACCATTTGTCGGCAGCGCAGCTACATCTTTTGTAACGTGCAGCGGCCTACAAGGGTGATTCGGGAAGAATTGATCGCCCGTTTGATCGGGTGGAATGGTTGAAAACCTATCCAAGAGGATTTTGAAATGGCAGAGATTACTGCAGCGTTGGTTAAAGAACTGCGTGAGCGTACCGGCGAAGGCATGATGGATTGCAAAAAGGCCTTGACCAAGGCCGGCGGCGACATCGAAAAAGCCATTGATGACATGCGTGCTTCCGGCGCCATCAAGGCTGCCAAGAAAGCAGGCAACGTAGCTGCTGAAGGCGCTATCGCTCTGAAAGAAGACGGTAAGTCCGCTGTTCTGCTGGAAGTGAACTCGCAGACCGACTTCCTGGCTCTGCAAGACGACTTCAAGGCATTTGTTGCTGCTAGCGTTGAAAAAGCGTTCGCCGACAAACTGACCACTGTTGAGCCGTTGATCGAAGCTCAAGAAGCTGCTCGCCTGGTACTGGTCGGCAAGGTTGGCGAAAACGTCAACATCCGTCGTCTGGCGCGCATCGAAGGTGATGTGGTTGGCGGTTACCTGCACGGTAACAAAATCGGCGTTGTGGTTGCCCTCAAAGGCGGCGACGTTGAGCTGGCCAAAGACATCGCTATGCACGTAGCGGCCAGCAACCCAGAGTTCCTGCTGCCGTCGGAAGTGTCTGCTGACGCAATCGAGCGCGAAAAAGCTGTGTTCCTGAGCCTGAACGCTGACAAGATCGCCGGCAAGCCAGAAAACATCGTTGAAAACATGATCAAAGGCCGTATCAGCAAGTTCCTGGCTGAAGCGAGCCTGGTTGAGCAGGCGTTCGTGAAGAATCCTGAAATCAAGGTTGGCGAACTGGCCAAGAAAGCTGGTGCTGAAATCGTTTCCTTCACTTACTACAAGGTAGGCGAAGGCATCGAGAAGCCGGTCGACAACTTCGCTGAAGAAGTTGCTGCCCAGCTGGCTGCCGCCAAGCAATAAGACAGTTTTCAACTGTCGCCCGAAAGAGGCTGCCCGCTCACGCGCGCAGCCTCTTTTCAAATGGGAAGACCAATTTTTATTTGGTTTCCTCTCGGAACTGGCTTACAAAGCCGTGTTCCGATGGCGCTGAGACAGCGTCCAGCTAGAGTGAACGCAAGCCGTAAACGGCTCGCCAAGAATTTTTAAAAAATACGCCGCAGGAGAGATTCGCAATGGCTCAGCAGGGCAGTGGTTATCAGGCTCGCTATAAACGCATTCTACTCAAGCTTAGCGGCGAGGCCCTGATGGGCTCGGAAGAGTTCGGGATCGATCCCAAGGTGCTCGACCGCATGGCGCTGGAAGTCGGCCAATTGGTCGGCATCGGTGTTCAGGTCGGCCTGGTGATTGGCGGTGGTAACCTGTTCCGTGGTGCGGCGCTGAGTGCGGCCGGCATGGATCGGGTGACTGGCGACCACATGGGCATGCTGGCCACTGTGATGAACGCCCTGGCAATGCGTGACGCCCTGGAGCGTGCCAATATCTCAGCGATCGTGATGTCGGCTATTTCGATGGTTGGCGTGACCGATCACTATGATCGTCGCAAAGCCATGCGTCACCTGAACGCCAAAGAAGTAGTGATCTTTGCTGCCGGTACCGGTAACCCGTTCTTCACCACGGACTCGGCTGCCTGCCTGCGCGCCATCGAAATCGATGCCGACGTCGTGCTCAAGGCCACCAAGGTGGACGGTGTCTACACCGCAGACCCATTCAAAGACCCGCATGCCGAGAAGTTCGATCATCTGACCTACGATGAAGTACTGGATCGCAAGCTGGGCGTGATGGACCTGACGGCTATTTGCCTGTGCCGTGACCACAAGATGCCACTGCGCGTATTTAACATGAACAAGCCCGGCGCCCTGCTGAACATCGTACACGGCGGCGCGGAAGGGACTCTGATCGAGGAAGGCCAACAATGATCAACGAAATCAAGAAAGACGCTCAAGAGCGTATGCACAAATCCCTGGAGTCTCTGGCCCATGCTTTTGGCCAGATTCGTACCGGTAAGGCTCACCCAAGCATCCTGGGCAGCGTGATGGTGCCGTACTACGGCACTGACACCTCCATTACCCAGGTCGCCAACATCACCGTAAAAGACTCGCGCACCCTGCAAGTCGTGGCCTTCGAGCGCAACATGCTCGCAGCCGTCGACAAAGCCATCCAGAGCGCCGGCCTGAACCTCAACCCGACCAACCTGGGCGAGTTGTTGCTGATCTCCATGCCTGCTCTGACCGAAGAAACCCGCAAGGGCTTCACCAAGCAGGCGCGCAGCGCTGCTGAAGATGCGCGAGTTGCCGTGCGCAACATTCGTCGTGATGCGTTGGGTGACCTCAAAAAACTGGTCAAGGACAAAGAAATCAGCGAAGACGAAGAGCGTCGCGCCGTAGCTGATATCGACAAACTGACCAAAGACGCCGAGGCCCAGATCACCAAGGCCACGGAAGAGAAAGAAAAGGACCTGATGGCCGTATAAGAGGTCAGGACGCCTTCATGGAAAAGACCAAGCAGACTGTGCCCTCCGTGGTGCCGCGCCATGTCGCGATCATCATGGATGGGAATAATCGCTGGGCGAAAAAACGCTTTATGCCGGGTGTCGCCGGGCATAAGGCGGGTGTCGATGCGGTGCGCGCTGTTATTGAGGTGTGTGCCGAGGCCAAGGTTGAGGTGTTGACTCTGTTTGCCTTCTCCAGCGAGAACTGGCAACGGCCCGCCGAAGAAGTCAGCGCCTTGATGGACCTGTTCTTCAAGGCGTTGCGTCGTGAGGCCAAGCGCCTCAACGACAACAACATCAGCCTGCGCATCATTGGTGATCGCTCGCGGTTCCATCCGGAACTGCAAGCGGCCATGCGCGAAGCCGAGGCTATCACCGCCGGCTCCAACCGTTTTGTGCTGCAGATTGCAGCCAACTACGGTGGTCAGTGGGATATCGCCCAGGCTGCACAGCGGCTTGCCCGCGAAGTGCAAGCCGGGCATCTGCGGCCTGACGACATTACGCCCGAATTGTTGCAAACCTGCCTGGTAACCGGTGATCTGCCGTTGCCGGACTTGTGCATCCGTACCGGTGGTGAGCACCGCATCAGCAATTTCCTGCTGTGGCAGCTGGCCTACACCGAGCTGTACTTCTCCGACCTGTTCTGGCCGGACTTCAAACACGATGCCATGCGCAATGCGCTGGCCGATTTCGCTTCCCGTCAGCGTCGCTTCGGTAAAACGAGCGAGCAGATCGAAGCTGGAGCCCGGGTTTAAATGCTTAAACAACGAATCATCACAGCACTGATCCTGCTGCCGATTGCCTTGTGTGGTTTTTTTCTGCTCGACGGTTCCGGCTTTGCGCTGTTTATCGGCCTGGTCGTTACCCTGGGTGCTTGGGAATGGGCGCGCCTGGCCGGTTTCAACGAGCAGTTGCCGCGCGTGGTTTACGCCGCTGTGGTGGCCCTGTTGCTGTTTCTCATGCATACGCTTTCGAGCATTGTCGTGCCTTGGGTGTTGGGAGCGGCGGTACTGTGGTGGGCGCTTGCGACCTTCCTGGTGCTGACCTACCCGCGCACCAGCGCCCAATGGTCCAGCGTGGCCAGCAAGTTGGTGATTGGTCTTCTGATTCTGCTGCCGGCCTGGCAAGGGCTGGTGGAAATCAAGAATTCGCCGATGGGCAACTGGCTGATCATGGCGGTGATGGTGCTGGTGTGGGGCGCTGACATCGGCGCCTACTTTTCCGGCCGGGCGTTCGGCAAGCGCAAGTTGGCGCCAGCCGTCAGCCCGGGCAAGAGCTGGGAAGGCGTTTACGGTGGCTTGGCATTGACGTTGTTGATCACGCTGGTGGTCGGTGTAGTGCGCGACTGGTCGGTGAAGGAAATCCTCCTGGCCTTGTTGGGCACCGCCGTTGTGGTGTTTATCTCCGTGGTGGGTGACCTCACCGAAAGCATGTTCAAGCGCCAGGCCGGGATCAAGGACAGCAGCAACCTGCTGCCGGGTCACGGCGGTGTGCTGGATCGAATCGACAGCCTTACCGCTGCCATTCCCATCTTCGCCGTGCTGTTGTGGATGGCGGCTTCGTGAGCCGCCTGCAACAGGTGACCGTGCTGGGCGCAACCGGCTCGGTCGGGCTCAGCACGCTGGATGTGATTGCTCGCCATCCAGATCGCTACCAGGTGTTTGCGCTGACCGGCTTCTCTCGCTTGAACGAGTTGCTGGCCTTGTGCGTGCGTCATACGCCTAGATTCGCCGTTGTGCCAGAGGTGTCGGTAGCGCGCGGCTTGCAGGACCAGTTGAGGTCTGCAGGCCTTGCGACCCACGTGTTGGTGGGCGAGGAGGGCTTGTGCCAGGTCTCGGCAGATCCTGACGTCGACACTGTAGTGGCAGCCATTGTCGGAGCGGCAGGGTTGCGCCCGACGCTGGCCGCCGTCGATGCCGGTAAAAAGATCCTGCTGGCCAATAAAGAGGCGCTGGTGATGTCCGGCACGCTCTTTATGCAGGCTGTGCGCAAGAGTGGCGCCGTGCTGCTGCCTCTGGACAGCGAACACAATGCGATCTTCCAGTGCATGCCCGGTGATTTTGCCCGAGGCTTGAGCCAGGTTGGCGTGCGGCGGATTCTCCTGACGGCTTCCGGTGGCCCTTTCCGGCAAACTCCGCTGGCTGATCTTGAGCATGTCTCGCCTGATCAGGCGTGTGCACACCCAAACTGGTCGATGGGGCGAAAAATCTCCGTGGATTCGGCGAGCATGATGAACAAAGGCCTGGAGTTGATCGAGGCGTGCTGGTTGTTCGATGCGCGGCCTGATCAGGTCGAGGTGGTGATTCACCCGCAAAGTGTGATTCATTCTCTGGTCGACTATGTCGATGGTTCGGTTCTTGCCCAGCTGGGCAACCCCGATATGCGTACGCCGATTGCCAATGCACTGGCCTGGCCGGAGCGGATTGATTCCGGCGTTGCGCCGTTGGACCTGTTTGCCATTGCGCGCCTGGATTTCGAAGCGCCGGACGAGCAGCGCTTCCCGTGCCTGCGTCTGGCCCGGCAAGCGGCAGAGGCGGGCAACAGTGCGCCGGCCGTGCTCAATGCGGCCAACGAGGTGGCGGTGGCGGCGTTTCTTGATGGGCGTATTCGCTTTCCGCAGATCGCGAGTATCATCGAGGACGTTTTGAGCCTTGAGCCCGTTGTGGCAGTGGATGATTTGGGTGCAGTTTTCGAGGCCGATACAAAGGCCCGAGCCCTGGCCCAACAGTGGTTGAACCGCAACGCGCGTTAGTCTGTGGGCAGGTTTGAGCCCTCAGGCACTGGATTGGAATGCGGAGAAATTAGATGAGTGCGCTCTACATGATTGTCGGCACCCTGGTTGCTCTGGGTGTGCTGGTAACCTTTCACGAATTCGGCCACTTTTGGGTCGCGCGTCGTTGCGGCGTCAAGGTGCTGCGCTTTTCCGTCGGTTTCGGCATGCCGCTGCTGCGTTGGCGCGATCGTCGGGGCACTGAATTCGTGATTGCCGCCATTCCGCTGGGCGGCTACGTCAAGATGCTCGACGAGCGTGAAGGCGAGGTGCCTGTCGATCAGTTGGACCAATCCTTCAACCGTAAGACCGTTCGTCAGCGTATCGCTATTGTCGCAGCCGGCCCGATCGCCAATTTCCTCTTGGCAATCGTGTTCTTCTGGGTCTTGGCCATGATGGGCAGCCAGCAGGTGCGCCCGGTTATCGGCGCAGTTGAAGCGGACAGCATGGCGGCCAAGGCCGGGCTGATCGCTGGGCAGGAAATTGTTTCCATTGATGGCGAGCCCACCACCGGCTGGGGTGCTGTCAATTTGCAGTTGGTTCGCCGCATGGGCGAGAGCGGCACTATTAATGTGGTGGTGCGCGAGCAGGATTCCACCGCTGAGACGCCGCGTGAATTGTCCCTGGACCATTGGCTCAAAGGCGCAGAAGAGCCTGATCCGATCAAGTCCCTGGGCATTCGTCCGTGGCGTCCGGCCCTGCCACCGGTGCTCGCCGAGCTGGACCCGAAAGGCCCGGCGCAGGCCGCAGGTCTGAAAACGGGCGATCGCCTGTTGGCGCTCGATGGTCAGGCGCTGGGCGACTGGCAGCAGGTGGTGGATCTGGTGCGTGTACGGCCTGATACCAAAATTGTGCTGAAAGTTGAGCGCGATGGTGCTCAAATCGACGTCCCTGTGACCCTGGCTGTTCGCGGGGAAGCCAAGGCGGCCGGGGGTTACCTCGGTGCCGGGGTAAAAGGTGTCGAGTGGCCGCCATCGATGGTGCGCGAGGTCAGCTTCGGGCCTTTGGCGGCAATTGGCGAGGGTGCAAAACGCACTTGGACCATGAGTGTGCTGACGCTCGAATCGCTCAAGAAAATGTTGTTCGGCGAGCTCTCGGTAAAAAACTTGAGTGGACCGATAACCATTGCTAAAGTGGCGGGCGCTTCTGCCCAGTCGGGTGTCGCGGATTTCCTGAATTTCCTGGCTTATCTGAGTATTAGCCTTGGAGTTCTGAATTTGCTGCCCATTCCAGTATTGGACGGGGGGCATCTGTTGTTTTATCTGGTCGAGTGGGTGCGTGGTCGCCCCTTGTCGGATCGGGTGCAGGGTTGGGGGATACAGATCGGTATCAGTTTGGTGGTCGGAGTGATGTTGTTAGCTCTGGTCAACGATCTGGGACGACTGTAACGCTTCGCTGAATTGCGAATCTGCCGCATTTTGCGGCAGTTTGTTTATTGCCAGTTGGAATAAGAAAGGACTTCATGAAACGTCTGCTGCTAACTGCGGTTCTCACCGTATTGATGATCGCCGAAGTTCACGCCGAGTCCTTCACTATCTCCGATATTCGCGTCAACGGCCTCCAGCGGGTTTCCGCAGGTAGCGTCTTTGGTGCCTTGCCGTTGAACGTCGGGGAACAGGCGGATGATCGTCGCCTGGTGGAATCCACTCGTGCGCTGTTCAAAACCGGGTTCTTTCAAGATATCCAACTGGGTCGCGAAGGCAACGTCCTGGTCATCACTGTCGTCGAGCGACCTTCTGTCGCCAGTATCGAGATCGAAGGTAACAAGGCGATCTCCACTGAAGACTTGATGAAGGGGCTCAAGCAATCCGGCCTTGCCGAGGGCGAGATCTTCCAGCGCGCCACCCTTGAAGGTGTGCGTAACGAATTGCAACGTCAGTACGTTGCCCAGGGCCGCTACTCCGCGACCGTGGAAACGGAAGTGATCCCGCAGCCTCGTAACCGTGTTGGCCTCAAGGTCAAGATCAACGAAGGCACCGTGGCGGCCATTCAGCACATCAACGTGGTGGGTAACACCAAGTTTGCTGATGACGACCTGATCGACCTGTTCGAACTCAAGACCACCAACTGGTTGTCGTTCTTCAAGAACGATGACAAGTACGCCCGTGAAAAACTCTCGGGTGACCTGGAACGTCTGCGCTCCTACTACCTGGACCGTGGCTATATCAACATGGATATCGCTTCGACCCAGGTGTCCATCACCCCGGACAAGAAGCACGTCTACATTACCGTCAACGTCAACGAAGGCGAGAAGTACACCGTTCGTGACGTGAAACTCAGCGGCGACCTGAAAGTGCCTGAAGATCAGGTCAAGGCGCTGTTGCTGGTACAGAAAAACCAGGTGTTCTCGCGCAAGCTGATGACCACCACGTCCGAGCTGATCACCCGTCGTCTGGGTAACGAAGGCTATACCTTCGCCAACGTCAACGGCGTACCGACTCCGCACGATGATGACCACACTGTGGACATCACCTTTGTCGTTGATCCGGGCAAGCGCGCCTACGTGAACCGCATCAACTTCCGCGGCAACACCAAGTCTGCGGACGAAGTGCTGCGTCGTGAGATGCGTCAAATGGAAGGTGGCTGGGCGTCGACTTACCTGATCGACCAGTCCAAGACCCGTCTTGAGCGCCTGGGCTTCTTTAAAGAAGTCAACGTCGAAACCCCGGCTGTACCGGGCGTGGATGACCAGGTTGATGTGAACTACGCCGTTGAAGAACAAGCGTCGGGTTCGATCACCGCCAGCGTTGGTTTCGCACAGAGCGCCGGTCTGATCCTCGGTGGTTCGATCACCCAGAACAACTTCCTCGGTACCGGTAACAAGGTTTCCATCGGCCTGACCCGAAGCGAATACCAGAGCCGCTATAACTTCGGTTATGTCGACCCCTACTGGACTGCTGACGGTGTGAGCCTGGGCTACAACGCCTTCTACCGCACCACCGACTACAAAGACCTCGACGTTGACGTTGCAAGCTATGCGATCGACAGCCTCGGCGCCGGTGTGAACATCGGTTACCCGATCAGCGAGACTTCGCGTCTGACCTTTGGCCTGACCGCGCAACAAGACAAGATCAAGACCGGTGTGTACACCGTGGACGAAATCTTCGACTTCGTGCGCAAAGAGGGTGACCAGTTCCTGAACTTCAAGGCTTCGGCCGGTTGGTCGGAATCGACCCTGAACAAAGGCGTACTGGCGACCCGTGGTCACTCCCAGAGCCTCACGGCAGAAGTGACTACGCCGGGCAGCGACCTGTCGTTCTTCAAGCTCGACTACCGTGGTCAGTTGTTCCAGCCGTTGAGCGATAACTACACCATGCGCCTGCACACTGAGCTGGGTTATGGCGACGGTTATGGTTCGACCAGTGGCCTGCCGTTCTACGAGAACTACTATGCCGGTGGTTTCAACTCGGTACGTGGCTTCAAGGACAGCACCTTGGGTCCGCGTGGTACGCCGAGCCGTGGCGCCAGCGTGACGGGTAACCAGGGCACTCTGGCTGACTCGGACAACGATCCGCTGCCATTCGGTGGTAACGTTCTGATTCAAGGTGGTGCGGAGATTCTGTTCCCGCTGCCGTTCGTCAAGGATCAGCGTTCCCTGCGTACTTCGGTCTTCTGGGATGTGGGTAACGTGTTCGACTCCAAGTGCGAACAGGTTAAAAACCCGGCACCTGGTTCCGTGTCCAACACCCAGTGCAACGACGTGAGCCTCAGCAACCTGGCGAGCTCCGTGGGCGTTGGTGTGACTTGGGTGACCGCGCTTGGCCCATTGAGCTTTGCTCTGGCCATGCCGATCAAGAAACCGGATAACGCTGAAACCCAGATTTTCCAATTCTCCCTCGGCCAGACGTTCTAAGCGTCTGACCCAAGATAACGACAACGGATTCTGTAGGAGTACATCGTGCGCAAGTTGACTCAATTGGTTCTGCTGGCCACCGTGCTGGTGACCACCCCGGCCTTCGCCGAAATGAAAATCGCCGTCCTGAATTATCAGATGGCTCTGCTGGAATCCGATGCGGCCAAGCGTTACGCAGTGGATGCCGAGAAAAAATTCGGTCCGCAACTGACCAAGCTGAAAACGCTGGAAAGCAGTGCCAAAGGCATCCAGGATCGTCTGGTAGCCGGTGGCGACAAAATGCAGCAAGGCGAGCGTGAGCGTCTGGAGCTTGAATTCAAGCAAAAGGCCCGTGACTACCAGTTCCAGTCCAAGGAACTGAATGAAGCCAAAGCCGTTGCCGACCGTGAAATGCTCAAGCAGCTCAAGCCGAAACTCGACAGCGCCGTGGAAGAAGTCATCAAGAAAGGTGCCTTTGACCTGGTGTTCGAGCGCGGCGCCGTGATCGACGTCAAGCCTCAATACGACATCACCCGCCAGGTGATCGAGCGCATGAACCAGCTGAAGTAAGCCATGACCGCGACTATCAAACTCGGCGAGTTGGCCGAGTTCCTTGGAGCCACCTTGCGTGGCTCCAAGGAGAAAGAAATCACTGGGCTAGCCACCTTGCAGGAGGCTGGCCCAGCTCAGTTGAGCTTCCTCGCAAATCCCCAATACCGTAAATACCTGGTCGACAGCCAAGCCGCAGCCGTGTTGCTGAAGGCTGCTGACGCCGAAGGGTTTGCCGGGGATGCGCTGGTGGTGGCCGATCCTTACCTGGCTTATGCCCGGGCGTCGCACCTGTTCGATCCAAAGCCAAAGGCTGCTGGCGGTATTCATCCGTCTGCGGTCATTGCTGATGATGCCTGGGTTGACCCTGCGGCAAGCATTGGCGCGTTTGCCGTGATCGAGAGCGGCGCGCGCATTGCCGCCGGCGTCACAGTGGGTGCGCATTGCTTTATCGGCGCACGCTGCGAGATCGGTGCCGATGGCTGGCTGGCTCCGCGTGTCACCCTGTACCACGACGTGCGTATCGGCGAACGTGTGGTCATTCAGTCAGGTGCTGTAATTGGTGGCGAAGGTTTTGGCTTTGCCAATGCCAAAGGCATCTGGCACAAGATTGCCCAGGTCGGCGGCGTGCTGATCGGCGATGACGTGGAAATTGGCGTCAATACCGCAGTGGACCGTGGCGCCTTGGCCGATACCGTCATCGGTAACGGTGTGAAGCTCGACAACCAGATCCAGATTGCCCACAACGTACAGATTGGCGATCACACCGCCATGGCCGCGTGCGTGGGGATTTCCGGCAGCACCAAAATCGGCAAGCACTGCATGCTCGCCGGTGGCGTCGGGTTGGTGGGGCACATCGAGATTTGCGACAACGTCTTCATTACCGGCATGACCATGGTGACGCACTCGATTACCGAGCCCGGTGCCTATTCTTCCGGTACCGCCATGCAGCCCGCGGCTGAATGGCGCAAGAGTGCAGCACGTTTGAGGCAGCTCGACGACATGGCTCGACGCCTCAAACAGCTGGAAAAGCGTGTTGGGGACGTGACCCCTGGCGGTAATGCTTCATCAGAAGGCTGATACCATTTCCATATCAAGTGTGCACAGCCGCTAGACTGCCTCCTTGATTTGCTAGCGGGGCGTGCGTTTTGTCCGCCCGCCCCCAATCTTTATTACAGGCTTCCCCCCGAAATGATGGACATCAACGAGATTCGCGAATACCTGCCTCACCGTTACCCGTTCCTGCTGGTGGACCGTGTAGTGGACCTCAACATTGAGGAAAAGCGCATTCGTGCCTACAAGAATGTCAGCATCAACGAACCGTTCTTCAATGGTCACTTTCCGGCGCATCCAATCATGCCGGGCGTGTTGATCATCGAAGCGATGGCCCAGGCTGCCGGTATCCTTGGTTTCAAAATGCTCGACCTCAAGCCTGCCGATGGCACGCTTTACTATTTCGTGGGCTCCGACAAGCTGCGTTTTCGCAACCCGGTCACACCGGGTGACCAGTTGATCCTGGAAGCCAAGTTCATCAGCTGCAAGCGCCAGATCTGGAAGTTCGAATGCCAGGCCTCGGTGGACGGCAAGCCGGTGTGCTCTGCTGAGATCATCTGCGCGGAACGCAAACTATGAGTTTGATTGACCCTCGCGCAATCATCGATCCGTCGGCCGTTCTGGCCGCCGACGTTGAGGTCGGCCCCTGGTCGATCGTCGGCGCAGGTGTTGAAATCGGCGAGGGGACTGTCATCGGGCCACACGTGATCCTTAAAGGTCCGACCCGCATTGGCAAACACAATCGTATCTACCAGTTTTCCTCGGTAGGCGAAGACACCCCGGACATGAAGTACAAGGGTGAGGAAACGCGCCTGGTAATCGGTGATCACAACATCATCCGTGAAGGCGTGACGATTCACCGCGGTACCGTGCAGGATCGTGCCGAGACCACGCTGGGGGATCACAACCTGATCATGGCCTATGCCCACATCGGCCACGACAGCGTCATCGGCAACCATTGCATCCTGGTCAACAACACTGCGTTGGCGGGCCATGTGCATGTTGATGATTGGGCGATCCTGTCTGGCTTTACCCTGGTGCATCAGTATTGCCATATCGGCGCCCACAGCTTTTCCGGCATGGGCACTGCGATCGGCAAGGACGTTCCGGCGTACGTCACGGTATTCGGCAACCCGGCTGAAGCGCGCAGCATGAACTTCGAAGGCATGCGCCGTCGCGGGTTCAGTGAAGACGCGATTCACGCCCTGCGCCGTGCCTATAAGGTGGTTTACCGCCAGGGTCTGACGGTTGACCAGGCTTTGGCCGAACTGACCGAGCCGGCAGCGTTGTACCCGGAAGTCGCGGTGTTCCGTGACTCTATCCAGGCATCGACTCGCGGCATCACCCGCTGATCATGGCTAATCTGCGTATCGCGTTGGTGGCCGGAGAAGCTTCCGGCGATATTCTCGGCGCAGGCTTGATGCGGGCCCTCAAAGCCCAGCATCCCGCGGTGGAATTTATCGGTGTGGGCGGCCCGCTCATGCAGGCCGAAGGGCTGACGTCCTACTTCCCCATGGAGCGTCTTTCCGTCATGGGGCTGGTGGAAGTGCTGGGTCGTCTGCGCGAGCTGCTGGCTCGCCGCAAGCTGCTGATTCAAACCTTGATCGAAGAAAAGCCTGACGTCTTTATCGGAATCGACGCGCCGGACTTCACCCTCAATATCGAACTCAAGTTGCGTCAGGCCGGGATCAAGACCGTGCACTACGTCAGCCCTTCGGTATGGGCGTGGCGGCAGAAGCGCGTGCTCAAGATCCGTGAAGGCTGCGACTTGATGCTGACACTGCTGCCGTTCGAAGCCCGGTTCTACGAAGAGAAGGGCGTGCCGGTGCGGTTTGTCGGGCACACCCTGGCCGATACCATTCCATTGCAAGCTGATCGCGCGGCTGCGCGTGCCGAACTGGGCCTGCCCGACGGCCCGCTGGTAGCCTTGATGCCGGGCAGTCGCGGCGGTGAAGTCGGTCGCCTGGGGGCGCTGTTTTTTGACGCCGCCGAACGTCTGCAGGCGTTGAAGCCAGGCATTCGTTTTGTGTTGCCATGTGCCAGCCCGCAACGTCGTGCACAAATCGAAACGCTGCTGGAAGGGCGCACGCTGCCGGTCACCTTGCTGGACGGTCAGTCGCACCTGGCCCTGGCGGCATGTGATGCGGTACTGATTGCCTCAGGCACTGCCACCCTGGAAGCGTTGTTGTACAAGCGTCCGATGGTCGTGGCCTATCGCCTGGCGCCGCTGACGTTTTCGATTCTCAAGCGCATGGTCAAAAGTCCTTACATCTCGTTGCCCAACCTGTTGGCCCAGCGTCTGCTGGTCCCGGAATTGTTGCAGGACGATGCAACGCCTCAGGCACTGGCGCAAACGCTACTACCCTTGATCGACGGCGGCGAAGAACAGACCCGTGGTTTCGACGACATCCATCGGACCTTGCGCCGTGATGCGTCGAACCAGGCGGCAGACGCCGTGCTGACCTTGATTGGCCACAAACAGGAAGCCCTATGACGACGCAAATGGGCCTGGACTTCAGCCTCGTCGCGCAAGTGCACGAGTTGGTCGCCGGGGTTGACGAAGTAGGGCGCGGCCCGCTGTGTGGCGCCGTCGTCACGGCGGCGGTGATTCTCGATCCGAACCGCCCGATCCTGGGCCTCAACGATTCGAAAAAACTCACCGAAGCCCGTCGCGAAAAGCTTTATGACGAGATCTGCGAAAAAGCCCTGAGCTGGCATATTGCCCGGGCTGAAGTCGAAGAAATCGACGAGCTGAACATCCTTCACGCAACCATGCTGGCCATGCAGCGTGCGGTGGAAGGCCTGCATATCACGCCCAAAATGGCGATGATCGACGGTAACCGTTGCCCGAAACTGGCGATGCCTGCAGAAGCGGTGGTCAAGGGTGACAGCAAGGTTCCGGCCATTGCTGCCGCCTCGATCCTGGCCAAAGTCAGCCGTGACCGTGAAATGGCCGCGTTTGAGCTGATCTACCCCGGCTACGGCATGGGGGGGCATAAAGGCTATCCGACGCCCGTTCATCTGGAAGCCCTCGCTCGCCTCGGCCCCACGCCGATCCATCGCCGCTCGTTCGCCCCGGTCCGCCAGGCTTACGAGCTGCGCGAGCGCCTCATCGAGGTTTAGTCGCGAGGCTGATGTTTTGCTCAAGGCCCGGTACAATCCGGGCCTTGTTGTCTCCACGTATTAGAACAGGATCACTATGCCGGCTTCATTCGTTCACCTGCGCCTGCACACTGAATACTCCCTGGTCGACGGCCTGGTACGGATCAAACCGCTGGTCAAAACCCTGGTGGGCATGAACATGCCTGCGGTAGCGGTGACCGATCAGAACAACATGTGTTCTCTGGTCAAGTTCTACAAAAACGCCATGGGCGCCGGTATCAAGCCGATTTGCGGTGCCGACCTGTGGCTGTCCAACAAAGACCCGGATAACCCCCTGAGCCGCATCAGCCTGTTGGCGATGAACGGCGTCGGTTATCGCAACCTCACCGAATTGATTTCCCGTGGCTTTATCGACGGTCAGCGCAACGGTTCGATCATCATCGAGCGCGAGTGGGTGGCCGAGGCGAGCGAGGGCTTGATCATGCTCTCGGCCGCCAAAGAGGGTGAGATCGGTATCGCGCTGCTCGGCGGCAACCCGCAGGAAGCCGAAGTGCTGGCCCGCGAGTGGATGCAGGTCTTCCCTGACCGTTTCTACCTGGAAGTCCAGCGCACCAATCGCCCCAATGATGAAGAGCATCTGCACGCCGCCGTGGCCCTGGCCGACAAGCTGGGCGCGCCGCTGGTTGCAACCAACGATGTGCGCTTTATCAAAAAGGAAGATTTCGAAGCCCACGAAACCCGCGTGTGCATCGGCGAAGGCCGGGCTCTGGACGACCCGCGTCGTTCCAAGAACTACAGCGAAGAGCAGTACCTCAAAAGCGCCGACGAGATGGCGGAGCTGTTCAGCGACCTGCCCGAGGCCCTGGAAAACTCCGTCGAGATCGCCAAGCGCTGCAATATCGAAGTGAAGCTGGGCAAGCACTTCCTTCCCAACTTCCCGATTCCCGATGGCATGACCATCGATGAGTATTTTCGCAAAGTGTCCTTCGATGGCCTAGAAGAGCGCCTCAGCGTGCTACTGCCCAAGGACACCACCGAGGACTACGAGGCCAAGCGCCAGGTCTACGTTGACCGACTGAATTTCGAGCTGGATATCATCATCCAGATGGGGTTCCCCGGTTACTTCCTGATCGTGATGGACTTTATCCAGTGGGCCAAGAACAACGGCGTACCGGTAGGTCCTGGCCGGGGGTCAGGTGCCGGTTCGCTGGTGGCTTACGTTCAGAAGATTACCGACCTTGACCCGCTGGAATATGACCTGCTGTTCGAGCGGTTCCTGAACCCGGAACGGGTCTCCATGCCCGACTTCGACGTCGACTTCTGCATGGACGGCCGCGACCGCGTGATCGAGTACGTGGCCGAGAAATACGGCCGCAATGCGGTAAGCCAGATCATCACGTTCGGTTCCATGGCGGCCAAGGCTGTAATCCGTGACGTGGCGCGGGTGCAGGGCAAGTCCTACGGCCTGGCGGACCGCCTGTCGAAGATGATCCCGTTCGAAGTCGGCATGACCTTGGAAAAAGCCTACGAGCAGGAAGAAATCCTGCGCGACTTCATCAAGGTCGATGAAGAGGCCGCCGAAATCTGGGACATGGCGCGCAAGCTCGAAGGTGTGGTGCGTAACGTCGGTAAACACGCCGGTGGCGTGGTGATCGCACCGACCAAGCTGACCGACTTTTCGCCGATCTATTGCGATGAAGAAGGCGACGGCCTGGTAACCCAGTTCGACAAGGACGACGTTGAAGCCGCCGGCCTGGTGAAGTTCGACTTCCTGGGTCTGCGGACCCTGACGATCATCGACTGGGCACTGAAGACGATCAACCGCGACCGCGCCAAGGTCAACGAAGCGCCGCTGGATATCGCCTTTATCCCGCTGGACGACAAACCGACTTACACCTTGCTGCAAAAAGCCGAAACCACGGCGGTGTTCCAGCTTGAGTCGCGCGGCATGAAAGAGCTGATCAAAAAGCTCAAGCCCGACTGCCTGGAAGACTTGATCGCACTGGTGGCACTGTTCCGTCCCGGCCCGCTGCAGTCGGGCATGGTGGATGACTTCATCAACCGTAAGCACGGCCGCGCCGAGCTGGCGTACCCGCACTCGGATTATCAGTACGAAGGCCTCAAGCCGGTACTGGCGCCAACCTACGGCATCATCTTGTATCAAGAACAGGTGATGCAGATTGCCCAGGTGATGGCCGGTTACACCCTCGGCGGCGCGGACATGCTGCGTCGCGCCATGGGTAAGAAAAAGCCCGAAGAAATGGCCAAGCAGCGCGGCGGTTTCATTGAGGGTTGTGCCACCAACAACATCGACGCCGACCTCGCCGGTAACATCTTCGACCTGGTAGAAAAGTTCGCCGGTTACGGCTTCAACAAATCCCACTCCGCCGCCTACGGCCTGGTGTCGTACCAGACTGCCTGGCTGAAAGCCCATTACCCGGCGCCGTTCATGGCCGCGGTACTCTCGGCGGATATGCACAACACCGACAAGGTCGTGACCTTGATCGAGGAAGTGCGCACCATGAAGCTGCGCCTCGACGCGCCGGACGTGAACGCCTCCGAGTTCAAGTTCACGGTGAACGACGAAGGCCGCATCATCTATGGCCTGGGCGCGATCAAAGGCGTGGGCGAAGGCCCGGTCGAGGCCATTACCGAAGCGCGCCAGGACGGGCCGTTCAAGGACTTGTTCGACTTCTGCGCGCGGGTTGACCTCAAACGCATCAACAAACGCACCCTTGATGGCTTGATCCGCAGCGGTGCGCTCGATCGCCTTGGCCCGTATTTCCATGATGAGCCCAAGGCTTATCAGGCCAATATCGACCGCAACCGCGCGGTGCTGCTGACCGCCATGGAAGAAGCGATCAAGGCGGCCGAACAGACCGCCCGCACCCACGACAGCGGCCACGCCGACCTGTTTGGCGGCTTGTTCGTCGAAGAAGACGCGGACGTTTACGCCAACCACCGCAAGGCCAAGGAGTTGACCCTCAAGGAACGGCTCAAGGGCGAAAAAGACACCCTGGGCCTGTACCTCACCGGTCACCCGATTGACGAATACGAAGGCGAAATCCGCCGTTTCGCTCGTCAGCGCATCATCGACCTGAAACCGGCGCGCGACACCCAGACGGTCGCCGGCATGATCATCGCCCTGCGCGTGATGAAAAATAAGAAGGGCGACAAGATGGGCTTTATCACCCTCGACGACCGCTCGGGCCGGATCGAAGCGTCATTGTTTGCCGACGCTTTCCACTCTGCCCAGTCGTTGCTGCAGACCGATGCCATGGTGGTCGTCGAAGGGGAGGTCAGCAACGACGACTTCTCCGGCGGCCTGCGCCTGCGGATCAAGCGGGTGATGAGCATGGAAGACGCGCGCACCAACCTCGCCGAAAGCCTGCGCTTGAAGGTCAAGACCGAAGCCCTCAAAGGCGATCAGCTACGCTGGTTGGGTGACCTGCTCAAGCGTCACCGTGGCGCGTGCCCGGTGACCATGGAGTACACCGGCAATGACGCCAAGGCGATGTTGCAGTTTGGTGAGACGTGGCGAATTGATCCCGCCGATGGCTTGATTCAAGCTTTGCGTGACCAGTTCGGGCGAGACAACGTCTTCCTCCAATACCGTTGACGGTCAGATACGTCTGATCTCGACTGAACATTTAATCTCGACCTAAACGCGCCTCTCCCTTAAGGTAGGGCGCGAATAGACAACCGGCTGGCCAGGCACTCCTTGGCCGTCGACCCAAGACGGACGCTTATGAACCCGAATTTTCTTGATTTCGAACAGCCGATCGCTGACCTGCAAGCCAAGATTGAAGAATTGCGCCTGGTCGGCAATGACAATTCGCTGAATATCGGCGATGAGATCGCTCGCCTGCAAGACAAGAGCAGCACGCTCACCGAGGACATCTTCGGCAAGCTGACCAGCTGGCAGATCGCGCGCCTGGCACGCCACCCGCGCCGTCCGTACACCCTGGATTACATTCAGCACATCTTTACCGAGTTCGACGAGCTGCACGGCGACCGCCACTTCTCCGACGACGCGGCCATCGTGGGCGGTATCGCTCGCCTGGACGACCAGCCGGTCATGGTGATCGGTCACCAGAAAGGCCGTGAAGTGCGTGAAAAAGTCCGCCGCAACTTCGGCATGCCGCGCCCCGAAGGCTACCGCAAGGCTTGCCGCCTGATGGAAATGGCCGAGCGCTTCAAGATGCCGATTCTGACCTTCATCGACACGCCGGGTGCTTACCCAGGCATCGACGCCGAAGAGCGCAACCAGAGCGAAGCAATCGCCTGGAACCTGCGTGTGATGGCGCGCCTGAAAACCCCGATCATCGCCACCGTGATTGGTGAAGGTGGTTCCGGCGGGGCACTGGCCATTGGCGTGTGCGACCAGCTGAACATGCTGCAGTATTCGACCTACGCGGTGATCTCGCCGGAAGGTTGCGCTTCGATTCTGTGGAAAACCGCCGAAAAGGCACCGGACGCTGCTGAAGCCATGGGCATCACCGCTGATCGCCTCAAAGGCCTGGGCATCGTGGACAAAGTGATCGCCGAGCCATTGGGCGGCGCCCACCGTGACCCGGCTGCGGCTGCTGCCACCCTGCGCGCTGAGCTGGC
Source organism: Pseudomonas sp. TWRC1-2 (assembly GCF_049896685.1). Taxonomy (NCBI): domain Bacteria; kingdom Pseudomonadati; phylum Pseudomonadota; class Gammaproteobacteria; order Pseudomonadales; family Pseudomonadaceae; genus Pseudomonas; species Pseudomonas sp. TWRC1-2. The sequence continues at coordinate 79,207 of NZ_JAFCUU010000011.1, read as the reverse complement.
TTCGCAATTGGCGATGCTCAAGAAGTTCGATAACGAAGCGCTGCTGGCCCGTCGTTACGAGCGCCTGATGAGCTACGGTCTCTGATCAAACACTGATCGTGAAGACAATGCAGTACTAATGTGGGAGCAGACTTGTGTGGGCGCTGGCTTGCCTGCGATAGCATCAACTCGGTGTAACAGATAACCCGAGTTGCCTGCATCGCGGGCGAGCCCGGCGCCCACACAGGCCCGCTCCCACATTTGCTTTGTGTATGCTGGGTTATCGCGTTCCAGATCGATGGCGGTACTGTGTTATGAAGCCGGCTCTACCCGCCAACCTCTTGCAAACCTTGGCACCCTGGCGCAATGCCCCGGCCTGGCACATCGCATTCTCGGGTGGTCTGGACTCCACCGTCCTGCTGCACCTGTTGGCCGCCCTTGCTACCACCGAAAGCCTTCCACCGCTCAGTGCTGTCCACGTCCATCACGGCCTGCAGGCTGCCGCCGACGCCTGGCCCAGCCATTGCCAGGCGGTGTGTGACGGCTTGGGTGTGCCCTTGCGGGTGATGCGCGTGCAAGTGCAGCCGGGCGCCAGCCTTGAGCGTGCAGCGCGTGACGCGCGTTATCAGGCGTTTACCGAAGCCACCGGGGCAGGGGAGGTGTTGCTCACCGGGCAGCATCGCGACGATCAGGCTGAAACCCTGTTGTTTCGGCTGATGCGCGGTGCAGGGGTGCGCGGGCTGGCGGCAATGCCTGTGCATCGCCAGCTGGCGAATGGTCACGTGGTGCGCCCGTTGCTGGAGGCCTCGCGTGCTGAATTGGAAGCCTACGCCCACGAGCACCAGTTGACGTGGATCGAAGACCCTTCCAACGCAGACCCACGTTTCTCGCGCAATTACCTGCGCCATCGTGTGCTCCCCGTGTTGACGCAGCGATGGCCTCAAGCCGTTTCCAGCCTGGCGCGCACCGCCGATCACCTGAGTGAAGCCCAGGGCCTGCTCGACGAGTTGGCGAGGATGGACTTGCAAGCCGCCGATCAGCCTTCGCCATTTCCCTGGTTGCCTCTGCCCTCGTTGGTTCTGACTCCACTGCGCGAACTATCTGACGCTCGCCAACGTAATGCCTTGCGCCACTGGCTGGCGCCTCTGACCCGGTTACCCGACAGTGACCACTGGGCCAGCTGGCATTCCCTGCGCGACGCCAAAGCTGACGCACAACCGCTGTGGCGCCTTGCCGACGGCCAGTTGCATCGTTGCGGCGAGCGCATCTGGTGGCTGCCCGCAGCATGGTTGGAGTTTTCCGACGCCGCGGTTAGCTGGCCGCATCCACAGAGTCCACTTGCGTTACCCGGCAATGGCCAGCTGAAATTTATCGGCGAGGCTCCCCAAGGTCCGCTTGAGGTGCGTTACCGTCAGGGCGGCGAAATCATCGAAGTGCCCGCTCGAGGCCGGCGCGACTTGAAGCGCTTGCTTAATGAGTGTGGGCTGCCGGGCTTTGTCCGTGGCAGATTGCCGCTGGTGTATCAGGGTGAGCAATTGCTGGCTGTGCCAAGCCTTGCAGGGCTGTGGGCCAGGCAGCCGGGTGAAGGACAATTGGATTGGATGCCACAGACTTGCGATCAAGGTTTGAGCTGATAGAGCCTTTCCGGTAGACTACGCTCCCTTCTTGATACAACTTCTGTGGATTCGACTGAATCGCAGCAGTTGCCGATTACCAAGCAGTCTTTGCTGGGCGATTCCAAAAAATGTGTAGCGATCAACGTACCGGTGTTTCATTGCTGGTCTGTCACAACGCGGCGGTTTTTTTGAAAGGTGCACTGTGATTAATGCAGGTGATCGGGGGCTTCGGCCTTCCTTCGCTTTCCCCGGCGGCTCGGACCGCTTTAACGCAGACTTCTAGGGTTTTTCATGACGCGCTACATATTCGTCACGGGCGGTGTTGTTTCTTCATTGGGGAAAGGCATTGCCTCCGCTTCATTGGCGGCCATCCTGGAGGCGCGGGGACTTAAGGTCACCATGCTCAAGCTGGACCCGTACATCAACGTTGACCCGGGCACCATGAGCCCGTTCCAGCACGGTGAAGTGTTCGTCACGCACGACGGCGCCGAGACCGACCTGGACCTGGGCCACTACGAGCGGTTCATCCGCACGACCATGACCCAGAACAACAACTTCACCACCGGCCGTGTCTATGAGCACGTGCTGCGCAAAGAGCGCCGTGGTGACTATCTGGGTGCAACCATCCAGGTCATCCCGCACATCACCGACGAAATCAAGCGCCGCATCATCAAGGGCGCAGGCGATGCCGACGTGGCGATGGTCGAGATCGGTGGCACCGTGGGTGACATTGAATCCCAACCGTTCCTCGAAGCCATCCGCCAGCTGCGTTTCGAAGTCGGCGCCAAGCGCGCGATGCTGATGCACCTGACGCTGGTGCCGTACATCGCCACCGCCGGCGAAACCAAAACCAAGCCTACCCAGCACTCGGTCAAGGAACTGCGTTCCATCGGCCTGCAGCCGGACGTGCTGGTATGCCGCTCCGATCACCCGATCGACATTTCCTCGCGTCGCAAGATTGCGCAGTTCACCAACGTTGAAGAGCGTGCGGTGATTGCCCTGGAAGACGCCGACACCATCTACAAGATCCCGGGCATCCTGCATTCCCAAGGCCTGGATGATTTTGTGGTCGAGCGTTTCGGCCTGCAGTGCAACGGCGCGGACCTGTCCGAGTGGGAAGCTGTGGTGGATGCCAAGCTCAACCCTGAGCATGAAGTCACCATCGCCATGGTCGGTAAGTACATGGAACTGCTGGACGCGTACAAGTCGCTGATCGAAGCGATGAGCCACGCCGGTATCAGCAACCGCACCAAGGTCAACCTGCGCTACATCGATTCCGAAGACATCGAGAACCAGGGCACCGCGCTGCTCGAAGGTGTTGACGCGATCCTCGTACCCGGCGGTTTCGGCCTGCGTGGCGTGGAAGGCAAGATCACTGCCGTGCAGTACGCACGTGAAAACAAAGTGCCGTACCTGGGCATCTGCCTGGGCATGCAAGTGGCAGTCATCGAGTTCGCGCGTAACGTGCTGGGCTGGAAAGACGCCAACTCCACCGAGTTCGATCACACCAGCGGCCACCCGGTCGTGGGCCTGATCACCGAGTGGGAAGATGCCACCGGCGCCGTTGAAACCCGTACCGAAAGCTCCGACCTGGGCGGCACCATGCGCCTTGGTGCGCAAGACTGCCTGCTGGAGCCGGGCTCGCTGGTTCACGATTGCTATGGCAAGGACGTGATCGTCGAGCGCCACCGTCATCGCTACGAAGTGAACAACAACCTGCTGCCGCAGATCAAAGAAGCCGGCCTGAAAATCTCCGGTCGCTCCGGCGATGGCAAGTTGGTTGAAGTGGTTGAAGCACCGGATCATCCGTGGTTCGTGGCTTGCCAGTTCCACCCGGAGTTCACCTCGACCCCGCGCGACGGCCACCCGTTGTTCAGCGGTTTCGTTAAAGCAGCACTGACGCAACATCAGAAGAAGGCGTAACCCTGATGGCCCAGAAGATCATTCGCGTAGGCGACATCGAGATTGCCAACGACAAGCCCATGGTGCTGTTCGGCGGCATGAACGTGCTGGAAAGCCGCGACATGGCGATGCAGGTCTGTGAAGAGTACGTGAAGGTCACCGAGAAACTCGGTATCCCTTACGTGTTCAAGGCCAGCTTCGACAAGGCCAACCGTTCGTCCGTGACTTCCTATCGCGGCCCGGGCCTTGAAGAAGGCATGCGGATCTTCCAGGACATCAAGCAAGCCTTCGGCGTGCCGATCATCACCGACGTCCACGAGCCGGAACAAGCGGCCGTGGTCGCCGAGGTGTGCGACATCATCCAGTTGCCGGCCTTCCTGTCGCGCCAGACCGACCTCGTGGTCGCCATGGCCAAGACCGGCGCTGTGATCAATATCAAGAAAGCCCAGTTCCTCGCGCCCCAGGAAATGAAACACATCCTGAACAAGTGCGTGGAAGCGGGTAACGACCAGTTGATCCTCTGCGAGCGTGGTTCGAGCTTTGGCTACAACAACCTCGTGGTGGACATGCTCGGTTTCGGCATCATGAAACAGTTCGAATACCCGGTGTTCTTCGACGTAACCCACGCGCTGCAAATGCCCGGTGGTCGCGCCGATTCCGCCGGTGGGCGCCGTGCCCAGGTGCTGGACCTGGCCAAGGCGGGCATCAGCCAGTCGCTGGCGGGCCTGTTCCTGGAAGCCCACCCGGACCCGGATAATGCCAAATGCGACGGCCCATGCGCCTTGCGCCTGGACAAGCTGGAGCCATTCCTGGCCCAGCTCAAGCAGTTGGACGAACTGGTCAAGAGTTTTCCGACGGTAGAAACCGCGTAAGCGCCATTTCTCCGGTAGACTTTCCCTCGCTTTACGCTCAGGCCTGCGGGCCTGAGCCTTGTCGCCTGCAAGCCTGCCCCGTTGTTCCACCCTTGCGGTCGGTCAAAAGATTTCCTTCAGCTGCGTCGTTTTCGTCAACTTTGGAGTGTTTACAACAATGGCAAAAATCGTCGACATCAAAGGTCGTGAAGTTCTCGACTCCCGTGGCAACCCTACCGTCGAAGCCGACGTGCTCCTCGATAATGGCATCATCGGCAGCGCCTGCGCGCCGTCCGGTGCTTCCACAGGTTCCCGCGAAGCACTGGAACTGCGTGATGGCGACAAGAGCCGTTACCTGGGCAAGGGTGTACTCAAGGCTGTAGCCAACATCAACGGCCCGATCCGTGACCTGTTGCTGGGCAAGGACCCGCTGGACCAGAAAGCCCTGGACCACGCGATGATCAAGCTCGACGGCACCGAAAACAAAGGCAGCCTGGGCGCCAACGCCATCCTCGCCGTGTCCCTGGCCGCTGCCAAGGCTGCTGCACAGGACCAGGACCTGCCGCTGTACGCACACATCGCCAACCTGAACGGCACCCCGGGTGTTTACTCGATGCCGGTGCCGATGATGAACATCATCAACGGTGGCGAGCACGCTGATAACAACGTCGACATCCAGGAATTCATGGTGCAGCCGGTTGGCGCCAAGACCTTCTCCGAAGGCCTGCGCATGGGCACCGAGATTTTCCACCACCTCAAAGCTGTGCTGAAGGCCCGTGGCCTGAGCACTGCCGTGGGTGACGAGGGTGGTTTCGCACCAAACCTGGCGTCCAACGAAGATGCACTCAAAGTGATCTCCGAAGCCGTGGCCAATGCGGGCTACAAGCTGGGCACCGACGTGACCCTGGCCCTGGACTGCGCCGCCAGCGAGTTCTACGAAGACGGCAAGTACAACCTGTCCGGTGAAGGCCACGTGTTCACCTCCGAAGGTTTTGCCGACTACCTCAAAGGCCTGACCGAACGCTACCCGATCATCTCCATCGAAGACGGCCTGGACGAGTCCGACTGGGCTGGCTGGAAAGTCCTCACCGACAAGATCGGCGAAAAAATCCAACTGGTCGGCGACGACCTGTTCGTGACCAACACCAAGATCCTGAAAGAAGGCATCGACAAAAAGATCGCCAACTCGATCCTGATCAAGTTCAACCAGATCGGCACCCTGACCGAAACCCTGGAAGCCATCCAGATGGCCAAGGCTGCGGGCTACACCGCCGTGATCTCCCACCGCTCCGGCGAAACCGAAGACTCGACCATTGCCGACCTGGCCGTGGGCACCTCGGCTGGGCAGATCAAGACCGGTTCCCTGTGCCGTTCCGACCGCGTTTCCAAGTACAACCAATTGCTGCGTATCGAAGAGCAATTGGCAGGTAAAGCCAAGTACAACGGTCGCAGCGAGTTTCGCGGCTGATTGTTAAATGGTAAAAGGTCAGCGGATTACGTCGGAAAAATCACGACAGCGTGAATTTCGACGCTAATCTCATGGCTAACAAGCACAAGCCTGGTTCATCCAGGCTTCGTGCTATCAGTTGCTTCAAAAGTTTTGCATGGCTGTCTTTTTTTACTGGATACCCGGATTTCGATGCGCAGTCCCAATTGGTTGTTCCTCGTCTTGCTCTTGTTGCTGGCTGGCCTGCAGTACCGCCTATGGGTGGGTAATGGCAGCTTTGCGCAGGTGAAAGAGTTGACCCAGCAAATTGCCGACCAGCACGCCGAGAACGAACGCCTGCTGGAGCGCAACCGCGTCCTCGATGCCGAAGTGCTTGAGTTGAAAAAAGGCACGGAGACCGTTGAAGAACGGGCGCGTCATGAGCTGGGCATGGTGAAAGAGGGCGAAACCCTCTACCAGTTGGCCCAATGAGTAGCGTTTTACCGGCCTTCTGGGCCGTGATTCCTGCCGCGGGCGTTGGTGCCCGTATGGCTGCGGACCGTCCCAAGCAATATCTGCAACTGGGCGGGCGCACTATCCTCGAACACAGCCTCGGCTGTTTTCTCGACCATCCAGGCCTTAAAGGGCTGGTAGTCAGTTTGGCTGTCGATGACCCTTATTGGCCGAACCTGCCTTGCGCCAACGACCCACGCATCGTGCGTGCGGACGGCGGTGACGAGCGCTCGGGCTCGGTACTCAATGCTTTGTTGCAACTCAATGCGCTGGGTGCCAGCGATGATGATTGGGTGCTGGTGCATGACGCCGCGCGGCCTAACCTCAGCCGTGATGACCTCGATAACCTGTTATCAGAACTGTCGGATGATCCCGTCGGCGGGCTGCTGGCCGTGCCCGCTCGCGATACGCTCAAGCGCGTCGACAAGCATGCACGTGTGGTCGAAACCGTTGACCGCAGCCTGATCTGGCAAGCCTACACGCCGCAGATGTTTCGCCTCGGCGCTTTGCATCGAGCGTTGGCTGATAGCTTGGTGGCGGACGCAGTCATCACCGACGAAGCCTCGGCAATGGAATGGTCCGGCCAGGCGCCGCGCCTGATTGAAGGGCGTTCGGACAATATCAAGGTGACCCGGCCCGAAGACCTGGAGTGGTTACGGTTGCGGTGGGCGAACCGCAGGTAGTCAGTTAAACCGCGTCGACTTCATCGCAGGCACGCCAACTTCCATAGTTGAAACGCGATTAGCTGTGGGAGCCGGGCTTGCCTGCGATGAGGCCCAGGCAGGCGCTCCAAATTATTCGCTGTACTCCGGCCGCTCAGCCAACCCCTCCTTCAAGAAATCCACCAGCTTTCTGACCTTCGGCGATAAATGCCGCTGCTGTGGATACAGCGCCCACACCGCCGTGTTCGGCGGCTGATGCGCTTCCAGCAACGACACCAGCGCGCCAGTGTGCAAGTGCTCAAGCACGTAATAGTCCGGCAACTGGCACAGCCCAACCCCTTGCAACGCCGCATCCAGCACTGCTTGCCCACTGTTGCAGCGCCAGTTTCCCTGCACCCGCTGGGAAAATTCGCGCCTGTCCTGGGCCAGTTGCCAGATATCCGAGCTGCCGATCAGGCAGTTATGCCGAGTTAATTCCGACAGACTGTGTGGCCGACCATACCGCGCCAGGTAGGAAGGTGACGCGCACAGGTACATGCGCCGCGGGGCCAGGCGACTGGCGACCATGCGCGAGTCTTGCAGGCGGCCCAGGCGGATCGCCAGGTCGAGGCCTTCATGCACCAGGTCCAGCTGGCGATTGCTCAACTCGATATCCACGCGCAATTGCGGGTAGAGGCCCATGAATCGTGTGACCAGCGGCACGATAAACCGCTCGCCGTAAGCCACCGCGCAGGTCATGCGCAACATGCCCTTGGGTTCACTGGTGAGGTCGCCGACGGCGCGCAATGCTTCTTCGCGACCGTCTTGCAAGCGTTGGCAGTGTTGCAGGAAGGTCTGGCCGGCTTCGGTCAGCGTCACCTTGCGCGTGCTGCGATAGAGCAACCGGGTTTGCAGCCGTTCTTCCAGGCGCGCCACCTGCCGGCTGATGTGCGACGAAGACACGCCAAGTCGCTCGGCCGCCGCGGTGAATTGGCTGCACTCGGCCACCGCAACAAACTCGTCGATGCCTTCCCAGCGGTTCTCCAGCATGGTGATTGTCCCTGTACAGCAATAAAGTTTTGCTTTCGCTCGGATTATTAATCAATGGGCCATGTTTTACACTCAGCGCTTCAGTTTTTAATTTCCTGGAGAAACCCGGATGATCAAGTCCCGCGCCGCTGTAGCCTTCGAAGCGAAAAAGCCCCTTGAGATCGTCGAAGTCGATGTCGCCATGCCCAAGGCCGGCGAGGTGCTGCTGCGGGTGGTCGCGTCCGGCGTGTGCCATACCGACGCGTACACGTTGTCGGGCGCCGACCCGGAAGGCATCTTTCCGTCGATCCTCGGCCATGAAGGTGGCGCGGTGGTTGAAGCAATCGGCGAGGGCGTGACTTCGGTGGCCGTCGGCGACCACGTGATCCCGCTGTACACGCCGGAATGCGGCAAGTGCAAATTCTGCCTGTCGGGCAAGACCAACCTGTGCCAGGCCATTCGCTCCACTCAGGGCAAAGGCCTGATGCCGGATGGCACCACACGTTTCTCCTACAAGGGCCAGCCGATTTTCCACTACATGGGTACCTCGACCTTCTCCGAGTACACCGTGCTGCCGGAAATCTCCGTGGCAAAAATCCCTAAAGAAGCGCCGTTGGAAAAGGTCTGCCTGCTCGGTTGCGGCGTCACCACCGGCATCGGTGCGGTGATCAACACGGCCAAGGTCAAGCCGGGCGATACCGTGGCGATCTTCGGCCTCGGCGGTATCGGCCTGTCGGCCGTGATCGGCGCGGTGAAGGCCAAGGCGGGTCGCATCATTGCCATCGACATCAACCCGGCCAAGTTCGAAATCGCCAAGCAACTGGGCGCCACCGACTGCATCAACCCGAAAGACTACGACCGCCCCATCCAGGACGTGATCGTCGACTTGACCGACGGCGGCGTGGACTTTTCCTTCGAGTGCATCGGCAATGTGCAACTGATGCGCGCGGCACTCGAGTGCTGCCACAAGGGTTGGGGCGAGTCGGTGATCATTGGTGTGGCCGGCGCTGGCCAGGAAATCGCCACCCGTCCATTCCAGCTGGTGACCGGGCGCGTCTGGCGCGGTTCGGCGTTCGGCGGCGTGCGTGGCCGTACCGAATTGCCAAGCTACGTTGAAATGGCCCAGACCGGCGAGATCCCGCTGGACACGTTTATCACCCACACCATGGGCCTGGAAGACATCAACAAAGCGTTTGACCTGATGCATGAAGGCAAGAGCATTCGTACCGTCATTCACTTTTGAAGCAGCTGCAAGTTGCACGCTATAGGCTGCAAAAAGGTGAACGCCCGCCTGCAGCCTGAAGTTTGCCGCTTGCCGCTGGGAGCATTCCCATGACCCTGGAAAATATCTCCTGCCAAAAGAGTTTTGGCGGCTGGCATAAACGCTACAAACACAGCTCCAACGTGCTCGGTTGCGACATGACCTTTGCTGTCTACCTGCCGCCGCAAGCGGAGCAGGGCGGCAAGCTGCCGGTGGTGTACTGGCTGTCCGGCTTGACCTGCACCGACGAAAACTTCATGCAGAAGGCCGGTGCCCACCGTGTGGCCGCCGAGCTGGGGTTGATCATCGTTGCTCCGGACACCAGCCCGCGTGGGCCCGGCGTGCCGGGCGACCCTGACAATGCCTGGGATTTTGGCCTGGGGGCCGGCTTCTACCTGAATGCCACGCAGGAACCTTGGGCCAAGCACTATCGGATGCATGACTACGTGGTGCAGGAATTGCCTGCGTTGGTTGAAGCGCATTTCCCTGCATCGGCCAAGCGCGGCATCAGCGGCCACTCCATGGGCGGCCACGGTGCGTTGGTGTGTGCCTTGCGCAACCCTGGGCGCTATCAATCGGTGTCGGCGTTTTCGCCGATCAATAACCCGATGGATTGCCCGTGGGGCCAGAAGGCCTTCTCGCGTTATTTGGGCGAAGAACGCTCGAAATGGCGTGAATGGGACGCCTGCGCGCTGATCAGCGAGGCCTCGCAAAAGCTGCCATTGCTGGTGGATCAGGGCGACCGCGACGATTTCCTCGCCGTGCAGCTCAAGCCCGAGGCCCTGCAGCAAGCGGCCAAGGCGGCCAACCATCCGCTCGAACTGCGGCTGCAACCCGGCTATGACCACAGCTACTTCTTTATCGCCAGCTTCATCGAAGATCATTTGCGACATCATGGGCGTGCTTTGCTCGGTTAATGTGAGGCAAAAGTAGGTAGAATCACGCCCTGAATTAAATCGGGGCGTTTTTTTATGCGTATTGGCCACGGCTACGATGTGCACCGTTTCGCTGAAGGCGATTTCATCACCTTGGGCGGCGTGCGCATTGCACACCACCATGGGTTGCTCGCTCATTCCGACGGCGACGTTGTATTGCACGCCTTGAGCGATGCCTTGCTCGGCGCAGCGGCGTTGGGCGATATCGGCAAGCACTTTCCAGACACCGACCCTACCTTCAAGGGGGCGGACAGCCGCGTCCTGCTGCGCCATGTGGTCGGCCTGATCCACGCCAAGGGCTGGAAGGTCGGGAATGTCGACAACACCATCGTGGCCCAGGCACCGAAAATGGCCCCGCATATCGAATCGATGCGCGCACTGATTGCCGCGGATCTGCAAATTGAATTGGATCAAGTCAACGTGAAAGCCACCACCACCGAAAAACTCGGGTTTACCGGACGGGAAGAGGGCATCGCGGTGCACTCCGTTGCCTTGTTGCTGCGCGCATGAATGACTTGCAACTGTTGGGCCCGCGGGCCTACGGCGAGGCTTTGGGCAGCGCGGTATTAAAAGCGACGGCTGAAGATTTCCAGGTAGACGAAGTGCTGGATATTCCGCTGACCGGCGACGGCGAGCACTTGTGGCTGTGGGTTGAAAAGCGCGGCTTGAATACCGAAGAAGCCGCGCGGCGCATCGCCAAGGCCGCCGGCGTGCCGCTGCGCACCGTCAGCTATGCCGGGCTCAAGGATCGCCAGGCGTTGACGCGCCAGTGGTTCAGCGTGCAACTGCCGGGCAAGGCCGATCCGGACATGAGCGGTGCGCAGAACGACACCCTCAAAATCCTCAAGATGGCCCGTCACAAACGCAAGCTGCAGCGTGGCGCGCATTCGGCCAACGGTTTTACCCTGCGCCTGACCCAATTGGCTGGCGACACCGCCGCCATCGACGCGCGTTTGCAGCAGATTGCCCAGCACGGCATCCCCAACTACTTCGGCGCCCAGCGCTTCGGCCACAACGGCGGCAACGTGGCGGACGCGCGTGAATGGGCGGCCCGCAAGGCCTTGCCGGAGCAGCGCAATGTGCGCTCGCGGCTGCTGTCTACCGCGCGTAGTTTTCTCTTCAATAAAGTCCTGGCGGCACGTGTTGCAGACGGTTCCTGGCAGCGCGCCCAGGTCGGCGACTTGCTGGCGTTTACTGACAGCCGCAGTTTTTTCCCGGCGGGGGAGGCTGAATGCAGCGACCCGCGCCTGGCGATTCTGGACCTGCACCCGACAGGGCCGCAGTGGGGCGAAGGCGATTCGCCGGCGTCGGGGGCAACCTTCGCGCTGGAACAGGCAATCGCCGACGGTGAAGCCGACCTGCGCGATTGGCTGGTGAATGCCGGCATGAGCCAGGAACGTCGCATTCTGCGACTGCCCATTGGCGGGTTGACGTGGCATTATCCCTCGCTGGACATTCTGCAACTGGAATTCGTCCTGCCGGCCGGATGCTTCGCCACTGTCTTGGTGCGCGAGCTTGTTGATCTGGTGCCGGTGGGGCAGACGGACAGCCCATGCGTATTCTGATATCAAACGATGACGGTGCCACCGCACCCGGCCTTGCCGCGCTTTATGCTGCGCTGGAAGATTACGCCGAGTGTGTGGTGGTTGCCCCGGACCAGGACAAGAGCGGCGCCAGCAGTTCGCTGACGCTCGACCGTCCGTTGCACCCGCAGGTTCTGGCCAATGGCTTTATCAGCGTGAACGGTACGCCCACCGATTGCGTGCACCTGGCGATCAACAGCTTGTTGGCGCAGGAGCCGGACCTGGTGGTGTCGGGCATCAACCTCGGCGCCAACCTGGGCGATGACGTGCTGTATTCCGGTACGGTGGCGGCGGCGCTTGAAGGGCGTTTCCTGGGCCGCACCTCGTTCGCCTTTTCCTTTGCCTCGCGGCAGCTGGATAACCTGGCGACGGCGGCGTATTTCGCCCGCAAACTGGTGGAGGCCCACGGGTCCCTGGACCTGCCGCCGCGCACAGTGCTCAACGTCAACATCCCTAACTTGCCCCTCGACCATATTCGCGGCATCCAACTGACGCGCCTGGGCCATCGCGCCCGTGCGGCCGCGCCCCTGAAAGTGGTCGATCCGCGCGGCAAGGAAGGTTATTGGATTGCGGCAGCCGGCGACGCCGAGGACGGTGGCCCGGGCACAGACTTTCATGCGGTGATGCAAGGTTATGTATCGATTACCCCGTTGCAGCTTGATCGCACTTTCAGTGATGCCTTCAGTAGTCTCGATGGCTGGCTCGAGGGGCTGCGTTGATGGCGCGTGAACAAGACGACCTGCTGCGCCGTGGCATCGGGATGACCTCGCAGCGTACCCGCGAGCGTTTGATCCAGCGCCTGTACGAAGAAGGGCTGTCGAACGCCCAGGTGCTGGAAGTCATCCGGCGCACACCACGCCACCTGTTTGTCGACGAAGCCCTGGCGCATCGGGCCTATGAAGACACCGCATTGCCCATCGGCCACAACCAGACCATTTCGCAGCCTTATATGGTCGCGCGCATGAGTGAGCTGTTGCTGGCGGCGGGGCCTTTGGACAAAGTGCTGGAGATCGGCACCGGTTCGGGCTACCAGACTGCCGTGCTGTCGCAACTGGTGGAGCGGGTGTTCTCGGTGGAGCGCATCAAGGTCCTGCAGGACCGCGCCAAGGAGCGCCTGGTGGAGCTCAACCTGCGTAACGTGGTGTTTCGCTGGGGCGATGGCTGGGAAGGCTGGCCGGCGCTGGCGCCGTATAACGGCATCATCGTTACCGCCGTTGCTACCGATGTACCGCAGGCGTTGCTGGATCAACTGGCACCTGGCGGGCGGTTGGTTATCCCGGTGGGCTCCGGCGAAGTGCAACAATTGATGCTCATTATCCGGGAAGACGAAGGCTTTTCCCGGCACGTACTGGGCGCCGTGCGCTTTGTACCGTTGCTCAATGGCCCGCTGGCCTGATCATTTATTCGCAAACAGTGAATTCTGTGGGTGGGGATGTGTCTTACAGCGGGGCTTATAGAGTCAACATGATGGGAAACCGGGTTTAAACATGATGAATTTTTCGTTTCAGTCGTGTGCCGGTAAAAATCCAATGCCCAGTTATACTTGCGTCATATTTCAAGCCTGATACAGGCGTTCATGTTCAGCCACCACAAAGGGAGCGGCGGGTGAGTCTCACAGGTCCTGCGCAGCGTATGAGTAAAACAAGCTTTCAGCGACTGGTGCTTGGCCTTGTCTTGAGTTCCTTATTGGCGGCCTGTTCGAGCACGCCATCGAGCGGTGCGCGGGTGGTTGACCGCAATAAAGCAGCGCCGCAAAAACCGACGGTCACCACCGGGCAGTATGTAGTGCGAAAGGGGGACACGATGTTCTCGATCGCCTTCCGTTACGGCTGGGATTACAAGGCGCTCGCAGCTCGTAACAATATTCCTGTGCCCTATACGATACATCCAGGTCAGACCATTCGTTTCGATGGGCGCACCGGTTCAACGCCTACGACAGTTGTGACAAATTCCGGATCTTCGCCGTCGTCTTCGAGCAAAACCACGATCATTACCCGGCCTGCAGGCACCGCCGCGCCTACCGTTGCGAGCAAACCGGCGCCTGCGCCGTTGCCGCCTGCAGGGCCTGCCCCGACCGGTTGGGGATGGCCTTCAAACGGGGTGTTAATTGGAAAATTCTCTTCAAACGGTAGTTTGAATAAAGGCATTGATATCGCCGGGGATTTGGGACAGCCTGTTTTAGCTGCGTCTGATGGGACAGTGGTGTACGCCGGGAGTGGTTTGCGGGGCTACGGCGAACTGGTCATCATCAAACACAGCGATACCTACGTCAGTGCTTACGGTCATAACCGCAGGCTGTTGGTTCGGGAGGGGCAGCAAGTCAAAGTCGGACAGACAATTGCCGAAATGGGGTCAACTGGTACAGACCGGGTGAAACTGCACTTTGAGATTCGCCGCCAAGGGAAACCTGTAGATCCGCTGCAATTCCTTCCCCGTCGTTGATGTGTTGCACAGCCTGTTCCCTCACGTAGAAGGAACAGGCTCCAGCGTTGCCAAGGATAGAGGCGTCGCTTGAGCTTGAGGTCGAACTCACCAAAGGACTATAACAATGGCTCTCAGTAAAGAAGCGCCGGAGTTTGACATCGACGATGAGGTTCTCCTTGAAATGGAGATACTCACCGAAAAGGAATCGATGTCGAATGATGAAGGGTCTGCTACACCTTCAGTTCGCACCAAATCCAAGAACTCCACCGCGTTAAAGCAACACAAGTACATTGACTACACGCGGGCGCTCGACGCGACGCAGCTGTACCTCAATGAAATCGGCTTTTCCCCTCTGCTCACTCCCGAAGAAGAAGTCCATTTTGCGCGCTTGTCGCAAAAAGGCGATCCGGCTGGGCGCAAACGCATGATTGAAAGTAACTTGCGCCTGGTGGTGAAAATCGCCCGACGCTACGTCAATCGTGGGCTGTCGCTGTTGGACCTGATCGAGGAGGGCAACCTGGGCTTGATCCGGGCGGTGGAGAAGTTCGACCCTGAGCGGGGCTTCCGCTTTTCGACCTATGCCACTTGGTGGATTCGTCAGACCATCGAACGGGCGATCATGAATCAGACCCGCACGATCCGGTTGCCGATCCATGTGGTCAAGGAGCTCAACGTCTACCTGCGGGCGGCGCGTGAGCTGACACAAAAACTCGATCATGAACCTTCGCCTGAAGAGATCGCCAACCTGCTGGAAAAGCCGGTAGGCGAGGTTAAGCGCATGCTCGGCCTGAACGAGCGCGTGTCTTCGGTCGATGTCTCGCTGGGTCCGGATTCGGATAAAACCCTGCTGGACACCCTGACGGATGATCGTCCGACGGATCCTTGCGAACTGTTGCAGGACGATGATCTTTCCCAAAGCATTGACCAGTGGCTGTCTGAGCTCACGGACAAGCAGCGTGAAGTGGTGATTCGCCGTTTCGGCCTGCGCGGCCATGAGAGCAGTACCCTGGAGGACGTAGGCCTGGAGATCGGTCTGACTCGTGAGCGGGTGCGGCAGATCCAGGTAGAGGGCCTCAAGCGCTTGCGTGAGATCCTGGAGAAGAATGGCTTGTCGAGTGAGTCGTTGTTCCAATAAGCGACGCGGGACTAAGTGTGGGAGCGGGCTTGCTCGCGAATGCGGAGTGTCAGTCGACAGATGTGCCGACTTATCCATCGCATTCGCGAGCAAGCCCGCTCCCACATTTTTTTGTGCCCGGCATTACGTCTGCGTGAGGGTCAAATCCCGGGCATAAAAAAACCCCGCTTTTGAGGGCGGGGTTTTTTCGACTAAGTCAGTACAAGTTAGATAACTTGAACTTCTTCAGCTTGCATGCCTTTCTGACCGCGGGTAGCGATGAAAGAAACCTGTTGGCCTTCTTTCAGGCTTTTGAAGCCGTCGGATTGGATAGCTTTGAAGTGAACGAACAGGTCGTCACCGGATTGTGGAGTGATGAAGCCGAAGCCTTTTTCATCGTTGAACCACTTAACGGTACCAGTTTGGCGATTAGACATGGTGTATCTCCTTGGACAAAGTTAACTGCGACTCAGGAAAAGCCCTGGCCGAGACTGAGTGCAAAGAGCAGGAAAAATTCTTGGAGATGGTTGGATCGAAATTCAACATATCGTGTAGAGATTCTCAGTGACACAAGCAGCACAGTGGCGCCACCTTAACCCTTTTTCCGGAACGTGCCAATGGTATTTCCGAAGGTTTCTCTATTTTCGTGACTGGCGGTGGTATTTACAGTCACAGGGGACCGCACTATAAGCCCCGGCCCTGTTGGCTGCGACTTGCAGCAGCCGGTGCATTCATCAAGAAAAGCCCTGCGCCCTTTGAACCCCGCAGCCGGCCCCGGTAAGATGCCCAACAGAATTTTTCCACCTCGCTATTCAGGACACCCGCCATGAGCATCAAATCGGACAAGTGGATTCGCCGCATGGCGCAAGAGCACGGCATGATCGAACCGTTCGTTGAACGCCAGATCCGTGGCGCCGGCGACGCTCCGGTGATTTCGTACGGTGTTTCCAGCTATGGCTACGACGTGCGTTGCGCCGATGAATTCAAGGTGTTCACCAATATCAACTCGGCGATCGTCGACCCGAAGAACTTCGACGAGAAGAGCTTCGTCGACGTCAAGAGCGACGTGTGCATCATCCCGCCAAACTCCTTCGCCCTGGCGCGCACCGTGGAGTTTTTCCGCATCCCGCGTGACGTGCTGACCATCTGCCTGGGTAAGAGCACCTACGCGCGTTGCGGCATTATCGTCAACGTGACGCCGCTCGAGCCCGAGTGGGAAGGTCACGTGACCCTGGAGTTCTCCAACACCACCACGTTGCCGGCCAAGATCTACGCCAATGAAGGCGTGGCACAGATGCTGTTCCTGCAGTCCGACGAGGCTTGTGAAGTCTCCTACAAGGACCGTGCAGGCAAGTATCAGGGCCAGCGTGGCGTCACACTCCCACGCGCTTGATCGAAAGGTCTTACACGTTAAGGGAATTAGTCTGCGGGAAGTGACTCTATTGGGTGTACTGCCTCGGTGCGTGCAAAACGCGCCGAGCCACGCTTGAGGAGTACTTTATGAAGATCGACCCGCGAATCAGCGCCGAACTCGCCCGGCTTGAACCCAACCAGATTGGTGTTCTGGCCTGGTCCCTGATGGCCGACCCTGCGTATGCAGGCGGCATCCCTGGTCAACCTGATCAAGATTGGCCGCAACCGCCCACCGAGCCTGGTGAACCGACGCTCCCCGATGAGCCGCCACCCGCGCCTGTCGCCTGATCGTTCAGGGCAGGAGACATGGCCGGTTCTTCAGCACACCGGCCATACGTCCTCATCGCCGATCACAAAGATCTGCCGATCGTCGCGCTGTTCCACTGAATAACCCCCGGTAAAGGCGCCAAACGCCGGCAGCAGGCTGATCTGCGACCCGAGCTGAAAGCACGGCAGGCGCAAGCTCTGACGGCCCCTGCCGCGCAATCGATAAACTGGGTGCACATGCCCTGCCAGTACATGGTGGCTGGCATGCGCGTCCGGTTCGTGTTGCAGGGCGAACGGCCCCATCAGCAAAGGCTCCGGCACCACCTCGATGCCCAAGTCGGCCGGTGGGTCACCTGCGCGTTTATCGTGATTGCCGCGAATCAGCGTCAGGCTCAGGTCGCGATTGCGCTCACGCCAGGCTCTCAAGGCGCTCAGCGTGCCGCTGGCGTGAGAGCCGGGGCCGTGCAGGAAGTCACCGAGAAAGATCACCTGCTCGCACGGCAAGGCCGATAACAGCCGGTCCAGGCGTTGCAGGTTTTCGGTCGTGGTGCCTTGGGGCACCGGTTGCCCAAGGCTGCGGTAGGCGGAGGCCTTGCCAAAATGCACGTCGGCAATCAGCAGGCACCGACGTGAGGGCCAGTACACGGCCTTTTCCGGCAGCAGCCACAGCTCTTCTCCCTCAAGCATTACCGAACAGTGCATCAGCGTTTCCCGTTATCTGCGACTTTTTCCAGGTCCTTGACCATCCGTGCAATGCGCTCCGAAAGTTTCTCCGAACTCATGCTCTCGCGCATCCGCTCAACCAGCAGTGGGAAGGCCAGCGGTGTAGGCCGTTCGATCAGGTGCAGGTCCAGTTTCAGCGCGGCCAGATGGCGCAATGTCTGTTCCAGCCGACGAATATCCAACTCATCACGCAGGACTTCTTCCCCGGCCTGGGTCAGCAGCAGGTTCTGCGGGTCATATTGCTTGAACACTTCAAAAAACAATCCGCTGGAGGCCTGAACCTGCCGCGTGCTTTTTGGCGCCCCGGGGTAACCCGCGAACACCAGCCCGGCGATGCGCGCGATCTCGCGAAAGCGCCTTAAGGCCAGTTCCCCGGCATTCAGGCTGGCTATAACGTCGGTCAGCAAATTTTGCGGACTCAACAACGCTTCGTTCAGCAGCAATGGCCAATCCACCGGCGTGGCACTCAACAGCTCCAGCCCGTAATCATTCACCGCAATCGAAAAGGTCACCGGCTGCTGTTGGCTGACCCGCCACGCCAGCAGGCTGGCCAGGCCCAGATGCACTTGGCGTCCGGCGAAGGGGTAAAGAAACACGTGCCATCCTTCCCGCGATTTCAGGGCTTCGGCCAGCAAATGCGTGCGCGTCGGCAGGCCCGACCAGCGCAACTGGGTTTGCAGCAAGGGTTGTACCGCCTGCATTTCCGGGCCGTCAAAATGCCCATGCGCCGCCGCATCAAAACGCTCGACCACCGCCTGCGCCAGCTCGTTGGAAAGCGGCATGCGCCCGCCATTCCAACGCGGCACGGCGGCTCTTTTCGCGGTGCTGCGACGCACGTAAGCAGTCATGTTTTCCACGCGCACCAGCTCCAGCAAACGCCCGGCAAACAGGAAACCATCACCGGGTTTGAGCCGTGCGATAAAGCCTTCCTCGACACTGCCCAGGTTCTTGCCGCCGCCGCCTTTGCTCCAGAATTTCAGCTGGATACTCGCGTCACTGACGATGGTGCCTACGCTCATGCGATGGCGCCGCGCCAGGCGTGCATCCGGCACGCGCCACACGCCGTGCTCATCGGGCTCCACGCGGCGGTAATCCGGGTAAGCCGTCAGCGACAATCCGCCATGGCGCACAAAACCCAACGCCCAGGCCCAGTCGGCTTGCGTGAGGTCACGGTAAGCCCAGGCCCCGCGCACTTCCGCCAGCAGCGCGTCCGGCGTAAAGCCTCCGCCCAGCGCCATGCTCACCAAATGCTGTACGAGCACGTCCAGCGGCTTGTAAGGCGATTCACGTGCTTCGATGCGCCGTTGGGCGATCGCGTCCTGGGCGGCGGCCGCTTCCACCAGCTCCAGGCTGTGGGTCGGCACCAGCGTCACCCGGGACGGCCGCCCTGGCGCGTGGCCGGAGCGTCCGGCGCGCTGCATCAAGCGCGCCACGCCTTTGGCCGAGCCGATTTGCAGCACGCGCTCTACCGGCAGAAAATCCACGCCCAAGTCCAGGCTGGAGGTGCACACCACCGCTTTGAGCTGGCCGTCTTTCAAGGCTCGCTCCACCCAGTCGCGCGTTTCGCGCGAGAGTGAGCCGTGGTGCAGCGCGATCACGCCCGCCCAATCCGGGCGCGCCTCGAGCAATGCCTGATACCAGATCTCCGACTGCGCCCGCGTGTTGGTAAACACCAGGCAACTGCTGCTGGAGTCAACTTCGGCGACGACTTGCGGCAACATCTTCAAACCAATATGCCCGGCCCAGGGAAAACGCTCGGTGGTAGGCGGTAACAAGGTATCGACCTGCAGCGTTTTGGCCGTTTGCCCCTGCACGTTGATACCGCCACCTTCTGGGACCAAAACCTCCAGTGCGTGAGCCTGATTACCCAACGTCGCCGAAATTCCCCACACCATCAGTTCCGGATGCCAACGCCGCAAGCGCGCCAGCGCCAGTTGCAGCTGCACACCACGCTTGTTGCCGATCAGTTCATGCCATTCGTCCACGATGACCATGCGCAAGTGCGCCAGGCTCGATTCACTGTCGGCACGCGCCAGCATCAACGTAAGACTTTCCGGCGTGGTAACCAGAGCGGTGGGCTGGCGGCGGGTTTGACGGGCGCGTTCGCTGCTGCTGGTATCGCCGGTGCGCAGGCCGACGCTCCAGGGAATCTGCAGGGCCGCCAGCGGCGCTTCAAGGGCGCGTGCAGTGTCGGCGGCCAGCGCGCGCATGGGTGTAATCCACAGCACCGTCAGCGGCTCAGCCGGCGGTTTGCGTTTGCCGGTGGCGGGCGGGCGAGTGATGGCGAAGCGATTGAGGGCGGCAAACCACAGTGCATAGGTTTTACCCGCGCCGGTGCTGGCATGCAGCAAGCCCGACTGACCCTGCTTGACCGCCGCCCATACCGCTTTCTGAAAGGCGAACGGTTTCCAGCCCTTGGCGGCAAACCAGTGTTTTGCGAAGTCGAGGGGTTTTGCCATGGATGGGCTGACGCTCTGGAGGCTCTCATTCAGAGACCCTCCAGGCGCCGCAAAGGTTTACTTCAAATTGCCGCTCAAAAACTGCTGCAGGCGCTCGCTCTTCGGATTGCCCAGCACATCCGCAGGCGCACCTTGCTCTTCCACCAGGCCCTTGTGCAGGAACAGCACCTGGCTCGACACCTTGCGCGCAAAGCTCATTTCGTGGGTGACCATGATCATGGTGCGGCCTTCCTCGGCCAGCCCCTGAATCACCTTCAAAACTTCACCGACCAGCTCCGGGTCGAGGGCCGAGGTCGGCTCGTCGAACAGCATCACCTCCGGCTCCATGGCCAGGGCGCGGGCGATGGCCACCCGTTGCTGTTGGCCACCAGACAAAAACGCCGGGTATTGATCGGCCACGCGCGCCGGCAAGCCGACTTTGTCGAGGTAGCGACGGGCGCGGTCTTCGGCGTCCTTCTTGCTGCAACCCAGCACCCGACGCGGGGCCATGGTGATGTTTTCCAGCACGCTCATGTGGCTCCACAGGTTGAAATGCTGGAACACCATCGCCAGCCGTGTGCGCAGGCGTTGCAGCTCGGCGTCGTCGGCCACGCGCATGCCGTGGCGGTCGCTGACCATGCGGATTTGCTGGCCGTCGAGGGTCATCGCGCCGTCGTTGGGGGTTTCCAGAAAGTTGATGCAGCGCAAAAAGGTACTTTTGCCCGAACCGCTGGCGCCGATCAAACTGATCACATCACCGGTCTTGGCCTTGAGCGAGACACCTTTGAGCACTTCATTGTCGCCATAGCTTTTATGCAGGCCTTCAACGGTCAATTTGTACATGGGGCGTGCATCCTCAAGGCGAAAGTAGGTAGCCGCTGCGGTAGGCTTCATGGCCTGCGACATGGCTGATCACCATGCCGGCTGTGGCCATGCGCCGCAGCGAACGGGCGTAAAGCAGGCCGGCGCTTTTACAGTGCACGGGCGTTACGCGGTCAGTAAGGGGGTCGATGATTTCGGCGATCAATTGCCCGGCCTCCAGGTATTCACCGGGCAGGGCGCTGAAGACCAGCAAACCGCCAACGGGCGTGGTCACAGGCTCGACGCCCGCCAGTGGGGTGGCCGGGTAGGGCAATGGGGGCAGTGGCGCCGCGGTGCCTTCAATTGCGCCGAAGTGGATCAGGTAGTCGATGATCGCCTGGCAGTCGAGGCGGGCCAGGCCGTGGTTGACGTCGCCCTGGCCGCGCAGCTCGACGGTCACCGAAAAGCTGCCCATGGGAATCGGGAAGCGCTCGCCAAAGCGTTGCTGCAGCTGCCACCACACCAGGGTGAAACATTCATCGAAGGACTGCCCGCCGGAATCGGTGGCAAGCAAGTTGGCTTCCGAGCCGATGTAGCGTGCCAGCGGCTCCACCTGCGGCCAGGCTTCGGGCGTGGTGTACAAGTGCGCCACGGCTTCGAAGTCGCAATGCAGGTCAAGCACCATGTCGGCATCGCAGGCCAGGCGTTGCAGTACCAGGCGTTGGGATTGCAACTGGGTGTCGGCCGCTTGCCGGGCGAGGGCATTGGACAGCGCGGCACGGATCAAACGGGCGTTGTGCTGCGCGTCATCCCCCAGCAAATACTCGACCTGGTTACCCACCTCTTCACTGAGGTCGACAAACCGGCGGTTGAAATTCTGTCCGCTTTCCAGCTCGTAGCGGCCCAGCGGAATATCCATCAACACTTGCTCCAGGCCCACCGGGTTGGCAATCGGCACCAACACGATTTCGCTGCGCAGCCTGCCGGCCGCCGCCAACTCGGCGAGGCGGGCCTTGAGGTGCCAGGCCACCAGCATGCCCGGCAGTTCGTCGGCATGCAGCGATGACTGGATGTAGACCTTGCCTTCAGCCTGTTCCGGGCCGAAGTGGAAACTGTGAATCTGCCGCGCCGTGCCTGGCACCGGCGCGATCAGATCATGTACCTGATGACGCATGACGACTCCTTAATGGCTCGGCCCGAGAAAGGCCAGCCAACGGCGCTCCGCCAGACGAAACAGCCCGACCAGCGCAAAGGTCACGGTCAGGTAGATCAGCGCAGCGATGCCGAATGATTGAAAGGTCATGTACGTGGCCGAGTTGGCGTCCCGGGCCACCTTGAGAATGTCCGGCACCGTCGCGGTGAATGCCACGGTGGTCGAGTGAAGCATCAGGATCACTTCATTGCTGTAGTACGGCAACGAGCGGCGCAGCGCCGACGGCATGATCACATAGGCATAGAGCTTCCAGCCGCTCAGGCCGTAAGCCTTGGCTGCCTCGACTTCGCCATGCGCCATGCTGCGGATCGCCCCGGCGAAAATCTCGGTGGTGTAGGCGCAGGTGTTCAGGGCGAAGGCCAGGATGGTGCAGTTCATCGCATCCCGAAAGAACGCGTCCAGCACCGGTTGCGCCCTTACGGCCGCAATGCTGTAGATCCCGGTGTAGCAGATCAGCAGCTGGATATAGAGCGGCGTGCCACGAAACAGGTAGGTGTAAAACTGCACCGGCCAGCGGATGTAGCGTTTGCGCGACACGCGGGCGATGGACAGCGGGATCGACACCACAAAGCCAATCACCAGCGCCGCGCTGAGCAGCCACAGGGTCATTGCCAGCCCGGTGATGTGCTGGCCGTCGCTATAAAGGAAGGGGCGCCAGTATTGCTGCAGAAGTTCGATCATCGCACGGCCTCCCGGGACCCAGCGGAGTAGCGGCGCTCAAGCCAGCGCAGGACGACATTGGACGCGCTGGTGATCAGCAGGTAGATCAACGCGGCGATGACCAGGAAGTAAAACAGTTGGTAGGTGCTCTTGCCGGCGTCTTGAGCGGCCTTGACCAGGTCCGCCAGGCCGATGATCGACACCAGCGCCGTGGCCTTGAGCATCACCATCCAGTTGTTGCCGATGCCCGGCAGGGCAAAGCGCATCATCTGCGGGAAGGTCACGAAGCGAAACCGCTGCCCGCGCGTGAGCCCGTAGGCGGTCGCCGCTTCCAGCTGGCCCCGCGGCACGGCGAGGATCGCACCGCGAAAGGTCTCGGTGAAGTAGGCACCGTAGATGAAGCCCAGGGTGATAACCCCAGCGCTGAATGGGTCGATCTCGATGTAGTCCCATTCCATGAAGTCGGTAAAACCGGTCAGCCAGATTTGCAGGCTGTAGAAAATCAGCAGCATCAGCACCAGGTCGGGCACGCCGCGAATCAAGGTGGTGTAGAGCTGGGCGGGGACGCGGATCAGGCTGACGCTGGACAGTTTCGCGCTGGCGCCGAGCAAGCCGAGCAGGACGCTGACGGCCAGGGAGGCGACCGACAGTTTCACGGTCATCCACGTACCTTGCAGCAACAGCGGGCCGAACCCCTTCAAACTGAAGGCGCTCAGCCCCAGGGTTTGCAAAAGATCTTCAAACATGAATTCAGGACCTATGGCGATAAAAAAGCGCCCACCTCAAACAGGTGGGCGCCAGGGTGTTATTTACCGCTGTACAGGTTCAGATCGCCGAAGTGTTTCTTCTGGATGGTGGCGTAGGTGCCATCATCGTGTAACGCTTTGATACCTTTATCGAGCAAGGCCTTGAGGTCTTTGTTACCTTTTTTGATACCGACCGCCGTTTTGGATGGCAGCAATGGGTCGTCGATGGCCTTGCTGACTTCGTAGTCAGCGCCTGCCGGCGACTTCAAAAAGCCCAGTTCGGCTTGCAGCATGTCTTGCACCGAAGCGTCGAGACGACCGGACGTCAGGTCGGCATACACCTGGTCCTGGTTGGCATAGGCCTTGGTGGTCACACCGGCTTTGTCCAGCACCGCCTTGGCGTAGGCTTCCTGGATGGTGCCTTGCTCGTAGCCCACGGTTTTGCCCTTGAGGGACTCAGGCGTGGAGAAGTTCGCGCCTTTTTTGAACACCAGGGACGTCGGGCCGGAGAACAGCTCGTTGGAGAAGTCGATCGCCTTTTCACGGGCTTCGGTCACGGTCATCGAGGAAATCACGCCGTCGAACTTGTTGGCGTTCAGGCCTGGAATCATGCCGTCGAAGTCACTTTCAACCCACTTGCACTTGACCTTCAGCTCGGCGCAGATCGCATTGCCCAGGTCGATATCGAAGCCTACCAGGCTGCCGTCAGCGGCCTTGGATTCGAACGGCGCGTAGGAAGGATCGACACCAAAACGCAATTCCTTGTATTCCTTGGCTGTGGCAACACCAGCAGCCATGCACAGAGCCAGTGCAGAAAGGGTCAGCAATGCTTTTTTCATTATGTAATCCCTGGAAACCAAGATAAGCGCTTGTGGCGCGTTTAGGACTGTTACTGAACGGTGTCAGACGGATCACAAGTAGCAATTTCTGCACCATAGTTCCGAATGACTGTTTTAAAAGGTGGGATAAGGGAGTTGAGAGTGTAGGAGATGCCCGAAAATGGGCATTGATTTTTCAGTGCACCATTTTGGATCTTGACGCGAATCAGACGTGGGAGCGGGCTTGCTCGCGAATGCGGCGGGTCAGTCAATTCATCTGTCACTGGCCCACCGTATTCGCGAGCAAGCCCGCTCCCACATGAGGATTTATTTCAGGTCAGGAGGTCCTGCAGCGTGGCCAAATTGTCCGCCTCGTCCACCGCCTTATCCTGGCGCCACCGCAGCATTCTGGGAAACCGCACCGCAATCCCGCTCTTGTGGCGCTTGGACAGGGCAATGCCCTCAAAGCCCAGCTCAAACACCATGCTCGGCGTCACACTGCTCACCGGCCCGAATTTCTCCACGGTGGTTTTGCGCACAATCGCGTCGACCTTGCGCATTTCCTCGTCGGTCAGGCCTGAATAGGCCTTCGCGAACGGCACCAGCGTGCGTTCGGTGCCGGGCGGGCCATCCCACACCGCAAAGGTGTAGTCGCTATACAGGCTGGCGCGGCGCCCATGGCCACGTTGGGCGTAAATCAACACCGCGTCGACGCTGAACGGGTCGACTTTCCATTTCCACCACACGCCCATGTCCTTGGTGCGGCCCACGCCGTACAGGCCGTCCTTGGCTTTGAGCATCATGCCTTCCACGCCCAACTGGCGAGAGGCCTCGCGTTGCTGCGCGAGGTCTGCCCAAGAGGTCCCCGTCAGCGAAGGAGATGGCAGCAGCACAGGCTGGTTGCACTGGGCAATCACCTGCTCGAGCTGGGTGCGGCGTTCGGCCTGGGTGTGGTTGCGCCAATCGTCGCCCTCGAACTCCAGCAGGTCGTAGGCGAGGACGGCGACCGGTGCATCTTCAAGCACCTTTTTGCTCAAGGTCTTGCGGCCGATACGCTGTTGCAGCAGCGCGAAGGGTTGCACCGCGTCCTTCCACACCACGATTTCGCCGTCGATCACCGTGCCATCCGGCAGGCCGCTGACCAGGCTGTGCAGTTCGGGAAAACGCTCGGTGACCAGCTCTTCGCCCCGCGACCAGACCCACAGCCGGCCTTCACGCTTGACCAGCTGCGCGCGAATGCCGTCCCACTTCCATTCCACCTGCCAGTCTGCGGGAGAGCCGAGCAGGGCGTCGAATTGTTCCACCGGCTGCGACAACCCATGGGCCAGAAAAAACGGATACGGCTGCCCGCCGCGTTGCGCGTGTTCGTCGGACGATTCGGCAGCGATCAGCTTGAGGTAGCCTTCAGGCGTAGGGCGATTGGACAGGTCGGTGTAGCCCACCAGGCGTTGCGCCACGCGCTTGCTGTCGAGGTCGGCCATCGCGGCGAGGGCGCGGGTGACCAGCAGTTTGGACACGCCGACGCGAAAGCTGCCGGTGATCAATTTGATACAGACCATCAGGCTCGGCTGATCCAGCTGGGCCCACAGTGCGGGCAGGCGTTCGGCGAGTTCCAGATGCGGCAAACCCCGCAGGGGCAGCAGCTTTTCTTCGAGCCACACCGCCAGGCCATCCTCCGAGGTGTAGGTGGATTCGGGTAACAGCAGGGAAATGGTTTCGGCCAAATCGCCGACCGACTGGTAGCTCTCTTCAAATAACCACGGTTCGATACCTGAGGCTTCGGTGGCCATGTCGCGCAGCAGGCGCGTGGGCACCAGTTGCCGAGGCCGCCCGCCGGACAGGAAATACACCGCCCACGCTGCATCGTCGGGCGGGGCTTGGCGAAAGTACGCCTGCAACGCGGCGAGCTTGGCATTGCTGGACGTGGTGGCGTCGAGGTTGGCGTACAACTCGGCGAAGGCTTTCATGCGCTGACCTCCTCTTCGTCATCGCCGTATTCGGTGGTGAAGCCCTGGGCATCCAGGCCTTTTTCCCGCAGGTGACGCACCAGAACGCCGACAGAACCGTGGGTGACCATCACCCGTTCGGCGCCGGTTTGCTCGATGGCCCACAACAGCCCCGGCCAATCGGCGTGGTCCGAGAGCACAAAGCCACGGTCCACACCGCGGCGCCGCCGCGTGCCGCGCAGGCGCATCCAGCCGCTGGCGAACGCGTCGCTGTAGTCGCCGAAACGCTTGATCCAACTGCTTCCGCCTGCGGACGGCGGGGCGATGATCAGCGCCTGGCGCAGCAACGGGTCGGTCTTTTTGAAGTCGCCGGCATAAAGGGTTTCGGGGATGTAGATGCCGGCTTCGCGGTACACGCGGTTCAAGGGTTCGACCGCGCCATGGCTGAGGATCGGGCCAATGCTGGCGTCGATGCCATGCAGGATGCGCTGGGCCTTACCGAACGAATAACAGAACAACACGCTGGCCTTGCCGGCGGCGATGTTGGCCTGCCACCAGTCATTGATCCCGGCGAAAATCTGCGCCTGGGGCTGCCAGCGGTAGATCGGCAGGCCGAACGTGGATTCGGTAATAAAGGTGTGGCAGCGCACCGGTTCGAAGGGCGCGCAGGTGCCGTCGGGCTCGACTTTGTAGTCGCCGGAGGCGACCCAGACTTCGCCCTGGTATTCCAGCCGCACCTGGGCTGAACCCAGCACGTGCCCGGCAGGGTGAAAACTCAGGGTCACGCCGTGGTGCACGAGTTTTTCGCCATAGGCCAGGGTTTGCAGATTGATGTCCTGGCCCAGGCGCGAGCGCAAAATGCCTTCACCGGGCGCAGCGGCCAGGTAGTGCTCGTTGCCGGTGCGGGCGTGGTCGCCGTGGGCGTGGGTGATGACCGAGCGTTCCACCGGCCGCCATGGGTCGATGTAAAAATCTCCGGCGGGGCAGTAGAGGCCTTCGGGCCGGGCGATGACAAGGTCCATGGGCGTGCCGGGGGCGATGGGCTTATCAGGTATGAGGGGACGGTGGGGCGAGAAGTTCTATCGGAATGCATAAGGTCAATGTGGGAGCGGGCTTGCTCGCGAAGGCGGTGGTTCAGCCAACTATTCAGTGACTGATCGACCGCCTTCGCGAGCAAGCCCGCTCCCACATTTTTGATCCGGTTTCTTCAGTGAAAAAACGGGTTACTTGCCGGGTGTGAGGGTCAAGCGGGTTTTCCCATACACCTTGTCAAAGTTCTGCGGCTGCATCGGGAAGCTCAGGTATTGCGCCTTGAGCGACGGGTCGATGCCGTTCGCATAATTCGGGCTGGCCGGGTTGCCGGACTGACCAATGCCGCCCTGGCCCATCATCGGTTCAATCTGGCCGAAGTCGACAATCATGCGCAGCGCCGGCACCTGGGTGGTGGTGAAGTCCTGGCCCCAGCGGTAGGGCGCCGGGTTCAGGGTGTTGTGGTCGCCGCCGCTGGCGAACGGGCCGCGAATCACCTGGCCGTTGGTGTTTTTCCAGGTGATGGTGTGCAGCTTGCCCCACTGCCAGGCCTTGTGGTCGGCGCCCAATTGGCTGTCGCCGGCCGTGATCGCGGCGGCCAGGCTGCGGGCCAGGATCGCCGGTTTGTCTTCTTTTTGCGCCGTGCGCACGTCGTCCCAGAACGGGCTGTCTTCGCGGCCCAGCAGGTGGTCGGCGTTGGCGGAGTAGGACAGGTTGGCGTTGCTGATAAAGGCTTTCCAGCTGGCGCTGTTTTCCGGGCCGAGTTCGTCGAGGAAGATCTGCTTGGTGCTTTCCTGCAGGAACAGCTCGTAGATCGCCGCGTCGGCGGACGTTGGCGCCAGTCGGCCATCAAACGCCATCAGGCGATTCAGCGCCTCGCGGGCCTTGGTCGCATCAGCCGCCGGCAGCGCATCAATCGCCTGTTTCAACGGCTGGGCCATGCCCGGTGCCTGGAACATGGTCTTGAGCTTGGCGGCGAAGGGGGTGGTCTGGTCGTACTGCATGGCGATCATGCTGCGGCTGTCATGCTTGCCGGCATTGGCCAATTGCGCCAGGCGTTCGCTGCGCTCCGGTGCATCCCAGGAATTGGACAGCTGCATGCCATAACCGCGTGGCGCGGTGCGCTGGTTGGCGGTGCCGATCCAGCCTTGGGCCGGGTCCTGATCGTACGGGTGCAGCATCGCGTCGGCGTAGCCGTCCCAGTCAAAGCGCGCGTCCCAGCCCGGCGACGGCAGCAGGCCTTCGCCTTCGCGGCGGTTGGGGAAGCGGCCGGTGACTTGCCAGCCGATGTTGCTGGCGTCGGCGAAGATCATGTTCAGGGCGATGGCGCGGATTTCCCGGGTCGCGTCCGACGCCTTGCCGGCGTTTTGCGCACGGGACAGGTCGAAAAACGCGTCCAGGCTCTTGTCGTCCTTGAAGTCGGCGGTTTGCAGGGCCAGGCCGAAACCGCTGGTCAGCGCCTGGCTGCTGTTGAGCAGGGCGCCGTGGCGAGTTTCGTAGACCACTTCACGCAGTGGCCGCTGGCCTTTGGCGAAGTAGGTTTCGTTGCGCACGGTGGCCGGCAGCCATTTGCCGTTGTTCTCGTAGTACAACGCGTTGCCTTGGCGTTTGACCTTTTCCAGGAACAGGTCCTGGGTGTCGCCCTTGACCGCGCTCATGCTCCACGCGACTTTGCCGTTGAAGCCGGACAACAGGGTCGGCAGACCGGCAATCGAGGCGCCGACTGCCTGGTATTTGGGCGCACGGATCTGCACGTAATTCCACGGCGACGGCGCTTGCGGCTGGGCGGCAAGGTCGCTGGCCAGCAGGCTTTTGCCGCTGCGGCTGCGTTGCGGGCCGATGGCCCAGTTGTTGGAGGTGGTGACCGCCAGGGCGTTGAGGCTGTTCAACTGCTGGCCGACGCTTTCCAGGCCCGCAAGGCCGGTGATCTGGCCCAGGTTCACGCCCTTGAGCTTGTCGGCCTCGTCCGCCGGGATTGGCTCATCCGGCGCGCTTGGCGTGAGCCAGGCGAGCTTGTCGACGCCGACTTTCTGCGCCAGCACCAACGAGGAGAGTTCTTCTTGCAGGTTGCTCGATTCGCTGAAATTCAACAGGCAGAACAACAGCGCCGAATCTTCCGGTTTCCAGTACTCGGGCTTGTAGCCGGTCTGGGCCAGGTCCGGCGGCAGCTTGTCGCGGTAGCGGAACAGGTAGGCGTTGACGCCGCGGGCATACACTTCAAAGAAGCGCTTGAGGCGCGGCGACGACGCGTTGTACAGCTCGCCGGCGCTTTTTTTCAGGTTGACCGCGCGCATGAAGCGGTCGACATCCAGCACCTCCGGCCCGGACATTTCCGCCAGACGGCCTTGGGCCAGCAGGCGCAAAGTGACCATCTGGGTGATGCGGTCGCTGGCGTGCACATAACCGAGGCTGAACAGCGCGTCATGGAAGGTGTTGCTTTCGATCAGCGGCATGCCCTGGGCATTGCGGCGTACCGACACATTCTGTGCCAGACCTTTGATCGGCTGCACGCCGGCAACGGGCGGCAGGGTGTCCTGGGTGCTCTGGAGCTGGCAACCGGCCAGGCTTAATGCACTGGCCACTGCCGCGGCAACGCCGAACCGGGGAAGAAAATGTGAGAGGGCTGGCGAGGCCATGGCAAAGCTCCTGCGGGGGGTAGCGTCATTAAAGGCGCTACGTTAGTGAGCGCGGCGAAACGACGCAAGCAGGAGTTTGAGTCTTGCGCAAATCAACTGTGGGAGCGGGCTTGCTCGCGAATGCGGTGTGTCAGTCAA
Source organism: Pseudomonas sp. TWRC1-2 (assembly GCF_049896685.1). Taxonomy (NCBI): domain Bacteria; kingdom Pseudomonadati; phylum Pseudomonadota; class Gammaproteobacteria; order Pseudomonadales; family Pseudomonadaceae; genus Pseudomonas; species Pseudomonas sp. TWRC1-2. The sequence goes on along the minus strand of NZ_JAFCUU010000011.1, from coordinate 49,105 downwards.
CGAAGGTCTGACTGAACCACCACATTCGCGAGCAAGCCCGCTCCCACATTTTGACCGAGTAAGACTTCAGATCAGGCTTTGGGCGGATTCACTTTCTGCACCAGCTCATACGCCCGAACGGTCGCCGGGCGTTCCTTGATGCTGTTGAACCAACGCTGCACGTGGGGGAAATCTTCCAGGCGCTGGCTTTGCCACTTGTGGGAAACAATCCACGGGTAGATCGCCATGTCGGCAATGCTGTAGTCCTCGCCCGCCACGAAGGCGCGGTCCGCCAGGCGCCGGTCCAGCACGCCATACAGGCGCGCGGTTTCATCGACGTAACGCTTGATCGCGTAGGGGATTTTTTCCGGTGCGAACTGGCTGAAGTGATGATTCTGCCCGGCCATTGGCCCCAGCCCGCCCATTTGCCAGAACAGCCACTGCAATGCCTCCTGGCGACCGCGCAGGTCTTTGGGGATGAACTGGCCGGTTTTTTCCGCGAGGTACAGCAAGATGGCGCCGGATTCAAACAGTGAAATCGGCGCGCCGCCGTCGCTCGGGCTTTGGTCGACGATGGCCGGGATACGGTTGTTGGGAGCAATCTTCAGGAAGTCTGGTTTGAACTGGTCGCCCTGGCCGATGTTGATCGGGTGCACCTTGTAGGGCAGACCGGCTTCTTCCAGGAACAGTGAAACTTTGTGACCGTTGGGGGTAGTCCAGTAATACAGGTCGATCATGAAGCTCTCCAAATGAGCGAATGCCTGCAGGTATAGGTGATGATCCAAGGGCAATAATTCAATCAAACATTTTCGTCTAACCTTAGAAGCGTTTCACACAGCCCCATCGACCAGCACCTGTAACGACTGCTGCGAGCACCGTTCAATGCGCACCCGCACGCCGTAAACGTCGGCAAACAGCGTCGGGTCAAGCACCTCATCCGCCATGCCACTGGCGTACAAGCGGCCCTGGCGCAACACGGCAATGTGGTCGGCAAACCGCGCGGCGAGGTTGATGTCGTGCAGCACCACCACGGCGATCAGGTTGTGTTCGCGCACCAGCCCACGCACGCAGTCCATGACCTTCAACTGGTAATTGAGGTCGAGGGCGCTGGTGGGTTCGTCGAGCAACATCACCTGTGGGCGGCGCGCGATGAGTTGGGCGAGGCTGACCAGCTGGCGTTGGCCACCGGACAAGGTGCTTAACAGTTGATCGGCCAGGTGTGCGATGCCGATGCGTTGTAACGCCTCAAACGCTTCACGCAGACAGGCCTCGTTGGACAAGGGAATGCCTTCGACATGGGCCACGCGCAATGCGGCGATCACGCTTTCCATCACGCTGAGGCTCAGGCCCGGCGGCAGGTTTTGCGGCATGTACGTGACGCGGCGCGCCCGCTCGGCCACGGACATGGCCGAAAGGTCCAGCTCACCCAGCCTTACCACGCCTTGCATCTTTTCCAGCCCGGCCACGGCGCGCAGCAAGGTCGACTTACCGGCGCCATTGGGGCCGATCAGCGCGGTCAGGCTGCCGTGGGGCAGGGTAGGCAAGCTCAGGTCATGCACGATTTGCCGCCGGCCATAACTGACGTTGGCGTTGTGCACCGATAAGCCCTGGTTCATAGCTGCCTCCCGCGCTTGAACACCAGCACCACGAAAATCGGCACGCCCACCAACGCGGTGACGATGCCGACCGGCACGATCACGCCCGGCATGATCAGCTTGCTGGCAATCGACGACAGCGCCAGCAGCAACGCGCCGGTCAAGGCGCTGGCGGGCAGCAGGAAGCGTTGGTCTTCACCCACCAGAATCCGCGCGATATGCGGACCGACCAGACCGATAAAACCGATCGTGCCTACAAACGCCACGGCGGTGGCCGACAACAAGCTGATGCGCAGCAACGAGAAAAAACGCAGGCGCTTCACGTCCACGCCAAAGCTTTGTGCGCGGTCTTCGCCCATGCGCAGCAGGGTCAGGCGCGGTGCGGCGGCGATAGAAAACGGCATCACCACCGCCACGACCAACGCGAGGATGCCGAGTTTGTCCCAGTTGGCGCGGGTCACGCTGCCCAAGGTCCAGAACACCAGTTGCTGCAAGACATCTTCAGTGGCAACCAGTTGCAGCAGGGCCACGACGGCATTGCAACTGAACACCAGCGCGATGCCGAACAACACCAGGCTTTCCACGCCCGCGCCGCGCAGGCGCGACATGGCTTGCAGCAAAAATACCGAGGCCGCCGCGAAGATAAAGGCCGAGATGGAAATCGCCGTGTTGGCCGACACCCACAACGTGGTCACCGGAAACACGATGACCAGCGACGCGCCCAATGCGGCGGCCGACGACACGCCGAGGGTAAACGGGCTGGCCAGTGGGTTATTCAGGATCGCCTGCATCTCAGCCCCGGCCAGCGACAACGCGCAGCCCACCAGCACGGCCATCAGCGCGTAGGGCAAGCGCACATTCCAGATGATGACGTGGTCGGTGGCGCTGAGGTGCGAGGGGTGCAGGATGCCGTCGAGCAAAGCCGGCAGGCCCATGCCCGACGGGCCACTGGCCAGGTCCACCAGCATCGCGCAGACCAGCGCCGTGCCCAGCAGTGCCAGCAGCCAGGCGCGGCGTGCCAGCAAGCGGCGGTAGCCGTGAGTGGCACTGGCGAGGTCGAGGGTTTGAGTGGTCATTTGGCTCACACACATTTAACAAACGATGAACATCCAGATGTGGGAGCTGGCTTGCCGGCGATAGCGGTGTATCAGTCGACTGATTCAGTGGCTGACACTCTGCTAACGCAGGCAAGCCAGCTCCCGCACTGACTGCATTCCAACAGGGCGATAAGCGTTACTGGGCTTTTGCGTCAATCCAGTAAGCACCCTGCAACGGCATGCCCAGGAACTGCTGGTTGATTTGCGCCATGGTCGCCTGCGGGTCAAGCGTGGCGAACAGCCGCGGGTGCACCCATTTGGCCAGCGCTTCGATCGCCAGCAGGTTGTACGGCGAGTTGTAGAAGTCATGCCACAGGCCGTGGGCATTGCCCTCGCGGATGGCCCGAAGATTGGCGAATTCCGGCCGCGCCAACACCCGATCAAACGCCTCACGTGCTTCATCAGGGCTTACGCCAGCGCCCAGGATCAGCCCAGGCTTGTGATTGCCGGTGGCCACGTACACGTCCGGATCGGCTTTCAGCGCGTACTCGACGCTGATATCGCCCAGCGCACCCGGCACCACATCGGCGGCGATATTGCGCCCGCCGACCAGCTTGATCACTTCACCCATGCCGCTTTTGCCGGTGGTGTGCCCAGGTGCCTGCCAGGCACCGGCCAGCAGTTCCAGAAACACGCTCGGGCGCGGCCCCGCCGGCAGCGTGGCGACGGCGTCGGTGATGACTTTGATGTGCTGGTCATAGAAGGCCAGGAAGGCGTTGGCCTGGGCTTCACGCCCCAGCGCCTGGCCCAGCGCGATCATGCTGGTGTGGGTGCCTTGCACCGGGTTGATACGGAAATCGACGAACAACACCGGGATGCCGGCCTTGGCCAGCACGTCAGCCACCGCACTGTGTTCGGTCGGCCCGTGGCCGGAAATGCTGAACACCGCCAGGTCAGGTTTGAGCGAGAGAATTTCCTCGGCGCTGACGCTTTGCTCGGAGGCTTGCCCTATCAACGGGATGTCTTTGACCGTCGCAAACTTCGCCACATAGGCGTTGTAGGTGTGCGGGTCCAGCAGCTTCAAGTCGTTCTGCCAGCCAACGATGCGCTGGAACGGCGCGTCCTTGTCGAGCAAGGCAAATGCCGAAATCAAGCGACCTTCGCCGAGCACCACGCGTTTGACGTCATCCTTTACCTCGACCTTGCGGCCCAGCACGTCGGTGACTTCATGGGCGGCGGCGGTTTCGGCATGGCCGAGCACCAGCGCGGCGAACAGCACGCCGAGCTTGAGCACGTTACGGGGTTTGAACATGGCGGAGGCTCCTGATGCGGGAAAGTTAGAACTCATAATCGACACTGGCGGTGAGGGTGCGGCCGGCGCCCGGGATGCCGTAGAGCTGGAAGCCGTCGAGGGATGCGCCGACCTGGCTGTACGGTCAGGCTTTGCTCGGACGAAAAGCCGCGAATCGAAAACAGGTCGCCCCAGCCCAGGTTGCCTTCACCGGACATGAAGGTGATGCCCGGCACGTTGCGCAACACTTCCTGCAGGGTTTGCGCGTTCCGCTCTTTAAGCACTTGCTGCGGCACGATGGTCCCGCTTTGCGGCGCGTCTAGCAGCGGCTGGCTGATTTTCGCCGAGGTCACCCGGTCGACTTTGAAGGCGGAGGTGGTTTCTTCGCCGTCGACCTTGATTTGCGGCAGGCTCACCACCGAATCGTCAGGCGTGGCGGTGCGCGCATCGGCCCAGGCAGTCGGTGCGACAATGCCGGCAGCGAGAAAGCCGAACATCGGTGCCAGGGTGGTGTGCAGCGTGTGACGGTGCGGGGTGGGCAGTGACATGGGCAGTGATCCGAGTCTAAATTACAATTACTCTCATTTAGCTTCGGTAGTCTAAAGAGCGATTCGGCCCGCCATACTCCGGGTTTGTATCGCTGATGCGTGATTATGGTTTCCCACAACATTCCATTACATTTGCGCTTACCACTGGCTGAGCTTTCGGCTATCTCCTGCGTTTTGAGTTTTCGGATTGACTGCCCATGGCAAAGCTTGACCACCTGTTGATCGTTGATGACGACCCGCAAATCCGCCAACTGCTCTGCGACTATTTGAGTGACGCGGGCTTTCAGGTGTCCACCGCCGCTGACGGCAAGGAAATGCGCCGCCGCCTGGCGCTGAATGTGATCGACCTGATCGTGCTCGACCTGATGCTGCCCGGCGAAGACGGCCTGAGCCTGTGCCGCGAGCTGCGGGTCAGCTCCAACACGCCGGTGGTGATGCTCACGGCCAAGGGCTCGTTGATCGACCGCATCGTCGGCCTGGAAATCGGCGCCGACGACTACCTGCCCAAACCCTTCGACCCGCGTGAATTGCTGGTGCGCATCAAGGTGGTGTTGCGCCGGGTACAGAGTTTTCCGGACCGTGCGCGCCTGGATGAGGCGCCGAGCATTCGGTTCGCGGGCTGGCAACTCGACACCCGGGCGCGGCAACTGCTCAGCCCCGAAGGCGTGGTGGTCAGCCTGGGCAATTCGGATTACCGCGTGTTGCGCCTGTTGTTGCAGCATCCGAATCGCCCATTGAGCCGCGACTTTCTGCTCAACCATGTGTTCGACAAGGACAGCACGCCGTTCGACCGCTCCATCGACGTGTGCGTCAGCCGCCTGCGCTCGCAGCTGCCGGCGTGGCTGATCAAGACCGTGCGCAACGAGGGTTACATGCTCACCGCCGATGACGTGGTGCTGGGCGCGTGAGGCTGCTGCCGCGTTCGCTGTTCGGGCGCCTGGTGCTGATTCTGGTCAGCGGCATGCTCGCGGCCCAGGCGTTGACCAGCAGCATCTGGTACGACCGGCGTCATGGCCAGGTGCTGGAAATCCCCGCACGGCTGATCGCCACGCGTTTGGCGGACGTGGTGCGCCTGATGCACAGCGATCCGCAGCAGGCCGACCAGTTGATCCAGCTGCTTGATGCGCCGCACTTTCGGCTGACCTTGAGCGACCAGGCCAGCAACACGCCCAGCACGCTCAACGACAGCGACCGGCCCACCGAACGCCTGATCAACCATGTGTTGGCGCAGAAAACCGGCTACGCGCAAACCTTGAGCCTTTTACGCCTGTCGTTGGTCGACGGCCAAGGGCGGACCGCCGGGCTCTCAACCTTACTCAGCTCCAAACCGGTGGTCGGGCAGTTTCTGATCGACCTGCGCCTGCCCGATGGGCGCTGGTTGCACGTGGACGCCAGTGAAGAGCAGGGCTGGACCAGTACCTCACCGCTGGACCTGTGGTTCGATTACGTGATGCGCATCTATTTGCTGCGGGTGCTGGTGCTGGTGGTCATCGCCCTGGTGGCGGTGCGCCTGGCCATCCGCCCGCTGAATGCCCTGGCCAAGGCCGCCGAGGCGCTGGGTCGGGACATCCAGCGCCCACCGTTACCGGTGGATGGCCCGACTGAAGTGCGCCGCGCCGCCCAGGCGTTTAATGCGATGCAGCAACGGCTGATCGCCAATATCGCCGAGCGCACGCGCTTTCTTGCGGCCATTTCCCACGACCTGCGCTCGCCGATCACACGCCTGCGTTTGCGCACGGAAATGCTCGAAGACACGCGCACCCAGGAGCGTTTTCGCAGCGACCTGGAAGAAATGGAACACATGGTGGCCAGCACCCTGGACTTTGTCAGCAGCGGTGAGATCAACGAGACGCGACAGAACATCGACATCAATGCCTTGCTGCAAAGCCTGCAGGCGGACCTGGAGGACGTGGGCGAAAGCGTGACCATCATTGGCCGCGCGAAGCAGCCGCTGCCGGGGTATGCGCGCAGTCTCAAGCGCTGTGTGCAGAACTTGCTGGAAAACGCGGTGCGCTATGGTAGCGAGGTGGTGGTGCAGGTTGAGGATCAGGCGGACAGTTTGAGGATCGTTATCAGTGACCGTGGCCCGGGGATTCCCCAGGAGCAGTTGGAGCAGGTGATGGAACCGTTTTACCGGGTGGAAGGCTCACGCAATGCCGAGACGGGCGGGTATGGGTTGGGGTTGAGCATTGCGCATACGATTGCGCGGGCGCATGAGGGGCGGTTGAGTTTGAGTAATCGGGAAGGCGGCGGCTTGGAGGTGGTGCTGCTGTTGTGGCGAGCGGGCTCGCCCCGCGTTGGGGTGCGAAGCAGCCCCAAAACCTGAGATTGCGTTCTGTTTGAGGAAACGCGTTGATCTTATTGGGGCTGCTGCGCAGCCCAACGCGGGGCAAGCCCGCTCGCCACAATAAGCCGGCTTGCCATAGCAAGCCGGCTTCTGCGGGCGCAGGGCATCAGGCCCCGTGGCACTTCTTGAATTTTTTCTCGCTGCCGCATGGGCAAGGATCGTTGCGGCCGACGTCTTTCAGGGCGTTGCGCACCGGCTCCTGGTGAGCGTGGCCGCAGTTCGGGCCGTGGACATGGCCGTGGTCATGATCATGGTGGTCGTGATCGTGGTTGCAGTCAGGACCATGGACATGGGGTTGCTGAGTCATCGATGTCGCTCCGGAATAAAATCGCCGGGGATTATCTCGCCATTGTGGTTCACCTGCACGTCATTACCGATGAATAATCCGGTTTTCAGCTCGCCTTCCAGGCGATAGGGCACGGGTTTGCTCGGGTTTTTAAGCATCTGTACCACATCGCGTATCTGCGGCCAGAGGTTGGTCCGCACCTTCACCCGGAAAAAAGCGTGGCCGCGCGGTGGTACGGTCAGCCATTCGTTGGACTCGCCCTCGGTCAGCACAAAATCGCCCAGGCTGACTTTATAGATCAGGCCGCGCACCGTGAGGTCGGCGTCGTCGCGGTTATCCACGCGAAAGTACAGCTTGAAGCGCTGCTCGAGCAATTTGGCGCGCACCACTTCAACCTTCACCAGCGAGACATGAGGCGGGGGCGCGCTGTCCTCGAACCAGGACGCGCACCCGGTGAGGCCCAAGGTCAACGCCAGCATCAAGCTGTACATCCGGAGCATGGCGTTTTCCCTGTCAGTTGATTAGAGGTAGCTGGAGCAACACTTCTTGAATTTCTGCCCACTGCCGCACAAACATACATCATTGCGCCCGGCCTTCACCTCCACTGTCGGGTCGATGAAGTACCAGCGCCCCTCATTCTGTACGAAAGAGGACTGCTCGCGGTGGCTGTGTTCCCCGGTGCTGTCATGCCAGCGAGCGGTGAACGTCACGAACGCATGCTCCGGCTGGCCGCCAAACACTTCGGAGCTTTCCACTTCAAGGCCGAGCCAGGTGCTCTGCGCACTCCAGGCGCCGATGGCGGCGCGGTCCAGTCCGGCTTGTTGCGCGGGCAAAGTAGTGGCTACCAGGTAGTCCACCAAACCCAGCACGTAGGCGCTATAGCGCGAGCGCATCAACGCGGTGGCGCAGGGCGCCGGGTGGCCGGCGTGATAATGGCCGCAGCACGCATCCAGCAGATTGCCGCTGCCACACGGGCAAATGGATGTACTCATGGTTACCACCAATACTTTCCGAAGTTTTCCGGGTTGGCCCAGAAGCGGGCGTTGAGCCAGTCCGGCACTTGTTTATAGTCAAGCAGATCATAGGTAAACAGCGTCAGAACCTGATCATCACGCTGGAAACGCTCACCGGCTTGCAGCGCCAGAGAGAAAAAATCGGTTTCCTTCCAGCCGCAGGCGTTCAGGTCTGCCAGCACCGCAATGCGACTGGCATTGAGGTTGCGAATGCCGCCGAGCAGCGTCAGGCCTTGCGGTTTTGACAGGTGCTCCAGGCAATCGACCACCAGCGCCAGGTCAAAACGCTGCGCCGCAAGTTCTGCCGGTAACGGCCCGGGCGCGGCAATCGCTACCTGGGTGTCCGGGTGCTCGGCCTCAAAGGCCTCCAGCGCCGGGAACTGGCTGGCACCCAACAACAACAGGCGTTTGGGCTGGTGCAAATCCAGCAAGGCGGCCAGCGCTTGCTGTGGCGTACGGGAAGAAATACCAGCGGTCATCAGAGATCCTCACATCAGGACCCTAGAGACTAGCGCGGCTGAGCGTGCGGGCCTAGAGCGGGCGGCGTGCAAAAGTCCTGCACACAGGGCGATCTCCAATAAATACGGGGGTGCGGCGCAGTGGCGCAGATGAAAAGAGCGGTCTTTACTCCACCCGTCGGCCCCCGCCGATCCCCTCAGGAGAAATCAGATGAGCATCATGCGGACAGCTCTACCCTTGGTTCTGCTAACCGGAGTATTGACAGGTTGCGCAGGTTTGCAAAAAACCGATTGGCCCACCTGTGCAGCCGTCGGTGGTGTGACCGGCGCAGCGATTGGCGCCACTCAAAGTTCGGCATACGCGGGTTATGGCGCGCTGCTGGTCGGCGGCATGGCGGGCGCCTATTGCTGGGTGCACGGTGATGGCGACGAAGATGGCGATGGCGTGCCGGACAGCCGCGACAAGTGCCCGGGCACGCCTAAGGGCGTGCAGGTTGATGTCAACGGCTGCCCACCTGTGCCAGTGGCGGCCGTGGTGGAAGAGGTGGTCGTGGTCAAGGAAGAAACCATCGTGATCCGCGATGTGCACTTTGAGTTCGACTCGGCCAGGCTGACGGCGGCGGACAAAACCAAGCTCGACACCATCGCCACGCGCCTCAAACGTGAAGCTCCGAGCGCGCAGCTGCGGGTCAGCGGGCATACCGACAGCGTCGGCAAAGACGCCTACAACCAGAAACTCTCGGAAAAACGCGCGCACTCGGTCACCGATTACCTGGTGAGCGCGGGCGTGCCGCGCAGCAACTTTGTATCGGTGGTGGGCGCGGGTGAAAGTCAGCCGGTGGCCGATAACAAAACCGCTGACGGTCGAGCCTTGAACCGTCGTGTGGAAATCAAAATCAACCGCTGACGGCCTTTGCCCCTGTGGGAGCCACAGGGGCATTGCTGGCGATCCTCGCCGAAACCGCAAGCAAACCGTGCCTTTATCAAGTTTTTTCATCCTTCACTGGCAAATCGCCTGCAGAAGTCGGTACTGTGCGCCCAAAGAATAATAGGCAGGGGCATGCAGGATGAAGGTGTTTTGGGGGCTGGGAAAGTTTTTGACGTTGCTGTTCTGGGTTGTGGTGGTGGTCAATTTATTGCGGCCGCTCGCCAATCCGTTTCACCTGTTGGTCAGTCTGGCCGGCAGTCTGCTGTTGCTTACTCATCTGTTGGAATTGCTGTTGTTCAACAGCAGCCTGAAACACCGTGCCCACCCCTGGCGTGACCGCCTGCAGATTCTGCTGGTGGGGATGTTCCATGTGCGGGGCCTGTCGGCGCCTGCCGTTATTGATGAAGCAAACAAGGAGGCCAATCATGCGTAAGGTTTTTCTGTTGGCCCTGTTGGTCAGCCCCATTGCCCTGGCGCAGAGCGTCAGTGTTGAAACCAACTCGCTGATGCGCCTGCCCAGCAGCACCAACGTTTTGCAGCTCGAACGCCTGGATGTGGCGGATTACGGCACGTTGCTGGTTCCGGCGACCATCAGCCAAGTGACGGTGGATGAGCTGCATTTGGGCCGTGAAGCGCGGATCGCCATCGCCCCCGGCAATACCGCGCTGCAGTTGCAGGTGCGTAATGCGCAACTGGAACATGGCAGCCAGATCACTTCGCGCGGTGCTCCCGGCACCCACGAAAGGCCCGCCAAGGCGGGGCGTGACTTGGTCCTGCGCATCAACGCGCTGACCGCCGATGAACTGTCGGTGGACGCCCGTGGCGGCGCCGGCGCCCAAGGCTATGCCGGCCTGGATGGCGCCAATGGCGTGGACCCGGGCTGCACCTGGGGTTCAGCCGGGCGCGGCGCCAATGGCGACAATGGCGGTGATGGCCTGCCAGGCGCAGCGGGCGCGACCGTACGCGTCGAGCTGCCGCAGAGCTTCCCGGCCGAGCAGATCAAGGTCTGGGTGGATGGCGGTGCGGGCGGTTTGGCCGGCACGGCCGGTAAACCGGGCAAAGGTGGGCAATCCAAGGGCTGCCTGGTGTACCGCGCCGATGGTGGCCAGAAGGGCCGGCCAGGGCTGGAAGGGCAACCGGGGCCGGCTGGGCCTGCGGGTGCTGTGACGATCCAAAGGCTCTAACGCATCACTGTGGCGAGCGGGCTTGCCCCGCGTTGGGCTGCGAAGCAGCCCCAATAAGGCCACCGCGTCTTTACAGATGTTACGCGCCGTCTGGTTTCAGGGCTGCTTCGCAGCCCAACGCGGGGCAAGCCCGCTCGCCACTGTAGTCGGCAGCTTCAGAACATCGGCCGAGCCGAAGCAATCGCCACCACCACCAGGCCGATAATCAGATTAATCCCCACCAGCTTGCGATGGTGACCAGAAGGGCATGGGACTATCCAAAGGCTCTAACGCCTCATTGTGGCGAGCGGGCTTGCCCCGCGTTGGGCTGCAAAGCAGCCCCAATAAGGCCACAGCGTCTTTACAGATGTTACGCGCCGTCTGGTTTCAGGGCTGCTTCGCAGCCCAACGCGGGGCAAGCCCGCTCGCCACAGTAATCGGCAGTTTCAGAACATCGGCCGAGCCGAAGCAATCGCCACCACCACCAGGCCGATAATCAGGTTAATCCCCACCAGCTTGCGAATCTGCCCCAGCGCAGCCGCACCCGCCGGCCAGTCCTCGGCCGCTACCGCTGTGCGCAGTTCCGGAAATTTCAACGCCTGGATACGGATAAACAGCGCAGTCATCACCAGATACAAGCCCATCATCACCTGCACATAGCGCGGTGCGGTCTCAAAACCACTGAAGCGCAGTTGGAGCAGGCCGATGCCGCTGATCGGCAAAACCAGCACCGCCACCCAGACCCACACGAAAAAACGTTGAAACACATTCGCCCACAGCTTGAGCCGGGCAGGGCCCTCAAGTGCCGCCATGGCGGCGGGGCGCAGGATCATCCAGGCGAAAAACATACCGCCGACCCATACCAGGGCGGCCAATACATGCAGGGTGTAAGCGAGGCTAAACGCGGTCATTGTGGTACTCCGTTCTGCGCGGGATTAATTAGCGGGGTATGATAGCGGCCGATCCGAACCACTGAAAATTTATCCAGCGTTTTTTGCGCCCGACTATCCATGATCAGCACTGAACTCAAAACCACGATCCAGGGCGCCTATTCGCGTTTTCTCGAAGCCAAGAGCTTGAAACCGCGCTACGGCCAACGCCTGATGATCGCCGAAGTGGCCAAAGTCCTCGGGGATATCGACACCGATGACGAAGGTCGGCGCAGTGGCGACCCCGCGGTCGTGGCCGTCGAGGCCGGCACCGGTACCGGCAAGACCGTGGCCTACAGCCTGGCCGCGATTCCTACCGCCAAGGCCGCCGGCAAGCGCCTGGTGATCGCCACCGCCACCGTCGCCCTGCAGGAGCAGATCGTCTACAAAGACCTGCCCGACCTGATGCGCAACAGCGGCCTGAACTTCACCTTCGCCCTGGCCAAGGGCCGTGGGCGCTACATGTGCCTGTCCAAGCTCGACGTATTGCTGCAGGAAGGTCACGCCCAGACCGCCACGGCATCGCTGTTCGAAGAGGAAGGCTTCAAGATCGAGGTTGATGAAGTCAGCCAGAAGCTGTTTACCAGCATGATCGAGAAACTTGCCGGCAACAAATGGGATGGCGACCGCGACAGCTGGCCCACCGCCCTGGAAGACGCCGACTGGGCGCGCCTGACCACCGACCACAGCCAGTGCACCAACCGGCATTGCCCCAACTTCGGCCAGTGCGCCTTCTACAAGGCCCGCGAGGGCATGGGCAAGGTCGATGTGATTGTCACCAACCACGACATGGTCCTGGCTGACCTGGCCCTGGGCGGCGGCGCTGTGTTGCCGGACCCGCGCGACACCCTTTACGTATTCGACGAAGGGCACCACTTGCCCGATAAGGCCATCGGCCATTTCGCCCACTACACCCGTTTGCGTTCCACCGCCGACTGGCTTGAAACCACCGCCAAGAACCTGACCAAATTGCTCGCCCAGCACCCGTTGCCCGGCGATCTGGGCAAGCTGATCGAGCAGGTGCCGGAGCTGGCGCGCGAGATCAAGACCCAGCAGCAATTCATGTTCAGCGCCTGCGAGCAGGTCGCCGACTTCAAGCCCGGCGAAGACGTCGAAGGCCGCGAACGGCCGCGTCATCGCTTCGTCGGCGGCTTGATCCCCGAGCACATGCGTGAAATGGGTATCGAGCTGAAGAAAGGCTTCTCACGGCTGACCGACCTGTTCACCCGCCTGACCGACCTGCTCAAGGAAGGCATGGACGGCGAGGTCAACATCGGTATCGCCAGCAACCAGGCCGAGGAATGGTACCCCCTGTTCGGCAGCCTGCTGTCGCGCGCCCAGGGCAATTGGGAGCTGTGGACCGCCTTTACCGTCGAAGACCCCGAAGACAACCCGCCCATGGCGCGCTGGCTGACCTTGTCCGAAAGCGGTGCGCTGTTTGATATCGAGGTCAACGCCAGCCCGATCCTCGCCGCCGAAATGCTGCGCCGCAACCTGTGGAACGTGGCCTACGGCTGCCTGGTGACCTCGGCCACGCTGACCGCGCTGGGCACTTTCGACCGCTTCCGCATGCGTGCCGGCCTGCCGAAAAAGGCCGTCACCGCCGTGGTGCCGAGCCCGTTTCACCATGCCGATGCCGGTGTGCTGCGAGTGCCGGACCTCAAGGCCGACCCTCGCGACGCGGCCGCGCACACCGCCGCGATCATCCGCGACTTGCCGGACCTGGTGGAAGGTTCACGCGGCACCCTGGTGCTGTTCTCCTCGCGTAAACAGATGCAGGACGTGTTCGACGGCCTTGACCGTGACTGGCGCAAGCAGGTGTTCATCCAGGGCAACCTGTCCAAGCAGGAAACCCTGAACAAGCACAAAGCGCGTGTTGATGGCGGTGATTCCAGCGTGTTGTTCGGCCTGGCCAGTTTCGCCGAAGGCGTGGACTTGCCCGGTGCCTACTGTGAACACGTGGTGATCGCCAAGATCCCGTTCTCGGTACCGGATGACCCGGTCGAGGCGGCCTTGGCCGAATGGATCGAAGCCCGTGGCGGTAACCCGTTCATGGAAATCTCGGTGCCGGATGCTTCCTTGAAGCTGGTCCAGGCCTGCGGGCGCTTGCTGCGTACCGAGGAAGACCGGGGCACCATCACCTTGCTCGACCGCCGTTTGGTCACGCAACGCTATGGCAAGGCTATCCTCAATGCTTTGCCGCCTTTCAGGCGCGAAATTTCTTAAACCACTGTGGGCGAATTCGCCCACTTCGTGGTCTATCTCACTGCCAACGCTTTACGTCATCAGGCCATTCACCGGCCGTTTGGGAGAACCTTGTTCGTATGATTCGCACGCTGCCCGCTCTGTTTGCCTTGTTGTTCGCCGCGCCCTTGATGGCCGCGCCTGCCGGGCAACAAACGCTGTTCAATTTCGTCCGGCCTGCCGATGTGGTCAAGGTCGCGACCCAGGACGCGAGCCTGCCGCAATACAACGCCGAACAAACCGCTGAGGGCGAGGTGCTGCGCCGCATCACCTTCAACCCGGCGGCCGAACCGAGCCTGGTGCTCAGCCCGCAGACCGGCGTGTGGGACTGGTCGCAGTCCGGCGCCATGAGCCTGCGTATCCAAAGCGCCATGGACTGGGCGCTGACCCTCTACGTCAAGGTGCAGAGCACAGACGGCCAGACGCTGGTCAGCCGCATCGACCTGCCGGCCGGCCCCGCCCAAACCCTGCTGATTCCGCTGCAGGCCAACTCGCCGCTGAGCCAGGGCATGAAGGCCGGGCCGCCGATGCCGATTACCGTGGAGGGCCAGCGTGTGCTGTTGGCCAGCAGCGCCGGGGCAATCGATCGTAGCCAGGTGGCGTCGGTCACCCTGTCGATGATCAAGCCCAACGCAGCCCAAAGCATCCTGCTGGAACGCTTCGGCGTGCAGGACAGCGAGCCGGTGCTAAAGGCTGCTTACAGCGCGCTGGTGGATGCGTATGGTCAGTCCACGCGCGCGCGTTGGCCGGAAAAAGTCAGCAGCGACGAACAACTCAAAGCCGCAGCGGCCAAGGAGCAGCAACAGCTCAAGGGCTGGCTGGCTGAGCGCGACAAGTCTGCCCTGGACCAATATGGCGGCTGGAACAAAGGCCCGGCGTTCGAAGCAAGCGGCTTTTTCCGCACCGAGAAGCGCGACGGGCGCTGGTACCTGGTGACGCCGGAAGGCCATCCGTTCTACTCCCTGGGCGTCAATACGGTTGCCCCGGACGATAACCAAACCTACGTGGCCGGCCGCGAATGGATGTTTGCCGCGCTGCCCAAGTCCGGTGAGCCGTTCGACAAGTATTACGGCAGTGCGGATAACCGTGGCGGCAACGGCGCTGACCAGGGCCGGGGCTTTAATGTGGGGCGTTGGTACGACTTCTATGGCGCCAACCTGCAGCGCACCTATGACACGCAGGGTTTTGACCACAAGCGCTGGGTCACGCACACGCTGGACCGCCTGCAAGCCTGGGGTTTCAACACCGTGGGCAACTGGAGCGACGAGGATTTGGCCAGCGCCGACCGCGTGCCGTACACCTTGCCGCTGTCGATTGTCGGTGACTACGCCAGCATCAGCACCGGCACTGACTGGTGGGGCGGCATGCCTGACCCGTTCGACCCGCGTTTCGCCATGGCCACCGAGCGCGCGGTGGCGATCGCGGCCCGCGATCACCGCGATGACCCGTGGCTGATCGGCTTTTTTGCCGACAACGAGCTGGCCTGGGCCGGCCCTGGCGACGATCCAAAATCGCGTTACGCCCTGGCCTACGGGACCTTGCGCATGACCACCGACGTGCCGGCCAAACGTGCGTTCCTCAAACAACTGCGTGACAAATACCGCAACGAAGAAGGCCTCTCCAAAGCCTGGGGCATTCACCTGTCGGGCTGGGAGCTGATGGAAGACCCCGGCTTCGAGCCGCCGATGCCGAGCCCTGAGCACCCGGAAATCGAAGCGGACTTCAAATACTTCCAGAAGACCTTCGCCGATGCCTATTTCAAGACCATCTCCGATTCCTTGAAGTGGCACGCGCCCAACCAGTTGCTGCTGGGTGGCCGCTACGCCGTCAGCACCCCGGAAGCCGTAGCGTCCTGCGCCCAGTATTGCGATGTGCTGAGCTTCAACATGTACACCCTCAAGCCTCAGGACGGTTACGACTTCGCCGCCCTGCGCGCGTTGGATAAGCCGGTACTGATCACCGAGTTCAACTTCGGCTCGGCGGATCGCGGTCCGTTCTGGGGCGGCGTGACTCAGTTGGCCAAGGAAGAAGACCGTGGCGTGGCGTACAGCAACTTCCTCAAGCAAGCCATGGCCGAGCCGTCGATCGTCGGCGTGCATTGGTTCCAATACCTGGATCAACCGGTGACGGGGCGTCTGCTGGACGGTGAAAACGGCCACTTTGGCCTTGTAGGCATCACGGATGTGCCGTTCCAGGGCTTTGTCGACAGCGTGCGCAAGAGCAACCTGGCGGCCGTCGACCAACTGGGCAAGGAAGCCGAAAAAGCCAAGGCCGCCAGCGGGGTGCGTGAGAGCGAAGCCGGCAAGTCGGGGCACGACGGCAGAGGCGCGGGGCAGGGCGCCGGGCATGCTGGCGGTCACTCTGGAAATGGCCATTGATTCATATTTGACGGGTTCACAAAACCGCCAATGACTGGAACAATGTCGGCCACTTATTACGGTGTTTTCCGAGGCGGCTTAGGTGCAGATTCAGGGTCATTACGAGCTCCAGTTCGAAGCGGTACGTGAGGCATTCGCCGCGTTGTTCGATGACCCGCAGGAGCGTGGTGCCGGGCTGTGTATTCAGATCGGCGGCGAAACCGTCGTCGACCTGTGGGCCGGCACCGCCGACAAGGACGGTGCTGAGGCCTGGCACAGCGACACCATCGTCAACCTGTTTTCCTGCACCAAGACCTTCACCGCCGTGACGGCCCTGCAATTGGTGGCCGAGGGCAAGTTGCAACTCGACGCCCCTGTCGCCAACTACTGGCCCGAGTTTGCCGCAGCCGGTAAAGAAGCCATCAGCCTGCGCCAGCTGCTCTGCCACCAGGCCGGGTTGCCGGCGATTCGCGACATGCTCCCCGCCGAAGCCCTCTATGACTGGCAACTGATGGTCGACACCCTGGCGGCCGAAGCCCCATGGTGGACGCCCGGCCAAGGCCACGGCTACGAGGCCATTACGTATGGGTGGCTGGTCGGTGAATTGTTGCGTCGCGCCGACGGGCGCGGGCCCGGTGAATCAATTGTTGCGCGGGTTGCGCGGCCATTGGGGCTGGACTTTCATGTTGGCCTGGCGGACGAAGAGTTTTATCGCGTTGCGCATATAGCGCGCAGCAAAGGCAATATGGGCGATGAAGCCGCTCAACGATTATTGCAAGTTATGATGCGCGAACCTGCGGCCATGACAACGCATGCATTTGCCAACCCACCGTCTATTCTGACAAGCACTAATAAGCCCGAATGGCGGCGCATGCAGCAGCCGGCGGCAAATGGTCACGGTAATGCGCGTAGCCTGGCGGGGTTTTATAGCGGATTGTTGGACGGTAGTTTGCTCGAAGCGGACATGCTCGAACAATTGACCCGCGAACACAGTATCGGACCGGATAAAACTTTATTGACACAAACCCGTTTCGGCTTGGGCTGCATGTTGGATCAACCGCACTTGCCCAATGCGACGTTCGGCCTTGGCCCACGTGCGTTTGGGCATCCGGGCGCGGGTGGTTCGGTCGGTTTTGCCGATCCGGAACATGATGTAGCATTTGGTTTCGTGACTAATACACTGGGGCCTTATGTACTTATGGACCAGCGTGCACAGAAGTTGGTCGGAATATTGGCCGGTTGTCTGTAAAGAGCTTGCTGTTTCACGTTTTTTTGTTACAAAGGCAACTATAAGAAGGCGCTGAACGAAATTTTGTAACTTTAATGTTCTGTAAGCGTCTGTTTAACGGGTCAACCAGACCCTCCGGTTTTTTCTCATTTTGTGGATATCTCATGTTATCGAACAAGTCCTTGGCACTGGCGCTGTGCCTCACAATTACGGGTTGCGCACAAACTCCACAAAATGATGCCGAAGGTGGGCATTGGTGGTCATTTGGATCAGACAAGGCTGCTACCAAGGACGCAGTAACCAAAACCGACGCCATGCCGGATGCAAAACCAGCCGCTGGCGCCAAGCCTGCAGCCCCGGTTGCCGCCGCCGCTGCTCCAGCGCCTGCCGCTGCTGCCGCCCCTGCGCCCGTAGCCAAGGCCGAGACCGGCTCCAGCTGGTGGCCGTTCGCCTCTAAAAGCGCCGATGAAAAAGCGGCTGATGCCAAGGCCGATCTGAAAGCCGACCTCAAGGCTGCAGACCCGACGACTCCGGCAGTCGCCAAGACCGACACCGACACCAAGTGGTGGTGGCCTTTCGAAAGCAAGCCAAAACCATTGGCCAAGGTCGACGTGACCAACGTGCCGATGCCTGACCCGAAAATCACTCAAGCCTGGCTGGACGACTATGAGCCGCGCCTGCGTGCGGCCATCAAGGACAGCAACCTGCAATTGGAGCGTCGCGAGAACGTATTGGTCGTGATCGCCCCGGTTGATGGCTCTTACAACCCGAAACGCCCGGCGATGCTGCTGCCGGTTACGTTGGGCCCGTTCACTCGCGTGGCCAAGGCGGTTGAAGGCGATCCGAAGACCGCTGTGTTGGTCTTAGGCCACGTCGACACCAATGGTGCCGAGCCCGCGAGCCAGGCGTTGACCCGCGAGCGCGCGCAGTCCATCGCTTCGATTTTCAGTCTCAGCGGCTTGAAGCAGGATCGCCTGATGATGCGTGGCATGGGCGACCTTATGCCGCGGGCTGCCAACGATAGCAATCAGGGGCGTGCGCTGAACCGTCGCATGGAAATCATGTTCACTCAGCGTACAACGATGTTGGCATTGTTGAGCAAGTACAACTCGGGCAAGCCACCGGTTGCGGAAATGGTTGCCGTGCAGACTGCACCCGCTCCCGTACCGGCGCCTGCTGCGAAAAAAGCCGCTCCGGCGAAAAAGGCTCCGGTCAAGAAAGCCGCTGCCAAGCCCGTTGCGAAAAAAGCGGCCGCCAAGCCGGCCGCGAAAAAAGCCGCACCCAAGGCCGACGCTCCAGCGACAAACGACCAGGCGAAAAACTGATCTGCTGAACCAGAAGGATAAAGCCGCATGACCCAGGCACTGGCCGATATGCGCCGTGACTACACACGGGACGGTTTGAGCGAGGCCCAGGCCCCGGGCGAGCCGTTTGCATTGTTCCACCAGTGGTTTGCCGATGCGGTGAAAACCGAGCAGCCACCGGTGGAAGCCAATGCCATGACTCTGGCCACGGTCGACCAGGACGGTCGTCCGCACTGTCGTATCCTGCTGCTCAAGGGCCTGGATACACAGGGTTTTACCTTCTTCACCAATTATCAGAGTGCCAAAGGCGAACAGCTTGCGGCACAGCCGTTTGCAGCCATGACCTTCTTCTGGCCCACCCTTGAGCGCCAGGTGCGCATCGAAGGGCGGGTGGTCAAGGTCACGCCCGAAGAGTCGGATGCTTATTTTCAGGTCCGCCCTTTGGGCAGCCGTCTTGGGGCTTGGGCGTCACCGCAGAGCCGGGTCATCCGTGATCGCGAAGAGCTGCAAGACTTGCTCAAGGCCACCGAGCAGCGTTTCAGCGACATCCAACCCGATTGCCCCGAGCATTGGGGCGGGTATCGCCTGCTGCCCGAGCGCATCGAGTTCTGGCAGGGTCGCGCCAGTCGCTTGCATGATCGCCTCAATTACCGCCTGCAAGCCGGCGAGTGGACTCGTGAGCGCCTCGCGCCCTGAGTTTCACCTTTCGTCACCTCGTTCGAATGTTGCCCGCCACGGCGAAGTCTTTATCCATAAGTCTTCGGCGTGTGCTGCTGCGCGACTACAATAATGATGAGCGCGTCCATGACATTCTTCGGAACAGTTGAGTGCAACCGTTCGTCTATTTTTCTGGTGCTGGCAGTCTGTACTAAGGCTGAATGAAAGCAATTTTCTGCGGTGCTCGCCGTGACAGGCGCCAAGCCGCAGCGTCTAATGAATACCTGTCCTTTGGAGTTGATGCTATGCGTAAGTCCGTTTTACTAGTTGCCTGCTTTACCACCCTGTCGTTGCTGTTGGGTGGCTGCGCCTCGAGTCTGACCGGCGACTCGTACTCCCGTGACGAGGCGCGTCGTGTACAGACCGTTCGCATGGGCACCATTGAATCCCTGCGTCCAGTGAAAATCGAAGGCACCAAGACCCCAATCGGCGGCGCTGCTGGCGCAGTCATCGGCGGCGTTGGCGGCAGCGCTATCGGCGGCGGCCGTGGCAGCATTGTTACCGCCGTGATCGGCGCCGTAGCCGGCGGCCTGCTGGGCTCGGCCACCGAAGAAGGCCTGACCCGCACCCAAGGTGTGGAAATCACCGTTCGCGAAGACGACGGCAGCATGCGTGCCTACGTACAAGCCGTGCAGGAAAATGAAATCTTCCGCATCGGCGACCGTGTACGCATCATGACTGTCGACGGTACCAGCCGCGTTACTCGCTAAACGCCGGCCCTGAAATACAAAACCCCAACCGAGTGATCGGTTGGGGTTTTTTATTGCAAGCGCGGTGTGCCGCGCACGCTGCGTGACGTCAAACCTGGAAGTGCTTGACCATCGTGTTCAACTCATGCGCCAGGCTGGCGAGGGATTGCGAGGCTGCAGTCGTTTGAGTCGAGCCCTCCGCCGACTGAATCGACAGCTGCTGAATGTTCAGCAAGTTGCGATCGACTGCTCGAGCAACGTCGGCTTGTTCCGCCGCCGCCGTGGTAATCACCAGGTTGCGGTCATTGATCTCATCGTTGGCAGCCAGAATGTCAGCCAGCGCTTGTTGCGCCAGCTCCGCCAGCCCCAAGGTTTGCTGAGTCATGGCGCTGCTGTCGAGCATGGTGTTGACGGTGCTGGCCGTGTTGGCCTGAATGCTGCCGATCATCTGCTCGATTTCCTGGGTCGATTGGGCGGTGCGATGGGCCAGTGCACGAACCTCGTCGGCGACCACGGCGAAACCACGTCCGGCCTCACCGGCACGCGCAGCTTCGATGGCGGCGTTAAGCGCCAGCAGGTTGGTTTGCTCGGCAATGGTGCGGATCACATCGAGTACTTTGCCGATGCCTTTAGCCTGTTCGGCGAGGCCGCCAACTTGCCCTGAGCTGACCTCGACCCCACGGGTCAGCGCCTGGATCGAATTCAATGCCTCGCCCATGCGCTGTTGGCCCTTCAACGCAATGCTGCGCGATTCCTGGGACAGGTCGGAGGTCGATGCTGCGTTTCGCGCAACCTCCTCAATCGCAGTGGTCATCTGAGTGACGGCCGTGGCTGCCTGCTCGATTTCGCCATGTTGCTGTTGCAGGTCGCGGCTACCCTCGGCGGTGACGGCATTCAACTCTTCGGCCGCAGCGGCTAGCTGGCTGGATGAGCCGGTGATTTGCCGCAGGGTCTGCACCAGGTTGTTTCGCATGGTTTCTTGCGCCCGCAGCAAGCGGGTGGCTTCGTCGTTGCCCGTAGGGTTTATGGGATGGGTGAGGTCGCCCTTGGCGATGGTTTCGGCCACCTGCACCGCTTCAATGATGGGGCCGGTAATGCTGCGGGTCAGTAACCAGGCCACCAGCACTGTGCCGGCACTGACCAGCAAAATGACGATGGTGATGCCGCTCACCGCATGTTGGTAAGCGCCTACGGAGGTTTGGCCGGCCTGTTCGGCGCCTTTGTTGGCGAGGTCGATCAACTGGTCGAAGTTCTTGGTCATCTGCTCGTAGCTTTCTCGAATGCTGTTGAGAAAGTCGCGGGCGCCGGCTTTGTCGCCCGAGCGCGAGCGCTTGAGCATTTCGGTATGGTTCTTTGCGTAGGCATCCAGGCTTTGGTTGAACACATCCAGACGCGATTTTTCCTCGGATGTGCGTAGCAGCGCGGCATATTGGGTCAGCTGTTCCTTGACGCTTTTCAGGCGGCCAGCGGATTTGTCTTCATAGGTCTGCATCTCCGCATCGCTTGCCGACAGGATGTGCGCCATTTCGCCCAAGCGAAAACGGTCGAGCGACGCGTTGGCCAGGGCCAGAATCCTGACACGCTGCATCCAGTTGTTCTGAATGTCGGCAGCCTGGGACTGGACTTCGCCAATCTGCTTGAGGGCGAACAGACCGAGAAACACACTCAGCGACGCAATAGCTGCGAAGCCAATGAAGGCTCTGGCAGCGATTCTTATATTTCTCAGGAACATGGGATTTTCGCTCGGGCTGGATACGCGTTGGAGAGCTGTGTCGGGCGGGTGTCCCTGGCAGGAACAGTGCTAGCGACACAATCACTAGTCGGCGGCGCGCGCAAAGTCTTTAGGCGTTTGAGGCAAGTGTCCTCTTCAGAAAGAGAAAAACCCCAATCGGGTTCACCGATTGGGGTTTTTGGGTGCCTTCAGAATCCTCAGGCTTTCTTGCGACTCGCCATCGCGGTCACGGCATAACCCATACACGCGGCCAGGATCGACCCGGTGAGAATGCCCATTCGATCCTCCCCGGCGAATTCGCTGGCACCCGGCACGAACGCCAGTGAGCCGACAAACAGGCTCATGGTAAAGCCGATACCGCACAGGATCGCCACCCCGAACACCTGGCCCCAGTTCGCGCCGCTGGGCAGCGCGGCCAAGCCGGTCTTGATAGCGAGCCAGGTGAGGCCGAACACGCCGATGGTCTTGCCGATCAACAGGCCGGCGGCGATGCCCATGGGCACATGGTGAGTGAAGCTTTCCAGGCTCACGCCGGCCAGGGAAACGCCCGCGTTGGCGAAGGCAAACAGCGGCAGGATGGCGTAGGCCACCCACGGGTGCAGGGCGTGTTCCAGTGTCTTCAGGGGCGAGGGCTCGGCATTTTTGGTGCGCAGCGGGATGCAGAAGGCCAGGGTCACGCCGGCCAGCGTGGCGTGCACGCCACTTTTGAGCACACACACCCACAGGATCAGACCGATGATCAGGTAGGGCCCGAGTTTGATCACGCCCAGGCGGTTCATTGCGATCAAGGCAATCAGGCACGCGCCTGCACCCGCCAGAGCAGCACCGGACAGGTCCGCAGAGTAGAACACGGCGATGACGATGATTGCGCCGAGGTCATCAATGATGGCCAGGGTCATCAGGAACAGTTTCAGCGACACCGGCACGCGCTTGCCCAGCAGGGCCAGCACGCCCAGTGCAAAAGCGATGTCGGTGGCCATGGGGATCGCCCAGCCGGAGAGTGCGGCAGGGTAGTCCTTGTTGATCGCCCAGTAGATCAGCGCCGGCACCACCATGCCGCCGATGGCTGCGGCGCCCGGCAGTACCACTTGCGAGGGTTTGGACAGGTGGCCATCGAGCAGCTCGCGCTTTACCTCCAGGCCGATCAGCAGGAAGAACAAGGCCATCAGGCCGTCGTTGATCCACAGCAGGGCAGGCTTGGCGATTTTCAGCGCGCCAATCTGTGCCACCACTGGTACGTCGAGAAAGGCGTTGTAGAGGTGCGACAACGGTGAATTGTTGATGATCAGCGCCAAGGCCGCAGCGGCGATCAACAACAGACCGCTGGCGGCTTCCAGCTGGAAGAAACGGGTGAAAGTGCTACGCAGAGGCAAGGGATGCTCTCCAATCCAGGTTCAATAGGTGGGTACCCTAACCCGTACCGTTAGTTGTTAAAACAAAAGTTATATTCTTATTTGTTATAAGGGGCGGGCAGAGTCGGCGTTGCGCCAGAGCCTAGCAATTGTGTGTCTATTTGAGTCGCCACTGTATCTGTGTGCAGTGTAGGAAACTCCCTAAGATTGGCGCTGAAATCTTTAGAGACGCACCTTATGAGCGACCACCGTACCTGGGCCCGCGAAGCCATTCGCATCATTGAAGCGGACTTCCAGCGCAGCGCCGACACGCACCTGATCCCTTTGCCGTTGCCGGGGTTGCCGGGTATCGAGTTGTACTTCAAGGACGAATCCAGCCACCCCACCGGCAGCTTGAAGCATCGGCTGGCCCGTTCACTGTTTCTGTACGCGCTGTGTAATGGCTGGCTCAAGCCGGGCGCGCCGGTGATTGAGGCCTCCAGTGGATCGACGGCCATTTCGGAAGCGTATTTCGCGCGCCTGCTTGGCCTGCCGTTCATTGCGGTGATGCCGGCCACCACGTCTCAGGAGAAGATTGCCCAGATCGCCTTCTATGGCGGCAAGAGCCATCTGGTGAAGGATCCGACGCAGATTTACGCCGAGTCCGAGCGGTTGGCGCAGGAAAGTGGCGGTCACTTCATGGACCAATTCACCTATGCCGAGCGCGCGACGGACTGGCGGGCGAACAACAATATCGCCGAGTCGATCTTTCAACAGATGCGCTTTGAGCATTACCCCGAGCCGAGCTGGTTGATTTCCAGCCCTGGCACCGGCGGCACCACCGCGACCCTGGGGCGTTACGTGCGCTATCGCCAGCATTGCACCCGCGTGCTGTGCGCCGACGCCGAACGCTCAGTGTTCTTTGACTATTACCAGACGGGCGACGCCAGCTTGCGCCTGGATTGCGGTTCGCGGATCGAAGGGATCGGCCGGCCACGCGTCGAGGCGTCGTTTTTGCCCAAGGTGATTGATGCGATGGTCAAGGTGCCGGATGCGCTGTCACTGGCAGCCATGCATTACCTGGCCGAGCGTCTGGGGCGGCGGGTCGGTGGTTCCAGCGGGACTAACCTGATCGGTGCCTTGGTGGCGGCCCAGCAGATGCAAGCGGCGGGGGAGTCTGGGTCGATCGTGGCGATTTTGTGTGACGGGGGAGAGCGGTACGCCACTACTTACTACGATCAGGCGTGGCTCGCCGGGCAAGGGTATGCGTTGAGCGGGCTGATTGCGGCTGTTGCGGCCAGTGTTGAACGCGGTGAGCCGTTGCCGGAGACAATCCTGCGCGCAAACATCTGAACACCGGCAAAAACCAATGTGGGAGCTGGCTTGCCTGCGATGGCAGAGTCTCAGTCGCCGAACTTATCGACTGAACCACCGCCATCGCAGGCAAGCCAGCTCCCACCTTTGATCGGTGTTGGCTGTAACAGAGTGCTTAGGCCTCGATGCCCAACATATCCCGCGCCAGCGCCTCGGCAATCCGAATTCCGTCAACGCCCGCCGACAGAATCCCACCGGCATAACCCGCACCTTCACCGGCCGGGAACAGACCTTTCACGTTCAAGCTCTGCATCGACTCGTTACGGGTAATCCGTAGCGGCGAGGACGTGCGCGTCTCGATCCCGGTCAGCACCGCATCGTGCAACGAGTAGCCTTTGATCTGCTTCTCGAACGCCGGCAAGGCTTCACGAATTGCTTCGATGGCAAAGTCCGGCAAGGCCAGGGCCAAGTCACCCAGCGACACGCCGGGCTTGTAGGACGGTTCCACGCTGCCGATGGCCGTGGACGGCTTGCCCGCGATGAAATCCCCCACCAGTTGCGCCGGGGCCTCGTAGTTGCTGCCGCCGAGGATGTAGGCGTGGGACTCCAGGCGCTCCTGCAACTCGATACCCGCCAGCGGGCCACCCGGGTAATCCACCTCCGGCGTGATGCCGACGACGATGCCGGAGTTGGCATTGCGTTCGTTACGCGAGTATTGGCTCATGCCGTTGGTTACCACGCGGTTCGGCTCGGACGTGGCCGCCACCACCGTGCCGCCCGGGCACATGCAGAAGCTGTAGACCGAGCGGCCGTTCTTGGCGTGGTGCACCAGCTTGTAGTCGGCCGCGCCGAGTTTCGGATGCCCGGCGTATTTGCCCAGGCGCGCCGCGTCGATCAGCGATTGCGGATGTTCAATCCTGAAGCCCACCGAGAACGGCTTGGCCTCCATGTACACGCCACGCCCGTGCAGCATGCGGAAGGTGTCGCGGGCGCTGTGGCCCAGGGCCAGGATCACGTGCTTGGAGAGCAGTTGCTCGCCACCGTCGATAACCACGCCGTTCAGCTGGCCGTCTTCGATCAGCACATCGGTAACGCGCTGTTCGAAACGCACTTCACCGCCCAGGGCGATGATCTGCTGGCGCATGTTTTCGACCACGCCGGTCAGGCGGAACGTGCCGATGTGCGGCTTGCTGACGTAGAGGATCTCTTCCGGCGCACCGGCCTTGACGAACTCGTGCAGGACCTTGCGACCGTGGAATTTCGGGTCCTTGATCTGGCTGTAGAGTTTGCCGTCGGAGAAGGTCCCGGCGCCGCCTTCACCAAACTGCACGTTGGACTCGGGGTTGAGCACGTTTTTGCGCCACAGGCCCCAGGTGTCTTTGGTGCGCTGGCGCACTTCTTTGCCGCGCTCGAGGATGATCGGCTTGAAGCCCATCTGCGCGAGCAGCAGCCCGGCGAAGATCCCGCACGGACCAAACCCCACCACGATTGGCCGTTCGACCAGGCCTTCCGGCGCCTGACCCACCACCTTGTAGCTGACATCCGGCGCCGGGTTGACGTTGCGGTCATCGGCGAACTTGAGCAGCAGGGCGGCTTCGCCTTTCACGTTCAGGTCGATGGTGTAGATGAAGCACAGCTCCGACGACTTTTTGCGGGCGTCATAGCTGCGTTTGAACAGGGTGAAATCGAGCAGGTCATCACTGGCGATGCCCAGGCGCTGCACGATGGCAGGCCGCAGGTCTTCTTCGGGATGGTCGATGGGCAGCTTGAGTTCGGTGATTCGTAACATGACGGGATCCGGTAGGCGGCAGACAAAAAGGCCGGCTGTTTTGCAAACCGGCGATTATAAGCCCCAAAGGCGGTTTTCCGACACGTTAAAACAGCGTTGGGCCGAATCAGTCGTCGCGAGAACCGCCGAATGCCGCGCAACCACGCTGCACTTGGCCGTTGACGCGCAACTCGGCGGTCATGTGTTGCAGGCTGCCGCTGACGCTGTCGATGCAACGCTGCGGCGCGACCCAGAGTTCGATGTGCTGGTTATTGGCTTCGGTCATCAGGTTGAAACGGCCGTCGCCCAGTTGCTCTTCCACAAAAGGCACCGCCAGTGGTGGCTGGCCTTCGCGCTCCAGCACCATGCCCTTGGCGGTCACATTCATCGCCCAGGCGGGTTTATGGCCATTGGCGCGCAGCACCATGCGCTTGAAGTCCGGGTCGTTGCACGCCGAGGTCGAACGCTCCATGCGATAAAGCTGTTGCAGCTCTACCGACCCCTGGGTGCCAGTGGCAACCCCGGAGAACTTGCCGCGCAAGTCGGCAAACAGTGCGCCCTGTTGGCCAGCCAGTGAGGCGGCTTCCTGCAGGATGCTAGTGCCGCCGGCATCGTTGACCACGTAGTTGCGTTTGTCACCGCAAGGCTGGAACAACAGCTTGCCGTCAACGGCCGTCAATTCACCCTGCATGCGGGTCAACCCGGCGGTAGACGGCTTTGCCGGCTCGCTCTCGAACATCTGGCAAGCGGTGAACAGAGGCAGCAGGGCAAACAGAACTAGGGTACGGGCGGCGCGCATTTATCGGGTCTCCAAACAAGTGCCGCCACGTTACGCAGGCTGACGCCGCACCACAACCCCAGCGCCCTGCTTCAGGCAAATCTGACAGACGCCGGATTCAGCCGACGATAAACGTCTGACCGGTCTGCAAGCCTTCTACGCTTTTGGCGTAGGCCAGTGCCACGTCGGCACCCGGAGCCGGTTTGTAACCGCGGAAATACGGGGCATAGCTGCCCATGGCTTCCAGCAGAACGGTCGGGCTCACGGCGTTGACGCGCAGGCCGCGTGGCAATTCGATCGCCGCGGCTTTGACGAAGGCGTCAATTGCGCCATTGACCAATGCGGCCGAGGCGCCGGTACGGATCGGGTCACGGTTGAGGATGCCGCTGGTGAAAGTGAACGAGGCGCCATCGTTGGCATATTCGCGGCCGATCAGCAGCAGGTTGACCTGGCCCATCAGCTTGTCGCGCAGGCCCAGTTCAAAATCGCTTTCGCTCATTTCACCCAGCGCCACGAAATTCACGCTACCGGCCGCGCAGATCAGGGCATCGAACTTGCCGGTCTGTTCAAACAGCTTGCGGATCGACGCGCTGTCACTGATATCCACCTGAAAGTCGCCGCGTGTGCGACCGATGCTGATCACGTCGTGACGCTGAGCCAGTTCTGCCTTGACTGCCGAGCCGACCGTGCCGCTGGCGCCAATCAATAGAATTTTCATCGTGCTGTTCCTCCACGGGTAAGTGAAGGTTCAGTCTAGTGTGGCTTTTCAGGTGGATAAACGTGCTAATAGGCAACCTTTGGTTTTCAAATGGAAACAATCCATGAGCGAGATGGATGACCTGGCGGCCTTTGCCGTTCTGATCGAAGCCGGCAGTTTCACCCTGGCGGCCGAGCAACTGGGGTGCAGCAAGGGCCAGTTGTCCAAGCGTATCAGCCAGTTGGAGGCGCAGTTTTGCGTGGTGTTGCTGCACCGCACCACCCGCAAGCTCAGCCTGACCGCAGCCGGTGCAGCGCTGTTGCCCCAGGCTCAGGCGTTGGTGGTCCAAGTGGAACGCGCCCGTCAGGCATTGGCGCGGCTCAAGGACGATTTGGCCGGGCCTGTGCGTATGACGGTTCCGGTGTCGTTGGGAGAAACCTTCTTCGATGGCTTGCTGCTGGAGTTCTCCAAACAGTACCCCCAGGTGCAGATCGAACTGGAATTGAACAACCGGTATCGAGACCTGGCGCGGGATGGGTTTGACTTGGGCGTGCGTTCCGGCGCCATCGAAAACGAGCGCCTGGTGGCCAAACCGCTGCTGGCCTGGCATGAAATGACCTGCGCCAGCCCGGCCTACCTGGAGCAACACGGCGAGCCGCTGACCCCGGCAGACCTGGCAACGCACACCTGCCTGCTCAACAGCCACTACAGCGGGCGTGAAGAATGGCTGTATCACCAGCAGCACGAACTGCTGCGAGTAAGGGTCAGTGGCACCTTTGCCTCCAACCATTACAACCTGTTGAAAAAGGCCGCACTGGTGGGCGCCGGGATCGCCCGCCTGCCGTCCTACGTGTTACCCGCGGAACTGGCTGACGGGAGATTGCGCTGGCTCCTGCGCGATTATCAGACGCGGAGCATGCCGATGTACCTGGTTCACCCGTATCAGGGTGGTTTGCCGCGTCGCACCCAGGTGCTGGCCGATTACCTGGTGGATTGGTTCAAGCGCGGCGGCGAGGCCCTGGACCGTCTTCAGCGGTAGCGGCGTGCAATCAAATGGTCGATGGACAGGCAGCCCGGGCCCTTGGCGACCAACAGCAGCAGCACGGTGATCCAAGTGCCGTGGGTCGGGTAGGCGTCCGGGTAAACGAAGAGTTGAATGGTCAACGTCATGCCGATCAGGGCCAGCGCTGAAAACCGCGTGGCAAAGCCCACCAGGATCAGCACCGGGAAGAAATGCTCGGCAAACGCCGCCATGTGCGCGGCAACTTCCGGTGACAGCAAGGGCACGTGGTATTCACTGCGAAACAGCGGCAGTGTGGACGCCGCAAGACGCGGCTCGCCGAATTGGAACGTGCCGCTGATCAAGTCGATGGCAAAGCCCTCGACCTTGGTCTGCCCGGATTTCCAGAACACCGCCGCAATGGAAAATCGTGCGAGAAAGGCGATCAGGCTGTAGGGGATTTTCTCGAACAGTGCGATGACCCGATTGACCAGACTCGAAGGGAATGTGTTCATGGCAATACCTTTTGTTCGAGGTGCAAATGAGTGATGGCGTCGTGGCTGATCAACAGGGCCAGGCATTGGTTCAGGTCGAACTGCGCCGACGCTTCAAGCGCGTGCTGCACCGCCGTCTCCAGTGCCGCGCCGTGATTCAGGCTGTCGATGAACGCCACCGAGCCGCTGTCGATGGCGAATACCTTGACCGCCAAGCCTTGGCGTAACACCAGCGCGCTTTGGGCGTGCCAGGGATTCAGGGTGGCCAGGCCACCTTCGGTCTGGTGCGCAGCCCATACCGCCACTACCGCGTAGGCGCTATTCAAGGTGGCCAGGGATGGATGCAGATGCAGGCGCAGGTTGCCCAGGTCTGTCTGGCCTTGCAGCGTTTGGAGAATGGCTTGCTGGTCCAGCGGCTGGGTGTCTGCCGCGTGATAGGCGCGAACCCGCAAGCGCTCGAGCCTTGCGACGTCAGCCAGGTAGGGCACGCTGGCCGCCGGCTCAAAGGCCTGAATAAACCCTGCGAACGCGCTGCCGTATTCGCTCATCAGCGGGCTGGTGGGCGGGCATGCCTGTACAAACAGGCCGGCCATGGCGCGAAAAAACTCATCGCCGACCAACTGCAAGGTCACCGGGTAAGCGGTCGCCAACGCGTGGATCAACGCGCTGTGGACATTGTTGCGATACACCGCAAAACGGCTGGCCGGGTCGGCGCCATTGCGGCTGAACAGGCCGTCGGGGCACGCCAGGTCGGGATCGATCAAGGCGTCGGCAAACGCAGCGTGATGGCTCATACGTTCACCTGCGACAGATGCCAGTCGGCGTGTTGAGCTTCGGCATGCAGCACACTGAACGCAGGCACCTGGTTATCCCGCTCGATCAGCGTGGCCATTGGGCCCGTGCGCGTGAGTACCTGTTCGTATAACTGCCATACCGCGTTATCGATGGGCGCGCCATGGTCGTCGATCAACAGGCGATCGCCCAGGCTGTCAGTGTCTTCGGCAAAACCCGCCAGATGTATCTCCCCAACGGCGTGTAATGGCAGCGCGTCGATGTAGGAAAGCGGCTCGCGCTGGTGATTGATGCACGACACATAAACGTTGTTGACGTCCAGCAGCAGGCCGCAGCCCGTGCGGCGGATAACCTCGCTGATGAAGTCCGTTTCGTCCAGGGTGGAGCGCTCGAATTGCAGATAGGTCGATGGATTTTCCAGCAGCATCGGCCGCTTGAGCGTGCTTTGCACCTGATCGATGTGCTCGCACACCCGGTTCAGTGTGGCGGCGTCGTAGGCCAGGGGCAGCAAGTCATTGAGAAACACCGGGCCGTGGCTCGACCAGGCCAGGTGTTCGGAAAACGAGTGGGGTTGATAGCGTTCGATCAGCAAGGCCAACCGTGCCAGGTGCTCACGGTTGAGCGGGCCTTCGCCGCCGATGGACAGGCCCACGCCGTGCAGTGACAGCGGGTACTGCTCGCGGATCAACCCCAGGTAATGATGGAACGGCCCGCCGGCCACCATGTAGTTTTCGGCGTGCACTTCAAAAAAACCGATATCGGGCGAGGTATCGAGCACTTCAATAAAGTGCTCGTTCTTCAGCCCCAGCCCGGCCCGATAGGGGAGGCCGGGCACCTGAGCCGGTGAGACCGTGTGTTGGGGTAAAAGCGTCATCATCAGTACTCAGGCTGCGGGCTGTTTCAGGACTTGGCGGTGAAGGCGGCTGCCTGGCCGAAACCGGTCGGCGAGGTGGAGCTTGGGGTTTTAGCGCAAGTGCCGGCCGGGACCAGTTTCCAGGCATTGGCCTGGTCTTTGACTTTCGAGGTGCCGGCGCAGGAAGTGCCGGCGCCCGCAGCGCAATCGTTCTTGCCGGCTTCAGCGACGCCGAAGCATTTGTCCATCTTGGCGTCGTCGGCGTGGGCCATGTTGGACATTGCGGACAGGCTCAGAGCAGAGCCGAGGGCCAGGATCAGGGTAGCGGCGGACAGTTTAGTGGTCATGGTGTAACTCCTGCGGTGGGTTGAGGTAGCGAGCTTGATTGCCTGCTTACTCCACTAGAGGCGGCAGGGCGAATTTCGTTACAAGTCCGACGACAATAATTTCAAGAAACGCAAAATTTAAGCGTCACACAAAGCAAATGTGGGAGCGGGCTTGCTCGCGAATGCAGGGCGTCAGTCGATAGAAACTTAACTGAGACACCGCATTCGCGAGCAAGCCCGCTCCCACATTTAGATCCAGTTCATACAGCAACCGGATGGTATTAGCCCCCGAGGTAAGCCTCCCGTACCTTCGGATCCGTGAGCAACTGCTCACCTGTGCCCTGCATCACCACCCGGCCGTTTTCCAGCACGTAGGCGCGGTCGGCGATTTTCAGCGCCTGGTTGGCGTTTTGCTCGACCAGGAACACCGTTACACCGTCCTTGCGCAGCTGTTCGATGATGTCGAAGATCTGCTGGATGATGATCGGGGCCAGGCCCAGGGACGGTTCGTCCAACAGCAACAGCTTGGGCTTGCTCATCAGCGCACGGCCAATGGCGAGCATTTGCTGCTCGCCGCCGGACATGGTGCCGCCGCGCTGGCTGAAGCGTTCCTTGAGCCTGGGGAACAGGTGCAACACCTTGTCCATCTGCTCCTGGTAGTCGCCCTTGTCGGTGAAGAACCCGCCCATGGCCAGGTTCTCCTCGACGGTCAGGCGCGAGAACACGCGGCGGCCTTCGGGCACCACTGCAATGCTCTTGCGCATGATCTGCGAGGACTGTTGCCCCACCAGCTCTTCACCCATGTAGCGGATGCTGCCGCTGTGGGCCTGCGGCGAACCGCACAAAGTCATCAACAAGGTGGATTTGCCGGCGCCGTTGGCACCGATCAGCGTGACGATTTCACCTTGGCGCACTTCCACGTTGACGCTGTGCAGGGCCTGGATCTTGCCGTAAAAAGTGGAAACGTTTTCGAATTGCAGCATTTTACGCTTCCCCCAAATAGGCTTTGATCACTTCAGGATTGTCGCGGATCTGTTCCGGTGTCCCGTCGGCCAGCGGCGTGCCCTGGTTGATCACCACGATGTGGTCGGAAATGCTCATGACCAGTTTCATGTCGTGTTCGATCAACAGCACAGTGGCGTTGTTTTCCTCACGCAACACGCTGATCAGCGCCTTGAGGTCCTCGGTTTCCTTGGGGTTCAGGCCGGCAGCCGGTTCGTCGAGCATGAGGATCCGCGGGCGGGTCATCATGCAGCGGGCGATTTCCAGGCGACGTTGCTGACCGTAGGCCAGGGTGCCGGCAGGGCGGTTGGCAAACTCGGTGAGGTTGACCTTGTCCAGCCAGTATTCGGCGTATTCCATGGCCTCGCGCTCGCTCTTGCGGAACGCCGGGGTCTTGAACAGGCCAGCAAAGAAGTTGGTGTTCAGGTGGCGATGCTGGGCAATCAACAGGTTCTCGACCGCCGTCATGTCCTTGAACAACCGCACGTTCTGGAAGGTGCGTACCACGCCCTTGCGGGCGATCTCGTGGCCGGCCAGGCCCTGGATCGGCTGGCCGTCCAGCAGGATGCTGCCACCGCTCGGCTTGTAGAAGCCGGTAAGGCAGTTGAACACCGTGGTTTTGCCGGCGCCGTTGGGGCCGATCAGCGCCACCACCTGTTTTTCTTTCACGGTCAGGGCCACGCCGTTGACCGCCAGCAAACCGCCGAAGCGCATGCTCAAGTTTTCGACTTTCAGGATCTCGCGGCTCATTTGCGCAGCTCCATGTGTGGGCGTTGCATCGGCAGCAGACCTTGGGGACGCCAAATCATCATCAGCACCATCATGGCGCCGAACATCAACATGCGGTATTCGCTGAACTCTCGCATCATCTCCGGCAGCAGGATCATTACGATGGCCGCCAGGATCACGCCCAGCTGCGAGCCCATGCCACCCAGTACGACGATGGCGAGGATGATCGCCGACTCGATAAAGGTGAACGACTCCGGGGTCACCAGGCCTTGGCGCGCCGCAAAGAAGCTGCCGGCGAAACCGGCGAATGTTGCCCCGAGGGTGAAGGCCGAAAGTTTGATGACGGTCGGGTTCATGCCTAACGCTCGGCAGGCGATCTCATCTTCGCGCAACGCTTCCCACGCCCGCCCGATCGGCATGCGCAGCAGACGGTTGATCACGAACAGTGCCGCCAGCGCCAGCAACAGGGCCACCAGGTACAGGAACACCACTTTGCTCACCGGGTTGTAGTCGATCCCGAAGTACTCGTGGAAAGTCTGCATGCCCTCGGCGGCGGTGCGGTCGAACGACAGCCCGAAGAACGTCGGCTTGGGGATGCTGCTGATGCCGTTGGGGCCGCCGGTGATATCGGTGAGGTTACGCAGGAACAGTCGGATGATTTCACCGAAGCCCAGGGTCACGATTGCCAGGTAGTCACCACGCAGGCGCAGCACCGGGAAGCCCAGCAGGAAGCCGAACGTGGCCGCCGCCATACCCGCCAGCGGCAGGCAGATCCAGAAGCCCCAGCCCAGGTAATGCGAAAGCAACGCGTAGGTGTAGGCACCCACGGCGTAGAAGCCCACATACCCCAGGTCGAGCAGGCCGGCCAGGCCCACCACGATGTTCAGGCCCAGGCCCAGCAGCACGTAGATCAGGATCAGCGTCGCGATATCCACCGCGCCGCGTGAGCCGAAGAACGGCCAGATCAGCGCGGCCACGATCAGGCCGATGATGATGTAGCGCTGGGTGCGCGGCAGGGTCAGGAACTGGCTGACCTTGGGCGATACCAATGGCCCACGGTTGCCCTTGAACAACGCACCGACCTGCTGGGTGAACAGCACGCGCAGGAACATCAGCACCGAGCACAGGGCGATGATGGTCAGGGTGACGGGACCGGTGCCATGCACTTCCAGGTTGATGCCGACAATGCTCAGCTTGAGGCCGAGTACCGGAAAGGCCACGGCCCATACCAGCAAGGCGCTGAAAAACGCCGATTTAAGATATCTGCTCATACTTTCTCAACCTCCGGACGGCCCAGAATGCCGGTCGGACGGAACAACAGCACCAGAACCAACAGGCCGAACGCCACCACATCCTTGTATTGGTCGCCGAAAATATCGGCGCCAAAGGCTTCAGCCACGCCCAGCACCAGCCCGCCGAGCATGGCGCCCGGAATACTGCCGATGCCGCCCAGAACCGCCGCGGTAAAGGCCTTGAGGCCTACCAGGAAACCGGCGTTGGGGTTGATCACGCCGTACTGCATGCTCAGCAGCACCGCCGCGACGGCCGCCAGCGCAGCACCGATGACGAAGGTCAGGGCAATGATGTTGTTGGTGTTGATGCCCAGCAGGTTGGCCATCTTGATGTCTTCGGCGCAGGCCCGGCAGGCGCGCCCCAGACGGGAGCGGGAAATGAACAGCGTCAGGCCCAGCATCGCCACCAGCGTGACGACGAACACCAGGATCTGCATGTAGGAAATCAGCACTTCTTGTGCGCCACCTGGGCCGAAGGAGATGCTCCCCGGGATCAGGTTGGGAATGGACTTGTCCTTGGAGTCCTGGGACAGCAATACAGTGTTCTGCAGGAATATCGACATGCCGATGGCGGAAATCAGCGGGATCAAACGGTTGCTGCCACGCAAGGGACGATAGGCAACCCGCTCGATGCTGTAGCCGTAGGCACTGGTTACAACAATCGACGCGATAAACGCGGCGGTCATCAACAGCGGCAGGGAGTGGATACCCATCATGGCCAGCCCGGCAAGGGCGATGAAGGCCACGTAGGAACCAATCATGTACACCTCGCCATGGGCGAAGTTGATCATTCCAATGATGCCGTAAACCATTGTGTAGCCAATGGCTATCAAGGCATAGGTGCTGCCAATGGTCAGGCCATTAACCAGCTGTTGGAAAAAATGATAGATCTCAGGCATTACAGCGCTCCTAAAAACCCGATACGCATTTCACTGGTGGAGTCATGTTCCGGCCCTGCGCTGTGTTCTATGAGCACATTTGCACAAAGCGTTTGCCAGCGAACCGCTGGTGACGGTTTTAAGATTTTCAGGTGAGCCAGCGCCCGGATCGCGGGTGACAGGCCCATAAACCTCGTAAAACAAAGCCCACTGCTCTCACAGTGGGCTTGTTGACCAGTAACGCCTGGCTTACTGAGGGGAAACTTCGGTTTTTGGTTTACCGAAGTGCCATTGGTAGACCACGAACTTGAAGTCCTTCAGGTCGCCCTTGGCGTCAAAGCTCAGGTCGCCAGTAGGGGTCTTGAAAGTGCCTGCGTGGATGGCAGCTGCCACCTTGGCGGTGTCTTCGCTCTTCGCGGCAGCGATACCGCCGGCGATGACTTCAACCGCAGAGTAAGCCGGGAACACGAACGGACCGGTTGGGTCCTGTTTGTTCTTGGCGAACTCTTCAACAATGGCTTTGTTGGCAGGGTCGGTGTCGAAGGATTTAGGCAGGGTTACCAGCAGGCCTTCGGAAGCGTCCTGGGCAATTTGCGAGATGGAGTCGTTGCCGACGCCTTCCGGGCCCATGAACTTGGCGTTCAGGCCTTTTTCCTTGGCTTGGCGCAGGATCAGGCCCAGCTCTGGGTGGTAGCCGCCGTAATAGACGAAGTCGACGTTGGCTTGCTTGAGCTTCTGGATGATCGAGGAGAAGTCTTTATCGCCGGCGTTCAGGCCTTCGAAGACAGCGACTTTCACGCCTTTCTTCTCAAGGGTCTGTTTAACGGCAGTCGCGATGCCTTCACCGTATTGCTGTTTGTCGTGCAGTACGGCAACTACCTTAGGCTTCACGAAGTCGGCGATGTAGTTGCCGGCTGCCGGGCCCTGGGCGCTGTCCAGGCCGATGGTACGGAATACCAGTTTATAACCACGGGCGGTGATTTCCGGGCTGGTAGCCGCCGGAGTGATCATGATCACGCCTTCGTCTTCGTAGATGTCGGTTGCTGGCTGAGTGGAGCTGGAGCAAAGGTGACCGACCACGAACTTGACGCCGTCGTTGACCACTTTGTTGGCTACGGCAACGGCTTGTTTCGGATCGCAAGCGTCGTCGTATTCTTTGGCTTCAAGCATTTTGCCGTCGACGCCGCCCTTGGCGTTGATGTCGGCGATTGCCTGCTTGGCACCCATGAATTGCATGTCGCCGTATTGCGTCACAGGGCCGGTTTTTGGACCTGCGATACCGATCTTGATGGTGTCGGCTGCGAACGAATGGCCGGCAACCCCAGCCAGGACCATAGCGGCAAACAGTTTGGAAATCTGCTTAGTAGCCTTATTCATAGTGCTCCACTCTTACTGTTGTATTTTTTATAGTTCTAGCGGCCTTGTGAGCTGCAGAACCGGATCAGATATCTCGGATATCCCCCCGGCATTGCCCTGGCAACTGTACCGGTACAGTGTAGAGCGCCGGTTGATCGCTTGAAAAGCTGGCTGCTGGGGGCAAACGCCGGGGGTGTCGCTTTAATGAAAGAAAAAGACAGAATTGCGGCGGGGTGATGCCAGAGTTTCAGGCAATCCTTGGCTTTCCTGACACTTTCGTTCGGTGCCTCATTTGCAACTGGGTTTTTCTGCCTGACGCCTGACGCTATGATTGTGCCGATTTTTTATTCAGGTGAATTCCCATGACGCAAGAACCTAGCACCCTCTATGCCAAGCTGCTCGGTGAAACCGCCGAAATTTCCTGGAAGGAGCTCGAGCCGTTCTTTGCCAAGGGTGCCCTATTGTGGGTCGACGCCGGCCTGGATTTGATCGAAGCCGCCGAGGGGATGGCCGAGGATAACCGTGACAAAGTCGCTGCATGGCTGGCTGCAGGGAGCCTTGGCGAGGTGTCTGCGACGCGGGCATTGGACCTGGTCGAGAGGGATCCAAGCCTGTGGGCGGTGGTGGTTTCGCCGTGGATTCTGATCCAGGAAAGGGCGGCGTAAGAAACGGATGCGCTAAAAAGGTGCACTGCTCGGTCCCCTGCAAGTGTGTAGCGGAGTAACCGCCGGCGCCGTGATGGCACCTTGCCGTAGAGAAAGGTCACAGGTGAGGGTGACGTGCGCGTCACGGGAACAGTTGTGCGCGGGGCCGAAGGCTCAAGGAATTGTTTCTGGGTGTGGCAGGGATCAGGATTTTGCTTGTCTGGCAGACCGCTATTGCGGGCAAGCCAGCTCCCATATTTGACATGCATTCCAAGTGGGGGAGCAGGCTTGCCTGCGATGGCCGCGACTCGGTCTATGCAGTCTTGCCAGTATGGTGATTCAACGAAATAACCTTGGTCTTCCCCATCCGATGAGCAACGCCACGTGGACGTTGATGAACCGCTCGTTCGTCGGCCTTCTTCAGGCAAATGATGGCTAAATGCCAAATATTCGGCGTTAACGAATTGGCCTGACGATCGAAGGTGGGCCGATACGGCCTGTGACAAGGTCTTTTGGCGGCGTGGTGTCTTTGCTGCCTTCCACGCTGAAAGGGTAGAGCGGGTTACGCATCTGGATGCCCTGGATCACGCCAACCACATCGCTCAAAGGCA
Source organism: Pseudomonas sp. TWRC1-2 (assembly GCF_049896685.1). NCBI lineage: Bacteria > Pseudomonadati > Pseudomonadota > Gammaproteobacteria > Pseudomonadales > Pseudomonadaceae > Pseudomonas > Pseudomonas sp. TWRC1-2. Next base: position 11,395 of record NZ_JAFCUU010000011.1, on the reverse strand, counting down.
CCGCTGGGCTCAGCAGGTAGCCCTGAATGAAGTCACAGCCATGGTTGAGCAGCAGTTCGAATTGCGCCTGGGTTTCCACGCCTTCGGTGACAACGTGCAGGTGCAGCGTGTGAGCCATGCCGATAATCGCCTGGACGATCTCGATATCGGCAGTCGATTTGGGAATGTCCTGGATAAAGGAACGGTCGATCTTCAGCGTGTTGAGCGGCAGGCGCTTGAGATAAGCCAGTGACGAGTAGCCAGTGCCGAAGTCATCAATCGCCAGCGACACGCCCAGTGCCCGGATTTGCCGCAACAGCGCGAGCGTGCTGCTGATGTTGCCCATCAGGGCGTTTTCGGTGACTTCCAACTCCAGGCGTCCGGCGGCGATGCCGGCGAAGCGCAGGGCGTCTTCGATTTCATCCGCCAGTTCGTCACGCGCCAGGTTGAGGGCCGAGCAGTTCACGGCCATGGTCAGCTCGGTATAGCCGCGGTCAGACAGCAGGCTCAAATCGTGGCATGCCTGGCGTAATACCCAGTGGTCCAGTTCGGCAATCAGCCCGTTGCTTTCGGCAATGGCGATAAACCGGTCCGGCGCCAGCAGCCCGTGTTGCGGGTGTTGCCAGCGCACCAGGGCTTCCAGGCGGGTAACCTTGCCGAGTTTCATGTCGAAGATCGGCTGATAAAACAGGACCAGCTGGTTGCGCGTGCGCAGGGCGGCGCGCAGCTCTTCTTCCAGTTGCAGTTCGAGAAACGCGCGGGTTTTGAGGTTGGAACTGAAAAAGTTCAGGCTGTTGCGCCCGGTGTCTTTGGATTGGTAAAGCGCCAGGTCGGCGGTTTTCAGCAGCTCCTCACAGGTCAGGCCGTCATCGGGAAACAGGCTGATGCCGATGCTGGTGGTCATCACCATGCGCCGGCCGGCCAGCTCAATCGGCTCTTTCATCTTCTGCATGATGCGCTGCGCCATATGCCGCGCTTCGTCGCGATGGTGAATGCTGATCAGGATGCAGAATTCATCGCCGCCAAAGCGCGCGACCACATCGTCATGGCTGCGCACCGACCCTTTGATATGCCCGGCCAACACAGTGAGTAACTGGTCGCCGGCATCATGCCCAAGGCTGTCGTTGATGCGCTTGAAGTGGTCGATATCGAGGAAGATCACCGCCATCATGCCGTGGCTTGCAGTTTTTTCGGCGACTTTCTCCGCGAAAATCTGATTGAAACCGCGACGGTTGAGCAGGGTGGTCAGCGCATCAAAATGCGCGACCTGTTGCAGCGAGGCGCGGGCCTGGTCCAGTTCGCTGAGCAGCGCATTGACCCGGCGCAGGTCGCGTTCCTTGTGCTGCAGTTTTTTGTCGGCCAGTGCTGCACTGACGCTGCTGCCAATCACCAACAGGGTGATCACGGCCACGGATAAGCCAAGCTGAATGGGGTTGTTGTCCAGCGGCAATGCGAGGTCCGCGCCGCTGGGCACCAGCATTTGCATGGCAGCCATGCCGGTGAAGTGCATGCTCAGGATGCCGGCGCCCAGCACCAGGCTGGCGGCGTATTTGAGCAATTGATGGAACACCCCGGTGCCGTTGCGCAGGTAGCACGACAGCAGCAACGCGGCCAGGCTGGCGCCAATGGCGATGCCCACCGACGCCAAAAACAGCCCCGAGTCGAAGTACACCTGGGCCTGGGAGCGCATGGCCGACATGCCGACGTAGTGCATCAAGGCAATGCCCAGCCCCATCCATACCGATGCCAGCAGGTATTGATGAAAGCGCAAATGAGCGTGACTGAGGGTTTGCATGGCAAACAACGAGGCAATCAGGGCGATCACCAGCGAGGCGAACGTCATGAGCAGTTCGTAATGGATGGCAATAGGTGCCTGAAAGGCCAGCATGCTGATGAAGTGAGTCGACCAGATGCCGCCTGCCAGGCATCCCGCCCCCAGCCAGCGCCAGTGGCGGCGGGCAGTAGGGTCTTCCACGTGGCCGACGCGCTCGGCCATGTCCAAGGTTCCGAACCCTGCTGCACAAGCGACCAGATACGCCAGCAGCACCAGAAAGGGGTTATGACTGCAATTGAGTAATAAATGCCCGTTATCTGGAAGCTCGGTAAAAAAATACATACCTCGCCATTCCATAGCATGTCCCGTCAAAGTCAGTACGTCATTGCCTACAGCAATGGCTTATGACCTCGAGTATAGAAGCCTTGCGGGATTTGCCAGGAATAATGGCACTTTGCTCTGAATGATTTTGGCATGCTCGCCATAGCGTTTGCTGCTAAGCGCTGATCGGCAGGTCGAACTCGAAAGGCGCCTCGAGGGGCGGCAAGCCAAAGGCGGCGCGTGCCGTGTCGCAATCGACGTTGTGTTCGCCCTGGCTCCACGACGCGTCGAACTCGCGACACGGGCTCGAACGCTGCTCATAGATCGTGCAACGGGTGCCTTTGCCGACTTCCCCCTCAAGGCTGCAGCAACGCGCGGGTTTCTGGTCGGTGCCGATCATCGCCACGCGCGTGGGATTGATCTGCACCACCAGGTCATCGGGCACGGTGCCCCCCGATGAGGCGCACTCACCCCAGAAGAAAGACACACGAAAGTGTGAACAGCAGGCACCGCAACTCAGACACGGACTGGCTTCGGACATGGGCGTCATCGATAAGAAAAGTAGGATGTGGGTGTTACGGAAGGCTCGCCATTCTATCCTTGGCGTTGCCGTTGGGAAGGGGGGCGTGAACTTATATTTTTGTAGGCGAAGTCCCGTGATACCGGGCGAAATCATGCCCTATCAGCGTTACGAATCATTACAGACAACCGGCACCTGCCTGACTATGTTGCAGGTACCGGGCAGGATGCATCGGGCATCGCAGCTCTCATAACAATAAAAGAGACGGACCCATGCAGAACTCGACCCAAGCGGCGAATGCCTGGCGCATTCTGTTCCTGCTGTTCCTGGCCAATTTGTTCAATTTCTTCGACCGCACCATCCCCGCGATCATCATCGAACCCATTCGTATGGAATGGCACCTGAGCGACTTTCAGCTCGGCATCATCGGCACCGCCTTCACCATCGTCTACGCCATTGCCGGTTTGCCGCTGGGGCGTATGGCCGACACCGGTTCGCGCAGCAAACTGATGGGCTGGGGCTTGTTTGCCTGGAGCGGGCTGACCGCACTCAACGGCATGGTCGGCAGTTTCTGGACCTTCCTGTTGGTGCGCATGGGCATCGGCATTGGCGAAGCCAGCTATGCGCCGGCGGCCAACTCACTGATCGGCGACCTGTTTCCCGCCCACCGCCGCGCCCGCGCCATGGGTATTTTCATGCTCGGCCTGCCGTTGGGCCTGCTGCTGGCGTTCTTCACCATCGGCGCGATGGTCAAGGCGTTCGACAGCTGGCGCGCGCCGTTCTTTATCGCCGCCGTGCCGGGGCTGATCCTCGCCGTGTTCATGTTCTATATCAAGGAACCCAAGCGCGGCGCGGCCGAAACCGTGCAGGTCTCGCAGGAGCGCGTCGATCGCCCGATCCGCCGCGTGCTGGCGGTGCCGACCTTCCTGTGGCTGGTGCTGGCCGGGCTGTGCTTCAACTTTGCCACCTATGCGTGCAACTCGTTTCTGGTGCCGATGTTGCAGCGCTATTTCCTGATGCCGTTGCAGGAGGCGGCGGTTGCCACTGGCGTAATCGTGGGCATCACCGGCCTGGTGGGCCTGACATTGGGCGGCTGGATTGCCGACAAGATCCATCAGCGAATCGCCAATGGCCGACTGTTGTTCGCTGCCTGCAGCTTGATCATCTCCACCGTCACCACCGCGTGGGCGTTGCACGCCGGACGCATCGAGATTGGTGTGTTTGTGGCGCTGTTCAGTGTGGGCTGGCTGTTTGCCTACAACTTCTATACCTGCGTGTACACCGCCATTCAGGACGTGGTTGAGCCGCGCCTGCGGGCCACGGCGATGGCGCTGTTCTTCGCCGGGTTGTACCTGTTGGGCGGCGGCATGGGACCGATTGTGGTGGGCGGGCTGTCTGATCACTTTGCCCATTCGGCGATGTATGCCGATGGAGCGGCGCAGATGACCGAGGCTTATAAGGCGGTGGGGCTGCACGACGCCATGTACCTGATTCCAGTGGCGCTGTTTTTGACCTTGCTGTTTCTGTTTCAGGCGTCGCGCAGTTTTGTGCGTGATGCCAAGCGCATGAAGGATGGGTTGGGGGCGGTGGAGGTGCCGGCTGCGGCGGCTACCGCTTGATACCGAGTTGACCCTATCGCAGGCAAGCCAGCTCCCACATTTGAAGGTATTCACACATCAAAATGTGGGAGCGGGCTTGCCCGCGATGAGGCCCTCAAGTCAAACAAAAAAAGGCCCGCATTGCGCGGGCCTTCTTCTTAACAGGGCAGGGCGGTAATCAACCCGCCACCAGCACCCGAATCGCTTCCAGTCGCAGCGCCGCTTTGTCGAGCATGGCCAAACCTTGCTCGCGTTGCTGACGCAGGGCCACCAGCTCGCTGTCACGCACGGTCGGGTTGACCGCTTGCAACGCGGTCAGGCGCGCCAGCTCTTCGTCGGTGTCCGCTGCCAGGCGGCGCTTGGCCTCGGCCACTCGCTCGGCGTGGCGCGGGGTGATCTTCTCTTCACCGGCATTGATGCGCGGCGTGAGTTGGTCACGCTGAGCCTGCACGAACTTGTTGGCGCTGGCGCGTGGCACGCTTTCGAGCTGGTCGTTCAGGGTTTCAAACGACACGCGGCCGGACAGGTCATTGCCATTGGCGTCCAGCAGGCAGCGCAAGGCCGCCGGTGGCAAGTAGCGGCCCAGTTGCAAGGAGCGCGGCGCAACCACTTCACTCACGTACAGCAATTCGAGCAACACGGTGCCCGGCTTGAGCGCCTTGTTCTTGATCAGCGCCACGGCGGTGTTGCCCATCGAGCCGGACAGCACCAGGTCCATGCCGCCCTGCACCATCGGGTGTTCCCAGGTGATGAACTGCATGTCTTCGCGCGACAGCGCCTGGTTACGGTCGTAGGTGATGGTCACACCTTCGTCGTCGCCCAGCGGGAAGCTGGCGTCGAGCATTTTTTCGCTGGGCTTCAAGATCAGCGCGTTTTCCGAATGGTCTTCGCTGTCGATGCCAAAGGCGTCGAACAGGGTTTCCATGTAGATCGGCAGGGCGAACTGGTCGTCTTGCTCCAGGATGTCCTCGACCAGCGCATCACCTTCACCCGCGCCGCCGGAGTTGAGTTCCAGCAGGCGGTCGCGACCAGTGTGCAGCTCTTGCTCCAGACGCTCGCGCTCGGCGCGGGCCTCGTCGATCAGGGCTTGCCACTCGCCATCGTCGGCGTTTTCCAGCAACGGCAGCAGGCGCGGGCCGAACTGATGTTGCAGGGCGTTGCCGGTCGGGCAGGTGTTGAGGAACGCGTTCAGCGCTTCGTGGTACCACTGGAACAGACGCTCTTGCGGGCTGGTTTCCAGGTACGGCACGTGCAATTCGATCACGTGCTTCTGACCGATCCGGTCCAGACGCCCGATCCGCTGTTCCAGCAGGTCAGGGTGGGACGGCAGGTCGAACAGCACCAAGTGGTGGGAGAACTGGAAGTTGCGGCCTTCACTGCCGATTTCCGAGCAGATCAGCACCTGGGCGCCGAACTCTTCGTCGGCGAAGTAAGCGGCGGCGCGGTCACGCTCGAGGATGTTCATGCCCTCGTGGAACACCGTGGCCGGAATGCCGGAACGCACGCGCAGGGCGTCTTCCAGGTCCATGGCGGTTTCGGCGTGGGCGCAGATCACCAGCACTTTGGTGCGCTTGAGCATTTTCAGCTGGTCGATCAGCCACTCCACGCGTGGGTCGAAGCGCCACCAGCGGTTTTCTTCATCCACGTCCGGCTGCGACTGGAAGCTGACTTCCGGGTACAGCTCGGCGTGTTCGCCCAGCGGCAACTCGAGGTATTCGTCCGGGTTCGGCAGCGGGTAGGCGTGCAGTTTGCGCTCCGGGAAACCTTGCACGGCAGCCCGGGTGTTACGGAACAGCACGCGGCCAGTGCCGTGGCGGTCAAGCAGCTCACGCACCAGGCGCGCACTGGCTTCGGTGTCGCCATCGTTGACGGCGGTGAGCAGCGCTTCACCTTCGTCGCCGAGGAAACCCTGGATGGTCTTGTGTGCGGTCGGCGACAGGCGGCCTTTGTCCAGCAGCTCCTGCACGGCTTCGGCCACCGGGCGATAGTTTTCGCTTTCGGCGCGGAAGGCGTGCAGGTCGTGGAAGCGGTTCGGGTCCAGCAGGCGCAGGCGCGCAAAGTGGCTGTCCTGGCCCAGTTGTTCCGGGGTGGCGGTCAGCAGCAGCACGCCAGGAATCACCTCGGCAAGTTGCTCGACCAGCGAATACTCCGGGCTGGCCTTGTCTTCATGCCAGACCAGGTGGTGGGCTTCGTCGACCACCAGCAAGTCCCAGCCGGCCGCGAACAGTGCGTCCTGGGCCTTCTCGTCGTCCACCAGCCATTCCAGGGCCACCAGCGCGAGCTGGGTGTCTTCGAATGGGTTGGTGGCATCGCTTTCGATGAAGCGTTCTTCGTCGAACAGCGCAACCTGCAGGTTGAAGCGGCGGCGCATTTCCACCAGCCACTGGTGCTGCAGGTTTTCCGGTACCAGGATCAGCACCCGGCTGGCGCGGCCGGAAAGCAGCTGGCGATGGATCACCAGGCCGGCTTCGATGGTCTTGCCCAGGCCCACTTCGTCAGCCAGCAATACCCGCGGCGCGATACGGTCAGCGACTTCACGGGCGATGTGCAGTTGGTGAGCAATAGGTTGCGCACGCACGCCACCCAAGCCCCACAGTGAGGACTGCAGTTGGCGGCTGGTGTGTTCCAGGGTGTGGTAACGCAGCGAGAACCAGGCCAGCGGATCGATCTGGCCGGCGAACAGACGGTCGCTGGCCAGGCGGAACTGGATGAAGTTGGACAGTTGGGTTTCCGGCAGGGTGACCTGCTCGTTCTGCCCATTGAGGCCGTGGTAAACCAGCAGGCCATCGACGTCGTCGACTTCCTGTACGGTCATTTTCCAGCCTTCGAAATGGGTGATGGAATCACCCGGCGAAAACCTCACGCGAGTGAGGGGCGCATTCCGTAGCGCATACTGACGAGTGTCGCCAGTGGCCGGATAGAGCACGGTCAACAAGCGGCCGTCCTGTGCCAGAACGGTGCCTAACCCCAGCTCTGCTTCGCTGTCACTAATCCAGCGTTGCCCCGGTTGATACTGCTGCGCCATGCTGCCTGACTCCCGCCGTGAAAAAGCCGACTATCTTAACGGAACAAGGCCCTCAGCCAAAGGACTCTGACAAAAACTACTCCGTTAACGCGCGGGTTCGAAAGCTGGATCGACGGGTGGCGGGCACTTGCGAGTGTCGACTGGGTCACAGCTTGGCGAGCTTGAGCTCAAGTCGCCCTGCAACCCGCCGACAGCCTGTTGATCAGGAGAATAATTATTATGCTGCCACCCATGCTGCCCGTCAGCGTTGTGCCGGTTACGTCGCAACTTGACCCGGTGCGTCAGAAGCCGGATATCCCGCCCGTGGTGCCAGTGCAAGCGGGCTCTAACGAAAGCACGATCGACCTGAAAAAGGGCGATGCCGAGCAGTCAACCTTGCTGCTGCGCGAGGAACAACGCCGCCAGCAGGAACAGCAGAAGCGCCGGCGAGAAGCCGACGAAGACCCCGAAGCACACCTGGCGATCCCCGGCGATGTGCTCAACGCCGACAACACCGTGCCAGTGGTGCCGCTGATCGAAGATGCGCCGCGCCAGGGCCTGTGGGTGGACGTCGAGGTTTAGTCACGCAATTCGCGTAGCGCGGTGATCAGCCGTTCAATGTCATGTTCGGTGTTGAGCGGGCTGACCGACACCCGCGCAACGCTCGTCAGCCCTCGCGCCTGCATGTCCAGCGGCGTGTAGGCCACACCATTTGCGCCGATGTTGATTCGTTTCAACCCCAGGCGTCGTTTGAGCTCGAAGGCGTCCCAGCCTGCGAGGTTGAAGGCGATCAGTCCTGAGTGCGCCGTGCCCAGGTCGTGCAGGGAAACCCCCGGCAACTGACGCAATGCGTCACGTGATCGCTCACTGAGTTGTAAGACCCTTTCCCACGTGTGCTCCACGCCCAGTCGATTCACCTCCTGCAACGCATTGCCCAAGCCAGCCAACAAGGCAAAAGACACCTCGCTGGTTTCAAAGCGCCGGGCGTCATCGCGCAGGTCGAAGCCTTCGGCGGTCCAGGGTGCGGAAAACACATCGCGCTGGGCGGGATTGAGCTGCGAGAGAAAATCCGGTCGCACATACAGTAACGCCGTGCCGCGGGGCCCACGCAGGTGTTTACGGCCGGCCGACTTGAGCACATCGCAGTGCAGCGCCTGCACATCCACCGGCAGTTGGCCGACCGCTTGGCCGGCGTCGATGAAATAGGGAATGGCGTGACGCCTGGCCACTGCGCCGATCGCCTGGGCAGGGTTGATCAGGCCGCCGTTGGCCGGCAACCAGGTCAAGTCGATCAGCTTGACTCTGGCATCAATCATCGACTCCAGCGCCACCGGGCAGACTGCGCCGGTTTCATCGCAGGGAATGACTTCTATCCGTGCGCCGGCTTGCACCGCCTGTTGCATGCTCGCCAGGTTGCCGCCCCATTCGTGGCGGCCGACCAGAATGCGCTCGCCAGGTTGCCATGGGCCCAAGGCCTGGAAGGCCATGCTCCAGGCGCTTGAGCCGCTGCTGGCAAACGCGATAGACGAGGTCGGCGCATTGAGCAATTGCGCGGCTGCGCGCCGGGCTTTTTCTACCAGCACTTCACCCTGCTCGCCGGCCTCCATCGGGCCGTCGCGGGCTTCGCGTTGCAACTGGTCGATGATTGCGTCCAGCGTGGCCTGGCTGGGCAGCGAGGCACCCGCGTGGTTAAAGTGCACGATGCCCGACTGGCAGCCGGGTGTTGCGTCGCGCAGCTGCTGAACTTCGAGCGGGCTCACGGCTGCAACTCGAAAATCGCATCAACCTCCACCGCCACGCCGGCCGGCAGGCTGGACACCCCGACGGCAGTCCGCACATGCCGGCCTTTGTCACCCAGGGCGTTGACCACCAGGTTCGATGCGCCGTTGGCGACCACGCTTTGGCGCTGGAAGTCGCCGCTGCTGGCAATGAACACACCCAGGCGCAGAATGCGCACCACGCGCGACAGGTCATCACCGACGGCATCGCTCAATTGCCCCAATAGACCCAGCGCCGCCAACTCTGCCGCCTGGGCGCCTTCTTCATCGCTGAGGGTTTCGCCTAACCGGCCGATGTAGGCGGGTTTGCCATCGATCATGGGAATTTGCCCAGAGATAAACAGCTGGTTCTGGCTGATCACATGGCTGATGTAGTTGGCCGCCGGCTGGCTGGGCGTTGGCAGCGTCAGGCCAAGGGCTTGCACGCGTTGGCGAAGGGAGTCGTGCATGTTGAATCCTCTAGGGGCAAGAAGGTTTCAGCATGTTGGCTGGGCCGTCGGGCGACAAACGGATAGATCTCACCTGACGTATCGAAAAAACTCACGCGTCGCGGCAGGCGTCCTTCAACCACTGGCTGAAGCATTCGGCCGCGTCGCTGGCGGGGCCTTGGGGCGCGATCAGCCAGTAGCCGATTTCGCTGTGATAGGGCGGCCAGTCGAAGGCTTCCACCAGGCTGCCGTCCTGCAGCTTGCGCTCGATCAAACGGTGCCGGCCCATGGCGATGCCCTGGCCGGCCACAGCCGCTTCGACCACGATGTTGTAGTCGTGCAGCATCACGCGGGGGTGGTGCTCGAGGTCGACGTGATAATGCGCGGACCAATCTGTCCATTCGAAGGGCCGGTGCGAGGTTGCCATCAATAACGCGCCGTTGTGCAGTGGGCCGGCCTTGAAGGCCGGGCTGCACACCGGCGAGATCACTTCGGGCATCAGGCGGGTGGCTTGTACATCCGGCCAATCGCCTTTGCCATAGCGGATGGCCAGATCCACCTCGGCCGCGGCGACGTTGGCCAATTGAATCGCCGGCAGCAACTCGACCTGGATATGCGGGTAACGGTTGAGAAAGCCGGCCAGGCGTGGGGCCAGCCACAGGGTGGCGAAGGATGCCAGCAGGCCGACGCGTAGCACGGTGGTAGTGGGCGCTGTTTTTTGCGCGCGCGTGGCGGCGGCGATGGCGTCGAGGGCGGGGCGGATTTCGGCGTAGTAACGTTGGCCGTCGGCGGTCAGGTCAATCGCGCGGGTGCGTCGGATAAACAGCGGTTTGCCCAAATGCTGTTCGAGTTTGTGCACCTGGTGGCTCAAGGCACTTTGGGTGACCGACAGCTCGTTCGCCGCCTTGATGAAACTCAAGTGCCGCGCGACGGCTTCGAAGGCGCGCAGGGCCAGCAGCGGCGGAAGGTCCTTGTGCAGTGCCACCTGAGTGCGCCTCCGGGGTCGAGTGGAAAGGGCCGATTTTGGGCGATGCCCTGCATTTTGTCGCCCGCTGATTTGCCGTTGAGCGGGGGAGACCGCATTATTGAGCCATTCCCGCCACGACGTAAGCCAAGCCATGAGTGATGACGACAAGCTGATTGACCTGAATGCCGAACGCGCCAAACGCGTGCATGACCTTAATGACAAGCGCCTGAATGAAGTGCGCCAGGCGTTTGAGCAAGCGATGCCACTTGGCAACGTTAAGAAAAAGTCGAAGAACAAGCCGAAAAAACGTTGAAACAACCTGCATCTGTTGATGCAGGTCAGTTATTGCCTTTCTTTACGCCCCGTTGCGGGCGACATTGATCCCCGTCAATTTTCCCATCCGCCTTCTCCATTAACTTAGCCCTATCGCAACAGGGCACGTGCAGGAGGCCGGTCATGTTTTTCGATAATGTGGTGTTTGCCGGAGTGTTGACTGTCAGCCTAATGGTGTTGTTTTTTGTAGGATTTGGAATTTTTATCTGGAAGGACGCTAATAAGCGTAAAGAACCGTAAGTTCTTCTGGGTTATATGAGCACGCAAGGCATTTTGGGCGACTTCGGTCGCCCTTTTTTTTGGCTGCGGTTTTAGGGTGTATATCCGTTGCTGCGGTCACTGCTTCGTATGGTTCCGCTCTTACAGTGGGTCACTTTTGGCAAACGCCCGGAATGCCGGCCCAGCTAAAAGTAACCAAAAGGTCTTTGCCCCCACCACTCGGTGCCTCGCTTCGGCCAGCGTAGTTAACGGGGCCTGTCAGATCACAAGCAAGAGCAAAAGCAAAAGCAAGGCGGCCTGGTAGCTCACCTGAGTGGTAGAAGCAAAAGCGGATCAAAAGCATAGCAACACACCTCTATCTGATGCACTGAGCTCCAAATGTGGGAGCGGGGGGGGGGGGGGGGGGGGGGGGGGGGGGGGGGGGGGGGGGGGGGGGGGGGGCCCCCCCCCCCCCCCCCCCCCCCCCCCCCCACC
>NZ_JAFCUU010000010.1:0-234866 GCF_049896685.1 Pseudomonas sp. TWRC1-2 | reverse complement strand
ATCGGAAATGCTGAAGGAACGTTGCGAATCCCCCACCCGCAATACCCTGTCCATCCCCAGCAACGACGGCATGTCCGCTGCATGGCTGACCGAATCCAGCGCCCGCGCATACCAGGCGCTCATCTGCTGGCGATACTCATCCAGGCTCTGATGGAAGCCATTGAGCTCATGTTCGATAAAGGCAATGTGGGCGGCGTGGGTCATCCGTGACGTCTCGGCAAAATGGCAAGGCGTCGGAGCATGCCGCAGGAAAAAGCGCCTGGATGAACGGCTGGAAAAATCAGAAAGGGACTGCGCAGAGAACGAAAAAGTCGGTGTCAACTCAAGGCTAAAGGCTACCTCAACTAGCGAAAATGCTTATTGACGGGCACTGCCCTTGCGCGTCCTTGAGCTGCGCTTCAAACGCCATCAACTCCGCTTGCATCTGCTGCAACCTGGCAATCTGCCCGGCCAGTTCGCGCTTCTTGCTGGCGATGGCCTGGTCTGCACGCTCCCAAGGCAAGGCATCGCCCTCGTGCCCGTGCAGAATTCCCTGCAACTCCTTGAGCTTGAACCCCAACTGCTGGGCGCACTTGATCAACGCCAGCAGCTCGACACTTTGCGCCGAATAGACCCGATAACGCCCCTCCCGCTGCGGCGCTGGCAACAGGCCTATCGCTTCATAGTGACGAATCGCCTTGATGGTCGTGCCCGACAGTTGCGCGGCTTTGCCGATGTACATGAAAACTCCCTATTCCCATTAGTCCGCCAGCCTGAGTCAGCCACTTTGCCCGCTGCGCTGGCGTAGAGGCCAACACCGGCCCGAACATCAACGTCTTGGTCGGCTTGATGCCGCAAAACGCCAGTGTGGTGCTGCGCACCTGATGAATGCCGGGCATGCGGTAGAACCAGCGGTAATACCACGGCGGCGTGTCCAGGGTCACCAACACGTGCGCGGTTCGGCCGAGCAGCAGCTTGTCAGGAAACGACTTGCCTTCGCGGTATTTAAAGGCAAAGCCGGGTAGGAAAATACGGTCGATGAACCCTTTCAATAACGCCGGAACACCGCCCCACCAGATCGGGAAAACGAATGCCAGATGGGTGGCCCAGAGGATGTCGGACTGGGCGCTGAGCAAGTCAGGTTCCAATGGTTGGATCTGTGTGTAGCCGTGGTGAAGCACGGGGTCGAAAGTGAGGTCGCCCAAGGGTAGGACGCGTACTTGGTGGCCGGCGATTTTTGCACTGTGGATGTAGGCATCGGCCAAGGCTGAGCAGAAGCTCGTGCCGCAAGGGTGGCCGAGGATGACCAGGATGCGCTGGGGCATGGGGTGAGGTCCTGAAAATGGGGGCTTTCAGGGTAGGGTGTGCCGTATAGGGGAGAGTCAAGCGCCGGACCATGCCGCGCCTCAAGGCCGCTCAGTTAGGCGAACGCAATACGCCACGCAGCGAAGATCAACTGTGGGGGCGGGCTTGCCCGCGAAGACGTCGGCCCAGCAAACAATGATGTTGACTGAACCAGCGCTTTCGCGGGCAAGCCCGCTCCCACAGGGATTTACGCTTGACTGAACAGCATGGGCTTGGCTGATAAATGCCTACGCAACATCAAGCCGTGTGCTTGCTCCCCGTCTCCATGTCCGTGCTGCCCCAAGGCCGCCAGTCGTCGGTGTGCCGTTCACTGCCATGCGGCCCGCTGGAGCTGGTGCCGCCCGCGAGGAATTTCTCCCACAGGTTTTTGCTGTCCGGGTCGCTGTCTTTGTGCAGGTAGGGCGCCAGTCGCGCCAGCGAGCTGCCTTTTTTGTCTTCGGTTTCCTGGAAGTGTTTCCACTCGTCCGACTGATACTCGAACATCGACTTGTCGTCCGGCGTGTCGCGGCCGCCGTACATGTAGGTGGCATAGCGCGCGTATTCGAGCTTGTCGCCCCAGTCGTCCTTGGTCACGCCGGCGTCGGCGAGGTCTTTGAAGAACTTGCCTTGGGAATCGGTGAGTTTTTGCATTTTGGCATGCTCGACCGCCTCGGCAATCAGGGTGCCTGCGACCCCGAAGATCACACCCGCCACGGCGAAAACCGGACCCGCCACGCGCGCGCCGATGGCGAGCCCGCGTATCACCGTCGCGGCGACATCACCGGCCAGTTTGCCTGCCAGGTGAGCACCTTTGGGGGCGAACATCGCGATGGTATTGGCGATCGCCATACCCGTACCGGACGCACCTCCACCCAGCGTGAAGGCAGCGTCAGTTTTTTCCAGTGCGGTCTTGGCGTTTTTCAGTTTGCGCGCGCCGGAAACGATGTCCATCACGCCGCCGGTCAAGTCCAGGCCGGAGCCGCCCATAAACCGCAGGAACGAGCGCCCGGAGGCGATCGCAATTTCGGATTTTGAAGCCGGCGTACCTTTGCCGGGGAGGTCCTTGACGCCCATGTGTTCGCCCAGGGTTTTGGCGGCGCTGTCGTACTCCTTCACCTCATCGGCCGACAGGTTGCCCACGTCGAGTTTCTTGAGGGTGTCGGAAGCTTCCTTGACGCGGGTGCTGATGGATGCGGCCAGCGCGTCAGATTTTTCTGTGGTTTTCTTGCCCCAGATGTCCGGAAGGTTCTCATCGATCAGGCCGAGCCATTCAGTGGCTTTGATTTTTGCCGGACCCTTACCGTCTTTGTCCACGTCAGGTTCATAGGGTTTGGTGCCACCCAGGGTTTCCACAATGTTCGAACCGAACTTGAGGAAGTCGTTAGTGAAGCTCAAGCCGGCGACCAGGTCTTTCGCGGCGGCGATCTTCTGGTCGTCGGTCATGTTGCCGCCGCCATTGGCGAGCTGCAGCGCGCCGCTGACCAGGTTCATGGTGCCCGCCATGGCACTGAGCCCGCCGGTGGAGCTGGCGGTGTGCAGCACTGTCTTCAGGGAGCCAGCGGCCGCTTCGCGATTGGCGCCCAGGCCCTTCAATTGGGTGTCGACCACCTTGTCGATGGCTTTCGGGTCGCCGCTGGCAGCCGCGAGACGAATGGCCGCTGCGATCTGTTTGTTCTCTGCCGGTGTCAGCCCTTTGATATGGCCGTCGAGGATGTCGATCTCATCCTTCATCTTTTTGTACATGTCGTAGGCTTTGTCGCCCTTGTCCAGGCCACCCAGAGCGGCGTTGATACCGCCCTTGATCATCGTGAACGAGGCCTTCAGCCCACTTTCGGTATTTTCCGGCGAGACCTTGTCGGGGTTTTCCATGTAGGTGTTGAGCTGGTGCGTCATCATGTTCTGGTCGAACGTCTGTTTGCGTGCGGTGTAGCTGTCCGGTTCGAGAATGCGCAGCGACTCGAAATAGCGGTCTACGTCCAACTCGGCCATCTCCGATTTCTTCGGATCACCCGAGTCATTCATCGCGATGACATATTCTTCGAAGTTCAAGTTGGCATCACGGGTGCCGTCTTTGAAGAGGGCCGGGAATACTTGTTCGCGCACTTCATTCAACCGATCTTGCGACAAACTACCGACACTTTTCTGTAGTTCTGCGTCGTAGCGGTCCTTAATCCCTTCCTTGCCCATCAACGTGGAAATTTCTTTGGCGAGTTTGTCCTCGTCGACCATCTCTTTGACGTCTTTGCCGTTCAACTGCGTCGGCGTCTTGTCCGTCTCACGGTATGTGCCACTGCCCAGGTTGATGCTCTCCGCGTAGCCGTACAGGTCGTAGCCGTTGTCCAGCGCGGCCTGGGCGTCCATCAGCTTGACGATCTTGGCTTCATCCGAGTCTTCGGCCAGCTTGCCGCTCTTGATGTCATCGCGAATGCCCTGCACGAAATTCTCGGCCGTCTGGCCGCCCACGGTCTTGTCGTTGGGCAGCTCCATGTCCATCAGGCCTTCGGCACCGAAGGTCGGGATGTTGTATTTGTCGCGCAGGGCCTGCACGTCTTCGGGCTCATCGGGCGGCGCGGCCTTGTCGGTGTGCGTCGCGTCTTTGACGTGCATCAGGTCGCCTTTGAGGCTCGAATAGCCGTACTTGCCGAAATCCTGCAAGCGCCCGGCCTCGGTGCCATGGCGGGCTTCCTTGTCTTTGGTGAAACCGTCGATGCTGTCGTTGTCTTTATTCCTGGCGTCGACGCCAGTGAGCAAATGGCCGTTTTCATCGATGCTCACCACATGTTCCAGCACCTGGGTGGCGCGGTACGCGGCGTCGGCGTCGTTCTCGAAATCGCCCACTTGCTTCTTGAGGTTGTCCTTCACGTCACTCTGATTGCCGAGGTTTTTCAGCAGCGGTGTGGCGTCGATAATCTCCTTGGCCGAGCGCGTGTCACCGTCGGGGCGCTTCTGCTGGTCGCCCAAATCCGACTTCACCACCTCGCCGCGCAGGCTGGAATAGCCATACTTGCCGAAATCCTGCAGCCGGCCCGCCTCAGTGCCATGCCGCGCCTCGCCATCTTTGGTGAAGCCGTCGATGCTGTTGTTGCCCACATCCTTGCCATCGGTCAGCTTGCCGTCTTCGTCGATGTATTCGACATGCTCCAGCACTTTGGAGGCGCGATAGGCGGCGTCCGCGTCTTTCTCAAAATCGCCGACCTGCTTTTTAAGGTTGTCCTTCACCCCGCTTTGATTACCGAGCTGGGCGAGCAGCGGCGTGTCATCAATAATTTGCTGGGCCGAGCGGGTATCACCTTCGGGGCGTTTCTGGCCTTTACCCAGCTCGTCCTTGGGTGCTGATGCTTTTTCGACGGATTTTTCCCAGGCAGCGACGGAGCTTTTTTGAGTGACCGCTGCGTCCTTTGGGGTCGTTTCTACCTTCGCTACCATGGTACTTCTCCTGATCTAATTATTACGCCTGCCACTTTTAAAACGCGCAGGGCCGCACAACTTCCCAGGTAACTTACCCGAGGCGGTTTATTGAATAACGAGAGGGCGGCCTTAGTTGGTTGGCCGCTGGGCGTTGCTGCTGTGAAAGATGACGTGACGGAACTTAGCACGGACTATTAGCCCATTCGCAAAGCCTTCACAACAATTCACAACGGCGAGGTTATTTCGGAACATTTATGGAGTAGGGCGGGTATTGGCAAAAGAGCCTGACGTTCAACGCGGGCTTATCGTAGAGCGCGGCAAGCTGGGTGGTGGTGCGCCGCTCCCGCCCAAGAACCGTTCATCAGATTTCAATGCCGGCAGAGACATTCTTAAGCGGAGGGTGCTTTTTGACCGGCGCGACGAACCAGGAAAAATCTCACGCGTGAGCTATTGAGCATCGCCAACATTGCCTGTAGATTTTCTCACGCGTGAGTTTTTCACAACGAGGTCAGCACCATGAAAAGCAGCTCTCCATCGAGCCCGCCAGCAGGGCCCGATCCTGATTCAGCAAGCCGCAAGGGAGAGCGCTTGAAGTCGCCCGCGAAAAAACCATCGAGCTTTTACATGAAGCAGATGCGCGCGGGCCTGACGGCCGCCGGTTATGTGAAACACGAGACTTGGGTGCTTCCCGAAAACCGAAGCCTGCTCAAGCAAATGGAGAAACAGCTTCGCCAACCGATTCTGGCTGGCTCATTCATGTCGGAGAATTTCATGAGCGCAGGTACTAACTGGAATATCGATCGCCTCTTCACAGCGCTTCAGGCCTTGGATGAAGTGGTTTCCAACGACATTACGCTCTCTCTCGTTCAGGGCGCCGAGTCCAGCATCAAGCTGGAAATGAACGACTTCGGGGGCTTGCCGATTTACATCGCGGTGGTCGGCGAACAGATCATCGTGGACACCGTGCTGGTCGACGTCGAGTCCATCAATGACGTAACGGCATTCAATGACGCGGTGCTGCGCAGCCGCGAAATGTTCCCGCTTTCCTCGATCGGCATTGAGTCCATGCCTAACGGCCAAGTTGTTTACAACATGTTCGGTGCGTTGAGCTCCGACTCCAGCCTGACCAACATCGTGACCGAGGTGAAAACCCTGGTCGACAACGTGCAGCGCGCCAGCGAAGCCTTCGAACGTTTCTTCAATTAAGTATTCGGGAGTATCCAATGACTCAGTCCATCTGGAGCAAATTGTTCACCGCGCTGCGTGGCGGTGCCAGCGAAGTCGGCGAATCGATCGTCGACCAACAAGCCCTGCGCATCCTCGACCAGGAAATTCGCGACGCCGACACGGCGCTGGCCAACGCCAAGCGTGAGCTGGTGAGCATCATGGCCAAGCACAAACTGGCGACTGATCGCGTTGGCGAGTACGACGCCAAGATCAAGGACCTGGAGTCCAAGGCCATGGCCGCTATCCAGGCCAATCGTGAAGACCTGGCCATGGAAGTGGCCGAAGCCATTTCGACCCTGACCAACGAACGTGACGTCGAGCAAAAGCAGGCCACCGAGTTCGGCGGCTACGCCGACGGCATGCGCAAAGACATCACCAAAGCCGAAAGCCGGATCAAAAGCCTGCGCCAGCAAGTGGACATGGCCAAGGCGCGCGAAAGCGTACAGAAGGCCCAGGTCAGTGCGTCCATCGCCAGTGGTGGCGCCAACGGCAAGCTGGAAACCGCCGTCGGTACCCTGAATCGCTTGCAGGCCAAACAGCAGCAACGTGCCGCTGAACTGCAAGCCCAGAATGAACTGGCTGAGGCATCCACGGGCACCGACCTGGAGCGCAAGCTGCGCGACGCCGGCATCACGCCGGACACAGGCAGCGCCAATGCGATTCTGGAACGCCTGAAGCAAAAGTCGGCCGAGTAAGCCGCGCCGAAGCAAGAAGGGCAGGCGCTGCCCTTCTTTTTTACATCGAGGTCAGGATGGATGCCCTGAAGGGTTTCAAGACAATCGCAGGCGTGGCGCTGTTGATGGTCGCGCTGCAACTGGTCAATGTGGCGACCGGTTACAGCCTCATGGCATTCGGCCTGATCCCGAGAACGGTGCAGGGGCTGCTCGGCATCCTCACCTCACCGTTTTTGCACGCGTCGTTTGCTTATCTGAGCGCAAACCTGATCGCCTTTTTGGTCCTGGGCACCTTGGTCATTGTCGAAGGAAGCCATCGTTTCATTGCCGTCAGTGCGATCATTATTTTGCTGGGCGGTTCGCTGGTCTGGCTGTTCGGTTTCAGCGGCGTACATATCGGTGCCAGCGGCTGGGTATTCGGGCTATGGGCCTACCTTTTGTCTCGCGCCTGGTTCCACCGAAGCTGGAGCAACCTGATAACGGCCGGCGTTGTGGCGGTCTTGTATGGTGGCCTGGTCGTGGGTTTCCTGCCTCGTCAGGGGATCTCGTTCGAGGGGCACTTCTTTGGCGCGTTCGCCGGGTTTATTGCAGCCAAGGTACTTCTATCCTCGCCGCGCAGCAGGTTTAATGCCGGGTGAACGCACTTGAGCCTCCACACGCCCAGGCGATCTTGTCATCCGCAATCAAATACCCAGGGAGTCAGGGGCCAAATGTCGATGTTTCTTTTGTTGCGCCTGCGCGCCGCCTCCCTCTTTCCCCGCTTCTGCATCGCCTCCGCTCGCCTCAAGGAAATCTCCAATGGGATGGTTTAAACAATTGATGGGGCTTGAGGCCCCGAAAGCGAATACAGCGTCGCAATGGACAGCCGGCAACACCCAGCCGGTCACCGGCCCACTGGGCCTGGCACCCGGCAAAGGCGTGATGTTCGACGCGAGCCTGAAATTGTTGCTCGATGAAAAAACCACGGTAGTGATCCCCGGCTCCCAGGAAATCTGGGCCAACGGCACCGTTGATCTCGGCCAGTCGACCTGGCTGTCGCGCTATTACATGAACGACGAAGATTACTGGCTGCAGGTGCACACCACCGGCGAGATCGCCGGGCAGGTCGAGTCGGTGATCCTGTTCAATTACCTCAGTGTCGTCACCATCAGCAGTGAAGCGGAACTGCGTCGGCTGGCCGGGCCACAAAGCCTGATCGGGCTGCCGACCTACACCCATAACGGCGTGGAGTACACCCGTGTGTGGGGCAGCGAGGCTGGCCAGACAGAGTTGGTGGCAATGACCGAGCAGGTTGTAAACCCCGAGGACGCCTACAGCGTCGAGCTCCGTTCGATGCTGTACGCCCGCGACACCGGCCTGACTGATCGTCGCGAGTTTCTGCTGTTTTCCGTCGAAGAAGACGCAGAGGGCACCGTCAGCCTGAGTACGTCGCTGGGCATTTCGCTGTACACAACCGACCTGACTACGCTTTAAAAAAGGAAAACCCCCATGCTGGAAGCTCTCTCTATCTCCCTGAACAAAGCCGCTGTGTTTGGCTTTGTCACCTACATCCTCGGTGCGGCTGTGCTGTTCGCACTGTTCCAGTTCATCTACACCCGCATCACGCCGCACAAGGAGTTCGAACTGATCCGTGCGGGCAACGTGTCGGCTGCGGTCGCTCTGGGAGGCGCTATCATCGGTTTCGCCATTCCGGCCAGCAACGTGATTGCCTACTCGATCAGCCTCCTCGACTTCGTCGTCTGGGCGGTGATCGCCGCCGTCGTCCAACTGTTGGCGTTTCTGCTGACCAGCCTGGTGCTCAAAGGCACGTCCGAGCGCATCAAGAATGGCGAACTCGCCGCCGGTATCTACGTGGCCGCCGTGTCCATCAGCGTCGGCATGTTGAATGCCGCGTGCATGACGCCTACCCAGAACTGATCGCGCACGGAGCTCCCGATGAAACGAAGCAAGTACGTCCAGTTGTCGCTGGCAGCGTCGGTCGCGATGGCGATATCCGGCTGCGGGCCGACCGAAAAAACCTACGATTTGCAAAAGAAGTACAACTTCCAGTCGGTTCAGCAATGCGCCGATGAAAAGCTTCCAGTGGACGTGTGCTCGGACGCCTACATGACGGCCATGGCCGAGCATCGGCGCATTGCCCCGGTGTACGACAGCCAGGCCGATTGCGATGCCGACTTTGTCGCCAACTGGTGTCAGCAGGACTCCAACGGTAAGTTCATCCCCAAACTGGGCGGTTTCGAACTGACCGCCGCCGGCCAGGTGACGCAATCCCAGGTCGATGCGGCCAACGCGCAAGTCGGCGGCGCCCAAGCGAACAGTGGCGGCTCAGGCTTCTCCACCAGCAGTCTGCTGACGGGCCTATTGATCGGCAACATGCTCAGCAACAATCGCAACAGCTACCGCTCCGAACCGGTGTACCGCTACCGCGATGATCGCGGCGATTACGGTTCTTCGACGCTCAACCAGCGGGTCTCGAATGGGGCGACGTTCGGCCGGTCCAACCAGGCCAGGTACGGCAGCAGCAATTACACCAACACGCTGCGCTCCTCCAGCAAGCCGGTGTCCGTGGCGTCCTCTACCTCCCGTGGTGGCTTTGGCAGCAAAGCCAGCGCCCGCAGCGGCTGGGGCGGCGGCGGGTCGAGCAGTTAAGGAAACCGGGCCATGAAAAAGATCCACTGCGCAGAGCGTCATGACTGGAAACAAACCGCCGACAGCCTCGGCTTCCTGTTCCACACCATCGACGACGAACCCTACTGGGACGAGCACGCGTACTACCAATTCACGCTCGAGCAAATCGAGCGCGACCTTGAAGACCCGACCACCGAGATCCATGACATGTGCATGGACCTCGTGGCCCGCGTGGTTCAGAGCGAAGAGCTGCTGGAACGCCTGAGCATTCCCGCGCCGTTCTTCGACATGATCCGAACCTCATGGCTCGAAGGCCACCCGCACCTGTACGGGCGCATGGACTTCTCCTACAACGGCAGCGGGCCCGCCAAGCTGCTCGAACTCAACTACGACACACCGACCAGCCTCTATGAAGCCGCGGCGTTTCAATGGGGCTGGCTGGAACAATGCATCGAACGCGGCCTGCTGCCCAAGCACGCTGACCAGTTCAACAGCATCGACACCAAACTGCATCAGGCCTTCGCCCAATTGCAGGTCAACCAGCCGTTCTACTTTGCCTCGATGAAAGACTCGGTCGAAGACAAAGGCACCACCGACTACCTGCGCCTGGTCGCGGAAAAGGTCGGCATCGAATCCCGCCACATCGACATCGAAGACATCGGCCTGACCAGCGAAGGCCGTTTCGTCGACCTGGAAGATCGCTGGATCCCGCACCTGTTCAAACTGCACGCCTGGGAGTTCATCTTCCACGAGCCCTTCGGCGCCGCGATTGCCCAGTGCGATACCCAGTTCTTCGAGCCCGCCTGGAAATCCATCCTCTCCAACAAAGGCATCCTGCCGCTGCTGTGGGAATTCAACAAAGGCCACCCTAACCTGCTCGCATCCCACCTGGATACCGACCCCGGCAAAGCCGTGCCAAAGGGCTGGGTGCGCAAGCCGTTCTTCTCCCGCGAAGGCGCCAACATTGAACTGCACACCGCCGACGGCCTGATCGTAAAAGAAGACGGCCCCTACACGGATGCGCCGTTTATCCTCCAGGAGTTTGCGCCGCTGCCGCGCTTTGGTGACAGCTACACGCTGATCGGCTCCTGGGTGATCGGCGATCAAGCCGCCGGCATCGGCGTGCGCGAAGACAACAGTTTGATCACCAAAGACTCCAGCCGGTTTCTCCCGCACCTGATCCTCGACTGATCGCGCGGGCTTGCCCCAATACTCAAAGGAGCAAAGAACAAATGTGGGAGCGGGCTTGCCCGCGAAGACGGTGTATCAGCCACTGAGTAAATGACTGATTCACCGCCATCGCGGGCAAGCCCGCTCCCACAGGTTTTTTGGGAAACCCTGTCAACCTCAGCCCTGACGCGCCGTCACCGCCGCATACCCATTCATCAAATTCCGATAGTTAGGAATCCGCTGAGACAACAAATTCCCCAACCCTTCCATGTCATTGCGCCAGTCACCCTGCAACTCACACGCCACCGAAAACCAATTCATCAACTGCGCACCGGCCTGCGTCATGCGGCTCCACGCCGCCTGCTGCACCGTGGTATTGAAGGTGCCCGACGCATCCGTCACCACAAACACCTCAAACCCTTCTGCCAGCGCCGACAACGTCGGGAACGCCACACACACATCCGTCACCACACCCGCAATGATGATCTGCTTGCGCCCGGTCGCCTTGACCGCCTTAACGAAGTCCGCGTTATCCCACGCATTAATCTGACCCGGGCGAGCGATATACGGCGCCTCCGGGAACATCTCCTTCAACTCCGGCACCAGCGGGCCGTTAGGGCCTTGCTCGAAACTGGTGGTGAGGATGGTGGGCAGGTTGAAGAACTTGGCCAAGTCCGCCAGGGCCAGCACGTTGTTCTTGAACTCGTTGGGGGAGAAGTCCTGCACCAGCGAGATCAGACCGGTTTGGTGGTCGACCAGCAGGACTACGGCGTCGTCTTTGTTCAAGCGGCTGAGGGTTGGAGTGCTCATGGTTGAAATCCTTTTTTGGTTGGGTTGGTTGGGCGTTGCGTTCAACATGGGCACAGATTAATGGGTGGGGGGTGAGGGATAAATCGGGCGGGAGGGGTAATACTGTCAACTCAGAGGTGACAGTGGTTGGAGGGCCAGCAGTACCGGTCCCTTTCATTTGCAGGACGTTTCCTAGAGAATCCCAGCGGCTTGCGCCAGCAAAATCCCGCGACTAGGCTGCGGACCGTCACTGCATATTCAGTGGTCGGGTTTAGTCGCCCGGACTTCGCTAGGCGCACGCGCCATCCCAAAGCCAGGTGTTTCCTCATCTGCACTTTATGGTGGCTGTGCGCAGGGCACCTTCGGGTGCGCCGGTGCCTAGCGGCCGGTCGACTAACCTGCGTACAGCCGCCACCTCTGCTCGTTTAGTCGCGAAAGGACGGTGGTATCACTTACCGCTAGAGGTTTTCTATGGATAACGTTGTTTCAGATTTGCCGTCATCGGCTGCGACTAACCCATTTACTGTTAACGAAGAGCTGAGCTTTGAAGATGCCTGGGTGCGTGTGGCGGAGTTGCTGCAATGTGCGGTGGCTACGTCGCAGGCGCTGGGTAAACCGCTGGAGGCGCCGCATCGGGCGGTGATGCATTTAGTGGAGATGGCGAAGATGGTGGCGGATCGGGCTGTGGAGTGTATGCAGCCTAAATAACGCGACTGAGGGGAGGGCGAGGCGATTAGCGGCCTGCTTTTGCTTATCCAATAGTCCAACAACGGTTGGACTATTGGTCTGTGGTTCTTACAGGCATTAAAAAGCCGGCTTGTGGCCGGCTTCTCGGGGACTGCCTCAGCTTGTTTTTGACAAACCTCACCAGCCTTCAAATCGCTCAGCCCACATCACGTCTGGCTGAATAGTAAGGGCATCAGCGGGAACTCCTCCGCATCGCCAGGCAGGATGGATAGCGCAAAGCCACCCCCTGCCAAATGTGCGGCGGATGATACCCACATTCACCTCAAATGCCTACCTCCGGGTCCGATTTAGAGCCTTCCCAGCCCAGCAGGTGTTCGTCCAGCGGCACCGGTCGGCGGTTGTTGAGGGTGGACCACCAGAACACCCAGCCCACGATCTGAAAGTTCTGTTCGAAGCGTTGCTCGTGGGTGAGGTATTCATCCGGGTGTTCGCTTGCGTTGTGGCTGCGCATGCGCAGGCCGCCGCCGGGGCGGTTGTAGAGGTATTTGATGCGCAGCATGCCGTCGTGTTCGACGGCGTAGATTTCGCCGTCGGTGATTTGGCTGCGGCCGCGGTCGATGGCGAGGGTGGCGCCTTGCTGGATGATGTCGATCATGCTGTTGTCGACCATGTAGGCGCCTATGGCGCGGTCGGGGTTTACGTTGAGGGTTTCCAGAGTGTGAAGGGAGACGCGGATGCGCTCGGTGGAGGTGAAGGTGGGGTGGAGGGCGATCTCCACGTCGATTTTTTCCGGGAGGCAGGCGGGGCCTGTGAGGTATTTGCCGCTTTCTTCGCGGGTGGGCAGTCCTTTGGTGGTGCCGGGGCCTTCCAGCAGGAAGTTGGCCGGTGGGTGTTTGAGGCCTTCGCCGGTGCGTAGCCAACGGCTGGAGACGCAGAGCAGTTCTGCGATCTCGTTGAGTCGGCCCATGGGCACGCCGCGTTTGAACCAGTTGTTCACGTGTTGAGGCGTGACGCCGCGGTTCTTGGCGAAGTCGGAGGCGGAAAGATGAACTTCCCGTAATAACGCTTTTAGTCGATCACCTGATGTATTCATAAACGCAGAGTTTACTGGCCGGAAAAAGACATCAAATAAACTATGCGTTGAATTGCGCGTGTAGGGATTTACTTAGTTGTAGGTCGATATGTCAGTGTCTTAACGCTGTTAAACATTGCGCATTAAACATTGCACTTGGAGTTTAATTTTTCCCACAAAAAAAGCCCCGAATAGTCGGGGCTTTTTTGATTGCCGGGGCAATGAGGAGCGGGTATCAGCCTTTGTAGGCGGCTACCGACTTCATGATCTCGGCGCGGGCAGCGTCTGCGTTGCCCCAACCGTCGATCTTCACCCATTTGCCTTTTTCGAGGTCTTTGTAGTTCTCGAAGAAGTGCTTGATCTGTTCCAGCAGCAGTGGCGGCAGGTCAGTGTATTCCTTCACGTCCACGTACAGCTGGGACAGCTTGTCGTGGGGCACTGCGATAACTTTGGCATCGCCGCCGCCGTCGTCGGTCATGTTCAGGATGCCGACTGGGCGCGCGCGGATAACCGAGCCTGGGGTAACCGGGTAAGGGGTTACAACCAGCACGTCGAGAGGGTCACCGTCGTCAGCCAGGGTGTTGGGGATGAAACCGTAGTTGGCCGGGTAGAACATTGGGGTGGCCATGAAACGGTCAACGAACAGGCAGTCGCTGTCTTTGTCGATTTCGTATTTGATCGGCGCGTGGTTGGCCGGAATTTCGATGGCGACGTAGATGTCGTTCGGCAGGTCTTTGCCAGCCGGAATCTTGCTGTAGCTCATTGGGCGATGCCCCCGTAGTTGGCCATTGAACATGGCCGGATTGGCCTAAAAGTGGCGGCGATTATAGGCATATTCTGACGCCGATGCCATGCGTCAGACGTCGTACGGCGCGTGGCGTTCCGTCTGATAGCGCGCGTCGCTGGCTTGCAGTTGGTGCAGGCGGGCCAGGGGATCCTGGCGATAGAAGCGGCTCAGTTGCACGTACACCTGTGGATAAGTGCTGACCAGTAAATCCGGGGCGCTGAAAAAATATTCGCTGGTGACGGCAAAGAACTCCGCCGGGTTTTCGGCGGCGTAGGGGTCGATCTCGGTGTCGGCGTCCGGGTTGGTGTCCAACTGGCGATTGAGGTCATCAAAGGCGCTTTGCATCACGCTGGCCCAGTCCTGCACGCGCATGTCGTGGTGCAGCGGCGGCTGGCCGTTGGCGTCGCCGTTGAGCATGTCGAGTTTGTGCGCCAGCTCGTGGATCACCAGGTTGTAGCCTTCCCACTGGCCGCTGGCCAACACGCCGGGCCAGGCGAGAATCACCGGGCCTTGCTGCCAGGCTTCGCCGCTGTGTTCGCCGTCCCACTCGTGTTCGACGCCGCTGACATCGCGATGGCGCTGAGGGCTGATGAAGTCGTCGGGGTACAGCACGATTTCGTGGAAACCCTGATACCAGTCGAGGTCGCCGAGGTTCATCAGCGGCAACTGCGCCTGGGCGGCGAGCAGCAGGCGCTGTTCCTGGTGCAGCTCGACGCCGGGCAGGGCGGTGAGGTGTTTTTCGGCGAGGAAGACTACGCAGGCTTCGCGCAGCCACTGGTCTTGCTCGGCGCTGATGCCATCGAGGAAGCTCAGGTGGTGGCGCACCCGTTGCCAAGTGTCATCGGCAATCGGGTGCTTGGCCAGCAGGCGCCGGCGACGCCAGGCGCTGAGGGACCACATCGCAGGTTACTGCGGTTTGGCTTCGGAGGACGAGCGGCCAAAGCGGCTGCGGAACACACCGATGATCATCGGGATCAGCGACAGCAGGATGATAAACACCACCAGCAGCGACAGGTTCTTCTTGATGAACGGCACATTGCCGAAGAAGTAACCCAGGGTCACCAGGCCGCCGACCCACAGCACGGTGCCGAACACGCTGAACCCAAAGAAGCGCGGGTAAGGCATTTTGGCGATGCCGGCGACGAAGGGTGCGAAGGTGCGCAGGATCGGCAGGAAACGCGCCAGGGTCACGGTTTTGCCGCCGTGCTTGTCGTAGAACTCGTGGGTTTTTTGCAGGTAGTCGCGGCGGAAGATTTTCGAGTTCGGGTTGCTGAACAAGCGTTCGCCCACTGTTCGCCCGATCACGTAGTTGGTGCTGTCACCCAGGATGGCCGCCAGCATCAGCAAGCCGCCCAACAGGATCGGGTCCATGCCGCCGCCTGCCGCGATAGCGCCAGCGATGAACAGCAAGGAATCACCGGGCAGGAATGGCATGACCACCAAGCCGGTTTCGCAAAAGATAACCAGGAACAGAATGGCGTAGATCCACACTCCGTAGTTTCTCACCAGCATGTCGAGGTACACGTCGAGATGCAGGATAAGGTCGAGCGGGTTGAAATCCATGGATGGCACCTGTGTGAATGGCCCGGCTCAGCAGGCCAGTGCGGGGTCTACGGGTAAGTAAGGCTACAAGTGTATGCCGTATTTCTTACAACCCTGAAAGGTCCGCATTATACGTATTGAGAGGTGAAAAGCGTGTGGGTTTTGTAGCGGGGCGTGTCGTGGGTATGTCCGATCTACATTGATCCAAATAGGGGAGCGGGCCTTCTGTGGCCAGCGGGCTTGCTGTGGCGAGCGGGCTTGCCCCGCGTTGGGCTGCGAAGCAGCCCCCCGAGAAGTTCTGCATTCCTTCAGTTATAACTCGGCGGCTGGTTTTGGGGCTGCTGCACAGCCCAACGCGGGGCAAGCCCGCTCGCCACACTCAGCCCGCTCGCCACTGTAAGGCCGTTCACCACAAGGGGAAGCCGAAGCCATTCGGC
Source organism: Pseudomonas sp. TWRC1-2 (assembly GCF_049896685.1). NCBI lineage: Bacteria > Pseudomonadati > Pseudomonadota > Gammaproteobacteria > Pseudomonadales > Pseudomonadaceae > Pseudomonas > Pseudomonas sp. TWRC1-2. Next base: position 219,122 of record NZ_JAFCUU010000010.1, on the reverse strand, counting down.
GTTATCAGTTTTCGCTGATCGGCAACACGTAGTTCTTGAACTCCGTATCTTCGCGAAAGCCGATCGACTCATAAGTCTTCTGCGCCACCTCGTTATCACTGCTGGTCGACACCCGCAGCCGCACCGCCTGGGTTTCCTTGGCCATTTTCTTGGCCGTGCGCATCAGGTTGTCCGCCACCAATTGCCGGCGAGCATCTTCGGCCACGTAGATGTCGTTGAGGATCCACACGCGCTTAAGCGACAGCGACGAAAAGCTCGGGTACAGCTGACAAAAGCCCAGCAACCGCTTGTCATCATCGTCGGCCAGGGCCAGGTAGATCACCGACTCCTTGCGGCGCAGGCGTTTTTCCAGAAACGCCCGCGATGAGTCCGGAAACGGCAGCGCGCCATAGAACTCGCGGTATTTGACGAACAACGGGGTCAACAGGTCCAAGTGTTCCAGGGTCGCTTGAGTAATCCGCATGCCAGGCCTCAACTTCCAAAGGGGGGATGACCACACAAGCGGCCGTGACCGGATGCTGCCTAATGGCGCGAAAAAGCGCAATCGTGCGGCTATCGTTCATTCCGGCGGGCTGAGCAGGAAATTGCCTTTCATCAGGTCAGGATCATCCGATTCAATGGTCTGCACCTGTGCCTCGTCCTTGAGATTGACCCCCGACAGCTGCCGGCGACACGCCTCTTTCATCAAGTAAAGCAGGCGATGCGCGGCCATGCCGTAGCTCAGGCCTTCCAGTCGCACGTTGGAAATGCAGTTGCGGTAAGCATCGGTAAGCCCGACCTTGGGGTTGTAGGTGAAATACAGCCCCAGGCTGTCCGGCGAGCTGAGCCCCGGCCGCTCGCCGATCAGAATCACTACCATCTTGGCGCCCAGCAACTGGCCGATTTCATCGGCCACCGCCACGCGGCCCTGTTCCACCAGGATGACTGGCGACAAGGACCACCCTTCGGCGTGAGTCTGTTCTTCCATGCGTGTCAGAAACGGCAGCGTGTGTTTATGCACGGCCAGCGCCGACAGCCCATCGGCCACCACCACGGCAAGGTCCACACCGCCAGGGTTGGCGGCGGCGTAGTCGCGCAAGCTCTGCGCCGACTCATCACTGAGGCGTCGCCCCAGGTCCGGGCGTTGCAAATACATATGCCGGTCAACAGCGGCGCTGTGCAGCAACAGGCTGTCACGGCCGCGCTCGGCCAATTGGCTGCTCAGGCCTTGATGGTCAAAAGGCAGGTGCACCGCATCGCGCGCCTGGGCGTGGGCGAATTGAAAATCCAGCTGCGCGCTGGTGGGAATGCTGGTGCCGGTGCGGCCCAGGGCGATGCGCGCTGGGGTCAGGCGGCGCAGTTCCAGCCACGGGTTGTCAGGCAGTTCTACTTGCACAGGCGGCTCCTTCATCCCAATTGCTTCAAGGCGTGGCGAAACGCCGGTGGCAGGCTGTTGCCGAAGTGCACCTTGCCATCGGCTTGCGTGAAGATGCCCATCTTGGCCAGCCACTGTTCAAACTCCGGCGCCGGTTTTAAACCCAATGTTTGCCGGGCGTATAACGCGTCGTGGAACGAGGTGGTCTGGTAGTTGAGCATGATGTCATCGGAGCCGGGGATGCCCATGATGAAGTTGATCCCGGCCACGCCCAGCAAGGTCAGCAGGGTGTCCATGTCATCCTGGTCGGCTTCGGCGTGGTTGGTGTAGCAGATGTCGCACCCCATCGGCACGCCGAGCAGCTTGCCGCAGAAGTGGTCTTCGAGGCCGGCGCGAATGATCTGCTTGCCGTTGTACAGGTACTCGGGGCCGATAAAACCTACAACGGTGTTGACCAAAAACGGCTTGAAATGCCGCGCAACGGCGTAGGCGCGGGTTTCACAGGTTTGCTGGTCGACGCCAAAGTGCGCGTTGGCCGACAAGGCGCTGCCCTGGCCGGTTTCGAAATACATCAGGTTCTGGCCCAAGGTGCCGCGGTTCAGGCTCAAACCCGCCTCGTAACCTTCCTGCAGCACGCTCAGGCTGATGCCGAAACTGGCGTTGGCCGCTTCGGTGCCGGCAATCGACTGAAACACCAAGTCCAGCGGTACACCTCGGTTGATGGCCTCGATGGACGTGGTCACGTGGGTCAGCACGCAGGCCTGGGTGGGGATTTCGTAGCGCTGGATGATCGCATCGAGCATCTCGAGCATGGCGCAGATCGAGGCGATGCTGTCGGTGGCCGGGTTGATGCCGATCATGGCGTCACCGTTGCCGTAGAGCAGGCCGTCGAGAATGCTCGCGGCGATGCCCGCCGGTTCATCCGTCGGGTGGTTGGGCTGCAGGCGCGTCGACAGGCGCCCGCGCAGGCCCATGGTGCCGCGAAACTGGGTAACCACGCGGATCTTTTGCGCGACCAGTACCAAGTCCTGCACGCGCATGATCTTGGACACGGCGGCGGCCATTTCCGGTGTCAGCCCGGGCGCCAGGGCGCGTAGGGAATGTTCATCGGCCGCGTCGCTGAGCAGCCAGTCGCGCAGGCCGCCGACGGTCAGGTGGCTAACCACGCTAAACGCCTGTTTATCGTGGGTGTCGATGATCAGCCGGGTGACTTCGTCGCTTTCGTAGGGGATCAGCACTTCTTCGAGGAAGTGTTTCAGCGGGATGTTCGCCAACGCCATCTGCGCGGCCACGCGTTCGCCGTCGTTCTGCGCGGCCACGCCGGCCAGGAAGTCCCCGGAACGCGCCGGGCTGGCCTTGGCCATCACGTCCTTGAGGCTGTCGAAGCGGTAGGTCTGTGCACCCACCGCGTGGGAAAAGCTTGCCATACAGTGTCTCCTTGGCGACGCGGGCCAGTTGCCCGCGTCGAGGTTTACGGCATTCAGTGCAAGGCGGCCTCTGCGGCCTGGATCGCGGCGAATTCTTCTTCGGGCGTACCTGCTACCAAGTGATGCCGGCTGTAGAAAGCAAAGTAAGCAATTAATACTCCATAGATGATCGCGGCGCCAATCACCACCCGTGGATCCACCAGAAAGCCCGCCACTACCGCTACGCAGGCCAGTACCAGCGCGACACCAGAGGTGAAAATGCCGCCCGGCGTACGGTACGGACGGTCCATTTTGGGGCGGCGGATGCGCAGGGTGATGTGCGCGGCCATCATCAGTACGTAGGAAATGGTCGCGCCAAACACCGCCACCAGGATCAGCAAGTCACCCTGGCCGGTCAGCGACAGGCCAAAACCGATGATGCCCGGGATCACCAGCGCCAGCACCGGCGCCTTGCTTTTGTTGGTCTGCGACAGCTTGCGCGGCAAGTAACCGGCGCGGGACAAGGCGAATATCTGCCGCGAATACGCGTAAATAATCGAAAAAAAGCTCGCGATCAGCCCGGCCAGGCCGACCAGGTTGACGAAGCTGCCCATCCAGGTCGAACCGCCGTAGGACAGTGCCAGCGCCTCAACCAATGGGTTGCCCGACTTGATCAACGCGTAAGTGCCGGCGCCGCCGGGGGCGATGACCAGAATCAACAGGGCAAAACTGGTCAGCACCACAATGGCGCCGATCAGGCCACGAGGTAGGTCACGCTTGGGGTTCTTGGTTTCTTCGGCAGCCAACGGCACGCCTTCGACGGCGAGGAAAAACCAGATTGCATAGGGAATCGCCGCCCATACGCCGACGTAGCCGAACGGCAAGAACGTGCTGGCGCCCTTGGCCTCGGTCACGGGGATGTCCAGCAGGTTCGCAACGTTGAAGTGCGGCACCATCGACACCAGGAACACGCCCAAGGCAATCGCCGCAACGGCGGTAATCACAAACATCAGCTTCAAGGCTTCGCCCACGCCGAAGATGTGGATGCCGATAAAGATGATGTAGAACGCCAGGTAAATCATCCAGCCGCCAATGCCGAAAAGCGACTCGCAATAAGCGCCGATAAACACCGCAATGGCGGCGGGGGCGATGGCGTATTCGATCAGGATCGCAGTGCCGGTGAGGAAGCCGCCCCAGGGGCCAAAGGCGCTGCGGGCAAAGCCGTAGCCGCCGCCAGCGGTGGGGATCATGGAAGACAGTTCGGCCAGGGAGAAGCACATGCACAGGTACATGGTGGCCATCAGCAAGGTGGCGAGGAACATGCCGCCCCAGCCACCTTGGGCCAGGCCGAAGTTCCAACCGGCGTAGTCGCCGGAGATCACATAGGCAACGCCAAGGCCGACCAACAGCACCCAGCCGGCGGCGCCTTTTTTAAGTTCGCGTTGTTGGAAGTAGTCGGTGCCGACTTTTTCGAAGTCGACGGAAGAGCCAGTAGGTTCGCTAGGCATGGGAAAGTACCGTCCATTCTTATTGTTTTTAACTCGGCCTCTTTGTGCCGAATGCGAGTTGCGAGTACTTGCGAAGATCTAATGTGGGCGCTGGCTTGCCTGCGAAAGCAATGTGTCAGCCACCACACGCTTAGTTGATACACCGCCATCGCAGGCAAGCCAGCTCCCACACTTGATTGCATTTCAAGTTGAGAACTGGTCGCCTGTTACAGGTTTAAGTTAGAAGAAACCCAACGGATTAATGTCGTAGCTCACCAGCAAGTTCTTGGTCTGCTGGTAGTGATCCAACATCATCTTGTGCGTCTCACGGCCCACGCCGGACTTCTTGTAACCGCCGAACGCGGCGTGCGCCGGGTACAGGTGGTAGCAGTTGGTCCACACGCGGCCGGCCTTGATCGCGCGGCCCATGCGGTAGGCGCGGTTGATGTCGCGGGTCCACACACCGGCGCCCAGGCCGAACTCGGTGTCGTTGGCAATCGCCAGGGCTTCGGCTTCGTCCTTGAAGGTGGTGATGCTCACCACCGGGCCGAAGATTTCTTCCTGGAACACGCGCATTTCGTTGGTGCCCTTGAGCAGGGTCGGCTGGATGTAATACCCGCCGGCCATGTCGCCGCTGAGCTGCTCGACCTTGCCGCCGGTGAGTAGCTGCGCGCCTTCGCCTTTGGCGATTTCCAGGTAGGACAGGATCTTGTCGAACTGCTGCTCGGACGCCTGGGCGCCGACCATAGTGTCGGTGTCCAGCGGGTCGCCGCGTTTGATCTGCTCGATTTTCTTCATCACCACTTTCATGAAGTCGTCGTAGATCGACTCTTCCACCAGCGCGCGCGATGGGCAAGTGCACACCTCGCCCTGGTTGAAGAAGGCCAGCACCAGGCCCTCAGCGGCTTTTTCGATAAACGATGGCTCGGCTTTCATGATGTCGGCGAAGAAGATGTTCGGCGATTTGCCGCCCAGCTCAACGGTGGACGGAATAATGTTCTCGGCCGCCGCGTGCATGATGTGCGAGCCCACCGGTGTGGAGCCGGTAAAGGCGATCTTGGCGATGCGCTTGCTGGTGGCCAGGGCTTCGCCGGCTTCTTTGCCGTAACCGTGCACCACGTTCAGCACGCCTGGCGGCAGCAGGTCGCCGATCAGCTCCATCAGCACGTTGATGCCCAGCGGCGTTTGCTCGGCAGGCTTGAGCACCACGCAGTTACCGGCGGCCAGGGCCGGGGCGAGTTTCCACGCGGCCATCAGCAGCGGGAAGTTCCACGGGATGATCTGGCCGACCACGCCCAGCGGCTCGTGGAAGTGATACGAGGCGGTCAGTTCGTTGATTTCGGCGCTGGTGCCTTCCTGCGCGCGGATGCAGCCGGCGAAGTAGCGGAAGTGGTCGGCCGCCAGTGGGATGTCGGCGTTGAGGGTTTCACGCACGGCTTTGCCGTTGTCCCAGGTTTCGGTGATGGCCAGCAGTTCGAGGTTCTGTTCGATGCGGTCGGCGATTTTCAGCAGCACCAGCGAGCGGTCCTGAGCCGAGGTCTTGCCCCAGGCATCTGCGGCGGCGTGGGCGGCGTCGAGGGCTTTGTCGATGTCTTTGGCCGTGGAGCGCGGGAAGTCGGCGATAGGCTTGCCGTTGACCGGCGAGGTGTTGGTGAAGTAGTTGCCATCCACCGGCGCGACGAATTCGCCGCCGATGTAGTTACCGTACTTGGCCTTGAACGAAACGATCGCGCCTTCAGTACCGGGATGTGCATAACGCATGGTGGGTATCTCCTGACTTTTATGTTTATTGGAGTTCAGCGGTGTTGCGCTTGATAAAGCGTAGAGCAAAGGTCGGGCCACTGCTTTGCAGGCCAGGTAAATCAAGGGCTTGAGGTTTATTGCAAAGCGTTGCTGTGACAGGGCTGGTACAGGCAGGGTGACAGTGTGTGCCACAAACGGTACAGCCTGTGACCGGCGGGTCTGCCCGGGATTGCAATGCCTGGATGGCTGGGGGATGCTGGCTGTTCTCACGCAGAGAGAATAATAAGAACATGCAAAACGATCACTTCAGTCGCCATGCCCAGCAAGTCCTCACCGTCACCCGTGGGCAGGACCTTGCCCAAGGCCCCGGCAGCGACCCGTCCATCGCCCGCTCCTGGCTGCGTTGCCTGGAGGATTATCACCTCGACCCCGCGTTGAGCGTCGCCCCCACCGTGCTCGAACATGGCCGCCTGCTGGAAAGCCGCGAACGCCTGCAGCAGGTGCTGCACATTGCCGGCAGCGAAATGAACAGCCTGCATCAGCAGCTTTCCGGCGCCGGCCATGCGGTATTGCTCACCGATGCGCGTGGGGTGATTCTCAACTGTGTGACAGCACCTTCGGAACGTAAGATTTTCGAGCGCGCCGGGCTGTGGCTGGGCGCCGACTGGAGCGAAGCGTGCGAAGGCACCAACGGCATCGGCACCTGCCTGGTGGAGCGCCAGTCCCTGACCATTCACCGTGATGAACATTTTCGCGGCCGCCACACCGGCCTGACCTGTTCGGCAAGCCCGGTGTTCGACCCTCAGGGTGAGCTGTTGGCCGTGTTGGACGTGTCGTCGGCGCGTGAAGCCGTGTCGCGTCAGAGCCAATTCCACACCATGGCGCTGGTGAACCTGTCAGCGAAGATGATCGAGAGTTGTTACTTCCTGCGTCATTTTGAAAACCAGTGGTTGCTGCGTTTTCACCTGCAGGCCGAATCCGTGGGGCTATTCAGTGAAGGGTTGCTGGCGTTCGATGGCGAAGGGCGGATCTGCGCCGTCAACCAAAGCGCGCTGAACCTGCTGGCACAGGCGCGTGGCGGTTTGCTGGGGCAACCTGTGGAGGCGTTTTTCGAGTGTTCCCTTGATCAGCTGCTCGGCTGTGCCAGCGCCAACGCCACGGCCAGTTGGCCACTGCGTACCCGTGATGGCCGGCATTTATTCGCCGCATTACGCGGCCAGGCGCGCAGCGTACCGGCACCGCTGGCCAAGCCCGAGGCGCCGCGCCTGGCGGGCATCTGCCTGGGCGACCCGGTGCTGCAGAATGAGTTTCGCAAGGCGCTGCGGGTGTTCGAACGCGACGTGCCGTTGCTGATCAACGGAGAAACCGGTTCGGGCAAGGAAGCCTTCGCCAAGGCCGTGCATCAGGCCAGTCAGCGGGCTGACAAGGCGTTTGTTGCGCTCAACTGTGCCGCCATCCCTGAAAGCCTGATCGAAAGCGAGCTGTTCGGGTATCGCGGCGGCAGTTTTACCGGCGCGCTCAAGGAAGGCATGCGCGGCAAGTTACAGCAGGCCGACGGCGGTACCTTGTTTCTCGACGAGATCGGCGACATGCCCCTCGCATTGCAAACCCGCCTGCTGAGGGTGTTGGAAGACCGTCTGGTCGTGCCCATCGGCGGTGAGCCGCAAGCAATCAATGTGCGGATCATCAGCGCAACCCACCGTGATTTGTTGGCGCGCGTGGCCAGCGGCAGCTTTCGCGAAGATTTGTACTACCGCCTCAATGGCCTTGAAATTGACGTACCGCCTTTGCGCGAGCGCAGCGACAAAGCCCAATTGCTGGACTTTTTGCTCGCCGATGAGGCGCCAGGGCAGGTCGTGTTGCTCGACCAGATAGCGCGCCAGGCGCTGCTGGACTTTGCCTGGCCGGGCAACGTGCGGCAGTTGCGCAACGTATTACGCACCTTGGCGGCGTTGTCCGAGGATGGGCGCATCAGGTTTGACGACTTGCCGCCAATCATTCGTCGGGCCCGCCCCGTCGTGGCCTCTGAACCGGTTCCCGGTCTTGCCTTGAACGATGCGGAGCGCGTGGCCTTGCTTGAAGCGTTGCAGCAACACCATTGGCACATGACCCACACCGCTGAGCATTTGGGGGTGAGCCGAAATACGCTTTACAGAAAGTTGCGCAAACACGGGATTGAACGAAGTTCTTGAGCTTAATCAGGCCATTAACGCCGGTTATGTGTTGCGTAATGTAGAGAGAGAAACAAACAGTAATTGACATATCCGAACGCAGACTTTTCGGCAGTCTGTTGTGATGTTTGTAGGCGGTTGCACCACTCAGTGCGTGAACAGTCAGCCAGACTGTTTTGCCTGCGAGGTGTTGAATGACTAATGTTTCGAAGTTTAGTCCACAGCCAATCTTTGCAACTCATGCAGCGGCGCCGGTCGTGAAGTCCGCCCCGGCGCCTGCCGATAACCCTGCCATTGGACAGGCGCGCAATACCGCGTTGCCGGACAGCACCGAGTGCCGTGCTACGGGTGATGCCCAATTGGCGAGGTTCTTCGCTAGCGCATTGGCCACGCGTTCCTACCAGACGTCGGGGATGTCGCCTGATATTCAAGTGCCCGCGGGGTCCACGCTTGGGCGTTGGCGCGCCCAGCTGGACAGCGCGTTCAAAGCCCCTGGGTTCCTCGCATGGGCAAAAGGGCAGGGGCTTGATACGGCGGGCATGCAGCTGGACCCGGCACGCGGGGAGCTTGCCGGTATCGTCGACGGCAAGGTGCGGACTTTTACGCTGCGGGACGATTCGGGGTGGTCCGATGTTTCCCGAACACTGTTGTCGATTGCCAGGGTGATCGCGCCTCAACCCGAGCATGGGTTCAGTTACCCCTGGCCGGAAGGCAAAGTGCCGTTGTACACAGTGGGCCGGTTTTACAACCAGCCGATAGACCTCACGCCGGCGCAAGCGGCCTTGCACCGCAAGAAGCTGGCGAATAAGGCGCTGTTTGAATTCGCGCCCTCGGCTTATGCATCGCTGCGGTCTGCAGAGGCGTTGGCCCAGCAGCAGACGGCGCTGGGTGATGACGCTGACCGTCATGCGCTCATGACTGCGCTGAGGTCTCAGGCAGACGACGCCAACGGGAGCATCGACCTGGACCAGGTCATGCTCCAGATCGACCCGCGTTCCAGCCGATTTGCCAGCGAGCAGCGCCGCCAGATGAGCGTGGCGCAAATGCTCAGGCAGGATGGGCATAAAGTGCCCGTCAATAGTCAGCAGGCCCAGGGTTTGGCGCTGGCGTTATCCTTTGACCTTGCTCATCGGGCGCCGCGGGCGAACGCTGGCGGGGCAAGGCCGATTGCTGGTTTATTGAGCGCTACCTCACTGCGCAAGGTCCGCGCAACGGTAGTTCAATGGCACAAGGCCCAAGTAAACCACCGTTCAAATCCTCAAGCGGGTGCCGGTGCGGGCAGCTTGTTACGGGGGTTGATCAGTGAGCTTCCTCAGGCCACCAGGGCGACGATGGCGAGCAACCCTGCGTCGGCATTGGACCAGCTGATTCGATCACCCAAGGCGCGGGCCCTGGGTCAGGAGATACAAAAAAAGATCAAGGTGATTGAGACGCCCACCAGTGTCATTGAGAGTGTAAGTGTCGCTCTGGTGCAAGAGCTTGATCCTGGAATGGGCAAGTCCTGCTTCAACCTGGCGGGCTACAACCTGTATCAAAGGGACAACGCAGGTTACTCACCTGCAACCATCGTCAAAAGTTTCATCACTCACCTTGAGCGTAAGGTCGGAGTTGAAGCGGCGCCTCTTGCTGCGCAGCTGTTATTAGCGGCAGCCGCCCCGGAGTTCTTGGTAAAAGACATCCCGCCTAACCTTGTTTACGGCTCTCATACATGGGCGAACTTTTCCATCGAAGTTTCACGTATAGAGCAACAAGTGCCTGGCGCTTCGGGGAACATGACGTTCAGCCAGGTCATGGCGTTTGGTGAAGCGCCACTTACGTCCCTGGAAAGCGAGGATCAGCTGAGCGCTGCGTCAGGCATTGCGATTATTACCTGGGGCCTGGCCAACGGTGTTATCGCGCATAAACCCGACCACAACTATACGTACACAGACGTCAAGCGTTCCCAAGAGGCGTTGAATAAACAACAAAAAGAACTGGCATGGGCGCGTGATACCTTGTCAGCGCCTGCGACGACGCGAGAGCAGTTGGCGGCGGCCGAGTTGAAGCGGGTGTTTCCTGAGTTGGACCCCACCCAAAAAGTATTGCAGGCACCGTGGGTCAAACATGACCCTGTTTCGCTGCTTGATGTCTATATGAGCGGGCCGATCAAGCCAGAGCGCTGGCGGTCGCTGAATAACAAGGTGCTGCCTTGGGCGGCAATAACGCCACGCCTTACTCAACTTGTTCCCGATATCAATCAGGTATTTTCTACAACGTTTGAGAACTATAAAGTGGCGCACGACAGTGCCTGGGCCATTCAGTTTAAGTATCAGCTTTCGCTTTTACCCAGGGAGGATCAAGCGCGGATCGAACAGTCGGCGGTCAGTTTTATCGAGGTGTCTCGCCCCTTTCTCAATACAGCGCCCGCACCGGGATTGTCCTGGAACAGTGCAGAGCCTGTATCAGGGCTCTCCTTGTACGCCGATATCAAGCCCCGCACGCCGACAGCACAGGAGATAGAGGCACTCAAGGGCCGGCATGGTTTGCTCATGAAAGTAGCGGGGAGTGCGGGCCAGGCCAGCTACTACAGTTACTTCCCGGCATTGGGGCGGTTCGTCAAGGAAAGCGGGTTTCCGGGTGAACACACCAATGCTAACGATGGCGCTTATTTTGGCGGGAGCACCCAAGGCCGTGTTCCGGGCACGTACAACGTCTATACGCAATACGGCGCGACCCACCACGGGCCTGATCCCCTTGAACGCCCCGGTACATTACACGGGACGTATTTTTCCGCCAAAAGCGGTGCCCTTGGTATCACCGCAGCCAGCTTTTTTACCCGTGACTATGAGGCGCTAAAGTCCAAAGCGGCCGGCATGACAGCGATAGAAAAAGGAAAGCGCTACGACAAACAGTTGAAGGCTTTTTTTCTTGGGCTTATCCCTTTCTACGACGGTATTCAGGACGCGATTAAGGGTGACGTATCGGGCGCGATCTTTAATATCGGCTTCGATATTTTAGGCTTTGCGCTTCCGGCGCTTAACACGGCTCGAAAAGCAGTCAAGGGCGGTCAGTCGCTCGGCAATGTCATCAAGAGTTCGGTCTTTTCCGGTGTCGGCGCTTCGGTGGGCTATACCGATGCGGCCGATATTGCAAAAAACCTTAATCGAGGCGCGAGCGCTGGGTATAAAGATATCAAGTACGTGCTTGAACATGGCGACGAGGTGTTGTCCCGATTAAGAGGGCGCTGGCGCAGCTATGATGTGACAAAAGTTTATAAGGACGATGATATCGTTAAGGGGTTTCATCGCGCGCAAAGCAATAATTTGTGGGTCCCCGTGGTTGCAGTTTTCAAGAAAGGTGCATGGTACGCCTACAATATTCTCACTAATACGCCGTTTGGGCCTCAGTTGCTGCAGTTCGGTGTAGTAAGTGCGATAGCCCCTGCGGCCAAATAATTTGGCAAGTAGTTACATTGTGCTATGTGACGGTCTCTTGGTATTTGAGAAGTTATGGCTGTGGGTAAGTGGCATGCTAATTAATCGGTTGTATATTTATAGGCTCTGGTCGGAACGTTATTGATTGTTTTGCCACGTATTAAATGAAGGAAATGGATGACTTTCTAATGTTAATCAACCATTAGGTAAATCATTATGATGTTTTCAAATTCAATCTCGCGGCCATTGGCATTCTCAAAGATCGGCGATCTTTTCTCCACGGGTTTCAACAGGGTGGATGTCTCGGGTGTTCCTTCCGGTTCTACGCGAGTGATTGACGCGCCGAAACTGGAAGGCGGGGCAGGCAGTAAACCCGGGGCTGGCAATCAGGCCTATGATCAGCAGTTCGTGGACGCACACGTGAATGGCTTCAGCGCGCCAGGCCATGCGAGCGGTACCCGCACGCCGGGAGAGGCACCTGATACGCCTGACACACCGGAAATGGCTGATTATCACGCCAAGCATCAAAAAGAATGGCAAGCCCAGAAAGATGCTGGATTGCGAGATAAGCTGTTTGCGCAGCCGACGCCCGGTCGAGTAGAGGGCCAGGAAGTCGAACCGTTTTCTGCACAGGGCCTGGAAGACAACGCAGTAGAGTTGGTGAAAGCCAGCAGTGCGAAAGCGGACCGCGCGCTTCCACTTCAGCGCAAGGACATTGCAAAAGTCGCCAGCATCACGGCCGCGGTCACAGTACCGCTGTCGACGGTCGGCGTGGTCGTCAGCGGAGCCATTCTGGAGGTTGTAAAACCCCTCATCAGTTCGACGCAGACGGCCGCCACCGAGCAAAGTGTTCAGGATGGGCGTTTGGTGGATCATAGTCAGAAGAGCGTATTCCTGTTGGCGAATACCTTGGCGGATCTTCGTTCCGAGCCGCATGTACAGCCAGGCTTGGAATGGGTAGCGAAAACAAATGAAGAGCGAATGGATTATCTCGAGGAGATGCTTGATTACATTGAGCCGGCATTTGCCAACGAAGCGCAGAAGCTGAGTATTTCCTTTCAGGCCGCCTCAACCGGTGCCGCAAAAGACGACATCAAAAGCCGGGCGCTTGGCTTGGAGTCCAGGATGGCGGCCCTTACCGCGTTGATGGGGGCAATGAAAGTCAAGCATAGGGCCAGCGCCGCCTAGGTGAGCGCCGACGTTCCAGGCTCCGAGCCACGGAGCCAGCAATGAAAGAAGTGCTGTCGATGGGTTGCGTACTGGCAACCACAGCGTATGCGGCGGCACTTCTTTTTCGGTAAACGCACGTCGGGATTGACCCCCGTCAGCGCTGCACGGCGACAGCTAAAGAGTGCGATTTTCCCCTCCCTGCGCTAACCTGCCTCGATGTTTTACGAGGTCAACCATGCACATTCATATTCTCGGTATTTGCGGCACCTTCATGGGCTCGATGGCGGTTCTGGCCAAAGAGCTGGGCCACCACGTCACCGGCTCCGACGCCAATGTTTACCCGCCCATGAGCACGCAACTACAGGCCCAGGGTATCGAGTTGACCCAAGGCTACGATCCGTCGCAATTCGACCCGGTGCCAGACCTGGTGGTGATCGGCAACGCCATGGTGCGTGGCAACCCGGCGGTCGAGTATGTACTCAATAAAGGTTTGCCTTATGTCTCCGGCCCGCAGTGGCTGGCGGACCACGTGCTGCAAGGTCGCTGGGTACTCGCGGTGGCCGGCACTCACGGCAAGACCACCACCAGCAGCATGCTCGCCTGGGTGTTGGAACACGCGGGCATGAGCCCAGGCTTTTTGATTGGCGGTGTGCCGCAGAACTTCGCGGTATCGGCGCGCCTGGGTGACACGCCGTTCTTTGTGATCGAGGCGGATGAATACGACAGCGCGTTCTTCGACAAACGCTCCAAGTTCGTCCATTACCGCCCGCGCACGGCGATCCTGAACAACCTTGAGTTCGATCACGCCGACATCTTCCCCGATCTGCCGGCCATCGAGCGCCAGTTTCACCACTTGGTGCGCACCATTCCGAGCGAAGGCCTGGTCATCCATCCGACCACCGAGCCGGCGTTGCAGCGCGTGATCGACATGGGCTGCTGGACCCCGGTGCAAACCACCGGCGCGGGCGGGCAGTGGCAGGTCAAGCTGCTCAGCGAAGACGGTTCCAGATTTGAAGTGCTGTTTGAAGGGCAAGCCCAAGGCATCGTCGAGTGGGGCATGACTGGCCAGCACAACGTCGCCAACGCCTTGGTCACCCTGGCGGCCGCGCGACATGTGGGCGTGGTGCCCGCCATGGGCATCGCCGCGTTGAGTGCCTTCAAAAGCGTGAAACGCCGCATGGAGAAAGTCGCCGACGTCAACGGCATTACCATCTACGACGACTTTGCCCACCACCCGACGGCCATTGCCACCACGCTGGATGGCCTGCGCAAGCAGGTTGGCGATGCGCCGATCATTGCCATTGTCGAGCCGCGCTCCAATTCCATGAAGCTGGGCGCGCACCGCGATGGCCTGCCGGAAAGCGTCAACGACGCCGACCAAGTGGTCTGGTATGCGCCGCCCAACCTTGGCTGGGACCTGCCGGGCATTGCAGCGCTGTGCACTGTGCCTTCCACCGTCTGCGATTCCATCGAGGGCATCATTGAACACGTCAAGCATCAAGCCACGCCGGGCACCCACATCGTGGTGATGAGTAACGGTGGCTTCGGCGGCCTGCATGGCAAGCTGGCCGAGGCGCTGAAATGAGCGGCCCGGAACGCGTCACGCTGGCGATGACCGGTGCCTCCGGCGCGCCCTATGGCCTGCGCCTGCTCGATTGCCTGGTGCGCGAAGACCGCGAGGTGCATTTTTTGATCTCCAAGGCTGCGCAGTTGGTGTTGGCCACCGAAACTGATGTCGCGCTGCCGCCCAAAGTGCAGATGATGCAAGCCTTCCTCACCGAATACACGGGGGCGGCGGCAGGGCAGATCAAGGTTTACGGCAAAGAGGATTGGATGTCGCCCGTGGCCTCAGGCTCCGGAGCGCCGGCGGCGATGGTGGTGGTGCCGTGCTCGACCGGCACCTTGTCGGCGATTGCGACGGGCGCCTGCAACAACTTGATCGAGCGCGCGGCGGACGTGACCTTGAAGGAGCGCCGCCAGCTGATTCTGGTGCCGCGCGAGGCGCCGTATTCGAGTATCCATCTGGAGCACATGCTCAAGTTGTCGAACATGGGCGTGACCATCTTGCCGGCGTCGCCCGGCTTCTATCACCAGCCACAGACCATTGATGACCTGGTGGATTTCGTGGTCGCGCGGATTCTCAACCTGCTGAATATTCCCCAGGACATGCTGCCGCGTTGGGGCGAGCACCATTTGAGCAGCGATGAATAAGGCGCTGCTGGTGATGCTGGCGCTGCAACTGACGGGCTGCGCCACCGCGCGCACGCTCGACGCCGCGCAGCCTGGCGCGCCGGTGGTGTACGCCGGCACACGGCTGGATTTGTATGCGATTAACGGCGGCTGTTGCGCCAAGGACCGGTTTGGCGCTGAAGCGCCGAGCTATCCGCACATCGACCTGCCGGCCAGTGCGTTGCTCGACACGCTGCTGTTGCCGTTGTCGGCGTTGACGGTATTGGGCGTGGGTTTCAATGCAACCGGTGGTCTGTAGCACTGACCTCGCAGGCAACACAAAACCAATGTGGGAGCGGGCTTGCTCGCGAAGGCGGCGTGTCAGTCGATGCCTAAGTTGACTGGTCCACCGCCTTCGCGAGCAAGTCCGCTCCCACCGTTTGTTGCGTGCCAGAGCTCAACGACGTTACTTGCCGAGTTTGCGTAGCTCATCCGACTCGACCACCCGCACCCCGTCCTGCTCTTCCAGCGCCAGGCGCCACATGGCCCGGGCCAGCTCGCAGACTTCAATGCCGTGGTACTTGCCTGGAATCAACCGCGACAACGGCCCGGCGAGCTGTTCAGCCAAGCGTGGTTCCAGGCGCTCTCCCAGCAGCAGCGAAGGGCGCGCGATGGTCAGTTGCGGCCAGTCCTGAGCCTTCAACGCCTGTTCCATTTCGCCTTTGACGCGGTTGTAGAAGATCGAGGATTTCGGGTCGGCGCCAATTGCACTGATCACGATCAGGTGCCGCGCGCCCATTTCCCGAGCGCGCTTGGCGAAGGCCACCACCATGTCCAGGTCGACGGCGCGAAAGGCCGCTTCGGAGCCAGCCTGTTTGATTGTGGTGCCCAGGCAGCAGAAGGCGATATCGACCTGGCCGCTCAGTTGCGGCAGCAACGCCACTGGGTCACCCACCGGGTTTTCCAGGTGCGGGTGTTCAGCCAGCGGCTTGCGGCTAGGCGCCAGTACGCGGGTCACGGTAGGTTCGTTGAGCAGGCGGTCGAGCAGGTGTTCGCCGGTGAGGCCCGAGGCCCCGGCGAGCAAGATATGTTGTGGTGTCAGGTACATGGTGTTTCCCCCTTGTAACACGTTACAGCTTAGTTGCCTTTGGCTTCCTTGCTATTCATTGAGACGCTTTCGAGCGCCTTTCGTGCCTGCTGTTTACGTAATAACTGCCAATGGGCGATCACGCCTTTGGGCGCCCAGATCTGCGGTTCGGACGCTTCGAAGTTGTCCGCCTGTTCGCGCTCGGCCACGTGCATTTGTGCCAGTTTGAAAGCCTGCTGTAAGTCATCTGTCTGGTTTAAAGCTTGTGCGAAAAGGGCATCGCCAAAGTAGGTGAAGTCCGCTTCCTCGGAGCAGCCAAAGGACACGCGATCGGCACGCGAGGCGGTCATGATCAGCGTGCGCTCATCTTTGAGCGCCGGGATAAACCCACCGGAGTAGCAGGCGGAAATCACGATGACCTTGTCGCGGTTTTTCAGGGGGGCGAGCACGGCGGCGAGTTCATCGGCCGGCAGGTCGGCCAGTTCCATGCGCGGTTGGTCGAGCACCAGTTCGTGTTCGTGGGTGCCATGGCTGGTCATGTAGATAAACACCAGGTCCTCCGGCCCCGTGCGCTCGGCAAGGGTTTGCACGGCGCGGCGCAGGCTTTCGCGCGTGGCCAGAGGGCGGTCGGCAATATGGTCACGGTGGTTGACCAGGCGAATCTGCCCGCGCGCGCCGAAACGGGTAGCGAGCATGTTGCTCACGTAATCGGCTTCGCGCAGGAACACGCTTTGCTTGCCGTCGCCGGCCAGCACCAGGGTGTACAACTCGACGGCGGGGGTGGAGGCGGGCACGGCGGCGAGGGCGGCATCGAGCAAGCGGCCTTGGGCCAGTATGCCGATTTCCAGCGGGTCGGGCAGCAGCTTGCCGTCGGCGTCGCGCACGCGCATGCCGTTGACCCAGGTGCCGGCCTCTACCGTGCCATCGGTGAGCACGAGGGTGCCCTTGCCTTGATAGCTGTCGCTGTCGAAACCCCCGATATAGAAGCTGCCGTCAGTGAGGTTCAAGCGGCCTTCGCCGGTGAAGCGCCAGTCGCTGAACTGGCCGACATAGTGGCTGCCGTCCACGCCGATCAGCTCGCCTTTGCCGCTGAGGGCGCCTTCCTTGAACTGGCCGATCCACACGTCGCCGTCGGCGTTTTCATAGCGGCCTTTGCCGTTGAGCTGGTTCTGTTTGAACTGGCCGACATAGATGTCGCCGTCGGCGCTGTTGAACGTGCCATTGCCTTCGAGTTGGCCATCGACAAAGTGACCGCTGAACTGGTTGCCACTGTCGTCGTTACGCTGGCCTTCGCCATTCGGTTTGCCGTGGGCGAACTGGCCCTGGTATTGGCTGCCGTCGGCCAGCTCGAGGCGGCCAAGGCCGGAATATTGATCGTCCTTGAATTCGCCGCGATAGGTCATTTGCCCCTCTTTGAGGGTGCCCTCGCCGTTGCGCCGGCCATTCTTGAAACCACCGACGTAACTGCTGCCCGCCGTGGTCAGGCTGCCCTGGCCATCGAACAGGCCTTGCTTGAACTGACCTTTATAGACCTCGCCGTTACTGCCATGCCATTCACCCTGGCCGTGCCATTGGCCTTTGTCGAACTGGCCGGCGTACCAACTGCCGTTGGGGTAGTCGACCCGGCCTTGACCTTGCAGCAAACCATTGACCACATCGCCCCGGTAACGGCCGCCGTCGGGCAGGCGCGCATCGGGCGGCAACAGCGATTCGCCGTCTCCGCAAGCGGTGAGCAACAGGGCAAGGGCAAGGGGAGCGAGTGGGCGCATAGCGGGATCCGGATAATTGAGCGCCGAGTATGCCGCAGCTGCGAGTTTCATACATAAATTTACATACGCTGTGGTGAGGTTTATATCCCCACCACAGGCGCGGGCTTACACGAAGTAGAGCGACAACGACTCGGCGACGTAAGCCGGTTTTTCCTGCCCGTCGATTTCCAGGGTGGCGGTGGCTTTGAGTAGCCATTGGCCAGGCTTTTTCTCGGTGACGTCATTGAGCGTCACGTTCAGGCGCACCTTGGAGTTGACCTTGACCGGTTGGATGAAGCGCACGCTGTCCAGGCCATAGTTGACCGCCATCTTCAGGCCCTCAGGCACGATCAGAAGGTCTTCCATCAGCTTGGGTATCAGCGACAGCGACAGGAAACCGTGGGCGATGGTGCCGCCGAACGGGGTCTGCGCGGCCTTGACCGGGTCGACGTGGATGAACTGATGATCGCCGGTGGCCTCTGCGAACAGGTTGATACGCGCCTGGTCGATGGTGAGCCATTCGGAACGTCCCAGTTCCTTGCCGACATAATCTTTGAGCTGCGCTACAGGTACATAGGGCATTGCGACTCTCCTTGGTTCATCGTTTTTATAGGTGGGCCAAATCCAGGGTAGATCATCATGGGCAACCCACCCGGTCAACCCACCATGCTTTTGGCGAATGCCGAAGCATAGAGCCGGCGTGCTTATAATGCGGGCGGGTTTTGAGGGGGAGATAACCGATGCTGTTAAGGGGCCTGACATGGCTGGTGCTGTTTCAATTGATCGGCACCGCGATCAACCATTTGCTGGTGCCGGTGCTGCCTGGGCCGATCATCGGCTTGCTGCTGATGCTGGGCTTTCTGATCTGGCGCGGTGAAGTCGGCGAGCCCTTGAGCCTGGCCGCCAGCAGCCTGTTGCGTTATTTGCCATTGCTGCTGGTGCCGCCGGCCGTGGGCGTGATGGTGTACGCCAGGGACATCGCCGCCGACTTCTGGGCTATCGTCGGCGCACTGGTGTTGTCGCTGGTGATCGCCATGGGCTTTGTCGGCGTGCTGATGCAGCAGATGGTCAAGCGCAAGGAGAAGGATCAATGACCTTCGATTGGCAAGGCGCATGGACGGCGGTCATTCATCACCCTCTGTTCGGCATCGGTATCACCCTTGGTGCCTATCAACTGGTGTTGGCGGCTTTCGAGAAAACCCGCTGGATCTTCCTGCAGCCGGTGCTGGTGTCCATGCTGCTGGTGATCGGCGTATTGCTCAGTTGTGGCCTGACTTACGTCGAGTACCGCAAAAGCACCGAGATCATGGGCATCCTGCTCGGCCCGGCGACCGTGGCTCTGGCGGTGCCGCTGTTTCTGAACCTGCGGCGGATCCGCCAATTGTTCTGGCCGATTTTTACTACGCTGGTGGTAGGGGGCGTGTTGGCCACTGGCCTGTGTGTGCTGCTGGGCTGGTGGTTTGGCGCTGAGCATAGGATGCTGATGACCATGGCGCCCAAGTCGGTGACCTCGCCGATTGCCATGCTGGTGGCCGAGCAGATCGGTGGCGTGGCGGCCCTGGCGGCGGTGTTTGTGTTGATCACCGGAGTGGTCGGCGCGATGATCGGCCCGGCGTACCTGTCGCGCCTGGGCGTGCACAGCCCCGAAGCGCGTGGCATGGCCCTGGGCATGACCGCCCATGCGGTCGGCACCTCGGTCGCGCTGCAGGAAAGCGAAGAGTGCGGCGCCTTCGCGGCGTTGGCCATGAGTCTGATGGGCGTGGCCACGGCGGTGTTCCTGCCGCTGGCCGTGTCCGTGATCGTTTAAACCGGGTTTGAAGGAAACCTCTATGAGTCTGGCGCTGTTCCCGCTCAATACCGTGCTGTTCCCTGGCTGCACCCTCGACTTGCAACTGTTCGAGGCGCGCTACCTGGACATGATCAGCCGCTGCATGAAAAAGGGCGAAAGCTTCGGCGTGGTGTGCATCTTAAGCGGCAGGGAAGTGGGCATGGCCCCGGACGGCTACGCGCTGATCGGCTGTGAAGCGCTGATTCGCGACTTCAAGCAACAGGACAACGGCCTGCTGGGGATTCGCGTCGAAGGCGGGCGCAGGTTCCGCGTGCGTGATACCGGCGTGCAGAAGGACCAGCTACTGGTCGCCGAGGTGCAGTGGCTCGAAGAGCTGCCGGATCAACCGCTGGAAGAAGAGGACGCCGACCTGCTGGCATTGCTCCAGGCGCTGGCTGAGCATCCGATGGTTGCCTCGCTGGACATGGGCACCCACGCCGATGGCCAGCAAGCCTTGGGTAACCAGCTGGCCTATCTGCTGCCGTTCACCGAGGCCGACAAGATCGACCTGCTGCAACTCGACGACCCGCAGCAACGCCTGGACGCCATCCAGATGTTGCTCGACGAGTTGCAGGGCGAGCTCTTCACTCAGTAGGCGTAGCGCAGCAGGGCGTGCGGGGTGCCGGTCAGGGCGATAAAACTCATGAGCGCCACCAGCACCGGCAGCAGCAGCCACCAGGTCGTGCGCGGCATGGCCGGCAGCGGGCTTTGATACTGGGTGACGGTCAGGCTGAACGCACACACCGTCATCGCCAGCAACGTGCCGGCCAGGATGTCCGTGGGCCAATGCGCGCCGAGATAGACCCGCGACAGCGCAATGAAGGCCGCCGGAATACAGCCCAGCAGCATCCAGGTCAGGCGCAATCTGGTGGGTTGGCCGCGACCGGCCAGTACCGCCAGCGCCAGGAAAAACGCAAATGCGCCGGAGGCGTGGCCGCTGGGCATGCTGAAACTGGTCAGCGGGTCGGTGAGGATTTCCGGCCGGCCACGGGCGAAAAACAGCTTGGTGCCGGTGTTGATCACCGCCGCGCCGGCCAGCGTCGCGCCGACGAACACCGCATGACGCCACTGCCGAGCCAGCAGCAACAAACCGGTGAAGATGGCGCTGGCGACAAACATCTTCCTGAACTCACCCAGCTGGGTGATCCGCACCATCACCTCGTCCAGCCATGGGCTACGGTGTTCCTGCACCAGTGCGCTCAACCCTTGATCAAAGTCATTGAGGTGCGGGTAGCCAATGAACAGGGCGATCAACAGCGTCAGGCTGGCGCAACCCATCCACAAAGTGGCGCGACGATGGCCGCGCAGGCTGCTGTTCAAGCTCAGGCCCAGCAACACCGCCAGGCAGGCCGCGACGATACCTGCCTGCGGCCAGAAAGCGGCTGGCAGTGGCAGGCGAAAGGCCGCGCCGGTGGCCCAGCCCGGCAGCAGATAGGCCACCGACCAGCCGGCTGCCGCCAACACGCTCACGGCGGCAAAGCGCGGGAAGGGCATGTCGCACATCCCGGCCACCATCGGTAGCATCGGGCGCAACGGGCCGATGAAACGTCCTACCAACAGGCTGGCGATGCCGTATTTGTGGAAGTAGGTTTCCGCGCCGTTCATCCATTCAGGATGGTGGCGCAGGCCGGGCAAGCGTCGGATGTTCTGATGGAAATGTCGGCCCAGGTAGTAGGAAACCCCATCGCCCAGCAAGCCGCCGAGGAAACCCAGCAACAGGGTTTCACTCAAGGACAGCGCGCCACTGCCGGCCAGCGCCGCAATGGCAAACAGCAACACCGTGCCCGGCACGATCAGCCCGGCGATGGCCAGGCACTCCACGCACGCGACGATAAACACCGCGACGGCCAGCCATTGCGGGTTCAGGGTCAGCCAGCCGGTAATGCTATCGAGCCATTGGCCCATACAATCAACTCCATATCTGTATTGCGAAACCTGAGACAGTGAAGATCAATTGTGGGAGCTGGCTTGCTCGCGAATGCGGTGTCTCAGTGAAGGAATCCGCCGCTGACACACCGCATTCGCGAGCAAGCCCGCTCCCACATTGGATCTGCTGTGTGGCTGGTATCAATGACCCGCGCGAGCAGCAGTCTCAGTCTGTTCAAACCAAAAAGTAATCGCGGCCTTCGACCTGGCCCCGGCGCAGCGGGTTCCGGGTGCAATAAGGCGCATAGCCAGCATCGACAAAGCGGTACATCAAATGTTCATCGCGCCCGCTGGGGATGCCCAGGCGCGTGGTCTGGATGATCTGCGACGGCGCCTGGCCGACGTCTTCAACGTAGAGCAGTTCCTGGTCAAAACGCTTGGCATCCCACATCGGCACTTTCAATCCCAAGGCTTTGCACAGCAGCGTCTGGCCCGCACAGAGTTTCTGCGTGGGGCGAGGGTGGCCGTTGGCGTCGGGGTTGTTGAGCAGCATCTGCGCCAGGCTCGCCGGGCCGGAGATGTCATCGACCCACGGATACGCCGATTTGATCAGCACGGCATTGCCTGGGCCCTGGGCGCTGAAGTTCAGCGAATCACCGCCACGGGCGTAGTACATGTAGATGTGCCCGCCATCCAGAAACAAAGCCTTACGCTTTTCTGTGTAGCCGAGCGACGCGTGACTGCCTTTTTCGGCCACGTAATAGGCTTCGGTTTCAATAATTCGCGCTGAAAGCCAGATATCGCCCACGCGGTGGCGTATGACTTTTCCGAGTAATTCGCGCGCGAGTAGTTGCGCGTCACGGTCGAAGAAGCTGTCGGGCAGGGCGCTGGCGGGGAGCAGAGGGGCAAAACTGGACATGGCGATCAGGGTTAATGCGGCTAAATGTGACGGAATAATAACAACTCCCACCTTAATTACCGCTGAACCCTAAGTTTTTACAGTTCATTTCGACCATCCGCCCCTCACCGCTGTCAGTCGGGCGGCGTCACAGCTATAATCTGCCGCTTTCCTCTTTGCCAAGACTCCCTGACCATGACTGAGTCCGTTCTTGACTACATGACCCGCCTGGGTCGCGCTGCCCGGCAGGCCTCGCGGTTGATCGCCCGTGCGAGCACTGCGCAGAAGAACCGTGCCCTGTTGGCCGCCGCCGATGCTCTGGATGCTTCGCGCTCCGAGCTGGCCGCCGCCAATGAACTGGACCTGGCCAATGGCCGCGCCAATGGCTTGGAGCCAGCCCTGCTGGACCGCCTGGCGCTGACCCCGGCGCGTATCGACGATATGATCGAAGGCCTGCGTCAGGTGGCCAAGCTGCCTGACCCCATCGGTGAAATCCGCGACATGCGTTACCTGCCGTCCGGTATCCAGGTCGGCAAAATGCGCGTGCCCCTGGGCGTGATCGGCATCATCTATGAGTCGCGCCCGAACGTGACCATCGACGCCGCGAGCCTGTGCCTCAAGTCGGGCAACGCTACGATCCTGCGTGGCGGTTCCGAGGCGATTAATTCCAACCGCGCCATCGCCGCCTGCATTCAGCAGGGCCTGGCCGTGGCCGAGTTGCCGGCTGAAGTGGTGCAAGTGGTGGAAACCACCGACCGCGCCGCCGTTGGCGCGCTGATCACCATGCCGGAATTTGTCGACGTGATCGTGCCGCGCGGTGGCAAGAGCCTGATCGAGCGCGTGAGCCGCGATGCCAAGGTGCCAGTGATCAAGCACCTGGACGGCGTGTGCCACGTGTTCATCGACATCGCCGCCGACATCGACAAGGCGATCCGCATCGCCGACAACGCCAAGACCCACCGCTATGCCCCTTGCAACACCATGGAAACCCTGCTGGTGCACGTCGGCATTGCCGATCGCGTGCTGCCGCCGCTGGCTGCCATCTACCGTGACAAGGGCGTGGAACTGCGCGGTTGTGAGCGTACCCGTGAGCTGTTGGGCGCGGACGTGATCGAGGCGATAGAGCAGGACTGGTACACCGAGTACACGGCGCCGATTCTGTCGATCCGCATCGTCGACGACCTGGACCAGGCCATCGAGCACATCAATAAATACGGCTCCAAGCACACCGATGCCATTGTTTCCGAGCATTTCAGCGATGCCCGGCGTTTCCTCAACGAAGTGGATTCCGCTTCGGTGATGGTCAACGCCTCGACGCGTTTTGCTGATGGCTTCGAATATGGCCTGGGGGCGGAAATCGGCATCTCCACCGACAAGCTCCACGCACGCGGCCCGGTTGGCCTTGAAGGCCTGACCAGCGAGAAATACGTGGTGTTCGGCGACGGTCACGTGCGCACTTGATGGCTAAACGCATCGGGCTGCTCGGCGGTACCTTCGACCCCGTGCACATCGGCCATTTGCGCAGTGCCCTGGAAGTGGCGGACGCCCTCGCGCTGGATGAGCTGCGGGTGATGCCCAACGCGCGGCCGCCGCATCGCGATACGCCGCAGGTATCACCGCAACAACGCCTGGAGATGGTGCGCCTGGCGGTAGACGGCATTGCGCCGCTGGTGGTGGACGACCACGAGCTCAAGCGCGATAAACCGTCCTACACTGTCGATACCCTGGAACTGATGCGTGCCGAGTTGGCCGCAGACGACCAGTTGTTTCTGCTTTTGGGCTGGGACGCATTTTGCGGCCTGCCCTCTTGGCATCGCTGGGAGGAACTCCTCCAGCATTGCCACATCCTGGTTTTGCAACGCCCGGATGCCGACAGCGAACCGCCGGATGCCTTGCGCAACCTGCTGGCCGCGCGGTCTGTAAGTGACCCCTTGGCCCTGACCGGGCCAAACGGGAATATTGCATTCGTCTGGCAGACCCCGCTTGCGGTGTCCGCCACCCAGATCCGTCAACTGCTGGCCAGCGGGAAGTCGGTACGTTTCCTGGTGCCTGACGCGGTCCTGGCCTACATCGATGCGCACGGGCTTTACCGTGCGTCGAACTGAAAAGGCGCGTTTGATCGCACGCACAGTCGTGCAGCAAGCGCCCGAACATACGAGCAAAACGAGTTTTATATGACGAACAAAGACGTAAGCAAAGTTAAGCGCAAAGGCACTTTCAAAAGCGCCCCGCTGCCAGTTGAAGCGCACACCGGCCCTGAGCTGGCTGGCGAAGAGCTGGTAAAAGTCGCCGTGGCTGCCCTGGAAGACGTTAAGGCCCAGGACATCCAGGTGCTGGACGTGCGCGACAAGCAAAGCATCACCGATTTCATGATCATCGCCACCGGTACCTCCAACCGCCAGATCGGCGCGATGCTGGACAAGGTTCGCGAAGCCGTCAAAGCCCAAGGCGTGAAGCCGCTGGGTGAAGAAGGCAAGGGCGACAGCGACTGGGTGTTGCTGGATATGGACGACGTGATCGTTCACATGATGACGTCCAACGCCCGTCAGTTCTACGACCTGGAGCGTCTGTGGAAAGGCGCCGAGCAGAGCCGTGCCGCTGATGGCAAGCACCACAGCCCGGAAGTGGGCCACGCGCACTTCGACAAGCTCAACAAAGACCAGGAATAAGGAACGGCTGTGCGCCTGCGTCTGATCGCTGTCGGTTCACGCATGCCCAAGTGGGTGGAAGAAGGTTGGCACGAATATGCCAAGCGTCTGCCCGCTGAGCTGTCGCTGGAACTGGTGGAAATACCGCTCAACACCCGGGGCAAGAATGCCGACGTGGCGCGCTTTATCCGTCAGGAAGGCGAAGCCATGCTGGCCAAGGTCGGCCCCAACGAGCGCATCGTCACCCTCGAGGTGCACGGCAAACCCTGGAGCACCGAGCAATTGGCGGTGGAGCTGGATCGCTGGCGCCTGGATTCGCGTACGGTCAACTTCATGGTCGGCGGCCCCGAAGGGCTGGCGCCGGAAGTCTGTGCGCGGGCGGACCAGCGCTGGTCGCTGTCAGCGCTGACGCTGCCGCACCCGTTGGTAAGGATTCTGATCGGTGAACAGCTGTATCGCGCCTGGACAGTTCTGTCCGGGCACCCTTACCACAAATAATCTGCGCCCCTGCCGATGACCCAGCCGATCCGCATCAAGGACCACGAGAAAGACGCACGTCTGGTACGCGCGCGGGTCGTGTTCGGCGCCTTTCTGGTGGTGGGGCTGATCGGTGTGCTGATTGCGCGCCTGTATTTCTTGCAGGTGATCCAGTACGACTATCACTCCACGCTGTCGGAAAATAACCGGGTGCATGTGCAGCCGATTCCGCCGACCCGTGGGCTGATTTTCGACCGCAATGGCGTGGTGGTGGCCGATAACCGGCCCAGCTTCAGCCTGAGCATGACCCGTGAGCGTTCCGGTGACTGGCAGCAAATCCTCGACGTGATCGTCGAGGTGCTGCAACTGACGCCGGAAGACCGGGTGATCTTCGAAAAACGCATGAAGCAGGGGCGCCGGCCATTCGAGCCGGTGCCGATCCTGTTCGAGCTGACCGAAGAGCAGATTGCGCGAATCGCTGTGAACCAGTTCCGTCTGCCCGGTGTGGAAGTGGTGGCGCAGTTGGTGCGTCATTACCCGCAAGGCCCGCACTTTGCCCACTCTGTCGGTTACATGGGGCGCATCAACGAGAAAGAGCTTAAAAGCCTCGATCCGGTGAATTACAGCGGCACCCACCATATTGGCAAAACCGGTATCGAGCGTTTCTACGAGCCCGAGTTGCATGGCCAGGTGGGTTACGAGGAGGTCGAGACCAACGCCCGCGGCCGCGTGCTGCGCGTGCTCAAGCGCACCGACCCGGTGCCGGGCAAAGACATCGTGTTGAGCCTGGACATCAAGTTGCAGGAAGCGGCCGAAATGGCCCTGGGTGGCCGGCGTGGCGCGGTAGTGGCACTGGACCCGAGAACCGGCGAAGTGCTGGCGATGGTCAGTCAGCCAAGCTTCGACCCCAACCTGTTCGTCACCGGCATCAGCTTCAAGGCCTACGCCGAACTGCGTGATTCCATCGACCGGCCGCTGTTCAACCGCGTGCTGCGCGGGCTGTATCCGCCGGGCTCGACCATCAAGCCGGCGGTGGCAATTGCCGGCCTGGATTCGGGCGTGGTCACCGCGTCAAGCCGTGTGTTCGACCCGGGCTACTACATGCTGCCCAACTACGATCACAAATACCGTAACTGGAACCGCACCGGTGACGGCTATGTCGACCTGGACACCGCGATCATGCGCTCCAACGACACCTATTTTTACGACCTGGCCCACAAGCTGGGCATCGACCGGCTGTCTGCCTACATGGGCAAGTTTGGCCTGGGTCAGAAAGTCTCCCTGGACATGTTCGAAGAATCCCCCGGCCTGATGCCGTCGCGGGAGTGGAAACGCGCAACCCGTCGCCAGGCCTGGTTCCCGGGCGAAACCCTGATTCTTGGTATCGGCCAGGGTTACATGCAGGCAACGCCTTTGCAGCTGGCGCAGGCCACGGCGCTGGTTGCCAACAAAGGCATCTGGAACCGTCCGCACCTGGCCAAGACCATCGAAGGCGAAAAGCCTGTGGATGAAAACCCGATTCCCGACATCGTGCTGCGTGACCCGTCCGACTGGACCAAGGTCAACCACGGCATGCAGCAAGTGATGCACGGCGCCCGTGGCACCGCGCGCAAAGCGGCGGCCGGCGCGCAATACCGCATCGCCGGCAAGAGTGGTACTGCGCAGGTGGTGGCGATCAAGCAGGGCGAGAAATACGACCGCTCCAAGGTTCAGGAACGCCACCGCGACCACGCCTTGTTCGTCGGTTTTGCCCCGGCAGACGACCCGAAAATCGTCGTGGCGGTGATGGTCGAAAACGGCGAGTCCGGCTCCGGCGTGGCTGCGCCCGTGGTGCGCCAGATCATGGACGCCTGGCTGTTGGCCGACGACGGCCGGCTCAAGCCCGAATATGGCGGCCCCCCTTCAAGCACCGAGGTTACGGCCCGTGAAGAGTAATTTTGACCGCATCCTCTCCAGCGAGGATGTGATGCGTCGCCGCGCGACGTTATTGCAGCGCATGCACATTGATGGCCCGTTGCTGATCCTGCTGCTGACCCTGGCGGCCGGCAGTCTGTTCGTGCTGTATTCGGCCAGCGGCAAGAACTGGGACCTGCTGATCAAGCAGGCGTCGTCGTTCGGCCTGGGCCTGTTGTCGATGGTGGTGATCGCCCAGCTCGAACCGCGTTTCATGGCGCGCTGGGTGCCGCTTGGTTATGTCGCTGGCGTATTGCTGCTGGTGGTGGTGGACGTGATGGGCCACAACGCCATGGGCGCGACGCGCTGGATCAACATTCCAGGGGTGATTCGCTTCCAGCCGTCGGAATTCATGAAGATTTTGATGCCGGCAACCATCGCCTGGTATTTGTCCAAGCGCACCTTGCCACCGCAGCTCAAGCATGTGGGCATCAGCCTGATCTTGATTGGCGTGCCGTTCATCCTGATCGTGCGCCAGCCTGACCTCGGCACCTCGTTGCTTATTCTCGCGGGCGGTGCGTTCGTGCTGTTTATGGGCGGCTTGCGCTGGCGCTGGATCCTCAGCGTGCTCGCGGCCGCCATCCCCGTGGCCGTGGCCATGTGGTTCTTCTTTATGCACGACTACCAGAAGCAGCGGATCCTGACGTTCCTCGACCCGGAGAGTGACCCGCTGGGCACTGGCTGGAACATCATCCAGTCCAAGGCCGCGATCGGTTCCGGCGGAGTATTTGGTAAGGGCTGGTTACTGGGCACTCAGTCGCACCTGGACTTTTTGCCCGAAAGCCACACCGACTTCATCATTGCCGTGATGGGCGAAGAGTTCGGCCTGGTAGGCATTTGCGCGCTGTTGCTGATTTATTTGCTGTTGATTGGTCGCGGTTTGGTGATCACTGCACAGGCGCAGACGCTGTTCGGCAAACTGCTCGCCGGCAGCCTGACCATGACTTTTTTTGTTTACGTTTTCGTCAACATCGGTATGGTCAGTGGCCTGCTGCCGGTGGTTGGGGTGCCGTTGCCGTTCATTAGCTACGGCGGAACTTCGCTGGTGACATTGCTGTCAGCGTTTGGGGTTTTGATGTCGATTCACACGCATCGCAAGTGGATCGCACAGGTTTGAATAAGGTGAAGATGTCAATGCAAGTAATGCGCGGCTGGGCGACTCGGCATGCGTCCTGGATGAGCCTGATTGGGCTGCTGGGCGCGACGCAAGAGGCGCAGGCCGGTGACTACGATGGCTCACCCCAGGTCGCCGAATTTGTCGGTGAAATGACCCGCGACTACGGTTTCGCCGGTGAACAGCTGATGGGCGTGTTCCGCGAAGCCCAGCGCAAGCAGGCGATCCTTGATGCGATCTCGCGTCCCGCCGAGCGCGTGAAACAGTGGAAAGAATACCGCCCGATGTTCCTCACCGACGCCCGTGTGGCGCGGGGTGTGGACTTCTGGCGCCAGCATGAAGCCGTGCTGGCCCGCGCCGAGCAGGAATACGGCGTGCCGGCCCAGGTTATCGTCGCGATCATCGGCATTGAAACCTTTTACGGGCGCAATACCGGCAGTTACCGGGTGATCGACGCCTTGTCGACCCTGGGCTTCGATTACCCGCCGCGCGCCGAGTTCTTCCGCAAGGAGCTGCGCGAATTCCTGCTGCTGGCCCGCGAAGAACAAGTCGACCCGCTGACCCTCAAGGGCTCCTACGCCGGTGCGATGGGCTTGCCGCAGTTCATGCCGAGCAGCTTCCGTGCTTACGCGGTGGATTTCGACGGCGACGGCCACATCAATATCTGGAGCAATCCGGATGACGCCATTGGCAGCGTGGCCAGCTACTTCAAGCGCCATGGTTGGGTGTCCGGCGAGCCGGTGGTGATCCGTGCCGATGTCACCGGGGAGCGCGCCGACGAAGGTTTGACCCAGGGAATCGAGCCGGTCAAGACCGTCGGGGAGTTGCGAGCCCTGGGCTGGTCGAGTCAGAATGCGCCACGCGACGATATGCCGGTGACGGCGTTCCGCCTGGAAGGCGAAAACGGCCCGGAATACTGGATGGGCCTGAAGAATTTTTACGCAATCACGCGTTATAACCGCAGTGTGATGTACGCCATGGCCGTGCATCAGCTGTCAGACATGCTGGTCCAAGCACGGGGCAACAAGTAATGCGGGCATCGCCGTTCAATAAACCGCTCAAGCTGGTGGCGTTTGCCGCGTTGTCCTTGCTGGTTGTCAGTTGCTCTTCCACCACCACCAAAAGCCGCGCGCCGGCCCAGAAGGGCGGTGGCGGTATCGTCCGCGCCCAGCCGGGCCTGGACATCAACCGCGCGCACAAAGACGGCGCGCCGTGGTGGGATGTCGACGTGTCGAAAATCCCGGATGCCACGCCGACCCTGCACACCGGGCCTTATAAGGCCAACCCGTATACCGTGTTGGGCAAGAATTACTTCCCGCTGCAGGATTCCAAGACCTACGTCCAATCGGGCACGGCGTCCTGGTACGGCACCAAGTTCCATGGCCAGAACACCGCCAACGGCGAAGTGTATGACTTGTACGGCATGAGCGCGGCCCACAAGACCCTGCCGCTGCCCAGCTACGTACGTGTGACCAACCTGGACAACAACCGCACGGTGATCCTGCGGGTCAACGACCGTGGGCCGTTCTATTCGGACCGGATCATCGACTTGTCCTACGCCGCCGCGAAGAAACTCGGTTACGCCGAAATCGGCACCGCGCGCGTCAAAGTCGAAGGCATCGACCCGGCGCAGTACTGGGCCCAGCGTGGCAAACCGGCGCCGTTGATGCTCAACGAGCCGCAAACGCCACAGCCGCAAGTGACCGCGTCAACCGGCAAGATCGAACAGTGGACACCGCCACCGGCGCAGCACGCACCGGACACGGTGGTCGTGCCGCACGCAGCACCGGGCGCTTCCACGGTGGGCGGTCAGTACCTGCAGGTCGGCGCTTTCGCCAACCCGGATGCGGCAGAACTGTTAAGGTCCAAGCTGAGCAGCATGGTCAATGCGCCGGTTTTCATCAGCTCCATCGTGCGTAACCAGCAGACCCTGCACCGTGTGCGCATGGGGCCAATTGGTTCGCCAAGTGAAGTGGCGCAAGTACAGAACAGCGTGCGCCTGGCCAACCTGGGGCAACCCAGCGTGGTCACCGCCGAATAAGAAAGATTGATGGCTCAGGCGCGTGCGCGGGTCTGGGCCCTGGTTGTTGGCTCGTTGAACAATAAAAACCCAGGGGCAAGGGGTGAGCGGGCAACCGAACACGTGACAGTCTGGCAGCGGGCTGTCTGAATAGTTTTGCCCGCGAGGGCAAGTTTCCATAAGCAATTTCGAGAGACGGATGAACATCACCACCTTAGCCAAACGCACGTGCCTGCTTCTTTCGCTGATCATCACCCCGGCCGCCTGGGCGGTTGAAATGGTGCCGGCTTCCCCGCAACTGGCCGCCAAGGCCTGGGTCCTCATGGATGCCGCCAGCGGCAACGTGCTGGTCGAGAACAACGGTGACCAGCGCCTGCCACCCGCGAGCCTGACCAAGCTGATGACGGCGTACATCGCGACCCTGGAAATCCGTCGCGGCCAGATCGGCGAAAACGACCCGGTTACCGTCAGCGAAAACGCCTGGCGTACCGGCGGTTCGCGGATGTTCATCAAGGTGGGTTCGCAGGTGACTGTCAGCGACCTGCTGCACGGCATCATCATCCAGTCCGGTAACGACGCCAGCGTGGCCTTGTCCGAGCACATCGCCGGCAGCGAAGACGCCTTTGCCGACATGATGAACAAGACGGCCGGCGACCTGGGCATGACCAACAGCCACTTCATGAACCCGACCGGTCTGCCGAACCCGGAGCACTACTCGTCGGCTCACGACATGGCGCTGCTGGCACGCGCGATCATCCGCGTCGACCCGGTGCACTACGCGATCTACTCCCAGAAGGAGTTCTTCTGGAACAACATCAAGCAGCCTAACCGCAACCTGCTGCTGTGGCGCGACAAGACTGTCGATGGCCTGAAAACCGGCCACACCGACGAAGCCGGCTACTGCATGGTGTCGTCTGCTGTACGTGACGGCCAGCGCCTGATCGCCGTGGTCTTCGGTACTAACAGCGAGCAGGCCCGTGCGGCCGAGACGCAAAAGCTGCTGACCTACGGTTTCCGCTTCTTCGAAACCCAGACCTTCTACCAGAAGGGTGCTGAGCTGGCTCAAGCCCCGGTATGGAAAGGCGCTACCCACCAAGTCAAAGCCGGCCTGGCTGATGACCTGACGTTGACCATGCCTAAAGGCCAGCTGAAAAAGCTCGCTGCCAGCATGACCATGAACCCGCAATTGGTTGCGCCAATCGCCAAGGGTGACGTTATCGGTAAAGTCGAAGTGAAGCTGGACGACAAGGTGGTGCACAGCGCCGACCTGATCGCGCTGGACGCCGTCGACGAAGGTGGTATCTTCCGCCGCGTGTGGGATAGCATCCGTCTATTCTTCTACAGCTTGTTCAACTGATAAGTGTGCACCTGCAAAGCCCCGCGTCGACCTGACGCGGGGCTTTGCCCGTCGCCACGGCTTACGCTTACGAGGCCGTTACGCCATGACCGATAAAGAAGTAGAAGTAAAGGCGCCAAAGATCGAATTCCCTAACGTGGACTATCCCGTCAAGGTGATCAGCGATACGGGTGTGGGCAACAAAGACAAGATTCTGGAGATCGTGCGTAAACACGCGACGATCAACGACAACCGTGTGGACGAGCGTTTGAGCTCCAACGGCAAGTACACCACGATCCAGTTGCACATCGTTGCGACCGGTCAAGACCAGCTCTACGACATCAACAGCGAACTGCGGGCCACCGGCTTCGTGCACATGGTGCTGTGATGTCTCAGGTCCTGGGCTTTCGCGAGCTCGGCCAGATGGTCTACGAGCCGGTCTGGCATGCCATGCAGCGCTTCACCAACGAGCGCGGCAGCTCGGCCCCGGATGAAATCTGGCTGGTGGAACACCCGCCGGTATTCACCCAGGGCCAGGCTGGCAAGGCTGAGCATCTGCTGCTGCCGGGGGATATTCCGGTGGTGCAGGTCGACCGAGGTGGTCAAGTGACTTACCATGGGCCGGGTCAGCTTGTTGCTTATCTCTTGCTGGACGTGCGCAAGCTGGGTTTTGGCGTACGTGACCTGGTGAGCCGCATGGAAGCTTGCCTGATCGAGCTGTTGGCCAGTTACGGCGTGAGCGCCGCGGCCAAGCCCGATGCACCCGGTGTGTATGTGGACGGCGCGAAAATCGCCTCCCTCGGTTTACGGATCCGCCACGGTTGTTCCTTTCATGGCCTGGCCCTGAACGTGGACATGGACCTGGCGCCATTCGGGCGCATCAACCCGTGCGGTTATGCAGGGTTGGCGATGACCCAACTGAGCGATCACGCCACACCGATTAAATTTGCCGAGGTAAGTGCCCGGCTGCGTGCGCAGCTCGTCAAACACCTCGACTATGCTGAGCAGACGACCCTTACGGGCGGAATCGACTGATTATGACTACTGATGCAGTGCAAACCATGATCCCGACGCTGGACATCACCGAGCGTCCGGCCCCGCGTGCCAAGGTGGAAGCCGGCGTCAAGCTGCGCGGCGCCGAGAAGGTTGCACGCATCCCGGTCAAGATCATCCCGACCACCGAACTGCCGAAAAAACCTGACTGGATCCGCGTGCGCATCCCGGTTTCGCCGGAAGTCGACCGTATCAAGGCCCTGCTGCGCAAACACAAGCTGCACAGTGTGTGCGAAGAGGCGTCCTGCCCGAACCTGGGCGAATGCTTCTCCGGCGGCACCGCCACCTTCATGATCATGGGTGACATCTGCACCCGTCGTTGCCCGTTCTGCGACGTTGGCCACGGCCGGCCGAAGCCTCTGGACGTCAACGAGCCGGAAAGCCTGGCCATCGCCATCGCCGACCTGAAACTCAAATACGTGGTAATCACCTCGGTAGACCGCGACGACCTGCGTGACGGCGGTGCCCAGCACTTTGCCGACTGCATTCGCGAGATCCGCAAGTTGTCGCCGAACGTGATGCTCGAAACCCTGGTGCCGGACTACCGCGGCCGTATGGACGTCGCGCTGGAAATCACCGCGGCCGAGCCACCGGATGTGTTCAACCACAACCTGGAAACCGTGCCACGCCTGTACAAGGCCGCGCGTCCAGGCTCGGACTACCAGTGGTCGCTGACCCTGCTGCAGAAATTCAAGCAGATGATGCCGCACATCCCGACCAAATCCGGCCTGATGCTGGGCCTGGGCGAGACCGATGAGGAAGTGATCGAAGTCATGAAGCGCATGCGCGAACACGACATCGACATGCTGACCCTCGGCCAGTACCTGCAGCCGTCGCGCAGCCACTTGCCGGTGCAGCGCTTCGTGCACCCGGACACCTTCGCCTGGTTCGCCGAGGA
Organism: Pseudomonas sp. TWRC1-2; assembly: GCF_049896685.1. Classification (NCBI taxonomy): domain Bacteria; kingdom Pseudomonadati; phylum Pseudomonadota; class Gammaproteobacteria; order Pseudomonadales; family Pseudomonadaceae; genus Pseudomonas; species Pseudomonas sp. TWRC1-2. The sequence goes on along the minus strand of NZ_JAFCUU010000010.1, from coordinate 185,283 downwards.
AGGTTACAAAATGGGCTTCAAGAACGTGGCGTCTGGCCCGTTGGTGCGTTCCTCGTACCACGCTGACGAGCAGGCCAAGCTGGTCAAGGCTAGCCTGGTTTCGTAATAACGATGTGCGCAACACCGCAGATCCAATGTGGGAGCGGGCTTATGTAGAAGTGGGCTTGCCCGCGTAGCATCGCCTCGGTTTGACTGAAAACCGAGGCGTTTGCGTCGCAGGCAAGCCCGCTCCCACAGGGTCCGGCTCCCACATTTCGTTCCGCGTCATACAGGGAGACCCATGGATGACAACTCAACTCGCGGCCGCGGTACCTGCACTTCGCCCCGAAGGCATCATCGGCCTGATCGCCCCCGCCGGCCCTGCCGCCCTCGACGTTGAAAAAGCCGGGCAATGGATGCGCGCCCGTGGCCATGAGCTGCGGATTTTCCCAGGTGTATACGAACGCGACGGTTACCTCGCAGGCAGCGATGACGTGCGCCTGCGTGACCTTCACGCGGCCTTCGCCGACCCCGACATCGATGCCATCTTCTGCCTGCGCGGCGGCTATGGCACGCCACGCTTGCTGGATCGTCTGGATTACGACCTGCTGCGCGCCAACCCCAAGCCTTTCGTGGGTTACAGCGACATCACCGCGTTGCACCTGGCGATCAGCCGCTACGCGGGCTTCGTGACTTTCCACGGGCCGATGTTCAATGCCGATTTGCTGGGCGACAAGCAACAGCCCACGGAGTCATCGCTGTTCAGCATGCTGCGCGGCCAGCTTGGCGCCGGCAGTGTAGTGGCGCACCCGGTGGCCTACCCATTGACCACCCTTGAGCCAGGTATCGCCTGTGGACGCTTGTTGGGTGGCAACCTGTCGATGATCGCGGCGGTGATGGGCACGGCTTATGAGATTGATGCCGAAGGCATCATTTTGCTGATCGAAGACGTCAACGAGCCGATCTACCGTATCGACCGCCTGCTGACTCACCTGCGCCTGGCGGGCAAGCTGGAGCAGATTGCCGGTGTGCTGGTGGGCGATGTGGCGGGTGTGGATAAAGCAGCGCTGGAGCGACTGCTGAAGCAGACCTTCGCACCGTTGTGCATTCCGGTGTTGTCCGGCTGGCGCAGTGGGCACTGCGACCCGAACCTGACGCTGCCGATGGGCGCATTGGTACGGCTGGATGCGGGGGCGCAGCGGGTGGTGTTGGAGCAGGATGTAGTGTTCAAGCCCTGACGTGGTGATAAAACCACCGCACGGGCCTTTTTTGTGGCGAGCGGGCTTGCCCCGCGTCGGGCTGCGCAGCAGCCCTAAAACCAGCCACTCAGGCGCAGCTGATACACCGTATTCTGCTTGATCAGGGCCGCTTCGCGGCCCAGCGCGGGGCAAGCCCGCTCGCCACCATTGCAGGTCTATCGGCTCTGCAACGATTCCAGCAACTTCACCGTCGGATACCCATCCGCCGGCCAGCCCAACGACTGCTGCGCTGCGCGGATCGCCTTGCGCGTGTTGGCGCCGATGATGCCGTCTGCATTGCCCGCGTCATACCCTTTGGCGCTCAGCACTGTCTGCAAATCGATGCGCTGGGAGCGGCTCAGTGGAAGCTCATCTTTGGGCCAATCGCCACGAATCACACCACCGCCACCAAACCGCTCTGACAGCAGGCCAACCGCCAGCGCGTAGGACGACGAGTTGTTGTACTTGAGGATGGCGCGGAAGTTGTCCAGTACCAGAAACGCCGGGCCACGGTAGCCTGCCGGCAGCAACAGGGCGGCGGACAGTTGGTCGACGTTGGGCGGCATGCTCGCGCCAGGTGGCAACTGGATACCGAGTTTCAGCCACTCGGCGACGGTCTTGCGCACGCCGCCGTCTGCCAGGGCGTAATCAAAGTTGGCCGGCAGCTGTTGCACCTCAAAGCCCCACGGCTGGCCTTTTTGCCAGCCAGAGCTTTGCAGGTAGTGCGCTGTGGAGGCGAGGGCGTCGGCTGGGCTGTTCCAGATGTCACGGCGACCGTCACCGTCGAAGTCGACCGCGTGGGTGTTGTAGGTGGTCGGGATAAATTGCGTCTGGCCCATCGCGCCGGCCCAGGAGCCTTTCATCTGGTCGGCCTGGATGTCGCCATGCTGGATGATCTGCAGCGCCGCCAGCAGTTGCGCCTGGGCGAATGCCGGGCGACGGCCTTCGTAGGCCAGGGTGGCCAGGGAGCGGATCACCGAATTATTGCCCTGGAACTGGCCAAAATTGCTTTCCATGCCCCACACCGAAACCAGCGCCTGGCGGTCGACGCCATAGCGTTGTTCGATGCTTTGCAGGATGTCGGCGTACTTGATCAGCAACGCTTGGCCATTGCGTACGCGCACCGGCGAGAGTGCGCCGTCGAGGTATTCCCAAACCGGGCGGGAAAATTCCGGTTGGCTGCGGTCAGCGCGAATCACCGCCATGTCGGGGGTGACGCCGGCAAAGGCGTTGTCGAACACCGCGGGCGTGATCCCAGCTTTCAGGGCGTCCACGCGAAAGGCCGCCTGCCATTCGGCAAAGGTCTGGGTCGGTTGGATATCGAGGTTGTCCACGGCCAACGGCGCAACGACGGCGGGCGCGACGGCCGGCACAGTCTGCAGTTTTGGCAGGGGTTGCGCGTCTGCGGCGGTGGGTTTTTCCGCGCAGGCGACAAGCAGAATGAGGCTGGAGGCAGCGATCAATTGGCGAAGGTGCCAACGACGGGAAAGACTAGAGGGCATGCACAGGTCCAGGGATTACAAATCAGGTACAGACCTTATCATGCCGGAGGGGCGCTTGCCTTCAGGCAGCCAGAAAGTAGGAAGCCTCCCAGCTATTAGACTGGAAGGCTTCGCGGCGGTAGCTGCCTTTGCCCTTGCCGGCGCGTTCCTGACGGCTGCGGAACAGTGGCTGGGCGATGATGGATTTGGCCTTGTTGGGGCCATGCTTGGATGGCTTTTTGCTCATGTCGATACTCTCTGTCGGTGGGATGAAGCGGTGCAAATCATCTGCCGAAGTGACGCCGCTGTAAAGCCCGGCGCGGTGTAGGAAAGGTGCACGATCAAAATGTGGGAGCGGGCTTGCTCGCGAATGCGGTGGGCCAGTCGCCTGATCTATAAACTGACACACCGTCTTCGCGAGCAAGCCCGCTCCCACATTGGGATTGTGGTGTTTTTGAGAGCGGTGTTATTCAGCCGGCAACGACAGGCGCTGACCAGACATCAAAAGTGACAAACGGCTCAGGCTCATCCACGGCGAACCGGCCGCCTGGCCCTTGATCTGCGCGTCTATTCGTTGCGCTTCCAGCAGCAATTGCGCCCAGCGTTGCGCCGAGTGCCGTTGCAGGGCTTTGCTCATCAGGGGTTTGCGTTTGTCCCAGACCGGTGGCCGCGCCTGGCTGAAGCATTTGTCCAGCGGAGTGCCCTGGCTGTATTGCAGCGAAATATTGGCCAGCACCCGCAACTCACGGGCCAGCGCCCATAGAATCACCGGGGGTTCCACGCCTTCGCCGCGCAGCCCTTCGAGCATGCGCAGGGCGTGGGCGGGTTCACCGTTAAGAATCGCGTCCACCAGCCCGAACACGTCAAAGCGAGCGCTGTCGGCCACTGCGCCTTGCACGGTTTCGACGGTGATTTGCCCGTCTTCGGCCATCAACTTAAGCTTTTCGATCTCCTGGGCGGCAGCAAGCAAGTTGCCTTCGACCCGGGCGGCGATCAGCTCAACAGCGTCTTGCGTCGCTGACAACCCCGACTGGGACAGGCGCTGACGAATCCACTGCGGCAACTGGTTGCTGTCCACTGGCCAGATCTGGATGAACTGGGTCTGTGGCCCCTCTACCAGCGCCTTGCCCCATTTGGTTTTCTGCGCACTGCCGTCGAGCTTGGGCAAGCTGACCAGCAGCACCGTGTCTTCAGCGGGACGCGAGCAGTATTCCATCAACGCCGCCGCGCCCTTGTCCCCGGGTTTGCCCGAGGGCAGGCGCAATTCCAGCAGGCGTTTTTCGGCGAACAGCGACATGCTCGCACCGGCTTGCAGCAACGTGCCCCAGTCGAAACTGGCGTCGGCGCTGAAGACCTGGCGTTCATCGAAACCCTGCTGGCGCGCGGCGTTGCGAATAGCGTCTGCCGCTTCCTGGCACAACAGCGGGTCATCACCGCTGACGATATAGACAGGCGCGAGGCCACCTTGCAGGTGTTTGGCGAGTTGGGCGGGGGCGAGCTTCATAGGCGGGGCAAACGGGGCGCCAGGGGCGCCCCGTCTGGCTTACTCGACAGGGACTTCAACAGGCGATTGTTTCGGCGTGTTGTCTTCGTACTCTTTTGCGGCTTTCAGGGCGTCGGCGTCAGCCTTGGCCTTGTTGTCGGCGGTTTGCTGCAGAGCGGCCAGTTTTTCCGGCGTCAGCTGTTGCAGACGTACCATCAGGCGCTGGATCAGCTCACGACGCATTTCCTTGCGAACCTGAATGATCTCCGAGTCCGAACCCACCAGGTTGTTGCCGTCGTGGCTCACAACTTTCTGGACTTCGAGCTTGTCGGCCATCAATGACAGGTGGTCACGGCCTTGTACTTCATAGTTGACGGCCGTATTGAGCTCAACGTCCGACGCGCGGCCGGCGCTGGCGTAGCTCAGGCTACGCTGGGATTCCTGCTCGTCCACCAGGACCAGTTTGTAGGTTGCACCGGTGTAGACGTGCACACCGCTGTTTTCCAGGGTCTGGCGCAGCTGAACCACGGTGTCGCCATAGGCGTTGCGGGCGCTGACGTCCAGTTCCTTGATGCTCAGTTCATTGGTGCCGGTGCCGCGCAGCTGGAAGCCGCAAGCGCTCAGCAGCACAGCGAGGCCCATCACCAGCAAATTGCGTTTGATCATTTTGTTGCTCCCCTTGAAACCATGTGGGCCTTATCGAGGCCTTAAAGGTTTGGTTCGGCGCAGGGCCCAAGCCCTGCGCCCGATCCGATTAGCTGGCGACGATGTTGACCAGTTTGCCAGGCACTACGATCACTTTGCGGATCGTCAGGCCTTCGGTAAAGCGCAGCACGTTCTCGTTGACCCGTGCAGCCGCCTCGACGTCTTCACGGCTGGCGCTGGCTGGCATATCAATATGGCCACGCAGTTTGCCGTTGACCTGGATCACCAACTGCAACGTGTCCTGCACCAGTGCGCTGTCATCCTGTACCGGCCAGCCGGCGTCGATCACCGCGCCACTGTGGCCCAAGCGGCTCCACAGGTCATGGCTGATGTGCGGCGTGATCGGAGCCAGCAACAGAACGACCGTTTCCAGGCCTTCCTGGACCAGCGCGCGGTCTTGTTCGGTCGCCTGCGGTGCTTTTTCCAGCACGTTCATCAGCGTCATCACCTGAGCGATAGCGGTGTTGAATTTGTGGTTCTGGCCCACGTCCTGGCTGGCCTGGCGAATGGCCAGGTGAGTGCTGCGGCGAATGGCTTTCTGTTCATCGCTCAACGACGCCACGTCCAGCTTGCCCGGCAGGCCCTGGCTGACATGGGCATGCGCCAGGCGCCAGACGCGCTTGAGGAAACGGTGCGAGCCTTCGACGCCGGAGTCGGACCATTCGGCGCTCATGTCGGGCGGCGAGGCGAACATCATGAACAGGCGGCAGGTGTCGGCGCCGAACTGATCGATCATCGACTGTGGGTCGACGCCGTTGTTCTTGGACTTGGCCATCTTCTCGGTGCCGCCGATTTCCACCGGCAGGCCGTCGGATTTCAGCTTGGCGCTGATCACCTTGGCTTTGCTGTCACGCTCAAGCTCTACGTCCGCCGGGTTGAACCAGGTGTAGGCGCCATTGGCTTCGCGGCGATAGTAAGTCTCGGCGATCACCATGCCCTGGGTCAGCAGGTTCTTGAACGGCTCGTCGGAGCTGACCAAGCCTTCGTCGCGCATCAGCTTATGGAAGAAACGCGCGTACAGCAGGTGAAGAATGGCGTGTTCGATGCCGCCGATGTACTGATCCACCGGCAACCAGTGGTCGGCCGCGGATTTTTCCACCAGGCCGCCTTCATAGTGCGGCGAGGCGTAGCGAGCGTAGTACCACGAGGACTCGACGAAGGTGTCCATGGTGTCGGTTTCACGCTTGGCCGGTGCACCGCATTTCGGGCAGGCGCACTCGTAGAACTCGGGCATGCGCGCCAACGGCGAACCGGCGCCATCGGGCACTACGTCTTCGGGCAGTACCACCGGCAACTGGTCTTCCGGCACCGGCACGTCACCGCAGGTTTGGCAGTGGATGATCGGAATCGGGCAGCCCCAATAGCGCTGGCGGCTGATGCCCCAGTCGCGCAGGCGGAACTGGGTGCGCGAGGCACCGAGGTTTTTCTTGATCAGTGCCACTTCAATGGCGTCGAAGGCACCCTGGAAATCCAGGCCGTCGAACTCGCCGGAGTTGATCAGTTCGCCGTGCTCGCCGTAGGCGTCTTGCCACGGGGCCGGGTTGGTATCACCCGAGCTGGTACGCACGACCGATTTGATCGGCAGGTCGTACTGGGTGGCGAATTCGAAATCGCGCTCGTCGTGAGCCGGCACGGCCATTACTGCGCCATCGCCGTAGTGCATCAGCACGTAGTTGGCGACCCACACCGGCAGTTTTTCACCGGTCAGCGGGTGCTCGACGAACAGGCCGGTTGGCAGGCCTTTTTTCTCCTGGGTGGCGACGTCGGCTTCGGCCACGCTGCCGCCTTTGCATTCGGCGATGAAAGCCTGCAGCTCTGGGTTGTTCTGTGCAGCCTGGGTGGCCAGCGGGTGTTCAGCGGCCACGGCGACGTAGGTCGCGCCCATCAGGGTGTCTGGGCGGGTGGTGAAGACTTTCAGTGCGCCGGCAACGCCAATGGAATCGACGTTGTACGGGAACTGCACTTCCATGCCCTTGGACTTGCCGATCCAGTTGCGCTGCATGGTCTTGACCTGTTCAGGCCAGCCCGGCAAGTCGTCGAGGCTCGACAAGAGTTCATCCGCGTAGGCGGTGATCTTGAAGTAGTACATCGGGATTTCGCGCTTTTCGATCAGCGCGCCGGAGCGCCAGCCGCGACCGTCGATGACCTGCTCGTTGGCCAGTACGGTCTGGTCGACCGGGTCCCAGTTCACGGTGCCGCTTTTCTTGTAGATCACACCTTTTTCGAACAGGCGGGTGAACAGCCATTGTTCCCAACGGTAGTAATCGGGCTTGCAGGTGGTCACCTCGCGCGACCAGTCCACCGCCAGGCCCAGGCTGCGCAGCTGGGTCTTCATGTAGGCGATGTTTTCGTAGGTCCACTTGGCGGGCGCCACGTTGTTTTTCATCGCGGCGTTTTCCGCCGGCATGCCGAAGGCGTCCCAACCCATGGGTTGCAGAACGTTCTTGCCGAGCATGCGCTGGTAGCGCGAAATCACGTCGCCGATGGTGTAGTTACGCACGTGCCCCATGTGTAGCTTGCCGCTGGGGTAAGGGAACATCGATAGGCAGTAGTAAGTCTCCTTGCCTGGCTGTTCACTGACTTCAAAGGACTTTTGCTCGTCCCAGAAGGTTTGGGCGGCATTTTCTATTTCACGGGGCTGATATTGTTCGTGCATGGCTACTTTTGAACTGAATAGGGGTGGCCTAATCCTCTTCGGTGCAATGTTCAGGTTGATCGACACCAAAAAGCGGCGCGTCCGTGCCCAAACCCTGCGGGAAGTGGAGTTACAGGAAGCGCCGTAGCATACATGACCCCACTCTATCGAGGGAAACCCTGATTGCGCAGGCAGGGCCGTCTGTCGCGGCGCCGGGCAGGCGCAGCCACGGGGACTACGCTGTTTATTGGGGAGTGAGTCTTATCTTCAATGAGGTGAGGGGATGGTTGAATCGCAGCGAACTTTAACGAAACCGCAGTTGTACCAAGGACTGATCGACCGTTTGGGGCGGGCATTGGATGCCGCCAGAACCGCAGGCCGATTGCGTGATGAACGGCCTCTGGAATTGGAGTTGCGAGGCTTGAGCCAGGCTGAGCTTGAATTGATCAAGGTTTACCTGGAATTGAATCACCAGCGTGCCTCTCAAGGGCCGGCTTCCCCGCCAGCCCAGGCGCCATCACGTTCGGCCAAGGTAATCTGGTTGAAGGATGTGACGGCCGGTCGCGGCCCCGAAAAGCTTCGGGCCGTTCGGTGAAACATCGCGTTATCCAGTGACCTTCTCGAAATGTGTGGGTAAAGATTGTCGCTAAATCCCGTTGCATCTAGGCTTCGGGCATCTTTGGAGATGCCCGATGCCTTTTCGTTATTTCATTAAACAATTGCTCTTGCCGCCCGGCATTTTTTTGCTGCTGCTGGTGTTTTCCTGGTGGTTTCGTAAAAGCCGTCCGCGCCTGGCCGGGTTTTGCTTTGTGGTGGGGTTGGGCGGGATGTGGCTGACCAGCCTGCCGGTGATGGTGCAATGGGGCGCGCATGCGCTGGAAACCGAGCCACCGTTGGCGCGTGACGCGTGGGCAACGCTGGCGCAGCGCGCCGATGCCATTGTGGTGCTGGGCTCCGGGCGCGAACGCGGTGATCCGGCCTGGGGCAGTGATCAGCCCACCGGCATCGGCCTTGAGCGCCAGCGGTATGCCGCGCGACTGGCCAAGGCCTCCGGGTTGCCGGTATTGACCAGCGGCGGCTTGCACTACGGCACGCCGCCCAGTGAAGCGGAGTTGATGGCCGTGTCGATGCAGGATGACTTCGGCGTGACGGTGCGCTGGAAGGAAGAACGCAGCCGTACTACCTGGGAAAACGCGCAGATGAGTGCCGAGATACTGCTGCCCCAAGGCATCAAGCGCGTAGTGGTGGTGACTCAGGCCTGGCACATGCCGCGCGCGGTGTGGAGTTTTGAGAAGGCCGGCTTCACCGTGGTGCCGGCGCCGGTGGGATTTTTGGGCGTGGACAATGCCCGGCCGCTCGGCGGCTGGATGCCCGAGTTTGTGTCGGTGTGGCGCAGCGGGCAGTTGATCAATGAGGCGGTGGGGCAGGTGGGGTATCGGGTGTTTTATCGATAACACCGTAAATCAACGGTGCGGTGGGCCTATGTGGGAGCGGGCTTGCTCGCGAAAGCGGTGCGTCAGTCAGCCTGTTCATTAGCTGATGCACCCTATTCGCGAGCAAGCCCGCTCCCACATTGATTTTGGGTTTGTCTGTCAGACCGTCTTGGACATCCGCCCCGCCAGCAACGCCCAGCCAAACAGCCCCAGGCACACGATGATCAACGGCCATGAGCGCCATTGCAGGTACGGCGTGAGGTTGTGCATCGGCACCACCTCGCCGTACAGGATCCCGCGCTCAAACTGCGGGATCTGCGCGGTGATCTGCCCGAACGGGTTGATCAGGCCGGTAACGCCGTTGTTGGTCGCCCGAATCATCCAGCGACCAGCTTCCAATGCGCGCATCTGCGCCATTTGCAGGTGTTGCAGCGGGCCGATGGAGCGGCCAAACCAGGTGTCATTACTGATGGTCAGCAACAGATCGCTCTGGGCCGACAGGCCGGCGGCAAATTCCGGGTACACCACTTCATAGCAAATGAAAGGCGCAATCTGATAGCCCTTAGCCTGCAGCATCGCCTGGTCGGACGGGCCGCGAGCGAAGTCCGACATGGGCAGGTCGAAGAACGCAATCAGCCCGCGCAGCATGTCCTGCAGTGGCACGTATTCGCCAAACGGCACCAGCTTTTGCTTAAGGTAAGTGCCTTCGCCTTCGCCGACCACGGTGATGCCATTGAAGAAACGCTTCTGGTGGTGCACTTCCTGGCGGATCGGCACGCCGGTGATCAGCGCCGTGTGCCGGTCTGCAGCAAACTTGCCCATCATGCCCAGATAGCCTTCGACGGAATCCTTGAGCACCGGCACGGCGGTTTCCGGCCACACCAGCAGGTCGACACGCTTGGAGCTGAAGCTCATGTCGCGGTACAGCGCCAACTGCGCATTGAGCTGCTCCGGGTCCCACTTCATGCTTTGTTCGACGTTGCCCTGGATCGCTGCCACCGTCAGGGGCGCGCCCGAGGGCGTGGTCCAGGCGTGGTGCTTGAGCGCCAGGCCGATGGCCCAGGGCGCAACCAGCAGAACCAGGCCTGCGCCGATGAACCCGTTGCGCTTGCTCGCCAGCAGGCGTGGCAGGTTGCACAGCACCGCAGCGGTCAGTGCCAGCGCGAAGGAAATCAGCCACATCCCGCCCAGCGGCGCAAGGCCGGTAAGTGGGCCGTCGAGTTGACTGTAGCCAGAGTAGAGCCAGGGGAAACCGGTGAGGAACCAGCCGCGAAACGCCTCCTGGCCGACCCACAACGCAGCAAACGTCAGCGCGTCGGCCAACGGTGCTTCATTACGGCGCAGCCAGCGCGCCCACAGCCAGGCGGGCAGGGCGAAAAACCAGGCGATGGCGGCGGTAAACAGCAGCATCAAAAAGCCAGCCAGCAGCACCGAAGCGCCGCCGAAATGGTGAATGCTGTAGTAGATCCAGCTGGTGCCGGCGCCAAACAGGCCGAAGCCGAAACACCAACCACGGCCCAGGGCCTGACGTGGCGTCAGCTCGCGCAGGCCGATATAGAACAACCCGACTGCCACCAGTGCAAATGGCCACAGATCGAACGGCGCCAGCGCCAGGGTGGTGATGGCGCCGGCCACCACGGCCAGCAAGTTACCGGGCCAGCCGGGGCGGGTCAGACGGCGCATATCAATCCTTAGCGGGCAATAGGTGTCAGGCGAATCAAATGGATGCGGCGGCTGTCGGCATTCAGGATGCGGAAGCGATAGGCGCCGATCTCGGTGGTCTCGTTACGCTTGGGCAGATGCCCGAACGCGCTCATCACCAGGCCGCCGACGGTGTCGAACTCGTCGTCGGAGAATTCGCTGTCGAAGAACTCGTTGAAGTTCTCGATCGGCGTGAGCGCCTTGACCAGGAAATCACCGCTGGGCAGCGGCTTGATGTAGCTGTCTTCTTCGACGTCGTGCTCGTCTTCGATGTCGCCGACGATCTGTTCCAGCACGTCTTCGATGGTCACCAGACCCGCCACGCCGCCGTATTCGTCGATCACGATGGCCATGTGATTGTGGTTGGCGCGAAATTCACGCAACAGCACATTCAGGCGCTTGGATTCAGGCACGAAGGTGGCCGGACGCAGCAGGTCCTTGATGTTGAAGTTGTCGCCGTTCTCCTTGAGGATCAACGGCAGCAGGTCCTTGGCCAGCAGAACACCCATGACGTCGTCATGGCTTTCACCGATCACCGGGTAGCGCGAGTGCGCCGAGTCGATCACGGCCGGGAGGAATTCCCGAGGGGTCTGGGTCGCCTTGATGCTGATCATCTGCGAACGCGGGACCATGATGTCCCGGACTTGCAGGTCAGCCACCTGAATGGCGCCTTCGACGATGGCCAGCGCTTCGCTGTCCAGCAACTTGTTCTGATGGGCCTCGCGCAGCAGCTCAAGCAGCTCCTGGCGGTTTTTCGGCTCGTGGGCAAAAGCCTGGGTCAATTTACCCAGCCATGACTTCTGCCCGTTGCTCGATCGGTCTTCGCTCATAGCGATTACTCTAAATCCTTTGTTGTTTCAGTGAGGTGTAGTTTCGATTTCGTCGTCTGCATAAGGGTCGCGGTGACCCAATTCAGCAAGCAACGTTTGTTCCAGTGTTTCCATCTCCAGCGCTTCGTCATCGTCTATATGGTCGTAACCCAAGAGATGCAAGCAGCCGTGGATCACTAGATGGGCCCAATGGGCCTCAAGTTCCTTGCCTTGATCCTTTGCTTCGCGTTCCACCACCTCGACACAGATCACCAGGTCGCCCAGCAGCGGGATGTCCAGTAACTCATCCGGCACGTCGGCTGGGAAGGACAGCACGTTGGTCGCGTAATCCTTTTGGCGCCACGTGTGATTCAGTTCGCGGCCTTCGGGCTCGTCCACCAGGCGGATGGTCAGCTCCGAGTCGGCGGTGCGCTGGCGCAGGGCCAGCGTGCACCATTGACGGAACTGTTCTTCGCTGGGGGCGGGCGCCTCGGTGGCCAGCTGCAGGTCAAGCTCAAGCATCGCGGCGAACGTCCTTGGCGGGTGCGTCGTCCTTGTGGTCGAAGCGCTCGTAGGCTTCGACGATGCGCTGCACCAGCGGGTGACGCACCACGTCTTTGGGCATGAAATGCGTAAAGCTGATGCCCGGCACGTCCTTGAGCACTTCGATAACTTGGGCCAGGCCCGACTTGGTGCCCTTGGGCAGGTCGACCTGGGTCACGTCACCGGTGATCACGGCGGTTGAGCCGAAACCGATACGGGTCAGGAACATCTTCATCTGTTCGACGGTGGTGTTCTGGCTTTCGTCGAGGATGATGAAGCTGTTGTTCAGCGTACGGCCACGCATGTAGGCCAGCGGGGCGATCTCGATCACCTGGCGCTCGATCAGTTTGGCCACGTATTCAAAGCCGAGCATCTCGTAAAGCGCGTCATAGAGCGGGCGCAGGTACGGGTCGATCTTCTGGGCCAGGTCGCCGGGCAGGAAGCCAAGCTTTTCGCCGGCCTCGACCGCCGGGCGCACCAACAGAATGCGGCGTACTTGCTCGCGCTCCAGGGCGTCCACCGCACAGGCCACGGCCAGGTAGGTCTTGCCGGTACCGGCGGGGCCGATGCCGAAATTGATGTCGTTACCGAGGATTTCTTTGACGTAGCGCTGCTGATTCAAGCCGCGCGGGCGAATCATGCCTTTTTTGGTGCGCAGGGCCACGCTGGCTTCGGCCACCGGGTTGTTGGCCAAATCTTCCACGGCAGATTCCTGCAGGTACAGGTGCACGGTCTCCGGCGACAGCTCACTACCCTTGGTTTCGCGGTAGAGGCGGCGGAGCAGGTTTTCTGCAGACGTGGTGTGCTGGGGTTCACCAATAAGCTCGAACTGATTGCCGCGGTTGCGGATCTCGATGCTCAGGCGTTGCTCGATCAGGCGCAGGTGCTCGTCGAACTGTCCGCACAGGTTGGCGAAACGGCGAGCCTCAAAAGGCTCGAGGAGAAAACGATGGGGTTCTATGGGTGCGTTCAAGGTCGCTTTTAGCCGCCCTTTGGCTGTTGAGGTGAAAGAGAGGATAACGCCAGCCGTCGACGTGCGAAAGCACTTATCTAGCCCAAGTGCAGCACGGATCCCATGTGGGAGCTGGCTTGCCTGCGATAGCGGTGTATCAGCGCCAGTTGTATCGGCTGACTCACCGCTATCGCAGGCAGGCCAGCCCCACATTTTGATCTACATCAGGTCAGAGCGATCAGTTAACCAACGACCCGCGCAACGAGTGCGGTTGCGCCGCATCAATGTGCACATCCGCAAACTGGCCGATCAGGGTTGGGTTGTCGCAGCGGAAGTTGACGATGCGGTTGTTCTCGGTACGCCCTTGCAGCTCGCCCGGGTCTTTTTTCGAATAGTCGGTGACCAGGATGCGCTGGATCGAGCCGACCATTTGTCGGCTGATCTCGAAACCTTGCTGGTTCAGACGGTGCTGCAGCGCGTTCAAGCGCTCTTTTTTCAGCGCTTCCGGGGTTTCATCCGCCAGGTCGGCAGCCGGGGTGCCCGGTCGCTGGCTGTAGACGAACGAGTAGGAGAAGTCGAAACCGACGTCTTCGATCAGCTTCATGGTCTGCTCGAAATCTTTCTCGGTCTCCCCAGGGAAGCCGACGATAAAGTCCGAGCTGATGCAGATACCCGGCACCGCCGCGCGCAGTTTGCGCAGCTTGGATTTGTATTCCAGGGCCGTGTGGTTGCGCTTCATCGCCGACAGAATGCGGTCCGAGCCCGATTGCACCGGCAAGTGCAGGTGTTTGACCAACTCCGGCACTTCGGCATGGGCCTGGATCAGGCTGTCGGAGAACTCCAGCGGGTGCGAGGTGGTGTAGCGAATGCGCTCGATGCCATCGACGGCGGCCACTACGCGGATCAACTCTGCCAGGTCGGCCAGGCGACCATCGTGGGTCTGACCGCGATAGCCGTTGACGTTTTGGCCCAGCAGGGTGACTTCGCGCACACCGTTTTCGGCCAGGTGGATAATTTCTGCCAGCACGTCATCAAACGGCCGGCTGACTTCTTCACCACGGGTGTAGGGCACCACGCAGAAGGTGCAGTACTTGCTGCAGCCTTCCATCACCGACACATAGGCGCTCGGGCCGTCGATGCGCGGCTCGGGCAAGTGGTCGAATTTTTCGATTTCCGGGAACGACACGTCCACCTGCGGCAGCTTGGTGATGCGCGCGGCGTCGATCATTTCCGGCAGGCGGTGCAGGGTTTGCGGGCCGAAGACCACGTCGACATAGGGCGCGCGGTCGCGGATCGCGGCGCCTTCCTGGCTGGCCACGCAGCCGCCAACGGCAATCACCATGTCCGGGTTGGCCAGTTTCAGCTCACGCCAGCGGCCCAGCTGGGAATACACACGGTCCTGGGCGCGCTCACGAATCGAGCAGGTATTGAGCAGGATAACGTCAGCATCTTCGGCGCGGGCGGTGACTTCCAGGGCCTGATGTTCGCCCAGCAGATCGACCATGCGCGAGCTGTCGTACTCGTTCATCTGGCAACCGTGGGTTTCGATGTAAAGCTTCTTGGCCATGGGAATCGTCAACTGGTGGTAAAGAACCGCGCATTATAGGGGGCATGTCCATTGGTTCCTAGCGTTGTGCATCGGGTGCCATGCTATAGTTCGCGCCCTCTTTTATATCCCCGATGTGTTATTCGCCCACCATGACCAAACGTGAAGCTCCAATCTATAAGGTGATTTTCCTTAACCAGGGCCAGGTGTTCGAAATGTACGCCAAGCAGATCTATCAAAGTGATCTGTGGGGCTTCCTGGAAGTGGAAGAGTTCGTCTTTGGCGAGCGCACCCAGTTGGTCGTCGATCCGGGCGAGGAAAAGCTGAAAGCGCAGTTTGAAGGCGTGGTACGCAGCTTTGTACCGATGCATTCGATTGTGCGCATCGACGAAGTCGAGCGCCTGGGCACGCCAAAGATCAGCGAAGCGCGTGGCACCAGCAATGTGATGCCGTTTCCGATGCCAATGCCTGAGAAGTAGCGCGTTAGACCGAGGTGTGCCCATCGCAGGCAAGCCAGCTCCCACATTCGATTGCATTCCAATCTTGGAGCGCGTTCAAGTGTGGGAGCTGGCTTGTCTGCGATAGCGGTAGAAGGGTTTAGCTGAAATCAGGGAAGGGGCGAGAAGGGCGAACGCCCATCCGCACTCTGCAATTCCTGCAAGTAATTGCGGAAGATCTGGCCCAGCACCTGGGTCGCCACTTCCAACTCATCACGCTGCATGTGCTCGGCGACTTCGTCGGCGGTGTCCAGCGCGTCTTCAGCGCCGTTGACCGCGGCCATTTTCAGCACGATATAGGCCTGGACGTTATTGGCCGGCACGCCTTCGCCATGGAAAAACATTTTTCCCAGTTCGAATTGCGATTGGGCATGGCCCTGCAGCGACGCTTTCTCGAAATAGCTCAAGGCTTTGTTGAGGTCGCGGGCGGGGTTTTTGTCGTCGTGGTAGTACTCGCCCAACTCGTATTGCGCCTGCGCATCCCCGCCGTCGGCCTGTTTCTGGCACGCGCTCAGGGCTTCGGCCTGGCTGTCTGGCTGGGTATTGAGGGTGCAACGACCCATCGCTGGGATTAACAACGAGTTGCCGCCTGCTTGTGCATGTGCCAGCAGCGGCTGAAGGAGCAACAGGCAGCCCAGAACCAGGGTGCGGCCGGTGCGTTTCATGGGAATCGACTTACCTCTGACGGGGCGCGCGGACCCTCGCGGGTCCAATAAGCGCGCATTATGAAATAAGCAGGCCTCTGCTTACAAAGTCTTTACTCGTTTTTCTGCTGCGTGGGCAAGTTATCTGCCGGATTGCAGGTGATTTCTCGAAAAATGCAGGAAAGCGCTGTAAGCAAAGTAGCAAATTCTGACGTCACCCAAGGCAACGTCAGCTTGATAGGCCCCTTATTTCAGGGCAGCGAAGGCGCGCTCGGCAGCATCCAGGGTCAATTTCAACTCTGCATCGCCATGGGCGATCGAGGTGAAGCCCGCTTCGAAGGCGCTCGGTGCCAGGTAAACGCCGCCTTCCAGCATCAAGTGGAAGAAGCGCTTGAACAGGTCGGCATCGCTGCCCATCACGTCATCGAAGGTGACGATATCGTCGGCACCGCTGAAGTACAGGCCGAACATGCCACCGGCTTGCGTGGTGACGAACGGGATGCCGGCCGCATCGGCGCGCTGTTGCAGGCCATCGAGCAGGCGCGTGGTGTAGTCGGTCAGCTCGGCGTGAAAGCCCGGGCGGCTGATCAGGCGCAAGGTGGTCAGGCCGGCCGCCATCGCCAATGGGTTACCCGACAAGGTGCCCGCCTGGTACACCGGGCCCAGTGGCGCGATGTGCTGCATGATGTCGCGCTTGCCGCCGAAGCAACCCACCGGCATGCCGCCGCCGATGATCTTGCCGAAGGTGCTCAGGTCGGGCGTGACGCCGTAGTAAGCCTGGGCGCCGCCGAGGGCGACACGGAAACCGGTCATGACTTCGTCGAAAATCAGCACTACGCCGTGCTTGTCGCACTGCTCGCGCAGGCCTTCAAGGAAACCAGGCGCCGGCGGCACGCAGTTCATGTTGCCGGCGACCGGCTCGACGATGATGCACGCCACCTCTTGGCCCACTTCGCTGAGCATCTGCTCGACGGCGGCGATGTCGTTGAATGGCAGGGTCAGGGTGTGCTTGGCGAAGGCCGCCGGTACACCGGCCGAGCTCGGCACGCCCTGGGTCAGCGCGCCGGAACCGGCTTTTACCAGCAGGCTGTCGGAGTGGCCGTGGTAGCAGCCTTCGAACTTGATGATGCTGTCGCGGCCGGTAAAACCACGGGCCAGGCGAATGGCACTCATGGTGGCCTCGGTGCCTGAGCTGACCATGCGCACCATCTCCATCGACGGCACGATCGAGCACACCAAGTCTGCCATCTCGGTTTCCATGGCGGTCGGAGCGCCGTAGGACAGGCCGTGTTGCAACTGCTGGCGCACCGCATCGAGCACGTCCGGGTGGCTGTGGCCGAGGATCATCGGCCCCCAGGAACCCACGTAGTCAACGTAGCGCTTGTCATCTTCGTCGGTGACGTAGGCGCCTTCGGCATGCTTGAAGAACAACGGCGTACCGCCCACGCTCTTGAACGCACGCACGGGGGAGTTCACACCGCCGGGAATGTGTTTCTGAGCATTGGCAAACAGGGTTTCGGAACGGGACATGGTCGGGCTCTCTAAACTGAAATTTTAAGAAGATCGTTGAATGCGCGCGCGCGGCGCGTGACTTCCTGGGTGCTGTCGGCACCGAACAGGCCGTGCACCACGGCGAGCAGGTCGGCACCGTGGGCCACCAGCGGTTCGGCGTTTTCCAGGGTGACGCCGCCGATCACGCAGATCGGCAGCTGCAGGCGCGCGCGGGCCTGGGCCAGCATGTCAACGGTGGCGGCGGGTGCGCCGGGCTTGGTGTTGGAATTGAAGAAGCGGCCGAAGGCGACGTAGCTGGCGCCTTCTTTGGCGGCCTGTTCGGCCAGTTCGATCTGGCTGTGGCAGGTGGCGCCGATGATCGCTTTGGAACCGAGCAACGCTCGGGCCGGAGTCAGTGGGCCGTCGGTTTGGCCCAGGTGTACGCCCACGCCCAGGCGCGCGGCCAGTTCGGCGTCGTCATTGATAATGAGCTGGGTCTTGTAGCGCGAGCACAGCTCGCGCAGTTTCTCCGCCTCTCGCAGGCGGCGGGCTTCGTCGCTGCTTTTGTCGCGGTACTGCAGCAGGGTTACGCCGCCGTCCAATGCCGCTTCGACGTAGGCGAGAAATTTGCCGGCCAACAGTTGGCTGTCGGTAATGGCATACAGGCCACGTAGTTTCATCGGGCAGGCCTCTTGTGCTTTAAGAGCAGAAATCCAGCGGCAAACGGCGCGGCACGAACTGGCCCTGGCCGAGTTGTTCGGCGTCACGCAAGGTGCGCCAAGTGTAGTTGAGCGCCGACTGCACAGCACTGACCAGGCCTTCGCCCTGGGCGATGCGACCGGCCAGTGCGCTGGCCAGCGTGCAGCCCGAACCATGATAGCTGCCGGGCAGGCGCTGGCAGGTAAAGGTCTGGCGCGTGCCGTCGCGGCTGTACAGGCGATTGTGCACTTCATGCTCGTCGCCGTGGCCGCCGGTTATCAGCAGGTGCTTGATAAACGGCAGCAGCTTCTCGGCGCATTCGTCCGCGGTGCCTTCAGGCAATTCGGCGAGGATGCGCGCTTCAGGCAAGTTGGGCGTGGCGATCAGCGACAACGGCAGCAGCCGCTCGCGCATCGCGTAGCCGACTTCGTCCTTGCCCAGGCTGCCACCGCCGCCGGCCCGCAGCACCGGGTCGCACACCACCGGCAGGTGCGGGTGCGCCTGCAGCAGTTCGACCACGGTGTCGACCATCGCGGTAGAGCCGAGCATGCCAAGCTTGACCGCCGCCACTTCGGAATCGCCGAGCACGGCATTCGCCTGGGCCAGGACCCACTCGCGGTCGAGCACGCGGAAATCGCTGACATTGACGGTGTTCTGCACGGTCAGGGCGGTAACGGCCGGAGCCGCATGACAGCCTTGGGCGAGCAGGGCTTCGATATCTGCCTGCAGGCCGGCGCCACCACTTGGGTCATGGCCGGAGAGACAGAGGACAACGGGGCGAGAGCTGTAGATATTCATGGTGCGCGAGCTTACCACCAAACGCTTTTTGCGTGGCTGTCTGGCGAGGGTTGAATTTTGCCGCTGTCCAGGCGCATTTATGGCTGATAGCCATTATCGAGTGTTGGGTCATAAATGCGTTGAAAGCCGCGTGCTAGAGCCTTTCAAAAAATTATTTCAATGGTGTCTAATGGCCTCCAGCGGCTATGCTAGAGTGGATCCAAACAACTTACTGTATCGCCGGCATACGTCTTCTCAAAAGGAATGGGGGCTTTTGACATAACCGGACAGGCCACGCTGGGGCTCTATGCGCTATTTGCTGATCTTATTATTGTGCGGGCTGCCGATGCTCGCCGGCGCCGTCGAGTTCAATCAGAGCACTCGAAGCCTGCCGCTGGGCCGGGTCATGCAAGTACTCGAAGACCCTACCGACGCCCTCACCATCGCCCAAGTCAGTTCCCCCGCCTACGCCGCCCAGTTCAAGACCCACGACCAAGCCACCCTCAATGCCGGTTATTCACGCTCGGTGTTCTGGCTCAAGGTCGATCTGCATTACACCGCCACTGACCCTCGCGCGCCGCGTACCTGGTTTCTGGAGCTGGCGTACCCGCCGCTGAACCGTCTGGACCTGTACCAGAACGACGGCACCGGCGGCTACCGACTGACCACCCGCACCGGCAGTGCACTGCCTTTTTCCAGCCGTGAAGTGCGCCAGAGCAATTACCTGTTCAAGCTCAACTTTGTGCCCGACCAGCAGCAAACCGTGTACCTGCGCCTGCAAAGCGAAGGCTCGATCCAGGCGCCGTTGACGCTCTGGGCCGGCACAGCCTACCTGGAAGAACAGCCGCTGCGCTTGTATGTGCTGGGCGCCATCTATGGCGTACTGCTGGGGATGCTGGTCTACAACCTGTTTATCTACCTCAGCGTACGCGACACCAGCTACCTCTATTACATCCTGTATATCGCCTCGTTCGGCCTGTACCAACTGTCAGTCAATGGCGTGGCCGTGGAGTACTTCTGGCCGAACAACCCGTGGTGGTCGAATGCAGCGGTGCCGTTCCTGATCGGGTCGGCAGCGCTGTTCGGCAGCCTGTTCGCGCGCAGCTTCCTGCACACCGCGCAGCACAGCCGCTGGCTCGACCGGATCTTGCTGGCGCTGGCGACCTGCGGCGCGGTGGTGATGGTGCTGGCGCTGCTGACCAGCTATGCGGTGGCCCTGCGCCTGGCCACCGGTCTGGCGCTGGTGTTTACCGTGACCATCTTTGTTGCCGCGATCAAGGCCTGGTATTGCGGCCAGCGCATGGCGCGGTATTTCATCATCGCCTGGTCGGCATTCCTGCTCGGCGGGGTGGTCAACACGATGATGGTGTTGGGCTACCTGCCGAATATGTTCCTCACCATGTACGCCAGTCAGCTCGGCTCGGCCATCGAAGTGGCGCTGCTCTCACTGGCCCTGGCGGACCGCATCAATGGCATGCGTGAGCAGCAGGCGCAAATCCTGTTCGACGCCAGCCAGAAACTCGAAGTGCTCAACCAGCAACTCGCGCGCAGCAATCGTCTGAAAGACGAATTCCTCGCCACCCTGACCCACGAACTGCGCACACCGATGAATGGCGTGATCGGCTCCCTTGAGCTGATGCAAACCGTGCCGTTGGACGATGACCTGGCGCAGTACCAGCAAACCGCCGCCGGCTCGGCGCGGGACATGATGCGCATGGTCAACGGCATCCTCACCCTGACCGAACTGCAAGCCGGGCGCCTGACCGCCCAGCCCCAGGTGTTCAGCCTGCGCGGTGCGCTCGACACCTTGCGTCAGCAGTTCAGCACCGGCGCGCAGAACAAGGGCCTGGCATTTTCCATCGACGTGGCGGACGAGTTGCCGGACCGCGTGATCGGCGATGCCGACAAACTGATCCAGTGCATGGATTGTCTGCTCGACAACGCGTTCAAGTTCACCCACGAAGGCGCGGTGCGCCTGCGCGTGGTGGGTGTTCCACAAAACGATGGCAGCTTGCGCCTGAGCTTTATCGTCACCGACAGTGGTATCGGCTTCGCTTTCCTCGACGAGGCCACGCTGTATCAGCGCTTCTTCCAACTCGACGGCTCAACCACCCGCGAATACGGCGGCCTGGGCATCGGCCTGGCGATCTGCCGACAGCTGATCGAACTGCTCGGTGGGCGCCTGACCCATCATTCCGAGCCGCGCAAGGGCAGCCGTTTCCAACTCGAGGTGACGGTAAGCCCGGTGCCACCTGAGCCCAAAGCGACGCCCCAGGAAACCTTGACGCAGCGCGCGCCCCACGAGTGCGCGGTGCTGCTGGTGGACGACAACAGCGTCGGCCAACTGGCGGTGCGTGGCATGCTGCTCAAGCTGGGTTATCGGGTGAAAACCGTGGACAACGGTTCGTCTGCGCTGGCGATGCTGCAGAGTGAAACATTTGATGCGGTGCTGCTGGATGTGCCTGAAGGCGGGTTCTCATTGTGCTGTCAGATTCGTGCACTGCCGGGGTGTGGCGAACTGCCGGTGATCGCCCTGAGTACCTCACTGAATGGGACGGACCGGGAGCGCTGCCATGGCATCGGCATCACTGACCGGCTGGCCAAGCCCGTGCGTTTTGAAGCGCTGCAGGCGGTGCTGGAGCGTCGGCTGCTGTGCCCGTTAGAGGGCGAAAGTGCCGGACATTAGGCGCGTATGCCACTTTTTTAAGCCCGGTGACGGTGCTTAACTGAAATTCAGGCCTCAACTGCACGTGGCCTTTTTTCAGGAGGCCCGTCATGAACCTGCATCAGTTCGCCGAAACCCACGACGTCACCAATCAGCCACCGTCTCTGGACGGCACCAACCTGTACCGCATCGACGTGCCCCTGCAAGAGTGGTCGCGCCGCTTTGGCGCCGGCTGGGCCCATGCGCGTATCGATGCGTATGGCGCACTGGCGGGCGGGCCGTTGATGGCGGCCGGGTTCCTGGCAAACGAGAACAAGCCGGTGTTCAACAGCCATGACCGCTATGGCCATCGCATCGACTGCGTGGCGTTTCATCCGGCGTACCACGAGCTGATGCGCACCGCCGTCGAGCATGGCCTGCCATCGCTGCCGTGGGCGCACCCACAACCCGGCGCCCATGTGGCGCGCGCCGCCATGACCTACCTGCACAGCCAGGCCGAAGCGGGCACCGGCTGCCCGCTGACCATGACCTTCGCCTGCGTACCGGCCCTGCGCCTGCAACCGGATCTGGCGCAGACCTGGCTGCCGAAAATCCTCAGCACCGAATACGACCCGCGCAATGTCGGCATCGCCCACAAGGCCGGGGCCACCATCGGCATGGCCATGACCGAGAAGCAGGGTGGCACCGACGTGCGCGCCAACACCACCCGCGCGTATCCAGTGGGCGCGGGCGGCCCAGGGCAAGCCTATGAACTGGTGGGGCACAAGTGGTTCTGCTCGGCGCCGATGTGTGATGCGTTCCTCACGTTGGCGCAGACCGACAAAGGACTGACCTGTTTCCTGCTGCCCCGGCACCGCCCGGATGACACCCGCAACGAGTTCTACATCCAGCGCCTGAAAAACAAACTCGGTAACTGCTCCAACGCCTCCAGCGAAGTGGAGTTTCGGGGCGCGTTGGCCTGGATGATCGGCGAAGAGGGCCGTGGCGTGCCGACCATTATCGAAATGGTCGCCATGACCCGCTTCGACTGCATGGTTGGCTCCAGCGCGCTGATGCGTCAGGCGTTGACCCAGGCCAGTCATCATTGCGCGCACCGCTTGGTAGGTGGCCGTGTGTTGAGTGAGCAGCCGCTGATGCAAAACGTATTGGCCGACCTGGCCCTGGAAAGCGAGGCGTCGCTGGCATTGAGCATGCGCATGGGCCGGGCGCTGGATCATCTGGATAACGAGCAGGAAGCCAAATTTGCCCGGCTGGTGACGGCAGTGGGCAAGTATTGGATCTGCAAGCGCGCGCCAGCAATGATCAACGAGGCGGCCGAGTGCATGGGCGGTGCCGGGTATGTCGAGGACAGCATCCTCCCGCGCTTGTACCGTGAGGCGCCGGTGAATTCAACGTGGGAAGGTTCCGGCAATGTGCAGTGCCTGGACGTGTTGCGGGCGCTGTCGAAAGAGCCGGGCGTGCTGGAGGCGCTGTTTGTCGAACTCGGGGACGGGCATGGCCACACGCAACTGGCGCGGCATATCGAGCAGCTGAAGTCGGCGTTCATGGACACTCAGGACATCCAGTACCGCGCCCGCCAACTGACCGAGGATATTGCCGTGGCGTTGCAGGCCAAACTGTTGCTGGAGGCCGGGAACGCGGCGGTCAGTGATGGCTTTATCGCCAGCCGCTTGGGCGAGTCGTCCGGTCGGGTGTATGGCACCTTGCCGCGAGGCGTGGATGTAGAAGCGATCGTCGCGCGTTCAACCCCAACCCTCTGACTACATTCGGTCAAAATGTGGGAGCGGGCTTGCTCGCGAATACGGTTCTTCAGTGACTGAGCAGGTGACTGATACACCGCATTCGCGAGCAAGCCCGCTCCCACATTATTAACCGCATTCCAATCACTACTGTTTCAGTGAGGCCGGGATACAGGCAAGATAAAGGCCTGCAAGTCAGAACACAGGATGCTTACCGTGACCGAAGCTTTTGTTGTCGTTCAAACCGCCGAAGAAGCCGTGGATCGGCTGGCGGCTCTTCACGAGCGCGCTACCGGCGCGCTCAATCAAGCCCTCAAGCAATACCTCAAGGACCGCGTCGAGCCCGACGCCGCGCAACGCGCACTGTTTCGCTATCCAGAACTGCGCCTGACCTACCATTGCCATGGCGAAGTCCCACAGACCACTCGGGCGTACGCCAAGGTTCAGTTGCCGGGGACCTACAGCGTCACCGTCACCCATCCGGGCGCATTCCGTAAGTACCTGCTGGAGCAGCTGGTGCCGCTGATGCACGACTTCACCGTGACGGTGGAAGTCGGCGTGAGCCAACAGAATATTCCGTACCCGTATGTGGTGGAGCAGGGCGACGAACTGGCCGGCTCCGGCGTGACCGCCGCGACCCTGGCGCGCGTGTTCCCCAGCACCGACCTGTCCGCGGCCACCGACGGTATCGCCGATGGCCTTTACGACTGGGAAAACACCGACCCGCTGCCGCTGGCGCTGTTCGATGCCGCCCGCGTGGACTTCTCCCTGCGCCGCCTGGTGCACTACACCGGCAGCGACTGGCGCCATGTGCAGCCGTGGATCCTGCTGACCAACTACCATCGCTATGTTGACCAGTTCATCCTGCATGGCCTGGAGCAATTGCGCAGTGACCCGCGGTTTATCCGCATGGTGCTGCCGGGCAACGTGATCATCGACAAGAGCATGGACCACGGCGAAGCCTCGGCGATTGCGGCGGGCGTGGTCTGGCACCGTTACCAGATGCCTGCCTATCACCTGCAGGCCACTGATGGCCACGGCGTGACCCTGGTGAACATCGGCGTCGGCCCGTCCAACGCCAAGAACATCACCGACCACCTGGCCGTGCTGCGCCCGCATTGCTGGCTGATGATTGGTCACTGCGGCGGCCTGCGCCAATCCCAGACCATTGGCGATTACGTACTGGCCCACGCCTACATGCGCCGCGACGGGATTCTGGACCGCGTAGTGCCGCCGAATATTCCGATCCCGGCCCTGGCCGAAGTGCAGATGGCCCTGCAGCAAGCGGCGGCCAACGTTACCGGCGAAAAAGGCGAGGAGCTGAAAAAGCGCCTGCGCACCGGCACCGTGTTGACCTACGACGACCGCAACTGGGAGCTGCGTTGGGCCCAGGAACGGCCGCTGATCAACCTGTCCCGCGCCGTGGCCGTGGACATGGAAAGCGGCACCATCGCCGCCCAGGGTTATCGTCTGCGGGTGCCATATGGCACGTTGCTGTGCGTCTCGGACAAACCGCTGCACAGCGAGATCAAGCTGCCAGGTTCGGCCAACGCGTTCTATGAGCGTGCGGTCAGCCAGCACTTGAAGATCGGCATCGAGGCGGTGGACCTGTTGCGCACCGAACTCAACTCGCTGCACTCGCGCAAACTGCGCAGCTTCGACGAGCCGCCGTTCCGCTAAGCGGTTGGGATGGTCATTTAGCGGTCAGGCCACTAGCATTGTCGGTCCTGACCGTTAGATGTTCCTTTTGCCATGTCCCGTCCCACCCGTCCCGACTCGCGCCGCCCTGGCGTGAAACCTGCGTATCCCGCTCCCCGGCGTGTCGCCAAGGCGCCACCGGCCGAGCCGAAACTGATCCTGTTCAATAAACCGTTCGATGTGCTGACCCAGTTCAGCGACGAAGGCGGGCGCGCGACCCTCAAGGATTTTATCAACATCCCCGGTATCTACCCGGCTGGCCGCCTGGACCGTGACAGCGAAGGCCTGCTGCTGCTGACCAACGATGGCCAACTGCAGGCGCGGATTGCCGACCCCAAGCACAAGCTGGCGAAAACCTACTGGGTGCAAGTCGAGGGCGAACCGACCGAAGAGCAATTGCAGCGCCTGCGCGACGGCGTGGAGCTTAATGACGGCATGACCTTGCCGGCGCAAGCCCGGCAGTTGGACGAACCTGAATTATGGCCGCGCAACCCGCCGGTGCGCTTTCGCAAGAGCGTGCCCACGCACTGGCTGGAGCTGGTGATTCGTGAAGGGCGTAACCGCCAGGTACGGCGCATGACCGCTGCGGTGGGCTTACCGACCTTGCGCCTGGTGCGCGTGCGTATCGGGGATTGGTCGATTGATGGCCTGGACCAAGGCCAATGGAAGGAAGTGCCGGCGCGTTTATAAGGCGCCGGATTCGATCAGGCCGATCACCACGCTCTTGATGATGAACGCGGCCACGCCCAGGCCCAGTACAAAGAACAGAATGAACGAGCCAAAGCGCCCGGCTTTGGATTTCTTCGCCAAGTCCCAAACGATAAAGCCCATGAAAATGATCAGAATGGTGACCAGGCCAGTCATCATCCATTCTTCAAACACGGCGGGGTCGATGTTGTTCATGTGGGAATTTTCCGGCAGGGCAGGCGGGAAGTATAAAGCAGGGCATCAGGCGCAACATTGACCTGAGTCTTGACGCGGTCAATGTGGGAGCTGGCTTGCCCGCGATAGCATCAACTGGGGCTGGCTGATACACCGAGTGGCCTGTATCGCAGGCAAGCCAGCTCCCACATTTGATCTTCTGCAACCTTAAGTACGCAGGTGGGTCAGCGGCAATTCGGTGCTGTTGAGTACCTGATTGAGTACAAAGCTCGAGCGCACGCTGGTCACGCCTTCAATGCGGGTCAGGTGGCCCAGCAGCAGTTTCTGGTAGTGATCCATGTCCGGCACCACCACTTTCAACTGATAGTCCGCATCCATCCCAGTGACCAAACTGCATTCGAGCACTTGCGGCAGGGTGCGAATCGCCGCTTCGAAATTCTCGAAACGCTCGGGTGTGTGGCGGTCCATGCCGATCAGCACATAGGCCGTTAGGCTCAGGCCGAGCATCTTGCGATCGAGCAAGGCGACCTGGCGCGCGATGTAGCCATCGTCTTCAAGCTGCTTGACCCGGCGCGAGCAGGGCGAAGGCGACAAGCCGATACGCTCGGCCAACTCCTGGTTGGAGATCCTCGCGTCGCGCTGCAATTCCGCCAAAATACTCAGGTCGTATCGGTCAAGCTTGCTCATTGGGTTGGCCTTTGTCGTAACTATTGCGGCGAATTATCTATGAAGGGTTAAAAATTGCGCAAGCACTGTTTATTGACGCAATCTTCGCAATCATCTGTCGGCGCGGCGGGCCTATGATTACCAACAGAATCACCGCCTGGACAACAGTCCACTGCAGCCCGCCCAATCAGGCCCGCTGCGGCCGCCGCCCGAGCAGGGTTGAGTCGGCCTCCAGGCTGCACACTGTCCACAAGACGGCGTGAGGTGAGCCAACGTCAAAAGCGTTGAGCACGGACGAAATTCTCAAGGGGTGGCCGACGGGTCACCCCTTTTTCTTTGCGCGCGTTTTTACCCAAAAAAATACTTCTCGTGACTGATAACCTGTCTCAGAACCGGGCGAGGCTTTTCCAGTCTCATCTATGAGGCCGGACGTTCTAGGCCCTTATCCGCAGTGAGGAATAGCATGAAGCGCATCTGGCGTATGGCAGGTGTAGGTTTGCTGATGATGACCGTTGGCTCGCAAGTAATGGCCGACGACCCGCGCTCTGAAGGGGGCGGTCAGCATGAAAGAGGTCCCGAAGGCGGACGGCAAGGCAACGAACAGCCGCGACCGCAAAATAACCAACCACGCCCGCAGAACAATCAACCGCGCCCGGAAATCAACCAGCCGCGCCCGCAGAACCCGCGTGTCGAGAACAATCAGCCTCGGCCGCAAAACCAGCATTTTGATCGCGCCGAACAACAGCAGCACGGCGGTGGGCAATGGCAAGGTCGCCCGCAAGGTGCCGAACAGCCTCGGCCAGCGCCACAGCCCGCGAATAACCTGCCGATTCAGGGGCGCCCGGACACGGTTCGGCAAACCCAGGAGCCGCGCCAGGGTCACTAT
The DNA here is from genome assembly GCF_049896685.1 of Pseudomonas sp. TWRC1-2. NCBI lineage: Bacteria > Pseudomonadati > Pseudomonadota > Gammaproteobacteria > Pseudomonadales > Pseudomonadaceae > Pseudomonas > Pseudomonas sp. TWRC1-2. Next base: position 158,134 of record NZ_JAFCUU010000010.1, on the reverse strand, counting down.
CAGGACATCCCGCGCCGTAACGATGGCAACCAGCATTGGCAGGCCGGCAATGGCCCCGGGCGCCCAGGTGGCGGGTTCAATAATGGTCACCCCAACGACAACCGCTGGCCGGGTCGCCCCAGTGGGCACGGCACTGGTTGGGGCCCTGGCCCGCAATATCGCCCCGGCTATACGGTAGATCGGTTCCCCGACCGCAACTACCGCGTGCCTTACCGTGGCCAGGATTATTTCTTCTCCGGCGGCTACTGGTATCGCCCGCAAGGCCCGCGTTATGTCGTGGTGACGCCGCCGTACGGCATCCGCGTGCAATACCTGCCGGACTATGCGCGCGAAGTGTGGGTGGGGAGCGCGCTGTTCTTCCTCGCAGCGGGTTCGTACTACACCTACGAAAGCGCCACCCAGCAGTACGTGGTAGTGCAGCCGCCGACAGAAGTGCCGGCACCGCAACCCGCGCCGCAGGGCAATGGCTATGACGTGGTGGCCTACCCGGCCAACGGCCAGTCACCGGCGCAGGTGCAGCAGGACGGCTACGACTGTTATCGCTGGGCAGTGCAACAAAGCGGTTTCGACCCACGGACCGTCACCTACGCCCCGGACCCCGCGGTGGTGCAAACCTACCGCCAAGCCCAGGGCAACTGCCTCACCAGCCGCGGGTATCAGGTGCAGTACTAGGCCTTATTGCCCGTGACCACTTCCCGCGGGTCGGCGTGCACCAGCACTTCGGCGCGCGGGTAGGCGTTGTGAATGGCATCGGCGGCCTGGTCGCTGATGCCGTGGGCAACCGACAACGATAATTCCCCCGGCAACTCCAGATGCAGTTGCACAAACCAGTGGCTGCCGGAAATCCGCGTGCGCAAATCATGTGCACCCAACACGCCTGGCACACCGCGCGCCAGTTCCAGCATGTGCTGGCTCACATCGGCTGGCAGTTCCTCGTCCATCAACACCGCAAAGCTTTCACGGGCGATCTGGATGGCGCTCCACAAAATGTACGCGGCGATGCCCAGGCCGAACCACGCATCGACCTGATTGAAGCCAAACCCCGCCAACACCAACGCCACCAGAATGCTGCCATTGAGCATCAAGTCTGAACGGTAGTGCAGCGAGTCCGCGCGCACGGCGTAGGAGCCGGTTTCGCGGATCACCCGGTGTTGCAGCATCAGCAGCGCCACCGTCATCACCAGCGAAAACACGATGACCCCGATGCTCAGCCAAGGCGCGCCGACCGGTTCCGGATGGTGCAAACGCTGGTACGCCTGGAACGCGATCAACACCGCACTGCCGGCGATAAACAACGCCTGGGCCATGCCCGACAGCGACTCCGCCTTGCCATGCCCATAACGGTGGTCATCATCGGCCGGGCGCAGCGCGTAATGCACTGCCAGCAGGTTGAGCAACGAGGTCACGCCATCAAGCAGCGAGTCGGTCAACCCGGCGAGCATGCTCACCGAGCCACTGAACCACCAGGCAATGGCCTTGGTAATAATCAGCGCACAGGCCACGCCCACCGACGCGCGGGTGGCCAGGCGCAAGAGCCTTGCGTGTTCGGGACTGCTGGTCATAAGCGGGTCGAATCCTTAAGCGGCGGGCTGCAGGCCCAGGGAGGCGAGTTGTTGCACGCTGCCCTTGAACTGGATCATGCGCGGGTCATCCAGCGGCAGAGTGCGGCCGGTTTCCTTCTGGATGATGGTTTGCAGCTTGGCGTTATCGACCTTGCCGTCGGCGCCGATGGCTTCATGCAGTTTCTCGGGCGCGACTTGAGCCGTTTTGCCGGGCTCGAAGTAAATCGCGCCGGTGGCGAAGTCCACGCCGAATGCGATCAGGCCGGGGATCACATAGAACAGCAGGCCCACGGCGTCGAGCACGGCAATCGCCGGGTCGATCTTGCCGTCGATCTGGCCACGGCGGTCCGGGTAGAAAATCGAGCCGCAGGCGGTCAGTTGGCTCAGCAGGGTGACGGCGAGGACACCGCCGATGACACGGGAAGCGATACGCATGGGAATCTCCTGAACACGGTTGAAAGATGACTATAAGCAAGTCTACAAGGCAACGCTGATCAAGTGTGGGAGCGGGCTTGCTCGCGAATGCAGTCTGCCAGTTGATAAGTCTGTTGACTGACCCACCGCTTTCGCGAGCAAGCCCGCTCCCACACTTAACCGCGTTACCCGTGGGATTGTGCGGTGTCTTTGAGACCAGCACCGGCACCCGGCAGTTCGCCGTTATACTCGCCGCTCTGCTTTGGAGCCAGTATGAATTCGTTGCCGATCGATGATGTTTTACCCGCCCTGCGTGACGCCTTGGCGATTCGCCATGAAGCCGTGCTGGAAGCGCCGCCCGGCGCCGGTAAAACCACCCGCGTGCCCTTGGCATTATTGAAAGAACCGTGGCTCGCCGGGCAGACCATCCTGATGCTCGAACCCCGGCGCCTGGCCGCGCGTGCGGCCGCCGAACGGTTGGCCAGCGAGCTGGGCGAAAAGGTCGGCGAAACCGTCGGCTATCGCATCCGTCTCGACAGCAAGGTCGGCCCCAATACACGCATCGAAGTGGTCACCGAAGGCATCCTCACCCGCCGCTTGCAGGACGACCCGGCGCTGGAAGGCGTGGGCCTGCTGATCTTTGACGAATTCCACGAGCGCAGCCTCGACGCCGACCTCGCGCTGGCCCTGAGCCTGAATGGCCGCGATCTGTTTCGCGACGAACAACCGCTGAAAATCCTGCTGATGTCCGCCACCCTCGAAGGCGAACGCCTGTCCGGCCTGCTGGATGACGCGCCGATCCTGCGCAGCGAAGGGCGCATGTTCCCGGTGCAGATGCGCTGGGGCCGCCCGTACCAGGCCGGTGAATTCATCGAGCCGCGTGTGGTGCAGACCGTCCTTGAAGCTGTGCATGACGAGACCGGCAGCATTCTCGTCTTTCTGCCAGGGCAGGCCGAGATTCGCCGGGTTAATCAACAACTCGCCGACGCTTTGGGTGATCGCCCGGATGTGCTGCTGTGCCCGCTGCATGGCGAGCTTGACCTCAACGCCCAACGCGCCGCCATTGACCCGGCGCCCGCCGGCAAACGCAAAGTGGTGCTGGCCACCAACATCGCCGAGACCAGCCTGACCATCAACGGCGTGCGCGTGGTGATCGACGCCGGGCTGGCGCGGGTCCCGCGTTTCGACCCCGGCAGCGGCATGACCCGCCTCGACACCCAACGCATCTCCCGCGCCAGCGCCACCCAGCGGGCCGGCCGGGCAGGGCGCCTGGAGCCGGGCGTGTGTTATCGGCTGTGGTCCGAAGACCAGCATGAAGGCCTGGCGGCGTATGGCAGTGCGGAAATCCTCGCCGCCGACCTTGCCGGGCTGGCCTTGCAACTGGCGCGTTGGGGCGTCACGCCCACGCAACTGGTGTGGCTGGATGTGCCGCCGACTGCCGCGTACGCCCAGGCTCAGGATTTGCTGGTGCGTCTGGGCGCGTTGAACGACGACAAACTCACCGCCCATGGCCAGAAGATGGCCGAGTTGCCCGCGCATCCGCGTATCGCCCACCTGTTGCTGCGCGGGCAGGACCTGGGGCTGGCGGCCACGGCGTGTGACGTCGCCGCGCTGTTGGGCGAGCGTGACATCTTGCGCGGCGCCGGTGCCGATTTGCACAGCCGGCTGGCGCTGATGTCCGGCGAGGAGCGTGCGCGAGGTACTCAAGGCGGCGTGCAGCGCGCCAAGCAACTTGCCCGGCAATACCGCAGCTATTTAAGAGGCCAGGCGACTCAGGCCGTGCCCGATCCCGATCACCCGCGTTGGCTCGGCGCCCTGCTGGCGCTGGCCTACCCGGACCGCGTCGCCCAGCAACGTCGCCCCGGCGGCGCCGAATACCGCCTGGCCAATGGCCGTGCCGCGCTGTTCGCCGAGGCCGACAGCCTGATGAAACAAGCGTGGCTGGTGATCGCCGACCTCGGCAGCCGTCAGGGCCAGCGCGAAGAGCGCATCTACCTCGCGGCCGACTTCGATCCGGCGCTGTTCGACACAGTGCTTGCCGAGCAAGTGCGCAACGTCGATCAGCTGGATTGGGACGAGCGCGAAGGCGTGCTGCGCGCGGAGCGCCAGCGCAAAGTCGGCGAACTGGTGCTCAGTCGCGAACCGCTGAGCGGTCTGGACGAGTCCGCGCGCAGCCAGGCGTTGGTCAACCTCGTGCGCCGCAAAGGCCTGGAGCTGCTGCCGTGGACGCCTGAACTGCGCCAATGGCAGGCCCGCGTCATGCTGCTGCGTCAGCTGGACGCCGGCAAAACCAGTGAGTGGCCGGATATCAGCGACAAGGCTTTGCTCGCCAGCCTGGAGCATTGGCTGATGCCGTACTTGGGCAAAGTCTCGCGCCTGAGCCACTTCGCCAACCTGGATATCTCCAGTTTCCTGCACAACCTGTTGCCCTGGCCGCTGCCCCAGCGCCTGGACGAGCTGGCGCCGCAGCACGTGAAGGTGCCCTCGGGCTCCTCGGTGCGTTTGGACTACAGCGAACAGCCGCCGATTCTGGCGGTGCGCTTGCAGGAATTGTTCGGGCTGGCGGACACGCCGCGTATTGCCGGTGGGCGCCAGGCGGTCAAGCTGCACCTGCTGTCCCCGGCGCGCCGGCCGGTGCAGGTGACCCAGGATCTGGCGAACTTCTGGCGCAGCACGTATGCCGAGGTGAAAAAGGATTTGAAGGGGCGGTACCCGAAGCATTACTGGCCGGATGACCCGTTGGTGGCCGAACCCACCGCCCGGATCAAACCGCGCAAGTAAAGCTTGTGGAGAGCAAATTTGGGAGCTGGCTTGCCTGCGATGCAGACGACTCGGTGTACCTGTTTCACCGAGGCGATGCTATCGCAGGCAAGCCAGCTCCCACAAAAGCCCACACACATTGAGCTTTGTGGTGTGGGTTATTGCGCGGCCGGGAGCAGGAACCGGGCGATCACTGGTAGGTGGTTGGAGATACGCAGTGTGTCTTCTTGCCGTACTTTGGCCTCTATCCGCTTGATCCTTGGGCTGTAGAACAAATAATCCAACGTCCGATCCGGCCCATCCACACTTGGGTCATTGGGGAAGTGCGTAAGCCACTTCGCCCGGTCAATCCCACTGGATTCACTGTTACTGGGGATCATCGGGTATTTATCCCACAGCAAATGCAGCTCGCTGTCTGGCGAATACTGCCCGCGCTTATCGGCGTCCAGGCGCAGGAATTGCCCCAGTGGCAGCAAGTTGAAGTCCCCACCGATCAGCCATGGCGTGCCACGCCCTTCGAATTTATCCAGCAGCTTCACGGTGGCTTTAGCCTGCTCCTGTACCGCCGACCGCCCAGGCATATCGCCATCCAGCCGGGTGTTGAGCACGGCCAATTGGCCACCATCGCTCAGCGGCAGGTAGGTCAGCAGCAACGCAGGCTTGGGTTGGAACTGGCGGCTGATGATGTTAGCTGGGGACACCGGCAGTTGCAGGCGTTCGGCGTGTTCGATCTGGTAGCGGCTGAGGGTCACCAGCTTGCGGCCGACGCTGCCGAAGATATGCAGGCTGGGCACAAAGTCGGCTTTCCAGTCGAAGGCCTGGGCGCTGCACGGGTAGAGATCGACCAAGCGTTCCTGCAGCAGTGCGATCTGGTCCTGGTAATGGGAGGGCTTGGCGTTTTCGTCGAGTTCCTGCAGCAGCAGGATGTCGGGTTGTTCGTCGCGGATCACCCGCGCCACTTCGTCGAGGCTGGAGGCCATGTCTTCCACGGTAGGGCGATCATCCGGGCCGTTGCCGTCGGCGGTGTCGTACCAGAACACATAGTTCTTGCCCGCCAGGTATTGCACATTCCAGGTCATGACCTTCAGCGCCTGCCCGGGCAGCAGCGTTGGCGCACGCGGCGCGACGCAGCTGACGGGCAGGGTTTGTTTGTCGGCAGGGCGCCAGGTCAGGCTGTAGATCAGGGCGGCGAGCAGGCCCGCGATAATCAGCAGGCTCAACAGGGTGATGCGCAATAAACGGGTCATCGGCTCGGCTTATGGCGTTTCAGGAGTGGCAGGAGCATATCACCGCGCGTCGGCATCGCCACCGATCAGCATGAATAAACGGAACAGCACCACGCTGGTAAACAGTTGCAAAAAGCTTTGGGCGCTGTCGAGCACGGTGGCGAGCATTGGGCTCGGGCTGGGGTAGACGGCATCAGTGGCTTCCTTGAGCAGCAACAGCGGCATCATCACACACAGCAGGCATACCAGGATTCGCCAAAAATGCCCGCGAGTCAGGCGCAAACTTTCCTGCATCGCCCCCAGCGCCGACAGGCCGCGCAGCACCAGCAGGTACTCGGCAAAACCGAGCACGACCATCAGCCACAGGCCGGGTAGGTAAAACAGTGACAGGCCCAGCCAGACCAGCAATGTACTTATCGCGGTCAGCACGGCGAAACGTGGCCATAGGGTCAAGGCCGTCGCCCACAAGTCTTTAGTGCGCGGCGAGTCGCCACGCGTGCGGGCATCCAGAAACAAGATCAAGGCGCCGACGTACAGCGGGTACATCACCAACCCCACCACAATGCTGTAGGCGCGCGAAGCATCCGGCGCCAGCGTGTGCTCGATTACCTGTTGCAGCAGGGCTTCGAGGATCACCAGGGGCAGGCACAGCTGTACGATGGCGCCCAGGTTACGCTGAGTAAAACGGAAGGAGTCGCGCAATACGTCTAACGGATTCATCAGGTTCATCACAGACCGAAAAGCAAGGCCCACATTTTAACCGATCATGACGAGAGGTAAGCAAACGTAAACCTTGCGTAAAGACCATTGAAACGTCTGGTAACAGCCCCATAACTAGTGCGTAGCTCGCCTGATCACAGGCGGGCCCATGATTTTTACCGGCAATCTAACGAGGTCGCCATGAACAGCGAAGAGCAAACCCTGATCGATGGACTGTTTTCACGGCTGCAGCAAGCCGAAACGGACTCAGCCCCCCGCGACGCCCTGGCCGAAGCGCGGATCAAGGAGCACATGACTCGCCAACCGGCCGCCGGGTACTACATGACCCAGTCGATCCTGGTGCAAGAACACGCGATCAAGAGCCTCGACGCGCAGAACAAGCAGCAGGCGCAGCAGATCCAGCAATTGCAGGATGAGTTGCAGCAGGCCAAGGCTCAGGCAGCACAGCCGGCGCCGAGCAGTGGCGGTTTTCTGTCGAGCATCTTTGGCGGCGGCTCCCGTGACCCGCAACCTACGCAAAGTGCGCCGGCGGCTTCCGGTGGCGGCTGGCGTGAGCCTGGGCGGCCTTCGTTTGGCCAGCCTGCGCCCCAGCAAAACTACGGCGCGCCGCAGCAAAACTATCAACAGCCACAACAAGCGCCTGCAGCACCGATTGGCAGCGGCTTCCTTGGCGGGGCGTTGAAAACCGCTGCCGGTGTGGCCGGTGGTGTGATGCTGGCCGAAGGCATCAGTAGCTTGTTCAACCACAACTCGCAACAGCCGCAAGTGGTGGAAGAAATCATCCGCGAAGAACCGGCGCCCGCCAGTGATAACGGCAATTGGGGCAACGACGACCAGAAGTTTGCCGGCAATGACAGCTGGGGCAGCGACAACGCCTCGGACAGCTTCGCCGACAGCGACTACAGCGACGATTCTTCCTCGTTTGGCGACGACGATTCCTTCGTCTGACCCGCCTTCAACCGGGGCGCTTCGTCGCCCCGGGCTGATTTTTCGCTGAAACTTTCCCATGGCTGGCATACTGGCGCCTTTGCGGGCTCTCACGTCCGAGGTCCAAGTGGCATCCATGGGGAAGTGCGGTGAAGAAAATTGCGGTGTTCGCCGATGTACAAAACCTCTATTACACCGTGCGCCAGGCCTACGGTTGCCACTTCAATTACGCCGCCCTGTGGGCTGACATCAGCGCGCGCGGGCAGATCGTCGAAGCCTATGCGTACGCCATCGACCGTGGCGACAGCAAGCAGCAGCAATTCCAGCAGATCCTGCGCAACCTGGGCTTTACGGTAAAACTCAAACCCTACATCCAACGCAGCGACGGCTCGGCCAAGGGCGATTGGGACGTGGGCATCACCCTCGACATCATGGACGCCGCCGACCACGTCGACGAAGTGGTGCTGGCCTCCGGCGACGGCGATTTCGACATGCTGCTCGAACGCATCATCCAAAAGCATGGCGTCGAAGCCGTGGCCTATGGCGTCCCGGGGCTGACGGCCAACTCGCTGATCCGCGCCGCCAGCCGCTACGTGCCGATCGAAGGCGCGCTGCTGCTTAAATAAGTCAATTGTCAGACGGAGTTGGAACAGGTTTGGAACGTATAGCGGTCATCGACTTTGAAACCACCGGCATCACCCCGAGCAGCCACTGCCGGGCCACGGAAATCGCGGTGGTCATCCTTGAACGCGGCCAGATCGTGGACCGCTACCAGAGCCTGATGAATGCCGGCGTGCGCGTGCCGGGGTTTATCGAACAACTCACCGGCATCAGCAACGCCATGCTGCGCAGCGCGCCACCGGCCGAGCGGGTGATGAACGAAGTGAATGAATTCGTCGGCACCACGCCGCTGCTGGCGCACAACGCCGCGTTCGACCAGAAGTTCTGGGATTTTGAACTGGGCCTGATCCGTCGCACCCGCCTGCAAAAATTCGCCTGCTCGCTGCTGCTGGCCCGCCGCCTCATGCCGTCGGCGCCGAACCACAAACTCGGCACCCTCAACAGCTACGCCCAACTGCCCCACACCGGCAAGGCCCACCGGGCGATGGCGGATGCCGAAATGGCAGCTAACTTGACGGCGCACCTGGCCGAGCAATTGCGCGGTACGCATGGGTTGCGCGAACTGTCCCACGACCTGCTGTGCACCTTGCAGAAAGTGCCGGCGGCGAAGATCAATGAGCATCTGAAGAAGCATCGCGGGTTCTGAACCCTGCGCAGATCTCATGTGGGCGGAGGACTAATTGTGGAGAGCGGGCTTGTTGTGAGGAGCGGGCTTCTGTGGCGAGCGGGCTTGCCCCGCGTTGGGCTGCGCAGCAGCCCCAAACCCTGGCACCCATTTCCAACTGACAGAACGCGGTGACTTCATTAGGGCCGCTTCGCAGCCCAACGCGGGGCAAGCCCGCTCGCCACAGAAGCCCGCTCGCCACAACAAGCCCATTTGCCCCTAAAGCTCGCTTGTCAGGCTATCTAGGCTGCACGCATTCCAACGCCCGACCCACCACCTCCTTCGCCATCCCCACCAAATGCATCACCGCTCGCTGCTGCGCGCTGATCGTCTCACCCGCCACCTGCGCCGTCTCCACCGCGCAATGCAGCAAATCCGCCGCATGGGCGAGGGCGTCTTCGAAGCTCAGGTTGTCATTCAGCACAAAGTTGGGCGCATCCGGGGCGCAGGCTTTGAGGTAGTAGTCGATGGCTCGTCGGTTGAGCAGGGCGTCTTCGCTGAGGAAGTTTGTATGGTTATCAGTTGAAGCAGAGGTTGTTTTGACCATGTTGAGTCTCCGGGACTTGTAACTCTCTCCTTCGTCAATTTCGGCTTGCACTTCCGGTCACCGAAGGGCCGATGACGTGGGGAAGACTAGCGGCTGAATTTAGCTGGAACAAGGCATGAAATGTCGCTCGGAAACGTCCTTCAAAAGAATGGGAAGCGGTGACACAACTGACGCCATCGCAGGCAAGCCAGCTCCCACAGTAAATTTCCTGTTTGTTCGTTCCCACGCTCCGCGTGGTGACGCATCCTGTGACGCTCCGCGTCACGACCTCAAGAGCGGACGCAGAGCACCCTTGGCGGCACTCCCAAGCAGAGCGTGGGAACGATCGGTGTCAGGTGGCTTTCCCTTCCAACTGCCCCAACGGCACCCGCCGCGCTATCGCGCTCGACAAAATGATCGAGGTTTTACTGAACCCGAACTTCGCCACCCGGTTTATCAGGTTCTCCAGTTCCGGCATCGAGCCCACCGCGGCCTGCATGATCACGCACGGGTCGCCTGTCACGCGGTGGCATTCAGTCAGTTCGGGTATTTCCGCCAAGGCGTCGTAGACCTTCTGGCTGCCATTGTTGGTCAGGCGCAGCTCTATCGTGCATTGAATCGGCAGGCCAATTTTCGACAGGTCGACCTTGGCCTGATACCCGGTGATCACCCCGCTGGCTTCCAGCTTGGCCACGCGTTCAGCCACAGCAGGGGCGGAGAGGTTTACGGTGCGGGCCAACTGCGCATAGGAAGCGCGGCCATCTTCGAGCAGGGCGCTGAGGAGCATGCGGTCGTATTTATCCATGATAAGGCTCCGGTGATGCGTGGCTTTCGAATGCACGGGTTATAGCCTTCATAACCATGTTTTGAAAAGTGTATGGGCGCTTTAAACAGGTTTTGTAACTTATGTTCAGCGTGCTGCCTTTTTAGAATAAGCCTCCAATATTCTGCCGCAGAGCTACCCAATGCCTGGCCCACGTCGCTTTCCCTTACCGTTGATTGCCGCTTTTTTTGCGCTGTATGTGATCTGGGGTTCTACCTACCTGGTGATTCGAATCGGCGTGGAGTACTGGCCGCCGTTGATGCTGGGCGGGATTCGATTCCTGGTAGCGGGGTTGGTGATGTATGGCTATTTGCGCTGGCGCGGGGCGCCTGCGCCGACGTGGGTGCAGTGGAAGGCGGCGGCCAAGATCGGCGTTTTGCTGCTGACTTTTGGTAATGGTGCGGTGACGGTGGCCGAGCACACGGGCGTTGCTTCCGGCGTGGCCGCGTTGGCGGTGGCGACGGTGCCGTTGTTCACGTTGCTGTGTGGGTATTTCTGGGGCGCACGCAATACGCGTCTGGAGTGGGCCGGAGTGGTGCTGGGGATTATCGGCATCGCCATGCTCAACATGGGCTCCAACCTGCAATCGAGCCCCACCGGCGCCATGTTGCTGCTGTTCGCCGCTGCCTCCTGGGCCTTCGGCTCAGTGTGGAGCCGGCACTTGCCGTTGCCTGCCGGCGCCATGGCCAGTGCGGCCGAGATGATCATCGCCGGTGCCCTGCTGCTGGTGGGCAGTGCGCTGACCGGTGAGCGCCTGCATGCCGTGCCGCCGATTGAAGGCTGGCTGGCCTTGGCTTATTTGGCTGTGTTCGGCTCGATCATCGCCTTCAATGCCTATATGTACCTGCTCAAACACGTGCGCCCGGCGGCGGCGACCAGTTATGCCTACGTGAACCCGGCCGTCGCGGTGTTGTTGGGTATTGTCTTCGTCGGCGAGACCATCGGCATGGAGGAAGCCTTGGCGATGCTGGTGATCATCAGCGCGGTGTTGCTGATCAGCCTGCCCCAGTGGCGAAAGCCCAAGCCGGAAATAAGGTAAACTGCCGCGCATTACGCCCTTGCGCTGAATTTTTCCTACGGTAAACACATGACTTTCGCCACCCTTGGCCTGATCGAACCCTTGCTGCGCGCCCTTGAGACGCTTGGCTACCAGACCCCGACGCCGGTGCAGGCGCAAGCCATTCCGGCGGTGCTGGCCGGTCGCGACCTGATGGCCGCGGCCCAGACCGGCACCGGCAAGACCGCAGGTTTCGCCTTGCCGCTGCTGCAACTGCTGACCATGGAAGGGCCGAAAGTCGCCGCCAACTCGGCGCGTGCGCTGATTCTGTGCCCGACCCGCGAGCTGGCCGAGCAGGTTCACGCCAGCGTCGCCGAATACGCCCAACACCTGCCGCTGACCACCTACGCGGTGTACGGCGGCGTGAGCATCAACCCGCAGATGATGAAGCTGCGCAAGGGCGTCGACATTTTGGTCGCCACCCCTGGCCGCCTGATCGACTTGTTCCGCCAGAACGCGCTGAAGCTCAACCAGCTGCAAACCCTGGTGCTGGATGAAGCCGACCGCATGCTCGACCTGGGCTTCTCCGAAGAGCTGGCGAACATCTACCGCATGCTGCCGAAAAAGCGCCAGACCCTGCTGTTCTCCGCGACCTTCTCCGATGAGATCCGCTCGCTCGCCGGGCAGATGCTCAACGACCCGCTGAGCATTGAAGTCAGCCCGCGCAACGTCGCCGCCAACACCGTGAAGCAATGGGTGGTGCCGGTGGACAAGAAGCGCAAGCCGGAGCTGTTTGTGCACCTGATGCGCAAAGGTCGTTGGAAGCAGGTGCTGGTGTTTGCCAAGACCCGTAACGGCGTGGATGCGCTGGTGGACAAGTTGCAGGGCCTGGGCATCAATGCCGACGGCATCCACGGCGACAAACCGCAAGCAACCCGCCAGCGTGCGCTGGATCGCTTCAAATCCAGCGACGTGCAGATTCTGGTGGCCACCGACGTGGCAGCCCGTGGCCTGGACATCGAAGACTTGCCGCTGGTGGTCAACTTTGACCTGCCAATCGTGGCCGAAGACTACATTCACCGTATTGGTCGTACCGGCCGTGCGGGCAACACCGGTGAGGCGATTTCGCTGGTGTGTGCCGATGAGGTGAACATGCTGTCGGCCATCGAGATGCTCACGCGTCAGACCCTGACCCGCAAAACGGAGCCGGATTTCGAACCCGAGCACCGCGTGCCGGACACCGACGCCAGTGGGCAAGTGGTGAAGAAACCGAAAAAGCCGAAGAAACCCAAGACGTCGGGCGGTGGCGGCGGTAAACGTAATTTGGGTAAGTGGGTGGACAGCGGGGACGTAGCGCCGGCTGAACCGTCGATCAAGCCGGTGCGCAAAGTGCCGGTGTTCAACACAGGTCCGCGCAAGAAGAAGTGATTTTGCGGCGCTGCTGATGGCCTCATCGCAGGCAAGCCAGCTCCCACCTTTTGAATGTATTCACAGCTCAAAATGTGGGAGCTGGCTTGCCTGCGAGGGCGGCTCTGAATTCACCGCCGATTTCAGCGCCTAAGCCACTCCAGCATGCCCCGCGCCGCTGCCCGCCCACTGGCAAAGCACCCCGTCAGCAAATAGCCGCCCGTCGGCGCTTCCCAATCGAGCATCTCCCCGGCGCAAAACACGCCCGGCAATTGCTTGAGCATCAACCGCTCATCCAGCGCCTCAAACGGCACACCACCCGCCGTACTGATGGCTTCATCCATCGGCCGCGTTTTCACCAGCGTCAGCGGCAATGCCTTGATATCCACCGCCAGCTGCGCCGGATCATGAAAGTGTTCCGCAGGCGCCAACTCACGCAACAGCGCCGCCTTGACCCCATCCAGGCCCAACTGACTGTGCAAATGCTTGCTCATCGAGCGCGAACCACGCGGCTTGGCCAGTGCAGCCTGCACCTTGTCCAGCGGCTTGCTCGGCAGCAGGTCGATATGCACCGTGGCGGAGCCATCGCGATTGATCGCTTCACGAATCGGCGCCGAGAGCGCGTAGATCAAGCTGCCCTCGATGCCCATGGCGGTGACCACGCATTCGCCCAACCGTGGCTTGTCATCCGCCACACCAATGGCGACGTTTTTCAACGGCGCGCCGGCGAATTTGCTCACCATCAATTCGCTCCAAGCTGACACCTCAAAGCCGCAATTGCTTGGTTGTAACGGCGCGTAAGGCACGCCTTTGTCTTCCAGCAACGTGAGCCAGGCGCCATCGGAGCCCAGGCGCGACCAGCTGCCGCCGCCTAGGGCCAGCAACACCGCATCGCTGTGGACAGTTTTTTCGCCGTCCGGGCTGTGGATAAGTAAACCGCCGTCGGCCGTCCAGCCCAGCCAGCGATGGCGGGTGTGGATAACCACGCCTTGATCGCGCAGGCGTTTGAGCCAGGCGCGCAGCAGCGGGGCGGCTTTCATGTCGGTAGGAAACACGCGGCCGGAAGTGCCAACAAAGGTTTGTATGCCCAGCCCATGAATCCACTCGCACAACGCCTCGGCACCAAACGCTCGCAGCAGCGGCGCCATGTCCGGCGCGCGTTCGGCGTAGCGCGACAGGAACGCCGGGTACGCCTCGGAGTGGGTGATGTTCATGCCGCCCACGCCCGCGAGCAGAAACTTGCGGCCCACCGATGGCATGCCGTCATACAGGTCTACCCGCACGCCCGCCTGGCTCAGGACTTCAGCGGCCATCAGCCCGGCTGGGCCGCCGCCGATAAGAGTGACGTGTCGAGAAGGGAGCTGAGGCATGGGCAAGGCTACGGTCGCTGAATAGGCCGAGCATTCTACCCGACGGCAGCGTGGCTGCCTGATCAAAAAACGTACACTTTCCTACAGGCCATACGGCTGTTCGCTTTCAGGCGCTTACGCTCAAGTTATCCACAGGCCGTTCCACAGGCATTGTGGGTAACGCTCACACTTCAATGACAGCCTGATGACGTCCACACCCGCTGAGCGCTGTGGTGCAGGATGCCATGGCGGCGGGCCAGGGCCGGGCGGTCTTTGCTGTAGCCGCCACCGATCACGCCCATCACCGGAATGTCGCGGCCTAGGCAGTGGCGCATCACGCTTTCATCACGGGCGGCGACGCCTGCGTCTGTCAGCTTGAGGTAACCGAGGGCGTCGTCTTTGTGCACATCGACACCGGCGTCGTACAACACCAGGTCAGGCTGATAGAGCGGCAGCAAGTAGTTGAGCGCATCGTCCACCACCTTGAGGTAATCGGCGTCGCCCATGCCCATGGGCAGCGGGATGTCCCAGTCGCTCTGGGCCTTGCGTGCGGGGAAGTTCTTTTCGCAATGCAGCGACACGGTGATGGCATCCGGCGTGTCGTGGAGGATGCGTGCAGTGCCGTCGCCCTGGTGCACGTCGCAGTCGAAGATCAGCACGCGGTTGACCCGGCCGCTGGCCAGCAGGTAATGGCTGATCACCGCCAGGTCATTGAAGATGCAAAAGCCGGCCGGGTAATCGTAATGGGCGTGGTGGGTGCCGCCCGCGAGGTGGCAGGCCAGGCCGTGTTGCAGCGCTTGTTCGGCCGCGAGGATCGAACCGCCGACCGCGCGCACGGTGCGCCGCGCCAGGGCTTCGTTCCACGGCAGGCCGAGGCGCCGTTGGTCTTCGCGGGACAACTCGCCGCCCATGTAGCGTTCGATATACCCAGCGTCATGGGCCAGGGCCAGAATCTCGGGTGGGCACAGTTCGGGGCGCAGCAATTGGCTGTCCTCGGTCAGCCCGCTGTCCACTAGGTGATCGCGCAACAGGCGAAACTTGTCCATGGGAAACCGGTGGTCTGCCGGGAACTCAGGGCTGTAGTCATCGTGGTAGATCAATGGCAAGGGCATGGGATTTTCTGACGGGAACCTGCGAAGGATCTTACCAGCGCTGTACACTCACGCACATGGCAAGGGAGGGGGACCCATGGAGCCGATACTGGAATTGGAAAGCGCGCGCTTGCTGCTGCGCCAATGGCGCGACAGCGACTTAACGGAATTTGCGCGCATGTGCGCCGACCCGCAGGTGATGCGTTATTTCCCGGCCAAGTTGAGCCACTTGGAAAGCGCGGCGCTGATTGGCCGGATTCGCGGGCATTTCGCTGAATACGGCTTTGGCCTGTGGGCCTTGCAGCGCAAGGACACTGGCGAATTTATCGGCCTGACCGGGCTGCTGAATGTCAGCTTTGAAGCGGACTTTACCCCGGCGGTGGAAATTGGCTGGCGCCTGGCCCGCGAACATTGGGGTTTGGGCTACGCCAGTGAGGCCGCGTGGACCGCGCTGCGGTGTGGTTTCGACCGACTGCAGTTGGATGAAATTCTCGCCTTCACCACCGAAACCAATCTGCCATCACAAAAAGTCATGCAGGCCATCGGTATGCATTACGATCCCCAGGCAGATTTTGAACACCCCAAGGTCGCAGCCGATGACCCGCTGCGCCATCATGTTTTGTATCGCATCACCCGCGCCCAATGGTTGGACACGCTGCACGGATAAGCAGCCCGGAATGCCCTCTCGATTGTTGTAGGAGTTGCTCTATGAGCCAAGTATTGGAAGATCTGGTGGACTTGCTGACGCTGGAGCCGATCGAGGAAAACCTCTTTCGCGGCCGCAGCCAGGACCTGGGTTTTCGCCAACTGTTCGGTGGCCAGGTGCTGGGCCAGTCGCTGTCGGCTGCCAGCCAGACCGTAGAAGAAGCACGACATGTGCATTCCCTGCATGGTTATTTCCTGCGCCCCGGCGACGCGTCATTGCCGGTGGTGTATTCGGTTGACCGCGTGCGCGATGGCGGCAGTTTCAGCACGCGCCGCGTCACGGCTATCCAGAAGGGCAACCCGATTTTCACCTGCACCACGTCGTTCCAATATGACGAAAAGGGCTTTGAGCACCAGACCACCATGCCTGTGGTGGTCGGCCCGGAGAACTTGCCGTCCGAGCTGGAACTGACCAAGCAGCGTGCGCACCTGATCCCCGAGCACATGCGCGACAAGTTGCTGTGCCCCAAGCCGATCGAAGTGCGCCCGGTGACTGAAAAAGACCCGTACAACCCGCAGCCGTCCGACCCGGTCAAGTACGTGTGGTTCCGCGCCGACGGCGCGCTGGCCGACGCGCCCGCGCTGCATAAATACCTGCTGGCCTACGCCTCGGATTTCGGCTTGCTGACCACCTCGTTGCTGCCCCATGGCAAGACCGTGTGGCAAAAAGATATGCAGGTCGCCAGCCTCGACCACGCGCTGTGGTTTCATGCCGACTTGCGCGCCGATGACTGGTTGCTGTACGCAATGGACAGCCCGTGGGCCGGCAACTCGCGCGGTTTTTCGCGCGGCAGCGTGTACAACCGCGCCGGGCAACTGGTGGCCTCGGTGACCCAGGAAGGCTTGATTCGTCATCGCAAGGACTGGGCATGAGCCTGTCGGACGTTAAGCATTGGGTGTTTGACATGGACGGCACCCTCACGGTGGCCGTGCATGATTTTGCGGCGATCCGCGTGGCCCTGGAGATTCCGCCCGAAGACGACATCCTCACGCACCTGGCGGCCTTGCCGGCGGACGTGGCGGCGGCCAAGCACGCGTGGTTGCTTGCGCACGAACGCGAGCTGGCTGTGGGGTCAGTGGCGGCGCAAGGTGCGGTGGAGCTGGTGCGCGAGCTGGCCGGGCGCGGGTATCGCCTGGGCATCCTGACGCGCAATGCGCGCGAGCTGGCGCACATCACGCTGCAGGCGATTGGCTTGGCGGACTGCTTTGCCGTCGACGATGTGCTGGGGCGTGAAGATGCGCCGCCCAAGCCGGACCCGGGTGGGTTGCTGAAACTGGCAGAAGCTTGGGAGGTTTCGCCGGGCGAAATGGTGATGGTCGGGGATTACCGCTTTGACCTCGATTGCGGGCGGGCGGCGGGGACGCGCACGGTGCTGGTGAACCTGCCGGAGAACCCGTGGCCGGAACTGGCGGATTGGCATGCGGCGGATTGCGCAGTGCTGCGCCAGATGATTTAGCCCAAGCACTGAAGATCGAATGTGGGAGCGGGCTTGCCCGCGAAAGCGGTGGATCAGTCACTGATGAGTCGACTGAAAATCCGCCTTCGCGAGCAAGCCCGCTCCCACATTTTTATCCGGTTTCGTCAGCTGTTTTTACTTAGGGAACAACACCTTCTCGCCCTCAGGCGAAGTAAACATCTTATCCCCATCGTGCCCAACCCCTGGCACTTCCACCAACCTCTGAGTCATCTGCGGATGACGCTGCTTGAGGTAGTCAAAATAGTTGTGCCCACGAATCAGGCGATACGCACCCTGGGTTTCGGCCTCGCAGCTTTTATCCAGCGCCGGGTGGTTCGGGTCGGTGTCCTGCTGACCGAGCAAGTAGGTGATGTCGCGTGACACGTAAGCCTGCTCAAGCTGCTGCGCGCTCTGGCCCTTGGCGTAGTCCGGCAGGTTTTGCATGCCGTACTTCCAGTCGTTGAAGCCAGGGCAACTGGCCGTGTCGAATTTCACCGGGCGTTGCGGGCTGAAATAGGCGTAGGACGACGGGTTGGCCACCACATAACGCAGGCTGATGCCTTCGGTTTGCAGCAGCGGGTGGTCGTGGCCGGTGAGGGCGAAACGCTGCACCACCTGGCCGCCGCCGGAATGGCCGGCCACCACGATTTCCTTCAACGCCGGGAACAGCTTGCGGTTGCCCAGGTGCTTGATGATCTGGTCCAGCGCGCCGTAGGAGCTGAGCTGGCCAGGGCCCGTCGAGGCGTCGCCGGCCATCCAGTCATTGCCGTTCCAGCGCAGCACCTGGCTGCCCAAGTGGTTGCGCTTTATGTCGGACTCGTTGAGAAATTGCGGCGCGATCACCAGGGTTTTGGCCGCAAGCCCGGCGTTTTCGGCGGCATCTTCGCCGCTTTGCAGGTAGGTCTGTGCATTGCGCAGGCGGCCATGCACGATGATCAGCGCGCGGGTCACGTTGGGCAGCGGCTGGTTCCAGTCCTGGCTCAAGCCCAGGCTCAGGTCACCGGCGTCCAGGTGGAAACGATCGGGGCTGACCACCTTGACGCCGTGTTCTTTTTCGGCGGCCCAGGTGGAGGAGGAACAGGCAATCATCACGCCGAACAGCAATCCCAATCGTTTATTCATCTAAAGACTCTTCGCTGTAAAAGTGTCGCATTGAGTGATCTGGCCCGCTGCGAAGCCGGTTTTGAACCAGCGAACGCGCTGCGCAGAGGTGCCGTGGGTAAAAGAGTCCGGCACCACGCGGCCCTGACCCTGCTGTTGCAAACGGTCATCGCCGATGGCGTTGGCCGCATTCAGTGCTTCTTCGATATCGCCGGGCTCCAGCCAGTTCAGGCGTTTTTGCGCACGGTTGGCCCACACGCCGGCAAAGCAGTCGGCTTGCAGCTCCTGGCGCACCAGCAGGCCGCCGTCGCCTTGCATCTGGCGGCCCTGTTGGCGCGCGGCTTGAATCTTGGCCGAGATGCCCAGCAGCGTTTGCACGTGGTGCCCGACTTCGTGGGCGATCACGTAGGCCTGGGCGAAATCGCCGGCGGCCTGGAAGCGCTGCGACATTTCCCGGAAGAAATCCAGGTCCAAATACACCTGCTGGTCAGCCGGGCAATAAAACGGGCCGCTGGCCGAGGTGGCGCCACCGCAGGCGGAATTGACCCGACCACGGAACAGAATCAGTTTCGGATTCTTGTAGACCAACCCGTTTTCCTTGAACACCTGGCCCCAGGTGTCTTCAGTGTCACCCAGAATCGCGCGGACGAAATCGGCCTGCTGGTCATTGGCCGGCGGTGCCTGGCGCGACTGCGTGCTCACTGACGGCGCTTGCTCCGCCTGGCCGGTCAACTGGCCGAGGATCTGCAGCGGGTCCTGGCCGGTCAGCCAGCCAATACCGACGATCAGCACAATTGCCGTCAGGCTCAGCCCCTTGCCGCCGCCAAACCGCATGCCGCCACCGCCGCCGCCACTGTCATCGCGGGCATCTACCACGTTGTCGCTGCGTCGGCCTTTTTTCCATAGCATGGGGCAATCCTCTCGTTAAACCTGTCGAACACTTTTGTAAGAGCAGTGTTGTTGGTGCGTATGAATGGCGCCAGCCCGGCTGTCCGACAAGCAACAAGAGTTGCCTAGTATTGCTGCTGTCAGGCCGTGCAGGCAGGGGCGCCAGATGAAAGTTGTGTCAGCTTGATTGGGTCAGTCGCGGCAATAGCCTTCGCCGGTATCGACGATCAGGCAGTCCTTTTTATCCGCCAGCCATTTCAGGCCAGTGGCTTCACCGTCACCGGCGCTCAATTGTTGCGGGCCGTCCGGGCGGGTAAAGGCGATACCGTCTTCGTTGGCTTCACCTTTGAAGGTGCCTTCGTCGTCGGCGTCAAGGCCGTACTTCATGGTCAGAACGTAGTGGCCGCGGCCGATGCTGTCGTCCTTGGCGATGGTCAGGTTCAGGCCTTCGACGCCGATCCACTTGCCGACCCATTTGTCGGTGGGCGGCGTGGCCGGTACCAGGGTGGCCTGCACCGAGGCCGGGGCGGGCTTGGGCGCTTCTTTGGACTCTTGGTTACAAGCAGTGAGCAGGACGAGAGCAGAAAGAGCAAAGAGTGTCTTTTTCATAGCGGCAAGGCCTTGGTTAAAAAGTGCAACGCGCGGGCAAAGGTGCAGCGTTGGACTCGAATCCGGTGATTTAGTGCGCTGTTCGCACGGTGTTTGGTTATGCTCTTGGGGCGCACGCAGGCCCGCCTGCTAGATTACCGGGTTGAGCGCTTGCGTGTTCAGTGCTCAGCATTCAGCCCGCCATGCAAGAGAATTCAATGACTGTCAGTACACCCCTTTCCGGCGTCAACCATCCCTTCAAAGGCATTTTGCTGATTGTGGTGGCAACGTTTCTGTTTTCCAGCCACGACGCCTTGTCCAAATACCTGGCCGGGTTCTACCCGATCGTGATGGTGGTGTGGGCGCGGTACCTGGTGCACACCTTGTTGATGGCCGGCATTTTCCTGCCGCAGTCGGGCTTGCGCGTACTGCGCAGCAAACGCCCGGGCATGCAGGTGGTGCGTGCGTTGTGCCTACTGGGCACCAGCCTGTTTTTTACCGCGGCGCTGCATTACATCCCCTTGGCGGAAGCCACGGCGGTGAACTTCCTGGCGCCGATCCTGGTGACAGCACTGTCAGTGCCCTTGCTAGGTGAACACGTGACACGTGGCCAATGGCTGGCGGTGATCTGCGGGTTTGTCGGCGTGCTGATCATCATCCACCCCGGCGGTGAGCTGTTCACGCCTGCGGTGCTGCTGCCGCTGTGTTCGGCGTTGTTCTTCTGCTTCTACCAGCTGCTCACGCGCATCCTCAGCCAATACGACACGCCGACCACCAGTAACTTTTTCGCTGGCCTGTGCAATACCCTGGTGATGAGTGCGATGGTGCCGTTCTTCTGGCAGTTGCCCACGGTGTGGCATGGCGTGCTGATGCTGGCGCTGGGCACGTGCGGCATGACCGCGCACTTGATGTTGACCCAGGCCTTCCGCTTTGCGGCGCCGGCCTTGCTGGCGCCGTTCGGCTATTGCCAGATCGTGTTTGCGGGGTTGTTGGGCTGGCTGGTGTTCAACCATACCCCCGACATGACCACGGTGGTCGGCATCGGGGTGATCTGCATGAGTGGGTTGGCCGCTGCCTGGCAGCAGCGGCGGCGCTGAATCAAGCCTCGACGGTCGGAATCTTGCGAGGCGCCATGAAGTACATCCAGGTCAGCGCGATGAAGTACATCGCCGGGATCAGGGTGAACAGCACGGTGTAGTTGTTGTTCGTGACCGTGAGGATGTGGCCGACGATCTGCGTCATGAACATGCCGCCGATGGCTGCGCACATGCCGCCGAAACCGAACACCGTGCTCATCATGTGCTTGGGCGTGTAGTCCATTACCAGGCTCCAGATGTTGGCGGTCCAGGCCTGGTGCGCGCCGATGGCCAGGGAGATGGCGAACACGGCGACCCACAACTGGCTGGAGCCGGCGGCCATGATCACGCCGACGATGCAGCAGGCAAACAGCAGCATCGACAACAGCCGCGCCTTGATCGGATTCATCCCACGGCCGATCAGGAATGACGACAGAATCCCCCCACCCACGCTGCCGAAGTCGGCTGTCAGGTAAATGATGATCAGCGGGATGCCCATTTGGGTCACGTTGATGCCCAGGTTGTATTGCTGGTTCAGAAACGGTGGCAGCCAGTACAGGTAGAACCAGAACACCGGCGCGGTCAGTGCGTAGGCGAGGGCGAAGGCCCAGGTGCCGCGCATGCGCAGGATACGGCTGAAAGGCACACTGGGTTGCTCCGGTTCGACTTCCTGTAGCACGTAGTCCAATTCGGATTTTTTGACCGTCGGGTGGTCTTCCGGGTTGTAGTACTTCAGGCCCCAGCACACCAGCCAGATCCCGCCCAGTGCCGACATGCACAGGAACGCCGCCTGCCAGCCCCACACGTGAAGGATCAATGGCAGCAGCATCGGCGTCATCATCGCGCCCACATTGGTGCCGGCGTTGAAAATACCGGTGGCCACCGCGCGCTCACCGGCCGGGAACCACAACCGCGTGGTCTTGACGCAGGCCGGGTAGTTGGCGGCCTCGGTCAGCCCGAGAACGAAGCGGCAGACCATAAAGCCGACGGCCGACGTCGCCAGGCCATGGGCGCCCGTGGCGATGCTCCACAGCAACACGGCGCAGAAAAACACGCGCTTCACGCCAATTCGGTCAATCAGCCGGCCTTGCAGCACAAAGCCGATGGCGTAGCCGACTTGGAACCAGAAGTTGATGTTGGCGTAGTCCATCGCCGTCCAGCTCATCTCCTTGGCCAGGATCGGTTGCATCACGCCCAGCGCGGCGCGGTCGATGTAGTTCAGGGTGGTGGCGAAGAACACCAGGGCCAGCATGCCCCAGCGGGTTTTGCCCACGGCCATGGCGCCGCGGATTTTGTCGCCGATGCCGCTGTGCGGATTGCTGTGGCGCACGGCCACGGCGGGAGTTTGCGAAGGCATGAGGTCGTACCCGTTTTTTTGAAATTTTTATGGTGTGTTCTGGGTCTTGATACGTGTTCGATGGTGCGCAGTGGCTAAAAACTCGTCAATTCGCGGATTACCATTTTGTTCGATAATCGCCCAAAAAACTAACCGGTTCGTACATTTCAATTGCTGTGCACAGTTTAGCGGCCAATAATTTGCCGTAAATAAGACGAGCCTCATTTGTCGGGAGTCGCCCCATGCAACGCTCCATTGCCACTGTTTCCTTGAGTGGAACCCTGCCGGAAAAACTCGAAGCCATCGCCGCTGCCGGGTTTGATGGCGTGGAAATCTTCGAAAACGATCTGCTGTATTACGACGGCAGCCCACGGGAAGTTAGGCAGATGTGCGCTGACCTGGGTATCGCCATCACCTTGTTCCAGCCGTTTCGCGACTTTGAAGGCTGCCGCCGCGACCGTCTGGCGCGCAACATCGAGCGCGCCGAGCGCAAGTTCGACTTGATGCAGGAACTGGGCACCGACCTGGTGCTGGTGTGCAGCAACGCTTCGGCCGATTGCGTCGGCGATGAGCAGATTCTGCTCGACGACCTCAGCCTGCTCGCCGAGCACGCCGGCCGCCGTGGCCTGCGCATCGGCTATGAAGCGCTGGCCTGGGGCAAGCACGTGAATACCTGGCAGCAGGTGTGGAACCTGGTGCGCCAGATCGACCACCCGAGCCTTGGCGTGTTGCTCGACAGCTTTCACACCCTGTCGCTCAAGGGCGACCCGAGTGCAATCGCCCAGATCCCGGGCGACAAAATCTTTTTTGTGCAAATGGCCGACGCGCCGATCCTGGCCATGGACGTGCTGGAGTGGAGCCGGCATTTCCGCTGCTTCCCGGGGCAGGGCGAGTTCGATCTGGCGGGGTTTCTCGCGCCGATTATCCAGAGTGGCTACAGCGGGCCGTTGTCTCTGGAAATTTTCAACGATGGTTTCCGCGCAGCCCCGACGCGGGCGAATGCGGCGGATGGCCTGCGCTCGCTGTTGTACCTGGAAGAGAAAACCCGCGAGCGCCTCAAGCAGCAAGCGCCTGCTCAACCGGTCGACCTGCTGTTTGATACGCCGGCCGCCAGCGAGTACGACGGCATCGAATTTCTTGAGTTTGCCGTGGATGAAAACCTCGCTGCCAAGCTCACCCAATGGCTGGAACGCTTGGGTTTCGTCAAGGCCGGGCAGCACCGTTCCAAGAGCGTGAGCCTGTTGCGCCAGGGCGATATCAACTTGATCCTCAATTGCGAACCCTATTCTTTTGCCCACAACTTTTTTGAAGCCCACGGGCCGTCGCTGTGCGCCACTGCGATTCGGGTCAAGGACAGCGCCAAGGCGTTGCAGCGGGCGGTGGCTTACAAGGGCCAGCCATATCGGGGGCTTGTAGGGCCAAATGAACTGGAGTTGGCCGCCGTGCGTGCGCCGGACGGCAGCCTGATTTACCTGGTGGATCAGAACGCAGGCGGGCTGTACGGCACCGACTTCAATCTGCAACCGACTACCACCTCAAGCGGCGGCCTGCTGCGCATTGACCATATGGCCATGGCCTTGCCCGCCGACAGCCTCGACAGTTGGGTGTTGTTCTACAAGAGCCTGCTGGATTTCGAAGCCGATGATGAAGTGGTGCTGCCTGACCCGTACGGCCTGGTGAAAAGCCGCGCGTTGCGCAGCCGCTGCAGCTCGATTCGCCTGCCGTTGAACATTTCCGAGAACCGCAACACGGCGATTTCCCACGCGCTGTCGAGCTACCGCGGCTCGGGTGTGCACCACATCGCCTTCGACTGTGCGGATATCTTCGCCGAGGTGAGTCGGGCCAAAGAGGCAGGCGTGCCGTTGCTGGACATCCCGCTCAACTACTACGACGACCTGGCGGCACGCTTTGATTTCGACGACGAGTTCCTCAGCGAGCTGGCGTACTACAACGTGCTGTACGACCGTGACGCTCAGGGCGGTGAGCTGTTTCATGTGTACACCGAGCCGTTCGAAGGGCGGTTTTTCTTCGAGATCATCCAGCGCAAAAACGGCTATGCCGGGTATGGCGCAGCCAACGTGGCAGTGCGCCTGGCGGCGATGGCCAAATCGCGTAGCGGGGCGCCGCGACAAGCACGGTTATGACGGCGCGGCCAGGTGCTTCCTTCGGGAAGCGCCTCGGCCCATAATCGCGGCCTGCACAACAAAAATGGCCGTGAGCGCACCATGACCCTGACCCCCGACCTCTCCGCTGTGTCAGACGCACCGCGCAAGAGTCGTAAGAACAATCCGGAAAAGACCCGCGAAAACATCCTGCAGGAAGCGATCGTCGAGTTTGTCCAGCAGGGCCTGTCCGGCGCTCGCGTGGATGCCATTGCCGAACGCATCCACACCTCCAAACGCATGATTTATTACTACTTCGGCAGCAAGGAGCAGTTATACGTCGAGGTGCTGGAGAAGCTCTACGGCGACATTCGCAATACTGAAACCCGCATGAACCTCACCGCCCTGGAGCCGCGCGAAGCGATTCGTCGGCTGGTGGAATTCACCTTTGATCACCATGACCAGAACGTGGATTTCGTGCGCATCGTCTGCATCGAAAACATCAACAACGCCGAATACGTGAAGCGCTCGGATTCGATCAAGGCGATGAACAGCAATATTCTCGAAGCGCTTGGCGCAACCTTGCAGCGCGGCGTTGAGATGGGCGTGTTCCGCCAAGGGCTGGACCCGTTGGACGTGCACCTGCTGATCAACTCGTTCAGCTTTTACCGAGTGTCCAACCGCCATACGTTCAGTGAGATCTTTCAGATCGGGTTGTCGGACGAGGCGGTTAAACAGCGGCATCGGGAGATGATTTGTGAAGCGGTGATGCGTTACCTGCAAGCCTAAATCCATCGAATACCCTTGTGGGAGCGGGCTTGCTCGCGAATGCGGAGTGTCAGTCAATACATCCAGCGACTGACACAGCGCTTTCGCGAGCAAGCCCGCTCCCACATGGGGTCGGTTTCGGCAGTCAGGTATTCATGCTCTGGAAGTGCGCCAACATCCTCTGCGCATCCGGCCTCTCACCACTGAACAGCTCAAACGCTTTTACCGCCTGAAACACCGCCATGTTGCCGCCGTCCAGCGTGCGGCAGCCCAAGGCGCGGGCATCGCGCAGCAGCTCGGTTTCCAACGGGAAATACACGATTTCTGCGACCCATAATGCCGCCCGCAACAGATGGGCAGGCACCGGCGTGCCGGGCAGCTTGGCCATGCCCATCGGCGTGGTGTTGACCAGCCCATCGGCCTCGGCCATGGCGCTTTCCAGGTGGTTGCCGACCTGCGCCCGCCCGGCGCCGAAATGCTGGGCGAGGTTATCCACCAGGTCCCGAGCGCGGGTCACGTCCACGTCGAAAATGCTCAGGTGGTGCACGCCCTCGGCCAGCAGCGCGTGGGCCACCGCCGCGCCCGCACCGCCGGCGCCCATCTGCACGACATGCTGGCGCGCGACGTCATTCAAATTACGCCGGAACCCTTCGGCGAAGCCCAGGCAGTCGGTGTTGTGGCCGATGCGTTTGCCGTTCTTGAACACCACGGTGTTGACCGCGCCAATGCCCCTGGCTTCGTCGGACAATTCGTCGAGCAACGGCAGAATCGCCTGTTTGCACGGGTAGGTAATGTTCAAGCCGGTGAACTGCATCCTCTCGGCGGCGTGCAGCAGGTCGGGCAGGGCATCAATATTCAGTTGCAGCGGTTCCAGGTCGATCAGGCGATACAGGTAGCGCAAGCCCTGGGCATCACCTTCCTGCTCATGCAGGGCAGGCGTGCGGGAGGCTTGGATACCTGCGCCGATCAGGCCGGCGAGGATGCGCGGTTTCATCGGCTTCACCCTTTCAACGTGTGGCTGAAGTGTTCCAGGGCCAGGTGGTAACCATGGCTGCCGAACCCGGCGAGCACCGCCTTGGCAATGGGCGACACAAACGAGTGATGCCGAAACGCCTCACGCGCGTGCACGTTGGATAAATGCACCTCGATCACCGGCACTTCGCTGGCCACCAGTGCGTCGCGAATCGCTACCGAGGTGTGGGTCCAGGCTGCCGGGTTGATCACGATGCCGGCGCACCGGGCGCGGGCGCCGTGGATCCAGTCGAGCAGTTCGCCTTCGTGGTTGGTCTGGCGGAATTCGATTTTCAGCCCGAGTTTTTCCGCGCTGCGCCCGCACAGGGCGGCAATGTCGGCCAGGGTTTCATGGCCGTAGGTGGCGGGCTCGCGGGTGCCGAGCAAGTTGAGATTAGGGCCGTTGAGCACCAGCACGATGGGCGGCATTTTGGGGTATCTCCACAGTTATTATTGGTTGTGGAGATAAAATGTACTGGATGGTTAATTTGGTCAATTGACGGCGGCGGATCTGTTCGATTATCGAACCGTAAATCAGCGCGCGGGAGTTTTCGGTGGTCGGCGACCGCCCTTGCCAATGGCGGTCGCACGCGTGTGAGACGGGTTACCGGCGGGTCAGCAATACGCCGGATTCCATATGGTGCGTCCATGGAAACTGGTCAAACATCGCACACTGGGTAATCCGGTGCGTGTCATGCAGTTGCGCAATGTTCGCCGCCAACGTCTCCGGGTTGCAGGAGATGTAGAGGATGTTGTCAAAGCGCCGCGTCAGCTCGCAGGTGTCCGGGTCCATGCCGGCGCGTGGCGGGTCGACGAACACGCTGCCGAATTCGTAGCTTTTCAGGTCGATGCCATGCAGGCGGCGGAACGGGCGCACTTCGTTGAGCGCCTCGGTGAGTTCTTCAGCCGACAGGCGCACCAGGGTGACGTTATCCACCGCGTTTTCATCGAGGTTGCTCAACGCCGCATTCACTGAGGTCTTGCTGATTTCGGTCGCCAGCACTTTACGCACACGGGTCGCCAGCGGCAGGGTGAAGTTGCCGTTGCCGCAGTACAGCTCCAGCAAATCATCCGGGCGATCGCCCAAGGCTTCATACGCCCAGTTGAGCATCTTCTGGTTCACCGTGCCGTTGGGCTGAGTGAATGCGCCTTCGGGTTGGCGATAGCTGAACGTGCGCCCGCCGACGTCGAGTTTTTCCACCACGTAGTCGTGGCCGATCACATCACGTTTGCCCTTGGAGCGGCCGATGATGCTGACATTCAAGTCGGCAGCGAGTTGGTTGGCGGCCGCGTGCCAATGCTCGTCCAGCGGGCGGTGGTAGCACAGGGTGATCATCGCGTCGCCGGCCAGGGTAGTGAGGAACTCCACTTGGAACAGCTTGTGGCTCAAGGCCGCGCTGGCTTGCCAGGCGGCCTTGAGTTGCGGCATCAACTGGTTGATGCGCTGGCTGGCAATCGGGAATGCTTCGATCAGAATCGGCGTGCGCTTGTCGTCCTGGGAAAACATCGCGTAGTGGCGCTCGCCGCCTTCGCGCCACAGGCGGAACTCCGCACGCAAGCGGAAGTTCTGCAGCGGCGAATCGAAGACCTGTGGCTCGGGGGCGTCGAACGGTGCCAGCAGGTCACGCAAGCGCGTGACCTTGTCTTGCAGTTGAGCGGTGTAGCTTGCGGCGTCAAAAGTCATGCGTTGAACCAGCCCAGCTTGATCACAAACAGAATCGACAGGATCACCAGTGCCGGGTTCAGCTCACGGTAGCGGCCCGAAAGCAGCTTGATGGCGGTCCAGGCGATGAAACCGAAGGCGATGCCGTTGGCGATGGAGTAAGTGAAGGGCATCGCCAGGGCGGTGATCACCACCGGCGCTGCAACCGTAATGTCATCCCAGTCGATTTCGGCCAGGCCCGAGGTCATCAGCACGGCCACGAACAACAACGCAGGCGCGGTGGCGAAGGCCGGAACGCTGGCCGCCAGTGGCGAGAAAAACAGCGCCAGCAGGAACAGGATCGCGACCACGATGGCGGTCAAACCGGTACGGCCACCGGCGCTCACGCCTGCAGCGGACTCGATGTAGCTGGTGGTGGTCGACGTACCCAGCAGCGAACCGGCCATGGCCGCGGTGCTGTCGGCGATCAGCGCACGGCCCATTTTTGGCATGTGGCCGTCCTTGCCCATCAGGCCGGCGCGCTTGGCGACGCCGATCAGGGTGCCGGAGTTGTCGAACAGGTCAACGAACAGGAACGCGAAGATCACGCTGACCAGGCCGATATCCAGCGCGCCTTTGATATCCAGCTGCAGGAAGGTCGGGGCCAGGGACGGTGGCATCGAGATCACGCCGCCGAACGGGGTGACATTCAACAGAATCGAGACAATGGTCACGGCCAGAATGCCGATCAGCACTGCACCGCGTACGGCCAGGGCTTCCAGCGCAACGATGAGGATAAAACCAAAGGTGGCCAGGATAGACGCCGGTTGTTTCAGGTCGCCCAGGCCCACCAGGGTGTTCGGGTTGCCGACCACGATCCCGGCGTTGTGCAGGGCGATCAGCGCCAGGAACAGGCCGATACCGGCGGCAATCGCCGAGCGCAGGGGCAAGGGGATGCTGTTGATGATCCACTCACGGATGCGGAAGATCGACAGCAGGAAGAACAGCACCGCCGAAATAAACACCGCGCCCAGCGCCACTTGCCAGGTGTGGCCCATGTGCAGCACCACGGTGTAGGTAAAGAAGGCGTTGAGGCCCATCCCCGGCGCCAGTGCGATCGGGTAGTTGGCGATCAGGCCCATCACGGTCGAACCGATGGCGGCGGCCAGACAGGTCGCGACAAACACCGCGCCCTTGTCCATGCCGGTCTCGCCAAGGATGCTCGGGTTCACGAACAGAATGTAGGCCATGGCCAGAAAGGTCGTGATACCCGCAAGAATCTCGGTGCGCACGTTGGTGTTGTGTGCTTTGAGTTGAAACAGCTTTTCCAGCATGCCGGCTCCCTGTGACGCTATTTTGCGTCGTTATTTGTTGACCTCTAAGTCAAAGCACAAACTGCGCCAAGCGCCTGTGGTTTCAGAGAGGATCGGAAAAAGCGGCGCATCATACCAGCAGCCGAAGGCCAATGGCGCATAGGCTTGGTTTTGTGGGTGGATGGCCTTGAGGCATACTGCGCCGACGTTTAATCCAGAGTCGTCAACAGCATGAAAAAAGCCAACGCCAGCAGTCTAGCTCTGTTCGCCATAATCGGCCTGGGGCTGGCGGCACCGGCTTGGGGCGCGACTGCACCGGCATTGAGCGAGGTGCGCGTGTTTAAAGTGGAGTCTGCCGGTTGCGCTGAAACTATCCCGGAGCGCGCGACCAGCACGCAGATGTGCACCCATCGCGGGCCCACCAAGGTGTCGGTGATGGAAGTCGGCCTGGGCAAAAGCCCGATGGGCCGTTTCGATGGCGCAGAGTTGAACGGGCAACGCTCGCCGATATGCCAGGTCGGCAACATCAGCCAGGCCTGTCATGGCGTGGGCACTGTGATGGGCTACATCTATGTGTTTGACCTGAACGTCCAGGCCCCGGGCTGGTTCGAGTACAGCAATTCCTCAATCAACGGCTCGCAAACCCCGCTGACGACGATGCTCAACATCCGCTGATCAATCCTCTTGAACGCTCAATACCCCGGGAAGTCGTACCCCTGAGACGGCGACTTTCCTGAACGCCGCGGATATACCCCAACCCGTGAGGTGTTTATGAGCGCAACCCCCAATGGCGCGGCGGCCAGACCGTTCGTCAGCCACCCGATTCGTCTGACCCTGAACGGCCAGGACCGCCAACTTGACGTGTTGCCGTGGACCACCTTGCTGGACCTGCTGCGCGAACAGTTGGACCTGGTCGGCAGTAAAAAAGGCTGCGACCACGGCCAATGCGGTGCCTGCACAGTGTTGCGCGACGGCAAACGCGTAAACGCCTGCCTGACCCTGGCGGTGATGTGCGATGGCGCCGAGTTGACCACCATCGAAGGCCTGGCCGATGGCGACGTGCTGCACCCGATGCAGCAGGCGTTTATCAAGCATGACGCCTTTCAGTGCGGCTATTGCACCCCAGGGCAGATCTGCTCCGCCGTGGGCCTGGCCAATGAAGGCCGCGCCCACGACACCGCGCAGATCCAGGAGCTGATGAGCGGCAACCTGTGCCGCTGCGGCGCCTACAGCAACATCCGTGATGCCATCGAAGACGCCTTGCCGGCCTGCCGTGCTCAGGGAGGTGAGCAATGAACCCTTTCCAGTACAGCAAGCCAGCCGATGTGCACGAGGCCGTGCACATGAGCAGCGCGGCTTCACGCTTTATCGCCGGTGGCACCAACCTGCTGGACCTGATGAAAGAAAACATCAGCCGCCCCGAGCACTTGATCGATATCACCGGCCTGCCGCTGCAGGGCGTTGAAGAAACCGCCAGTGGCGGCGTGATGATTGGCGCGTTGGTGAGCAACGCCGACCTGGCCTGGCACCCCGTGATCGAGGCGCGTTACCCACTGCTGTCCCAGGCCATCCTGGCCGGAGCCTCGCCGCAGTTGCGCAACATGGCCAGCACCGGCGGCAACTTGTTGCAGCGCACCCGCTGCTACTACTTCTATGACGCCAGCGTGCCCTGCAACAAGCGCGAACCCGGTAGCGGCTGCCCGGCGCGCACCGGCTTGAACCGTATCCACGCGATCCTCGGCGCCAGCGAACACTGCGTGGCCACGCACCCGTCGGACATGTGCGTCGCCTTGGCGGCGCTGGACGCGCGGGTGCATGTCGAAGGCCGCGCAGGTGCGCGGGTCATCGAATTTGCTGACTTCCATCGACTGCCCGGCGATACGCCGCAGCGCGACAACCTGCTGGCCGACGATGAGTTGATTACCGCCATCGAGCTGCCCGCCAACCAGCTGGCCAGTCACAGTCATTACCTGAAAATCCGCGACCGCGCCTCTTACGCGTTTGCCCTGGTCTCCGTGGCTGCCGCCCTCGAACTGGACGGCGACCAAATCATCGACGCCCGCGTTGCGCTTGGTGGCGTGGCGCACAAGCCTTGGCGTGACCGCGCGGTGGAAGCCTCGCTGATTGGCCAGACGGTCAGCCGCGAAACCTTCAGCAACGCCGCCGACGCCTTGCTGCAAGACGCCGTACCGCTGGAACACAACGGCTTCAAGATCAAGCTGGCGCGCCGTGCAATTATTCGCGCCCTGAGCGACGCCGCAGTCGCAGGAGAACGCCCATGACCGCTATCGGCAAACCTCTGGACCGCGTCGACGGTCTGCTCAAGGTCACCGGCCAGGCGCGCTATGCCGGCGAGTTTCCAGGCAATGACTTGCTGCACGGCAGTGTGGTCTCCAGCACCATCGCCAAGGGCCGGGTTATCAAGATCGATGCCTCAAAGGCCCTGGCGCTGCCGGGCGTGGTCATGGTGCTGGATCACCACAATCGCCCCAAGCTTGCCAGCTACGATGACGCGTTCGCCGACGACGATGCGGCGGATGGCTCGCCGTTTCGCCCGCTCTACAACGACCGCGTCCTTTATAGCGGCCAGCCCTTGGCGCTGGTGATTGCCGACAACCTGGAGCTGGCGCGACATGCCGGTTCTCTGGTCGAGATCGAGTACGCAAGCGAAGCCTTTGAAACCGACTTGCTGGCCATGCAGGAGCAGGCGCACCCCTCGCCGCAAACGCCGCCCGCGCCCCGCGGCAACTTCCAGGCCGAGTGGAGCGCGGCCGCCGTCAGCCTCGACGTGCACTACAGCACGCCCATCGAACACCACAACCCGATGGAGCCCCACGCCAGTACGGTGCTGTATCAGCCGGACGGCACCCTGCATATCCACGACAAAACCCAGGGCCCGCAGAACTGCCAGGCCTATGTGCAAAAAATCTTCGGCCTGGACAAGAGCCAGGTGAGGATTTTTGCCGCGTTCGTCGGCGGCGCTTTCGGTTCGGGCCTGCGCCCGCAATACCAGTTGCCCCTGGCGGTGATGGCGTCCTTGGCGCTCAAGCGTTCGGTGCGCGTCACCCTGACGCGTCAACAGATGTTCACCTTTGGCTACCGACCGCGCACCTTGCAGCGGTTGCAGATGGGCGCGGCCGCCAACGGTCGGCTGCTGGCGTTGGGGCACACCGCGATTGGCCAGACCTCACGCTTTGAAGACTTCAGCGAGCACGTCGTGGAATGGAGCGGCATGCTCTACCACTGCGACAACGTGCAGCTGACCTACAACCTGGTGCCGCTGGATGTGTACACGCCGCTGGACATGCGCGCGCCAGGCGCTGCGCTGGGTGTGATCGGCCTGGAGTGCGCCATGGACGAACTGGCCTGCGCCTTGGGCATGGACCCGGTGCAATTGCGCCTGATCAACTACGCCGAGCGCAACCAGAACGAAGACAAACCCTGGTCGAGCAAAGCCCTGCGCGAGTGCTACAGCGAAGGTGCCGAACGTTTCGGTTGGGGCCAGCGCAACCCGGAGCCGCGCAGCATGCGTGACGGCAACCAGTTGATCGGCTGGGGCATGGCCGGTGGTGTGTGGGAAGCCATGCAGATGAAGGCCAGCGCCAAGGCGAGCATCGACGCCGAAGGCAAATTGACAGTAAGCAGCGCCACCACCGATATCGGCACCGGCACTTACACGGTGATGACCCAGATTGCCGCGCAGGCCAGTGGTGTGGCGATGGGCGATATCCAGTTTTTGCTGGGGGATTCGTCCTTGCCCACCGCGCCATTGCAGGGCGGCTCGTTTACCGTGTCGTCCGTCGGCACCGCCGTGCAACAGGCATGCGAAGCGCTGAACGCCAAACTGCTGAAGGTTGCCCGCCAGACGTACCCGGTGTTCAAGGACGCCGAGTCCGTGCGCTTTGAAGACGGCCAATTGCACACAGGCGATGTGAGTGTGTCGTTGGCCCAACTGGTTAAAGACAGCGGTGAGGACGCGCTGCAAGTGCAGGTTGACAGCGAGCCCGACAAAAAACGCGAGGGCTACGCCACGGCCACTCACTCGGCGGTATTTGTGGAAGTGCGGGTCGATGAAGACCTGGGCACCATCAAGGTCAGCCGCGTGGTCAGCGCGATTGCCGCCGGTCGTGTGGTCAATCCGAAGATGGCCCGCAGCCAGATCCTCGGCGGCGTGGTGTGGGGCATTGGCATGGCGCTGCATGAAGAGACGCAGATCGACCATCACCTGGGGCGCTACATGAACCACAGCCTGGCCGAATACCACATCCCGGTGAACGCCGACATTGGCGAGATTGACGTGATCTTTGTCGAAGAACACGACGACGTCGTCAATGCCCTGGGCTCCAAAGGCGTGGGCGAAATCGGCATTGTCGGGGTGGCGGCGGCGGTGGCGAATGCGATTTATCACGCCACTGGCAAACGGGTACGCGACTTCCCTATCACCCTGGATAAGGTGCTCTAGCACGCACCTCAAAACCACTGTGGGAGCGGGCTTGCTCGCGAAATCGGAGCGTCAGTCAGTGAATGTATCGACTGACGCACCGCATTCGCGGGCAAGCCCGCTCCCACATTTTTTTGTAGTCCTGCACCCAGTCAGGCGGCGGTGCTCAGACCTTCGCCGCTTCAGCCTTCGGCTCTTCCACCGGCACATGCATCCGGTCGCGATTGGCCAGGGTTGGGAACAGTTTTATCCACACCCCGGTCACCAGCAGCGTGCCGATCCCGCCCATGACCACGGCGGGCACGGTGCCGAACCAGTGGGCGGTGATCCCCGATTCGAACTCGCCCAGTTGATTGGACGCGCCGATAAACAGGCCGTTGACCGCACTGACGCGGCCGCGCATTTCATCCGGCGTTTCCAGTTGCACGAACGACGCACGGATCACCATGCTGATCATGTCCGCCGCGCCCAGCACCACCAGCACCGCCAGGGAAAACCAGAACGATGTCGACAGGCCGAACGCGATGGTCGCCACGCCAAACACGCCGACGGCAGTAAACATCACGCGCCCGACATGCCGGTCCACCGAGAACCGCGCCAGCCACAACGACATCAACAACGCACCCACCGCCGGTGCCGAGCGCAGCAGGCCCAGGCCCCAGGCGCCGGTCAGCAGGATGTCCTTGGCAAACACCGGCAGCAACGCGGTGGCACCGCCCAGCAGCACGGCGAACAGGTCCAGAGAAATGGCGCCGAGGATGTCCGGGCGGCTGCGGATAAAGCGAATCCCGGCCAGCAGCGAGTCCATGGTGGCCTTGGCTTTGTTCAGCGGGGTCTGGCGCGCGGGCAGGTTGAGGGTCAGCACGCAGGCGATCAGGTACAGCGCCACTGTCGGGCCATACACCCACACGCTGCCGAATGCGTAGAGCAAACCGCCCAAGGCCGGCGCGACGATGGTTGCCAGTTGCTGCGCCGATTGCGACGAGGCCACGGCCCGCGGGAACAGTGCGCTGGGCACGAGGCTTGGCAGCAGCGCCTGGGTGGTCGGCATTTCAAACGAACGCGCGGCGCCCAGCAGGAAGGCGAGGATAAAGATCATCTCGCGCGTCACGTTGCCGGTCAGGCCGCCGATGGCCAGGGACAAGGCAATCAGCGCCTGCACGGTTTGGCAGATGGCGGCGACCTTGCGCCGCTCATAGCGATCGGCCACATGCCCGGTGTGCAGCATGAACAATACGCGCGGGATGAATTCCACCAGGCCGACCAAGCCCAGGTCCAGCACGTTGCCGGTCAGTTGGTAGAGGTTCCAGCCGATGGCCACGGTGAGCATCTGGAAGCCGCTGGCGGTGAAAATCCGAGCCAGCCAGAACGCGATGAAAGGGCGATGGTGACGCAACAGCAACGCAGGTTCACTCGTAGGCATCGGAATTCAGGTCGGGAGCAGAGGGAACGGCGAGATTAGCATCATGCTGTAACAAATAGTTGCAAGGGTTTGCTGTGCACCGGCATGAGGCAAGCTGTCACGCGGCAAAAGACCACGCCGTCCTACAGCGAAAATGGGACTACTCTTTGAGCAATGCTTGATCCAGATCAAAACCGGCCCCGGGATTGTTCTGGAGGCCGAAAGGCCCGATTCCCTACGTGGTTGGTTAAAAAAAGAAACGAATTGAAATTCGCCACACTCCATATCCGTGGGGGCAGTGGGTGCAGGCTTCCAGCCAGCAGCCGGTATTACCTGACAGAGGAAGACTTATGTTCGGTTTGGAGGCGCTAGATCTCGCCCGAATTCAATTCGCATTCACTATCTCGTTCCACATCCTGTTCCCGGCGATCACCATCGGCCTGGCCAGTTACCTCGCGGTGCTGGAAGGTTTGTGGCTCAAGACCCATAACGACACCTACCGTGACCTCTACCATTTCTGGTCGAAGATCTTTGCCGTCAACTTCGGCATGGGCGTGGTCTCGGGCCTGGTCATGGCCTACCAGTTCGGCACCAACTGGAGCCGCTTCTCGGACTTCGCCGGCGCGGTAACCGGGCCATTGCTGACGTACGAGGTGCTCACGGCCTTCTTCCTGGAGGCGGGTTTCCTCGGCGTGATGCTGTTCGGCTGGAACAAGGTGGGGCGCAAGCTGCACTTCTTTGCCACGGTGATGGTGGCCGTCGGTACGTTGATTTCGACCTTCTGGATTCTTGCGTCCAACAGCTGGATGCAGACCCCGCAAGGCTTTGAAATCGTCGACGGGCGCGTGATTCCTACCGACTGGCTGGCGGTGATCTTCAACCCGTCCTTTCCGTACCGGCTGATGCACATGGCCACGGCGGCCTTTGTGGCCACGGCGTTCTTCGTCGGTTCGTCGGCGGCCTGGCACCTGTTGCGCGGCAAGGACAACCCGGCGATCCGCACCATGCTCTCGATGGCAATGTGGATGGCGCTGATCGTGGCGCCTATCCAGGCGGTGATCGGTGACTTCCACGGCCTGAACACCCTCAAGCACCAGCCGGCGAAGATCGCCGCGATTGAAGGCCACTGGGAAAATATCGGCAACGAGCCGACGCCGCTGATCCTGTTCGGCCTGCCCGACATGAAGGCCGAAAAAACCAAATACGCGGTCGAAATTCCTTACCTGGGCAGCCTGATCCTGACGCACTCCCTGGATAAACAGGTGCCGGCGCTCAAGGAGTTTCCGCCTGAAGACCGTCCTAACTCGACCATTGTGTTCTGGTCGTTCCGGGTCATGGTTGGCCTGGGCTTCCTAATGATCTTCACCGGCCTGTTCAGCCTCTGGCTGCGCCGGGGCGACAAGATGTACACCTCCAGGCCGTTCCTGTACCTGGCGCTGTGGATGGGCCCGTCCGGCTTGATCGCGATTCTCGCCGGCTGGTTCACCACCGAAATCGGCCGCCAGCCGTGGGTGGTCTACGGCCTGATGCGCACGGCGGATGCGTCCTCCGGGCATAGCCTGGCGCAGATGACGATCACCCTGGTGCTGTTCGTGGTGGTGTACTTCGCGCTGTTCGGCGCAGGGCTGGGCTACATGATGCGCCTGGTGCGCAAAGGGCCGCAGACCCACGAAGGCAGCGAGCCAACCCATGGTGGCCCTGGCCAGAAACGCACGCCGGCCCGTCCGTTGTCCGCCGCCGATGATGGCAGCGATGACGACCACGCCCACATTCAGCACAAGGGGAATTGAGATGGGTATTGATCTTCCGCTGATCTGGGCCGTGATCATCATCTTCGGCATCATGATGTACGTGGTCATGGACGGCTTCGACCTGGGTATCGGCATTCTCTTTCCGTTCATCCCAGGCAAAGTCGACCGTGACGTGATGATGAACACGGTTGCCCCGGTGTGGGACGGCAACGAAACCTGGCTGGTGCTGGGCGGCGCGGCGTTGTTCGGCGCGTTCCCGCTGGCCTACTCGGTGGTGCTGTCGGCGCTTTACCTGCCACTGATCCTGATGTTGATCGGGCTGATCTTCCGTGGCGTGGCCTTCGAGTTCCGTTTCAAGGCCAAGGACGACAAGCGCCACTTGTGGGACAAGGCGTTTATCGGCGGTTCCATTGCGGCGACCTTCTTCCAGGGTGTGGCGTTGGGAGCGTTCATTGATGGCATTCCGGTGGTCGACCGCCAGTTTGCCGGGGGCTCGCTGGATTGGCTCACGCCGTTCACGATGTTCTGCGGCGTTGCGCTGGTCATCGCGTATGCCTTGCTCGGCTGCACCTGGCTGATCATGAAGACCGAGGGCAAGTTGCAGGAGCAGATGCACAACCTGGCGCGGCCATTGGCGTTCGTGGTGTTGGCGGTAATCGGCGTTGTCAGCCTGTGGACGCCTCTGGCGCACCCGGAAATCGCCTCGCGCTGGTTCACCCTGCCGAACCTGTTCTGGTTCCTGCCGGTGCCGATTCTGGTACTGGTGACTATGTACGGCTTGATCCGCGCGGTGGCGCGAAATGCGCACTACACGCCGTTCCTGCTGACGCTGGTGCTGATCTTCCTCGGCTACAGCGGCTTGGGTATCAGCCTGTGGCCGAACATCATTCCGCCGTCGGTCTCCATCTGGGACGCCGCTGCACCGCCGCAAAGCCAAGGCTTCATGCTGGTGGGCACGTTGTTCATCATCCCGTTCATCCTGGGCTACACCTTCTGGAGCTACTACGTGTTCCGCGGCAAGGTCACCCACGAAGACGGCTATCACTAGGAGGGTCGTTTCATGTCCGGCAAACCTTCGTTGCACGAGATCGAACAGGCCGAGAAGCAGCCGTTGTGGCGGCGCCTGGGGTGGCTGGCGATGATCTGGACCGGCAGCGTGCTGGCCCTGTTTGTCGTGGCCAGCCTGATGCGCATGTTCATGAGCGCGGCCGGCCTGACCACCCACTGACATCCCAATCCGGGCCTCGCGGCCCGGCTTTTCAGCCCTGCCACTCGCAAGAGCGGCAGGGTTTTTTTTATTTGCGCGCTTTGAGAATCACAAACTTCGGCGTGGCCGCGACTTGCTCGACGCCACGGAACAGCTTCGCCAGCTTGCTGTGATAGCCCAGATGGCGGTTGCCGACGATATACAGCGCGCCACCAACGACCAGGGCGTCACGCGCCTGCTGGAACATGCGCCAGGCAAGGAAGTCACCGACCACCTGCTGCTGGTGGAAGGGCGGGTTGCACAGCACCACGTCCAGCGACTGCGGCGCCTGGCCGGCCAGGCCGTCGTCGGCGCGCAGGGTGACCTCGCGAGCGCCCAGGGCGGCCTGCCAGTTCTCGGCCGCCGATTGCACGGCCATGTAGGACTCATCCACCAGCGTGTAGTGCGCGTCGGGGTTTTGCAGCGCGCTGGCGATCGCCAATACACCATTACCGCAGCCCAGGTCGGCCACGCGGGCGCTGCCGAGGCTTTTTGGCAGGTGTGGGAGGAAGGCGCGGGTGCCGATGTCCAGGCCTTCGCGGCAGAACACGTTGGCGTGATTGAGCAGTTCGATGGCCGGTGCGTCCAGGGTGTAGCGGGTAGGGTAGGGCGACACGGCGGTTGGGCGAGCCTCTGCGGTGGCGATCAGCAGCCGGGCTTTCTTGACCGCAAGCGAGGCGTGCATCGGCCCGATGTAGCGCTCCAGCAGTTCACCGGCGGCCCGTGGCAGGTGTTTGATCATCGCCCCGGCGATCACTTCGGCGCCTGGCGCCAGCTGGCCTTGCAGGCGAATCAACTGTTCTTCGAGCAGGGCCAGGGTTTTCGGCACGCGGATCAGCACGCGGTCGAAAGGCCCGGTGGCTACTTGCGAGGCTGGCACAAACGCTACGGCGTCAAACGCCTTGGCGTTGCGCACCAGGTTTTTCTCAAGGCCAAGGGCTGCCAGAAACGAATCGCCACTGGAGGTCACCTGCACCTGGCCTTCGAGGCTGGCCGCCAGGGCACCGAAGCCGTCATTGAGCACCAGCACGCGGGTTGCCGAACTCAGCGACTGTTCGGCCAGGTAGTTGAGCAAGTACTCATCGGCGGCATCAAAGGCCTGCAGCGGGTCATTGTGTTGCTCTGGCTGGCGAATCAGATCGAGCTGGGCGAAGGGGCTGTCAAGCAGGGGCATGGCGGGGGAGGCTCTGGTCATCGATGGGCGTTCGACGGGCGTGGTACCCGGCGTAACCGTCTGAGTGTACGGCGAGGCGGCATTAAAGGCGCAGCTTCAACACTCAGAATTGGCCGTAAATGTTACGTTTTTTTCAAGGGGATTACATGCGGTGTTTCCAGCTTGGCTAAAACCACCCCGCTTTTGAGGCGCGCAGTACAGCTGCGATCTTGTTGGTAACGCCCAGTTTCTTCAGGCAACTGCTGATATGAAAGCCCACCGTACGCTCCGACAAGCACAGAATCGTGGCGATTTCCGAGGCGGTCTTGCCGATGGCTGACCATCTGAGAATTTCTATTTCCCGTGGGGTCAGTTTGCAAGGCGGCGTGATACTCGGTGTGTCGGCATATGTTTGCGCTACAACGGCGTGCATGGCGTGACACAGCCACAGTACCTGGCCTGCTTTCTCGTACAGCTCTTCAGGGCTGACGTTGCCGGCACTTCGGGCCAGGGTCAGCATGCTGAACACACCCTGGAAGTCATGCACGGCTTGAGTCCATCCCAGATGCACGCCAAACGATTGGGCCAGCGTCCATAGATGCGGCGCGGTGCTGAACGTTTTTTCATCCCAGACCAGCGGCATTACGCTGCGTTTGCAGTGGGCGACTACGGGATCCACACCAAAAAAATGCGCTTGGTTATAAAGTGTATTCCATTCATTTGGATAGTTGTTTAATCGAATAGGTTTTGTTTGGTTAGCAGGTTGTTGGGAACTCATCGTAAATGAGCAATATTCAAAACCGAGCTGGAAAGTTTGATTGACGATCATCTCGTAAACAGTGGTGATCTTATTCTCGCCTTCCAGTTTTGGGAGTCTCGTGTTGCGCCAGTTAACCATAGGGTGAATCTCCATGGGGTAGGTGTGAGTTGGGTACGTCCTGGCTCCCAATGCGCCACGAACAGGAGTGTAGGATAAAGACTACATATTGAGATGAAAAAAATGTCAGTAAGATCGGCTATTTAAACTTCTTGAACTTGTACAACAACTGGGCTTTTGTGAAGGTTAGTTGCTGGATGAAGAAAACTTATTGATTTTAATAGGTTGCGGAAACGGCCGATTCAGGGCTGTTTTTATGAACGCCATCATCTAATGGCCTATTGGATGAGGGGCGATAGCTAAATAGTTAGTGTGAGCACGACATTCCCGACGAAGGTGCAATTGCCTCGAAAACATCAGCGTTTCACTGGCGTTACATTTGCGAATGCCCGAGCAATGAAAATGCCAGTACAAACCACCGGTGTTTCCCAGCGACGCTTTGAGGGACACTAGGGCACCTGTTCAACGGAGCCCCCCATGACGGCCAGTGCTGAGAAATTTACCCGCCAGACCTTGCTCGACGTGCAATCGCTGACCCCCAGCCTGTTTACCTTGCGTACCACTCGCGACCCGGGTTTTCGGTTTACCGCCGGCCAGTTCGTGCGCCTGGGGGTGAACACGGCGGATGGCAGCACCGTGTGGCGCGCTTATTCAATCGTGTCCTCACCGTTCGACGAGCACCTCGACTTCTTCTCCATTGTCGTTCCGGGTGGCGAGTTCACCAGTCAATTGAGCCGCCTGCGAGTGGGCGACACCTTGATGGTCGAGCGCCAGGCCACGGGTTTTCTGACGCTGAACCGATTTGTGGACGGGCGAGATTTGTGGCTGCTGGGCACTGGCACAGGCGTGGCGCCGTTCCTGTCGATCCTGCAGGACTTCGAGGTCTGGGAGAAATTCGAGCGCATTGTCCTGGTGTACAGCGCCCGCGAGGCCAAGGAGCTTGCGTATCAGGAACTGATCCACGCGCTGGGCGAGCGTGAGTACCTGGCCGAGTATGCGCACAAGCTGGTCTACATCCCCACCGTCACCCGCGAGCAATACCCTGGCGCCTTGAACGGTCGCATCACCACCTTGATCGAGAATGGCGAACTGGAGCGCGCGGCCGGCGTCGAGTTGACCCCCGAACACTCCCGCGTGCTGATTTGCGGCAACCCGCAGATGGTCGACGACACGCGCCAATTGCTCAAGCAACGCGACATGCAACTGAGCCTGAGCCGGCGCCCGGGCCAGGTGGCAGTGGAGAACTACTGGTAATACGGCGCATAAAAAAGGCGCCTGCAACAGGCGCCTTTTTTGCCAAACCCGTGCCGGTTAAAGCGGCTTGTCGTTCTGTGCCTTGAGCAGATCGCGGATCTCGCCCAGCAACACCTCTTCCTTGGTCGGCGTCGGCGGCAGGCTCGGGGCCACAGCCTCTTCACGCTTGAGGCGGTTGATCGCCTTTACGCCCATGAATATTGCAAACGCGACAATCAGGAAGTCGACCACGCTCTGGATAAACTTGCCGTAGGCCAACACCACCGCGGGGACGTTGCCCTGAGCGGCCTTGAGTGTGATTGCCAAATCGCCGAAGTCCACACCACCGATCAACAGACCGAGAGGCGGCATCACGACGTCGCCTACAAACGAGGAAACAATTTTGCCGAAGGCGGCGCCGATGATGATACCGACGGCCATATCGACCACATTGCCTTTGACCGCGAAGGCCTTGAACTCACTGATCACGCCCATAGGTTATTCCTTGTTACAGATGAGAAGGGTGGAGGTCAGTGTAAGTCAGTCGTAGAGGGCTTGCGCGACACAACCGTTAACACTGTCAGTTTTTATCGACACATTAAAACGCAAATAGTTTGCAAAGTGCCACCAATCGCGCGCGAAATACTCGCTATTTCAGTGGCTTACCATCGTATTTTCTTAATCGTCCCGGTGGGGTTTTTCTATTTATCTTCTGCGTCGCGGGTCACTAGCCTCTGGCAAGCACAACTGAATGTGCACTAGAAAAACCAGAGGAAACCTCGATGAAGAATCCAATCAAGCGCCGCCCGGTTATCGCGCGACACGCGCTGATACTGGCGAGCGCCAGCCTGCTTTCACTCTCCGTACACGCTGCCAACCTGACCCGCGATAACGGCGCGGCGGTGGGCGACAACCAGAACTCGCAAACGGCCGGCGCCAATGGCCCGGTGCTGTTGCAAGACGTGCAACTGATTCAAAAACTGCAGCGCTTTGACCGGGAGCGCATTCCCGAGCGCGTGGTGCATGCCCGTGGCACCGGCGCCCA
Source organism: Pseudomonas sp. TWRC1-2 (assembly GCF_049896685.1). Lineage (NCBI taxonomy): Bacteria > Pseudomonadati > Pseudomonadota > Gammaproteobacteria > Pseudomonadales > Pseudomonadaceae > Pseudomonas > Pseudomonas sp. TWRC1-2. The sequence continues at coordinate 115,912 of NZ_JAFCUU010000010.1, read as the reverse complement.
CGGCACCTTCACCGTCACTGACGACCTCAGCGACCTGACCAAGGCCAAAGTGTTCGCGGCAGGCGAGGCCACGCCAGTGTTCGTGCGCTTCTCGGCCGTGGTGCACGGCAACCACTCCCCGGAAACCCTGCGCGACCCGCGCGGCTTTGCCACCAAGTTCTATACCGCCGAAGGTAACTGGGACCTGGTCGGCAATAACTTCCCGACGTTCTTTATCCGCGACGCTATCAAGTTCCCGGACATGGTTCATGCGTTCAAACCCGACCCACGCACTAACCTGGATGACGATTCCCGCCGTTTCGACTTCTTCTCCCATGTTCCAGAGTCCACTCGTACGCTCACCGAGTTGTACTCCGACTCCGGCACCCCGGCCAGTTACCGGGAAATGGACGGCAACGGCGTACATGCCTACAAGTTGATTAATGCCAAGGGCGAAGTGCACTACGTCAAGTTCCACTGGAAGAGCCTGCAAGGCATCAACAACCTCGACCCCAAGCAAGTCACCGAAGTGCAAGGGCGTGACTACAGCCACATGACCCATGACTTGGTTACCCACATCAACAAGGGTGACTTCCCCAAGTGGGACCTGTATGTGCAAGTGCTCAAGCCTGAGGACTTGGCCAAGTTCGACTTCGACCCGCTGGACGCCACTAAAATCTGGCCGAACGTACCGGAACGCAAAGTCGGGCAGATGGTGCTGAACCGTAACCCGGCGAATGTCTTCCAGGAAACCGAACAAGTGGCCATGGCGCCGGCCAACCTGGTGCCAGGTATCGAGCCTTCTGAAGACCGCCTGCTGCAAGGCCGGGTGTTCTCCTACGCCGACACGCAGATGTATCGCCTGGGCCCGAATGCCCTGCAACTGCCGATCAACGCCCCACGGGTAACCGTTAACAACGGTAACCAGGACGGCGCGATGAATGCAGGCAAAACCACTACCGGCGTGAACTACCAGCCAAGCCGCCTGCTGCCGCGCGAAGAGCCGCAAACCGCGCGCTACAGCCAGTCGGCGCTGTCGGGCAGCACCCAGCAAGCGAAGATCCAGCGTGAGCAGAACTTCAAGCAGGCCGGTGACTTGTACCGCTCGTACAACGAGAAAGAGCGTCAGGACTTGATCGACAACTTTGGCGGCTCGCTGGCCACCACCGATGACGAGAGCAAGCACATCATCCTGTCGTTCCTCTACAAGGCCGACCCGGAGTACGGCACCGGCGTGACCAAGGTCGCCAAGGGCGATTTGGCTCGCGTGAAAGCGCTGGCAGAAAAACTCACTGACTGACGTTGGTTCCGGTCGGCGCCCTTGTACGGGCGTCGACCCCTGGCAGGAGAACACCCTCATGCGTATTTCGATTGGTTTACTGATGGCGATGCTGGCCTTTGTCGCCCATGCCGAGTCGCCTGACCCGGTCGCGCTCAAGGCGCAGTTGCAGGACTACTATTTCGACGCCGCCCGCCGTGGCGATATCGACATGCTCAACACCTTCATCGAGTCCGGCTACAGCCTCAACACCCAGGACGACAAGGGCTACACCGCGCTGATCCTCGCCGCCTATCACGGCCAGGGCCCGTTCGTGGAGCGCCTGCTCAGCGCCGGCGCCGACGCCTGCGTGCAAGACAAACGCGGCAATACCGCCCTGATGGGCGCCATCTTCAAAGGCGAGCTGAAAATCGCCCAGCGTCTGCTGGCCACCGACTGCAACCCCGACCAACGCAACGGCGCCGGGCAGACCGCGGCCATGTACGCCGGGTTGTTCAAGCGCGTCGAACTGCTCGATGAACTCAAGGCCAAAGGCGCCGACCTCAACGCTGAAGACCCGATCGGCAACAGCGCTTCACGATTGGCCAGTGGTGAAATCCGGACCCCGGCGCCGCGCTGAGCTATCATCGCGGTTTTTCGGTTGGAGGTTCTCAAATGGCAAAGGCCAAGCGCATGTACGGCTGCACGGAGTGCGGCGCGACCTTTCCCAAGTGGGCCGGCCAATGCACCGAGTGCGGCGCGTGGAACACCCTGACGGAAACCATGATCGAAAGCGGCGGCGCCGCAGCGCCCACCGGCCGTGCCGGCTGGACCGGGCAACAGGCGCAGATCAAGACCCTGGCCGAAGTCAGCGTCGAAGAAATCCCGCGTTTCTCCACCGCGTCCGGTGAGCTCGACCGCGTGCTTGGCGGCGGCCTGGTGGACGGCTCGGTGGTGCTGATCGGCGGCGACCCGGGCATCGGCAAATCGACCATCCTGCTGCAAACCCTGTGCAGCATCGCCAGCCGCATGCCGGCGCTGTACGTCACCGGCGAAGAATCCCAGCAGCAAGTGGCGATGCGCGCCCGCCGCCTGGGCTTGCCCCAGGACCAACTGCGGGTGATGACCGAAACCTGCATCGAAAGCATCATCGCCACGGCGCGCATCGAAAAGCCCAAGGTCATGGTGATCGACTCGATCCAGACGATTTTTACCGAACAGCTGCAATCGGCGCCGGGCGGCGTGTCCCAGGTGCGCGAAAGCGCGGCGCTGCTGGTGCGTTATGCCAAGCAGAGCGGCACGGCGATCTTCCTGGTCGGCCATGTGACCAAAGAAGGTGCGCTGGCCGGTCCGCGGGTACTCGAGCATATGGTCGACACCGTGCTGTATTTCGAGGGTGAATCCGATGGCCGTTTGCGGTTGCTGCGGGCGGTGAAGAACCGCTTCGGCGCGGTGAACGAACTGGGCGTGTTTGCCATGACCGACCGTGGGCTTAAAGAAGTCTCCAACCCCTCGGCGATTTTTCTTACACGCGCACAAGAAGAAGTCCCAGGCAGCGTGGTGATGGCAACGTGGGAAGGCACCCGCCCGATGCTGGTGGAAGTGCAGGCGCTGGTGGATGACAGCCATTTGGCCAACCCGCGCCGCGTGACCCTTGGCCTGGACCAGAATCGTCTGGCGATGCTGCTGGCGGTGCTGCATCGTCACGGCGGCATTCCCACCCACGACCAGGACGTATTCCTCAACGTGGTCGGTGGGGTCAAGGTGCTGGAAACCGCCTCCGACCTGGCGTTGATGGCGGCGGTGATGTCCAGCCTGCGCAATAAACCGTTGCCGCATGATTTGCTGGTGTTTGGTGAGGTCGGCCTGTCGGGTGAAGTACGCCCGGTGCCGAGCGGCCAGGAGCGTCTGAAGGAGGCGGCCAAGCACGGCTTCAAGCGCGCGATTGTGCCCAAGGGCAACGCGCCGAAGGAATCGCCGCCGGGCTTGCAGGTCATTGCAGTCACGCGCCTGGAACAGGCGCTGGATGCGCTGTTCGAATAACCGTGGGGCAATCAGGGATGAACGCAATGCAACAGACCAATCGTTGGGGGGTATGTGCCCTGTTCGTGGCCTTGCTCGGGTTGCCGGGCATTGCCTTGGCTGAGTCGGCCCCACTGCCGGCCGGTTACCGCCTGGCCCAGAAACTGGCGACAGCAGACGGCAGCGTGCTGCAGGTGCTGGAAGACCAGCGCATCAGCGCGCAGTTGCACAAAGACAGCTGGGGCAATGGCCTGGATGAGGACTCATTTGAGGAGCCCGGCGATTGGGTGGAAAACCCGTTGCTCAACGCCCAGGTACGTTTGTTGTCGGCGTCCGGCGCTGTGCTGGCGCACGACGATCTTGGCTACCCCTTGGCCAAGGTCAAGAAGGCCCCGCTTAAAGGCCTGCCGGATACTGTGTACTTTTTGAGCATCGACCAGACGGCGCCGATGGGCAGTTACAGCGGCCCGGCGACTCAGCTGCTGCTGCCGGCCAAACAGCAACTCAAACCAATGAGCTATAAGAGTGCGGACGGTAAGGTCGAGCCGCTGACCCTGGCCCAGACCGGCAAAGCCGCCTGGCAGATCGCCACGCCAGCCGCCGGCGGTACGGATGAGTTACTGCAGGTCTCGTCCTTTATGGACGGTGATGGCGACGATGATTTCGCAACCCGCTACACGACCTATCGTTTTATCGATGGGCAATGGCAGGCCGTGTCGCGTCAGAAGGCGGGTTATTGGGACACGGAAAGCGACTTCCCCCCGAGTGCCGCGTTTCCCTGACTGTCGCTTTTGCGTGAGAGAGTCACTACCAAAAGATCATTTTCAACGCCAAGGCAATCACGACTACGTTGAAAGCGCTTTCCATCCACTTATCGCCTTTGTGTAGAGCAAACTTGGCGCCCGCATTGGCGCCAAATAGCGTGCCTATGATCAGGCAACACCCGTACTGCCAATTAATGATTCCGCTGACACCGAATATTATTAACGAGCCGACTGAGAGGATGAGGCCTCCCACCTTACGCGTGCCAATTGACTCACTGATCGATTTTTTAAAAAATATAATATACAAATAAGTTGATAGCTTGGCCTGCCCGCCGAACAGGCCGCCAATCATGCCGACGGGAATAAAGAGGATATAGCCGCAAAAGCGTCTGAGCGAAGAGGGGGCCGTCTTCGGCGAGTGGGGCTTCCTGATGAGTGAAAGCCCCACCAGTAGCAGTGTCAGGCCGCCAATGGTTTTATGCAGCAGCGCCGGATCTATTTGCACGAGTAGACTTGCACCGACCAAGGCGCCAGCCAACCCAAGTGCGGCGGCGGGGGCCGCTAACCTGTAATCCACTTTTCCATTGTTATGAAAGTGTCTTAATCCGGCAAACATCGTCCCTACCGAAGCCAGGCGGGCTGTCGCTATCGACGCCTGTGGGGATATTCCGAGCCAGATCATCACCGGCACTGTTAGAAATACACTGCCGCCGGTATTGGTGCCGATAAAACCCGTCATAACACCCAGTACGACCAACCCTGCGCCTATCAGCCACTCATGCTCAATCATATTGAAAGACCTGCATCCCTGATGACGTGCATTAATTGTTATTCGTTCAAGTAGAGGGGGTCTACCCAATGGTAGCAATTGCGGTCCCTGCTATTAGCGGTTAGATGCAGTTTTGCGGTGTGCACAAAGCTATATTCACCAATGATCGGACGACGGCGATCAAAGGTGTCGCCCATCGCTTTTGAAACAAGACTACTGAGTTTTAATACTTTTTGGCTTTTGCCGCTGCACAATATTGAATTGAAATGAAGATTTGTAATCAGTAGACATGTCTCAGTGATACCGCAGCGTTCGCCGATGCCATTCACGGTGCACGACACAAAGGTAGCGCCTGCTTCGATGGATGCCAGTGTATTGGCCATTGCCAAACCTCTGTCATCATGGAAATGCACTTCTAAGTCAACGTTGGGTAATGCCTGTTTAATCAGCTGAACTGTGGATCGAACCTTGAAAGGCTCACAGATGGGTTTTCAAATCTCTAACAATGCGCCCAGCTCACGCTCCAGTTCTTCCTGATCGCCCACATTCAGCTCAATCAACCGCCGCAGGTGGCTGATCGAGTCCAAGTCAATGTGTTCGCACACAAACCCCAATTGCCCGTGGTCGTCATGGGCCAGCTTCACCTGCATCTTTATATGCGCCTGCGGGTCAAGGCGGATGTCCACGTCGAACGACTCCGTGCGATTGCCCTGCCAGTCATCCGGGCGTTGCACCAGCAAACCTTTGAGCGACACGTCCACCAATTGCACCGGCCAATTCCAGCCGTTCTGCGCAATGGTGGTTCGTGCATCGAAGGCGATACGCCGAAAATGGCGTCGATCGGACGACTGTTCGTTCATGCTCAAATCCTCTGTGGATAGAAGGATTGTAGCCCGGCGCCATCATCGAGCTTTTATTTGTGCTTTTTTTGCCCCTGCAAGGCTCTAGACCAATGTAGGGGGGTGGTCTTTAAAGCCAACAGCGCTAAACTCGGATTCGCTGTCCTTTCTGTCCACCCTGGCTGGAATATAAAAATGAAAAATAATAATAGCCTGCTACGCCACCTACCCTGGCTGGTGCTGGCGATCGTAGGAGCGTGCGCCCTGGGCGTAGTGGCCTTGCGCCGCGGCGAGGCGATCAACGCCTTGTGGATTGTGGTCGCTGCAGTGGCCATCTATCTGGTTGCGTACCGTTACTACAGCCTGTTCATCGCTAACAACGTGATGCAACTCGATCCACGGCGGGCCACCCCCGCAGTGCTTAACAATGACGGTCTGGACTATGTGCCGACCAACAAACACATCCTTTTTGGCCACCACTTTGCGGCGATTGCCGGTGCAGGCCCGCTGGTCGGCCCGGTACTGGCGGCGCAAATGGGCTACCTGCCCGGCACCCTGTGGCTGATTGCCGGCGTGGTGCTGGCCGGTGCAGTGCAAGACTTCATGGTCCTGTTCCTGTCCACCCGTCGCAATGGCCGTTCCCTTGGCGACATGGTTCGCGAAGAGATGGGCCGCATTCCGGGGACCATCGCGCTGTTTGGCTGCTTCCTGATCATGATCATCATCCTCGCGGTGCTGGCGCTGATCGTGGTCAAGGCCCTGGCCGAAAGCCCATGGGGCATCTTCACCGTAATGGCGACCATCCCGATTGCGATGTTCATGGGCGTGTACATGCGCTACATCCGCCCAGGCCGCATTGGTGAAATCTCAGTGATCGGCGTGCTGTTGCTGCTCGGTTCGATCTGGCTGGGCGGGCAGATTGCCGCTGACCCGGTGTGGGCCAAGGCGTTCTCCTTCACCGGGATCCAAATCACCTGGATGCTGATCGGCTACGGCTTCGTTGCCGCAGTACTGCCGGTGTGGCTGATCCTGGCGCCGCGTGACTACCTCTCTACGTTCCTGAAAATCGGCACCATCATCGCCCTGGCGATCGGCATTCTGGTCACCATGCCAGAGCTGAAAATGCCGGCGCTGACCCAGTTCATCGACGGCACCGGTCCGGTGTGGAAGGGCGGCCTGTTCCCGTTCCTGTTCATCACCATCGCCTGTGGCGCGGTTTCGGGTTTCCACGCGCTGATTTCCTCGGGCACCACGCCCAAGTTGCTGGATAACGAAGTCAACGCCCGTTACATCGGTTACGGCGCGATGCTGATGGAATCGTTCGTGGCCATCATGGCAATGGTTGCCGCGTCGGTGATCGAGCCTGGCGTGTACTTCGCCATGAACAGCCCGGCCGCCGTGGTCGGTGGTGATGTGATGGCCGTGGCACAAACCGTCAGCAGCTGGGGTTTTGCGATTACGCCGGAAGCGCTGCAAGCAGTGGCCCATGACATCGGCGAAACCACCATCCTGGCACGTGCCGGCGGTGCGCCGACCCTCGCGGTGGGTATCGCGCAGATCCTGCACAGTGTGTTGCCGGGTGAAAACACCATGGCGTTCTGGTACCACTTTGCGATCCTGTTCGAAGCGCTGTTCATCCTGACGGCGGTTGACGCCGGTACCCGTGCCGGTCGCTTCATGCTTCAGGACTTGCTCGGCTCCTTCGTGCCGTCGCTCAAACGTACCGAATCCTGGACCGCCAACCTGATTGCAACCGCAGGTTGCGTGGCAATGTGGGGTTACCTGCTGTACCAAGGCGTGATCGACCCACTGGGCGGCATCAACACCTTGTGGCCGCTGTTCGGTATCTCCAACCAGATGCTGGCCGGGATCGCGCTGATGCTCGCCACGGTCGTGCTGATCAAAATGAAACGCCAGCGCTACATCTGGGTGACCATGCTGCCGGCGGTCTGGCTGCTGATCTGCACCACCACGGCGGGCTTCATCAAGTTGTTCGACGCGAACCCTGCGATTGGCTTCCTGTCGCTGGCCAAGAAGTACAGCGATGCCCTGGCTGGTGGCCAGATCCTGGCGCCGGCCAAGAACATCGACCAGATGCAACACGTGATCTGGAACGCCTACACCAACGCAACGCTCACGGCGCTGTTCCTGTTCGTGGTGTTCAGCATCCTGTTCTATGCGCTCAAGGTCGGCGTCGCCGCCTGGGGCAACAAAGAACGTACGGATAAAGAAGCCCCGTTCCAGGCGGTTCCGGACGCGTAATCGAGGATTGCAACCATGTTCAATGACATCAGTCGCCTCGGTAAATACCTCGGTCAGGCCGCGCGCCTGATGGTCGGCATGCCCGACTACGACACCTACGTCGAGCATATGCAAACCAAACACCCGGACAAACCGGTGATGGACTACAAGGCGTTCTTCCGGGAGCGCCAGGAAGCCCGTTACGGTGGCAAGGGTGGGCCTAAATGCTGCTGACCTGCCTTTTGGGTTAGCGCAATTGCCCTGTGAACGCAGGGCGTTATGTGGGAGCTGGCTTGCCTGCGATAGCATCACCTCGGTCTGATTGAAAAACCGAGTGGTCTGCATCGCAGGCAAGCCAGCTCCCACATTTGTTTTGTGTTCCTTCAGTCATTTCATCTGAAAAGGAGAATTTTTTTGTCCTCTCCCATCCCCGTCACCATCCTCAGCGGCTTTCTCGGCGCGGGCAAAACCACCTTGCTGCGCCATCTGCTCAAGGCCGAGCACGGCCTGAAAATCGCCGTGATCGAAAACGAATTCAGTGACGCCGGTATCGACACCCAGCTGCTGGGCGCAGAACCGGTGCAGGTCATGACCCTGTCCAACGGGTGCGTGTGCTGCACCATCCACACTGACCTGACCAAAGCCCTGTACCTGCTGCTCGAGCGCCTGGACAGCGGCGAGATTGCCTTCGACCGCCTGGTGATCGAGTGCACCGGCCTGGCCGACCCGGCGCCGGTGGCCCAGACCTTTTTCATCGACGAAGAACTGCGCGAGCGCTACCTCCTCGACGGTATCATCACCTTGGTGGACGCGGCCCACGCCGAACACCACCTGACCCAGACGATCGCCCAGGCCCAGATCGGTTTTGCCGACCGCCTGCTGGTGAGCAAGCGCGACCTGGTGGACGCGGCGACCTTCGACGCCCTCAGCCAGCGGCTGACCCGCATCAACCGGCGCGCGCCGATTCGGGTGGTCGACCACGGCGCCATCGACCTGGCGGAATTGCTCGATGTGCGCGGCTTCAACCTCAACGCCGGCATGAGCCTGCGCCCGGTCAGCGCGGCGCCGGCCATCGACCGCATTTCCAGCCTGGTGCTGCGCACCGACCAGCCGCTGGATATCGACCGCCTCAGCGAGTTCATGAACGAGCTGCTGGAAGACCACGGCAAGCAACTGCTGCGCTACAAGGGCGTACTGAACATTGCCGGCGAAGACCGGCGCATGGTGTTCCAGGGCGTGCTCAAGCTGTACGGGTTCGATTGGGACACCGAATGGGCCGAGGGCGAGGCGCGTGAAAGTGTGATTGTGTTTATTGCTGATGAGTTACCGGAAGACAAAATCCGCGACGGCTTTGCCAAGGTCTACCAATCCTGACTTGAAACATGGTCCACTGTGGGAGCTGGCTTGCCTGCGATTGCGGTGGGTCAGGCAATGATGTGCCCGCTGACAGGCCGCTATCGCAGGCAAGCCAGCTCCCACAGGTGATTGCATTTCAAGTTAATTTGGCCATAAAAAAGCCCGGCGCTAAGGCCGGGCTTTTTATTCAAGCTATTGCAATCAAGCGCCGTACACCGGCAGCTTTTTGCAGATGGCCTTGACCTTCTCACGCACCGCGTCGATCACGGCTTCGTTGTTCAGGTCAGCCAGGATGTCGCAGATCCAGCCAGCCAGTTCCTTGCACTCTGCTTCCTTAAAGCCGCGCGTGGTCACAGCCGGGGTGCCGAAGCGCAGGCCGGAGGTGACGAACGGCGAACGTGGGTCGTTCGGCACGGAGTTTTTGTTCACGGTGATGAAGGCTTTGCCCAGGGCAGCGTCAGCATCTTTACCGGAAATGTCCTGCTTGATCAGCGACAGCAGGAACAGGTGGTTTTCAGTACCGCCGGACACCACGTCGTAGCCGCGTTCAATGAACACGCCGGCCATGGCCTTGGCGTTCTTGACCACTTGTTGCTGGTAAGTCTTGAACTCAGGCTGCAGGGCTTCTTTGAAGCAGATCGCTTTGGCGGCGATGACGTGCTCCAGCGGGCCACCCTGGGCACCTGGGAATACGGCGGAGTTCAGCTTCTTCTCGATCTCGGCGTTGGCGCGCGCCAGGATCAGGCCGCCACGTGGGCCGCGCAGGGTTTTGTGCGTGGTGGTGGTGACCACGTCAGCGTAAGGCACCGGGTTCGGGTAGACGCCAGCGGCGACCAGACCGGCTACGTGAGCCATGTCGACGAACAGGTAGGCGCCGACTTTGTCAGCGATGGCGCGGAAACGTGGGAAGTCCAGGATCTGCGAGTAGGCAGAGAAACCGGCCACGATCATCTTCGGCTTGTGTTCAACCGCCAGTCGCTCGACTTCGTCGTAGTCGATCAGGCCGTTGGCATCGATACCGTACTGAACGGCGTTGTACAGCTTGCCGGAGGAGGAAACGCTGGCGCCGTGGGTCAGGTGACCGCCGTGAGCCAGGCTCATGCCCAGGATGGTGTCTCCGCCTTGCAGCAGGGCCAGGTACACGGCGCTGTTGGCTTGGGAACCGGCGTGTGGCTGGACGTTGGCGTAATCGGCGCCGAACAGTTCCTTGGCACGGTCAATGGCCAACTGCTCAACCACGTCGACGTACTCGCAACCACCGTAGTAGCGCTTGCCTGGGTAGCCTTCGGCGTACTTGTTGGTCAGAACCGAACCTTGAGCCTCCATGACCGCTGGGCTGGTGTAGTTTTCCGAAGCGATCAGCTCAATGTGCTCTTCCTGGCGCACGGCTTCTTGCTCCATGGCGGCAAAGAGATCGGCGTCGTACTTGGCAATAGTCAAATCACGGCTGAACATGGCGGTCCTCAAGGATCGGGGGCAGAAAAGGAGGGCATTCTAACCCAATGGGTTTTAGATGGCATATGAAAGGACATCATGTCGCGGACAAGTGGGGCTCATCTGGGGATAAGCGGTGACTGTGCTGACCCTATCGCAGGCAAGCCAGCTCCCACACTTGAATGGGTTCACAGATCAAAATGTGGGAGCGGGCTTGCCCGCGATGAGGCCATCAGCCGCACCGCAAGATCTCAGTCGAACATGAACAGCGCATCGTTGCTGAACTGCGCCTCAAACCGATTCGCCGGCATCGGCCGTCCAAACAGATACCCCTGCACTTCATCGCAGCCATGCTCGCGCAGGAAGTCCAGCTGCTCATGGGTTTCCACACCCTCGGCGATTACCGCCAGGTTCAGGCTGTGGGCCATGGCGATAATGGCGCGGGCGATTTGCGCGTCTTGCTCGCCGGAGGGCAGGCCATCGACAAAGGTGCGGTCGATCTTCAACACGTCGATGGGGAATTGCTTGAGGTAGTTGAGCGACGAATAACCCGTGCCAAAGTCGTCCACCGCGATGCTCAGCCCGAGGTTTTTCAGGCTGGCGAGAATCTGCATCGCTTCGTTGACTTCGCGCATCAGGATACTTTCGGTCAGCTCCAGCTCCAGGCACGCCGGCGGCAGGCCGGTGTCCCTGAGAATGGAGGCGATGCGCTCGCCCAGTTGGCCATCGGAGAACTGCCGCGCCGAGATGTTCACCGAGACTTTCGGCACCCGCACCTTGTTCTGGTGCCAGGTCTTGAGCTGGCGACAGGCCTCGCTGAGCACCCAGTCGCCCACGTCCACCACCAGTCCCAACTCTTCCAGCACCGGAATGAAATCACCCGGCGGCACCAGCCCGCGGCGCGGGTGGCGCCAGCGCAGCAGGGCTTCGGCGCCGGTCAACCGTTTGCCATCGCCACTGAATTGCGGCTGGTAATACAGCACGAATTCGTTCTGATCCAGCGCGTGGCGCAGGTCGCTTTCCAGCTCCAGACGCTCCAGGGCGCTGGCGTTCATGTCCGCCTGGTAGAACTGGAAGTTGTTTTTGCCGCGTTCCTTGGCGTGGTACATCGCGGTGTCGGCGTTCTTCATCAGCTGGCTCAGTTCGTTGCCGTCCTGCGGGCTCAAGGCGATACCGATACTGGCGGTCACAAAGAACTCGCGGCCTTCGAGCACAAACGGTCTCACCAGGCTGGCCAGGATCTGCTCGGCCACGTGAATCGCGCGGTTCAGCGCCATGTCGCGGCTCACCCGTGGTTGCAGGAGCAAGGTGAACTCGTCGCCGCCCATGCGCGCCACGGTGTCGTCCTCGGCCACGCAGCCCAGCAGGCGCGTGGCCATTTCCTTGAGCATGCGGTCGCCGGCGGCGTGGCCCAGGGAGTCGTTGATCGGCTTGAAACGGTCGAGGTCGAGGAACATCAACACCACCCACGACTTCTGCCGTTCCGCTGCCTGCAAGGCCGTGTGCAGGCGGTCCTGGAACAGCGTGCGGTTGGGCAGGTGGGTCAGGGCGTCGTAATACGCCAGGCGGTGGATGCGCTGCTCGCTGGCCTTGCGCTCACTGATGTCGCTGAAGAAACACACGTAGCTGGCCAGGTCGCCTTCATCATCGAACACGGCGGTAATGCCGACCCACGCCGGGTAATGCTCGCCGTTGCGGCGCTTGAGCCACACTTCGCCTTCCCAGGTGCTGTGCTGGTGCAGTTGCTTGAGCACATAACGCAGGTGGGCTTCCTGTTGTTCGTCAACGGTGAGCATGTTCGGCAACTGGTCGAGCACATCCGCGACGGCATAGCCGCTGACCCGGCTGAAGGCCTCGTTGGCCTGCACGATATAACCGGCCGGGTCGGTGATCAGGATCGCTGAAGTGGAGTGTTCGAATACCGTGGCCGCCATGCGCAGGTCTTTTTCGGCGCGGCGTTGCTGGCTGATATCGCGGCCCACGCCGAGGATGCCCTCAAACGCGCCGTGTTCGTCCCACACCAGCACCAGGCGCAGCTCGATCGGCACCTTGCGGCCATCGGCGCGCAGGCAGTCGAACAGGAACAGCTGGGTTTGCACCTCATCGCGCAGCTTGTTCAGCGCCGCAGTGTCGCCCAGCGAGCGGCTGACCTGCTCCATCAGGCTGTAAATGCCGGACAGTTGTTGCGGGTTGGCGATGATCGACTGCCAGCCATTCTTGAACACCCAATCCACGTCATAACCCAGCACGGCATTGACCGATGGGCTGATGTAGTTGAGGGCCAACTGGCTGTCGGTGGAGCAAATCACGTCGCTGATGCTTTCAGCCAGCATGCGGTAGCGCTGCTCGCTGTCGCGCAGGGACTCGCTGGCTTCTATCTGATCGGTAATGTCTTTGGCCACGCCGATAATGCGCGTGACCACCGCCGTCTTGTCGCGGGCCAGGGCTTGCTCGCGGATATCGAAGCGGCGCCATTGGTTGTTGCGGTGCCGAAAGCGCAGTTGGCAATGCAGCTGCGTGGTGTAGCCGACTTCACGTTGTTGCTGGCGCAGGTCGTGGTAATACTGGGCATCGTCGGGGTGCAGCAGGATTTCCCAGAAGTACTCGCCCATTTGCGCCAGTTCGGCTCTGTTATAGCCAAGGGTGTGGCCCAAATGGTGGTTGCTGAAAATCATCCGCTGGCTGATCACATCCTGCACATACAGGTGATCCGGCACGGTGCGCACCACGTCTGACCAGAAACGCTCACGCTCCACCAGCGACAGCTCGATCAGCTTGCGGCTGGTGATGTCACTGATACTGAGGATGACCGCCTTGAAGTCGTCTTGCTGCTCGGGCAGGCGCATCACCAGCCACAGGTACTGGTCGTTGCCGGCGAGGTCGTTGAGCTGAATTTCCAGCTCCAGCTGTTTTTGCTGGGTCAGTACGGCTTCCAGAACCTGATAACCGATGGCCGTGGCGTTGCGCGGGCAGTCATCGATCAGACGCTCCCAGGCTTGCTCGCAAGAACTGACGTTCAACAGGCGCACAGCCACCTGGTTGACCTCGGTGACGCGTAACTCCTTGAGCAGTTGCTGGCGTTCTTCGACGTGGGTGTGCAGCCAGGCCTGTAATTGCTCGCGGGTGCGCATGTTGGTTTTGTCGAAAAAGGCCTTCAACCCCGACAGATCGAGCACACAAAGCGCCACGCCGGTGCCTTCGAAAATATCCTGATAGCGGCGCCGGCCCTCATGCACCTGGCGCTGGCGACGACGCATGTTCAGCAGCACGATCACCGGGATCAGCGAAAAGGCCAGGCCCAGCAGGCATTTGCCGATGAAGGCCGGCAGCAGTTGCTCCAGCACGGCGCTGCGGTCGAACAGCCCGCGCAACTGCCAGTCACTTTTGCTCAGGGGCGTGACCAGTACGCTTTTGTTCAATTCGTCCGGGGTCAGCGCAGAGGCCCATTGCGCCGGCATGCCGCTGTCACGGCTGACCACGCGGTGGTTGAGGCGGTTCTCGATGGCCCACATCGGGCGCTGGCCCTGGCCGTCCTGGCGGGTCAGGTTGACCAGGTAGTTGGGCGCCAGGCGCAGCGCCCAATACATCCGCGAGCCGCCGCTGGGCTGGTGCAGCAATAAATAGATGATCGTGCCGTCGGGGTTGTTGCTCAGGTAATAAGGTTGCGAGTGACTGCGCTGTACCAGCTCTTCAAGCCAGGCGCTGTCCTCGCTGTCTTTGGCGCTGTCGCTGATCATCGCGCCGCTGGGGGCGAGCAGGGTGACACTGCGCAGTTCCGGCAGCGAACCTTGCAAGGTGCGCACCAGCGCCTGTTGCTGTTCGTCATTGCGCGGCGGCTCGACCATCGGCAGCAAATTCAGGGCGATTTTGGCGCTCAGGGCCATGTTCAAGCTGATCTGTTCAGCCAGGTCGGCGCTGTAGTCGATGGTGTATTGCTGTTGGTTTTTCTGGTTTTGCTGCAGTTGGTCCAGCAGTTGCCAGAACAATAACGCGAGCAGCAGCAGGACAAGCGTCGCCAATGCGCCTTTGAGGGTGCCGTGCAGGGGCGCTCCCGGCGCTATATGAGCGGCGCGCAGGGGAGTGGGCGGCGTGACTTTGGACAAGCTGTGATCCTGCGGTTTGGCTGGACTGGCGCGCGACGTGCACTATAAGCCGGACGCCCGGAGGGCGGCTAGCATGCCTTGACTTGTGGCAAAGTGCCAGCCCTGCCTGGCTGGACTGACCAAGCGCATTCAGGTAGCTTTGCCGGTTACGCGGGGGCGTTCCAGCCCCAGACATTCAGGCTTTTTGCGCACGAAGGCATTGACCACCGTCAACGGCCCGCGCGGCGCATGGCCTGCACGGGCTTCGCCCGCTCAATTCATCAGTCACTGACGCTAGGTTCACCATGGCTCAATACGTCTTCACCATGCATCGGCTGGGAAAAGTTGTTCCGCCGAAGCGGGAAATCCTGAAAAACATTTCACTGTCCTTCTTCCCTGGCGCCAAGATCGGCGTGCTCGGCCTTAACGGTTCGGGTAAGTCCACGCTGCTGAAAATCATGGCCGGCGTCGACACCGAGTTCGAAGGCGAAGCCCGCCCGATGCCCGAGCTGAACATCGGCTACCTGCCGCAAGAGCCGATCCTGGACCCGACCAAGACCGTGCGCGAAGTGGTCGAAGAGGCCGTGGCTGTGATCAAGGACGCCCAGGCGCGCCTGGACGAGGTCTACGCCGCCTACGCCGAACCGGATGCCGACTTCGACAAACTGGCCGCCGAACAGGCCAAGCTCGAAGCCATCCTGCAGGCCGGTGACGGTCACAACCTGGAGCGCCAGCTGGAAGTCGCCGCCGATGCGCTGCGCCTGCCGGCGTGGGACGCCAAGGTCGAATTCCTCTCCGGTGGTGAAAAGCGTCGCGTGGCCCTGTGCCGCTTGCTGCTGTCGGCCCCCGACATGCTGCTGCTCGACGAACCGACCAACCACTTGGACGCCGATTCCGTCGCCTGGCTGGAACACTTCCTTCACGATTTCCCGGGCACCGTGGTTGCGATCACGCACGACCGGTACTTCCTGGACAACGTCGCCGGTTGGATTCTGGAACTCGACCGTGGCGCCGGTATCCCTTACGAGGGCAACTACTCCGGTTGGCTGGAAGCCAAGTCCGACCGTCTGGCCGCCGAATCCAAGCAGCAATCGGCCCACGAAAAAGCCATGAAGGAAGAACTGGAGTGGGTGCGCAAAGGCGCCAAGGCCCGCCAGTCCAAATCCAAGGCTCGTCTGCAACGTTTCGAAGAAATGCAGTCGCAGGAATTCCAGAAGCGCAGCGAAACCAACGAGATCTACATCCCGGCCGGCCCGCGCCTGGGTGACAAGGTCATCGAGTTCAAGAACGTCACCAAAGGCTATGGCGACCGCGTGTTGATCGACAACCTGTCGTTCTCCATGCCAAAAGGCGCGATCGTCGGCGTTATCGGCGGTAACGGTGCGGGTAAATCCACCCTGTTCCGCATGCTGATGGGCAAGGAAACCCCGGATTCGGGCACCATCGAAGTCGGCGAAACCGTGCAACTGGCCTGCGTCGACCAGAGCCGCGAAGACCTGGATGGCAGCAAGACGGTGTTCCAGCAAATCTCCGACGGTTCCGACCAGATCCGCATCGGCAACTATGAAATCCCGTCGCGCACCTACGTAGGCCGTTTCAACTTCAAGGGCGGCGACCAGCAGAAGTTCGTCAAGGACCTGTCCGGTGGTGAGCGCGGCCGCTTGCACCTGGCCCTGACCTTGAAAGAAGGCGGCAACGTGTTGCTGCTCGACGAACCGTCAAACGACCTCGACGTTGAAACCCTGCGTTCGCTGGAAGAAGCCCTGCTGGACTTCCCGGGCGCCGCCATTGTGATCTCTCACGATCGGTGGTTCCTTGACCGCGTCGCGACCCACATCCTGGCGTACGAAGACGACTCCCAAGCGGTGTTCTTCGAAGGTAACTACACCGAGTACGAAGCGGACCGTAAAAAGCGCTTGGGCGAAGCGGCTGCCCAGCCGCACCGTGTGCGCCACAAAAAACTGGCCTGATTTGGGCTGGTTGGAAAAAACGGAGCCTTCGGGCTCCGTTTTTTTTGCGCGTTTTTTCAAGGAGACCGAGGTGGATTCATTCGCGAGCAAGCCCGCTCCCACATTCGACCGCATTCCATCGTTGGAAATCGATCAAATGTGGGAGCGGGCTTGCTCGCGAAGGCGGTTTAACTGCTGGTGCATGCCCTAAGTTGAAATCCCTCTCATGGTGCAAAAAAGCCCACTTATTTATATCAAATGCACCATTTAAATTCACAAAGGCGACATTTTGCGCTTTTCAGGTGCAACATGAATTGCTAAGGTCCGGCTCAATCTCCTTTAAAAACAATCAATTTGCCGAGACTTTTTCATGATCGAATCCGTTGAATCCTTCCTTGCCCGCCTTAAAAAACGCGACCCCGACCAGCCAGAATTCCACCAGGCCGTGGAAGAAGTCCTGCGCAGCTTGTGGCCGTTTCTTGAAGCCAATCCCCACTACCTGACCTCGGGCATTCTGGAGCGCATCTGCGAGCCGGAACGCGCGATCACTTTCCGGGTGTCGTGGGTGGATGATCACGGCAAGGTCCAGGTCAATCGCGGCTTTCGTATCCAGATGAACAGCGCCATCGGCCCCTACAAAGGCGGCTTGCGCTTTCACCCGTCGGTGAACCTGGGCGTACTGAAATTCCTCGCCTTCGAGCAGACGTTCAAAAACTCCCTGACCTCGCTGCCCATGGGCGGCGGCAAAGGCGGTTCGGACTTTGACCCCAAGGGCAAGAGCGACGCCGAAGTGATGCGTTTCTGCCAGGCGTTCATGAGCGAGCTGTACCGCCACATCGGCGCCGACGTGGATGTGCCGGCCGGCGATATCGGCGTGGGCGCGCGCGAAATCGGCTTCCTGTTTGGCCAGTACAAACGCCTCAGCAACCAGTTCACCTCGGTGCTGACCGGCAAAGGCATGACGTACGGCGGCAGCCTGATCCGCCCCGAGGCCACCGGCTTTGGCTGCGTGTATTTCGCCGAAGCAATGCTCAAGCGCGACGGTCAGCGGGTTGAAGGCAAGCGCGTGGCGATCTCTGGTTCCGGCAATGTCGCGCAGTACGCGGCGCGCAAGGTTATGGACCTGGGCGGCAAGGTGATTTCTTTGTCTGACTCCGAAGGCACCCTGTACGCCGAAAGCGGGTTGACCGAGGCGCAATGGTCGGCCCTGCTGGAGCTGAAAAACGTGCAGCGCGGGCGCATCAGCGAACTGGCTACCCGTTACGGACTGGAATTTCGCGCCGGTAAAACGCCCTGGGAACTGGCCTGCGACATTGCCCTGCCATGCGCGACCCAAAACGAACTCGACGCCGACGCGGCGCGCACCCTATTGCGCAACGGCTGCCTGTGCGTCGCAGAAGGTGCCAACATGCCGACCACGCTTGCGGCGGTGGATATCTTTATCGAAGCCGGCATTCTGTTCGCCCCGGGCAAAGCCTCCAATGCCGGCGGTGTGGCCGTCAGCGGTCTGGAAATGTCGCAGAACGCCATGCGCCTGCTGTGGACCGCAGGCGAGGTCGACAGCAAGTTGCACAACATCATGCAGTCGATCCACCACGCCTGCGTGCACTACGGCGAAGAAAACGGCCGGGTCAACTACGTGAAAGGTGCAAATATCGCAGGCTTCGTAAAAGTCGCTGACGCGATGCTGGCCCAAGGCATCGTCTAAACCTCGGGCTCGACGCGCAGCACTTCGATCACTTGATCACCGACGGGGCGCTTCCACAGCACCTCGTCGCCCACCTCGGCGCCCAATAATGCGCGGCCCAGAGGCGAACCCCAGTTGATCAGATTGGCGGCGGCGTCGGCCTGGTCTTCACCCACCAACTGAATGCGCTGGTGTTCGTCCTGTTCGTTGGCAAAGGTGACCCAGCTGCCGATCTGCACCTTGTGGGTGGACGTCGCCGGCGCCACCACTTGGGCGCTTTGCACCCGCTGGTTGAAGTAGCGCAGGTCCCGCTCAAGATCTGCCTGGCGCTGTTTGTCGTCCTTGGCAGACTCGAGGCTGTATTCGTGCTGCAACTGCGCGACCTTGGCCTGCAATTGCGCCAACCCTTGCGCGGTGAGGTGGTTGGGTTGCTCACTGACCTGGCGCTCTACCGGTTGGTCGGCCTGGGCGGCAGCGTTGTCTTCGTTAACAAAAGCTCGGCTCATGACAATCTCCTTCAATGGAGTTTGGGCCATGTTCGCCGCGCTTTAGTTTCGATGGATGTCTGAAAGCGACCTACTGCGCGCGATAAGCCTTGGCGGCGTCACGGTCTTTTTCCTGCTGCCAGTCCCGTTCGCGGTCATCCCAGTGGTTGTCCTTGTAGTCGCGCAACTCTTCGTTCTCGCGCATGGCCTTGCACTGGCGAAAGCCGTCTTCCCAGCCTTCGGCGTACTGGCGGTCTTTCAGATACCGCGGCACGTTCTTGCGAAACTCCCCGCTGATCACACCGGCGGCCTGGCGACCGCTGCTGCAACCGTCATCAAAGCCATCGGCAAAGGCCGGTGGATAACCTTTGGCCAGCAAATCCTGGTGGGTTGATTGGCAACCTGACAACCACACTACTGCGCACAGCATTACCGCAGACCGCCACATGGCGTACTCCCTGACCGTTTCACGGCTGATAGGGTGAGTCTAGTCAGGGATTTGTCGGGCCGGTGTGAAAGAGAGGTGAGAAAGGTGTTGGGTTAAAGGGCCATCAACGACGATTCTCTTTAAATCGCAGGACGTTTCCTAGAGAATCCTTGGCCTATTGCGCCATAGGATTTGAGTGTCTAGCCTCCTCGGGTCGCTGCAAAACAGCGACTGGGTTTAGCGACCCGAGAAACGTAGATACGACCTCTTCAACAAGTTTGGCAGGCATTTTTTGCCTGCCTTATCGTGTTATGGCGGCTGTGCGCGGGAGACCTTCGGGTCTACCGGGTTTCTAGGTTACCGGTTCGCTAACCCGCGTACAGCTGCCACCTCTTCATGTTTAGCGACATGCTGCGGCAGTTTCTACTTCTTAACCTAAGAGAAACACCATGTCTAAAGTTGTCCCCGATCCACCCCTGTCCTCAATCACCACCCTCGGCGTCGTCACCTTTGGCGATTACGGCGAAAACGAAAAACCGCTGTTCCGCGTCAATGCCGGTATGCCGATTGACGAAGCCTTGGAGCACGCCTCCACGTTGCTTTTTTACTCCAAGAAACTTGCCATGGAAGCCGCCATGGACGTGCGCGGCGAACAATACGCCTGGGCCGCGCATTATCTGTGCGAGATGGGCAAAGCCGTCATCGATGACCTAACCCAAGCGATGACACCCGCCGCTTAAAAGGCAGAGCCTGCTTCTGTGGCGAGCGGGCTTGCCCCGCGTTGGGCTGCGAAGCAGCCCTAATAAAGAGGCGCGCGGTGTATCTGATCCGCCTTGGTTGATTGTTTTGGGGCTGCTGCGCAGCCCAACGCGGGGCAAGCCCGCTCGCCACAAGGAGATATCGACAGTTCTGGCTATTCCAGCGCCGCCGTCAGTCGTAATAGCCCACAGTCTTTTTCAGTTGATCCGCATACTCATAAATCTCATCGATAGACGAAATAGCGTGTCGGGTCTCATTTTTTTCCTCGTCGAATATCCCGAGGTACTTTTGACTTCGATTGAAGTGAAGGCGGCAAATCGGCTTGCGATTGTTGTCGTCCAGCAGTATCCCAAAATAGCTTTGGGTATCTCGCTGCACGATCCGCTTTGCATCGACCACTGATCGGACAAGGGCGCGCACGATGTGATAACCCTCAAGCTCTTCCAGAGTCGTCAAAATTTTGTCTTCTGACTCGTCCCTATCTTGTTTCTCTGCGTCCGCGCTGTTCGCGACGGGGATCGATGCCATTGTCGGTTGGATCGTACCGCTCATTGCGGACTTCAACCGATCGTTGATCTGGTCGTTCAGAAATTGCGCTAACGCTTTTCGGGTCAGTTCGAAAAACTGCTCACGCACTTTTTGCGTGATCACTCCCTCGTAAACACGGGATGCAAAGAATTTCACGAAATCGTCTTCTGGTTTGCTGACCTGACTGCCAATAAGCTTTTTAAGCTGGCCGACATACTTCAGCTCCCCAGCGGCATTGATGATGGAGTCAACATCGAAAGCCGACTTGGTGAGTTTGATCAACTCCGGTACCGCATACTCATCAATGTCCAGCAGGTCTAGCTCTAGAAACGGCTTCTCGTCCATTTTGTTGGGGGCGTCCAAATCGGTAAAAAACCTGTAGACCTGGCCGTTGGTAAGAATTGAGATTCTTGCGCTCGTCACGTGAAAATATCGAAAAAGCTGTGAGGCATGGTTGATGCTCAATGACTCACCGATTTTTTTGCATTCAATGAGTATTTGGACTTCGCCCTCTTTCATGATTGCGTAGTCGATTTTTTCACCTTTCTTCGTCCCGACATCACAGACAAATTCTGGCGTTACTTCCTGTGGATCAAATACGTCGTACCCCAATACGGTGTTGATGAAAGGCATTACGAAAGCATTTTTTGTCGCCTCTTCTGTTTGAATGGCGGGGCCTTGTAACCGAACTTTCGCTGCCAAACTGGTTAGCTTTTCAAAGAAATCCATGGTGAGCCTCTTACCTATTCAGATCCGTGTATAGATGGGATGGCAATTTGATTGCCATCCGATACTAATCACAAAACCCCAATAAAGAGAATAAAGTAAGAGCCAGTTAGGCTTGACTGAAAAAAGCTAAAAAACCGTCTTAAATTTCCTGCCTATTTATCAATGGGTTAGACGCGGGCTATGAGCTTGTGTGTGTTGATGATGGTTTCTCTGGATTCGTTAGAACCGCATGCTCGGCCAATTCCTGCTGGATAAACGCCGCAATCATCGCGCGATACACCTGCTCAGTGACCTCGGGGTTGGCACCCACCGCCTCGGATAAACCCCGCACCTTGGCGATTACCTGTTCAACCCGCTGCGGCGCCTTGACGCCATCGGCGTCCTTTTTGAAGCGCGCTGCCTGGGAGACGTAATGGCCGCGCTCGGCCAGCAGCGTGACGATGTGTTGGTCGAGGCGGTCGATGTTTGCGCGGACTTCTTCGAGGGTGGTGCAGTTAACGGCCATGTTGATGAAACTCCTGATGGGATGGGCAATGCGATGTGCCTGAATGTACGCGAGCCAAATGTGGGAGCGGGCTTGCTCGCGAATGCGGTGGGTCATTCAATACATCATTGCCTGAGCGAGCGCCATCGCGGGCAAGCCCGGCTCCCACATTTGAGCGGCGGCGGGCACGGAATTCAGGCCTGGCACAAAACCAGTGTGGGAGCTGGCTTGCCTGCGATGGCGGTGGGGCAGTTAGCCTGGTTGTTACTGATACACCGCTTTCGCGGGCAAGCCCGGCTCCCACATTTGAGCGGCGGCGGGCAGGGAATTCAGGCCTGGCACAAGACCAGTGTGGGAGCTGGCTTGCCTGCGATGGCGGTGGGGCAGTTAGCCTGGTTGTTACTGATACACCGCTTTCGCGGGCAAGCCCGGCTCCCACATTTGAGCGGCGGCGGGCACGGAATTCAGGCCTGGCACAAGACCAGTGTGGGAGCTGGCTTGCCTGCGATGGCGGTGGGTCAGTTAGCCTGGTTGTTACTGATGCACCGCCATCGCGGGCAAGCCCGGCTCCCACATGTTGATTGTTGTCAGGCGTTATTTAGTAGTGATACCACTTCACTTCGAGCAGTACTTCATTCACTGGCGTCGACAAATGGCTGTATTCGCGTTGGGCGCTCAGGCGTAATCCGAGGTTGCGCGACAACTCCCACTGCTGGTTCAGGCTGACACTGCGTCGCACTTCGCCATTGGTGAAGAAATCCCCTTTGGCTTCCAGGCTCAAATTGCCCAGCGGGTTTTTCCACAGCACGCCGGTGTTGAACCCGGCAGCCGGGGAGATGGCTTCGCTGAAGTCGTTGTTGTGTTCCACGCGCACGGTGCCGAGGGCGAAGCCGAGCATGTCGTCGGTGAGTTGCCAGGTGCCGCCGGCGCCGCCGTTGACGTGGGCCACGAGGGTCTCGTCGTCGTGTTTGCCTGGCACGCGCTCCAGGCCGCCAGTCACTTGCCATGACCACGGCTGCAACAGGGCGTTGCGCGGGGTCAGGGAGCGGATGGTGGCCAGGTCCAGTTGCTGCAGTTGCCAGTGGTTGCCTTCGTACTGGCGCAGTTTCATCTGCAGGATTTCAATCTGCGCGCCCAACGGGAAGCCTTCGGCGTTGTCGTTGAGGTCGTGGTAGGCCATGCGCAGGCCGTATTCGCCGAAGGTCTTGCTGCCACGGGTGCCGATGCCGGCCTGCCAGGTGCGCGACTCATGGCCGTCTTCCGGCAGGCCGGGGCGCTCGACGTTCAGGTCTGGCGCCGGGTTCTGGTTGATCGCGCGCAGCAGTTCGAAGCTGCGTTGCGAGCGTTCGGTGTCGCGCTCAAGACCATTGGCGCGGTAGCGACCCAGGCGATAGGCGGCGTCGATGATCAGCGCCTGGCGGTCGCGGGGCAGCGCCTTGAAGGCGGGCTCCTGCAGTTGCTTCTGGTCGTCGCTGATGCTCAATACCCATTGCTGCTCATCACTGTCCAGCGGCTTGGCACGTTCGAGCAGTTCGCGTTCACGGGACGGGCGATAGTCGATCTTCTCCACCAGGCCAGCCTCTTTCACCGCCTTGACGGTGTCGGTGGGGATCGCTGTCAGCGGGAATTGCTCGGTCAGGCGCAGGCTTGGGCGCGCCACTTGCAGCAGCTCCAGCAGGCGATACGAGCAGTTTTCGTCGAAGAAGAAGTAGTCGAACTGGATCTGCTTGAGCTCCCACACGTGCCGGACCATGCGTTCGGTCTCGACCTGGGTGAGGTTCAGGCGGTATTCCCACAGGTCGCGGTTCTCGAGGCTACGGTACTCCGAGAGTTTTTCCTGGTAGGGCACCAACGCAAACAGGCCCGGATAGCCGCCCATCAGGCCTTTCCAGGCGTAGAGAATGCTGTTGTCGGAGCCTTCGATGTAGGCACCGAAATTGATCGCGTAGCTGAGCAGGGCGGTCTTGTCTCTTTGCACGTCAGCCTGGTCGATGCGCAGCAACGTGTGGCCGAACATCGACGACGGGCTATTGAGGTAGGCCGCCGGGAAGATCATCACCGCGCTGTGGGGCGCGACGTCCTTGAACCACTGGGTGAATTCTTTGCACTCCAGGGTGGGCAAGTCGGTCAGTTGCAACTGTTCCTTGAGCCAGCGCGTACGTGCGGGGTAAACACATTGGGCGTGTTTTTCGCCGAGGCTGGCCGGGGCGTACAGCGCCTCTACGGTCGCCTTGAGTTCCTGGTCCGGATGGTGGGCGCCATCAGAGGCGAGGAAGAATTTTTTGTCGCTCACATAGCTGCGCCAGCCCTTGAGCTTGCCGGCTTCGTAATGGCCCAGAGACAGCCAGAACGGATCGTTGGCCAATTGCTGCAAACGTTGATCATCAATATGCGGGGCCGCATACAGCGGGGCGCAGGCGAAGAGTGCCAACCAGGCAAAGCGTTTGAGCATAGGGGCAACTTAAGTCGGAAATAGTGAGACCCAAAGGGGAGGCGGGTCCAAAATAAAACCCGCGCCTCGAAAGGCGCGGGCGGGTCGAGCTTAAGCCTGGGTAGCGTATTTTGCCAGGCGGGCATCGCTTTTCAGTACAGCCAGGGTGTTGTTGTGCACGTCATCGGCGGTCACGTCAGCTTTGCTGAAGATCTGCTGGAAGTGCTCGTGGGTCACGGCCGCGAAGTGATCGCGATCTTCCGGTGCAACGCCCAGTACCACCGCGTAGGTGGTCAGCGCTTCGCCGTTGCCCTTGGCCATGTCTTCGGACAGCTCGTTCATCATGCCATTCATGGCAATCCAGGACTTGCCGCCGTAGGTCAGGGCGCTGTTGGTGCTGCAACCGTTGGTGCCCGAGGTCATGCCGAAAGTGGCGTTACCCGAGGTGCCGTTGGTGGTGGAAGCGAGGAAGTGAGCTGGAGTACCGCGCTGGCCTTCAAACAACATGTTGCCCCAACCGCAGTTCGGGCCACCTGGTGCTTCTGCCATTGCATTGAGGGAGACGACGGTGAAGAGAGTACCAAGAAGGATCCGTTTCATAGCTTTGTTCTCTTTGTGTGCAAACCAATGGACAAGGGTTCAGGCGCGTTGCAGCGCCCTAGGGGCCAGTTATTAGTCCAACCCGCGCAGTTTGGAGTTTAGGCACGTTCCTGGGGTTCCGTTATTTTTTATAAAACAATCGAAGTGATTGCGCACGGTTGTCGCGATTTTTTTGTAGGACGCCTCCCGTGTCTACGCTTTCCCACAGGCGCGCCTTGCCAGAGCGCGCAACCGAGAGCCAGAATGCCGTCATCTGCCCCGCCTGATGTAAGGAAGCCCGATGCCTGATCCTGTTGCTGCCAGCTTGCGTCTAGCGCCTGAAGCGCTGACTCGCCCTTTCTCCGCTGAACAGTTCAGCTTCTCGACCACCAATGATTTGGAGCCCTTTCGCGGTGTGCTTGGCCAGGAACGCGCAGTTGAAGCGTTGCAGTTCGGTGTGGCGATGCCACGCCCCGGTTACAACGTGTTTGTCATGGGCGAGCCTGGTACCGGCCGCTTTTCGTTCGTCAAACGCTACCTGAAAGCCGAAGGCAAACGCCTGCAGACCCCGTCGGACTGGGTCTACGTCAATAATTTCGATGAGCCACGTGAGCCACGCGCCCTGGAATTGCCGGGCGGCGGCGCAGCGGCGTTCATCGCCGATATCAACGCTCTGGTCGACAACCTGGTCGCCACCTTCCCGGCGGTGTTCGAACACCCGACTTATCAACAGCGCAAAAGCGCCATCGACCGCGCCTTCAACCAGCGCTACGACAAGGCCCTGGACGTGATCGAGCGTCTGGCCCTGGAAAAGGACGTGGCGCTGTACCGCGACAGCACCAACATCGCGTTCACGCCGATGCTCGATGGCAAGGCGCTGGACGAGGCCGAGTTTTCGCAGCTGCCGGAAGCTGATCGTGAGCGCTTCCACACTGATATTTCCGAGCTGGAAGAGCGCCTTAACGAAGAGTTGGCCAGCCTGCCGCAGTGGAAACGTGAGTCCAACAACCAACTGCGCCAATTCAACGAAGAAACCATCACCCTGGCCCTGCAGCCTTTGCTGGCGCCGCTGTCGGAAAAGTACGCAGAAAACGCAGCGGTGTGCGGCTACTTGCAAGCCATGCAGGTGTACCTGCTCAAAACCGTGGTCGAGCAACTGGTGGATGATGCCAAGACCGACGCTCAGGCCCGCAAGCTGCTCGAAGAGCAATACTGCCCCAGCCTGGTGGTGGGCCACCCGGTCAACGGCGGCGCGCCGGTGGTGTTTGAGCCGCACCCGACTTACGACAACCTGTTTGGCCGTATTGAATACAGCACCGACCAAGGCGCGCTCTACACCACGTATCGCCAGTTGCGCCCCGGTGCGTTGCACCGTGCCAATGGCGGTTTCCTGATTCTGGAAGCCGAAAAAATGCTCGGCGAGCCGTTTGTATGGGACGCGCTCAAGCGCTCCCTGCAGTCGCGCAAGCTGAAGATGGAATCGCCGCTGGGCGAGCTGGGCCGTCTGGCCACGGTGACCCTCAACCCGCAGATGATTCCGTTGCAGGTCAAGGTGATCATCATCGGTTCGCGCCAGCTGTACTACGCGCTGCAGGACGCCGATCCGGACTTCCAGGAGATGTTCCGCGTCCTGGTGGATTTCGACGAAGACATCCCGATGGTCGACGAAAGCCTGGAGCAGTTTGCCCAGTTGCTTAAAACCCGCACCTCGGAAGAAGGCATGGCACCGTTGACGTCGGACGCGGTGGCGCGGCTGGCGACTTACAGCGCCCGCCTGGCCGAACATCAGGGGCGTTTGTCGGCGCGCATTGGCGACTTGTTCCAGCTGGTCAGTGAGGCGGATTTCATTCGCCACCTGGCGGGCGACGAGATGACCGACGCCGGGCATATCGAACGCGCGCTCAAGGCCAAAGCCACGCGTACTGGCCGTGTGTCGGCACGCATTCTCGACGACATGCTTGCCGGGGTGATCCTGATCGACACCGCCGGTGCGGCAGTCGGCAAGTGCAACGGGCTGACGGTGCTGGAGGTCGGCGATTCGGCGTTCGGCGTGCCGGCGCGGATTTCCGCCACGGTGTACCCGGGCGGCAGCGGCATCGTCGACATCGAGCGCGAAGTTAACCTCGGCCAGCCGATTCACTCCAAGGGCGTGATGATTCTCACCGGTTACCTGGGCAGCCGTTATGCCCAGGAATTCCCGCTGGCGATCTCGGCGAGTATCGCGCTGGAGCAGTCCTACGGTTATGTGGATGGCGACAGTGCTTCGCTGGGCGAGGCGTGCACTCTGATTTCGGCGCTGTCGAAGACGCCGCTCAAGCAGTGCTTTGCCATCACCGGCTCGATCAACCAGTTTGGTGAAGTGCAGGCGGTGGGCGGGGTCAACGAGAAAATCGAAGGCTTCTTCCGCCTCTGCGAAGCACGCGGGCTGACCGGCGAGCAGGGCGCGATCATCCCGCAGGCCAACGTCGCCACGCTGATGCTTGACGAGAAGGTGCTGCAGGCCGTGCGCGCCGGGCAGTTCCATATCTATGCCGTGCGTCAGGCGGACGAGGCGCTGAGCTTGTTGGTCGGTGAGCCCGCCGGTGAGCCGGACGAGCAGGGCCAATTCCCTGAAGGCACCGTGAATGCGCGCGTGGTAGAGCGTTTGCGCGCGATTGCCGAGATGATCAGCGAAGATGACTTGAAGGAAGCGGAAAAGGAGCTGGCACAGCAGGCGCTGGCGGAAGCCAAGCCGACCTGATGGTGCGTAGCGAGCGGGCTTGCCCCGCGTTGGGTGGCGAAGCCGCCCCAAACCAGCCAGTCCAATCTGCCTGACAGATTGCAGTGGGCTTATTGGGGCTGCTTCGCAGCCCGACGCGGGGCAAGCCCGCTCGCCACAACAGGCCCGCTGCCACGACGAGCGCGTTCGCCACAATTTTGACTCGCGTGTAGGGCCAACGCCCGTTGGTCCCTACAAGCTTGGTTTGTACTGGTTTTCTTCTATTCTCACTTCAAGGGATATCCACAGGAGTCGCTGGACAGAGACAGCCTTGCCCTGCGCGAGGTTGAACACCGATCTACCGAGGGTCGCCGCCATGCCGCGCAACCTTTGCCTTACCCGCCAATGCCTGGGCCTGGTCACCCGTATCGAATGCTCCATTCGCCCTCTCGCCGGGGATAACGGGATGTGGACGCTGTTGTTTGCTGCCGGAATGACCGGCGAACAGCCTTCCACCATCAAGTCTCAAGGCCCGTTTCATGGGCCCTTCGTGGCAGAAACCATTCTGGGGTCGATCGTCGAAAGCTTGACGCTGCACGGCTACGAGCTGGCGGACGACCCGCAGATCTGGTGCCTGCACCTGCAGGCACATCTGCGACAGCTCAATGGCGGGCGAGCCCAGACGCTCAGCGATACTCGCCACTGAGCGTTTATTTGCTGTCGGGCTTGTCCAGTTTGACCTCAAAGCCGTATTGCACGGTGTCGAGGTCGGTGCGCTGGTAGCTTTCCAGGCTGGTCGGCTGGCCGTAGAAATAGTGCACGTCAAACAACGCTGTGCCGTATTCCTCGGCACGGTGGCTGACGCCGAGAATTTCCTTCAGGTAGTTGCCGCTCGCGTCCTTGGCGTAGAAGCGCCAGCTGTCGGCGGGAAATTCCTTTTGATCGACGATCAATGCGTTGTCCTTGAGCGACAGGCCCTTGGGCAGCTTGGCAACGTCAATCGTGGCTTTCTCGATGGTGGCAAGAAACAGCGGAATCGAGCCCACCGCAAACGCCGGGGTTTCCGGGAACAGGTTGAGATCGTAGGTGAGCGTGCCGGTGGCGGCGTTCAGCTCGAAGGCCTCGGCCGGCAGTTCGATGGGCTCGCCGCGTTCACCTTTGTCGTCCGCCGCAAAGAAGGTGATGGGCGCGTCGCTGTTGTTGCGATCGGCACCGACCAGGTCGTCATTGAAGGTGAACGGGTGGTCAAAGACGATCTTCGCAGCGCTGGCGTCTTCGGTTGATTGGCTGATCGTCACGCTGTTTTTCAGTTGGTCCTCCGTCATTGCGGCGTCTTTGAGCCAGCTGGCAGCGCTGTCGTCATACACGGTGACCGGCATCGGCAAGGCTTGCACGGTCTTTTGCAGGCTGTTCTTGTCAAAACGCAGCACCGGCAAGTCGAGGTCCTTGCGGGTGACGGTGGCCTTGGAAAAATCCAGGACGTCGACCTGCAGGTTGTCGATCAGGCCATTGAAATACACCTTGGCGTAGTGGCTGCTTTGTTTGTGCTCGAAGGCTTTTTGCTCCTCCGTCAGCTGTTTTTCAAAGGCATCCGACCAGGCTTTCTGTTTTTGCATCTCGGCCAGTTGTTTCTCGTAAAACGCCACTTGCGCGGCGTTTTCATTGATCGAGCCTGAGCGAGTGAGAAATTGCCCGGTGCTGTCGCGCGCCTGCACCAGCAATGGGTTTGGCGATTCGTCGCCGACTTCCGGCGCCAGCGGCTCGCTGTTGGTCAGCTCGATCTCGGCGTAGTTTTTCTCAAGCAGCAGCAGGTTGAGGGTGATGTTGCCCTCGGTGCGTTTGTGGCCGACGTCTTTTTTCGACAAATCGAAGGTCAGCACTTTGCCCGGCGCCACCACCTCGACCGCGCCCTTGAGGCTGACGGGCTGCGGCTGGCTCTTGTTCTCGGTTTCTACGCCCTCGATGAACGGGTAAGTCACCGTCAGGTCGTCGGGGTTGGTCAGGTTGGAACTGCTCGGGCTGAGCTGGATACCCGGGTCGGTTTCCGACCATTCGGGCTGAAAGGGAATGACCTTGTTGTTGCTCAACGTCACCGACTGCCATTCAAGGCCGTGGGGGAAAGGGAATTGGTCCGGGGTGTTGAAGTTGAAGGGGAACACCGGCTGCAAATCGGTCAGGTAGTCGGAATGCGAGGCTTTGCGCAGCACGAACAGGCCATTGATGTAGGTGTCCACCAAGGCCTGGGGCGTGGGGTAGTGCTTGAGCAGGGCCAGGGTGTCTTCGCCGTATTCGGCTTCGATGGGCTTGTTGGCGAGCTTGACCCGCGCCCGCTCCAGCAACAGCAGCGAGCCACCAAGGTCGGCGATGGCGTCTCTGAGCTTGGGGTCTTGAATGCTGTCCAGCGATTGTTCGAACTTCGCGGTTTTCTCTTCGAGGGTGGCCTGCTTCTGCTCTTCTTTGGGCGAGCAGCCGCCAGCCATCAGCAACACCGCACACAGGCCGAAAGTGGCCAAAGGGGATCGCACATCCATTATTCGAGTCTTCCTGTTCGTCAGCATCGAGCCGATTTGATGGGCTCGACACTAGCAGAAAAATTCTCTTACAGATGCCGCTCAGGTCAGTTTTCTCGCGGTTACAGGTGTTTGGTAGCGGCTGGTATACTCGCGGCCATTCTTAGCCAGGCTGTGTGAGATTCAATGGAACGCTTTATCGAAAATGCTATGTACGCCTCGCGATGGCTGCTGGCGCCGATTTATTTCGGCTTGTCCCTGGGGTTGCTGGCGCTGGCGCTGAAGTTCTTCCAGGAAGTGATTCACCTGCTGCCGAGCGTGTTCTCGATGGCCGAGTCCGACCTGATCCTGGTGCTGCTGTCGTTGATCGACATGGCCCTGGTCGGCGGCTTGCTGGTGATGGTGATGATTTCCGGCTACGAGAACTTCGTCTCGCAGCTGGATATCGATGAGAGCAAGGAAAAGCTCAACTGGCTGGGCACCATGGACTCTTCATCGCTGAAGATGAAAGTGGCGGCGTCTATCGTGGCGATCTCGTCCATTCACCTGCTGCGCATCTTCATGGACGCCAAGAACGTCGATCCGCAGCATTTGATGTGGTACGTGATCATCCACATGACCTTTGTGATCTCGGCGTTCGCCATGGGTTACCTGGACAAGCTCACCAAGCACTGATACCCCCGCGCCAGCCTTACTGCTCGACGAAGTAGTAAGGCTGACGGTTGATCGAGATTTGCTTGATCACCGTGACCTTCTCGGCCAACTGCTCCGTGCGGTCCAGCAACGCGATGTTGCCAGGCTTGGCCGTGAGATAGCTGCGCAACTCAGCTTCGGTTTGCAGGATCGGCAAGTAGGCCTGCAGATAGAACACGCTGGCCCCGGCGATGCGTTCGTTGGGCTGGAACAGCACCACGTCCTTGCCTTGGGCCTGGTAGGCCTGAACCTGACTGATAACGGGTACAAACGACTGGCGCACGTCGGCTTTGGGCGCAAACCAGAACGCGGCCGTCAGGTAGCAGGCGATCGCCAAGGTGAAAACCCCGCCGATCACGCCACGGTGATAGCGGTACAGCGCCGTCCTGTTCGCTTTGAGCCATTCCAATAACACCCCGGCGTATTCCGCTGCCAGTACGGCGGCGGCGGGTGTGAGTGCCATCAGGTAAACCACGCGCTTGCTCGAAGCCAGGGTCAGCAGGGTGAACTGCGCCACCAGCCACACGCTGAAAAACAGCCGGTAGCGGTTACGCACCAGGCTTTTGCGAAAGTGCCACAGGCCCAGGTACACCAGGATGTTCCACGGCAGGAAAGCCTCGGGCAGTTTGGCGATGTAGTAGTAGAAGGGCTCATAGTGCCCGGCCTCGACAAACGAACCGCTGAAACGCCCGACGCTGTTGGTCCACAGCACTTCGGCCACAGCCTGCATGCCGCCGCGCTGGAACAGGAAGCCCAACCAGATGAGCAACGGCACCAGGGCCAGCAGCGTGAACAGCGCTGGCTTGAGCCAGTCGCCAATGCGCACACGCTTATCCATCACGCTGGTGCTGGCCAGGTACACGAAGATCACAATGCCCGGCATCGCCAGGCCCAGTACACCTTTGCTCAGGGTCGCGATGACCATGCCGACGGTGAACAACGCCCAGGCCCACGTACTCGAACCCTGGCGCTCGGGGCGCACCGCTTGGTAGAACGCCAGCAGCGCGGTGGTCACGCCGAGGCTGAGCAGCGAGTCTTCACCCACGCCCCGCACGTTGCCCCAGTAACTGGCCATGGTTGCCAGAATCAGCGCCGCGCAGAATGCCATTGGCTTGGGCCGTCCAAACTTGCGCAGCATCGCGTAAAACAGCATCACGCTGAACAGGCCGGCAAATGCCGACGCCAGGCGCACGGCCCATGTCGTGCCGCCGAACAGGCGAATGGCGCCGGCGTCCAGCCATAGGCTCAGGGGCGGTTTTTCCAGGAAGGGTTCGCGGAACAGCCGCGGGATGACCCAGTCATTGTCCAGGTGCATGGCCATGGCGATCCCGGCGACGCGGGCTTCGGTGGAGCCTTGCAGCTCATGGCCACCCAAGGCAAAGAAGAACAACACACCAGCGAGAAGGAGCAGCAGAGGAGCGGGACGCGTCATGGTTTCTGGCTACCGGAGCAAGGGACCGTTCGGGGGAACGGCCGTGGCGATCGGCTAGTATCTGTCAGCACTTCTGAACATTTCATGAATGAGTGTCAGTTTTTTGTAAGGCTGGCTGGCGTGCAACTCAGGGCAGTTTCAAGCTTGGCACGGCTGCCTTGCCTTGCGCTGTGAGTACCGGCTCCAACTGCTCCCAGGTGAAGGACAGGTCGTTGTCGCAGCCGTCTCCCGTGGCCGGTGTCGAGAGTTGCAGGCCTTGGGTGGTGAAGCTCAGGTCAAAGGAGGAATAGCTATTGATGGCCGGGCAGCCCTCGTCAGTGGGGGCTTGCTTGGCCAGCCAGCGGCTGAATGCGCTCGGCAGCTTGATTTGGCCGGAATACGGGCTGTCCCATTCTTCGCGCCCACCCAGCCAGGTCCACGGGTCTACGCTGTCGCCGGTTTGCAGGTTCCAGCTGTGCAAGCCCCAACTGATGCCGCCGCGACCGTAACCGGCTGTCCAGCGGTAAAAGCGCACGGTGATCCACTGCGACGACCAGTAGAAGGGCTCTACGGTGATTTCACTGGTTGAGGTGCTGCCGCTCTGATCCAGCGCGTTGCGCCGCTCGCGGTAGAAGTCTGCCTGGCCCTCGGGGCTGATTGCCAGGCGCGCCAGGTCGCGGTTGATCTTCTCGATCGCCGGCCCGTCGCCTTCGAGTTTCAAGGTGACCTGCCCGCCCTGGGTTTTCACTTGGTAGGCGTGCTCGCCGAACGTTTTCTTCTCGACCGTCACTGCCGGCGGCACCGCCTCCAGCGGGTTGTTATAGGTGTCGCTGGCGCAGCTGTCCGAATCCGCCCGCTTGAGCGCCAATGCCAGGCTTTTACCGCCCAGTGTTTTACTCCAGGTTCCCGTCAGCGTGTCGCCCTGCGGTTCGTCCAGTTGCCAGAAACCGGTATTGCCCTCTTCGGCCCACGGCTCGCTGGCGTTGGCTTGGGTCAGTTGGATGGGGGTGAGAATGCGCTGGTAGTAATAACTGCCATTGGCCCCGTGAGCCCCGTTGAAACAGGCCGTAATGGAAGACTTGCCCAGCGTGCCTTTCCAGACACCTGCCAGGTCGGCAGCAGAGACGAGCAACGGCGCGCAGGCGAGCGCGAGGACAGCGAGAGGCTTGAGCACGGGTATCGGACTTCCGGTTGTCTGATAAAGGCGTCAGGGTAATGGGAAGTGTGAGGCGTTTCCAGAGGGCGAGGCGTTGTGAGGCGGCTCGCCCTTTTTACGTCGCTTAAGGCTGAGGCGTGTGGCTGGGGAAGGGCTGGGTGCTCAACACACGGTCGATGAGTAGCTCGCCCAGAACGGTCAATTGCTGAGCCGCCAGCAGCGTGTGGCGATGCGAGCCTTCAAGCTTGAAGGCCAGGTCTGTGGTCATGGCGTTCAGGGAGGCGAGGGTTTCGCTGGCTTGGATCAGCAGGGTTTCGGGATCGACGCCTTCAGTAATCGTGAAGAGCGTTGTTGGAGGATTGGGGGTGATTTTTTTCATGGCGCAAACTCCTTGATTGATGGAGTCGCCAGACATCGCTGCTAAACGAGAAGGGTGGCGACTGTACGCGGGTTAGCAGACCAGGAATCAAGGAACCCAGCGCACCCGAAAGTGCCCCACGCACAGCCGCCATAATGCAGTCCAGCAGATGCTGGGCAGGTGGTGGCGTTGCAGGCCTTGATATTAACCGAGCTGCTAAACCCGGTCGCTGATTTTGCAGCGACTGGGGGAGGTTAGCGGGGAGGGGAAAGCGCGGCCAGTTCACCAACAGCGCGACATATCGAAGGAAAAATCCGAAGGCCCGCCGGCTGGGCTTTCCACCCTCCAGAAACAACAAAACCCGCACTGGGCGGATTTTGTTGATGCTTCGAATGGGTAAATACCAACTGGAATACCGTGCGAAATGGCATTTCACTTGAGCACCCACAGACACACTCGCCAGCAGTCAACGCTATCGTCAGCTGCGTGGGGTTTGGAGTGCGTGGTAACCATAGTCGGCCCGAGCCTGGCGCAACGGCACGCCTGCCTCGATAGCCGCGCGGATATGCTCTTCGGCCTGGTGGACTTCTTCGGCCACCGCCAGCACTTCGCTCAGCGAACCGGCCGGAATCACCACCAGGCCATCGCCATCGCCGCGCAACCAATCATCCGGTTGTACCCGCACGCCGCCCAGCGTCACGGGCGCCTGGATCGCCTCAACACGCACCCGATCCTTGCCCGTGCGCATCCAGTTACCCCGGGAAAAGATCGGGTAATTAAGCTCCAGCGCACGGTCGACATCGCGGCAGATACCGTCAATCACCGTCCCGGCCAACTGCTTACGGGCGGCGGTAGAGGTCAGCAAGTCGCCCCACACGGTGGTGTCGAGCCGCCCCTGGTTGTCGATCACCACCACCTGGCCGGCCTCAAGGTCGTCGATGTAATCCCCCACCGAGCCGCCGTCCAGACCAATAGGGCCGTAGCGCAGGGTCCAGGCTTTGCCGGTGAGATTGAACGTGCGATCCAGGGGCATGATGTCGGTGCACTGGCAAACGATTTTCAGGCGGTCCATCGCATCGCTGAGGTCGGTGCAACTCAGGGCGTTGAGACGGGTAAAAATAGAGGTTTGCATGGTGTGGCCTTCCTTGTGTCCGATAGGTTAACGCACGCGGGCGGCGTTACTGAATGCATGGATTTTGTCGACGATCTGGCGCGATGCCGTCCTGATTGCCGTGGTGGTATTGCCGGCGATATGCGGCGTCAATTGCGCGCAGGGAATGCCGGTCAGTGGCGACTCGAACCGGTCCTTTTCCAGGGCAAAGGTATCGATGGCGACCGCCTTGATATGCTTGGGAAACTGGCGCATGAAGGCTGCCAGCTGGTGTTCGTCGACGATCCCGCCGCGTGCGGTATTGATCAGGATTGAACCTGGGCGCATCTGCCGGAACTCGGCAGTGCCGAACAAGCCTCGGGTCAGCGTGGTGAGCGGGACGTGGATCGAAACGATGTGCGCCTCGGCCAGTAACTGCGCAAGGTTTGCTCGTCGCTCAAGCTCAAGGCTGCGTGCTACCTGTTCGGTGAAGCGCTCCGACCCGGTGGCGATCACCTTGATGCCCAGCGCTGCCGCCTTGCGTGCCACCTGCCGGGCAATGCTGCCGGTGCCCACCAGCCCAAGCGTGAGTTCGGCGTATTCGGGTGTAGGTGCCAAGGTGCCTTTTGCCCAATGGCCGTTGTGGGTTTGGGCGTTGTAGTAATCCAGGTCGCGAGACAAAAACAGCGTCTGGGCCACGACGTACTCGGCAACAGCGGCCGCGTTGGAACCTGGCGTGTTGAGTATCGCCACGCCGCACTGCTCGCACTCGAGCCGATCAATATGATTAACCCCGGTGCCGGCCTGGGCAATAGCGCGCAGTGGTGTGGCCAACGCGGGCGAGCTGGCGGCGCGGATCAGGCTGGCGCCCAGGGGGATGTTCAAGCGCGTCTTGAACACGCTGTAACCCCCGGCCCGATTCACGGCGGCAATAAAGGCAGGCTCGTCGTGGCAGTTGATCTCGGCATAGTGAATGCGCGTGGTGTAGTGCTGCCGGATGCGCTCTTTGTCCGCGAAATAGTGCAGGTTGAGGGTGACGGCCAGGCCCAGCTCAAGAAAGCGATCAACTTCCTCAAACAGTAACGGTGGGCCGGGGGCATCGAGTATCAGGGTAGTAAATGCCATACAGTTGATCCTCTTGCAGGGTAGCGCCTGCCGATACCCAGGTTGCCCTGGGTATCGGGGCTGATCACCAGGTGAAATGGTGGGCGCTGATGGGATCGACCAGACCTGCATCGGTACTCACGGCTGCGAGGAACCCGCTGTAGAAATCATTCAGCGATGAAGACTGGATGAACTCGGGATTGCTCTTGGCGTAGATAAGAAACAACCGATAGATTCTCAGGTTCTTTTCCTTGCGGTAGACCTCTGCCTTGAGGCTAGGCCACAGGTTGAGCAAGCTGCCTTCCTTGATTTTCCAAGGGTCCGCCGGCTCGGTGCCGATGGTGGCTTTGTAGACGAAACGTTTACCTTCAATCACCTCCAAGTGCAGGCTGGCCAACAGCTGTTCAGCCGTGCCGACGGCTTCGCCCTTCAACGCTTCAGCCAGCGCCAGGATGTGGGCCTTCTCCGGGATGCTGCCGGTCAAGGTCAGCCAGGCGCATTTGAGGTCGGTTCGCGCAATGGCATAGGCCATGCCTTTGACGTAGGTGTGAAAGCTCTCATCTTCGTTGAAGGCCTTCGTGACCTGCGTTGCCGGCTCTTGCGCGAACTGCCCGACGCCGATCAGTTCGCTGTGCAACCCACCGGCCAGCAGGGCGCGGGTCCAGGGAATCGCACGAATGGCATCGGGTCGCGACTCGAAAACCTTGATGTTGAAGATACGCGAAGGCGGCCGGGTGCCCTTGGCGGTGGCCCTGACCACATCAAATCGCGCCAGGTCCCGCAGCAGGGAGGGCAGCGCCGGGTGCTCGAAGAACGTCGCTTGATAGCGTCGCACCACCTCAGCCCAGCGTTGGATCCTGCCCGCAACGACCTCTTCGGACGGTTGCGGCTGGGGCTCGGCGTGCATGCGGTACAACTGGCTGAGGAAGTTGACGGACTGGTTGCGGGTCAGCAGATGAGCGCGCATCTCCGCGCACCCGGCCAGCATGAAGCGGGTTTCCGGGCCCTCCAGCGCGCCGAACTCCTGCAAGGTCTCGGCGATCACGCCGTTACACCGTGCATGTTCCCCGCCCATGATCACGTGGACAACCACCTCGACACCGTAGCGGGCCGCGATCCGCTTGTGCTGGTTGGCAATCGCCATGTTCAGTTTGTGCATGGCCTTGCCGCCTTGTTTGCCGGTGTCGCTGGGGCCAAACGTGATGTATTGGCGGTTGCCCCGCGTTGCCAGGTGCTGGCGGTACAACGGGTTTTCGTACACCTCATGCACCGTCGCCAGCGTGCGCTCGGCACCCGCCAGGTCTTCGGGTTGCAGGGCGATGTCGATACCGTCCCGCACCTGGGCCGCCTTCATCAGGAACAGCACCTCCAGCGCGCTGAGGGCCGAGGTGTATTCGGCGATCCCGTGGATTTTCATGCGGTCGCGATACCGATCGATCATTTCAAACCGCTCGAGCGCGTTGCGCGCATCGTGCATGCGGATGTAGCTCGGGTCCTGCTCCATCAGCGCGATGTAATCCTGGCCGGCGTATTGCTGGGCTTTCTTGGTGTAGATCGACGTGGTGCGTTGCAGATAGCCTTGCCACAGGGCAGCGGGAGCCTGGGACTCGTCGCCTTCCAGCGCGACCTCAAGCGCGGCCTGGCGCGCACGCTCATCCAGCTCGTGATAGTGCCGGCCTTGGCCCAGGCCGATGGTTTCCAGCCACTGGCTGGAAAGAATCTCATCGACCACGCTGCTGAACATCTCGGCGTTTTCACGAAACTCGATATCCAGGTAGTGAAAGCCAAACGCATGCACCCGCAGCAGCAAGCGGTCAATGGCGGCCGGCTGGGTAAAACGGATGCTGCCCAGTGCTTCGATCAGCTCGGCGGGCTGCTCGAAATGCTCGGGATGATCCTTGCCCAGGCGTGCGCGAATCTCTTCCAGGCGATGCCGTGCGCCGCCGTCCTTGATCAGGCTGTCGATATCAGCGATGTAGCGATTACGCAGCGCGGTTTCCAGCGCCACGACCAGGGTTTCGGTGTGCTGGTTGGTGTCATAGGGGCGGCCATCTTTGTCGCCGTATAACCAGGTAAACAAGGTCAGCCATTTTTCCTGCGGCGCCAGGCCCAGGGCGTGATGCACGTCGGGTAACGCGTCATACACACTGTTGGCGTAAAAAATCTGCGACTCGATGTCGGTGCCATTACTGCCCGACCACACGGCGTTGTACAACTCCAGCAGGAGCTGCGCAGTGACTTGGGTTTTTTTCAGGCCACGGTCTTCGATGTGCTGCGCCAGTTTCTGCAAGACCAGCACGACGGAATGCTTGAGCTGGTCGGTCTCTTTGCACAGCAGCCCCAGGCTGATATTTACCCCCGACGGCGCTGCAATCAACTGCGAGTCGAGCGTGAGCAACTGACGGGGCAGGCCGGCTTGCGAAGCAATCTGGGTCGCCACACTCCTGACCGACAATTCGAACAGCAGCTGCTTGATCAGCAACAGCTTCCAGAACGCCTCGACGTCTTTGCTGGAGCGGGATTCGAAGAACGCCTTGCCCAGAGCCGCCGCCAGCTTCGAATCAGCCTTGTCCAGATACGACAGCGTATCGATTTCGGCGTAGATCCTCAGGCAGGCGCGAGTGTGCGGGGTTTGCGAAGCATCATCCGTATTTGCCTTGAGTGCGTGCTCCAATGCCCGCCATAGAACGTCATGCAGTAACGCAGGGTTGGTATGGCCGATTGATGGGCGAGTTGATGCATTTTCCAGTATGGAGTTGATCACATGATTCATGGGTTCAAGCCTCGATAATTACAAATCCCTTATTTGCATTGCGCCAAACAGGCACAAGCAAAATCATCAATGTCCCAGGCTTAACCCACTGCGTCGCAACGAACGGAACTCACCTGTTCGCCGACAGAAAGCCCCCCTTGTCGGTACCGAAAAACGGCAAAAAATTGAAACAACTTGTTACATCTGTGAGCAATAAAGCATGTCCCCGTTTTCTCGACAAAAGACCTTTTTGGAATAAACGGCATCGAAAAAATGATAGCGAGCTATTCAATATTGTTGGGCGAAGTTCTGGTTTTGAGCGCCGATATTTTCTTAAGCTTCTGTTTTTTCGAGATGAAAAAAAGCTAAAAGAAAAAACAGCCAGAAAAGCGTTGGTGGAACGGCGAGGTATTTTCTAGAGGGATATGAAAAAAGTTTCATGAGGCTAACAGCCGCTCCCCGCTCCCATGCACGAGCCTTTATATGGTCCAAATGAAACTCTCGGAGGTTAAATACGCCCGTTGGCGCTTCGAACCTCGTCTTTATCGACATGCGCCAGCGCGACGTCGATCAGCTCCGGATCCCACCCATGCTCATTCAGGACGGTGCTGGCCATCGAGCGCATGTCGGGAAGCACATGCAGCGTGAGCGACCGCTAAATGTCCTCGGCCAGGGCCTGCGTGGCCGTGTCTTTTTTAAGCTCGAACCAGGCAGTGCTACGTTCTCGAAGGTGTGTTCCGTTTCTGCGCGGCGGGCCTCATTTAGCGTATCGCGCTGCACTTTCGGATCGATGCCTTGGGCGAGCAGCTCTCGGGCTTGCACTGCCATCTTTCGGGTGTTCGCCAGCGAAAGCTCTGGGTAGGTACCCAAGCCCTCGTTAATTCAGTTCTTGGTCACCGGTTCACGGTAGTTGAAATTCCATAGCAAAGAGCCGTTGCTGCGTACTTGGAGTTGCAAACCGTCCCCGTCGATGAGGACGTAATCCTCGGACGCGGGTTGACTCCCTTGAGCTGTCGATCGGAAAGGCGCAGGGTTTGAGCAGTCATGAGAGTTCCCTCACACGCTGATTTGGTATTCCAAAGGTGAGCACCGGGGGGGCTGGAATACCATTTGGAATACCCAAACGGTTGGAACTCAAAAAACCTCTGCGGAGCCCAATAGCGCTTAAACCCTTGATTTTGCTGGATTTCAGGCACAAAAAAAGACGTCCGTGGACGTCTTTAGTTGATCAAATGGTGGAGCCGGGGGGATTTGAACCCCCGTCCGCCAGTACTCCGCTGTCGGTACTACATGCGTAGCCGTATCTATTAAGTTAACCCTCAGCGACCCGAAGGGCAGGGTGCTTTGGGCGAGTTGTGTAAGTTTTAGCCGCTTCGTCCACAACGTACTGCACGGCGATTCTGTTCTATATGACAATCACTTTGGGTTTACAGACATCCCCTGGTGATTGCTGGACCCGAAGGTACCAGAAGCTCAGGTCTAAGGCTGCTTACGCAGCGATAGCGAATTCCTGGCCGTAGTTTTCGTCATTGGCAACTATAAGAAGTTGCAACAGTGGATTTACGAGTTCTGTTACCAACTCGGCATGCACCTAAAGTTTCGCGACCGGCGTCGAATCCTAAACGGCCCCGTGCTTGTAACTCGTTGTTTCATAGTGAGTGACAAGCCTGTGCAGTGTACGCCAAACCGTCACAGAAGGCCAACCCGAAGGTTGACCTCTACCGCTGGCGTGGTTACTGATTGCCACCTTTGTCGCTGTTCTGCAGGTCTTGCAGGGCTTTGGAGGTGATCTCGATGCACTTCTTGTCATCACCGGCCGCGTGCGCGGCTTTGGCTTGGGAGACAGCGGTATCGATTTCGCCTTTTTTGCCACTGGTATCGGTTGCGAGCAGGGCTTGGCCGTTATTGATTTTGTCCAGATTGATTTTGCACAGATCAGGCTCACCGGCAGCGAAAACAGGGGAGGCCATCATCGCAGCGGTAATGAACAAGCCAGCAAGAGCGGAACGCTTCATAGGGTATCTCCTTGCGAAAAAAGGCTCGACGCTGCTGGCGTTCAGAGGCGGCCAGCGACATCACTGTTAAGCCTCGTACGCCGAGGCCTATTCAAATGACTACGCAGACGCACAGGCGTTCGGTTTAGTGGCTATTTAATGCACTCGAGCTTGCGTTACCCGGTCCACCAGGTACACCAACCCGTGATAATCAATGCCTCCATGCTGGCTCAGGCCGATCTCGCAGGTGCGGCTGGTGGAAATGCCTTCGCTGCAATGTTGCACGGCGTCCTTGAGCGATCGCAGTGAGTGGGCGTTGAGCTCGGGCGTGGTAAAGCCTTTGTCGCCGGCAAAACCGCAGCAATGGATGCCTTCCGGGATCACCACGTTTTTTGAGCAGCGTCGCGCGAGATCAATCAACGCCTGGCTCTCGCCCAGGTGCTGAGTGCTACAGGTGACGTGCACAGCGATGGGCGCCTCCTGCGGCGTGAAGTCGAGACGGTCCATCAGGTGGGTGCGGATAAAACGCACCGGGTCGTAGAGGTCCAGGCGTGTTTCGCCCAGGTCTTGTACCAAGCGCAGGGTGCAGGGGCTGGTGTCGCAATAGATCGGGTCGAGGCCGCCGCGGCTGGCGTGGAGCAGGGCGCCGATCAGTTCCTGGCGTTTGTGCTCGGCTTGTTCGGCATAGCCTTTGGAGGCGAAAGGCTGGCCACAGCACAGGCTGTCCTGATTGTCGGGAAAGACTACCTGGTAACCGGCTTTTTCCAGCAGCCCTCGGGTCTTTTCGTACAGCGACATCTGCTCTTTATCACCCGCCGCCGGGCCCATGGCGCGTGAGACGCAGGCTGCCAGGTAGACCACGCGCGGTCGCTCATCCGTCACGGACGGACTGAAGCGAATGGCTTTTTCCGGCTGTGGCATGGCGCTGCTCCACTGCGGGATTTGCCCCTTGGACAGCTTAGTCACCGTGGCGGACAGTTTGGCCAGACGTGGCGCGCCCAAGAGCATGCGTGCGCCATTGGCGATATGCAGGGTAAAACGCGCACCTTGCAGTGCCGTGGCGAAATGGCTGGCGAGCCATTCGGCGGTTTTCTGACTGTCGGCGTCACGGGCGCGCAGCTTTTTCACCAGGTCGCCGGTATTGATGCCTACAGGGCAGCGTTGAGCGCATAACCCCGTGGCGGCGCAGGTGTCGATGCCCTGATAGTGGTAAGCCGCTTCCAACTCGGTGGTGTCTGCACCCGCGCGTTTCTTCGCCTGGATATCGCGCCAAATCACAATGCGCTGGCGCGGGCTCAAGGTCAGGCCCTTCGAGGGGCATACCGGCTCGCAGAAACCGCACTCGATGCACTTATCCACAATCTCGTCGGCCGCAGGCAATGGCTTGAGGTGTTTGAGGTGAATGTGTGGGTCTTCGCTGAGCACCACGTCGGGGTTGAGAATGCCGTTGGGGTCGAGCAAGCGTTTGAGCTGCCACATCAATTGATACGCATCGCTGCCCCACTCCAGTTCAACGAACGGCGCCATATTGCGGCCAGTGCCGTGTTCGGCTTTCAGCGAGCCACCGAACTCCACTGCTACCAGTTGCGCGACGTCGTCCATGAACGCTTGATAGCGTGCGATTTCTTCTGTGCTGTTGAAGCCTTGGGTGAACACAAAGTGCAGATTACCTTCCAGGGCATGTCCGAAAAGGATGGCTTCGTCGTAGTGATGTTTGTCGAACAACTCGATCAAGCGATTCACGCCGATGGCCAGTTGCTGGACCGGGAAGGTCACGTCTTCGATGATTACGGTGGTGCCGGTTTTACGTACAGCACCCACTGCGGGGAAGGTGTCTTTGCGGATGGCCCACAGCCTTGCGTTTTCGACCGGGTCTTCGGTGAAGTCGACCTGTTTTTCCACAGGCAAAGGTGCCAGTGACGCCATGATCAGCGACAGCTGCTCGTGCAGCAACGATGGCGACGCGGCGCGGGATTCGATCAGCAGCGCGCAGGCGTTTTCCGATAACTGCTGTACGAAAGCGGGCATGCCCGGTTTGTCCTGTACCGAACGCATGCTGCGCCGGTCCAGCAACTCGACGGCCGAGACCGGCTGGGTTTTCAGCACCGTCACCGCGTTGCAGCAGGTTTCGACATCCGGGAACACGATCAGCGCCGAAGCTTTGTGCGGGTGATCGATCACCGTGTCGTAAGTCACCGCGCTGATAAAACCCAGGGTGCCTTCGGAACCCACGAGCAAGTGGCTGAGGATGTCCAGTGGCTCGTCGAAGTCCACCAAGGCATTGAGTGACAGGCCGGTGGTATTTTTCAGACGGTATTTGTGGCGGATTTTGGCCGCCAGTTCAGCGTTTGCCCGCGTCTCACGTCCCATCGTCGCCAGACGCTCCAGCAGCGCGCCATGTTGGTTGCAAAAAGCCGCGACGCTGGCCGCATCTTCGGTATCCAGGCGGCTGCCATCGGCCAGTACCAAGCGGATGCCAGCCAGGGTGTGATAAGTATTCTGCGCCGTACCGCAGCACATGCCGCTGGCATTGTTGGCGACGATGCCGCCAATTTTGCAGGCATTGATCGACGCGGGGTCCGGGCCAATCTTGCGCCCGAACGGCGCAAGCCACGCATTGGCCTGCGCGCCAATCACGCCGGGTTGCAGGCGGATCTGTGTGCCTTGCCCACGAATCTCGCGACCGTTCCAGTTGTCACCCAGCACGATCAGCACCGAGTCGCTGATGGCTTGGCCTGACAGGCTGGTGCCCGCCGCGCGGAAGGTGACGGGTACGCGATCACGCTGAGCCAATTGCAGCAGTGCAACTACTTCGTCTTCCGACTCCACGCGAATCACCAGCTGTGGGATTAGTCGGTAAAAGCTGGCGTCGGTGCCGAAGGCCAGGGTGGAAAGTGGATCGTCGAAGCGACGATCTTTCGGGATCAGTTGTGCGGCGTCGCTCAGAAAAGCAGCAGGCAGGCTCATCGGTCCTCCAGAAATAGCTGACGCCGGCATGCGTGTCCGGCGTCGATTCTTACCCTATTACGTGCAGGTTTCAGTGCACCAGCATACCGGTGAACCAGTAGGCCTGCGCCAGCGTGATCAGCCCGACGATGGTGGCAAAAAACAGGCTGTGCTTGAGGGTAAAGCGGAACAGATCGGATTCCTTGCCCACCAGGCCGGTGGCGGCGCAGGCGACGGCGATCGACTGCGGCGAGATCATCTTGCCGGTCACGCCGCCGCTGGTATTGGCGGCAACCAAAAGCACGTCGTTGACGCCGATCTGGTGGGCAGTGGTGGCT
Source organism: Pseudomonas sp. TWRC1-2 (assembly GCF_049896685.1). Classification (NCBI taxonomy): domain Bacteria; kingdom Pseudomonadati; phylum Pseudomonadota; class Gammaproteobacteria; order Pseudomonadales; family Pseudomonadaceae; genus Pseudomonas; species Pseudomonas sp. TWRC1-2. The sequence continues at coordinate 72,060 of NZ_JAFCUU010000010.1, read as the reverse complement.
TGCAGCGAGCTGAACAGGGCATTGGACGATGTGTCAGAGCCTGTCAGAAAAACGCCCAGCCAGCCAAGGAACGGCGAGAAAAACGGGAATGCGGCACCGGTTCCGGCCAGCACCAGTGCCATGGTCGAGGACATGCCGGAGTAGTTGGTGACGAAGGCAAACGCTAGCACCATGCCAATCGAGAGGATCGGCCAGCGCAGCTCGTAGAAGGTCTCTTTTAAAGTGGTCAGACCAGTTTTTACGTTGATCTTGAGCACCAGCATCGACACGAGTGCGGAGAAGAAAATCGCCGTGCCGGTGGCTGAAATGGGGTCCAGTTTGAATATGGCTGGAATCGCCGTTGGGGTGGTGACGATCGGGGCGACCTTGATCACCAACTGGTCCAGGTGCGGGATCGCGAAGTTGAAGACCCAGCTGTACATCGAACCGCCTGCCGCGAACATTGCCTTGAAAGGTTTGAGGGTCCAAAGGGTGACCAGGACGGTCAGGATCAGGAACGGCGACCAGGCTTTGAAAATCTGCCCCAGGCTGTAGGGCGAAGCGACCGTTTGGCGTGGTTGGCCGAAGCCGCCGGCACTGGCGGTAACTGCGGCGCTGGACGTCGCGCCGGCAATCTGCGCGCCCGCGGTGCGCGTGGGCTGCCAGACTTTCAGGAACAAGGTCAGGGCTATCAGGGCGGCCAGCGCGGAAGTGATGTCCGGCAGCTCCGGGCCGATGAAGTTGGAAGTGAAATATTGGGTAACGGCAAAGCTCAGGCCTGCCACCAAGGCGGCCGGCCAGGTTTCACGAACGCCACGCAGGCCGTCCATCATGAACACCAGCCAGAACGGCACGAACAGCGACAGCAGGGGCAGTTGGCGGCCGGTCATGGCGCCGATTTTGAATGCGTCAATGCCGGTGACCTGGCCTGCGACGATGATCGGAATACCTAGCGCGCCGAAGGCCACCGGCGCCGTGTTCGCGATCAGGCACAGACCGGCGGCGTACAACGGGTTGAAACCCAGGCCGACCAGCAGGGCGGCGGTGATCGCCACAGGTGCGCCGAAGCCGGCCGCGCCTTCGAGGAACGCGCCGAAGCAGAAACCGATCAGCAGCACTTGCAGGCGCTGGTCGTCGGTAATCGACAGAACTGAGCTGCGGATGATCTCGAACTGGCCGCTCTTGACCGTCAGTTTGTAGAGGAACACGGCCGTGACGATGATCCACGCGATAGGCCACAGGCCGTAGGCAAAGCCATAACCAGCGGCGGCCAGTGCCATGTCCACGGGCATCTGGAAGGCAAAGATAGCCACCAGGACCGACAGCCCCAAGGTGATGCTCCCGGCGACGTGGCCTTTGAGGCGAAACACGGCCAGGGCGAGGAAGAAAAATACGATTGGAATGACGGCGGCCAATGCGGACAGGCCGAGGCTGCCGAGCGGGCTGTAGAGCTGTTGCCAGGTTTGCATATGGGGTGGCCCCTGATTGTTGTTGTTAGGTTAGCGTGGGTAATTGGTAATACCAATTTACAGTTGCTGTTGGCTAGAGTAAAAGCCTGGGATAGGGTGTGTCAATTTGCCGCTCGCGAAACTTTGGTCGTAGCTGGGCGGCGCAGAGGTTCTGCTCGGGTAAATCGAGGGCGTTCTGATAGGTGCCGCAAGCGCGGCGATAGGCCAGAATAGAGGGCCCGGCGAGTGGTCGGGATTGTGGAGAGTGAGTTATGGGGTTTGATCAGGTGCGTCAGCGCCGTTTGTCTGACGATATCGTCGAGCAGCTTGAGGGCATGATCCTCGAGGGCACGTTGAAGTCGGGCGAGCGCTTGCCGGCCGAGCGCGCGTTGGCTGAGCAATTTGGCGTGTCGCGGCCGTCGTTGCGCGAGGCGATCCAGAAGCTGGCGGCCAAGGGGTTGCTGGTCAGTCGCCAGGGCGGCGGCAACTATGTGGCGGACTCCCTGGGGTCAACGTTCAGCGACCCGCTGCTGCACCTGCTGGAAAATAACCCCGAGGCCCAGCGGGATTTGCTGGAGTTTCGCCAGACGCTTGAAGCATCGTGTGCTTTTTACGCCGCACAGCGCGCCACCGAAGTTGATCGTGAGCGGCTGACTGCAGCGTTTGAGGCATTACAGGATTGCTACACGCGCGTTGATGAAGTGAGTCGGGTGGAGGAGGGTGCGGCGGATGCGAGGTTTCACTTGGCTATCGCCGAGGCCAGTCATAATGCGGTGTTGCTGCACACCATCCGCGGCTTGTTTGATCTGCTTAAGCGCAACGTGGTGACCAACATAGGTGGCATGTATCAACAGCGTACGGAAACCCGCGACATGCTGATCAGTCAGCACCGGGATTTGTACCTGGCGATTATCGAGGGACGGGCCGAACAGGCGCGTGAAGTTTCAACACGCCATCTGCTGTATGTGCAGGAGGTGTTGGAGGAGGTGCGTCAGGAGGTCCAGCGAGTGGCGCGGGCGGAGCGACGTAAAGGCCTGTAGCCCGGGTGAGTCACCCAGGGCTACATTGTCACAAGGATTATTCTTCCTTGCCCTTGTTACGTACGGCGCGATGCAGCTCACGATTGGAATCACGCTCGCGCTCGGTATCGCGCTTGTCGTATTCCTTTTTACCCTTGCCCAATGCGATCTCGCACTTGACCAGATGCTTGCTCCAGTACCACGACAGGCAGATGCAGGCATAGCCCTTCTGCTGTACAGCGGCGGCGAGCTTTTCGAGTTCGCGGGCGTTGAGCAACAGCTTGCGCGTGCGCACCGGGTCAGCAATCACGTGGGTGCTCGCGGTGGTCAGCGGGGTGATATGACTGCCGAGCAGCCATGCCTCGCCATCCTTGAGCAATACGTAGCTGTCGACCAGTTGCAGCTTGCTGGCGCGCAGACTTTTTACTTCCCAGCCGGCCAGGACCAGACCAGCCTCGAACCGATGTTCGATGAAGTAATCGTGTCGCGCCTTTTTATTTTGCGCGATGGTCCCTGTGGGGTGTTTCTTTTGTTTAGCCATAGGGGCGGCATTATAGGGAGTTGCGAGCGTGTCGGCTACGGTCAACCTGCGTGCTTGAGCGTGTTGGACGAATCCCGGACAATACCGGCAGTTCTTTGGTTTTTTTCTCTCGCGGATTGGGCTGTTCTTTCGCGATGTTTGCCTCAGCAGTGGAAGTAACGCTCACATGACGACGCATATTCAACGTTCGGCTTTATTGCCTTATCCGGCGCAGGCGCTCTATGACCTGGTCAATGACGTGGCGCGTTACCCGGAATTCCTGCCATGGTGCAACACCGCCGAGGTACTGGAGAGCAGTGATGAGCACATGGTTGCCAGTGTCGGTGTGGCCAAAGGTGGCCTTAGCCAGCATTTTGTTACGCGCAATGTGTTGGTCCCTGGGCAATCCATCGAAATGAATTTGCAAGAGGGGCCGTTCACCCAGCTTCATGGGGTATGGGTGTTCAAGGCGCTGACTGACAAGGCCTGCAAGATCAGCCTGGACCTGTCTTTTGATTATGCGGGGCCGATTGTGCGGGCAACGTTGGGGCCGTTGTTCAACCAGGCGGCCAATACGCTGGTGGACGCGTTCTGCCAGCGGGCCAAGCAACTGCATGGTTGAGATTGAGGTGGTGTATGCCGCCGAAGACCGCCAGGTCTTGTTGGCGATCACGGTGCCGGCGGGCACAAGCCTGAGGGCTGCGGTGCAGGCGTCGGGTATCGCGGTGCACTTTCCAGCAGTGGCATGGGCTGATTGCCCTTTGGGCATATTCGGCAAGGTAGTTGCGGATGCGGATACGCGCGCTGTGCAGCCGGGTGACCGTATCGAGATTTACCGGCCCTTGCTGGCAGACCCCAAGGAAGTACGCAGGCTGCGCGCGGCCAAGGCGGCGATAGCCCGGCAGAAAATTTCATGACCCCCTGCTAAAAGGCAGGCAACAAAAAGCCCGGCATGCCGGGCTTTTTATCGAGCGCCGCAAACTTACTGCGGGCCGGTGTCCAGAGGCTGAGGCGTCGGGACTGGAACGGTTTGCACGCCGTCCACGTCCTTCTGGATCTGATCCAGCAAGGAGCCTGGCTTGGCCGGCACTTCAGACTTCGGCTTCTCTGCTTCCTGCGCGGGCGCAGTCACATTGGTGCCGTTGTCCTTGCCCAGCAAGGCTTCATCACGGCTTACGCCAGGCATGAAGTCACCGGACAGGCTGACAAGCTGGTCATTGCCATTGAAGATGACACTGACGCGTTCCTGCTGGCGTTCACCGCCACCAGGCTGGATGCTGTAGAGATAATCCCAGCGATCGGCATGAAAAGTGTCGGTCAGCAGGGGGTTGCCCATAATAAACCGTACTTGCCGTCGGGTCATTCCCGGGCGTAACTGGTCTATCATGTCCTGCGTGACGACATTGCCCTGCTGGATGTCGATTTTGTAAACCCCGGGGAATGAACAACCGGCGAGTGCGAGCAGTCCCACAAGGGTGAAACTGGTTAGCAAGAGCTTGGTGTTTTGCATCGGTGGGCGACTTCCACTATCTTGGCTGGGACAACGTAAACGCCGATCATACCCGTATTAAGAGAAGCTGCGAAGCAGCATCCGCGAGAAAGCTAACCATGGTTGAAAATAGCGAACTACGCAAAGCCGGTCTTAAAGTGACTCTGCCACGAGTCAAGATTCTACAAATGCTCGATTCTGCTGAGCAGCGCCACATGAGTGCCGAGGATGTTTACAAGGCGCTGATGGAGTCTAACGAGGACGTTGGCCTGGCCACGGTTTACCGTGTGCTGACCCAGTTTGAAGCCGCAGGGCTGGTGGTTCGTCATAATTTCGACGGCGGTCATGCGGTGTTCGAATTGGCTGACGGTGGTCATCACGATCACATGGTTGACCTGGATACCAACGAGGTTATCGAGTTCACCAGTCCGGAAATCGAGAAGCTCCAGAAGGCTATCGCCGAAGAGCATGGTTTCGATTTGGTGGACCATAATCTGGTGCTGTACATCCGTAAGAAAAAGTAAAAATCGACGCAGATTTGCTCTGCAAAACGATTGAAGGCGACCCTAGGGTCGCCTTCGTGCTTTCTAAATAGAAGAAATTACCGGGTTTTAGGCCTTGGCTGCCACGACCATTTTCTTCGCGTGGGCCAAAGACTCTTTGGTCAGGTCGATCCCGCCCAGCATCCGCGCCACTTCTTCCACACGTTCCGACTTGTTCAGTTTGGAGACGGCCGTGTGGGTCGCATCGCTGCCGCGTACTTTATGTACAAACAGGTGCTGATGCCCTTGAGCGGCCACTTGCGGCAAGTGGGTCACGGTCAAGACCTGCCCACGTTCGCCCAGGCGGCGCAGCAATTGGCCAACAATTTCCGCAGTCGGCCCGCCGATACCCACGTCTACTTCATCGAATACCAGTGTGGGTACCCGTGAGGTTTGCGCGGTAATGACCTGGATCGCCAGGCTGATTCGCGACAGCTCGCCGCCAGACGCCACTTTCGCCAACGCCTTGAGCGGCTGACCGGGGTTGGCGCTCACCAGCAGCTCCACCTGTTCCAGGCCGTGGGGTTGCAGCTCATTGCTGGTGTTGGCATGCAGTTCGATGGTGAAGCGCCCGCCCGGCATGCCCAGGCGCTGAATTTCCTGTTCTACCGCTGCGGCCAGGCCTGTGGCCGCCTGCTGGCGCAGGTCGCTTAATTCGTGAGCTTTCTCCTGGTAGTGGCGAGCAAAGGAGGCGAGCTCGTCACCGAGGCGCTCAATGGATTCGTCATTCGCGTTCAAGGTTTCGATTTCATCCAGCAACTTCTGCTGCATCGTCGCTACTTCGGTTGGTTGAATTCGATGTTTGCGGGCCAGGGTGTAAATAGTGTCCAGACGTTCTTCGATTTCCTGCAGGCGCGCTGGGTCCGCGTCGAAGTGATCAAGGAAGCGATTCAGTTCGCCCACGGCCTCTTCGACCTGGATCTGTGCGCTGGTCAACAGTGTTGTGGCTTCACTCAGCGAGCCGGACGCGTTGTTCACGCTGGACAGTCGATTGAGGCTGGCGGTCAATGCGTTCAGGACATTGCCCGAATCACTTTCGCTGCACTGCTCCACCACTTGGCGACAGATACCCAGCAGGGTTTCGGCATTGGTGAGGTTCTTGTGCTCCTGCTCGAGCTGCTCCAGCTCGGTTTCGCCAAGGCCCAGGCTTTCGAGCTCTTCAAGCTGATAGCTAAGCAACTGATGGCGAGCGCGCTGCTCGTCGCCGGAATTGGAAAGACGCTCCAGCTCCTGACGAGTCTGACGCCAGCGCTGGGCGGCAAGTTGTACCTGCCGGGCCAGGTCGGTGGCGCCGGCATATTCATCGAGCAGGCGGCGATGGGTATCGGTTTTCAGCAGGGATTGGTGTTCGTGCTGGCTGTGGATATCGATCAGCAGCTCGCCCAGGGCTTTCAAGTCGCCAAGAGGGCAGGGCGTGCCATTGATGTAGCCGCGCGAGCGGCCTTCCGCGGTGATGACCCGGCGCAGGATGCACGGGCCTTCATTATTAAGGTCGCGCTCGGCCAGCCAGGTTTCGGCTTCTGGAATGTCTGCCAGGTCGAAGGTCGCCAGGATATCGGCCTTGTCCGCACCGGGTCGTACCACGCCGCTGTCGGCACGGTCGCCAAGCGTCAGGCCTAGGGCGTCGAGCATGATCGACTTGCCGGCACCGGTTTCGCCTGTGATTACGCTCATCCCGCGATCCAGTTCGAGGTCCAGATGTTCAACGATGGCGTAGTTATGTACAGACAGGTGCACGAGCATGGCGGCCGCTCCGAGGCGTTAGGTCTGGTTATTTATACAGTGTTTTGTTTGAGGCTGACAATCCTGATGCTTAGCTCGATTTGCTTGATTGCAGAAGTTTCTTAGCTCAATGAGGAATGAGTGCGCAGGAATTGATCCAGAGCAGGCGAAAGACTTTTGGTAACGCCTGCGCTCTTGAACCTGGAAATTGTGGCCCCATATACCGGAACAGAAGCGCGAGTTGAGTTCGCGCATGATTTTGAAAGGAGAAATCTATGGCTGACGAACAGACGCAGGATACGCAAACTCCAGACGCCAATTCGGCTGCCGGTGATGAGCTGGCGACTCGTGTGCAAGTGCTCGAAGAGCAATTGGCTGCTGCGCAGGATCAGTCTTTGCGTGTTGCCGCCGATCTGCAGAACGTCCGCCGCCGTGCCGAGCAGGATGTCGAGAAGGCTCACAAATTCGCGTTGGAAAAATTCGCCAATGACCTGCTGCCGATTATCGATAGCCTGGAGCGTGGCCTTGAGCTGTCTAACCCGGACGATGAAAACATCCGCCCGATGCGCGAAGGGATTGAGCTGACGCTGAAAATGTTCCAGGACACCCTCAAGCGTTATCAGCTGGAAGCTATCGATCCGCAAGGCGGCGAGCCGTTCAATGCAGAGCATCACCAAGCCATGGCCATGCAGGAAAGCCATGACCTGGAGCCCAACAGCGTATTGAAAGTGTTCCAGAAGGGTTATCAGCTCAACGGTCGCTTGTTGCGCCCGGCAATGGTGGTGGTGAGCAAGGCTCCTGCACCTGTTGCACCTTCTATTGATGAGCAGGCTTGAAATCAGTCGTAACGGCCCCATCTATAAGTCAAGCGTTTAAGTGCTACCGCAGTTAGCCACCACTGCTGCGGCAACCAAATTAAAGTTTCGGGAGAGTAAATCATGGGCAAAATTATCGGTATCGACCTGGGGACTACCAACTCCTGCGTCTCCGTGCTGGAAAACGGCGTTGCTAAAGTTATCGAAAACGCTGAAGGCGCGCGTACCACGCCGTCGATCATTGCATACGCCAACGACGGTGAAATCCTCGTCGGTCAGTCGGCCAAGCGTCAGGCTGTGACCAACCCGCACAACACCCTGTACGCGGTGAAGCGTCTGATCGGTCGTAAGTTCGACGAAGAAGTCGTACAGAAAGACATCAAGATGGTCCCTTACAAAATCGCCAAGGCTGACAACGGTGACGCTTGGGTTGAAGTAAACGGCCAGAAAATGTCGCCGCCGCAAATCTCGGCTGAAATCTTGAAAAAGATGAAGAAGACCGCCGAAGACTACCTCGGTGAAGCAGTGACTGAAGCGGTGATCACCGTTCCGGCCTACTTCAACGACAGCCAGCGTCAGGCGACTAAAGACGCCGGCCGCATCGCGGGCCTGGACGTAAAACGTATCATCAACGAGCCAACCGCAGCGGCTCTGGCTTACGGTATGGACAAGGCCAAGGGCGACCACACTGTGATCGTTTACGACCTGGGTGGCGGTACTTTCGACGTCTCCGTGATCGAGATCGCTGAAGTTGACGGCGAGCACCAGTTTGAAGTGTTGGCCACCAACGGCGACACCTTCCTGGGCGGCGAAGACTTTGACATTCGTCTGATCGACTACCTCGTTGACGAATTCAAGAAAGAAAGCGGCATGAACCTCAAGGGTGACCCGCTGGCCATGCAGCGCCTGAAAGAAGCCGCTGAGAAAGCCAAGATCGAGCTGTCTTCCGCTCAGTCGACCGACGTGAACCTGCCGTACATCACTGCAGACGCCACCGGTCCTAAGCACTTGAACGTGAAGATCTCGCGTTCCAAGCTGGAAGCACTGGTTGAAGACTTGGTTCAACGCACCATCGAGCCTTGCCGCATCGCGCTGAAAGACTCCGGTATCGACGTTGGCTCGATCAACGACGTGATCCTGGTTGGCGGTCAGACCCGTATGCCACTGGTTCAGAAACTGGTTACCGAGTTCTTCGGCAAAGAAGCCCGTAAGGACGTGAACCCGGACGAAGCCGTTGCCATGGGTGCTGCTATCCAAGGTGCGGTACTGGCCGGTGACGTGAAAGACGTACTGTTGTTGGACGTCAGCCCGCTGACTCTGGGCATCGAAACCATGGGCGGCGTGATGACCGCGCTGATCGAGAAAAACACCACGATTCCTACCAAGAAATCGCAAGTGTTCTCGACTGCCGACGACAATCAGGGCGCTGTGACCATTCACGTGCTGCAAGGTGAGCGTAAGCAAGCGGCGCAGAACAAGTCTCTGGGCAAGTTCGACCTGGCTGAGATTCCGCCAGCACCACGTGGCGTGCCGCAAATTGAAGTGACCTTCGACATCGACGCCAACGGCATTCTGCACGTAGGCGCCAAAGACAAGGCCACAGGCAAAGAGCAGAAGATCACCATCAAGGCCAACTCCGGTCTGTCTGATGAAGAAATTCAACAGATGATTCGTGATGCTGAAGCCAACGCTGATGCAGATGCCAAGTTTGCTGAGCTGGCCGGCGCCCGTAACCAAGGCGATGCCCTGGTTCACTCGACGCGCAAAATGATCTCTGAAGCAGGCGACAAAGTGACTGCTGAAGAGAAAACCGCAATCGAAGCAGCTGTGGTTGCCCTGGAAGCCGCCATCAAAGGCGATGACAAGGCTGCCATCGAAGCCAAGGTTGAGGAGCTGTCGAAAGTTTCCGCACCGGTTGCTCAGAAAATGTACGCCGAACAAGGCCAGCCGGCAGAAGGCGCTGCGCAGCACGCAGAGCCTGAAGCCAAGCACGACGATGTTGTCGATGCCGAGTTCGAAGAAGTTAAAGACCAGAAGTAAGTTGGTCGCCCGGTTGACCGCTATCAAGCGGTGACTGGTAGGATGTCGCCGCGCGGGAGCTTGCTCCCGCGTTGGCGTGTCTGGGGTATGCGAATTTTTACAACATGCGACAAGGTTCGGATGTTGGCGGTGTGACTGGGAATGCTCCTGCTTCCTGGCAACAGTCACCGCGTTTTTGGCCGGCTCCCTGGCTAAAAGCAGTTATGACCAGGATCGTTGAATTGACGTGAGTTGGGTCCGGGCCTGTATTGGGGCTCAACGAGTTTGGCAAGGCTCAGGAGGGTCTGGCCGAACGTCCTTAAGAGTGCAAAGACTTATGGCAAAGCGTGACTATTACGAAGTGTTGGGTGTGGAGCGTGGCTCCAGCGAGGCGGACCTGAAAAAGGCTTACCGTCGCCTGGCGATGAAGCACCACCCGGACCGTAATCCGGATAGCAAAGAATCCGAAGAGCTGTTCAAAGAGGCCAATGAGGCCTACGAGTGCCTGTCTGATCCCAACAAGCGTGCGGCCTACGACCAGTATGGTCATGCGGGGGTTGACCCAAGCATGGGCGGCGGCGGTGCTGGCTTTGGTGGTCAGAATTTCTCCGATATTTTCGGCGACGTATTCAGCGACTTCTTCGGCGGTGGCCGTGGCGGCCAGCGTGGCGGCGCTCAGCGTGGCAGCGATTTGCGCTACACCCTGGAGCTGAACCTGGAAGAAGCCGTGCGCGGCACCAGCGTCAATATCCGTGTGCCGACGCTGGTCAATTGCAAGCCGTGCGATGGCTCGGGCGCCAAGAAAGGCTCTTCGCCGATCACGTGCCCAACCTGTGGCGGTGTCGGCCAGGTGCGTATGCAGCAGGGCTTCTTCTCGGTGCAGCAGACCTGCCCGCGTTGCCATGGTCAGGGCAAGATCATTTCTGATCCGTGCAACTCCTGCCACGGCGAAGGCCGCGTAGAAGAGTACAAGACCCTCTCGGTGAAGGTGCCGGCGGGTGTCGATACCGGTGATCGCATTCGTCTGTCGGGCGAAGGTGAGGCGGGGACTCAAGGTGGGCCTACGGGCGACCTGTATGTGGTGATCAATGTGCGCGAGCACTCGATCTTCCAGCGCGATGGCAAACACCTGTTCTGTGAAGTGCCGATCAGCTTTGTCGATGCGGCCCTGGGTGGCGAGTTGGAGATTCCGACGCTGGACGGTCGGGTCAAACTCAAGATTCCTGAAGGTACGCAGACCGGCAAACAGTTCCGTATTCGTGGCAAAGGCGTTGCGCCGGTACGCGGTGGCGGTGCTGGCGACCTGATGTGTCGCGTGGCGGTGGAAACACCGGTCAACCTCGGGCGTCGTCAGCGTGAACTGCTGGAAGAGTTCCGCAGTTCGTTGGAAGGTGATGACTCCCATTCGCCGAAAACCGCCGGCTTTTTCGATGGCGTGAAGCGCTTCTTCGGCGACCTGTAAGGAAGTGAGTATGCGACGTATAGCCGTAATGGGCGCTGCCGGGCGCATGGGCAAGACGCTGGTTGAAGCGGTGCAGCAGCGCTCGCCGGCCTCCGGGCTGACGGCGGCGATTGTCCGCCCGGGCAGCACGTTGATCGGTGCGGATGCAGGTGAGCTGGCCTCGCTGGGGCGCATCGGCGTTTCGTTGTCGGGCAACCTGGAGCAGGTGGCTGACGAGTTCGACGTGCTGATCGATTTCACCCTGCCGGAGGTGATGCTGAAAAACCTGGCGTTCTGCCGCAAGGCGGGCAAAGCCATGGTGATCGGTACTACGGGCTTGAGTGCTGAGCAGAAGCAGTTGCTGGTGGAGGCGGGCAAGGATATTCCAATCGTCTTCGCTGCCAATTTCAGTGTGGGCGTGAACCTGTCGCTCAAGTTGCTGGACCTGGCCGCTCGCGTGCTGGGTGATGAGGCGGATATCGAGATCATCGAGACCCATCATCGCCACAAGATCGACGCGCCGTCGGGTACCGCATTGCGCATGGGCGAAGCCATCGCCGATGCGCTGGGGCGTGATCTGTCGAAAGTCGCGGTGTATGGCCGTGAAGGTCATACCGGGGCGCGTGCACGTGACACCATCGGTTTTGCCACTGTGCGCGGTGGCGATGTGGTGGGTGATCACACTGTGTTGTTCGCCTCCGAAGGCGAGCGCTTTGAGATCACGCACAAAGCCTCAAGCCGCATGACATTCGCCAAGGGTGCGGTACGTGCCGCCCTTTGGTTGGAAGGTCGTGAAGCGGGGCTGTACGACATGCGTGATGTGCTGGATCTGCACTAATCAGTAGCTAAAACGGGGCCTCAGGATTATCCTGAGGCCCCGTTTTTACCCGCTAGGCGACTTCCTGTCGCATTCCCCTGCCTTTAAGGCTCATTAGCGGTGGACCAAAAAAGCCTTTTTCTGTAAGCTACAGCTTTAGTGTGTCCACTAAAAGCGCGCAGAATAATTCAGTGAAGAAGCGGGGTGACGTGTCCATACGTCACTCCGCTTTTTTACAACCTGCGATCGCCCTTTCAGGCTTTATTTACGGGAGGTCTTCTTGACTAAGCCAGCCATACTCGCCCTTGCTGATGGCAGCATTTTTCGCGGCGAAGCCATTGGAGCCGACGGTCAAACCGTTGGAGAGGTAGTGTTTAACACTGCCATGACCGGCTATCAGGAAATCCTTACCGATCCTTCCTACGCCCAACAGATTGTTACCCTGACCTATCCGCACATCGGCAACACCGGTACTACACCGGAAGACGTCGAGTCTGATCGTGTCTGGTCGGCTGGTCTGGTCATTCGTGACCTGCCGCTGGTTGCGAGCAACTGGCGTAACACGATGTCGCTGTCCGATTACCTGAAAGCCAACAATGTTGTGGCAATCGCCGGTATCGACACGCGCCGCCTGACACGCATCCTGCGTGAAAAAGGCTCGCAGAACGGCTGCATCATGGCGGGTGACAATATTTCCGAAGAAGCGGCGATTGCCGCAGCGCAAGGCTTCCCTGGCCTGAAAGGCATGGACCTGGCGAAAGTTGTCAGCACCAAAGAGCAGTACGAGTGGCGCTCCACTGTCTGGGACTTGAAGACCGACAGCCACGAGACCATCGCCGCTGCCGACCTGCAATACCACGTGGTCGCCTACGACTACGGGATCAAGTACAACATCCTGCGCATGCTGGTTGAGCGCGGTTGCCGCGTGACCGTGGTGCCGGCGCAAACCCCGGCCAGCGACGTGCTGGCCCTGCAGCCGGACGGTGTGTTCCTGTCCAACGGCCCGGGTGACCCCGAGCCTTGCGACTACGCCATCAAAGCGATCAAGGAAGTGCTGGAAACCGAGATTCCGGTATTCGGTATCTGCCTCGGTCACCAGCTGCTGGCCCTGGCCTCCGGCGCCAAGACCCTGAAAATGGGTCACGGCCACCACGGCGCCAACCACCCTGTGCAAGACCTGGACACTGGCGTTGTGATGATCACCAGCCAGAACCATGGTTTTGCGGTGGATGAAGCGACTTTGCCGGCTAACGTTCGCGCTATTCACAAGTCGCTGTTCGACGGTTCCCTGCAAGGCATCGAGCGCACCGACAAGAGCGCGTTCAGCTTCCAGGGCCACCCTGAAGCCAGCCCGGGCCCGAACGACGTAGCGCCGCTGTTCGACCGTTTCATCAATGAGATGGCCAAGCGACGCTGACTGAGCGGCCTGCGGGCGGCCCCGAATGTCGGTGGCCCCCGCAGGCTCTTCAAAGAGTGTTCAAGACGGCTTGCCGACTGACCTGCGGATTTGAGTGACAAACCCATGCCAAAACGTACAGACATAAAAAGCATCCTGATTCTCGGCGCTGGCCCGATCGTGATCGGCCAGGCCTGCGAATTCGACTACTCCGGCGCCCAGGCCTGTAAAGCCCTGCGCGAAGAGGGTTACCGCGTCATCCTGGTGAACTCCAACCCGGCCACCATCATGACCGACCCGGACATGGCCGACGCCACCTACATCGAGCCGATCAAGTGGCAGACCGTTGCCAAGATTATCGAGAAAGAGCGTCCGGACGCGCTGCTGCCAACCATGGGCGGCCAGACCGCACTGAACTGCGCCCTGGACCTGGAGCGCGAAGGCGTCCTGGAAAAATTCGGCGTAGAGATGATCGGCGCCAACGCCGACACCATCGACAAGGCTGAAGACCGCTCGCGTTTCGACAAGGCCATGAAGTCCATCGGCCTGGATTGCCCGCGTTCCGGTATCGCCCATAGCATGGAAGAGGCCAATGCGGTCCTCGAGAAGCTGGGCTTCCCGTGCATCATCCGTCCGTCTTTCACCATGGGCGGCACCGGTGGCGGTATCGCCTACAACCGTGAAGAGTTCGAAGAAATCTGCGCCCGTGGTCTGGACCTGTCGCCGACCAAAGAGCTGCTGATCGACGAATCCCTGATCGGCTGGAAAGAGTACGAGATGGAGGTTGTCCGCGACAAAAAGGACAACTGCATCATCGTCTGCTCGATCGAAAACTTCGACCCGATGGGCGTGCACACCGGTGACTCGATCACCGTTGCTCCGGCACAGACCCTGACGGACAAGGAATACCAGATCATGCGTAACGCCTCGTTGGCGGTACTGCGTGAGATCGGCGTTGAAACCGGCGGTTCCAACGTTCAGTTCGGCATCTGCCCGGACACCGGTCGTATGGTCGTGATCGAGATGAACCCGCGTGTATCGCGTTCTTCGGCGCTGGCATCGAAAGCCACCGGCTTCCCGATTGCGCGTATCGCTGCCAAGCTGGCGATCGGTTACACCCTGGACGAGTTGCAAAACGAAATCACTGGTGGCGCTACGCCGGCATCCTTCGAGCCGTCCATCGACTACGTCGTGACCAAGCTGCCACGGTTTGCCTTCGAGAAGTTCGCCAAGGCTGACGCTCGCCTGACCACCCAGATGAAATCCGTCGGTGAAGTCATGGCCATCGGCCGGACCTTCCAAGAGTCCCTGCAGAAAGCCCTGCGTGGCCTGGAAGTGGGTGTTTGCGGTCTGGACGAGAAGCTCGACCTGAGCAACCCGGAAAGCATGAGCGTGCTCAAGCGCGAGCTGACCGTGCCGGGCGCTGAGCGCATCTGGTACGTGGCCGATGCTTTCCGCGCCGGCATGACTGTCGAACAAATCTTCGGCATGAACATGATCGACCCGTGGTTCCTGGTGCAGATCGAAGATCTGATCAAGGAAGAAGAGAAGGTCAAGACCCTTGGTCTGTCCTCCATCGACCGCGACCTGATGTTCCGCCTCAAGCGCAAAGGTTTCTCCGACCAGCGTCTGGCCAAGCTGCTGGGTGTGACCGAGAAGAACCTGCGCACGCATCGCCACAAGCTGGATATCTTCCCGGTCTACAAGCGCGTTGACACCTGCGCTGCCGAGTTCGCCACGGACACTGCGTACCTGTACTCCACCTATGAGGAGGAGTGCGAAGCCGCACCGTCGGGCCGCGACAAAATCATTATTCTGGGCGGCGGTCCAAACCGTATCGGCCAGGGCATCGAGTTCGACTACTGCTGCGTACACGCCGCTCTCGCCCTGCGCGAAGACGGGTACGAGACCATCATGGTCAACTGCAACCCGGAAACCGTTTCCACTGACTACGACACTTCCGACCGTCTGTACTTCGAGCCGGTCACCCTGGAAGACGTGCTGGAAATCTGCCGCGTCGAGAAGCCAAAAGGCGTGATCGTCCAGTACGGTGGCCAAACTCCGCTGAAACTGGCTCGCGCCCTGGAAGCAGCGGGCGTGCCTATCATCGGCACCAGCCCTGACGCCATCGACCGTGCCGAAGACCGTGAGCGCTTCCAGCAGATGGTTGAGCGCTTGAGTCTGCGTCAGCCGCCTAACGCCACCGTGCGCAGCGAAGACGAAGCCATCCGCGCAGCCAGCAAGATCGGTTACCCGCTGGTGGTGCGTCCGTCCTACGTATTGGGCGGCCGTGCGATGGAAATCGTCTACGAAGAAGAAGAACTCAAGCGTTACCTGCGTGATGCGGTGAAAGTGTCCAACGACAGCCCGGTGCTGCTGGACCACTTCCTCAACTGCGCCATCGAGATGGATGTGGATGCTGTTTGCGATGGCACCGACGTAGTGATCGGCGCGATCATGCAGCACATCGAGCAGGCGGGCGTTCACTCCGGTGACTCCGCATGCTCGCTGCCGCCATACTCGCTGCCGGCGCACATCCAGGACGAGATGCGCGAGCAGGTCAAGAAGATGGCTCTGGAACTGGGCGTGGTCGGCCTGATGAACGTACAGTTGGCGCTGCAAGGCGAAGACATCTACGTCATCGAAGTCAACCCGCGTGCTTCGCGTACCGTGCCATTTGTTTCCAAGTGCATCGGCGTTTCTCTGGCGATGATTGCTGCCCGTGTGATGGCCGGTAAGACCTTGAAGGAAATCGGCTTCACCAAGGAAATCATTCCTAACTTCTACAGCGTGAAAGAGGCGGTGTTCCCCTTCGCCAAATTCCCCGGCGTGGACCCGATCCTGGGCCCAGAGATGAAGTCCACCGGTGAAGTGATGGGCGTGGGCGACACCTTCGGTGAAGCGTTCGCCAAAGCCCAGATGGGTGCAAGCGAAGTGCTGCCGACCGGCGGTACCGCGTTCATCAGTGTGCGGGATGATGACAAGCCGCTGGTTGCAGGCGTGGCCCGTGATCTGATCAACTTGGGCTTTGAAGTCGTGGCCACCGCCGGGACCGCCAAGCTGATCGAAGCTGCCGGCCTGAAAGTGCGTCGCGTGAACAAGGTGACGGAAGGCCGTCCGCACGTGGTCGACATGATCAAGAATGACGAAGTCACCCTGATCATCAACACCACTGAAGGTCGCCAGTCGATCGCGGACTCCTACTCCATTCGTCGTAATGCCTTGCAGCACAAGATCTACTGCACCACTACCATTGCTGCTGGCGAAGCCATCTGCGAAGCGCTCAAGTTCGGTCCGGAAAAGACCGTGCGTCGCTTGCAGGATCTACACGCAGGATTGAAGGCATGACCAAATACCCAATGACCGTCCAGGGCGCCAAGGCCCTGGAAGAGGAACACGCCCATCTGACCAAGGTTGTCCGTCCGAAGCTGAGCCAGGACATCGGTACGGCCCGCGAGCTGGGTGACTTGAAGGAAAACGCTGAATACCATGCTGCTCGCGAGCAGCAAGGTATGGTCGAAGCGCGGATCCGTGACATTGAAGGCCGTATGCAGAACGCGGTGATCATCGACGTCACGACCATCCCGCATACCGGCAAAGTGATTTTCGGTACCACTGTGGAAATCGCCAACGTCGAGACGGATGAGCGCGTTGTTTACCACATCGTCGGCGAGGACGAAGCTGACTTCAAACTCGGCAAGATCTCGGTTGGTTCGCCTCTTGCTCGCGCCTTGATTGCCAAGGAAGAGGGTGATGTGGTGGCGGTGAAAACGCCCGGTGGCGTGATCGAGTACGAGATTGTTGAAGTTCGTCACATCTGAAAGACAGCGCCCGCTTCGTGCGGGCGCCATGCTTTGGCAGCTTGCCCAGATGCTTTGGGTGGGCGGCGTGTGGTTGTTACACATTGGTTTATTGCCGACGCTGGGTCTGATTGGCCTGGCGCCGTTGCTGATCGATGAAATCGACGGATTGCTCAGCGCGCTGCTGGTAGGTTTTGCGGCGGCGTGCGTGACGCTCCAGGTGCTGGTGCTGATCAAGGCCGAGGGCTTGGGGAGTTTGTGGCGGGATATTCGCGGCCAACTGCTGTTGATGGCGCTGTACGCATGCGCAATGTTTTGCGTGGTGCATACGTGGCTGCCGGAAGCGTTGCGCTGGCAGTTATTCAGCTATCTTGTGCTAGGGTTCTCCGGCTTGGTGCTGGTTTTACAACCGGCGCCAGGATGGAGTGGCGGGGCGCGCGAAGCACGCCCGTGACCCTTTTGTTACTTGAAGCGGTGTACGTTCGACAGTTGCTTGTTGACGCTGAAGTTCTTGCGATACAGCAGCGCCATCTTGCCGATGACCTGAACCAGATCCGCTTTGCCGACCTTGCACAGTTCTGCAACGGCGGCCAAACGCGCTTCGCGGTCAAGGATGTTGACCTTGATCTTGATCAGTTCGTGATCGCCCAATGCGCGTTCAAGTTCGGCTAACACACCCTCAGTCAAACCGTTGTCTGCCACAATCAGAACTGGTTTCAGATGGTGGCCAATGGATTTGTACTGTTTCTTCTGCTCTTGAGTGAGCGGCATAATCTGACCCCTGCGTCTGATCTTGTAAAAAGCGGCGGCCAGTTTACCCGAGCGAGTCCGGGACCGCCCAGTTAATCACGACCCGTTTTATTTTTCGAGGTGGCCCGTGGCCCGTTCCAAAACTAGCCTTAAGTGGCTGCAAGAGCATTTCAACGATCCTTACGTCAAAAAGGCGCAAAAGGACGGGTACCGTTCGCGGGCCAGCTACAAGCTCCTTGAGATCCAGGACAAGGACAAATTGATTCGCCCCGGCATGAGCGTTATTGACCTTGGCGCGGCCCCTGGTGGCTGGTCCCAAGTGACCAGTCGTCTGATTGGTGGGCAGGGCCGCTTGATCGCTTCCGACATCCTGGAAATGGACAGCATCCCGGATGTGACCTTTGTTCACGGTGACTTCACCCAGGACGCCGTGCTCGCAGAGATCCTCGAGGCAGTGGGAAATTCGCAGGTAGACCTTGTGATTTCCGACATGGCCCCCAATATGAGTGGATTACCGGCCGTCGATATGCCGCGCGCAATGTTCCTGTGTGAACTGGCGCTGGATTTGGCGGGTCGGGTGTTGCGTCCGGGTGGTGATTTTTTGGTGAAAGTCTTCCAGGGCGAAGGTTTTGACGAGTACCACAAGAACATCCGCAAGTTGTTCGACAAGGTGCAAACGCGCAAGCCAGACTCTTCTCGGGACAGGTCTCGGGAGCAATACCTGCTGTGCCGCGGCTTCCGCGGTGTTGAAGGTGCGGCGAGTGAAGAGCGTTTTTAAGGAATTCGAGGAAGGCGATAGGTTTTTTTATATCGCTTTCGTCACGAAGCTTTACGAATATTGTGTAGTCAAAGTTTCACAAAGGGTTACAGACGGCGCCTGCCAGAGTTGTAGGTAATGTAGTAAGTTAGGCCGGTGAATATCATGCGAAGCGCGCGCCAGTAGCGGAGCTTGCTTCAGAGGGTAGTTAATTGAACGATATGGCAAAGAATCTGATCCTGTGGTTGATCATCGCGGCAGTCCTGGTGACGGTGATGAACAACTTCTCCAGCCCTAACGAGCCGCAGACCCTCAACTATTCCGACTTCATCCAGCAAGTTAAGGATGGCAAGGTCGAGCGCGTAGCGGTTGATGGCTACGTGATCACCGGCAAACGCAACGATGGCGACAGCTTCAAGACCATTCGTCCGGCTATCCAGGACAACGGTCTGATCGGCGATCTGGTGGATAACCACGTAGTCGTTGAAGGCAAGCAGCCTGAGCAGCAGAGCATCTGGACTCAACTCCTGGTCGCCAGCTTCCCGATTCTGGTGATTATCGCCGTGTTCATGTTCTTCATGCGCCAGATGCAAGGCGGTGCGGGAGGCAAGGGCGGGCCGATGAGCTTCGGCAAGAGCAAGGCGCGCCTGCTCTCCGAGGATCAGGTCAAGACCACCCTGGCTGACGTTGCAGGTTGCGACGAAGCCAAGGAAGAAGTCGGCGAGCTGGTCGAGTTTCTGCGCGATCCGGGCAAGTTCCAACGCCTGGGCGGCCGTATTCCACGCGGCGTACTGATGGTTGGTCCTCCGGGTACCGGTAAAACCTTGCTGGCCAAGGCGATTGCCGGCGAAGCCAAAGTGCCGTTCTTCACTATTTCCGGTTCTGACTTCGTCGAAATGTTTGTAGGTGTGGGTGCCAGCCGTGTTCGCGATATGTTCGAACAGGCCAAGAAGCACGCACCGTGCATCATCTTCATCGATGAAATCGACGCTGTTGGTCGCCATCGTGGTGCTGGCATGGGTGGCGGTCACGATGAGCGTGAGCAGACCCTCAACCAGTTGCTGGTGGAGATGGACGGCTTCGAAATGAATGACGGCATCATCGTCATTGCTGCAACTAACCGTCCTGACGTATTGGACCCTGCGCTGCTGCGTCCAGGTCGTTTTGACCGTCAGGTCGTGGTTGGCCTGCCGGATATCCGCGGTCGCGAACAGATTCTGAAAGTGCACATGCGCAAAGTGCCGATGGGCGACGATGTGGCGCCTGCCGTGATTGCTCGTGGTACGCCAGGCTTCTCGGGTGCAGACCTTGCCAACCTGGTAAACGAGGCTTCGCTGTTCGCAGCCCGTACCGGTAAACGCATCGTTGAAATGAAAGAGTTCGAGCTGGCAAAAGACAAAATCATGATGGGCGCCGAGCGCAAATCCATGGTCATGTCCGAAAAAGAGAAGCAGAACACCGCTTATCACGAAGCCGGTCACGCCATTGTGGGTCGTGTTGTGCCTGAGCATGACCCGGTCTATAAAGTGTCGATCATCCCTCGTGGTCGCGCGCTGGGTGTCACTATGTTCCTGCCGGAAGAGGATCGTTACAGCCTCTCCAAGCGAGCGCTGATCAGCCAGATCTGCTCGCTGTACGGTGGCCGGATTGCTGAAGAAATGACCTTGGGCTTTGACGGTGTGACCACCGGTGCCTCCAACGACATCATGCGTGCCAGCCAGATTGCACGAAACATGGTGACCAAGTGGGGCTTGTCGGAAAAACTCGGTCCATTGATGTATGCCGAGGAAGATGGTGAAGTGTTCCTGGGGCGTGGCGGCGGCGGTCAAAGCGCCAGCTTCTCCGGTGAGACGGCCAAGCTGATCGACTCCGAGGTGCGCAGCATCATTGACCAGTGCTACGGCACTGCCAAGCAGATCCTGACTGACAACCATGACAAGCTGGATGCCATGGCTGATGCGCTGATGAAGTACGAGACCATTGACGCCGACCAGATCGACGACATCATGGCCGGTCGTACGCCTCGTGAGCCTCGCGACTGGGAAGGCGGTTCAGGCACCTCTGGCACCCCGCCAGTGGTTCAGAACGAACGCCCTGAAACCCCGATCGGTGGCCCTGCGGCTGACCACTAAGGTTTGAAATGACTTCTGCGTCGTCCTCCACCCGGTTGCCTTGCGGCAACCGGGTTCTTGATTTGGCCCATACACACGTCATGGGCATTCTTAATGTAACCCCTGATTCCTTTTCCGACGGCGGCCGTTTCAGTCAGCAGGACGCCGCGTTGCGTCACGCCGAGGCTATGGTGCTGGCGGGGGCAACGTTGATTGATGTTGGTGGCGAATCGACTCGCCCGGGAGCACGTGTTGTTTCTCCCCTGGAGGAGCTGGAGCGCGTCGCGCCGATAGTTGAGCGTATCGCCCGCGAGCTTGATGTGATCATCTCGGTTGATACATCTACGCCGGCGGTAATGCGTGAAACGGCACGCCTGGGGGCGGGCCTGATCAACGATGTGCGCTCCCTGCAGCGAGACGGTGCCCTGGATGCAGCGGCGGCAACCGGTCTGCCGGTGTGCCTGATGCATATGCTGGGAGAGCCCGGCAACATGCAAGACAGCCCGCACTACGACGACCTGGTAGGTGAAGTGAGTGGGTTTCTCGCCGAACGAATCGCTCAGTGCGCCAAAGCGGGAATCGCTGCCGAAAAGATCATCCTTGATCCCGGGTTTGGGTTTGCCAAGACGCTCCAGCACAATTTGAGTCTCTTTAAGCATATAGAAGCCCTGCATGCCCTTGGTCGGCCCTTGTTGGTCGGTGTTTCGCGCAAGAGCATGATAGGGCTGGCCTTGAATCGCCCGGTAGGCGAGCGGCTGTACGGCGGTCTGGCGCTTGCTGCGCTTGCCATGACCAAAGGTGCGCGAATTTTGCGCGTGCATGATGTCGCCGAGACGGTCGACGTGGTGCGTATAATTGCCGCTGTAGAATCAGCCGTATAAGAATGATGGAGCACTTATGACTAAAAAATATTTTGGCACCGACGGTATTCGCGGTCGGGTCGGCGAATTTCCGATTACTCCTGATTTCATGCTCAAGTTGGGCTGGGCGGCAGGCATGGCGTTCCGCAGCATGGGCGCTTGCCGCATTCTGGTGGGCAAGGACACCCGTATTTCGGGTTATATGTTCGAATCGGCGCTGGAGGCAGGTTTGTCCGCCGCCGGTGCTGATGTGATGCTGTTGGGGCCAATGCCTACGCCTGCAATCGCTTACCTGACGCGTACCTTTCACGCTGAAGCCGGGATCGTGATCAGTGCGTCGCACAATCCCCACGATGACAACGGCATCAAGTTCTTCTCGGGCCAGGGCACCAAGTTGCCGGACGAGATCGAATTGATGATTGAAGAGCTGCTGGATGCACCGATGACGGTGGTTGAGTCCAGCAAGCTGGGCAAGGTGTCGCGTATCAACGACGCATCAGGCCGTTATATCGAATTTTGCAAAAGCAGCGTTCCGAGCAGTACCAATTTTGCCGGGCTGAAGATCGTTGTCGACTGCGCCCATGGTGCGACCTATAAGGTGGCTCCGAGTGTATTCAAAGAGCTGGGTGCGGACGTGACGGTGCTTTCGGCGCAACCGAACGGCTTGAACATCAATGAAAATTGCGGTTCCACCCACATGGGGCAGTTGCAGGCGGCCGTTCTGGCTGAGCATGCCGACCTGGGCATTGCCTTTGATGGCGATGGCGACCGTGTGTTGATGGTGGACCACACCGGTACCGTGGTTGATGGCGATGACCTGCTGTTTATCATTGCTCGCGACCTGCATGAGCGTAACAAGCTGCAAGGTGGTGTCGTCGGCACATTGATGAGCAATCTTGGGCTTGAGCTCGCTCTGGCGGAACTGGGTATTCCGTTCGTACGCGCTAACGTCGGTGACCGATATGTGATCGCCGAGCTGCTGGAGCGTAACTGGCAGGTGGGGGGTGAAAACTCCGGGCATGTTGTCTGCTTCCAGCACACCACCACGGGCGATGCCATCATTGCTGCTCTGCAAGTGTTGTTGTCGTTGCGTCGCCGTGAAGAGAGCTTGGCTCTGGCGCGACAGGCGCTGCGTAAGTGCCCGCAAGTTCTGCTCAATGTGCGTTTTGCCGGTGGCGAAAACCCGATCGAGCACCCTGCTGTCAAAGACGCGTGCGAGCGCGTAACCCTGGCAATGGCGGGGCGTGGACGGGTGCTGTTGCGCAAGTCCGGCACAGAGCCTCTGGTGCGCGTCATGGTCGAAGGCGAAGACGAAACACAGGTTCGCGGCCATGCCGAAGACCTGGCAAAACTGGTAACTGAAATTTGCGCCTGAATTCGGCTTGCCAGTGATGATGTGGTTGGGTAACATCTGCGCCCACTTTGACCGACGAGGTACAGCATGCGTCGCACTATGGTAGCTGGTAACTGGAAGATGCACGGTACCCGCGCCAGTGTCGCTGAGCTGATCAATGGCCTTCGTCACTTGGCCTTGCCTAGCGGTGTTGATGTTGCGGTTTTCCCGCCTTGCTTGCATATCAACCAGGTTGTTGATGGCTTGAAAGGTAAGTCGATTCAGGTCGGCGCGCAGAATTCTGCGGTGGAGCCCATGCAAGGTGCGTTGACCGGCGAGATTTCGCCGAGTCAGCTGGTAGATGCGGGTTGTTCCTATGTGCTTGTCGGGCACTCCGAGCGCCGTCAGATGATGGGCGAGCGTGATGGGACACTCAACCGCAAGTTCGCAGCGGCACAGGCTTGTGGCTTGATTCCAGTGTTGTGCATAGGGGAGACCCTGGAGCAACGTGAATCGGGCAAGACTCTTGAAGTTGTCTCGCGTCAGCTGGGCAGCATCATCGAGGAGCTGGGTTTTGGTGCATTTGCAAAGGCAGTCATTGCTTACGAGCCGGTCTGGGCCATTGGCACCGGACTGACTGCTACGCCGCAACAGGCGCAGGATGTGCACGCAGCCATCCGCGCTCAGTTGGCGGCAGAGAATTCTGAAGTCGCGCAAGGTGTGCGGCTTCTATACGGCGGCAGCGTGAAGGCGGCCAATGCGGTCGAACTGTTCGGCATGCCGGATATCGATGGGGGGCTCATTGGTGGAGCTTCCCTGAATGCAGATGAGTTCGGTGCGATCTGTCGCGCCGCGGGAAACTGAAAAAATGCTGGAAACAGTCGTAGTCGTTTTTCATCTGTTGGCTGCCCTGGGCGTAGTTGCCCTGGTTTTGTTGCAACAGGGTAAAGGTGCGGATGCTGGTGCGTCTTTCGGTGCAGGTGCTTCAAATACTGTGTTCGGAAGCCAAGGTTCCTCTACCTTTCTTAGTAAGTTTACTGCTATACTTGCCGCCGGTTTCTTCATAACCAGCTTGGGGTTAGGTTACTTTGCTAAAGAGAAAGCTCATGTGCTGACTCAAGTAGGTCTCCCAAACCCAGCAGTGTTGGAAGTACCAAAAGCAAAACCGGCTTCTGATGATGTCCCGGTGCTTCAAGAGCAAAAGTCGGCTACTCCAGCGACTGACGTACCTCCAGCTCAAGAGCAGAAGTAAGAAGGGTTGTAAACGCTGTATTGCCGAGGTGGTGGAATTGGTAGACACGCAACCTTGAGGTGGTTGTGCCCATAGGGTGTAGGGGTTCGAGTCCCCTTCTCGGTACCAATTATCAGGAGAGCCCGCTGTTGCGGGCTTTCTTGTAGGTGGAAGGTTACATTGACCCTGTAAGGGATCGGTCGTATACTTCCGCCCCAGCTTTGTCGCGGGGTGGAGCAGTCTGGTAGCTCGTCGGGCTCATAACCCGAAGGTCGTCGGTTCAAATCCGGCCCCCGCAACCAGTTTTAGCGGAGCCCCTTTTAAGGGGCTTTTTGTTAGCTGGACACTTTCAACGCCGCTGTTCGACGGCGTTTCAAGGATGGGCGTTTCGCCCATTTTTTTATTTTGCACAGCATGCACATACATGCACGAGGGGGTTCAGGTGTCGAGCAAGCTAGAAGAGTTGCAGGCCTTGTTGGCCCCGGTGGTCGTGGCCCTAGGCTATGAATGCTGGGGTATTGAGTTTTCGGCTCAAGGTCGCCACTCAATGTTGCGCGTTTATATCGATAAAGAGGGCGGCGTGCTGGTGGACGATTGTGCCATTGTCAGCCGTCAGATCAGCGGTGTCCTGGATGTTGAAGATCCGATTTCCGTTGAATACACCCTCGAAGTTTCCTCGCCAGGCATGGAACGCCCACTGTTCACTATTGATCAGTTTGCAAAATTTGCCGGTGAACAAGTGAAGATCAAGCTGCGCTCTCCCTTTGAAGGGCGACGCAACTTTCAGGGCCTTCTGCGCGGTGTAGAAGAACAGGATGTCGTGGTGCAGGTAGAAGACCATGAATTCCTGTTGCCGATCGATATGATCGACAAGGCCAACATTATTCCCAGTTTTGACTGAGACGCGGATCCCGCGGATCCAATGGCTTGCGAAAGGCGAGGCGTACGATGAGCAAAGAAGTACTGCTGGTTGTTGAGTCGGTATCCAATGAAAAGGGCGTACCGGCAAACGTGATTTTTGAAGCGCTGGAGCTGGCCCTGGCCACTGCTACCAAAAAGCGTTTTGAAGACGAAGTTGATCTGCGTGTGGAAATCAACCGCCACACCGGTGCCTATGAGACTTACCGTCGCTGGACGGTCGTCGAAGAAGCCGATCTTGATGATCCGGCCATCGAAACCTGGCCAAGCAAGGTTGCCGAAACGCACCCTGGCGCCAAGGTCGGTGATGTCGTCGAAGAAAAGATCGAGTCGATCGAATTCGGCCGTATTGCTGCACAGACCGCCAAGCAGGTCATCGTGCAGAAGGTTCGCGAAGCTGAGCGCGCTCAAGTCGTTGATGCTTACCGCGAGCGCCTGGGTGAAATCATCTCCGGTACCGTGAAAAAAGTTACCCGCGACAACGTGATCGTTGACCTGGGCAACAACGCTGAAGCGTTGCTGGCCCGCGAAGACATCATCTCTCGCGAAACCTTCCGTGTCGGCGTGCGTCTGCGTGCGCTGCTCAAGGAAATCCGCACCGAGAACCGCGGCCCTCAGTTGATCCTGTCGCGTACCGCGCCGGAAATGCTGATCGAGCTGTTCCGTATCGAAGTGCCGGAAATTGCCGAAGGCCTGATCGAAGTCATGGCTGCGTCCCGCGACCCGGGTTCGCGCGCCAAGATCGCGGTCCGCTCCAAGGACAAACGCATCGACCCGCAAGGCGCTTGCATTGGTATGCGCGGTTCGCGCGTCCAGGCAGTGTCGGGCGAGTTGGGCGGCGAGCGTGTGGACATCGTCCTGTGGGACGATAACCCGGCGCAGTTCGTAATTAACGCCATGTCGCCGGCTGAAGTGGCGGCAATTATCGTTGACGAAGATGCTCATGCAATGGACATCGCCGTTGGCGCAGATAATCTGGCTCAGGCCATTGGTCGTGGTGGTCAGAACGTGCGTCTGGCCAGCCAACTGACCGGCTGGACCCTGAACGTGATGACCGAATCGGACATCCAGGCTAAGCAGCAAGCTGAAACCGGTGACATCCTGCGCAACTTCATCGACGAGCTGGAAGTCGACGAAGACCTGGCGCAGGTGCTGGTAGATGAAGGCTTCACCAGCCTGGAAGAGATTGCCTACGTACCGTTGGAAGAAATGCTCAACATCGACGGCTTTGACGAAGACACCGTCAACGAGCTTCGCGCTCGGGCCAAGGATCGTTTGTTGACTAAAGCCATCGCTACTGAGGAAAAGCTGGCAGACGCCCATCCGGCCGAAGACCTGCTCTCGCTTGAGGGTATGGACAAGGATTTGGCGATGGAACTGGCGGTGCGCGGCGTAATTACCCGCGAAGACCTGGCCGAGCAGTCTATTGACGATCTGCTCGACATCGACGGCATTGACGATGATCGTGCCGGCAAGTTGATCATGGCCGCCCGAGCCCATTGGTTCGAGTAACTAGGCGCGGCCTGAGGAGAGAAGTGCATGACGCAAGTCACGGTGAAACAACTGGCCGATGAGGTCAAAACACCGGTAGAGCGCCTGTTGCAGCAGATGCGTGAGGCAGGTCTGCCGCACACCGCCGCCGATGAAGGTGTGAGCGACAGTGAGAAGCAGTCTTTGCTGACTCACTTGAAGAGCAGCCACAAGGCGAAAGTGGAAGAACCGCGCAAGATTACATTGCAGCGCAAAACCACCAGCACCCTGCGTGTTGCTGGTAGCAAGAGCATCAGCGTTGAAGTACGCAAGAAGAAAGTCTTCGTACAGCGCAGCCCGGAAGAAATCGAAGCCGAGCGCAAACGCGAACTGGATGAACGTCGCGCAGTAGAAAATGCTGCTCGTCAGAAGGCTGAAGAAGAAGCCAAGCGTCGCGCCGAAGAAGAAGCGCGCCGCCAGCCTGCTGCTGCGCAACCTGCTGGTACTGACGCGGTCGCCGCTGCTGCAGCGCCTGTTGAAGCTGTGCGTGAGGCTGCTCCGGTTGCCGCTGCACCTGCTCCTGCAGCAGACGCTCGCAAGCGCGACGAGCCTCGTCGTCCGGACAAACCACGTGCCGACGATAACAATCGTCGCGGTGGTGGTGGCGATGGCGAGCGTAAAAACGCCCCACATCGTGCCTCGGTCAAAGAGAAAGCGCCTGCTCCACGCGTTGCCCCACGTACTACCGACGAAGAAAGCGATGGCTTCCGTCGTGGTGGTCGCGGCAAGGCCAAGCTGAAAAAGCGCAACGCCCACGGTTTCCAGAGCCCAACCGGCCCTGTCGTGCGTGATGTGCAGATCGGCGAGACCATCACAGTTGGCGACCTCGCCAATCAGATGTCGGTCAAGGCTGCTGAAATCATCAAGTTCATGTTCAAACTGGGTACTCCAGCGACCATCAACCAGGTACTGGACCAGGAAACTGCCCAACTGGTTGCTGAAGAGCTGGGCCACAAAGTGACCCTGGTCAGCGACACCGCCCTGGAAGATTCCCTGGCCGAGTCCCTGAAGTTTGAAGGTGAGTCGTTCTCCCGTGCGCCGGTTGTGACCGTAATGGGCCACGTTGACCACGGTAAGACCTCGCTGCTCGACTACATCCGTCGTGCCAAGGTAGCTGCTGGCGAAGCCGGCGGTATCACCCAGCACATCGGTGCATACCACGTTGAAACCGAACGCGGCATGGTCACTTTCCTCGACACCCCTGGTCACGCCGCGTTTACCGCAATGCGTGCCCGTGGTGCCAAGGCGACTGACATCGTGATTCTGGTGGTTGCAGCGGACGACGGCGTGATGCCGCAGACCATTGAAGCTGTCCAGCACGCCAAGGCCGCTGGTGTTCCACTGGTTGTTGCCGTGAACAAAATCGACAAGCCGGGCGCCGATCTCGATCGCATCCGTAGCGAACTGTCGGTTCACGGCGTGACGTCCGAAGAGTGGGGCGGTGATACGCCGTTCGTTTCGGTCTCGGCAAAAGTCGGTACCGGTGTAGACGAACTGCTCGAAGCGGTCCTGCTGCAAGCTGAAGTACTCGAACTGAAAGCAACGCCATCGGCCCCGGGGCGCGGTGTTGTGGTTGAATCGCGTCTCGACAAAGGTCGTGGCCCGGTTGCAACCGTTCTGGTTCAAGACGGTACGCTGCGCCAAGGCGACATGGTGCTGGTTGGTTCGAACTACGGCCGTGTACGTGCCATGCTCGACGAGAACGGCAAGCCAATCAAGGAAGCCGGTCCTTCCATCCCTGTCGAGATTCTCGGCCTGGACGGTACCCCGGACGCTGGCGACGAGATGAGCGTAGTAGCCGACGAGAAGAAAGCCCGTGAAGTGGCTCTGTTCCGTCAAGGCAAGTTCCGCGAAGTCAAACTGGCCCGTGCTCACGCCGGCAAGCTGGAAAATATCTTCGAAAACATGGGCCAGGCAGAGAAGAAGACGCTTAACATCGTCCTCAAATCTGACGTCCGTGGTTCCCTCGAAGCGTTGAACGGCGCCTTGAACGGCCTGGGTAACGACGAAGTGCAAGTGCGCGTTGTCGGTGGCGGTGTCGGTGGTATCACCGAGTCCGACGCCAACCTGGCACTGGCTTCCAACGCTGTACTGTTCGGCTTCAACGTGCGTGCCGATGCTGGCGCTCGCAAGATCGTCGAGCAGGAAGGCCTGGACATGCGTTACTACAACGTCATCTACGACATCATCGAAGACGTCAAGAAAGCCCTTACCGGTATGCTTGGCAGCGACGTTCGGGAGAATATCCTGGGTGTTGCCGAGGTGCGTGACGTGTTCCGCTCGCCGAAATTCGGCGCGATCGCCGGTTGCATGGTTATCGAAGGTGTTGTGCACCGTAACCGTCCAATCCGTGTACTGCGTGAAGACATCGTTATCTTCGAAGGCGAGCTGGAATCCCTGCGCCGCTTCAAGGATGACGCTTCCGAAGTGCGTGCCGGCATGGAATGCGGTATCGGCGTCAAGAGCTACAACGACGTCAAAGCTGGCGACAAGATCGAAGTCTACGAGAAGGTTCAGGTTGCTCGCAGCCTCTAACTCGCGCACTTCCGGAGCCACGCGACGCGTGGGCATGCACATGCCCCGCGCAGCGTACGGACTCTAAACGCAACGCCCGGTCTGGCTTTTGTCAGGCCGGGCGTTTGCCGCTTTCAGACCCCACGGGTTTCACCGTGTGGCAGTAACAGGTAACAAGACATGGCAAAAGAATACAGCCGTACCCAGCGTATCGGCGATCAGATGCAGCGCGAGCTGGCCCAACTGATCCGTCGCGAAGTCAAAGACCCACGCGTTGGCTTGGTCACCATCACCGCCGTTGAAGTGAGCCGCGACGTAGGTCACGCGAAGATCTTCATCACCGTGATGGGCCAGGACAGCAGCGAAGAAATCGCGCAAAGCATCAAGGTGCTCAACTCGGCTGCAGGTTTCCTGCGCATGCAGTTGGCCCGCGAAATGAAGCTGCGCAGCGTGCCTCAGTTGCACTTCCACTACGACGAAAGCGTCGTGCGTGGTGCGCACCTGTCGGCGCTGATCGAGCGCGCCGTGGCTGAAGACAGTCAGCACCCATCCACACCTGAAGACGCCAAGGAGTAAGCGGTGGCTCAGGTCAAACGTATCCGTCGCAACGTCAGCGGCATTATTCTGCTCGACAAGCCCATTGGCTTTACCTCCAATGCTGCCTTGCAGAAAGTTCGCTGGCTGCTCAATGCCGAGAAGGCCGGGCATACCGGCAGTCTCGACCCCCTGGCCACCGGCGTGCTGCCGTTGTGCTTTGGTGAGGCGACCAAGTTCTCGCAATACCTGCTCGATTCCGACAAGGGTTACGAAACCCTGATGCAACTGGGCAAGACCACCACCACGGCCGATGCTGAAGGTGATGTTCTGCAGGTTCGCGACGTGACCGTTGGTCGTGCTGATATTGAGGCTGCTTTACCCGGTTTTCGTGGGCAAATCAGTCAGATACCGCCGATGTACTCGGCCCTCAAGCGTGATGGCCAGCCTCTGTACAAGCTGGCACGTGCGGGCGAAGTAGTGGAGCGCGAACCGCGTTCTGTTACTATTGCGCGCTTGGAATTGCTCGCCCATGAAGGCGACACTGCCCGCTTGGCCGTGGACTGCAGCAAAGGCACCTATATTCGTACCCTGGTGGAAGATATTGGTGAAAAGCTCGGTTGCGGCGCGTACGTTGCAGAACTGCGACGCACCCAGGCCGGTCCTTTCAGCCTGGCCCAGACGGTCACGCTGGAAGAGTTGGAAGCAGTACACGCCGAAGGCGGCAATGAAGCAGTTGATCGCTTCCTGATGCCATCGGACAGCGGTTTGCTGGATTGGCCATTGCTGCACTTCTCGGAGCACAGCGCGTTCTACTGGCTCAACGGCCAGCCGGTACGTGCCCCGGACGCTCCGAAGTTCGGTATGGTGCGGGTACAGGATCATAACGGTCGCTTTATCGGTATCGGTGAAGTGAGCGAAGACGGGCGCATCGCGCCGCGTCGACTGATTCGGTCAGAATGACCGAACGAGTGTGGCTGTTAACAGGCACGGTCAACACTCATTTTTAGATACAGGGATTTGTCCCTGGCCTGTTGAGATCACCCTTTGGGTGGTTTCCTGAAAAAAGGATTGCCTCATGGCTCTCGACGTTCAAGAAAAAGCACAAATCGTAGCTGACTATCAGCAAGCTGTTGGTGACACTGGTTCGCCAGAAGTGCAAGTTGCACTGCTGACCCACAACATCAACAAGCTGCAAGGTCACTTCAAGGCCAACGGTAAAGATCACCACTCCCGTCGTGGTCTGATCCGCATGGTAAACCAGCGCCGTAAGCTGCTGGACTACCTGAAAGGCAAGGATCTGGGTCGTTATCAGGCTCTGATCGGTCGCCTGGGTCTGCGTCGCTAATCAGCGATTGCGCTAGAGGTTGGTTGTCTGCCGTGTGTCAGTGGGATTCCCGCTGGCCCATGGCAGGCTCCCAGCCTCAAGTTTTATCTGGATACACGTTTTACCCTGGACGAGCGTCGGGCCGATTCCCGGCATTGCCCAAGAATTTCGCAAGAAGACAAGTTCCCCAAGAGCCACAAAGAAGGTAGGACACCGTGAACCCGGTTATCAAAAAATTCCAGTTCGGTCAGTCGACCGTTACCCTCGAGACAGGCCGTATCGCCCGTCAAGCCTCCGGCGCAGTGCTGGTTACCGTTGACGACGACGTCACCGTATTGGTGACCGTTGTTGGCGCCAAGACCGCTGACCCAAGCAAAGGCTTCTTCCCTCTTTCCGTTCACTACCAGGAAAAGACTTACGCTGCCGGTAAGATCCCTGGCGGTTTCTTCAAGCGCGAAGGCCGTCCTTCCGAAAAAGAAACCCTGACTTCCCGGCTGATCGACCGTCCGATCCGTCCGCTGTTCCCAGAAGGCTTCATGAACGAAGTGCAGGTTGTCTGCACCGTCGTTTCCACCAGCAAGAAGACCGATCCGGACATCGCTGCGATGATCGGTACTTCGGCTGCCCTGGCCATCTCCGGTATTCCTTTCGATGGCCCGATCGGCGCAGCTCGCGTTGCTTTCCACGAAAGCACCGGCTACCTGCTTAACCCGACTTACGAACAACAGAAAGCGTCGAGCCTGGACATGGTCGTTGCCGGTACGTCGGAAGCCGTGTTGATGGTTGAATCGGAAGCCAAAGAGCTGACCGAAGACCAGATGCTGGGCGCGGTACTGTTTGCTCACGACGAGTTCCAGGTTGTGATCAACGCTGTTAAAGAACTGGCTGCCGAAGCTGCCAAGCCGACTTGGACCTGGGCTCCACAGGCTGAAGCGACTGAACTGCTGGGTGCTATCCGCTCCGAGTTCGGCGCTGCCATCTCCGACGCCTACACCATCACCGTCAAGGCCGACCGCTACGCTCGCCTGGGCGAGCTGAAGGAGCAGGTTGTGGCCAAGCTGTCCGGCGAAGAAGGCCAGCCTTCTTCCAGCGACGTCAAAGCTGCCTTCGGTGAAATCGAATACCGCACCGTTCGCGAAAACATCGTTAACGGCAAGCCGCGTATCGATGGTCGCGACACGCGCACCGTACGTCCGCTGAACATCGAAGTCGGCGTTCTGCCGAAGACTCACGGTTCGGCTCTGTTCACCCGTGGTGAAACCCAGGCTCTGGTTGTTGCAACACTGGGTACTGCCCGTGACGCACAGCTGCTGGACACCCTGGAAGGCGAGAAAAAAGACCCGTTCATGCTGCACTACAACTTCCCTCCGTTCTCGGTAGGTGAGTGTGGTCGCATGGGTGGCGCTGGTCGTCGCGAAATCGGTCACGGCCGTCTGGCCCGTCGTTCGATTGCAGCCATGCTGCCTGCCGCCGACGTGTTCCCGTACACCATCCGTGTTGTGTCGGAAATTACCGAGTCCAACGGTTCCAGCTCCATGGCTTCGGTCTGCGGTGCTTCCCTGGCGCTGATGGACGCTGGTGTGCCGATGAAGGCACCGGTTGCCGGTATCGCCATGGGCCTGGTTAAAGAAGGCGAGAAGTTCGCCATCCTGACCGACATCCTGGGCGATGAAGACCACCTGGGCGACATGGACTTCAAAGTAGCCGGTACCGCTAAAGGTGTTACCGCGCTGCAGATGGACATCAAGATCAAGGGCATCACCGAAGAGATCATGGAGATCGCTCTGGGCCAAGCCCTGGAAGCACGCCTGAACATCCTCGGCCAGATGAACCAGATCATTGGTCAGTCGCGTACCGAGCTGTCGGAAAATGCTCCGACCATGATCGCGATGAAAATCGACACCGACAAAATCCGTGATGTTATCGGTAAAGGCGGCGCGACCATTCGTGCGATCTGTGAAGAGACCAAGGCTTCGATCGACATCGAAGACGACGGCTCGATCAAGATCTTCGGCGAAACCAAAGAAGCTGCAGAAGCTGCACGTCAGCGCGTTCTGGGTATCACCGCAGAAGCCGAGATCGGCAAGATCTACGTCGGTAAAGTTGAGCGCATCGTCGACTTCGGCGCATTCGTCAACATCCTGCCGGGCAAAGACGGTCTGGTGCACATCTCCATGCTGAGCGACGCTCGTGTTGAGAAAGTGACCGACATTCTGAAAGAAGGTCAGGAAGTGGAAGTGCTGGTACTGGACGTGGACAACCGCGGCCGTATCAAGCTGTCCATCAAGGACGTAGCAGCAGCCAAGGCTTCGGGCGTTTAATTACCCGGCCTCACGCTGAAAAAAAAGGACTCTTCGGAGTCCTTTTTTTATGCGCTTAGGAAAATGCCGATAAATCAGAAGCTTAGTAAATCCCAAAAGCCGCAACTTGCATGCAAGGACGGCCTTCTTCATGCAAGTTGCACGATTCCGAAAATTGGTCGTTTTTATAAGTTGTTGTTTTATAAGGATTTAATTCGAAAATCTAACTTGGCACACTGCCTGCAATAATCCTGGTAACGCTGCAGCATCAAGGTTTACCCACTGCAGACTTTCAATAAAACAGGAGTTACTCGTATGAAGAAGTTCGCTCTCGCTACTGCTACCGCTCTGACCCTGGCCATGGGTGCTAACGTGGCCTTTGCTCAGACTTCCCAAGCTCCAATGACCATGGCTGCTGGCGAAGTGACCAAAGCCAAAGAATCCACCTCGGATACTTGGATCACCACCAAAGTCAAAGCTGACCTGCTGACCGAGAAAGGCATTCCTGGTTCGGACATCAAGGTTGAAACCAACAAAGGTGTGGTTTCCCTGTCGTCGACCGTAGCGATCTCTGATTCGCAGAAAGCCACTGCAGTAGCAATCACCAAGCGTATCAAAGGTGTGACCGCTGTTTCTGCTGACGGCCTGCTGGCAGGCGGCGCAACTAAAGCCGACAACGTCGACAAAACCAAAGGCGCAGCAGCTGACGCCAAGGGCGCCACTTCCGATACCTGGATCACCACCAAAGTGAAAGCTGACCTGGTAACCGAGAAAGGCATTCCTGGCACCGACATCAAAGTCGAAACCAACAAAGGCGTAGTTTCTCTGTCCTCTTCGGTCGCTGTGACTGAAGCACAGAAAACCACCGCGGTGAATATCGCCAAGAAAATCAAAGGCGTTAAAGCTGTATCGGCCGATGGCCTGAAAGCAGAGTAACGCTTAACTGTTCGTCTGAACTGAATAGCGGCGGCTTAGGGTGAGTTAGATATCCACCCAAAGCACCTCTGGAGTTCATGCGACCGACCACACGGATGTGGTCATTACAGGCCCCGGCACTTGTGTCGGGGCCTGTTCTATTCTGGGCGCAAACAAAACCCCAGGCCGAGCACAAACAAATGTGGGAGCTGGCTTGCCTGCGATAGCATCACCTCGATTCAACTGAATGACCGAGGTGTCTGCATCGCCGGCAAGCCAGCTCCCACATTTGGATGGGTGTCTCAGGTGTTACTCAGCATCCAGATGCATTGGGGTTACCACCCGGCCATCCTTCTCCGCCTGCCCCAGGTTGGCATCGATGAAGTACACCCGGTCATCTTCCAGTTGGCCCTTGTCCACCAGGTAATCCTTGATGGCACTGGCTCGGTCTTGCCCCAGTTGACGCAGCAGTACATCACTGGCGCCCCAGAACTTGATCAGCCCGTCACGCAGCTTCGCGGTGCGTTCATCGCTGCTCAGGTCTTTCCACTCGGCCGGCGGTTGTTGTTTCAGACGGGTGCGGTAGATGCCTTCCAGCAACGGCGCTTTTTCCTTCTCGGGGACGACCAGCAGCGAAGCCTGGGCCGGAACCTTATCGCCACGGCGCTGCAGTATCTTGTAGTAGTTGTATTGATATTCACGTTCCAGTCGCTCGGCAGCGAGCAAGGGACCGTCACTGCTGGCAGCCGCCGTGCCTTCGATTTCAAGGCGCAGGGTAGGGCGCTCTTTGAGTGCTTTGGCCAGGGTATTCAGCGCGCCTTGAGCGTCTTTGTTCAATTCGCTGGAGCCTGGGGCGAACGACACATTGCCCAAGTCTTCCGAGCCGCCACCCGTGACCAGCCCACCGATGAACTTGAACGGCGCCGTCGCCGCGCGCACCACCAGGTTACGCAGGGTTTGCCAGACAATCGGCATCACGCTGAATTGCGGGTTGTTCAGGTCGCCGGTGACCGGCAGTTCGATGGATATCTTGCCGTCGGAGTCCTTGAGCAGGGCGATGGCCAGGCGAATCGGCAAATCCACGGCGTCGGCGCTGTCGACTTTCTCACCCAGTTGCAGTTGCTCAACCACTACCTTGTTTTCAGCCTTCAACTGGCCTTTGGTGATCACATAATGCAGGTCCAGGTTGAGCCGGCCCTTGCGGATGCGGAAACCGGCGAACTTGCCGGAATACGGCGTCAACGTGGTCAACTCGACGCGTTTGAAGCTGGTGGCGATATCCAGCGCCGCCATCGGATCAAACGGGTTCACGCTGCCTTTGATGGTCACTGGCGCATAGCGATCCACCTTGCCCTTGATGTCGACGCTGGCCGGTTTGGCTTGGCGACTGTCAATGGTGCCGATCTGCCCGTTGAGCTGTTGAATGGCCGTGGCAAAGTTGGGCGTGAGGCTGAAGTCGGCAAAGTTGGCCGAGCCGTCATTGATCGCGATCTGCCCTATATGGATGCCCAGCGGCTTGTCTTTGCTGGCCGCCGGCTTGGCTGCCGATTTGGCCCCACTGTCGGCCGGCTGCGGGATCAACAGGTCATCGATGTTGGTGGTGCGGTCATCATTGATCATGAAGCGCGCGTACGGTTGCAGCAGGTTGACCTTGTCGATCGACAGGCTGTCGCCGTGTTGATAATTGACACCTTCGAGCACCAGGCGCTGCCATTTGAGGAAGTCGCGGGTCTTGAGCGTGTCCAGGGTGTGCAATTGGTCGACCTGAGCGCGGCCGGTGACCTGAAGCGCCAAGGGCTCGGTGCTCTTGAGGTTCACATCCAGGTTGCTGCCCAACATGCCGCTGCGCAGTTCCAGCCGAATGAACGGGCTGATATAGGACTGAGCAACCCGCAGGTCGATGTCCTGGGTATTCACTTTGAGTTTGGCGCTGACCGGGTTCAGATTGACCTCGCCGGTTGCCTGGATCTTGCCTTGTTTACCCAGGCCGGAGTCGACCTTCAAGGTAAACGGGCTTTGGTTGAGGCTGTCGAAGTTCTGCACATCGACGTTCAAGGGGCCCAGTTCCAGCGCTACCGCAGGTTTGGCCTGACGGTCGGCCAGGTGCACCTGATAGTTACGCAGCTGCACATCCTTGAGCAGTACTTGCCAGGGCTTGCCAGGCGCGGCCGGTTCAGCCTTTGGCGAGTCGGCCGTTGCCGGCGCATTGGCGGGCTCGGGCGCCTTGGCCGGCTTGCTCGGTTGGCTGGCGAACAGTTTTTGCCAATCCAGTTGCCCATCGGCTTCGCGGGCGGCCCAGGTTTCCAGCTTGTTGCTGCGAATCTTGCCGACCACTACGTGCTGCTTGGCCAGGTCCACCGTAGTGTCACTGACGTCCAAGCGTTCCAGGCGTACCAATGGGCGGCCATCGGGCGTCTTGATAGCAAACGGCGCAATGCTGGCGACGGTGTTGGTCAGGTTCAGTTCGGTTTCTTTGGCCAGGCTGAATGTGTAGTCGGTGCTGAAATTCAGCACACCGTCTTCCAGCACGAGCGGCACGGCATCACGAACATACGGCCACCAGGCCTTCATCTTGCCGTCGGTGACTTTCAGCGTGCCCTTGGAGGTGATCGGCACCAGGCTGAAATTGCCTTTCCAGTCGATTTGCCCACCCTCAGGGCCGGCGGCCACCAGCGTCATGTCGGCGTTGTCTTCCGGCAAGGTGCTGAGGTTTTTGAGTTCAAAGTCGAGTTTGTCGTAGAGAAATTCGATCGGTTCGCTGGGACGCAGGTCTCGAAAATGCACATAGCCGCCCGCCAGCTTGATGCTGTCGATGCGCAGCGGGAATGGCTTGGCGTCGGGATCGGCCGGGGTCGGCTCGCTCGGCGGCAGCTTGAACAACTGCGCCAGGTTCAGTTGGCCGGATTTGTCGAACAGCAGCTCGGTCTTGGGTTGGTCGAGTTGCACATCGGCCAGGTGCAGGGCGCGAGTCCAGAGGCTGTCGATCTGCAGGTTGGCGTAGAGACGCTCGAAACCCACTTGCTCTTTGCCCGGTTCGCCGATTTTCAAGCCCCAGGCTGTCACTTCCAGGCTGAACGGATTGAGTTCGATACGCTCGATGCGTGCCGGCACCGTGGCGTAATGGGCCAGCTGTTGATTGGCAATACGAAGGGCGATGCCCGGCAAAATCAGAAAACCCAGCAAGCTGTACAGAGCCAGGGCGGTCAACAAGGCGCCAGCGGCGCGGATCAATCCTTTGGGCATGAGTGACGCCATCTATGTCGAACAGGAGTGCCTTGGAGTATGGCACGGGATTTCGGTTCCGAAGCACCGGGCCGCTTGGGAAAAGTACTACAACTGCAGGATGAGGGTTTTCAACGGTGGCTGCTGGTCCTGGGAAGGGAAGTCGGCACCCGGTGTCATGATTTGCCAGTCGCGTACCGGGCGACCGGCTTTCTCGGCGCAACGCAGCACCTGTTCGCGCCAGTCATCCATGCTGACTTTCGCCAAATTGTTGCAGCAGATCAGCACGCCATTGTCGGCCGTCGCGAGCAGCGCAGGCTTGAGCAGGCTTTGGTAGTCACGCAACAGGTCAACGGTGCCAAAGGCGCTCTTGGCCCATGCCGGTGGGTCGAGCAATACCAGGTCATATTGGCGCTGGTCCAAGCGTGGATAGCTCGGCAGTTTCTGCCCGCGACGTTGAGTGATCGGCAAGCCCGCCAGTTGGCGAATCGCCGGGAAGTAGTCGGACTGCACGAATTGCATGGTTGGCAATTGTGGGTTGAGCAGACCGTTTTCGCGACCGACCGCCAGGTTGCCCTCGGCGAAGTCCAGGTTGCACACCTCACGCGCGCCACCGGCCGCCGCGCTCAGGCCGACGCCGCAGGTGTAGGCGAACAGGTTGAGCACGCTCTTGCCGGCGCTGTGCGCCTTGACCCAGCCGCGGGTGTTGCGCAGGTCCAGAAACAGCAGCGGGTCTTGCCCGGCATGGCGCCCACGCACACGATAATTGAGGCCCCATTCATGGCCCACCAGGTCTACCAGCGCGGCAGGCTCGGCGCGGTACACCGTGTCTTCACGGTCGATCCGCGAGTTGCCACGGGAGCGGTCGTTGTAGACCAGCAGCAATTCCAGGCCCATGAACTGGTTGATCAACTGGTGCAGGTCCAAAAGGTCGGCTGTTTCCAGGGATTGGTGGAAACTCTGCACCAGCAACTGTGGGCCGTAACGGTCGATAGTCAGGCCGCCGGCGCCTTCCTGGCTGCCATGAAACAAGCGGTAGCAGTCAGTGCCTTGGGCATGCAACTCGTGGATCAGGTCTTGGCGGTAATCGAGGGCGGCGCGCAGCGCCTGATTCAAGGAAGTCATGGAGCGCGCCTTGCTGTAAATGGGGCGCGGAGTTTAACAGCTATAGGCGCCGGCCTACATCAACCCCATCCGCCGATGGGCACGCTGCACCGAGCCATTGCGCATCGCCCAGCGCAGCAACGGCGCACTGCGCTTGACCCCGGCGCGGATCATTTGCCGTTGCAGCGGGCTTTGGTGTTGCTCGAGCAGGCTGCTCGCCCAGTCGGGCAGCAAGTCGATCCCGGCCTGCATCATCAGCGCACCAAAAGGTTTGGCCAGCGTGCTGGGTGACGGTGCATTGAGCAGCAGACGCAATACTTCGCGGCTGCGCTCGTCGCACAGCAGTTGCGGACGAATGCGCGCCAGGTAATCCGAAATTTCCTGCCGTGAACGCGGAACATGCCGCGCGCCCAAGCGTTCGGCCACCAACGCAATTTCACTGTAGTAGCGGTCCTGATCCCGACCCGAAAGGCGCGGGTTGCAGTAACGCAGGTGGGCCGCGAGGAAGTTGCTGACCTCCGCCACATGCACCCACGTCAGCAACGCCGGATCGCTGGCCGCGTAAGGTCGCCCGTCCGGGGCGTGCCCCGTCACTTGCAGGTGAATGGTGCGCACTTTTTCGATCAGCCATTCGGCGTCTTTGCGCGAGCCGAACGTGGTTCCGGAAATGAACTGCGAGGTGCGCCGCAAACGCCCGAGCATGTCCTGGCGAAAATTCGAGTGGTCCCACACACCCGCCAGGGCCAACGGGTGCAAGGCTTGCAGCATCAAGGCGCTGATGCCACCAATCAACATGCTGCTGAAATCGCCATGGACTTGCCAACTGATCGAGTCCGGCCCGAACAGGCCTGGATCGCCCTTGGGGTTTTCCAGGTCCAGCTGGCCCAGCGACAGGCCGGTGAGGCTCATCAGCTGGGTTTCGATACGGCTGCGGATAAATTCCATGGCGACTCGAGGGTTCCTAGCGGTTCAGGCGTTTGTCGATCAGGCCATCCACGACGCTGGGGTCGGCCAGGGTCGAGGTGTCACCCAGGCTGTCCAGTTCGTTGCAGGCGATTTTGCGCAGAATCCGCCGCATGATCTTGCCGGAGCGGGTTTTCGGCAAGGCCGGCGCCCATTGGATCAGTTCCGGCTTGGCAAAGCTGCCGATTTCCTTGCTGACCAGCTCAAGCAGGTTTTTCTTCAACGCATCGCTGGGTTCAACGCCATTCATGGGCGTGACGAAGGCATAAATTCCCTGGCCCTTGACGTCGTGGGGATAGCCCACCACGGCGGCTTCGGCCACTTGGTCATGCAGCACCAGCGCGCTTTCCACCTCGGCAGTGCCGATGCGGTGGCCGGACACGTTGATCACATCGTCGATGCGCCCGGTGATCCAGTAGTCGCCGTCTTCATCGCGGCGTGCGCCGTCGCCCGTGAAGTAGTAGCCCGGGTAGGGTTTGAAATAGGTGTCGATCATGCGCTGCGGGTCGCCGTAGACGCTGCGAATCTGGCCCGGCCAACTGGCCTTGATCGCCAGCACGCCACTGCCGGCGCCGTTGATTGGCTTGCCTTGCTCATCCAACAGCACCGGCTGCACGCCAAACATCGGCTGGGTTGCGCAGCCGGGTTTGATCCGCTGGGCGCTGACCAGGGGGCTGAGCATGATGCCGCCGGTTTCGGTCTGCCACCACGTATCGACAATCGGGCAGCGTTGTTCACCGACGGCGTTGAAGTACCAGTCCCAGGCTTCGGGGTTGATCGGTTCGCCGACACTGCCCAGCAGGCGCAGGCTGGCGCGGGAGGTATTCTCCAGTGGCCCGTGACCCTCACGCATCAGGGCGCGCAGGGCGGTGGGCGCGGTGTAGAAGATGTTCACCTGATGTTTGTCGATCACCTGCCAGAAGCGCGAGCTGTCCGGGTAGCTCGGCACGCCTTCGAACATCAGCGAGGTGGCGCCATTGGCCAGCGGGCCGTACACGATGTAGCTGTGGCCGGTCACCCAACCGACGTCGGCGGTGCACCAGAACACTTCGCCGTCGCGGTAATCGAGCACGTACTTGAAGGTCATCGCCGCTTGCAGCAGGTAGCCGCCGGTGGTGTGCAGCACGCCTTTGGGTTTGCCGGTGCTGCCGGAGGTGTAGAGGATGAACAGCGGGTCTTCGGCGTCCATGGGCTCGGGCGGGCAGTCGTCGCTGGCGGCATCCAGCGCTTGCTGGTACTTGAGGTCGCGGCCTTCGTGCCAGGCAAGGTCAGCGCCGGTGCGCTCCACCACAAGCACTGTGCTGACGTTCGGGCAGCTGGCCAGGGCCTTGTCGACGTTCTTTTTCAGCGCCACCGGTTTACC
Source organism: Pseudomonas sp. TWRC1-2 (assembly GCF_049896685.1). Taxonomy (NCBI): domain Bacteria; kingdom Pseudomonadati; phylum Pseudomonadota; class Gammaproteobacteria; order Pseudomonadales; family Pseudomonadaceae; genus Pseudomonas; species Pseudomonas sp. TWRC1-2. The sequence continues at coordinate 31,321 of NZ_JAFCUU010000010.1, read as the reverse complement.
GCCGCGCACGCCTTCATCGGCGGTGATCACGGTGCGGCAGTCGGCGTCGAGAATACGGTCACGCAGGGCGTCCGGTGAGAACCCGCCAAAGACCACCGAGTGCACCGCGCCAATGCGTGTGCAGGCCAGCATTGCGTAGGCGGCTTCCGGGATCATCGGCATGTAGATGCACACGCGGTCGCCTTTTTTCACGCCACGGCTTTTCAACACATTGGCCAGGCGGCTGACGTTTTGATGGAGCTGGCGGTAGGTGATTTTTGCAGACCGTGTCGGATCATCGCCTTCCCAGATGAAGGCAGGCTGGTCGGCGCGTTGCGCCAGGTGACGGTCGATGCAGTTGTAGCTGACGTTCAGTTGGCCGCCGGCAAACCATTGGGCGCCGCCGGTGTGAATGTCTGAATGCTGGACGGTGTGCCAGGGTTTGATCCAGTCGAGAAAGCTGTTGGCCTGTTCTGCCCAAAAAGTGTCGGGTTGCTCGATGGATTGGCGATAGAGGCGCTGGTAGTCGGCTTGACTGAGCTGCGCGGCCTGGCGGACGGCATCGGCGTTGGGGAATGTGCTGATATCGAACATGAGCGGTCCTTATTCTTGTTTTGGCGACAAGTCATAAAGATGCACGCAGTGGGGGGAGGGTTCAAGGCCAACGTCCAGACGGACGTTGGCCTTGATGTACCGGCTTCAGCCGCGGTGACGACCGCGGAAGTAGTTGATCAGGCCTTGGGTCGAAGCATCCTCGGCCGAGGTTTCTTCGGCGCCGGTCAGACGGTTATACACGCCTTTGCCCAGCTCTTTGCCCAACTCCACGCCCCATTGGTCGAAGGCGTTGATACCCCAGACCACGCTTTGTACAAACACTTTGTGTTCATACATAGCTACCAGTGCGCCCAGGCGGCGCGGGCTGATGCGTTCAACCACAATGGTGTTGCTCGGACGGTTGCCCGGGATGACCTTGTGCGGGGCCAGCTTCTGCACTTCGGCTTCGGCAACGCCTTTCTCACGCAGCTCGGCTTCGGCTTCGCTGCGGGTTTTGCCGAGCATCAGTGCCTGGCTTTGCGACAGGCAGTTGGCGTACAGCCACTGATGGTGGTCGGACACCGGGTTGAAGCTGACAATCGGCACGATGAAGTCGGCCGGAATCAGTTGGGTCCCCTGGTGCAGCAACTGGTGGTAGGCGTGCTGGCCGTTGCACCCTACGCCGCCCCAGATGACCGGGCCGGTATCGGTGGACACTGGCGTACCATCCTGGCGCACACTCTTGCCGTTGGATTCCATGTCCAACTGTTGCAAGTGTTTGGTGATGTTGCGCAGGTAGTGGTCGTACGGCAGGATCGCGTGGCTCTGCGCACCCCAGAAGTTGCCGTACCACACGCCCAGCAGGCCCAGCAGCACGGGCATGTTGGCTTCGAATGGGGCGTTCTGGAAATGCTGGTCCATGGTGTAGGCACCGGACAGCAGTTCCTTGAAGTTGGACATGCCGATCGCCAGGGCAATCGGCAAGCCGATGGCCGACCACAGCGAGTAACGCCCGCCCACCCAGTCCCACATCGGGAAGATGTTTTCTTCGCGGATACCGAAGGCCACGGCCGCTGCGTTGTTGCTTGAGACGGCGATGAAGTGGCGATACAGCTCGGCTTCCGAGCCACCCTGGGCCAGGTACCAGGCGCGGGCGGCCTGGGCGTTTTTCAGGGTTTCCAGGGTGTTGAAGGATTTTGACGAGACGATAAACAGCGTGGTCTCGGCGCGCAGCTTCTGGGTCAGCTCGTGGAACTCGCTGCCGTCAATGTTCGCCAGGTAGTGGCAGCGCACACCTTTGTGGGCGTAGGACAACAGCGCTTCGGAGACCAGCTCCGGGCCCAGGAACGAGCCACCGATGCCGATGTTCACCACATCGGTGATCGGCTTCTCGGTGTAACCGCGCCACAGGCCATCATGGATGCGGCCGACCAGGTCGGTGATCTGGTTCAGCACCTTGTGCACGTCCGGCATGATGTTCACGCCGTTGACCGACAACTTGTCGCCAACCGGGCGACGCAGTGCGGTGTGCAGGGCCGGACGGCCTTCGGAGGAGTTGACCGGCTCGCCGGCGTAGAGCGCGTTGATCGCGTCTTTAAGCCCGACTTCATTGGCCAGGTTGACAAGCAAGGCGCGCGTTTGGGCAGTGATGAGGTTTTTCGAGTAATCGAGGAAAAGCCCGCAGCTGCTTAAGGTGAATTGGGAAAAGCGCTGGGGATCGGCATTGAATGCGTCGCGCATGCTGAAATCCTGCATGGCTTGGCGATGTTTATCGAGCGCTTGCCAAGCGGGCAGAGCGGTAACGTCATGAGGAGTGCGGTAATACGCCATCGCTGCGGGTTTCCTTTTTATTACGGGGACTTGCCTTTAGGATACTTCTAAATCCGGAACGTCCAGTCTTTCATCAGGCGTTGGGTTCCGGTCAGCGCCAACAATGGCACAGGGCGTTTACATTAAACCTAGCGTGTCGATATGTCTTGGCTTTGTCTGCGCTGTAGCCGGTACTTTTTTATACCGGCACAGCGGGAAGGGCAACAAACGCGCTTTTTTGACGGAGAAAAAGCGGGGTCAGGCCAGGGTCAGGTGCAGGTTGTCGATCAGGCGTGTGGCGCCCAAGTACGCGGCCACCAGGATCACTACATCGCGATCCTCTGGCGTGGCGGGACGCAGGTGCACACCTTGGCGCACTTCCAGGTAATCCATGCGCAATCCGGCCGCTTCGATCTGCTGGATCTGCTTGGCACGCAGCTTGGCGAAATCGTGGTCGCCGCCTTTGATGGCGGTGGCAATCTGGCTGAGGCTGCGGTACAGCACCGGCGCGATGGCGCGTTGCTCTTCGCTGAGGTAGCCGTTGCGCGAGGACAGCGCGAGACCGTCAGCGGCACGCACGGTGGGCTCGCCGATGATCTGGATGGGCATGTTCAGGTCATGCACCATGGCGCGAATCACTGCCAGTTGCTGATAATCCTTCTGGCCAAACACGGCCATATCCGGCTGGACCATGTTGAACAGCTTGCTGACCACCGTCGCGACACCTTCGAAGTGCCCGGGGCGGCTGGCGCCGCAGAGGCCTTCGGACAGTTGCGGGACGCTGACGCGGGTCTGGCCGGTCATGCCGCCGGGGTACATTTCTTCGACGGTGGGCGCGAACAGCAGGTTGCAACCGGCTTGCAGCAGTTTTTCCTGATCGGCAGCCAGGGTGCGCGGGTATTTGTCCAGGTCTTCGCCGGCACCGAACTGCAACGGGTTGACGAAGATACTCGCCACCACGAAATCCGATTGCTGGGCGGCCTTGGTCACGAGGGTGGCGTGGCCGCTGTGCAGGTTGCCCATGGTGGGCACAAAGCCAATGCGCTTGCCGGCGCTGCGCGCGTGGGCGACTGCAGCGCGCAGTTCTCGTACGGTTTTAACGGTGTTCATGCAGAGAATCCGTGTTCGGCGCCTGGGAAAGTAACGGCTTTGACTTCGTCGACGTAAGCGCTCAACGCGGCCTGAATGCTGTCTTTACCTGCCATGAAGTTTTTCACGAACTTGGGTGCACGCCCGGTCAGCGACAGGCCGAGCATGTCATGCAAGACCAGAACCTGGCCGTCTGTGGCAGAGCCCGCGCCAATGCCGATTACCGGCACTTTGACTGCCTGGGTGATCTCTGCCGCCAATTCGCTCGGTACGCATTCGAGCAGGATCATCGCGGCACCGGCTTGTTCCAGGGCGATGGCATCCGCGCGCATCTGACGCGCTTGGGCTTCATTGCGGCCTTGTACCTTGTAACCGCCGAGGATGTTCACTGACTGTGGCGTCAGGCCCATGTGCACGCACACCGGCACACCGCGCTCGGCCAGCAGGCGGATCGACTCGGCCAGCCATACGGCGCCTTCGACCTTGATCATGTGCGCGCCGGCCTGCATCAGTTTGCCGGCGTTCTGAAAGGTCTGTTCCAGCGTGGCGTAGCCCATGAACGGCAGGTCGGCGATGATGAAAGCGCCATCGTTACCGCGCTTGACGCTGGCGGTGTGGTAGGCGAGTTCATCGGTGGTGACGGGCAGGGTGCTGTCATTCCCTTGAAGAACCATGCCCAGCGAGTCGCCTATCAACAACACTTCGACACCGGCCTGGCAACTGGCGTGGGCGAAGGTGGCGTCGTAGCACGTCAGCATGGTGATTTTTTCACCTTTGAGCTTGAGGCTCTGCAAGGTGGTCAGGGTAATGTCTGGCATGAAAAGGGTCCTCGTTCAGGCGCTTGGAAACAGCGAGTAACGCGCGTGAGTCTTCGTTTATACAGGCGCACCGTCTTGAGAGCAGTGCTTATAAGGCCTGGATTGCGCCCTTCAGCGCCGGGTTGGCGGCAGCGGGACGCCTATAGTCGTGATGAGGACTCGGGAAGTCAATTGGATGTGTTACCGCATTGTTACGACGGCGGTGTTACCGCTGTTACTGACGCGATTCAGCACGTTGAAGACCGCTTTTGATGGCCTGCGAGATCAATGTGGGAGCGGGCTTGCTCGCGAATGCGGTGGGTCAGTCAAAGCCTGTAGCGACTGGATCACCGCATTCGCGAGCAAGCTCGTTTTCCCACAGGGGGGCTGCATCAGACGGTAGAGAGGCGTTCCAGGCCGACAAACGGGCAGGCCTTCAACAACTCTGCGAGCGTTCGGCCGTCGGGCAGTTGCAGCTCGGCGGGAGCCAGTTCGGCCAGCGGGTACAGCACGAACGCGCGCAGGTGCATCTGGTAGTGAGGCACTTTGAGGCGCGGCTCGTCGATCAGGCGATCGCCAAACAGCAGGATATCCAGATCCAGCGTACGCGGGCCCCAACGCTCGAGACGTTCGCGGCCCTGGCCGTTTTCGATGGCTTGCAGTGCATCGAGCAGCGCCAGTGGCGCAAGGCTGCTCTCCAAGGCCGCGACCGCATTGGTATAGCGCGGCTGACCGGGGAGCAGGGAGTCACTCTGATAGAAGTCGGACACACCGACGAGGGCGGTGCCTGGCAATAACGCCAACGCCGCAATGGCGCTGCGCAATTGCTGGTCCGGGGCAGCGAGGTTGCTGCCCATACCGATGTAGATACGTTCCACGTTTATTCGCCTGCAGCGCCCGAGGCATCGGCAGACGTGCGTTTGCGCTTGCTGGAGCTGCGACGACGCTTCTTCGGCCCATCGCTGGCGCCATCGCCTTTGCTGCCAAGGTCACGAATCATGTCGCGGCGCTGGCTGTCGTTGGCGTCCTGGTAGTCGGTCCACCATTCGCCCAGGCCGTCGGTTTGCTCGCCGGCGCTTTCGCGCAGCAGCAGGAAGTCGTAGCCAGCACGGAAGCGCGGGTTGTCCAGCAGCAGGTCGGCGCGTTTGCCGCTGCGCCGTGGCAGGCGCTCCTGCATGTCCCAGATCTCGCGGATCGGCAGGGTGAAACGTTTCGGAATGGCGATGCGTTGGCATTGCTCGGCGATCAGCTCGTGCGCAGCTTCCTGCATGGCAGGAATCGGCGGCATGCCACGGTCCTGCAGGCGCAGTACGCGTTTGGGCAGGGCCGGCCACAACAGGGCGGCAAACAGGAACGCCGGGGTCACCGGTTTGTTCTGTTTGATGCGCAGGTCGGTATTGATCAAGGCTTCGCTGATCAGCGTGTGGGTGTACGTCGGGTTGTATTCCAGAGCCTCGGCGCTGGCCGGGAACAGTGGGTCGAACAACTGCAGGTCGACGAGCATTTCGAAGGTGTCGGCGGCGTACCCCGAGAGGAACAGCTTGAGCACTTCTTCGAACAGGCGTGCCGAAGGAATTTCCCGCAGCATGGGCGCCAGGTCGCGAATCGGCGCGGCCGTGTGTTTCTCGATACCGAAATTCAGCTTGGCAGCAAAACGCACCGCTCGCAGCATGCGCACCGGGTCTTCCTGGTAGCGCTGCGTCGGGTCGCCGATCAAACGGATCAGATTGTTACGAATGTCGTGTACGCCATTGGCGTAATCGAGGATGCGCTCGCTGACCGGGTCGTAATACAAGGCGTTGATGGTGAAGTCGCGGCGTTGCGCGTCTTCTTCCAGGGTGCCATAGACGTTGTCGCGCAGGATGCGGCCGCTCTCGTTGCGGGAAGACTGGTTGGTGTCTTCCTCTTCATCGTTTTGCGGGTGGCCGGCGCGGAACGTGGCGACCTCGATGATTTCGCGGCCGAAGTGGATATGCACCAACTTGAACCGGCGACCGATGATTCGCGCGTTGCGAAATTCGGCACGCACTTGCTCGGGCGTGGCGCTGGTGGCGACGTCGAAATCCTTGGGCGTGATATTGAGCATCATGTCACGTACACAGCCGCCCACCAGATAAGCCTGGTAGCCGGCGTTCTGCAAACGTTCGACGATGTTCACCGCATAGCGGCTGAATTGAGCACGCTGCAATGAATGCTGATTGCTGTTAAGCACTTCAGGCGTGCTGCGAATGTGTTGCGTACGACGCAAGGGAGAACGGAATGACTGGAACAACTTCTTCAGCATGGGATGCACTGTTTGAAGGAATGTTCGGCCATAACGAAGAATGACCGCATGATGGGCGGGGATTCTAGCATTTAGTCGAGGGATGGTGTAGGAACAAGCTGCAGGCCTTGCGCCATAAGCTTAAAAGACAGGGGAACCGGCCAAATGCCGGAAACTACAAGGGGAGCCGAAGCTCCCCCAGAAGTAGTTGCGTGCTCTATTTTTATTATTGATTTCGGGCTTCTTGTTTTTGTTGATCGCCCTCGCCATGAAGCTTCACCTTCATGACACTCCCAATCGGGAGTCAAGAGCAAACGGATTGCTTTGGTCGCTGTGTTGCTGATCTACGATCCAACCAGTTCAGGCTCTGCCTTAGGGCAGTTTTTGTTGTTCTCGGCCTGGTTGCGGGGCAAGCCCCAAATGCAACGCCTCTCCAAAAGAATCAGTTAGCTGCGCCTCCGCCGTGTTGTTTTTATTGTGCGTGAGTCGATACGTCTTATTTTTATTGTCGGGTACTGAGCTTGTTATTGTTTTTGTACTAAGCATATAGCAGGGTGCGTGCCAACTTTTGTGCCGTCCAGCAAAACCGGGGGGTTGAGGCGCTTTCGGCGTTTTCGGGGGCGAAAAAAAGCCGGGGCTTCGTTACCGTAAGCCCCGGCTTTTGTTACGTGAAAATTCAGCGGTAACAGTTTTTTCACATCTGAGGGTGTTACCTGTGGGGGCGCACCCTCAACTCTCGCTGGCCACGCCGGTCTTGCGACGCGGAATGCCCAGGCGCTGGCGCCGTTCCCACAGGCACTTGCGGCTCACGCCCAGCTTGCGCGCCAGCTCGGTCTCGGTCATGTGGTCCTGGTGCTCAAGGACGAAATGCTGGAAGTAATCTTCCAGTGACAAATCTTCCGTCGGCTCGTGGCTGGTATTGCTACCACCGCCCTGTTGTGGGGCCAGGCCGATGAAGTCGTCGTCTTCCAGGTCACTCAGCTCGATGTCGATGCCCAGCAGCTCGGCGGAAATCTCCGGGCTCTCCGACAGAATCACCGCGCGCTCGACCGCGTTCTCCAGCTCTCGCACGTTACCCGGCCACGAATAGTGACGAATCGCCTGCTCGGCGTCCGGGGCAAACTTGAGGTCGGTACGGTTGATCCGCGCGCTCTGGCGCAGCAGGAAGGCGCTGGCGATTTCGTTGACGTCGGCACCACGCTCACGCAGGGCCGGCAGCTTGAGGGCGATCACGTGCAGGCGGTAATACAAGTCTTCACGGAACTGGCCGATCTTGGCCAGGCTCTTGAGGTCGCGGTGGGTCGCTGCGATCAGGCGAACATCGACCTTTTGCGATTGCACCGAACCTACGCGGCGAATTTCGCCTTCCTGCAACACGCGCAGCAAGCGCGCCTGGGCTTCCAGCGGCAGTTCGCCGATTTCGTCGAGGAACAAAGTGCCGCCGTCCGCCGCTTCGACCAGGCCCGCACGCCCGGCGCTGGCGCCGGTAAACGCGCCTTTTTCGTGGCCGAACAGTTCGGACTCAATCAGCGATTCAGGGATCGCCGCACAGTTCACCGAAATCATCGGCGCCTTGGCGCGCTTGGACAGGTTGTGCAGCGCGCGTGCGACCAGTTCTTTACCGGTGCCCGACTCGCCCTGAATCAATACATTGGAGTCGGTGGGCGCGACTTTGCGAATCTTGCTGTACAGGTCCTGCATCGGTGGGCAGGAGCCGATAATGCCGATTTCGCCATTGCTGTTGTTGACGCCCGGCTTGTCCGCACCGCTCGCGGTCTTGCCGGCGGGGCGCTGTTCGGCGGGCGCGCTGCTGGCCGACTGACGGTCGCGCAGAATGCGGGCCACGGCCTGCAGCATTTCGTCGTGGTCGAAAGGCTTAGCGATGTAATCCACCGCGCCCATCTTCATCGAGTCCACCGCCGAACGCAGGCTGGCGTAACTGGTCATGATCAGCACCGGCGTGCCCTGGCCAAGCTTGATCAGCTCGGTGCCTGGCGCGCCCGGCAAACGCAGGTCGCTGACAATCAGGTCGAACGTGGGAATGCTGAATCGCTCTTGGGCTTCCTGCACCGAGCCGGCTTCGCTGACCTGATACTGATTACGTTCAAGCAGGCGACGCAAGGCAGAGCGGATAATTGTTTCGTCTTCGACGATCAAAATGTGCGGCATTGATTCAATTCTCTCGACGGTCTCAGTTCACAGCGGACGTCGCTTCGACATGACGCGGCAAGGTCACCCGAATACGGGTGCCGCGTTGGCTTTCGGTGTCAGCCGGGCTGTCGATGGTGATTTGTCCATAATGCTCTTCAACGATGGAATAGACCAGTGCAAGGCCCAGACCGGTACCTTCACCCGGATCCTTGGTGGTAAAGAAAGGTTCGAACAATCGGTCCATGATGTTCTGTGGAATACCGCTGCCTTCATCCTCCACGATCAGATCGACCGTGTGCTCGAAAGCCTCGCTCTTGACGCGTACCGCGCTGTGCGGCGGGGATGCGTCACGGGCGTTGGACAGCAAGTTGATCAACACCTGCGCCAAGCGTTGGGAATCGCCGTCGACCCAGTGGTCCGGGTCGCACAGATTGAAGAACTGTACTTCGAAATTGCGCCGGTTCAAGGCCAGCAGCCCAATGGCATCCTGCGCGACTTCGGCCAGGCACACGGCCTCGTCCTGATTTTGATGAGCGCCGGCATGGGCGAAGCTCATCAACGACTGCACGATGCGTGAAACGCGCTTGGTCTGCTCAAGGATCTGCCCGCTGATTTCGGTGATTTCGCCGTCCTCTTCGCGCTCTTCCCGCAGGTTCTGCGCCAGGCAGGCGATACCGGTGATCGGGTTGCCAATCTCGTGGGCCACGCCTGCCGCCAAACGACCAATGCTGGCCAGGCGCTCGGAGTGCACCAGCTTGTCTTCGAGCATTTGCGTGTCGGTCAAATCTTTCACCAGCAGCACCAGGCCGCTGTTGCCGGGTGCCAGCGGTTCGTCGATCGCCGCTTTGTGCAGGTTGAGCCACCGCGTCTGGCCGTCGAGTGCCAAGTGCTGCTTGTGCAAATGCTCGTCGGGCAGGTTGATAAAGCCCTGCAGCAGTTCTTTCCACGGATCGCCCAAGGTGTTCAGGCGCGAACCCACTACCCGTTGCGCGGCGATGCCGGTGAGTTCTTCCATGGCCTTGTTCCACATCAGGATCTCTTGATCCTTGGCCAGGGAGCACACGCCCATCGGCAGTTCCTGCAGGGTCTGGCGGTGGTAGCGGCGCAGCGCATCGAGTTCGGCGGCAAGGCCGGTGAGGCGCGAGTGGTAATCCTCCAGCCGGCTCTCGATGAAATGGATGTCTTCGGTGACGTAGTTTTCGCCGCCAGCCTTGTAGGGCAAGAACGTTTCGACCATGTCCTGGGACACGCTTGGCCCCATCAGCCCGGACAAGTTGGCCTCGATACGGTCACGCAAGCGTCGCAGCGCATACGGGCGGCGCTCGTCGAACGGCAGGTAGAGGTCGCGCAGTGCCTGTTCGACTTCCTTTTGCGCGGCTTTCGCACCCAGCGGCTTGGCCAGTTGCGTGGCGAACTCCTGGGGTGAGGCGGCATGCAGCTCGCGGCGCTGCGGGCGGCGCACGTTGTCCACCGCGCAGGCTTCGGCGGCGCTGGTTTCTTCGGGGCTGGCGTTGGTGAACAGCGAGATCAAGGTGAACATCAAGACGTTGGCAGCCAATGAAGCGATGGCGGCCATGTGCCAACTGGTGTCGTCCAGCACGTAAATCATGTTCAGCAACGGAATGTAGAAACCCTGCAGGTTGCCGACCAGCGGCAACAGCATGGTAACGATCCACACCAGAATCCCCGCCAGCAGGCCGGCGATAAACCCGCGGCGATTAGCGGTCGGCCAGTACAGCACCGACAACACGCCCGGCAGGAACTGCAAGGTGGCAACGAACGCGACAATGCCGAGGTTGGCAAGGTCTTGCCCGGCGCCCAGCAACAGGTAGAAGCCATAACCGGCCATGATGATCGCGACGATCAGCGCGCGGCGCGTCCACTTCAGCCAGCGGTAGATGTTGCCTTCGGCCGGCGGCTGATACAGCGGCAACACCAAGTGGTTGAGCGCCATGCCCGACAACGCGAGCGTGGTCACGATGATCAAGCCGCTGGCCGCCGACAAACCGCCGACGTACGCCAGCAACGCCAGGGATTTGCTGTTGGCGGCAATGCCGACGCCGAGGGTGAAGTATTCCGGGTTGGTGGTTGCGCCCAGCTTGAGGCCGGCCCACAGGATCAGCGGCACCGCCAGGCTCATCAGCAGCAGGAACAGCGGCAAGCCCCAGCTTGCACTCACTAATGAGCGCGGATTGAGGTTCTCGGTGAAGGTCATGTGGTACATGTGCGGCATCACAATCGCCGAAGCGAAGAACACCAGCAACAGCGTGCGCCATGGGCCTTCCTGCAACGGCGTGTGCAGGGCGGCGAGGGCGGTCTGGTTTTGCAGCAGCCACAGTTCCAGCTGTTGCGGGCCGTCGAACACGCCATACAGCGCATACAGGCCGACGCCGCCGATGGCGATCAGCTTGATTACTGACTCAAAGGCAATCGCAAACACCAGGCCCTCGTGTTTTTCACGGGTGGCGATATGGCGCGAACCGAAGAAAATCGTGAACAGGGTGATCAGCGCGCAAAAAGCCAGCGCGACGCGATGTTGCACGGGCTCACGGGTCAGGATGCTGATGGAATCTGCCACGGCCTGGATCTGCAGGGCCAGCAGCGGCAACACGCCGAGCAGCATGAAAATCGTGGTCAGCGCGCCGGCCCAGGTGCTGCGAAAGCGGAAGGCAAACAGGTCCGCCAGGGATGACAGCTGGTAGGTACGGGTGATTTTCAGGATCGGGTACAGCAACACTGGCGCCAGCAGGAACGCGCCGGACACCCCGAGGTAACTGGACAGAAAGCCGTAGCCGTACTGATAGGCCAGGCCCACGGTGCCATAAAACGCCCAGGCGCTGGCGTAAACGCCCAGGGACAAGGTGTAGGTCAACGGATGGCGAATGATCGCCCGCGGAATCATTCCGCGCTCACTGATCCAGGCCACGGCGAACAGCGCGGCCAGGTAGGCGGCGCTGATCAGCAGCATCTGGGTGAGGCTAAAGCTCATCGGCATCTTTTTGGCTCTGCAGGATGAAGGTCACGACGATCAGGATCAGCCACAGCAGATAAGGGCGATACCAGGCGCCCGTGGCGTCGATCCACCAATCCATGATGGCGGGGGAAAACAGGTAGATCCCGACGACCAGCAGCAGGACCAATCGATAGATGTACATGTTGGCCTCTGATTAAAAAACTGCCGCGATGGTAACGGATGGCTGGCAAGCTGCAAGCGCCTTCAGCGCAATTGCGCTTCGGCCAGCGTGAGTGTGCGCGGGATCAGGGTTGCATCCCAGTGCGCAATGCCCCAATCGAGCAGTTCCCGTGGGCTGGCGTGCAGCAGTTCAGCGCCGGCGGGCTGGCCGAGGGCGCGCAATGCCCTTAACAGCAAAGGCGTGGCCTGGTCCGGTGTCAACGGCGGGGAACGGTAGGTTTTGCCCAACTTGTTACCGTCCGGCTGCACGATCAACGGCACGTGCAGGTAGCGCGGCTGGCGCAGGCCCAGCAGTTCTTGCAGGTAGAGCTGGCGTGGCGTGGAATCGAGCAGGTCGGCGCCGCGCACGATGTCGGTTACACCTTGCCAGGCGTCGTCGAGCACGACGGCCAATTGATAGGCATACAAGCCGTCGCGGCGACGGATGACGAAATCGCCTGCATCGCGGCCCAGGTGCTGTCGGAATTCGCCCTGTGCGCGGTCGGTAAAGTGGTATTCCAGCTCGGGTACGCGCAGGCGAATGGCCGCGTCGTGCTGATCGTGCCCGGCATTGCGGCATAAACCCGGGTAAATCCCGTGGTAGGGCTCCAGCTGTTTGCGCGAGCATGTGCAGGCGTAGGCCAGGCCGTGGTTGAACAGGCCGTCGAGGACTTTGGCGTAGGCATCATGCCGCTCGCTTTGTCGGACCAGTTCGCCATCCCACTCGAAGCCGTAGCTTTCCAGGGCGTGCAGGATCGCCGTCTGGGCGCCGGGTTCTTCACGCGGCGGGTCGAGGTCTTCCATGCGCATCAGCCAGCGGCCGTGATTGGCGCGGGCATCGAGGTAGGAGGCGAGGGCGGCAACCAGCGAGCCGAAATGCAAATGGCCGCTGGGCGTGGGGGCGAAACGCCCGATATAGGTAGAGGCTGTCATGGGCCGGATACTACTGGAAAATCGGTAAACGCCAGAAACAAAAATGGGGCGTTTGCACGCCCCATTCGTTCAGCCCGGCAGGATTATTTGCCGACCTGTTTTTCCTTGATTTCAGCCAAGGTTTTGCAGTCTACGCACAGGTCCGCGGTTGGGCGGGCTTCCAGGCGGCGAATACCAATCTCGACGCCGCAGGATTCGCACCAGCCATATTCCTCGTCTTCGATCAGTTGCAGCGTTTTGTCGATTTTCTTGATCAGCTTGCGTTCACGATCACGGGCGCGCAGTTCGAGGGCGAATTCCTCTTCCTGGCTGGCACGGTCTGCCGGGTCCGGGAAGTTGGCGGCTTCGTCCTTCATGTGGTCAACGGTGCGGTCGACCTCTTGCATCAAGTCCTGCTTCCACTTTTGCAGGATCTTGGTGAAGTGCTGGCGCATGGGCTTGCCCATGTACTCCTCACCTTTCGTTTCGACGTAAGGTGTGAAGCCACTGAGGCTCTGCTGCTGTTGCTTTGCTTGGGTGGACATGAATAGACCGCCTCTCACTCTTCTAATCCATTGCGCAGGATTGCAACGTCACCGACACCTGCCGGCCCTGCGGCTGCAAGCGGGCGAACTTACCAGATAGATTCGGGGTGCGCCACTCCCGGTTGTCGAGGCCCAACTTGGCGGGGGTGCAAACTGCAACAGCCCGCCATGGCTGGGTATAGCGTGTCTCGAATGTTGATTTTAGTCGTTTTGCAAGCGCTTGCTCGGTTCGTCATGGACGGCCGAGCAGGCAATAGAGCATGTTTTACCGCGAGGGTTCGGTAGAATCCTGATTTTGTCCTCACCGTTAAGGAAGGCTAATGGCTCAGCCCTACAGTGCGCGCAGTCGCGCCATCGAACCTTTTCATGTCATGGCGCTGCTGGCGCGAGCCAATGAGCTGCAGGCAGCCGGCCATGACGTGATCCACCTGGAAATCGGCGAGCCGGATTTCACCACGGCCGAGCCCATCATCCAGGCCGGCCAGGCGGCGCTGGCCAACGGCAAGACCCGCTACACCGCAGCGCGCGGGTTGCCGGAGTTGCGCGAGGCCATCAGCGGTTTCTACCAGCAGCGTTACGGGCTGAACATCGATCCTGAGCGCATTCTGATCACTCCCGGTGGTTCCGGTGCGTTGCTGCTGGCGAGCAGCCTGCTGGTCGATCCGGGCAAACATTGGTTGCTCGCCGACCCGGGCTATCCGTGCAACCGACATTTTCTGCGCTTGGTGGAAGGCGCGGCGCAGCTGGTGCCGGTTGGCCCGGACGTGCGCTACCAATTGACCGCCGAGTTGGTGGCCAAACATTGGGACCAGTACAGCGTGGGCGCGTTGGTCGCTTCCCCGGCCAACCCCACCGGCACGATCCTTACACGGGACGAGTTGGCAGGGTTGTCCAGTGCAATCAAGGCGCGCGACGGCCACTTGGTGGTGGACGAGATCTATCATGGCCTCACGTACGGCACCGATGCCGCCAGCGTGCTGGAAGTGGACGACGACGCGTTCGTCCTGAATAGTTTTTCGAAGTATTTCGGCATGACCGGCTGGCGCCTCGGTTGGCTGGTGGCGCCACCCGCGGCGGTGGGTGAATTGGAAAAGCTCGCGCAAAACCTCTACATCAGCGCGCCGAGCATGGCCCAGTACGCGGCACTGGCGTGTTTTACCCCGCAAACGTTGAGCATTCTGGAGCAGCGCCGCGCCGAGTTCGGTCGCCGTCGGGATTTCCTGTTGCCCGCCCTGCGCGAACTTGGATTCGGGATCGCCGTAGAGCCGGAAGGGGCGTTCTATTTGTATGCCGATATCAGCGCGTTCGGCGGTGATGCCTTCGCGTTCTGTCGGCATTTCCTCGAAACCGAACACGTGGCGTTTACGCCCGGGCTGGATTTTGGCCGCTATCAAGCCGGCCACCATGTGCGTTTTGCCTACACGCAAAATATCGATCGGCTACAACAGGCGGTAGAGCGTATCGCCCGTGGTTTGCGGAGCTGGCAAGGCTGATGCGTTTTCATCCTCCTCTCGAAGAAGCGCGGCTGATCCGCCGCTACAAGCGTTTTCTCACCGATATCGAAACCGTTACCGGCGAGTTGCTGACGATTCACTGCCCGAACACCGGCTCGATGCTCAATTGCATGGTGGAGGGCGGCCAGGTCTGGTTCAGTCGCTCCACGGACCCCAAGCGCAAGTTGCCCGGCACCTGGGAAATTGCTGAAACGCCGCAGGGGCGGCTGGCGTGCGTCAACACGGCGCGCGCCAACCAATTGGTCGAGGAGGCGTTGCGCGCGGGTGTGATCACTGAGCTCAACGGGTTTACTGCCTTGAAGCGCGAAGTGCCTTATGGCCAGGAGAAAAGCCGCATCGATTTTCGCCTCGATTACCCGCAAGGCGCGGCGTTTGTCGAAGTCAAAAGCGTCACCCTGGGCTTTGATGACACGGCGGTGGCAGCCTTCCCCGATGCGGTGACCCAGCGCGGCGCCAAGCACCTGCGCGAGTTGGCGCACCTGGCGCGTGACGGGGTGCGGGCGGTGCAGTTGTATTGCGTCAACCTGTCGGGGATCGAGGCGGTGCGCCCAGCGGTTGAAATCGACGCTGGTTACGCTGCGGCATTGCGTGAGGCCAAGGCCGCCGGTGTGGAGGTATTGGCCTACGGTGTGCGAGTCACGCCTGAGGAAATTGTTGTGGAACGTCGTTTGGATGTACTGATCAGCGACTAGAGTTGCACCCACAGGCCCTGCGCGTCTTCGCGGCCGGGCAGGGCGGTGAGGCTCTGGCCCGCGCAGGGGCCGGCGATGCATTCGCCGCTTTCGATCAGGAACAGCGCGCCGTGAGTGGCGCACTGGATCAGGCTGGCGCTGGTGTCGAGGAACTGATCGGGTTGCCATTCCAGCGCGATGCCGCGATGGGGGCAACGGTTGATATAGAAGTAGGCAACGCCGTCCCGGCGCACGGCCAGCAGTTTGCAACCGTCGATCTCGAAGCCGAGGCTGCTGTTGGCTGCAAGGGCGTCGGAGGTGCAGAGAAACTTCATTTCAATCCTTAAGTGCCTTGACGTTCAAATGCAAACAATTATCAAATGCCGGCTTCGCCCCGCCCCTGGAAGGAAACCCTGTTATGCGTCTGAGTACCAGCGCTATTGCGTTTGTTGCCTCACTGCTGGTCCACCACGGGGCGCAAGCCTCTGAACTGCCGCAACGTTGGGTGAGTGCCGGTGGAGCGCTGTCGGAGTGGGTGACGGCCTTGGGCGGCGAATCGAAACTGGTGGGCGTGGATACTACCAGCCAGCACCCGGAATCGCTGAGGGCCTTGCCGAGCATAGGTTACCAGCGCCAGTTGTCGGCGGAAGGCATTCTCAGTCTTCGCCCGCAAGTGCTGGTCGGCACCGAGGAGATGGGGCCGCCGCCGGTACTTGCGCAAATTCGCGGCGCCGGCGTGCAGGTGGAAATGTTTTCGGCCGAGCCGGACCTGCCAACCCTGAAAGGCAACTTGCAGCACCTTGGCAAGTTGCTGGGCAGCGAGGCTAAAGCCAACGAATTATTTACCGGATATGAACAAGCACTCGAGCAGCAGAAGCGCTGGGTCACTCAGGCCCAGGCCACGCAAAAATCCCCGGGTGTGCTGTTGGTGCTCGGTCATGCGGGCGGCAAGCCGCTGATCGCAGGTAAAGACACCGCCGCCGATTGGCTGTTGCAGCAGGCGGGCGGACGCAACTTGGCCACCCATACCGGCTACAAACCTTTTTCGGTGGAGTCGTTGGCGGGGCTGAGTCCTGATGTGCTGGTATTTGCTGACCGTGCCTTGACCGGCGATGCAGCGCGCGCGGCGCTGTTCAAGGAAAACCCTATTTTGGCCTCAACGCCGGCGGCCGAAAATGGCCGGGTGTTTGAGCTGGACCCCACCTTGCTGGTGGGCGGCCTGGGCCCGCGTGTGCCGCAAAGCCTGGTGCAACTGTCTGCCGGGTTCTATCCGTCCCAGGCTAAACCTGCTCCATGACCCCTCTGGTTAAGCCGAAAACACTGTTTATCGGGCTGGCGCTGTTGTGTGTATTGGCGACCTGGCTCTCATTAGCCTTGGGGCCGGTCAGCCTGCCGTTGCTGGACACACTCAGGGCCGCGTTGCGCTTGATGGGCGTGCCGATTGCTGCCGACGGCCTGGAGCAGGCCGAATTGATCCTGGGGCAGATTCGCCTGCCGCGCACATTGCTTGGCCTGGCGGTCGGCGGCGTGCTGGCGTTGTCGGGCGTGGCGATGCAGGGGTTGTTCCGTAATCCGCTGGCGGATCCCGGGCTGGTCGGGGTGTCGAGTGGCGCGGCGCTGGGGGCGGCGATTGCGATTGTCGGGGGTTCGTTTTTTGGCGGGCTGCCGGATGCGTTCGGGCCTTACTTGCTGTCGCTGTGTGCGTTTCTCGGTGGTTTGGGAGTGACTGCGCTGGTCTATCGCCTGGGGCGCCGTAACGGCCAGACCAATGTTGCGACGATGCTGCTTGCCGGCATCGCGCTCACGGCCCTCGCCAGCTCGGCGGTCGGGCTGTTTACCTATTTGGCCGACGACGCCACTCTGCGCACCCTGACGTTCTGGAACCTGGGCAGCCTCAATGGCGCGAGCTACTCGCGGTTGTGGCCGTTGCTGCTGGTGAGCGCGGGTGTCGCGCTTTGGTTGCCGCGCCGCGCCAAGGCGCTGAATGCCTTGTTGCTGGGTGAGTCCGAGGCCAGCCACCTGGGGATTGATGTGGAAGGGCTCAAGCGTGAGCTGGTGTTCTGCACCGCTTTGGGCGTGGGGGCGGCAGTAGCGGCGGCGGGGATGATCGGGTTTGTCGGGCTGGTGGTCCCGCACTTGGTGCGGTTGCTGGCCGGGCCCGACCATCGTGTGCTGTTGCCAGCCTCGGTGCTGGCCGGCGCGAGTTTGTTGCTGTTTGCAGATTTGGTGGCGCGCCTGGCCTTGGCGCCCGCGGAGTTGCCGATCGGCATTGTTACGGCGTTTATCGGTGCGCCGTTTTTTCTTTTTCTGTTGTTGCGAGGACGCGCCTGATGCTGCGAGTGGAAGCGCTGCAGATCCGGCGTGGTCGCAAGACTGTGTTGGCCGATGTCAGCCTGGACCTGTTACCGGGCCAGGTACTTGGCGTGCTGGGCCCCAATGGTGCTGGCAAAAGCACCTTGCTCAGCGCGCTGTGCGGTGAGCTGCGCCCTGATCAGGGCGCGGTGTGGCTGGATGAGCAGGCGCTCAAAAGCTGGACCGGCCCGCAGCGCGCCCAGCGCTTGGCGGTGTTGCCGCAAACCTCGACCCTGGATTTTGCGTTTCGCGTTGAAGAAGTTGTCGGCATGGGGCGTTTGCCGCATCAGACCGGGCGCGTGCGTGACGACGAGATCATCCGTGCGGCGTTGCAGGCGGCGGACATCAGCCATTTGAGCGGCCGCAGCTACTTGGCGTTGTCTGGCGGGGAGCGCCAACGTGTGCACCTGGCGCGCGTATTGGCGCAACTATGGCCGGGCGAGGCGGGGCAGACGTTGCTGCTGGATGAGCCGACGTCGATGCTTGACCCTTTGCATCAGCACACGACCTTGCAGGCTATTCGCAGTTTTGCCGATCGAGGCGCGGCCGTGCTGGTGATCCTCCATGACCTGAATCTGGCTGCGCGTTACTGTGATCGCATTCTGCTGCTGGAAGGCGGGCGTCCGCATGCCTTGGATACGCCCGCACACGTCTTGCGACCTGAGCCGCTCAAAGCTGTGTTTGGGCTGGATGTGTTGGTGCAGCCGCACCCGGAGCGTGGGCATCCGTTGATTATCGCGCGCTGAGCCTCACGGTTTTATAGGCGTTTTACAGGCAAAAAAAGACCCGGCAAGAGCCGGGTCAAATAACCGTGATTAGCCTGATGAGGAGATAATCTGAGAGTCCGAACCAATGGTCTTTCAGTTATCGGCTGATCTCGCGACCAGTTGTGATAATCATAACGATTCTCATTTGAGAGTCAACATTTGTTTTTGCTCGACCTGTGGATTTTCTCAAACAGGCGTTCGTAATGCCTGTAAACGTTGAGTTTTATCGCTGAGCTAATTCTTCTGACGTGCCGAAATCGCATCCAGCTGGCGGTTCAGCGCTTCCTTTCGCTCCGCGGGAATGTCGTTCCAGTGCACATCCATCAATGCGCCTTCAATGGCGTACAGCAATACCTTCGACGCCCGGAAACCGCGAGTTCGCACTGCCCGGTAGGCATCGACCGCTCCCAGACGGCGCAAGTCGGAGGCGCTGTGGATGCCCACCGCATGCAGCCACTGCGCCGACGTCTTGCCAAGGTTTTTCAGGTGTTGCAGCTCATCGTTCATCAAGCCTCCTTGCGACGGCCGAATGGTTCGGTGGGTATCGTGACCAGGCAAGCCTGAAAAGGAGTGTAGCGCTCAGTAGGAAAAGCGTAGTTCTTTGGTCAGGAACGGCTGAAACGCTTATAAGAATGCTCAGGAAGTTTTAAGCAGAGGCACGGCGAACCACCCGGCACTTGATGCGTAGCCGGGGGCGGGCATATGGCGTCACTTGGTGCGATAGCGCAGGCGAGTACCGAAATTAACCGACATGAGGATCTCGTCGGCGGTCAGTTCAGGTGGAAAGTAGGTGCCGGAAATTTGTGCATGCGCCAGGCTGGCGCCTTCCAGTGAGCAGTCGCGTAGATCCAGGCCACGCAGATCGGCAGAACGGAAATACGCATCGGTGAAATCTACACCTGTGGCGTCCAGGTCGCGCAGGTCCAGCCCACGAAAGTCACCGCCACGCATGTCGATGCTGCCGTCTTTAGGCCGTTCCTGGTTGAAGCCTCGAATGTCGTCCTTGTGCAGGAGCGCGTAGAGCGGAGTATCAAGAAGCTTGGGCTGACTCATGACGGCGACTCCTGTTGGAATTATGACGCCATTATAGTGCCACTATTGCTCGGTCGTGCACCGTAGATCGGTGACACGACCAAGAAATATTTCTTACAGGCCTGGCAGGCGTTGGCGAATATGCGCCACCAGAGCATCCAGGGTTCCGCTTTCATTGGTCTCTACACGCTTGCTGAGCAGCAATTCTTCAGCCGTCAGCGGGTCTCGGTTGGCCTGCTGCTCTTCAATGATGGTCAGCGTCGCGTCGGAAGGGTCGTTCTTATCCGCCTGACGTTGTGCCAACCAGCTGGCGATAACGGCTTGCGGTGCGTTGCAATCCAGGATCAGGAATGGCGCGCCGGTGGCCTCGGCAATCTTCGCGGCGGCGTCGCGCTGTTCACGTTTGAGGAAGGTGGCATCCAGTACGACCGGGTAGCCGGCGCGCAAGACGATATCGGCGATTTCATTCAGGCGAGCATAGGTTGCTGCGCTGGCGTCGGCGGCATAGATGCCGGCCTGTGGTGTGTTTTCCACGTGCTGTTCGCCAAACAGGCGTTTGCGTTCCACATCCGAGCGCAGGCGCACGGCGCCCAAGGCTTCCACCAGACGCATGGCAACGTGGCTCTTGCCGACTGCCGATACGCCGTGGGTAATTGCCAGAAAGCGCGAAGGAATAGTGCTGTAGCTTTCGGCCAGGTTGGCGTAGTTGCGGTACTGGCGCAGGGTAGTGGCGCGCTGCACCGGGCTTGCCTCGCTCGGCATGCTGAACAGTGCAACCTTGGCGCGTACCAGCGCCCGGTAAGCTTTATAGAAGTTCAGCACTTCCAGGCCTTGGTAATCGCCGGTCAGTTCCAGGTATTGGCTGATAAAGCGACGTGCCAGGGATTTGAGGCCACGGTCTTCCAGGTCCATCGCCAGGAAGCCGGTGTCGGCGTACACATCGGTGAAGCGGAACGGCTCGTTGAACTCGATGCAGTCGAAGATGACGACTTGGCCGTCGATCATCGTCGCATTGCCCAAGTGGATATCGCCGTGACATTCACGCGTGAAACCCTCGAGCTTGCGCTGAGCCAGCAAAGGCTTGAGGCGCTCGAAGCTGCTTTCGGCCCAGGCCTGCAGAGCTTCCAGCTGGGCCAGGTCGGCCTTGTCGCTGAGGAAAGGGCGAATCTGATCGAAGTTCTGGCGCACCGGCGCCATCACCTCGTCCGGGGTGCCGGCCGGGTGCGCCTGTGGAACCTTTGGTGCGGTGAGGTGGAAATGCGCAATCTGCTTGGCCATTTCATCGATGTGCGCGCTGGTCAGTTCGCCGTTGGCCTGCAAAGTGCTCAGCAGTTGGCTTTGCGGGAACTGGCGCATTTTCAGCGCGTACTCGATTACCGGGCCATCGCCGCCCAGTTGCGGAGCCTCAGCGGTGCCGGTAATTGGCAACACTTCAAGATACAAATCTTCGGTCAGGCGCTGGTTGAGGCGTAGTTCTTCGTTGCAGAAGTGCCCCCGGTCGTCCAGTTGGGTGAAATCCAGAAAGCCGAAGTTCATCGGCTTCTTCAGTTTGTAAGCGAAGGGGCCAGTCAGAATGACCCAGGAAATATGGGTCTCGATAACTTGAAACGCTTCAACCGGATGGGGATACAAAGCCGGGTTTTGCAGGGCAGCGATCAGGGACTGGCTCACGGGCGATCCTTCAAAGTCTGGGGGAAATCATGGCGGGCATTATGGCTGTTACAGCCGGTCGTGCAAACCGCTGTCCGGCTCATGTTGATCATCAATAAAGTGCGTATAATCCGCCGCCATGACTCGAACCCGATCTCCCCGTTCCCGTAAAAAACCTCCTTCCCGCGGCCTGCGTCCGTGGCTGGGCTGGGCGCTCAAGCTCAGCCTGGTAGGCCTTGTGGTGCTCGCCGGCTTCGCGGTGTACCTCGATGCTGTGGTCCAGGAGAAGTTCTCCGGCAAGCGCTGGACCATTCCGGCCAAGGTGTACGCACGCCCGCTGGAACTGTTCACCGGCCAGAAGCTGAGCAAGGATGACTTTCTCACCGAGCTCGACGCCTTGGGTTACCGCCGCGAAGCCGTGAGCAATGGCCCTGGCGCCGCGGCCGTCAGCGGCAATACCGTCGACTTGAATACCCGCGGCTTCCAGTTCTATGAAGGCCTGGAAAAAGCCCAACCGGTGCGCGTGCGCTTCTCTGGCGATTACGTCGCCGAGCTGTCGTCGCTCAATGGTTCGAAGTTGCCCGTGGTGCGCCTGGAGCCGCTGCTGATCGGCGGCATTTACCCCAAGAACCTGGAAGATCGCATCCTGATCAAGCTCGATCAGGTGCCGCCGTATCTGCTTGAAACACTGGTTGCCGTCGAAGACCGCGACTTCTACAGCCACTGGGGCGTCTCGCCCAAGTCGATTGCCCGCGCCATCTGGGTCAACACCTCTGGCGGCAAGATGACGCAGGGTGGCAGTACGCTGACGCAACAATTGGTCAAGAACTTCTACCTGACCAACGAGCGCAGCCTGACCCGCAAGCTCACCGAAGCCATGATGGCGATGCTGCTGGAGCTGCATTACAGCAAGCAGGAAATCCTCGAGGCTTACCTCAACGAAGTATTCGTCGGCCAGGATGGCCAGCGCGCCGTTCACGGCTTTGGCTTGGCCAGCCAGTTCTTCTTCGGTCAGCCGTTGTCCGAGTTGAAGCTGCATCAGGTCGCGTTGCTGGTGGGCATGGTCAAGGGACCGTCCTATTACAACCCGCGTCGCAACCCGGAGCGTGCGCTTGAACGTCGTAACCTGGTGCTGGACGTACTCGAGCAGCAGGGCGTGGCTACCGCTGAACAAGTCGCGGCCGCGAAAAAAATGCCACTGGGTGTAACCACTCGCGGCAAGCTGGCCGACAGCTCCTTCCCAGGCTTTATCGACCTGGTCAAACGTCAGTTGCGCGAAGATTACCGTGACGAAGACTTGACCGAGGAAGGCCTGCGGATCTTCACCAGTTTCGACCCGATTTTGCAGATGAAAGCCGAAGCGTCGGTCAACGACACCTTCAAACGCTTGACCGGCCGCAAGGGCGCCGATGAAGTCGAGGCGGCCATGGTGGTGACCAACCCGGAAACCGGTGAAGTCCAGGCGATGATCGGCAGTCGCCAGGCCAGTTTTGCCGGTTTCAACCGCGCGCTGGATGCCGTGCGGCCAATCGGCTCGCTGGTCAAGCCTGCGGTCTACCTGACGGCCCTGGAAAAACCGAGCAAATACACCCTGACCAGTTGGCTCTCAGATGACCCGTTGTCGGTCAAAGGTGCCGATGGCCAAGTGTGGACGCCGCAGAACTTCGATCGCCGCTCTCACGGCACGGTGTTCCTGTATCAGGGGCTGGCGCATTCCTACAACATCTCCACCTCACGCCTCGGGCTGGAAGTCGGGGTGCCGAATGTGTTGAAAACCCTGGGTCGCCTGGGCATCAACCGTGAGTTCCCGTCGTTCCCCTCGATGCTGTTGGGCGCTGGCGCCATGACCCCGATGGAAGTGGCCACGATGTACCAGACCCTCGCCAACGGCGGCTTCAATACCCCGATGCGCGGTATCCGCAGCGTGCTGACTGCCGAGGGCGAGCCGCTCAAGCGCTATCCTTTCCAGATTCAGCAGCGCTTTGATGCAGGCTCCATTTACCTGATCCAGAACGCCATGCAGCGCGTAATGCGCGAAGGCACCGGGCGCTCGGTTTACAGCGTGCTGCCGTCGAACCTGACGCTGGCGGGCAAGACCGGTACCAGTAACGATTCGCGTGACAGCTGGTTCGCAGGCTTCGGCCAGGACGTGCTGGCCGTGGTTTGGCTGGGGCGTGACGACAATGGCAAGACGCCGTTCACCGGTGCCACCGGTGCGCTGCAGGTCTGGACCAGCTTCATGCGCAAGGCCGACCCGCTGCCGCTGAACATGCCGCAACCGGACAACATCGTGCAGGCCTGGATTGATCCGCACACGGGGCAGGGCTCCGATGCCAACTGTCCGGGCGCGGTGCAGATGCCGTATATTCGCGGCAGCGAGCCACCACCCGGCGCCGCATGCGGTGGCAGTGCCCCTGCTGACGCGGAATCGGTGATGGATTGGGTCAAGGGCTGGATGAACTAAGCAAAGAGGGTTTCACGTGAACAAGTGGTTGATTCCAGCTATTACAGCTCTGGCAGTGCTCAGCGGTTGCTCCAGCGTGCAGCGCGGTTCGATTCCCGTGGTGGATTCGAGTACCACCGTTTCCAATAACGATCGCATTTCGGCCAACGGCGGCTTCCGTCAGACCGTGGTCAAGCGTCCGGCCCAAGCCACACCGCAGGCCATGCCGCAGGATTCGGGTGTGGTAGTGATGGTGCCGGGCGGTGGTGCTGCAACGTCGGCGCCGATCAGCGCCGAGCCGTGGACCCCAGGCCCAAGCACGTCGGGGCCGGTTGATTCCACGCCGATCCAGACGGCGCCGGTTAACCAGGGCACCTACAACATGCCGTCGACGCCGAGCGGTATTCCGTCGTCGTCGAACGCGGGCGGCCTGTCGGCTGATGAGCAACTGGACGGACCAGTGCTGTCGCTGTTGACCACCGCCCAGCAACAGCAGGCCGGTGGTGATTTGAACGGCGCTTCGTCCAGCCTTGAGCGTGCCCAGCGCGTGGCACCTCGCGAGCCGCAAGTGTTGTATCGCCTGGCCCAGGTGCGTATGGCTCAAGGTGATGCGCCGCAAGCCGAACAGTTCGCCCGTCGCGGCCTGAGCCTGGCCAATGGTCGTCCCGATCTGCAAGCCAACCTGTGGGCCCTGATTGGTGACGCGCGTGCTGCCCAAGGCGATGCTGCCGGTGCTGCGCAGGCTCGCCAGAAAGCCAAGGTCAGCCTCTGATGGATGCACGTTTTCCCGCGATTGCCGAGCAGTTATTGCTGATCGAGCGCGAATTGCGCGTGCAGGGCTGGTGGGACGAGGTGTCCCCCAGCGCAGAGGCGCTCAGCAGTGTCGAGCCTTTTTCGGTTGATACCCTGGATTTTCATCAGTGGCTGCAATGGATCTTCCTGGTGCGCATGAAGCAGATCCTCGAGCAGGATCTGCCGTTGCCTAATGCGTCGGGGATTCTGGAGATGGCGGAGATGGTTTACGCCGATCGCCCGCGTGAGAGCCTCGGTTTGCGTAACGCGCTGAAAAAGTTCGACCAATTGATCGTCGACGCTCGTTAATTGCCTGACTGCCGGGTTTTCCGGCAGTCTTGCGCACATTTCTACCGCTTGACGACATTCAGGCGAGTTTTATCCCTCCTCAAACCCCTTTAATCTACGTTCTCATGCGCTTAGTTGGAAAAAAGCGCAATTATTGCTTGACTTGAAGGGGCTGAAACAGAAGAATCCAAAGTCCGCTGTATCGGGACTGCCAGAAGCAGACCCGCTCAGCAGATCATGAGGCGCATATCCGCGCCGACCTGTAACACCCGCAACGCGTTACCTCGCGCTGGGTGGGAAAAGCCCGCAACACTTGGGACGATCCCAATACTTGCTCAGTCAGTGCTGACGTAGTCGGCGACCACCGTCGCTCATGCTCTGTTGAGAAGTAAACCTATTAAGACCCGTCGGTTTTTAACGGACGGTATTCTGGCGTTTTAGAGGTGAACAACGTGGAGCTTTTATCTGGCGGTGAGATGCTCGTCCGCTTTTTGCGTGACGAAGGCGTCGACTATATCTACGGGTACCCAGGTGGTGCTCTGCTGCATGTTTACGACGCACTGTTCAAGGAACCGGCTGTTACCCACATCCTGGTTCGCCACGAACAGGCCGCGACCCATATGGCTGACGGTTACGCCCGTGCCACCGGTAAAGCCGGTGTGGTACTGGTGACGTCCGGCCCAGGCGCAACGAATGCCATTACCGGCATCGCGACTGCGTATATGGACTCTATTCCGATGGTGATTATTTCCGGCCAGGTCGCAAGCACCATGGTGGGTACCGATGCATTCCAGGAAACCGACATGATCGGTATCTCCCGGCCGATCGTGAAACACAGCTTCATGATCAAGCATGCCTCGGAAATCCCGGAAGTCATGAAAAAGGCGTTCTACCTCGCACAGTCCGGTCGCCCGGGCCCTGTTGTGGTCGATATCCCGAAAGACATGACCAACCCGGCTGAAAAGTTCGAATACATCTTCCCGAAGAAAGCCAAGCTGCGTTCCTACAGCCCGGCTGTTCGTGGGCACTCGGGGCAAATCCGCAAGGCGGCAGAAATGCTTCTGGCGGCCAAGCGCCCGGTGCTGTACTCGGGCGGTGGCGTGATCCTGGGTGGCGGTTCTGCTCCACTGACCGAGCTGGCCAAGCTGCTTAATTTGCCAGTCACCAACACGTTGATGGGCCTCGGCGCATTCCCGGGCACGGACCGTCAGTTCGTCGGCATGCTCGGCATGCACGGCAGCTACACCGCCAACCTGGCCATGCACCACGCCGACGTGATCCTGGCAGTGGGCGCGCGTTTTGATGACCGTGTGATCAACGGCGCGAGCAAGTTCTGCCCGAATGCCAAGATCATCCATATCGACATCGACCCGGCGTCCATCTCCAAGACCATCAAGGCCGATGTGCCGATCGTGGGTCCGGTAGAAAGTGTGTTGACCGAGATGGTTGCCGCGCTCAAGGACATCGGCGAAACGCCGAACAAGGAATCCGTTGCCAGCTGGTGGAAGCAGATCGATGAATGGCGCGGTGACCGCGGCCTGTTCCCTTACGACAAAGGCGACGGCAGCGTTATCAAGCCACAAACCGTGATCGAAACCCTGTGCGAAGTGACCAAGGGCGATGCTTTTGTAACCTCCGATGTGGGCCAGCACCAAATGTTCGCCGCGCAGTACTACAAGTTCGACAAGCCTAACCGCTGGATCAACTCCGGTGGCCTGGGCACGATGGGCTTTGGTTTTCCTGCGGCCATGGGTGTGAAGCTGAGCTTCCCCGACACCGACGTCGCGTGCGTCACCGGTGAGGGCAGCATCCAGATGAACATTCAGGAGTTGTCGACGTGCTTGCAGTACGGCCTTCCGGTGAAGATCGTCTGCCTGAACAACGGCGTACTGGGCATGGTTCGTCAGTGGCAGGACATGAGCTACGGCAGCCGTCACTCCCATTCCTACATGGAATCGCTGCCAGATTTCGTAAAATTGGTCGAAGCCTATGGCCACGTCGGCATTCGCATCACCGATTTGAAAGATCTGAAGCCGAAGATGGAAGAGGCGTTCGCCATGAAGGACCGCCTGGTGTTCCTCGATATTCAAGTGGATACCAGCGAGCACGTCTACCCGATGCAGATCAAAGACGGCTCTATGCGCGACATGTGGCTGAACAAGACGGAGCGTACTTAATCATGCGGCACATTATCTCCCTGCTTCTGGAGAACGAACCCGGCGCTCTGTCTCGTGTTGTCGGCCTGTTTTCGCAACGCAACTACAACATCGAAAGCCTGACCGTGGCGCCGACCGAAGACCCGACCCTGTCGCGCCTGACGTTGACCACCGTGGGCCACGATGAGGTGATCGAACAGATCACCAAGAACCTCAACAAGTTGATCGAAGTGGTCAAGCTGGTCGATCTTTCGGAAAGTGCCCACATTGAGCGTGAGCTGATGTTGGTTAAGGTCAAGGCTACGGGTGCCCAGCGTGCCGAGATTAAACGGACTACTGACATTTATCGCGGGCAGATCGTCGATGTGAGCGCCAGCGTTTATACCGTTCAACTGACCGGTACAAGCGACAAGTTGGACAGTTTCATCCAGTCGATCGGGACGGCCTCGATTCTGGAAACCGTACGCAGTGGTGTCACCGGGATTGCCCGTGGCGACAAAGTACTCAGCATCTAACCCAAATTAGCGAATGGCCTTACGGCCTGGATATATAGAGGAACCTCATGAAAGTTTATTACGATAAAGATTGTGACCTGTCGATCATCCAGGGCAAGAAAGTCGCCATCATCGGCTACGGTTCCCAGGGCCACGCCCAAGCGTGCAACCTGAAAGATTCCGGCGTTGACGTCACTGTCGGCCTGCGCAAAGGTTCGGCCACTGTTGCCAAGGCTGAAGCCCATGGCCTGAAAGTGACCGACGTTGCTTCCGCCGTTGCTGCTGCTGACCTGGTCATGATTCTGACCCCGGACGAGTTCCAGTCCGCGCTGTACAAGAATGAAATCGAGCCGAACATCAAGAAGGGCGCCACCCTGGCCTTCTCCCACGGTTTCGCGATTCACTACAACCAGGTTGTTCCGCGCGCTGACCTCGACGTGATCATGATCGCGCCGAAAGCCCCGGGCCACACCGTGCGTTCCGAGTTCGTCAAAGGCGGCGGTATCCCTGACCTGATCGCGATCTACCAGGACGCCTCGGGCAACGCCAAAAACGTTGCACTGTCCTACGCAGCTGGCGTGGGTGGCGGTCGTACCGGCATCATCGAAACCACCTTCAAGGACGAGACTGAAACCGACCTGTTCGGCGAGCAAGCCGTTCTGTGCGGCGGTACCGTTGAGCTGGTCAAAGCTGGTTTCGAAACATTGGTTGAAGCTGGCTACGCGCCAGAGATGGCCTACTTCGAATGCCTGCACGAACTGAAGCTGATCGTTGACCTCATGTACGAAGGCGGTATCGCCAACATGAACTACTCGATCTCCAACAACGCCGAATACGGCGAGTACGTGACTGGCCCGGAAGTGATCAACGCCGAGTCCCGTCAGGCCATGCGCAACGCTCTGAAACGTATTCAGGACGGCGAATACGCCAAAATGTTCATCAGCGAAGGCGCAACCGGCTACCCTTCGATGACCGCCAAGCGTCGTAACAATGCCGCTCACGGTATCGAAGTCATCGGCGAGCAACTGCGATCCATGATGCCGTGGATCGGTGCCAACAAGATCGTCGACAAAGCCAAAAACTAAGTCGTACGCATCAACAGAAAACGCGGCTTAGGCCGCGTTTTTTCGTTTGAGGGGCTGGTTCTGGTATAAAGCTGCATCGTTTGCGGGCGAACACTCGCCGCAAGTTTCTGTCGAATTTTTTTCACACCGTTGCAAGGTAAAATCCATGAGCGAACGTCCCGAAGAGCCACACCAGGCCTCTGACGCCGAAAGCCTGCTGCCGATCGATGAGCATGTCGAAGAAGGGCATGACGCGGAAGGTCGCAAGGTCCGGCATCGTGGCATCTATCTTCTGCCTAACCTGTTCACCACCGCGAACCTGTTTGCCGGCTTCTATTCCATCATCAACTCCATGAGCGCCCAAAGTGCGCTGGCGGCGGGTGATGCGGTGAGTGCCAGCAAGTATTTCGGTTTTGCCGCCATCGCAATCTTCGTGGCCATGGTGCTTGATGGCCTTGATGGCCGTGTGGCGCGCATGACCAACACGCAAAGTGCCTTTGGCGCCGAGTACGACTCGCTGTCGGACATGGTCGCTTTCGGGGTCGCACCGGCGCTGCTGGCGTTTGCCTGGGCGCTGGGGGATATGGGCAAGGTCGGCTGGATGGTCGCCTTCATCTATGTCGCCGGCGCCGCTTTGCGTCTGGCGCGCTTCAATACCCAGGTGGGTACCGCTGACAAGCGTTACTTCATCGGCCTTGCCAGCCCGGCGGCGGCGGGCGTGGTGGCGGGTATTGTCTGGGCATTCAGTGACTATGGAATCCAGGGCTCGAAAATGTCGTTCCTGGTGGCCTTGATGGTGGCTGCGGCTGGCATGCTGATGGTCAGCAACATCAAGTACAACAGTTTCAAGGAGTTCGACCTCAAGGGGCGCGTGCCTTTCGTGGCGATCCTGGTGGTGGTGCTGGTGTTCGCTGTAGTGTTCAGCGACCCGCCGCGTATCCTGCTGCTGGCGTTCCTGGTCTACGCTGCTTCGGGGCCGATTCAGTACTTGCTGCATCTGCGCCGCGACAAAACATTGTCTTAATGTAATGTCCGCCATACTCCGCAGTCTATTGGTGCATCAGTCCTCCAATGCTGCGGAGTTGCCATGTTAATCAAGATCCCCAAAGCGTCCGATTGTCACGAATCGGATGTCACGCCTGAATCCTTCTATTCATCTCGCCGCAGCTTGCTCGGTGGTGCGCTTGCTGGCGTCGCTGCCAGTACTTTGCCGCGCTGGGCCAGTGCTGACGATGCAGCGCGTTATGCCGACGTCGAGCCGGGCAATGCCCCGAGTTGGTTTGCCCAGAAGCTGCCAGGCACCCAGTGGCAGGCTGTTACGGTAAAGGACGAAGCCATCACGCCGTTCAAGGACGCAACCCACTACAACAACTTCTATGAATTCGGTACTGACAAGGGGGACCCGGCGAAGAACGCGGGTTCACTCAAGACCGAGCCCTGGAGTGTGGTGATTGATGGAGAGGTCGGTAAGCCGGGGCGTTATGCCTTGGAAGACTTTATGAAGCCTTATCAGTTGGAAGAGCGCATCTACCGTTTGCGCTGCGTCGAGGCGTGGTCGATGGTGATTCCGTGGATGGGTTTCCCCCTTTCCGCCTTGCTCAAGCAAGTGGAGCCGACCTCCAAAGCCAAGTACATCCGTTTTGAAACGCTCCAGGACCCCAAAAGCATGCCGGGGCAGCGCTCAAGTTTCGGCTTGATCGACTGGCCATATGTAGAAGGGGTGCGCCTGGACGAGGCCATGAACCCATTGGCTATCCTTGCCGTTGGCATGTACGGGCGTGAACTGCCTAACCAGAACGGCGCGCCACTGCGTCTGGTGGTGCCGTGGAAGTATGGCTTCAAGAGTGTGAAGTCCATTGTGCGGATCAGTCTTGTAAGCGAACAACCCAAGACGACCTGGCAGAGCATCGCGGCCGATGAGTATGGGTTCTACGCGAACGTGAATCCTACGGTCGACCATCCTCGTTGGACTCAGGCGCGAGAACGTCGCCTGCCCAGCGGCTTGTTCAGCCCGAACGTGCGCGAGACGCAGATGTTCAATGGCTACTCGGATGAGGTCGCTTCTCTTTATACGGACCTCGATCTGCGGAAGAATTACTGATGCGTTATCCGATCTGGCGCATAGGCGTCTTTATAGCCGCGGCGATATGGCCATTTTTCTGGTTGTACGAGGCATGGAGTTCTGTGCTCGGGCCTGATCCAGGCAAAGTGCTGATGGATCGGTTGGGGCTTGGGACCTTGGTTCTGTTGCTGATCACGCTGAGCATGACGCCATTGCAGAAGCTCAGTGGGTGGGCGGGGTGGATTGCTGTCCGCCGGCAGCTGGGTCTCTGGTGTTTTGCGTATGTGGTTTTGCACCTGGCGGCTTACTGCGTCTTTATCCTGGGACTCGATTGGTCGCAATTCGGGGTGGAGCTGCGTAAGCGGCCCTACATTATTGTGGGCGCGTTGGGTTTCCTCTGCTTATTGATGCTGGCAGTGACCTCCAATCGCTATAGCCAGCGTCGACTTGGCAGTCGTTGGAAGAAGCTGCATCGCTTGGTGTATGTGATCCTTGGGCTTGGTTTGCTGCATATGTTGTGGATTGTGCGGGCCGATCTGAAGGAGTGGGCAGTATATGCATCTATAGGTGCGCTGCTTTTGGCCCTGCGTATTCCGCCTGTCATGCGCCGGATTCCCCGCCTTATCGCGAAAAAACCAGTTTCTGCACCAAAAGCGTAATTAGTGCTTGACGGCAGATTCTGGAAGTCTATAATTCGCCCCACTTCCGGCGCAGTCGAAACGGAAAACTCCTTGGTAAACAAAGAGTTACGCGAGATTCGACAGCGAGTTGCTTCAGTTCATCGA
>NZ_JAFCUU010000009.1:0-301570 GCF_049896685.1 Pseudomonas sp. TWRC1-2 | reverse complement strand
GACAGGCCCCGTCAACCACGCTGGCCGAACGCAGGCTTGAATCCGTGGGTAACCCGGCAGGACGCCGGGTTAGCCGCGTTGGGCCATGGATGGCCCGTCGCGGCGGCCCACGGATTCAAACCGAAGTGAGGGCATGCCGAGCCTAGGCGAGGCACCGAGTGGTGGGGCAAAGACCTTTTGGTTACTTTTGGCTGGGCCGGCATTCCGGGCGTTTGCCAAAAGTGACCCGCTGTAAGAGCGGAACCGCCAGCCGCCGTGACCGCAGCAACGGATATGTACTCCCCCACCCAAAAAAAGTCAGTCCAAATCACTCGCATCATGCCGCTCACGCAGCTGCTCCGAAACCTCCCCAGAAACCCGATTCACCCTGCGCCCCCGCTGCACCGCCGGCCGCGCCTCAATCGCGTTCGCCCAACGCAGCACATGCTTGTACTCATGCACCGACAAAAACTGCGCCGACTCTCCATACAACCGGCCTTTGACCAACCCGCCATACCAAGGCCAGATCGCAATATCCGCAATGGTGTACTCATCCCCGGCAATGTACTCACTCACTGCCAACCGCTGATCCAGCACATCCAGCTGGCGTTTGGTCTCCATGGCAAACCGATTGATCGGGTACTCCATCTTGCTCGGCGCATACGCATAAAAATGCCCAAACCCGCCGCCCAGGTACGGCGCACTGCCCATCTGCCAGAACAACCACGACAAACACTCCGCACGCGCCGCCGGCTCAGCGGGAAAGAACGCCCCAAACTTCTGCGCCAGGTACTGCAATATCGCCCCCGATTCGAACACCCGAATCGGCGTATCCCCACTGCGGTCCAGCAACGCCGGGATCTTCGAATTCGGGTTCACCGCCACAAACCCGCTGCCAAACTGATCACCGTCACCGATCTTGATCAGCCAGGCGTCGTATTCCGCGCCGGCATGCCCCAGGGCCAACAGCTCTTCCAGCAGGATCGTGACCTTCTGGCCATTGGGCGTGGCCAGCGAATACAGCTGCAACGGGTGCTTGCCAACCGGCAATTCCTGCTCGTGGGTCGCACCGGCGATAGGCCGGTTGATACTGGCAAAGGTGCCGCCGCTTTCAGTGTCCCAGGTCCAGACTTTCGGGGGTACATACTCGGTCATGCTCACTTCTCCTTGGTTTCATCAGGGGTCGACGCAGCCAATTGAGCCACGTTCCATCCGCCGCCCAGCGCCTTGATCAGGCCCACATTGGCGCTCAATTGCTGAGTTTGCAATTGCAACACGCCGCGCTTGGCTTCCAGCGCCACCACTTGCGCCGTCACCACATCCAGGTATGCCACGGCGCCCTGGCGATAACGTGAGGTGGACAGGTCTTCGGCGTATTGCGCTGCAGCCGCCGCATCACGCTGATCATCCAGGGCCGTGCCCAGGCCGGCGATTTGCGACAGGTTGTCCTCCACCTGCTCGAACGCACTCAACACCACGCCACGGTATTTGGCCGCCGCTTCATCGGTGGCGGCCCTGGCGATGTCCACCTGGGCCTGGCGCGCGCCGCCGTCAAACAGGGTGCCCACCAGTGATGGGCCGATGGCCCAGAACAGGTTGGGCGCGCTGAGCAAGCGGGCAAACTCGTCACTCTGATAACCGCCTTGGGCGCTCAGCGTGATCTGCGGGAACCACGCCGCCTTGGCGACGCCAATCCGCGCATTGGCCGCAGCGATACGACGCTCGGCAGACGCAATATCCGGCCGGCGCTGCAACAGGCTGGAAGGCACGCCGGTCGGCACATTCGGCAAGGCAATTGGTGCCACGTTCACGGCGACGCTAAAAGTGGAAGCCGACTCACCGAGCATCGCCGCTATCGAATGCTCCAGCAGCGCCCGTTGCACCTGGCTCTGGCTGAGCTGTGATTTAACCGTCGACAACTGCGTACGCGCCCGCGCCACATCCAGGCCGGAGACGATACCGCCGCCATGCAAACCTTCGGTCAGGCCAAGGGCCTTGGCGTAAGCGTCGCGCGTCTGCCCCAGCAACTGGTTCTGCCAGTCGATGCCGCGCAGGCGGATGTAGCTGTCGGCCAGTTGCGCCTGCAGGCTCAGGCGTACCGACGCCAGGTCTGCCCTGGCCGCATCCGAGTCGCTGGTGCCGGCGGCCACGGTGTCGCGCACGCGGCCCCACAGGTCGACTTCATAGTCGACTTCCAGGCCCAGGGTCGCGGAGTTGTAGACATCCGGTGAAGTGGCCGAGCGCAACGGCTTGGTGTCTGACTGGCGAATGCGCTGGCCGTTGCCAATGGCCGAGATCTTCGGGAACAGCCCCGAACGGTCCTGGGCCAGGAACCCTTGAGATTGCTGGTAATGCGCGAGCGCGGCGCTCAGGTCGGCGTTGTTTTTCAACAACTGCTGCTGCATCGCATCCAGCTGCGGGTCGTTGTACACGCGCCACCAGCCATCCCGGTTGGCCTGATCGTTCGGCGTGCCGACCGTCCAGGGCCCTTGGGTGTGAAACTGCGCGGCCATCGGTGTTTGCGGCACGTTCAGCGGTGGCGCCAACGAGCAGGCGCCCAGGCTCAACGTGGCGATCAAGCCCAGCACATTGCGCTTAGCCATGGGGTTTGACCTCAGTGGCAGCGACCGCCAGCTGCACCGAATCATCATCAGCCAGGCCATCGGGCGGCGTGTCGATCACGCGGTCGGCGGCTTGCAGGCCGCTGGCGATTTCGACGCTGTCACCAAAGTCGCGAGCGATGCTGACGGTCTTGAAGTGCACATGGTTGTTGGCGTCCAGGGTCGCGACGCGCATGCCCTTGTCATCGAACACCAAGGCGCTGGACGGCACGCGGATGACGTCGGCCTGCACCGGCAGGTCAAACTGCACGCTGGTGTAGCCGCCGGGCAGCAAGCGGCCACCGGGGTTGTCCACCAGCAATTGCACGAGCGTGCTGCCGGAGGCGGCGTTGACCGCGTCGGCGGTGGCAATCACTTTGCCGGTGAAGGTTTCGCCGCGGTACTCCGGCACGCTGAGGCGCGCGGTGGTGCCTTCGCGAATCTGTGGCGAGAAGGTTTGCGGCACCTGCACATACACGCGCAGACGGCTGACATCGGCCACCGCAAACAGCTCTTTGCCGGCGGTCCCGCCCGCGCTGATCAACGCGCCTACGTCAGTGCTGCGCGCGGTGACCACACCGGCAAACGGCGCAACCAGATGCTGGAAGCCCTTGGTTGCGACCAGCTGGTCGACATTGGCCTTGGCCGCCGCCACTTTGGCTTGCTTGGCGGTCAGGTCGCCGGTGCGTTCATCCACGTCCTGGCGCGACACCGAGTCGTTCGCCAGCATGGCCTGCCAACGTTTGGCGGTGGTTTCGGCGAGGTGCTCATCGGCTTGGGCCGAGGCCAACGTGGCACGGGCCTGCAGCAGTTGCTGGTCGAGTTCCGGGGTGTCGATTTCAGCTAGCACTTGCCCGGCTTTGACGCGGGTGCCGATGTCGACATTCCAGGATTTCAGGTAGCCGTTGACCCGGGCGAAAATCGACGCGCGTGAGTACGCCTCCATCCGCCCCGGCAGGTTGAGCACCGGGCCCTGGGCCTGCACCACCGGCTTGATCAGGTTGACGCTGGGCAGCGCCTGGGCGTCGGTCCAGGTCTTGAGGTCGCGCGATTCACCGGCGCGCACGCCGATGCCGACACCAACGATGACAACCACCACTGCCGCGCCCACGATCAGCCACAGCAGGCCACGGGAAGACTTGGATTTAGAAACGGAAACGGACATGTCAAACCCCTTGGGTAACGGTGGTCGCACGCGTGGCGTGCTGGCGACGCCCGTGGACAAGACTGAAAATCAACGGAACCAGAATCAACGTGGCGACGGTGGCAAACGCCAGGCCGCCGATCACCGCGCGGCCCAGTGGCGCGTTCTGCTCGCCGCCCTCGCCCAGGCCCAAGGCCATGGGCGCCATGCCGATGATCATCGAAATGGCCGTCATCAACACCGGCCGCAGCCGGGTGAAGCCGGCTTCGAGCGCGGCCTGCACCGCATCGCCGTGCACCGCCAGGCGTTCGCGACAGAAGCTCACCACCAAAATGGCGTTGGCAGTGGCCACGCCCATGCACATGATCGCCCCGGTCAGCGCCGGCACCGACAGCGGCGTGTGCGTGATAAACGGCATCCACACGATGCCCGCCAGCGCCGCCGGCAACGCGGTGATGATCACAAACGGGTCGGCCCAGGACTGAAAGTTGACCACGATCAGCAAGTAGATCAGCACCACCGCGCCGAGCAGGCCGAACAGCAAGCCACTGAACGCCGCGCTCATGGTCTGTACCTGGCCTTGCAGGATGACCTTGGAGCCGGTCGGTACTTCACCGGCGTGGGCGGCGATGATTTTTTGGATATCGGCGGCAACGCCACCGAGGTCGCGGTCCTGAATCGCGGTCAGCACTTCGACCACTGGCTGGATATCCGATTGGGTGAATACCGAATTACTGTGGCTGCGCTGGATATTCGCCAGGCCGCCCAATGTCTGGTCGGTGGCCGCCCCGCTGCCGCCACTCAACGGCAGGTTGTGCAGCGCCGCCAGGCTTTCAAGGCTGTACTGCGGGGTTTGCATCACGATCGGGTAGGAAATGCCGTTGGCCGGGTTCAACCAAAAGGTCGGCGCAACCTGGCTGGAACCGGCGAGGTTGACCACCAGGCTGTTGGTCACGTCACGCTCGGTCAAGCCGACCAATTGCGCGCGGGTGCGGTCCACGTCGATATTGAACGTCGGCAATTGCCGCGACTGCTGGATGCGCGCATCGACCACGCCCGGCACCCGGCGAATATCCCGCAGCAACGCGCTGGCGTACGTGAAGTTGCCCGCCAGGTTATTGCCGGTGATTTGCAGGTCAATCGGTGCCGAGGAGCCGAAGTTAAGGATCTGCCCGACGATGTCCGACGCCGGGAACGAGAACACCGCACTGGGGAACTCGCGTGGCAGGGTTTCGCGCAATATGCGCATGTATTCTGCGGTCGGGCGGTGGCCTTCATTGAGGCTGATCTGAATGTCGCTGTCCTGGGAGCCCACGGTGCCGGTGTTGTTGTACACCACGTTGATGCCGCTGATGGACAGGCCGATGTTGTCGACCAACGCCTTGAGCTCATTGGCCGGGACTTTGCGCCGGATCGCGTTCTCGATGTCGGCGATCAGGTGCGCGTTGCTTTCCACCCGTGTGCCCACCGGGGCACGCACGTGCAGCAGGATCAAGCCGGAATCGACCTCGGGGAAGAAGTTGCGCCCCAGGAACGGCACCAGCGCAAACGACACCGCAACAAACGCCAGCAGGCCGATCACCACCGTGCGGCGATGGTGCAAGGCACTGTCCAACACGCTGTGGTAGCGCTCGCGAAAGCCTTCAAAACGCCGCTCGAAACCACGTTGGAAATTCACCAGCGGATTGCGCGACGGCGCGTGCCCGTCCTCACCGTGCACATGCGGCTTGAGCAGGTAGTTGGCGAGTGTCGGCACCAGCGTACGCGACAGGATGAACGAGGCGATCATGGCGAAAATCACCGCCTCAGCCATCGGTACAAACAGGAAGCGCGCCACGCCGTCGAGGAAGAACATCGGCACAAACACGATGCAAATACACAGCAGCGAAACGAACGCCGGCGTGACGATCTGCGCCGCGCCGTCGAGGATCGCCGTCTCCACCGGCTTGCCCTGCTCCAGGTGCCAGTTGATGTTCTCGATGGTCACCGTGGCGTCGTCCACCAGGATGCCGACTGCCAGCGCCAGGCCGCCGAGGGTCATGATATTGAGGGTTTCGCCCAGAGCCGAAAGCGTGGCAATCGAGGCCAGGATCGCCAACGGAATCGACGTGGCGATGATCACCGTCGAACGCCAGCTGCCAAGGAACAGCAGGATCATCAGGCTGGTCAGCGCCGCCGCGATCACGCCTTCACGGGCCACGCCGCTGATGGCCGAGCGCACGAACAGTGACTGGTCGCCGATCAGGTCGATGTTCAGGTCAGGCGGCAAGGCGGCCTTGTTGTCCGCGAGCTTTTCCTTGATCCCGGCGATCACGCCCAAGGTCGATGCCGAGCCGGTCTTGAGCACCGGCAGCAGCACCGAGCGGTTGCCGTTCACGTGCACGATGTTGGTTTGCGGCGGGTTGCCGTCGCGCACGGTGGCCACATCGCGGATCAGCACGGTGGTGCCGTCGGCGGTCTTGATCGGCAGGTTTTCCAGGTCATGGAAATCCGACGGCGCGTTGTTCAGTTGCAGGTTGAATTCGTAGCTGCCGATCTTCTGCGTGCCCACCGGCGTGATCAGGTTCTGCGTGGCCAGGGCGGTGGCGACGTCTTGCGCCGACAGGCCGCGCGCCTGCATGCGCGCCGAATCAAGGTCGATCTGCACCTGGCGGCTCTTGCCGCCAAATGGGTATGGCAGCGCCGCACCGGGCACGGTGGTGAGCATCAGGCGCACCTGGTTAAGGCCAATATCGCCCAGGCGCTGCTCGCTCAAACCCGCGCCCGACAAGGCCAGTTGCACAATGGGCACGGTGGAGGCGCTGTAGTTGAGCACCAGCGGCGGCACGGTGCTGGGCGGCAGCTGCCGCAGGATCGCCTGGGACACCGACGTGACCTGGGCGTTGGCCGTGCTGATGTTGACGCCGGGCTGGAAGAAGATCTTCACGATGCCGTAGCCATTCATCGACTGCGCTTCGATATGGCGAATGTCGTTGACCGTGGTGGTCAGCACGCGCTCGAACGGCGACGTGATGCGCCCCGCCATCTGGTCGGGCGGCAGGCCGGTGTACTGCCAGATCACCGCGATGACCGGAATGCGGATTTCGGGAAAGATGTCGGTCGGCGTTCGCCAGGCCGCCAGCGGGCCGATGATCAGGATGAAAATAGCCAATACCAGAAAGGTATAGGGGCGCCGCAACGCGATGCGCACGAGGCTCAGCATAGGAGGTGATCCAGACAGGGGTTGGATGATCAAGCAGGCAGAGCCGTGCCGTTTTCCCGCCTCGCCCCACGCGTTTCCTGGGGAGTTTGTAACGACATCCGGTCACAAAGAGGCATATGCCACGATATCTAATTTAGTGGTGTACGCAACTAATTTGTTTCAAGCTGTCTCAGTCTTCATCTGCAAGCCATCTTCGGTCTGAAAGGCCTTGTCCTGACAGGTCGCGCAGGCATAATCACCCGCGTCGTGTTTTGTATCAGAGAGTATCTGCCCTTGAAATCTGCCCCGCCTTGCTCCGAGAGTCCCAGCGCCTGCGTTAACGGTGCCGTGCGCCGCACGTCCCGTCGCCTGGGCCAGATTTATGACGAGGCGTATGCGCCCTGCGGGTTGAAAGCCACTCAATACGCGGTGCTCAACCGCATCGCGAAGGCCGGCACGCCGAAGATGGGCGAACTGGCGCAAGCCCTGGTGATGGATTTGTCCGCCCTGGGCCACACACTCAAGCCATTGGTGCGCGATGGCCTGGTAGAGCTGCGCGTAGACGAATTCGACCGCCGCACCCGCCGCGTGCTGCTGACCGAGCAAGGCCAGCGCACGCACGCGGCCGCCAAGCGCATCTCGACGCAAATGGCCGAGCGCTTTGATCAGGCGTTCGGCCGTGAAGCGGCGGCGCTGCTGCGCCAGACCCTGGATTTTATCGCCTCCGACGAGTTTGCCCGCACGCTCCTGGCCAAGGACGATTAAGCCATCCGCCTCGAAGACATCCTCGCCGACCACCTGCATGTGGTGTTCTGCGGCATCAACCCGGGCAAGGGCTCTGCCGCCCTCGGCCAGCACTTCGCCAATCGCAGCAACCGCTTCTGGCGCACGTTGCACCTGGCGGGTTTTACCCCGCATGAAATCCGCCCGGAGGATGCGCGCACCCTGCTCGACTATCACTGCGGCTTGACCACCTTGGTCGAGCGCCCGACGGCGAGCGCGGGGGAATTGGCGCGACATGAATTCACCGAAGCGGCGACGGCGTTTGAACACAAGATCCGTCGTTGCCAACCGCGGTGTGTGGCGTTCCTGGGCAAGGTCGGTTACAGCGCGTTGTCCGGCCAGCGCGAGATCGCCTGGGGGCTGCAGCCGCAGTTATTGGGCGGCGCCTCGGTGTGGGTGTTGCCCAACCCGAGCGGGCGCAACCTGGCGTTCAGCCTGGAGCAACTCGTGCACGCCTATCAGCCGCTGCGCGCGGCCATTGCGCAGGCCGGCCCGGTGCCTTTAATCTCTTGAGCCAAACACCCTGAGAGCCTTGGAGGCTTCATGAAACTGGTCGGCATGCTGGACTCGCCTTACGTTCGTCGCGTCGCAATCTCCCTTGAACTGTACGGCGTGGATTTCGTACACGAGTCGCTCTCGGTGTTCAGCACCTACGCTGAATTTTCTGCAATCAACCCGGTGGTCAAGGCGCCCACGCTGGTACTCGATGATGGAACGGTGCTGATGGATTCCAGCCTGATCCTGGACTACTTCGAAACCCTGGCGCCGACCGACAAAAAACTTCTGCCACCCAACGCCGGTGCACGCGCCAAAGAGCTGCAAGTGCTCGGCCTGGCCCTGGCGGCGTGTGAGAAAACCGTGCAGATCGTCTACGAGCACCACTTGCGCCCAGCAGAAAAACTGCATGAACCGTGGCTCGATCGCGTAACCGGGCAGTTGCTGGCCGCTTATTCGCTGCTGGAAACACACCTGGCCCAGGCGAGCGGTGAACGCCTGAACCAGGCCGCGCTGACGGCGGCCGTGGCCTGGTCGTTCACGCAGTTAAAACTGCCGACGCTGCTCAAGGCCCACGCGTATCCCAACCTGCAACGCCACGCCAATCAGCTGGAACAGCATCCGGCGTTCAGGAAATACCCCATCGAATAACTGGCCTAGACCCAGCCCCCATCCACAATAAAGTTTTGTGCCGAACACATCGCCGACGCATCGGAGGCAAGAAACAGCGCCATGTTGGCGATGTGTTCCGGCAGCACACTGCCTGGCAAGCACTGGCTGCGGCTGATCAGCTCCCTGGCCGCATCGTCGACCCACATCGCCAGCTGTTTTTCGGTCATGACCCAGCCGGGCACCAGGGTGTTGACGCGGATACGGCTGGGGCCCAGTTCCCGCGCCAGCGCTCGGGTCATGCCATGGGCCGCTGCCTTGCTGGCCGCATACACCGGGTAGCCCGCCGACGCCATCATCCAGCCGACCGAGCCCAGGTTGATAATCGCCCCGCCGCCCGCGCTTTTCATCATCGGCACCACCGCCTTGGCG
Source organism: Pseudomonas sp. TWRC1-2 (assembly GCF_049896685.1). Lineage (NCBI taxonomy): Bacteria > Pseudomonadati > Pseudomonadota > Gammaproteobacteria > Pseudomonadales > Pseudomonadaceae > Pseudomonas > Pseudomonas sp. TWRC1-2. The sequence goes on along the minus strand of NZ_JAFCUU010000009.1, from coordinate 292,347 downwards.
GCAAAAAAGGCGTGTTTGAGGTTGACGGCGATCAGCCTGTCGAACATGTCCGAATCGACTTCTTGCAGCGTATGACGCACGTCGTTGGCCGCGTTGTTCACCAGCACGGTGATCGGCCCCAGCGTTTGCTCAAAACGGGCGATCGCCGCTTTGTAGGCGATTTCATCGGTGATGTCGCAACACACGAACTCAACGCTATGCCCTTGGGCACTCAACACCGCCGTGAGCCGCTCGCCCTGGCTTTGCGCGCGGTCCACAAAGGCCACCTTGGCGCCCTGCGCGGCGAAGGCGCGCACCATGAATTCGCCGATGCCCGAGGCACCTCCGGAAATCAGTACGGTCTTACCCTTCAGGTCGGGATAAACGGCGTGTGCAGTACTCATATAACGCTTGCCTCGATCAATTAGTCTTATTTTATTTGGCGTATCTGGTGTTTAAGGCTATAAATTCGCTGTCAACTCGACGAAATATCGCACATTAGTAGAACTATTCCACTGAAAACAACAAAAGGAAGTTCGACCATGAAGCACCCTCGACACCTGCTTTCAGGCCTCGCCTTGTCCATGCTGGTTGCCAGCGGTGGCGCCCAGGCCGCCGGGCTTAGCAGTGAACACAAGCCTTTCGGCAAAACCAACGACGGCACCGCCGTCGAGCAATACATCTTGCGCAACAGCCATGGCATGCAAGCCACGGTGATCACTTACGGCGGCGTATTGCAGTCGCTGAAAGTGCCGGATAAAAACGGCAAGGTCGATGACGTGGTACTCGGTTTCGACGACGTGCAGGGCTATCAGAGCGGTACGGCCTTTTTCGGCGCGAGCATCGGCCGCTTCGGCAACCGTCTGGCCGCCGGGGCGTTCGAACTCGATGGCAAGCGTTACCAGGTGCCGCTCAACGATGGCCCCAACTCGCTGCACGGCGGTGCTCAAGGTTTCGACAAGCACGTGTGGCAAGCCGAACCGGTCAAGGGCAAGGATTCGGTCGGCGTGAAGCTGAGCTACCTGTCCAAGGACGGTGAAATGGGCTTCCCCGGCAACCTGAAGACCGAGGTCACCTACAGCCTCAACGATAAAAACGAACTGCACATCGACTACAAGGCCACCACCGACAAACCGACGGTGCTGAACCTCACCAACCACAGCTACTTCAACCTCGCCGGCGCAGGCAATGGCGACATCCTCAAGCAAGTGGCGACCTTGCATGCCAGCCACTACACACCGGTAAATGCCACGTTGATTCCGACCGGTGAACTGGCTCCGGTCAAAGGCACGCCGATGGATTTCCTCAAACCCACGCCGATCGGCCAGCACATCAAGGACGACCATCCGCAGCTCAAGTTCGCCGAGCCCAAACAGGGTGGGTTTGACTTCAACTGGGCGCTGGATACCAAAGGCGATATCAAGCAACTCGCCGCCGACGTACACGACCCCGCCTCCGGCCGACGTTTGCAGCTCTACACCACCGAGCCCGGCGTGCAGTTCTATACCAGCAACTTCCTGGATGGCACGGTGAAGGGCAAGGCCGGCAAGGCGTATGCGCACTGGAGCGCGTTTACCCTGGAAACCCAGCACTTTCCGGACGCACCCAACCAGCCAACGTTTGCATCGACCCGGTTGAACCCTGGGCAGACCTACACTCAGAACACCGTGTTCAAGTTCTCCGCCGATTGAACTGAGGGAGCGGGCTTGCTCGCGAAAGCGGTGGTTCAGTGCCAGACGCAGTGACTGACACTCCGCTTTCGCGAGCAAGCCCGCTCCCACATTCAGTGCTCACTGAGCATGGCTCAGCAATGGTTCATCGGTTTGGCCACTGCTCAGTTCCAGAGGCCGATTTTTTCCAGTTCCTGCTTGAAGTTCTCGCGGGTGATCAGCGTCACTTCATCCATGGCGGTGTACTTCGGTGGCTCCTTGCCGGTGGTGACCCAGTCGAACATCATCTTCGCGGTGTTGTAGCCTTCGATGTGCGGGCTGGGCAGCATTGAGCCGAAGAAGCCGCTGTTGGCTTTCTTCAATTCGCCGATGGCGTCGGTGCCATTGATGCCGATGCCGATCACATTGGCCGCGGCAAAGCCTGCGGTTTCGGTAGCGCGTACGCCGCCGAGCACCGTGTTGTCGTTCATGCCGCCAATGATCAGGTTTTTCGCACCGCTGGGCAGCTTGACCAGAGCCGAGTTGGTGGCGTCCATGCTGCCCGGGACGTCGAGGGTCTTGGCGGCGGTGAACAGGATGTGATCCTTGGGAAAGCCTGCATCTTCCAGGGATTTGACCGAGCCGTCGGTACGCTTTTTACCGGTGTCGAGTTCGTTGAAGGTGTTGATCACCGCATAAGTGTCCTTCCAGTCCCAACCGCGTTTTTTCGCTTCAGCCGCCATCGCCGCGCCCTGCTTCTGGCCGACTTCAAAAGCGGCCATGCCCAGGTACGGTACGTCCTCCATGAAGTTGCCCTTGGCATCGACAAAGCGATCGTCCACGGCAATCACTTTCAGGCCGTTGACGCGGGCCTTGGCGACGATGGCCGGGCCGAGGGACACGTCCGGCGGGCAGATCACAAAGCCCTTGGCGCCGTTGGCCGCCAGGCTGTCGATGGCCGCCAGGGTTTTCTCGCCATCGGGCACGGCGATCTTGATCACGGTAAAACCATGTTCCTTGCCGGCCTTTTCGGCAAACGCCCATTCGGTCTGGAACCACGGCTCTTCAGCCTGCTTGACCAGAAAACCGATCTTCACTTCTTCAGCAGCCAGCAACAGGCCGCTCAGGCTCAGGGCTGACACCGCCACAGCGGCGCAGCACAGGGAACGCAAACCACGACGACGATTCATACGGGTGACTCCTTGTTGTTGTTTTTGAATGTCAGGATTTAACCGGCAAAGCGGTGACAGGGTATGCCGGGCACATCGACCTCGATGGCCAATACCGCGCCATCCAGGGGGTGATCCAACGGGCTGGCGGCGCTGGTGATATAGAGCGTGGTGAGATTCGGCCCACCAAATACGCAACTGGTGGGGCGGCTGACGGGCAGTTCGATGACGCGGTCCACTGCGCCGTCAGGCGTCAGGCGCAGCAGGCAACTGCCGTCCCAGCGCGCATTCCAGACATAACCCTGACTGTCCATCGCCGAGCCGTCCGGACCTCCGCGTGGATGCGGGCCAAACCAGACGTGCGCCGGGTCGAGTTGGCCGCCCTCCTGGATCACGTGCCGGTAGAGCGTGCCGTCCAGACTGTCGCCGAAATGCACCTGGCTGCCGTCCTCGCTCCACAGCAAGGTGTTGGGAATGCCCAGGCCGCGCAGCAGCGGCGTGACCTGCGCATCGGCATCGATGCGAAACAGGCCACCGGAACGTCGCGTGATCGGCAGGTCTTCGCCCCGCTCGCCAATGTTGTTCTGCATGGTGCCCAGCCACAGGCGGCCCTGGGCATCGCAGCGCGCTTCATTGCCACGGTTGCCGGGTTGCGGGTCGGCCACACACAGCAGCGTCAGCGCTTCGGTCGCCAGGTCCAGCCGGTAGACGCCGCTGCTCAAGGTCACAAGCGCATCGCCGCTTTCACAGGGGATAAACGCCGAGACGTGCTCGGGCAGCTGCCAGATCTGCAACTGCCCGTCCATCAGGCGCAACGCCTGTTTGCCGATGATATTGACCCAATACAGCGCCTGGGTCGGCGCATCCCAAAACGGGCCTTCGCCCAACTGTGCACGGTGTGCGGTAACGGCATTAAACGGCATGTGACCTCCTGTTTTTTACAGCGGCTCGCGCGATGGCGTGCCATCGACCAGCCGCTGGATGCGCAACGGGTTGGCGTCTTTCAACGCGTCGGGCAGCAGGCTATCAGGGTAATTCTGGAAGCACACGGGACGCAGAAAGCGGTCGATGGCCAAGGTACCGACCGAGGTGCCGCGCGCGTCCGAGGTGGCCGGATAGGGCCCGCCGTGGACCATCGCGTCGCAGACTTCAACGCCGGTAGGGTAGCCATTGAGCAGGATGCGGCCGACTTTTTGTTCCAGCAACGGGGTCAGTTCGGTGAACTGCTCAAAGTCGGCCGGCTCGCCGATAATCGTCGCCGTCAGTTGGCCGTGCAGCCCTTGCAAGGCGGCGCTGAGTTGGGCTTGATCAGTCACTTCAACCACCACCGTGGTCGGGCCGAACACCTCTTCCTGCAGCACTTCATCGCCGTCGATCAGCAGGCGGGCGTCGGCCTTGAACAGCTGCGGCTGCGCCTGGTTGCCTGCTTGAGCGCTGCCCGCCAGATGCTGGATGCCCGGGTGCGCGAGCAGCTTTTCCAGGCCTTTGCCATAGCTGCTCAAGGTGCCGGCGTTGAGCATGGTTTGCGCCGGCTGATCATTGATCAGGCTGGCCACCTGCTGGGTGAATGCGCTGAACTGCGGCGATGCGATGCCGATCACCAGGCCTGGGTTGGTGCAGAACTGACCACAGCCTTGCACCACCGAGGCCGTCAGGTCGCGGGCGATGGTGTGCGCCCGCGCCTGCAATGCCTGCGGCAATACGATCACCGGGTTGATGCTCGACATCTCGGCAAACACCGGGATCGGCTGCGGCCGGGCTGCGGCCATGTCGCACAAGGCGCGACCGCCCTTGAGCGAGCCGGTAAAACCCACCGCCTGGATCGCCGGGTGCTTGACCAGCGCCTCACCAACGCCGCCGCCGAAGATCATATTGAACACGCCCGCCGGCATTTCGGTGGCGTGGGCCGCGCGCAGGATTGCATCGGCGACCTGCTCAGCCGTAGCCATGTGCCCACTGTGGGCCTTGAACACCACCGGGCAACCCGCCGCCAGCGCCGCTGCGGTGTCGCCACCGGCGGTGGAAAATGCCAGCGGAAAGTTGCTCGCGCCAAACACTGCAACCGGGCCCAGGCCAATGCGGTATTGGCGCAGGTCCGGACGCGGCAACGGCTGACGCTCGGGCAAGGCTTTGTCGATGCGTGCGCCGTAGAAATCGCCACGCCGCAGCACGGTGGCAAACAGACGCATCTGGCCGCTGGTGCGCCCGCGTTCGCCTTTGATACGCGCGGCGGGCAGTGCCGTTTCGCGGCACACCAGCGCGATGAAGTTATCGCTCAGCGCGTCCAGCTCGTCGGCTATTGCGTCGAGAAACTGCGCGCGCCGCGAGGCACTCAACGCGCGGTATGCCGGGTAAGCCGCGGCGGCCGCTGTGGCGGCGGCGTCGACTTCTTCGGGGGTGGCCTGGAAAAAATCCTGCGGCAAGGCCTCGCCGGTGCTGGCATCGACACTGTGCAGGGTCACGCTGCCGAGGGCGCTGCGCTGGCCGCCGATGTAGTTGTGGCCGAGGAATTGGGTCATGTTGATCTCCTTAAAGGGTGATGACATTGCCGGGCTCGAACACCGCGTCGGCCTTGCCGACCGTGTTGACCAGCGGCGCGCCGAACTCGGCCTGGCTGATCTCGAACACATCGCCCGGTTCAGTACGTATACCGTCGGCAAATGACAAGGTAGCAGTGCCGAAGAAATGAATGTGCACGTCACCCGGCTTGAGGAATTGACTGTATTTGAAGTGGTGATACTCAAGGTTTTCCAGGCTGTGGCACATGTTGGCCTCGCCACTGAGGAATTCGTTTTGCCAGATCACTTTGCCGTCACGCAGGATGCGGCTGGTGCCCGCCAGGTGCTGCGGCAACTCGCCTACGCGTAACTCCGGACCATAGCTGCAACTGCGCAACTTGGAGTGGGCCAGGTACAGGTAATTTTTGCGCTCCATCACGTGATCAGAGAACTCGTTGCCCATGGCGAAGCCCAGTCGATAGGGTTTGCCGTCGTGGCCAATCACGTAGAGGCCGCCGATTTCCGGCTCTTCACCGGCGTCTTCGGCAAACGGCGGCACCGGGAAAGCCTGGCCCGGGCGTACCACGATGCTGCCGTCGCCTTTGTAGAACCACTCCGGTTGCACACCCGCTTGGCCAGACGCGGGCTTGCCGCCCTCCACGCCCCATTTGAAGATGCGCAGGGTGTCGGTCATCGCACTGTCGTCACCGGCCTGCTGGTGCATCTTGTCCCGCGCCGAGGCGCTGCCCAGGTGGGTCAGGCCGGTGCCGCTGATCAACATGTGGGCCGGGTCCGGGTGATCGAGTGGCGGCAGGATTTTCAGGTCAGCCAGCAATGCGCGGTAATCGTAGCTGTCGCCCAGGCCCAACTTGTCGACCTGCTGCGCCAACTTGACGCCCGCCTCGATGGCCGCCAACGCCAGTTCACGCACGCTGCGGGCCGTCTGCACTTCGCGCAGCTTGGTGCCTTCTACTACGCCGACACGGCGCTCACCGTTGCGTAACTCAAACTGAACTAAACGCATGAAATGTCTCCTTGATTAAGTCCGCGTGGCACCCCGGGCGCTGGCGGCAAATTGCTCGGTGGGCAGCACGTGCTTGCGTTCCAGCACGCGGTACACCACGCCGGTCAGCAGCAACCCGAACACCATCACACCCGACAGGAAGTACAAGCCCGAGGCCAGGTTGCCGGTGTACTCCTTGAGCGCGCCGATCACGAACGGGCCGATATAGCCGCCGAGGTTGCCCACCGAGTTGATCAACGCAATGCCCGCCGCCGCACTGGCGCCGGCGAAAAAGCGCCCCGGCAGGGTCCAGAACACCGCCGTGCAGGAGAACAGCGCGAACGCCGCCAGGCACAATGCGGCCATTTGCAGCACCGGCAAGCTCAGCCAGGCACTCAAGAACAGCCCGATGGCGCCCAGCACATACAGCACCGCGAGATGGCCGTAGCGATCATTCAAACGGTCGGAGCTGCGCGGAATGATCAGCAGGCCGAGAATGCCGAAAATATACGGCACCGCCGAGACGAAACCGGTGACCAGGTCACTGCCGCCGAACTGCTTGATCAGCGTCGGCAGCCACAGGCCGAGCCCATAAATGCTCAAGGTCACGGGCAGGTAGAACAGCGCCAGCAGCAGCACTCGCTTGTCTTTCAGCGCATGCAGCGGGTTGCCGTGGCGGGTCTGGCCGTAGGCTTGCAGGTCTTTATTCAGCTCGCCAGTGAGCCAGGATTTCTCGTCCTCGCTCATCCACTTGACCTGCTGGGGGCCGTCCGGCAGCCAGCGCAGCACCGGCCAGGTCAGCAACAGCGCCGGCGTGCCGATGACGATGAACAACCACTGCCAGCCATGCAGGCCGAGGATGCCGTCCATGCCCAGCAAGCCGCCGGACACGGGGCCGGTGATCATCATCGCAATGGGTTGGGAGAGGATGAACAGCCCGAGGATCTTGCCGCGATGGCGCACCGGGAACCACTGGGTGATGTAGTACAGCACGCCCGGAAAGAACCCCGCCTCCGCCGCGCCGAGCAGAAAGCGCATCACGTAGAAACTGTGCGGCCCCTGCACGAAGGCCATGCCGATAGTGATCGCGCCCCAGGTCAGCATGATGCGCGCAAACCAGCGCCGCGCGCCGAAGCGGTCGAGCATCAGGTTGCTGGGAATCTCGAACAGGAAGTAGCCAATGAAGAACAGCCCCGCGCCCAAACCATAGGCCGCGTCGCCAATGCCGACATCGGCGCCCATGTGCAGCTTGGCAAAACCCACCGCCGAACGGTCCACGTAGGCGATCAGGTAGAGCAGGATCAGGAAGGGAATCAGTTTCAGCGTGATGCGCCGAATAAGCCGCAGTTCCTGGCTCATGGGTCGATCTCCGATTGTTGTTTTTATAGAAGCTCGGGGGTTACCGCCGGCCAAATTCAGGCAGGGCGATACCTCATTTGAAGCCGACTATATAGTATGACTATTTACAAAACAACTCTTCCAAAGCCTCGATTTTGCGCTTATGTTTAGCCGCAAATAGAACATATAGTCATACAATAAGAGAGACCACCATGCCTGATAAAAAGCCCACCCTCCGCTCCGCCCAGTGGTTTGGCACCGCCGACAAGAACGGCTTCATGTACCGCAGCTGGATGAAGAACCAGGGCATCGCCGACCATCAGTTCCATGGCAAACCGATCATCGGTATCTGCAACACCTGGTCGGAGCTGACGCCGTGCAACGCGCACTTCCGCCAGATCGCCGAGCACGTCAAACGTGGTGTCATCGAGGCCGGTGGCTTCCCGGTGGAATTCCCGGTGTTCTCCAATGGCGAATCCAACCTGCGCCCCACCGCCATGCTCACGCGCAACCTGGCGAGCATGGACGTGGAAGAAGCGATTCGCGGCAACCCCATCGACGGCGTGGTGCTGCTCACCGGCTGCGACAAAACCACCCCGGCGCTGCTGATGGGCGCGGCCAGTTGCGACGTGCCGGCCATCGTCGTCACTGGCGGGCCCATGCTCAATGGCAAGCACAAAGGCCAGGACATCGGCTCGGGCACGGTGGTGTGGCAGCTCAGCGAACAGGTCAAGGCCGGCACCATCACCCTGGACGATTTCCTCGCGGCCGAAGGCGGCATGTCGCGCTCGGCCGGCACCTGCAACACCATGGGCACGGCCTCCACCATGGCGTGCATGGCCGAGGCACTGGGCACTTCCCTTCCCCACAACGCGGCGATCCCGGCGGTGGATGCGCGCCGGTATGTGCTGGCGCATATGTCCGGCATGCGTGCGGTAGAGATGGTGCGCGAAGACTTGAAGCTGTCGAAGATCCTCACCAAAGAGGCGTTTGAAAACGCGATCCGGGTGAACGCGGCCATCGGCGGTTCGACCAATGCGGTGATCCACCTGAAGGCCATCGCGGGACGCATCGGCGTCGAACTCGACCTGGATGACTGGACGCGCATGGGCCGCGGCGTGCCGACCATTGTCGACCTGCAGCCGTCGGGCCGTTTCCTGATGGAGGAGTTTTACTATGCCGGTGGCCTGCCCGCCGTGTTGCGTCGATTGGGCGAAGCCAACCTGATCCCGCATCCGCATGCGCTGACCGTCAACGGCAAGTCCCTGGGCGAGAACACCAAGGACTCGCCGATCTACGGCCAGGACGAAGTGATCCGTACGCTCGACAACCCGATCCGCGCCGACGGTGGCATCTGCGTGCTGCGCGGCAACCTCGCGCCGTTGGGCGCCGTGCTCAAACCATCGGCCGCCAGCCCCGAGTTGATGCAGCATCGCGGCCGCGCGGTGGTGTTCGAGAACTTCGACATGTACAAGGCGCGCATCAATGACCCTGAACTGGACGTGGATGCCAATTCGATCCTGGTCATGAAAAACTGCGGCCCCAAGGGTTACCCAGGCATGGCCGAAGTCGGCAACATGGGCTTGCCGGCCAAGCTGCTGGCCCAGGGCGTGACCGACATGGTGCGTATTTCCGATGCGCGCATGAGCGGCACCGCTTACGGCACGGTGGTGTTGCACGTGGCACCCGAAGCCGCCGCCGGTGGGCCGTTGGCCACGGTGCAGGAAGGCGACTGGATCGAACTGGACTGCGCCAATGGCCGCCTGCACCTGGACATCCCCGACGCAGAGCTGGCGGCACGCATGGCCGAGCTGCCGCCACCGCAGAAGCTGATCGTCGGCGGCTACCGTCAGCTGTACATCGACCATGTGCTGCAGGCCGACCAAGGCTGCGACTTTGACTTTCTGGTGGGTTGCCGTGGGGCTGAAGTCCCCCGTCATTCCCACTAATTGGGATGCTATGATGCCGCCTATTTAGCCAGGGCCTCCCGTTCGTTATGGATCACCAGCCGTCCAAGCCGCGCAAGAGCATGCATGCCCAGATCGTTCAGGACTTGGGCATGCACATCGTTTCCGGTCGCTTCAAACCCGAAGAACGCCTGCCCATGGAGGCCACGCTGTGCGAGGAGTACAAGGTCAGCCGGTCGGTGTTGCGCGAGGCGACGCGCGTGCTCAGCGCCAAGGGCCTGGTGTATTCCAAACCCCGGGTGGGCGCGGTGGTGCGGCCACGCCTGAAATGGCATTTGCTCGACCCTGACGTGTTGTCCTGGCTGATGCAGACCACGCCTCACAGTGAGTTTTTCAACACCCTGGCCGGCGTGCGGCGCATCCTCGAACCGGAAATCGCCGCCATGGCCGCGACCACCGCCACCGATGAAGACATTGCCACCATCGAACAAGCCTACCTGGGCATGGAAACCGCCAAGACCCATGACGACCTGCTGCAGGCCGACCTGGACTTTCACCGCGCGATTGCCGACGCCACCCGCAACGACTTGCTTGCCTATATGTGCAACATGCTCTCGCTGCCGCTGCGCGAGTCGATCAACATCACCAACCGCCGCCCGGACATCCAGGGCCTGAGCCTGCCGCGTCACAAGGCGATCCTCACGGCGATCCAGAACCGCGACGCCCTCGGCGCCCGCCACGCTTCGCTGGTGCAACTGGACGACACGCGCGTGGCGCTGGACACGGTGATGAACGTGCTGACCCCGTTGTAAATGCACGACGGGCGTCACCTGATTGAGCCAATCGGCTACTGAACAGCGTCCACCAGCGAAATCAGCCGCGACTCAATCGACGCCTCAACGATCTCAAGCACCGCAAGTGTCACCGGCAGTTTGAACCGGCGCCTGCCAGCGCTGCCGGGGTTGACGTACAACGTTGCGCCGCGCCACACGATCAAGGGTTTGTGCGAGTGACCGGTGATCACCAGCCGTGTGTGCGGGTCGAGTAACGCGGGCACGTCGGCAATGTCATGCACGACCAGGGTTTTCCAGCCGTCAAGATCAATGCTCAGATGGTCAGGCACCTGCTGCGCCCAGGCCGCGTCCTGATCATTGTTGCCGCGCACCACATGCACCGGCGCGATCCGCGCCAGGTGTTCAAGGATGTCCGGCCCGCCGATATCGCCCGCATGGATAATCTGCTCGCAGCCTTGCAGCGCCGCGATCGCCTCAGGCCGCAGCAAGCCGTGGGTATCGGAAATCACGCCAATTTTCATAGAGCCTCCTAAGGGTTATGAACATTGACCGCACTCGCCTTAAACGATTCAGGTCATCAGCGAACCTTCCCCCCAAACCAGCGTCCGAGCTAAGGCATTGTTGCTTACCGCTCGCCGCGAGGACCTCGTTTGAAAGCCGCCATCATCAAAAAATACCGCCTGATCATCAAGACCATGGGCTATGTGGGCTGGGCCCTGTTCTGGCTGTTGTTGTGGGATGTCGCCGTGACGGTGGATTTCATGCTGTTTCTCACCACCAAGATCAATTTGCCGCTGATGCCGTTGACCTTGCTGGGTTCGGCGCTGGTGGTGCTGATCAGTTTTCGCAACAGCAGCGCTTACAACCGTTGGTGGGAAGCCCGCACGCTATGGGGCGCGATGGTCAATAACTCACGCAGTTTTGCCCGACAGGTGCTGACGCTGCTGGACGACCCGGACGGCGAAGTGAACCCGGCCAAAGCCACGCTGCTGCGCCGTCACGTGGCCTATGTGAATTGCCTGGCGGCGCACCTCAGGGGCAAGCCGTGCCCCGACGAGGTGCGCGCGTTCATCCCGGCCGAGGAGTTCGCGCGCAACGGTGCGACCAATAACTTCGCCAATGACATCCTTACCGGCTCGGCGGCATTGCTGGCCAGGGAGTATAAGGCCGGCCACCTGGACAGCATCCGCCTGTCGCGACTGGAGTCAACCCTGGTGGACTTGTCCAACGCCCAAGGTGGCATGGAGCGCATCGCCAATACGCCGCTGCCCTACCCTTACGTGTATTTCCCACGGCTGTTTATTTCTCTTTTCTGCCTGATCGTGCCGGTCGGGTTGGTGGAGTCCCTGGGCTGGTTCACCCCGCTGGCCTCGACGGTGGTGGGCTTTATGCTGCTGGCGATCGAGCGTATCGGCACCGACCTGCAAAGCCCGTTTCACTCCAGCGAGCACCAGATCCAGATGGAAAGCATCTGCGAAACCATCGAGAAAAACCTGCAGTCGATGCAGCGCGATGCGTTGGGTGGCGAGCGCATCGGCTGAGCGCATCAGCAGGCTCACGAAGGCAGGTGGTGCTCGTCAGGCGCATTTCATCTGCCACCGCCGGTTCGGCGCGCGATGCGCCAAGGCCCGCATGACAACCGTTGGTATGGCGTTTGCTGGAGAAACCGCGCATCCCACCGCCCGGAGGCGTCATGCAAACCGACCTGATGATATTCAGCGAGCAACTCGCCCACCTGACCAGCCTGGATGCGTGCCTGGCGCATGTGCAGGCGGTGACCAACCGGTTGGGGTTCAACACGCTGATCTACGACTTTGCGCCAGTGCCGGTCAGCCATGAAGGCGCGCTGATCACCCCGTCGGTGTTCAAGGCGCTGAATGCACCGCTGGACATGCACGACCTGTGGTGCACAGGCGGCTATTACCAGATCGACCCGGTGCAGCAATGCGCCGCGCGCAGAACCACGCCGTTTGTGTGGTCGTTCGGCAGCGACACCCCGTGGAACGTCGCCCTGACCGACGCCCATCGCCCGGTGGCCCACTATGTCCGGGACTACGGCCTGAGCACCGGCCTGACGGTGCCGCTGCACTTGCCGGATGGCGGCTTTGCCACGCTCACCGCGATCATCGACGGCACCCCGGCGCAAGCCGAGCAGCAGGCCCGGCAAAGTCTTGGGGACATGCTGGGACTGGCACACACCTTCCAGGCCCGGGCCAGCGAACTGCTGGCACCGGCGCAGCGCTGTTGCACGCATGTTCACCTCACCCGGCGCGAGCGCGAGTGCCTGCAGCATTCGGCCAAGGGGCTGTCGGCCAAGTGCATTGCAGCCGCCCTCAACCGCTCCGAGGCGACGGTCAACCTGCACCTGGTCGCCGCCGCGCGCAAGTTGGGTGCGCGCAATCGCGTCGAAGCCGTGGCGCGTGGTTTGCATTACCGGCTGGTGGAAGTTTGAGAACCTATCACTTTTACCAGTGCACCTGACGCGCCGTTTTGGCTAGCCTGTACCGCATCGATCCCAATGAGGTACAGAACATGCAGGTTCGCGAAGGTTATGCCGATTTCCGTGGCTATCGGACGTGGTTCCGGGTCACCGGCGACTTGAATTCAGGGCGCCTGCCCTTGATCGTCGCCCACGGCGGCCCGGGCTGCACCCATGATTACGTCGACAGTTTCAAAGACCTGGCCGCCACGGGCCGTGCGGTGGTGCACTACGATCAGGTCGGCAATGGCCGCTCGACCCACTTACCCGGCGCCTCTGTCGATTTCTGGAGCGTGGAACTGTTCCTGGCAGAGCTGGACAACCTGGTCGAGCACCTTGAGATCAGCGACTACGCGCTGCTGGGCCAGTCCTGGGGCGGCATGCTCGGCGCCGAGCACGCGGTGCGCCAGCCTGCCGGCTTGAAAGCGTTGATTATTGCCAATTCGCCAGCTTCGATGGACTTGTGGTGCGAAGCGGCCAATGAACTGCGCCAGGCGTTGCCGCCCGAGGTGCAGGCCACCTTGCTGCGCCATGAAGCCGCCGGCACCACCGACACCGCTGAATACCTCGCCGCAGCGGAAGTGTTTTACGCGCGCCATGTGTGCCGTACCCAACCGATACCAGCCGAAGTTGAGCGCACCAATGCCGCCATCGAAGAAGACCCCACCGTCTACCACGCGATGAATGGTCCCACTGAGTTCCATGTGATCGGCAGCATGCGCAACTGGACGATCATTGATCGCCTGGCGCGAATCCAGGTGCCCACGCTGCTGATCTCCGGGCGCTTCGACGAAGCCACACCGGCCACGGTGCAGCCGTTTGCCGACGGCATCCGCGACGTGCGCTGGCAGATTTTCGAGCAGTCCAGCCATATGCCGCATGTTGAAGAGCGTGAAGCGTGCATGGCGTGTGTAGCCGAGTTTCTCGCCTCCCTGGAGTGAAGAGTGGCGAGCAGGCTTGCCCTGCGTTGGGCTGCGAAGCAGTCCTGAAAACAAACACCGCGTTCTGGCTGGCAGACCGCGGTGTTTTTATTGGGGCCGCTTCGCAGCCCAACGCAGGGCAAGCCTGCTCACCACACAAAAGCCTGCTTGCCACTTCAAGGCGGTTTGCAACACCATCATCCCAAAGCCTGTAACAGACTATTACCCAGTAGAATGTACTAACCAGTTACTTATCTTGCTAACATTCGACCTTTAGTCACTCACCTTCGAGTCCTGTCGACATGAAACGAGCATCCCGCGCCGCTGGCGCCTCACGATATCTCCTGCTGGGCCTCGGCATCATCATTGCCCTGCTCGGCGTGGCCCTGGCCGTTGGCGGCGCCAAACTGGTCAGCCTGGGCGGTTCCTGGTACTTCCTGATCGGTGGCGTGGCCATGGCCGTTTCCGGCCTGTTGATCGCGCGACGCAACCCGGCTGGCGCGTGGTTGTTCGCCGCCTTTCTGGTGGGCACGGCGGTCTGGGCGGTGGCGGATGTAGGGCTGGTGTACTGGCCGCTGTTCTCGCGGCTGTTCATGTTTGCGGTGATCGGCGTGGTGGTGGCGTTGGTGTATCCGCTGCTGGCCGGCAAGCCGGCTCGCGGCGCGTATGGCATTGCTGCCGTATTGGCAGTGGGCGTGGCCGTCGCTGCAGGCAACATGTTCGTGGCGCACCCAAGCGTGGCTCCTACCGGTAAAGGCCCGGGCATCACGCCGGTGGCTGCCGCCGACGCGCAGAAAGACTGGGCCCACTACGGCAACACCGAAGGCGGCAGCCGTTTTGCCGCGCTGGACCAGATCAACCGCGACACCGTCAACAAGCTCAAAGTGGCGTGGACCTACCACACCGGCGACGTTGCCATCAGCGACGGCAACGGTGCCGAAGACCAACTGACGCCCCTGCAGATCGGCAACAAGGTGTTCATCTGCACACCGCACAACAACCTGATCGCACTGGACGCCGACACCGGCAAAGAGCTGTGGAAGAACGAAGTCAACGCCAAATCGGCGGTGTGGCAGCGTTGCCGTGGCATGGCGTATTTCGACGCCACCGCGCCCATTGCCCAGCCGACCCAACCCAACAGCTCGCCGATCATGGCTGCCAGCGTGCCGGCCGGTGCACAGTGCCAGCGTCGCCTGCTGACCAACACCATTGATGCACGCCTGATCGCGGTGGATGCCGACACCGGCAAATTCTGCGAAGACTTCGGCACCCACGGCCAAGTGGACCTCAAAGCCGGCCTGGGCGATGTGCCGGACAGCTACTACCAATTGTCGTCGGCACCGTTGATGGCCGGCACCACCGTTGTCGTCGGTGGCCGCGTCGCCGACAACGTACAAACCGACATGCCCGGCGGCGTGATCCGTGGTTTCGACGTGATCACCGGCCAAATGCGCTGGGCCTTCGACCCGGGCAACCCCGAAGACAAACAAGCGCCAGCCGCCGGCAGCACCTACGTGCGCAGCACGCCGAACAGCTGGGCGCCGATGTCGTACGACCCGCTGATGAACACGGTTTTCCTGCCGATGGGCAGCTCGTCCACCGACATCTATGGCGTTGAACGTACCCAACTGAATCACAAATACGGCGCCTCGGTGCTGGCGCTGGACGCCTCCACCGGCGCAGAAAAGTGGGTGTACCAGACCGTCCACAACGACCTGTGGGACTTCGACCTGCCGATGCAGCCGAGCTTGATCGACTTCACCCCACCGGGCAGCGACAAGGCAGTACCGGCTGTAGTGATCGGCACCAAGGCCGGGCAGATCTACGTGCTCGACCGCGCCACCGGCAAGCCGCTGACAGACGTCAAGGAAGTGCCGGTCAAGGCCGCGAACATTCCCAACGAGCCGTACTCGTTGACCCAGCCTAAATCGGTGGGCATGCCGCAGATCGGCGCGCAAACCCTGAACGAATCGGACATGTGGGGCGCCACGCCCTACGACCAGTTGCTGTGCCGTATCGACTTCAAGGGCATGCGCTACGAAGGCCTGTACACCGCGCCGGGCACCGATAAATCGCTGAGTTTCCCAGGCTCCCTGGGCGGCATGAACTGGGGCAGTATTTCCACCGACCCGGTGCATGGCTTTATCTTCGTCAACGACATGCGCCTGGGCCTGTGGATCCAGATGATCCCGTCGCAGAACAAGGCCCAGGCCTCGTCCGGTGGCGAAGCGCTGAACACCGGCATGGGCGCCGTACCGCTCAAGGGCACGCCGTATGCGGTGAACAAAAACCGCTTCCTCTCGGTGGCCGGCATCCCGTGCCAGGCGCCGCCGTTCGGCACCCTGACCGCCATCGATATGAAGACCCAGCAGATCGCCTGGCAAGTGCCGGTGGGCACGGTTGAAGACACCGGCCCGCTGGGCATCCGCATGCACCTGCCGATCAAGATTGGCCTGCCGACCCTCGGCGGCACGCTGTCCACCCAGGGCGGCCTGATCTTTATCGCCGGCACCCAGGACTTCTACCTGCGCGCCTTCAACAGCGGCAACGGTGATGAAGTCTGGAAAGCCCGCCTGCCGGTAGGCAGCCAAGGCGGCCCGATGACCTATGTGTCGCCGAAAACCGGCAAGCAATACATCGTCATTACCGCCGGCGGCGCGCGCCAGTCCACTGACCGTGGCGACTACGTGATCGCCTACGCCCTGCCATAACCCCGTGTTCGCGCGGTGTCGCCCTCCGGCACCGCGCTTTTTGTCTGGAAAACCACGCATGACCCCCACTTCTCATCTGCCCCTTGGCCGCCTGGTGCTGGGCCTGGCCTTTGCTGCCGCCCTGCCCGTTCAAGCCGACGACACCACCCTGACCGGCGACTGGGGCGGCCTGCGCCGTGAACTCGACGAGCAAGGCATCCGCTTCACCGGCGACTACAGCGGCGAAACCGCCTACAACGCCGACGGCGGCCAACACCGTTCGGCGCGCTACTCGCAAAACATCAAGCTTGGCGTGCAGTTCGACCTGGGCAAGCTCTACGGTTTCAACAACGGCGACCGCATCCAGCTGACCATCAACGACCGGCGCGGCAACAGCGCCTCCGAAGACCTGGTGGGCAACCGCCTGCCGATCCAGGAAAACTACGGCGGCCTCTACACGCGCCTCACCGAATTGAGCTACGAACGCACGCTGTTTACCCCGGCGCTAAACGTCAAGCTGGGCTACATGGCCATGGGCAATGACCTCGGCGGCCTCGACAGCGGCATCCTGTGCAACTTCATGAACGCCGGTTTCTGCGGCCACCCATTGAACATGTCCGGCGGCAGCGGCTGGACCAACTACCCGAATGCGCGCCTCGGCGCGCGGGTGAAATACGATTTCTCGCCATCCTGGCAACTGCGCGTGGCAGCGTTCAATGTCGACCCGGACAGTAACGGCAACTCCAGCCGCGCCTGGCACCTGGACCCTAAACGCACCACCGGCACCGTGGTACCGATCGAGCTGGTCTACAAACACGCGGGCACGCTGCCGGGTGAATACAAGCTGGGGTATTACTACGACAGCTCCGACGTCAAACGCATCGGCAGCAACAAAGAAGTCAGCGGGCGCGGCGGTCACTACCTGCTGATCGACCAGGCCGTGTGGGCGTCCAGCACATCAGCCGGTCGCGTGCTGCATGCCTTCGGCCAATACTCGGCCGCCAGCGAGGCCGCCTCGCCGTTCAGCAAGTGGTATGGCGCGGGCGTGGTGCTGTACAAACCGTTCGAAGGCCGCCCGCGCGACACCGTCGCCCTGGGTTATGGCCGTGCGGTGCCGAACCCGCGCAGTCGGGATGTGCAGGAATTGGCGGCGTTCAACGCGGGCACCGACTACCCCAACCTGAACAATGCCGAGCAACTGATCGAACTCAGTTACGGCTACCAGGCCACGCCGTGGCTGACGTTGCGCCCGGATGTGCAATACATCATCGAGCCGGGGGCGTTTTCCGGTGAGAACATCGACAACGCGCTGGTAGTGGGTTTACAGGTGAAGGCCACTTTCTGACCGGATAAGGGCCGAGGCGCGAGCGCCAGCTGCGTCTCGCGCCTGTCAGGTCACAGTGGTTGTGTCACCATTTACCGAATCAAACGCCATCCCGACTACCCCTGCGCTCTCGAAGCGACGCTTTACCTCTTCGCTGACGATGATTGCCCCCAGATAGTGCTTAAGCCTGAAAATAGCTCGGCCACCCACGTTTACCGGATCAATAACGAGCCTGGTAAAGCCGCGATAATCCCCCGCCCGGTCCGGCCGCACCGGATCATCCACGGCATACCGCTGATATTCCGAGCGTTGTTGATCAACGCACTCAACCTGCGTCTCGATGATCATCACGAAATAGTCTTGCTCAACGTGCTTGTTCGCGATGTGCACCGGCTCAAGTACGAATGTCCTTATCCCTTTCCCCGCGTCTGCCGACATTATGAAGCCGCTGTGTGCTGATACTCACGCGGCGTACACCCAAACTCCCGCCGAAACACCGTGTGCAGGTACTGCGCCGATTTGAAGCCGCAGCGCGCGGCGATGTCGGCAATCGCCAGGGTTTGGTTTTCCAGGCCCTTGGCGGCGGCTGCGAGTTTGAAGCGCAGGATCTCATCGTGCACGCTGCAGCCGCGCGCCTTGCGAAAGTGTGATTCGAGGGAGGAGCGCGAAACGCCAACATAGGCCGCCACTTGGGCGGTCTTGATGCCCTGGCAAGCGTACTGGCGGATAAACAACAGCGCCTGCATCACGTACGGGTTACCCAACGGTTGATGCAAGCTGGACGCCTGCACATTGATCGCATCCGGCGGCACCAGAATCTGTGTGCCCGCGCAGGGTTTGCCGTGCAGCATCTGGTGCAGCAGCGCCGCGGCCGTGCGGCCCATGGTCTCGGTGCCCTGGATGACTGAACTCAACGGCACGCGCGTCAGCGTGCGAGTCAGCGGGTCATTGTCGATGCCGATCAATGCGACTTCTTCCGGCACGGCAATGCCGGCAGTGAGGCAGGCTTGCAGCAGCTGCCGTGCGCGGGCGTCGGTGACAGCAATGATGCCGATGGGCTTGGGCAAACTGTGCAGCCAGGCAATCTGCTGTTCCACGGCGCTGTCCCACAACGGTGCGCTGGTGCCCAGGCCGCGGTAGACCTCCACGTGCAGGCCATCGCGTTGCAACAGACGGCGGAAGGCTTTCTCACGCTCCTGGGCCCAGCGATTGGCCTGGGCTTCCGGCAGGCTGAAACAGGCAAAACGGCGCAGGCCTGCTTCGATCAAATGCTCATACGCCAGCTTCATCAACGCACGGTTGTCGGTGGCGACATAGGGAATGCCCTTCGGGTAGGCACGCGCATCCTGATAGGAGCCGCCCACCGCCACCACCGGCAGCTTGATGTCGGCCAGCGCCTCGCCGATCAGCGGGTCGTCAAAGTCGGCGATGATGCCGTCGCCCTGCCAGCGTTCGATGCCCTTGAGGCGACACAGAAAGTCCTCTTCAAGAAACAGGTCCCAGGACACGCGCGTGCTGCTCAGGTAATTGCCGATGCCGGTGATGATGCCCCGGTCGTAGATCTTGCTGCCATTGAACAGCAAGGCGATGCGGTGAACAGGCGGTAGGGTTTTCATTGTTTTTATCCTTAAAGCCGGTCGCCACAGCCTAGACCTCTCTAGTCAAAATCGCACCATGGCTTGGTGATTTTCATAATCGGCAGTCCCGATGCCGTTGCTAGTATCGAGTCACCGCCAAGAACAATAAGGAAATCGCCATGCCGTACTTCCCCGGTGTCGAGAAGGTTCGCTTCGAAGGCCCCAGCAGCGACTCTGCCCTCGCCTTTCGCCACTATGACGCCAACAAAATCATCCTCGGCAAACCCATGCGCGAGCACCTGCGCATGGCAGCCTGTTATTGGCACACCTTTGTGTGGCCAGGGGCGGATATGTTTGGTGTAGGCACCTTCAAGCGCCCCTGGCAGCGCACCGGCGACCCGATGGAACTGGCCATCGGCAAGGCGGAAGCGGCGTTCGAGTTTTTCTCCAAACTGGGCATCGACTACTACAGCTTTCACGACACCGACGTCGCACCCGAAGGCACCTCGATCAAGGCGTACCGCAACCATTTTGCGCAAATGGTCGACCACCTGGAGCGCCACCAGGAACAGACCGGTATCAAATTGCTGTGGGGCACCGCCAACTGCTTCAGCAACCCGCGCTTTGCCGCCGGCGCTGCCAGCAACCCGGACCCGGAGGTGTTCGCCTACGCCGCCGCGCAGGTGTTCAGCGCGATGAACGCCACGCTGCGGCTCAAGGGTGCCAACTATGTGCTGTGGGGCGGCCGCGAGGGCTACGAAACCCTGCTCAATACTGACCTCAAACGCGAGCGCGAACAGCTCGGACGCTTTATGCGCATGGTGGTGGAGCACAAGCACAAGATCGGCTTTACGGGCGACCTGTTGATTGAGCCCAAGCCCCAGGAGCCGACCAAACACCAATACGATTACGACAGCGCCACGGTGTTCGGTTTCCTGCATGAGTACGGCCTGGAACACGAGATCAAAGTGAATATCGAGGCCAACCACGCGACCCTCGCCGGTCATAGTTTCCATCATGAGATCGCCACCGCCGTGTCCCTCGGGATCTTCGGCAGCATCGACGCCAACCGCGGCGACCCGCAGAACGGCTGGGACACCGACCAGTTCCCCAATAGCGTCGAGGAGATGACCCTGGCCACCTACGAAATCCTCAAGGCAGGCGGGTTCAAGAACGGCGGCTACAACTTCGATTCCAAAGTCCGCCGCCAGAGCCTGGACGATGTCGACCTGTTCCACGGCCACGTCGCCGCCATGGATGTGCTGGCCCTGGCGCTGGAGCGCGCAGCGGCAATGGTGCAGAACGACCGGCTGCAGCAGTTCAAGGACCAGCGTTATGCCGGCTGGAACCAGCCATTGGGCCGGGCGGTATTGGCCGGTGAGTTCAGCCTGGAGTCGCTGGCCGAGCACGCCTTTGCACACGAGCTGAACCCGCAGGCCGTGAGTGGCCGGCAGGAGATGCTTGAAGGCGTGGTCAACCGGTTTATCTATACCTGACAGGGTGTCTGCCTGTGGCGAGCGGGCTTGTTGTGGCGAGCGGGCTTGCCCCGCGTTGGGGCGCGAAGCGGCCCTGAAACCTGACACCGCGGTATTTCAGGTAGAACGGGTCGCCTGGAATGGGACTGCTGCGCCGCCCAACGCAGGGCAAGCCCGCTCGCCACAACTACACTGTTCGCCTACAGTCGTCACACCGTGTCTTTCCAACAACAATAAAAGGACGCATCACCATGAAGTCATTTAAACGCACCTTGCTCGCCACTGCTCTGGCCCTGCTCGCCCTGCCGGTGATGGCCGATTCCGCCCATCCAAAAATCGGTTTCTCCATTGACGATTTGCGCCTGGAACGCTGGTCCCGTGACCGTGATTACTTCGTCGCCGCGGCCGAAAAACTCGACGCCAAGGTCTTCGTACAGTCGGCGGATGCCAATGAACAGAAGCAAATCTCGCAGATCGAAAACCTCATCTCCCGAGGCGTCGATGTGATCGTTATCGTGCCGTTCAACGCCACCGTGCTGACCAACGCCGTCGCCGAAGCCAAGAAGGCCGGTATCAAGGTGGTGTCCTATGACCGCCTGATCCTCAATGCCGATATCGACGCCTACATCTCCTTCGATAATGAAAAAGTCGGCGAGATGCAAGCCAACGGTGTTCTGCAAGCGGCGCCCAAGGGCAACTACTTTCTGCTCGGCGGCGCGCCCACCGACAACAACGCCAAGGTGCTGCGCGAAGGCCAGATGAAAGTGCTGCAACCGGCCATCGACAAGGGCGACATCAAGATTGTCGGCCAGCAGTGGGTCAAGGAATGGAACCCCACCGAAGCCTTGAGCATCGTCGAAAACGCCCTGACCCGAAACGACAACAAGATCGACGCCATCGTCGCCTCCAACGACGCCACCGCCGGCGGTGCGATCCAGGCCCTGGCCGCGCAGAAACTCGCGGGCAAAGTGCCGATCTCCGGCCAGGACGCCGACCTCGCCGCCGTCAAGCGCGTGATCGACGGCACCCAGACCATGACCGTGTATAAGCCGCTCAAACTGATCGCCTCAGAAGCGGCGAAACTCTCGGTGCAGCTGGCGCGCAATGAGAAACCCACCTACAGCTCGCAATACGACAACGGCAGCAAGAAGGTCGACACCATCCTGCTCACGCCTACGCCGTTGACCAAGGCCAATATCGATCTGCTGGAGAAAGACGGGTTTTATACCCAAGAGCAGATTGCCGGGCAGTGACCGCCATGGCCGACTACTTGCTGCAAATGAACGGCATCGTCAAAACCTTTGGCGGTGTCAAGGCACTGAACGGCATCGATATCAAGGTACGGCCGGGGGAATGTGTCGGCCTGTGCGGTGAAAACGGTGCGGGCAAATCCACCTTGATGAAGGTGCTGTCGGCGGTTTACCCGTATGGCACCTGGGACGGTGAAATCCTCTGGGATGGGCAGCCACTGAAGGCCCAGTCGATCAGCGAAACCGAGGCCGCGGGCATCGTCATCATCCACCAGGAGCTGACGCTGGTGCCGGACCTGTCGGTGGCCGAAAACATCTTTATGGGCCACGAACTGACCCTGCCCGGCGGGCGCATGAACTACCCGGCGATGATTCATCGTGCGCAGGCACTGATGCGTGAACTCAAGGTGCCGGACATGAACGTGGCGCTGCCGGTTTCACAGTACGGCGGCGGCTACCAGCAACTGGTGGAAATCGCCAAGGCCCTGAACAAACAGGCGCGCCTGTTGATCCTCGACGAGCCCTCTTCGGCCCTGACCCGCTCGGAAATCGACGTACTGCTGGACATCATCCGTGACCTCAAAGCCAAGGGCGTGGCCTGCGTGTATATCTCGCACAAGCTCGATGAAGTGGCAGCGGTGTGCGACACCATCGCGGTGATCCGCGATGGCAAACACATCGCTACCACCGCCATGGCCGACATGGATATCCCGCAGATCATCACCCAGATGGTAGGCCGCGAGATGAGCAACCTCTACCCCACCGAGCCTCACGAGGTCGGCGAGGTGATTTTCGAAGCACGTAACGTGACCTGCTATGACGTGGACAACCCCAAGCGCAAACGCGTCGACGATATTTCCTTTGTGCTCAGGCGCGGGGAAATCCTCGGCATTGCCGGGCTGGTGGGGGCTGGGCGCACGGAGCTGGTGTCGGCGCTGTTCGGCGCGTACCCCGGCCGCTACAGCTGCGAGGTGTGGCTCGATGGCCAGGTGATCGACACGCGCACACCGCTCAAATCGATCCGCGCCGGGCTGTGCATGGTGCCCGAAGACCGCAAGCGCCAAGGCATCATTCCCGACCTGGGTGTGGGCCAGAACATCACCCTGGCGGTGCTCGATAGCTATGCGCACCTGACCCGCATCGACGCCGAGGCCGAACTGGGCAGCATCGACCAGCAAATCGCGCGTATGCACCTCAAGACCGCCAGCCCGTTTTTGCCGATCACCAGCCTGTCCGGGGGCAATCAGCAAAAGGCCGTGCTGGCAAAAATGCTGATGACCAAGCCCAAGGTGCTGATCCTCGACGAGCCTACGCGTGGGGTGGACGTGGGCGCCAAGTATGAGATCTACACACTGATGTGCGCGCTGGCGGCCGAAGGCGTGGCGATCATCATGGTCTCCTCGGAGCTGGCCGAGGTGCTGGGGGTTTCCAACCGCGTGCTGGTGATCGGCGACGGCCAGTTGCGTGGTGATTTCATCAACCAGGGCCTCACCCAGGAACAGGTGCTCGCCGCCGCGCTCAGCCATAACAATAATGATCGGAAGACCGCGTAGATGAACCACGTCAAACAGCTGTTTACCCGCTACAAAATGCTCGCCCTGGTGATTGCCGTAGCGTTTATCTGGCTGTTTTTCAGCTGGCAGACCGAGGGCGGTTTCGTGACGCCACGCAACCTCTCCAACTTGCTGCGGCAGATGTCGATAACTGGCATCCTGGCGTGCGGCATGGTGCTGGTGATCATCAGCGGCGAGATCGATTTGTCGGTGGGTTCACTGCTCGGATTGCTGGGCGGGCTCGCGGCGATTCTGGATGTGGTCTATCACATCCCGCTGCTGGCCAACCTCAGCCTGGTGGCACTTTGCGGCCTGATGCTCGGGCTGGCCAACGGTTACATGACCGCCTACCTGCGCATCCCGTCGTTTATCGTCGGCCTGGGCGGCATGCTCGCGTTTCGCGGGATTCTGCTGGGGATTACCGGCGGCACCACCATCGCGCCGGTGTCGCCGTCGCTGGTGTATGTGGGCCAGGGGTATTTGCCGCACAGCGTGGGTATCGGCCTTGGGATTTTGCTGTTCGCTCTAACCCTGTTCCTCACTTGGAAACAACGGCGTAACCGCGCCCTGCACAGCCTGGCTGCGCACTCCCTGATGCGTGATGGGCTGCGCGTGGCGGTGATTGGCGCGGTACTCGCCGGGTTCGTCACCACCCTCAACAGCTACGACGGCATCCCGGTTCCGGTGCTGTTGTTGCTGGTGCTGCTCGGCGTATTCAGCTACGTCACCAGCCAGACCGTGTTCGGCCGCCGCGTGTATGCGGTGGGCAGCAACATGGAAGCCACGCGGCTGTCGGGCATCAACGTGCAGGCGGTGAAGCTGTGGATCTTCGGCATCATGGGCGTGATGTGCGCCCTCGCCGGCCTGGTCAACACCGCGCGCCTCGCGGCGGGCTCACCGTCGGCGGGCAACATGGGCGAACTGGATGCCATCGCCGCGTGCTTTATCGGCGGCACCTCGATGCGCGGTGGCTCGGGCACGGTGTATGGCGCCCTGCTCGGCGCGCTGGTGATTACCAGCCTGGATAACGGCATGTCGATGCTGGATGTGGACAGTTACTGGCAGATGATCGTAAAGGGCAGCATTCTGGTGCTGGCGGTGTGGGTGGATGTGAGTACGCGGGCCGGGCGGCGCTGAATCACAGCCATAAAAAAAGCCACTCGAATGAGTGGCTTCTTTTTGGCCGGTCTAGCTCAGCACAACATCACGCATTGCCGGGATGTAACCGTAATCGTAGGCCTCCTGCACAAACGAACGGTCCCCCTTCAATACAATCCTCACGGTGGGCGCCTCGGTGCCGCCGATACGGTAGTCATCGCCGGTGGTGGGCACGCTGTCGATAAACGACGTCACCAGGCCATTGGGCATCACGCAATGCGAATAGGTTTGGAAAGGTTGCGACGGTGGGTTGCCAAGTACCAGCCCCGAGCCATTCATCGGCGTGTAGGGACCAAACAGATGATCGCCAACAAACCCGTAGACGCCATCCGGCCCGGTCACGCCGTCGGCGTAGGTGAACTTGTGGCTGATGGTGAACAGGTAGTACTTGTTGTCCTGGAACACATAATGCGGGCGTTCGGTTTGATCGTTCACGCCCACCGCCGTCACCAGTGGCGGCAGGATTTCCCATTCGTCACCGTTGAGGTCCTTGGCCACGGCAATGCCAATGCAACCGACCTGATACCGCGCACCGCCGACGTCTTCATGGCCAGGTGGCACCAGGCCGAGTTCATCAGGGCCTACTTCGTGAGTACCGCGCTCGCCCGCGACATTGCCTTCAAACACCATGTACAACTTGCCGTCGTTGGGGTCGATAAACGGGCTGGGGTCGCGAAAGTTCCACGTCGCATTCTGCGCTTCGGTCTGGTAATACGTGCCATCCGCCTCGAACAGCGACTTGACGTCAGTGAAGCCCTCAAGCGTAACGCCGCTGTCCGACGTGACGACCCGGCCCCTGACCTTGGCAATCGTGGCCCCCGGCGTTACGCAGGTGTAATACAGGTCGATATCGCCGTGGTTGTTGAGCAGGATCGGCGTACCTGCCCATTCGCGGGTGGTCGGCGAAACCCCTTCGGCCATCACGCGGCCACCGAAGATCCAGTCCTTGCCGGTGCGCGAGTACCAGTAGCACATGCGCGCATGGCCGTGGCGGTCTTCCCAATCACGCTTGATATCGTAACGGCCATCGGCATTGATAAATTGTGGATCATGCGGGCGACGGTCTGCGGTCAACGTGAAGATAACCGACCAACCATTAACCGATACCACCGTGCCATCCAGTTCACGCAATGGCATGGTGTCCCAAATAAACACGGTGTCACTCATGACAGGGAAGTCAGGACTCACTAACGGCTGTGTAGTCGTCGGGTCATTTTCATTAACTTTTAGCGCATCGGCCCGAGTCCAGCGAGTGGGTGTGTGATTCGCAGGTTTCATGATGATGTCCTTTTACTGACGCTTTAGTGACAAGCGAAGATTAAATAACACTGACAGCCGGCAACTGCATTGCGACTGAAAAGAGCGAGCCGTAGTTGGCTCTATATGTGCAAAACAAGGTTTAACATGAAGCCTATTGATGACAACATTAAGAATTATTTAAGTCACAAGTGCCACCACTGTATTTATATCCTTGATATAAATACAGTGGCACGCTTCATAAATTACCGATCAATAGACAGTGAGCTGCTCAACTACCAAACACCAGCGCTACCGCCTGAGCCCCAGCATTCTTTTGCGTGAAATCCTTGGCCTGCGCTGCGGTTTTCAAGGTGTAGTTATAGTTGGAACGCGCTGTCCACTGGGCGTTAGGCGACTTCTGGTTGGTGATGCTGGGCACACTGTTGGTGTCGGTGAACGTACCAGTGCCTTTATCGTCCAACATGCCGTTATTCTGGCTGCCCTCGCCGAAGTAATTACTTTCAGAAAGGATATTGGCGTTCTGCGCCAGGGTAAAACCCAGGTGAAAGTTATTCACGTAGTTGTTATACACGTGAAAATAACCGTAACGCATCAAACCCGGCGCGCGCACTTCCATGTTGTCGAAGCGGTTATGGCACAGCGTAAGACGCGGGTAACCATTGAAAGCTGCGTTGTTGTCATCGGCTGGGTGGCCGAAGATCAAGCCGTATTTGTGGTTGCCAAAAAAGCAGTTGCTGATGGTGGCGTAGTCGGCCTTTTCGCCGATATACACCAGTTTATCTTCACTGCCGTCCGTGGTGGACCAGGTGTGGCCGACAAAAGAGCAATGGTCGATCCAGTATTTACTGCCGTAGTTCAGGTACACCTGGATATCGTCATTGGCCTTAATACTTGCCGAATGCTTGAAGATAATGTTCTGCAGAATAATATTCTGCGACTGCGCCGTGGCACGCAGGTGGATGTTCTCCAGCGTACGGTTCTGGAAGGAGCCGATCAGGGTCTTGTTGGCGCCCATGTTCACTTTGGTCAGGCTCGACGCCGAGATATTGCTGTTGATCACCAGCACCCGCGGGGTGGTGTCACCAATATTGGCCTTGAGTTGGTCCAGCGTGGTGATACTGACCACCTGGCCCGCCCAGCCACCAGTGACTTTTGCCGCAAGGGCGAAACCGGTCAAGCCGATGAGCTTGCTTTCTGGATACGACATGAGTTCCCTCTCTTTCATAAAAAGCGGCTCGACAGTGCGAGCCTGTGCATTCAAGTTAATCCGTTAACTTGCACACAGTGTTCGGCGTGGCTGGTAACGCCGGTTTTGGCTGATCAGCGCTTAAACACTGTGTTTATATACAGTAGCGGGCATTCAGTACGCGGTCAACCCACGAGCACCACCAATGAGTAGGAAATGGCTTTTTTTCTGGTTTTTAAAAGGCCAGCAAGGCGCGTCGCTTTTAATCGCAGGACGTTTCCTAGACAATCCCCGCCGCCTTGTGCCTGTTGGAATCGGTGGCTAGTCTGCGGTCCGTCGCTGCATTTCAGCGACCGGGTTTAGCAGCCTGACTTCAATACGCACACGGTTCACTTCTGCTTTTATGGTGGCTGTGCGTGGGGCACCTTCGGGTGCGCTGGTTTTCCTATTGACCGGTCTGCTAACCCGCGTACAGCTGCCACCCTCGTTTAGCAGCGTTGGCGGTAGCTTCCCTGTTCAATAGGAGTTACACCATGAATAAAGTCGTCCCCGACCCACCCCTCAGTTCAGCCAAGGCCCGCGCCGCATTCAACCGCGCCATCGACCATTACCTGCCTGCCCAGGGTGTTCCCATCGAAGACTTGAGCTTCGAAGACGCCCTGCTCTACACCGCGAGCCTGCTCGACAGCGCGTCGGCCACCACCCTCAATTGCAGCGAGCTGCTGCCAAACCCCGAGCGGGCGAAGATTCTGGCGGTGTGGCATTTGCTGGAGATGGCCAGGACGACGGTGGATCGCTCCATTGAGTGCCTGAACCCGACAAAAACCACGGCCTGAATAAACACGGTCAAAAAAGTGTGGGAGCTGGCTTGCCAGCTCCCACAGAAACGCAGAGCACCACGGGGCTGGCAGTTGAACTCGGTCAAATTGTGGGAGCGGGCTTGCTCGCGAATGCGTTGGGTCAGTCACACATGAGCTGGCTGGCACACCGCCTTCGCGAGCGAGCCCGCTCCCACAGTAGATTTCCCTCAGTTGATCTGCGGTGTTATCGAACTATTTGGACACCGGCATCGCAAACTCCGCGCCCTGCTCGATGCTCTCCGACCAGCGCTGCATGATCGATTTCTGCTTGGTATAAAAGCGCACGCCTTCAGTGCCGTAGGCATGCATGTCGCCAAACAAGCTCTTCTTCCAGCCACCAAAGCCGTGCCAGGCCATCGGCACCGGGATCGGCACGTTGATACCGACCATGCCCACTTCGATACGCCGTGCAAACTCGCGAGCAATGTTGCCGTCGCGGGTAAAGCAGCTCACGCCGTTGCCGAACTCGTGGTCGTTGACCAGCTTGATCGCCTCGCCGAAGTCATTCACGCGCACGCAGGCCAGCACCGGGCCGAAGATTTCTTCGCGGTAGATGCTCATGTCTTTCGTCACGTGGTCGAACAAGGTTGCGCCGAGCCAGAAGCCGTTTTCCAGGCCCGGTTCGGTGGGCACGTAGTCACGGCCATCGAGCAGCAATTGCGCGCCGGCCTGCACGCCTTGTTCGATGTAGCCGCTGATGCGTTCCAGTGCGGCACGCGAGACGATCGGGCCCATCTCGGCTTTCAAATCGCGGCCGTCGGTGATGCGCAATGTCTTCGCGCGCTCGGTCAAGGCAGCGATGACTTTATCGCCCACATCACCCACCAGCACCGCCACCGATATCGCCATGCAGCGCTCGCCGGCACTGCCGTAGGCGGCGCCCATCAATGCGTCGACGGTTTTTTCGATGTCCGCATCGGGCATCACCACCATGTGGTTTTTCGCGCCGCCCAGGCCTTGCACGCGCTTGCCGTTGCGCGCGCCGGTCTCGTAGATGTATTGCGCAATCGGCGTGGAGCCGACAAAGCTCACGGCCTTGACGTCCGGGTGTTCGAGCAGGGCATCCACCGCTTCCTTGTCGCCCTGCACCACGTTGAACACGCCGTTGGGCAAGCCGGCTTCGCGCAGCAACTCAGCCATGAACAGCGAGGCGCTCGGGTCGGTCGGGCTGGGCTTGAGGATGAAGGTGTTGCCCGCCGCGATGGCGATCGGGTACATCCACATCGGCACCATCACCGGGAAGTTGAATGGCGTCACGCCGGCCACCACGCCCAAAGGCTGGCGCATCGTCCAGTTGTCCATGCCACGCGACACCTGGTCGGAATGTTCACCCTTGAGCAGGTTGGGAATGCCGCATGCGAACTCGAGGATGTCGATGCCCCGGTCGACTTCGCCCTGGGCGTCGGTGAACACCTTGCCGTGTTCGGCGACGATGATGCGCGCCAGGTCGTCCTTGCGTTCACGCAGCAGGTGCAGGTATTGGAACAGTACGCGGGCACGGCGGATCGGCGGGGTGTCGGCCCAACCGGCGAAGGCGGCCTGGGCAGCGGCGACGGCCTCGCCCACGGTCTGGCGGCTGGCCAAGGCCACGCGAGCGGTCACCTCACCGGTGGCCGGGTTGTAGACGTCCTGATAGCGATCATCGCGAGAAACGCGCTGGTCGTTGATGTAATGCTCGATGGTGCGCATGGCAGTTGATCCCAGGTCGGTAACGTTGGAGCCCACGATAGGCTTTCAGTTTGTTCCGAACCAGAGCAGAATCCAGAACTTATTGTCCTTACAGGCGAACAATAGAATCATGGAAAAGGCTGAGATCGAAGGGCTGTGGACCCACATTCATTGGTTGTCGGTGCTTGAGGAGCAAGGCACCTACACCGCCGCCGCCGCGCGCCTGGGGGTGAGCAAGTCCGCCGTCAGCCAGCGCATTTCAGACCTGGAGAAAGCCACCGGCACCCGGCTGGTCACCCGCACCACGCGCAGCGTGCGGCTGACCGATGCGGGCCTGTCACTGACCCGCGAAGTGCGCAGCGCCTATGCGCACATCGCGCGTAGTTTCTCGTCGGTGCGCGACGCTGCCGGGGAAATTCGCGGCCTGGTGCGCCTCACCGCGCCGGTGGCGTTTGCCCGCCAGCAGTTGGTGCCGCACCTGTCCGAGTTCCTGCAGCTTTACCCGCAGGTGCGCATCCAGCTGGACGTCTCGGATGCCTTGAGTTCGCTGGCGGCCGAAGGCTACGACCTGGCGGTACGGCACGGCTTCCAGGTGCCGGAAACCCATGTGGCGTGGAAGCTGTGCGACACCGGCTCGGTGCTGGTCGCCACGCGCGAGTACCTGCAACAGCACGGCGAACCGCGCGAACCTGGCGACCTCACCGCGCATAACTGCCTGTACTACCCGCGGGGCACCGACCAGCCGGCGTGGACCTTTGAACGCGGCGGCAAACAGGTTGAACGGGTGACCGTGCCGATCGCTGGGAGTTTTTCGACCAATAACAGTGAAGCGCTGCGCGACTCGGCGGTGAACCACCTGGGCATCGCCCTGCTCCCGGATTTCAGCGCGCAGGCCGCACTGGCCAGTGGCAAGTTGGTGCAGGTGCTCAAGGGCTGGACGCTTAAGGGCGCGTTTGCCGATGAGATTTACCTGATTCGACCGTACTCGCCCCATGTACCTAAATCGGTCAGTACGTTAGTTGGCTATCTAAAGGATAAGTTGTCCGGCGGTTTTCGGTTCATGGGTAAGTAACACACTTATGCAGACGACTTAAGCGGAACCATTCTCGACAAGCACTTAGTGCCGAACGACTTATAGCCAGCGGCAATAATCCAAATAACCAACGTTAAGACCTTGTATTGAACTTGTTACTTGCCAACGCCTGCAACAACGGGTTCTTGACGCTTTAAAAAAAGCCATACAACTAATTGTA
The DNA here is from genome assembly GCF_049896685.1 of Pseudomonas sp. TWRC1-2. Classification (NCBI taxonomy): domain Bacteria; kingdom Pseudomonadati; phylum Pseudomonadota; class Gammaproteobacteria; order Pseudomonadales; family Pseudomonadaceae; genus Pseudomonas; species Pseudomonas sp. TWRC1-2. Next base: position 261,357 of record NZ_JAFCUU010000009.1, on the reverse strand, counting down.
AAACATAGATAAATATCGCTGTGTAAACCTCTCCAACCTGCCGATTTTAAACTCCTTGCGGCGCAAACTTGCAAAAAAACCACAACCGGCTACGTTCATGAATACCGTGAAAGCCATCAGCCATTACGCACACAACCAGCCCGACGGGCGAGGAACTCTATTGCTCTGAAAACAGCGCTTAACACTGACACGGAACTTAGTCTTAACTCTCAAAAGGGATGCTTTGATGAAGCGCAGCCGGTGGTATCGTGCGTTCTCGAAAAAGGGGCCAGCCGAATATTTTTGGCTGTCGTTGATAGGCTTTGCTGTGCTGGTGATCGCCAGCTTCCTGTTGTTTGAACAACAGATCCAGGACTTCCTGATTCACCTCAACCTGTACCAACCTTCGACGCCTGCCCAGGCATTCAACCTGGCACTGCTGCTGCTCGCCCTGCTCGCCCTCGATGTGGTGTTGCCGGTGCCGTCAAGCCTGGTGGCGTTGCTGGCGGTGGCCATGCTCGGCAGCCTTGGCGGTTACCTGGTGATTTTCATTGGGCTGTGCCTGGGCGCCGGGTTGGGCTATGCGCTTGGCGCCGGCTATTTGCGCTTGCTGTCCGGCCGCCTTGGCTTGCCTCAGCGTCAGCCTGGGCAGTTGGCGTATCGGCTGGGCACGTTGTCGCTGATTTGCCTGCGCGGCGTGCCGGTGCTGGCGGAAACCTCGGTGGTGGCCGCCGGCATGCAACGCTACCCGCTGCGCGCATTCTTGCTGATCACCACCCTGGCCAACGCCGGACTGGCACTGGCTTACACCGCCATCGGCACGCTGCTGATCGAGCAGAACTCGCTGCTGGTCACCCTCCTCGCCAGCATGGTGCTGCCGCTGGCGTTTATGGCCGGTTACAGCCTGCTCAAACGCAAACCCGATGGGCAGCAGCCGCTGCGCGGACGGTTCGAGGTCAGTTACGACTACCCGGTGATGTTCACCGATCACGTGTTTGATCCGCTCAACCCGTGCCTGCACCGCGCGCTCGTTACCCAGCACGAGGCGCCGGTGACGGTAATGGTGTTCGCCGATGCGCAACTGCTGCACAGCGCCCCGCAATTGCTGGCGCAAATCGACGCCTATTTCGCCGCCCATGCAGACCTGCATTTGCAAACCGCCCCCATCGCCGTGCCGGCGGGTGAACTGAGCAAAACCTCACGCGTGCTGGAGCAGCTCTACACCGACATGCTGCAACACGGGCTGGACCGGCATTGCTACGTGCTGGCCCTGGGCGGCGGCGCGGTCCTGGATGCGGTGGGCTACGCCTGCGCCACCTTCCACCGTGGCATTCGCCTGATCCGTATCCCCAGCACGGTGCTGGCCCAGAACGACGCCGGCATCGGCGTGAAAAACGGCATCAATGCCTTCGGCCAGAAGAACCTGCTGGGTGCCTTCTACCCTGCCACGGCGGTGATCAACGACTTCCAACTGCTCACCAGCCTCACCCGCCGCGACCAGATCACCGGGCTGGCCGAAGCGGTCAAGGTGGCGCTGATCAAGGACCAGGCGTTCTTCGCGTGGATGGAACAACACGCCGATGCCCTCGCCCGTTTTGATCACCCGGCCAGCCGCCATGCGATTCGCCGCTGCGCCGAGCTGCACCTGGCGCACATCACCGGCGCCGGCGACCCGTTCGAACGCGGCAACGGTCGGCCGCTGGATTACGGCCACTGGGCCGCGCACAAATTGGAAAACCTCAGCCACCACCGGCTGCGCCATGGCGAAGCGGTCGCGGTGGGCATGGCGTTGGATGGGCTGTATGCGAATGCCTTGGGGTTGTTGAGCGATACCGACACTGAGCGTGTGATGAGCCTGCTGCGCAAACTGGGCTTCAACCTGTGCCCGCCGGAGCTGGCCTTGAAAGATGCGCAGGGTCGCTCGCCGCTGTTGCTGGGCCTGGAGGAGTTCCGCCAGCACCTGGGCGGGCAACTGTCGATCCCCATGCTCAACCGCATCGGCCAGTCGGTGGACCTGCATGAAATCGACAGCGCGACGATGGAGGTCGCGCTGCAACGCTTGTCGACTGCAAGCGAAGCAGCGCTGACGCTGGGCGAGGGTTACGCACAATGAGCCCGATGAAAACCTGGATGACCCTGGGCCGCGTCTCCAACCTGCCCACGGTATGGACCAACACCCTCGCTGCGGCCCTGCTCGCCAGCAGCGCCGGCGCCCTGGCACCGCCGTCGTCGCTGGTGTGGGGGCTGCTGCTGATCACGCTGTCATTGCTGTACCTGGCCGGCATGCTGTTGAACGACTGGCTCGACGCCGATTGGGACCGGCAACACCACAACCCGCGCCCGATCACCCTGGGTTTGGCCAGCCGGCAACAAGTCGGCCTGGCCACGGTGCTGCTGCTGATACTCGCCGCCGCAGCGGTACTGGGCCTGAGCCGCTTGATCGACAAGCCGCATTGGTTGCTTGGCAGCGTGGTGCTGTTGGTGGGCTGCATCGTCGGCTACAACCTGCTGCACAAGAAATACGCCCACAGCGTGTGGCTGATGGGCGCCTGTCGCTCGGCGCTGTACCTCACGGCAGCGGCCAGCCTGGCGGTGCCGCCGGAGCCGATCTGGCTGTGCGCGATGCTGCTCGGCGTGTACATCAGCGGCCTGACTTACCTGGCGCGCCAGGAACATCGCAACCATCTGATCAGCCGCTTGCCATTGCTGCTGATGCTCAGTCCGCTGGCCCTGGCGTTCTACTCCAACACGCTGTGGTTCTGGCCGGTACTGCTACTGTGGCTCGGCTGGCTGGGCTGGCATTACTGGAAACACCTGGCCAACCCGCAACAACGCCAGGTGCGTGCCTTTATCGGCGCTGGCCTGGCCGCCCTGCCGCTGTTCGACGCGCTGGTGCTGGCGGTGGCCAACCAACCGTTGGGCAGCCTGTTGTGTGTGCTGGTGTTTTTCCTGCTTCCCCACTTTCAGCGCTGGATCAAGCCGACATGAACATGCGCCAGGATGGCCTCGCCGCACACCTTCAAGCCCTGACCCAGCAACTGAACGCCGCCGCACTGGATTGGTGGCAGCAGGCGCAGGCGCAGCTTGCCCAGCAACCCAGCGCCACACTGGCCGCGTTATTGAGCGGCCAATGCAAGCGCCTGCTGCCCGCGCCGGCCGTCGAGTTGGCACGTGCGCTGTTAGCGGCCAAGGCACTCGAACACACCCCGGCCACCGAGCAGGTGCCGTTGCTGCGCCAGCTGTTCCTGTGGGGTGATGACCAGGAAAAAATCGCCCTGCTGGGTGCGCTCGACTGGCTCGACAGCGACGGCCTTTGCGTGGAGCTGGCCCTGCAGGCCGGGCGCACCAGCAACCCGCAGGTATTTGCCGCCCTTGCCCTCGACACGGCTTACCCGTCCCGCCATTACCCGGAGCGCGCCTTTCACCAGTTGGTACTCAAAGCGCTCGGCATGGGCCTCGACGTCGGGCGCTTGATGGGCCTCACGCAGCGCCAGGGCGTCACGCTCAACCAGCTGGCCCTTGACCTGCTCGACGAACAGCTCGCGGCCGAGCGAACCGTGTCCCCCGGGCTGCCCACCGTCATCGCCTTTGACCTGCTCAGCCCGGCGCAACACCAGCGCCTGCGAAGCCTGAACCTGCCGCCGCAATGGCGCGCCTGCCTGAACTGACACCGCACAACGCCGCCCCTGCCCTTGACGAGGATTCACCATGCTCAAGTACTTCGATCCGCATATTCATATGGTCAGCCGCACCACCGACGACTACCAGAACATGGCCGCCGCCGGCATCACCGGCGTGATCGAACCGGCGTTCTGGCAGGGCCAGGCGCGCACCAGTGTCGGCAGTTTTGTCGACTACTTTGACACGCTGCTGGGCTGGGAACGCTTTCGCGCGAGCATGTTTGGCATTCATCACTTCTGCACCATCGGCCTGAACCCCAAAGAAGCGAATGACCTGTCGATCGCCAATGAAGTGCTGCAGATTCTGCCGCGCTACCTGGTCAAGGACGGCGTGGTGGCAGTGGGCGAAATTGGCTACGACGACATCACCCCTGAAGAGGACCGTTTTCTCGCTGCGCAGCTGGAGCTGGCCAAGCAATTCAACCTGCCGGTGCTGGTGCACACGCCGCACCGCGACAAGATCGGCGGCACCAAACGCACCCTCGCGGTGATCCGTGAAGTAGGCATCGCCGAGCACCTGGTGATCATCGACCACCTCAACGAACTGACCTTGCCGCTGGTGCTCGACAGCGAGTGCTGGCGCGGCCATTCCATCTACCCCAACACCAAGATGTCGGAGCAGCGCATGGTCGCGCTGCTCAAGGAGTACGGCACCGAAAAAATGGTGGTCAATAGCGCTGCCGACTGGGGCATCAGCGACCCACTCAAAGTGCCCAAGACCGGCCAGGCGATGTTGGCCGCAGGCTTCAGCGAAGCCCAGGTGGAACAGGTGCTGTTCCATAACCCGGTGGATTTTTTTGCCCAAAGTGGCCAGCTCGACAAGGCGCTGGTGAGCACGCCACTGCCCATCGACCAGCGCAAGCAATGGCAGGAAAACTCCGCCCTGCGCGGCCAGGAACCGGTGGTCAAATGAGTGCCGGCAGCGGCTGGACGGCCGCCCAACTCGGGTATTGCAGCAATGTGCACCCGACCCGCGACCTGGCCGGGTTACGTGCCTCGATCAAGCAGCACTTTGAAGGCGTGCGCAGTTTGCGCGGGCTGCGGCAACAGGACAGCGGCCTGTGGATTTGCGCTCATGCGGCGGCGCAGCTGCAGCAGGAATCGGCGCGCGTGCCGTTCCTGGCATTTCTCAAGCACAGCGGCTTGCGCCTGACCTCGCTGAACGGTTTTCCCTATGGCGAATTTCATCGGGGCGCCGTCAAAGCCGACGTCTACCTGCCCAATTGGGCCGACCCGCAACGCCTGGCCTACAGCCTGGACCTGGCGCGCATCCTCGCCGATGCCTTGCCAAACGACTGCCGCCACGGCGTGATTTCCACGGTACCGCTGGGCTATGCCGCCACCTGGACGCCGGCATTGCAGGCGCGCGCCGACGAGCATCTGAGCCAACTCACCGCCGCACTCGCCCACCTGCATTGGCAAACCGGCAAGAAAATCGTGTTCTGCCTGGAAATGGAACCGGACTGCGTGCTGGAAAACACCGAGCAGGCCATCGCGTTTTTCCAGCGTCGGCACGCCATGGACCCCAACCATGCCTACTTGGCGTTGTGCTTCGATGTGTGCCACCAGGCGGTGATGTTCGAAGACTGCTACCAGTCGCTGGAACGGCTGCGCGCGGCCGGGGTGCCGGTGGGCAAGGTCCAGCTGTCCAACGCGATGATTTGCCGCTTGCCATCGGACGATGCCAGCCGGCGCGAACACGTGCTCACGACCCTGAGCAGCTTCGCCGAACTCACCTACTTGCACCAGGTGAAAGCGCTCACGCCCCAGGGCCATCGAGTGGCCTGGCCAGACCTGCCGGCCGCCCTGAATGACTGCGCCGGGTTCGACGAACTGCGCATCCACTTCCACATCCCGCTGTTCAGCGACCACCTGTTGTTGCCCGAACTCAGCGGCAGCCAGGTTGCCCTGGCGCAGACCTTCGATTACCTGGCGGCGCATGCCGATTTTCGCCCGGTGCTGGAGGTGGAAACCTACAGCTGGGGCGTGCTGCCCGTTGAATTACGGCCCGCTACCGAGGCCGCTCAACTGGCCGGCATCGCCGCCGAACTGCGCTGGGTCGAAGAGCAACTGCGCCAGCGCAACCTGTTGCATGTGCGGGAGGCCTACGCCGATGCCCTCTGAACAACCGCTGCTGCTGATCAATGTGGTCGGGCTGACGCCCTCGCTGCTGGGCGAAGCGACGCCGCACATCAACACCCTGCTCAAGACCGCCAAGATAGCCAACCTGCAACCGGTGTTCCCCGCCGTGACCTCGACGGTGCAGGCTTCGATCCTCACAGGCGCACCGCCGTCGCAGCACGGGATTGTCGGCAATGGCTGGTACTTTCGCGATCAGGCCGAGGTGCGTTTCTGGCTGCAACCCAACACGCTGATCCAGGGCGAAAAGGTCTGGCACACGCTCAAGCGCGAGCTGCCGGGCTTTCGCTGCAGCCAGTTGTTCTGGTGGTACAACATGTACGCCGACGTGGACGCCGCCATCACCCCGCGCCCGCATTACCCGGCCGATGGGCGCAAACAGTTCGGCCTGTATTCGTCACCGCCAGGCCTGCATGAGCAGATCGAGGCACAGATTGGCGAGTTCCCTTTCCATGGCTTCTGGGGGCCGGCAGCGGGCATTGCATCAAGCCGCTGGATCGTCGATTGCGCGATGGCCGAGTTCCAGATCAATCGCCCTCACCTGCAATTGATCTACTTGCCTCACCTCGACTACAGCTTGCAGCGCGTGGGACCTGAGCACCCCTCGATTGCCGATGAAGTGCGCGCCATCGACGCCGAGGTGGGGCGCCTGCTGGCCTTCGCCGAGGCGCAGGGGGCGGCGGTGATGGTGCTGTCGGAGTACGGCATCGAAGCGGTCGAGCAGTCGGTGTCGATCAACCGCGTGCTGCGCGCCGAAGGCCTGTTGCAGGTGCGCCAATCCTTGAGCTGGGAATTGCTCGACCCGGGCGCCAGTGCGGCGTTTGCGGTGGCCGATCATCAGGTTGCGCACATCTACGTGAAGCAGGCACAGGACATTGCGCGGATCAAAGCCTTGCTGCTGCGCCAGCCCGGTATCGAGCAAGTGCTCGATAAAGCCGAGCAACGCGCCTGGCAGCTCGATCACCCGCGCAGCGGCGAGCTGGTGGCCGTGGCCGCCGCGGGGTACTGGTTCGATTACTACTACTGGCTGGATGAGCGCAAGGCGCCGGACTTTGCGCGCACCGTGGACATCCACCGCAAGCCTGGCTACGACCCGGTCGAGCTGTTCATCGACCCGGCGATTCGCTTCCCCAAACTGAAAATGGCGCGCCGCCTGCTGCAAAAAAAGCTCGGCTTTCGCTACTACATGGACCTGATCCCGCTGGACACCACGCTGGTGCGTGGCAGCCACGGCCGCCTGCCCAGCAGCGCACAGACCGGCCCATTGCTGATCACCAATTGCGATCTGGCGTTACCGCAGCAGCTTGCGGCGACGGCAGTCAAGCAACTGCTCCTGGAACATTTCCTGGGGCGCCCACACCTCGAACTGGCCAATGCCAAGGAGCTTCCATGCGGCGAGCCTTATCTATCACTGTCCTGAGTGCACTGGCCGGATTGGCCCAGGCCCAAGGCGCAAGCACGGCCTTCGACTGCACGAATTTTCTGCAGTTTGGCGGCAACCTCGACAAGACGCGAGCCACCTTCACCCAGAGCCCCGAGACCCTGGCCTGGAACTGGTTTGTCTGCCTCAACCAACCGGCTGCGGCACAAAGCCCTGATCGGGCCTGGGAAACCATGAAGCCTTCAGACCAGGTTTACCTGGCCAATGGCACGCAACCCCTGCCCTACGCCCAGCGCACACCCGTGCCCGCTGCGGTGCTGACGCAAGCCCAGGCGATGGGCATGAACGTCAATCGTCTGTTTCACAACCTCAACGCCACGCAACAGGTGGACGGGCTGATCCTGGAAATGGGCGGCCAGGTGCCGCAAGCCCAGCAAGGCCAGGCGGTGCGGTTTCAGCTGCTGATGGGCCCGGACACCTTCAACTACATCGTGCAGCAGAAGGTTTACAACGTGAATGGCCAGGCCGCCTTGACCAGCGACCTCAACTTTCCCTCCACGGCCTGGGAGCTGAAGGCCGCCTGGCTGTGGATCGGCAACAACCCGACCTACCAGCAGCAACTGGCCAACGATGGCTACTACATCGCTCAGACCTACTACCAGCAAGGCAGTGAGTACGTGGTCGGCTATGCCGCGTTGAGCGGCTTGCATGTGATCAACAAGTTGAACCCCGACTGGGTGTGGACCACCTTTGAAAACCGCAACAACAGCAAGTACACCGTGACCAACGCGATCCCGCCCACACCGATGACCAACAGCACCGGGCCGACCCCGGCGGCGCAACCGGTCAATACGAGTTTTCAGGCAAGCAACCCGACGCTGGCGCAATACGAGTTGATCGGCGTGCAATCCAATACCACGCCCACGCTGCTCGCCAACTCCCAATTGGAATCGGCGTTCCAGAACCAGTCGTCGTGTTTCGCCTGCCACGGCACCGCCGCGTATTCGCCGACCAAGGGCTACTTCAATTTCGCCCTCAAACAAAACGGCGGCATCGTCTACCCAACCGCCGCACTGCCGGCTTCCGACTTTGTCGGGTATCACAAACTGGACTTTGTCTGGTCGCTCAAACGCGCCCAGTGGCAACGCTAAGGAGCCTCACATGAGCGTATTGAATTTCCCGCGTATCTACCTGGGCGGCCATATGTTCTGGAACCCGCCGACCGCCAACAACAACGACATGTACCCGCTTTACGATGCGGTCAAAATGCAGATGAACTGGCGGTTTCTGGAAGCCTTCAAGATCACGCCGCTGAACGCCGCCAGCCAACTGCTGCCGTGGACCATCGCGCCACTGGCGCCGGCCGCCGTGCCGGACTACGTGATGCAGGTGCCGGGCAATGCCGGGCAGTTGGCATCCCCCATGATTCCCGGCGAATGGAACCTGTTCGGCGATAACGCCTGCGGCACCGTGAGCTACAACCAGACCCAGTCGGTGATCACCGGCGGCGAGTTGCCCGACGGTGGTTACGTCAGCCAGGACCCGCTGATCAATCAAAGTTATCAGCTGCTCGGCAATCCGTTTGGCGGCGCGCCGACGTCGCCGGCGCGTTTTGTCGACGTGAGCCCGTGGCAGAACACTTTCACCGCGCTGTACTTCGACAAGCTGGTGCTGGGCAATGCGCAATGCGGCCTGACGCTCAACCGCGAGCACCGCATGCTCGACCGTTTCCTCAATTTCAACTGGGCCAACCTCGGCGGCCTGGCGTACGTGACCACCACCTGGCAGACCTGCTTCCCGAAAGAAAACCTGACGTGGGTGATCGGCAACTCGGCCTTGCTGCAAAACCTGCAGGCGCAGATGGCGCAACAACAGGCCAAGGGGCTGATGTTCCGCTTTACCACCTACCTGACCTGCTACGACAAGAACGGCATCTTCAACAACTATCCCCCCATCAACACCCACAGCGCCACGCCCGAAGCCCAGGCCAAGGTACAGGCCATGTATCAACAGGCGCTGGATAACGTCGGGGATATTTTCTTCAACCCGGCCTATAGCCGTACCGTCGGCAGCCTGGGGTTGTGGTTTGAGGATGAATTTCCCACCGCGCCGGCAGGCAGGCGCCTGGTGCCGGCCGCCAAGGTGGCGATCTACAAAACCTCACCGGGCACCACCAGCCAGGTTCAATTGGGCGTGATCTCGGCCCAGGCCCATGGCAATACCTTGTCGCTGGACCTGGGCAACGCCTTTCCGTTCTACCCCATCGACAGCAAAGCCGACATTCCGGTCGCGGCCAAGTACCAGGCCGGCAACTACCAGATCGGCATCCGCCAAGGCACGCAATTCAGCCCATTGGCCAGCTTTGGCTATGACGATTACCAGCAATTGGCGTTCGACAAGCGCGCCGGCATCCTCGACCTGCCGCTCACCGTCGAGGCCCAGGCGCAGCTGCAATCCGGCACGCTGGAACTGCAACAGCAAGGCACCACGCCGGTCATCGCCGCGACCCAGCAATTGTGGACCGCCGAGGTGGTAGAGAGCGCCAGCTTTATCGACGTGGGCGACACCAAGACGTTGCAGGTGATGGTGCAATACGACGGCCAGCCCGCACCGGCCGGCACCACGTTGTGGGTGGCCGAATACGGTAATGCCTACATGCTGTGCACCACCGATTACTACCTGGCGTTCAGTAACGCAGCGGACTTTTCGCTGTTCAACAACGACCCGCAGAACCCGGCCAACAACAGCCCCTGCCTGCCGCAATTTGCCGGTGCAAAGACCTTGGCCGGCCAGATCACCGAAGGCACGGGCCGCCAGCTCATGGCAACCCGGCTGGCGGTGCCCGCCGATCAAACCGTGCCGGTGACCTACCAGCAATTTCTGCCGACGCCCGCCGCTGTCGCCCTGAGCCCGACGCTGACGTTCGCCAACCCGATCACCCTGCAACGCACGTTGCAAGACCCGCTGAACAGCCCGGTGCAATTTAGCCTGACCAAGATCCAGACCGACGCCAATGGCATCGCCAACCTGACGGTCACGGCCCAGGCGCCGGGCTTTCCGACCTTGCGTTTCTTTGTCCAGGAAGGCCAGCAGGAACCGGATATTCCTTTCAGCTTTCCGCTCAACCAGGCCTTTACCGATTTTCTCGCGCCGCTGCGTGTGCTGCCGCTGGAACCGCAGATGCAGCAGGATTTCGTCAACGCCTGGAACCTGATTTATCAGCGTGAAAATGCCGGCCAGCTGATCTGGGAGACCTTCATCTACCCGTTCATCCTGCAGCCGTTCTATTACCTCTACCCGATCATGAGCAAGTACATGCCGCTCAATAACCTGACGCGCATCGAGGGCGCCGTCGACCAACTGATCGTGTTGATCAGCAAGGCCTATCAGGAGGAAAGCACGCTGGCGATGCCCATAACGCGGGACATGCCGCAAAGCCGTCGCGCCGTGCTGGAACTGTGGGCGCAGGCGTTGGTGAAGCGTAACTATCCACCCGTCCCGCTGAGCATGAACGACTACGCGTAAGCCACGCACAGGACCACCGGGTGACGCCCCTGTCACCCGGTTTTCAAAGGAGTGTGTTATGAACGCCAGCCTCTTGAGCCGACTGTTGCTATTGCTGATGCTGCTCAGCCCCGGCGCCTTTGCCAGGGACGACAGCGGCAAGCCCTCGGCATTGGCCACGCTACTCAATTGCCAGCCGCCCACGAGCGCGCCCGCGGCCACTGCCAGCCAGGACCAGTTCGATCAATACAGCTGGCAGCTTTTTGTTGCCTTGAACTGGCCGGCACAGGACGGGCAGCGCGGCGCGCCCAACTGCAGCAAACAACCCGGCGACCCCGGCTACACCGTGTGGCAGACCTACAAGACCGTCAGCGAAATTTTCCTGCCGGGGGCCGCCAACCCCGGGCCGTGGAATAGCCCGCTGACCGCCAGAAGCCTGGGCATCATCAACATCGCAGCGCTGAAAAACAGCTCACTGGTCAACTCCATCGACCAGGCGGTGGGCGGCTGGTTGATCGATCAGGCAGGCAACCCGACCTACTACGATATTTCGGCCAACCAGGCGTCCTACAACTACATCGTCGGCAATAACTTCTACAACGCGAATGTGGTGTCCAGGGCCAATACCATCAACTTCCCCAATGGCGTGATCGAGGTCAAATCCAGCTGGCGCGTGCTCACCGCCCGTGACAATGCCAGCCACTACCTCACGCAGTTTGCCCGCGTGGCGCGGTTCAACAGCCAGGGGCAGCGCATTGGCGTCGGCGAGGCGTACCTGGGCCTGGTGGGTTTGCACATCATCACCAAGGTCAACGGTTACCCGCAGTGGATCTGGTCCACCTTCGAGCAGGTCGAGAACGTGCCGCCCAAAGCCAAAGTCAACGGTCAATGGGTCGATCAACCGGCGCCCGGCACGGCCTATTCGTACTTCAATGCAGGCGCGCCCGCCGCCGCGCTGAACCAGTCACCCTGCAACTGGCAAACACAAGGCGCCCAGCTGGTCTGCGTGCCCAAGCCCGGCACCACATTCCAGACGCCCAACCCGCTGAACCGCGTGACGCCCATTGCGGATGTAACGAGTTGGGTGAACAACAACTATCGCAATGATCCGGGCCTGCAACGCAGCGTATTGAAGTACTACCAGTTGATCACCACCCAGCGCCCGCTGATGCCGAACAACCCAGGCAACCCACTGGGCCAGCCGACCCCGGCGCTGTCGGCCAACGTGACCATGGAAAGCTATATCCAGCCCACCAGCAGTTGCATGAACTGCCACTCGATGGCGACACCGGTGAAGAGCCCGTTCAAGTCCGACTTCTCCTACCTGTTCAAATTTGCCAACAGCCCCATCACCCCACACGCCACGGGCAAGGAATAGACCATGAGCATCCTCAACGGACCACGACTGAATTTCTGGGGCGGCATCCGCACGGACGTGAGCTTGCCGAACAACTCGCCGACCATTCCTTTTAATGGCAACAAGCAATGGCCGCTCTTCGACCTGACCACGTCGACCCTGGCACCCGGCGCGCAGTCTTACACCGACGACCAGTTGAACAGCATGATCAACGCGCCCGACGGCAACTACTACACCGCCGGCGGCTGGAACCACTACGGCCAGCACGTGGTGGACATGCAGAACGCCTTGATCAGTTCCCAAGGCAGCCCCGGCAATATCAGCACCACGGGTGACCAGGTCGGTCAGCCGGTGTACCTGCTCGGTTCGGTGGACCCGGTGAGCGGCCAGGCACCGGTGTCCGGGCCGATGATGGTGGATCTGGACCCCAGCGCCTCGACCACCACGCAGATTTTTGTCGGCGGCCTGCAAATCGGCAGCAACGACAATATCCAACTGCTGATTCGCTGCAATGCGGTGTGCAGCAGTTTCGACGTGACCGGGCGCGTGCTCGAGCCGGCAAAAATGGACGCTCCGGGGTCGTTCCATGCCAGCGGCACGTTCCAGCTGACGTTCCCGCTGAGCAGCATCGTCAGCTGGAACCCGAACAGCAGCGGCCTCAAGGCGATCATCCAGGCGCCGGGCGCGACGGGCATCGTCCTGCGTTTCGTGATGTTCGAGATGTGCCCGCAGATGACCACCGCGCAGCTCGATGCCGATTATGCTGCCGGTAAATACACGCCCAACCCGAGCATTGGCCGGGTCATCGGTACGCTGGCCCCGGCGTTTGCCGGCGAGCCGCTGAGCTGCCAGCCGGGGCGGCAATTGGTCAATGCGGCCACGAACAACGCCGCCTATGCGGCGCTGGGCAATAACGGGCTGTTGAGCCTGGACATGGTCAACGTGATTCCCAAGCAAACCTTCCGCGCGGTACGGGACGACATCACCAGCCCGATCGGGCCGAATGCGAATTATGGGCCAGTGACCATTTCGGCCGGTGCCGCGCCGCTGATCACCCTCAACCCGACTGCCAGCCCGCTGGTCAATTACTACGTGTATGGCGGCATCGTCGATGTGGCGCTGACCACCAGCCAGCAGCAGGCCGTCAGGACCACGCCGTTGGCGATCAACGCCCCTGGCCAGGTGGCCGGGACTCAGTTGCAGGCGACCGAGTCGACCTATCGGGTGTATGCGGATCAGCGCAACGTGTACCTGGAGGATTACCCCAACGGCCTGACGGTCACCTTGCAGGTTCGCTACCTGGGCGGGCCGGTGCCCGGCGCCACCAAAGTCAGCCTGGCAGCGAGTGCGCCGGGCGTCTACGAGCAGAAGCAATACACGGACTTTCTCAACTTTCCGACCTCGCTGACGGTGAATGCTGGCCAACAGACGGTGAGTTTTCCCGTTTCGCTCAAATCCGGCAGCGCCGCCCAGGCGGGCTTCGTGGCCCTGACCTACACGGCCAATGGCGTGGACAACGGCGCCTTTTTTACCAACTTCCGAAAATACGCTCAGACCGACTTTGGCATCGCCAGGGGCAGCGTCATTACCTGGCAACAGGTGTACCCGAATGTGCTGCGCTTTCACTACCTGGCCTTCCCCGCCATGTCGCGCTACGTGCCGTTGAACCAGCCTGACGCGATCATGGGCGCGAAGAACGCGATCCTCGCGCGCACCTCGGACGCCTACAAAGGCACCACGCTGTTCATGCCGGTGGTGCGCTCGATGTCCCCCGCTCAGCGCGCACTGCTGCGGGCCTATCTCACCGGCAGCCCGTGGCAGCCACCGCAATAGGAGGCAAACGCTATGACACTTCATATTCCCGCACAGCCCATCGAAGCCCTGCGCCCGAGCAGCGTTATCGCCGAAGGCCTGCTCAACCCGCGTGGCATGAGCCTGCAAGCCGATGGCAGCCTGTGGCTGGCCGAAGCCGGCTCAGGCGTGGCGGACCAGCCGTTCAGCAGTCGCATCAGTCGGCTGCAGCCTGACCCGCTGAGGCCTGGGGCCTATCTGCCCGGCGAAGTGCTCGCCCAGGGTTTTCGCAGCATGAACCTGCAGGCGCGCATGCTGCGCGATGAAATCATGGGCCTGTCCGACATCGCCTGTGGTGACGGACGTTGCCTGGCCAGCCAGACCGATTACGTCGGCGGTTCCAGACTGCTCGACCTGCAATACAACCCGCCCGAGCCGGTGTTCCACAGCCGTGGCAACCTGAACGCGCTGTGCTACCACCCAACGCGACGCAGTTGGCTGGCGGTGAAACCGGATACCAATCAACTGGTGGAGTTCAGCCACGGCGAGCAAGAACGCGTGCTCGCGCAATTGCCCGTTCTGGATGAGGATCAGGAAGCTGTTCCTGTCACCCTGGTGTACGAGCCGCACACAGACGCCGTGTTGATCAGCTTGTTCTCTGGGGAATTGCACGGCGACCCCGCGCGCAAAGGCATCGACTTTGCCGACTACGCCGGGCAAGTGATTCGAGTTCACCCGGCCAGTGGGCAAATCGAAGTGGTGATTCGCGGCCTGCAACTGCCCACCGGGCTGGCGCTGTGCCCGCAAGGCAATCTGCTGGTGCTGGAGCTGTGCAGCCATCTGCAACAGCCCTTGCTGCCGGACTGGAACGGCGAGCCGCTGCACGGAGGCTTTACCCGCTTTACCGGGCGACTGTTGCGCTGTGACCTGCGCAACGCAACAGTTGAAGTGCTCGCGCGCGGGCTGGATACGCCGTCCAACCTGTGTGTGGTGCAGGACGCGGTAGTGGTGAGCGAAGGCATGGGCTTGACGGGCCGACCGCTGCCGACACCCGACGGCACTGTGGCGCCGCTCAGTGGCAGGCTGCGGCGGGTGCAGCTATGAGGCTAGAGCGCATCCTCTAACAGCAGAACGGTCGCGGGGGCCGGCGCGAAAAGACGGATTGTGCCTGGCTGCTTCAACCATATGAGCGGCCTCATGGTGGGCGGTCAGGGCGTCCTTCGAAGCCCACTTTTCGATCAAGACAAAACTGTCGGGTTTGCCGACCACGGGGTGCAAATCGTACTGCAGACAGCCCTGCTCAGCCCTGACCAATGGGGCCAGTTTCGCGAACGCTGCACGTTGCTCGGCGCCCTTGCCGGGCTGCGTATTGATAATGACGACAAGCCGCACTTCATCTGACATGCAAACGCCACCGCAAAGTTTGGTTAAGGAAGCCGCACAGTACGTGAGCACGCCGCCAAGGTGCAAAAAAGCCTAATAGAGGGGTGCATTTCACACGGTTTTCACAGTCGGGCGCATAGGCTCAACTCAGCTCCTAAGTGAACACCTTTAAGCCCGCGCCCCCATCGTGGGCTTTTCTTTGTCTGCGATTCTCATTGGATACTCGCCTTATCGTCGTACCACAGCACTGGCTGCGCGGTTTTTTTGCTCCATTTCACCTGTTTATTGAACTGGATGAATGAGCGATGACGCTGAACCAATCGCCACCCAGCGCAAGAGGTTAAGCACGCGCATAGATAATTTGAATTAGTCAGTTGCCCGTCCGGTCAAGAACTATGAACGCAGTAAATCTGACGAGGTAAAAGCAATGACTATCCAAGCAGAGACACTCGTAGCATTGACCGAAGCGCTTCAGGAGCGCGGCCTGAATTTGGTTTCAGATGTGCACTTCACCCGCGCGCCGTATCGGCAAAATCACCGCTGGATTTGCACCGTCGCGTAACGCTGCATTTTGCCGGCGGTCAGGCTTAATGGCCGACCGCTGGCACCGCGTTGATCACCCTAGTTCGAGCGGCTTTCGTTACGATTTTGTTGTTTTTTAACGCCCTTCCCGGTTTTTCGCTCGTATTGGTGATGACAGAGCCAGACGACCAGAAGCAGGCCAGCCAAGCCAAAAATGAACAGTAACAGCTCTAGTGCGGGACCTTCGTGTGAAAACATTTTTCGTTCCTCATCCTGAAGTCGTGCAAACCGAAATCGGTCGCACCCGAAATTATTCGTAACAATTCGAACATTTTCAGGTTAATCGCCAAAACCACGCATGGCAACCCCGAGTCGCCTTAAAACCATTGATCTAGACGGGTTGCATGGGTGATCACGTTCTGCAGGCAATAAAAAACCCGGCGCAGTGGCCGGGTTCGCTGAAGTGAAATGATCAATTATCGGGATGTTCATTCGCGACTGAATCAGCCGCGTCCACATCCGACATATCCTCTTCCAGTGGCGCGTCGTCGTCAGGCGGCAATGGGAGCGCGCCCTCATCTCGGCGCGGATCGTGGCCCGTTTCGTTGTCTGTGCCGCGCGTCACGGCTTGTTGGGAAAGGTTTCCTGGCGCCTTCTCGTTGATTTCCATGTTGACTCTCCGCTTTGGCGCACGGGAAATGCGCACTTAAGCTTGAGAGACGGCGCAGCATTCAGAGTGCAAAGCATTAGACGAATGGTGCCGATCAGCGCTCGGCATTCAGGCTTTCAGCTTTGGATGTTTACTACCGCACGCAGGTAGAGCCGCTTTAAACCTGGTGGGCCGCCAGCGATGGCGACGCACAACGTGAAACAACTCACATTTATGCAACGCCGATATTGAAGGTCAATAATTGACCAACCTATATTTCGCTTCACCCGAGCGCTCACCTCTATACGGATATTGTTCTGCGCCAGCTCGGGTCCCCACTTGAGCGCAGGCAATCAAACATTGAGGTTTGCCATGCGTCTTTCCAAACTCGCGCCAGCCGCCACCCTGCTCAGCCTGTTTACTCTGCCCACCCACGCTGCCGACCTGACCGCCCTGACGGGCGCCCTGTCGTCTGCCCTGGGCGGCGCCAGCAACAGCAACACCCTCAACACCACTAACGCCTCCTGCCAGCAACAGATCCGCGACCTGCAGGCAAACATAAACGCGGCCAATGCCAAGGGTGACACCTTGCGCGCGACGGCCTTCCAGGCGGCGCTGACGCAAACCAACAAAAGCTGCAGTAATTCCAACTACAACGCTCAGGCGCAGGTGGACACCCACCCTCAACGCCAACAAAACATGAACAAGGCCGCGGATGCGATCAATGCCATCGGTGGTTTGTTCAAGTAAGAAGAAATAATCGGAGGCTCCTGCGTCGAGCGTCTTTAATCCCAGAAATGCAGAAGCCCCGCTTGAACGGGGCTTTTGTGTGAGTCTTGGCGGGTAGCCAGATGTGGTGGGTGCGGCGGCCACTTCAGGAAGAAACTTGAGCGAACACGCGAGACGCTCACAAAATTATTGTATGAACGGGTGCATCCACTTTGATCGCTGGCGCGTAGATTCAATACCCTCACTCGGAGGGCATACGAGCCAAGGAGATACACCATGCACGCCTTTTACAAAAAAATTGCTGCAGCAGCCTGCTTCGCTATTCTCTCCGTAACTGCAACCGCAAGCTTCGCCGCCGACTCTGTGATGGTCGGAGGCGCAGCGATGTACCCCAGTAAAACCATCGTGGAAAACGCGGTCAATTCAAAGGACCACACGACGCTGGTTGCAGCAGTCAAGGCTGCCGGGTTGGTTGATACGCTCAATAGCAAAGGCCCATTCACCGTATTCGCACCGACAAACGAAGCCTTTGCCAAGCTGCCCGCAGACACCGTCGATGCGCTGGTCAAGCCTGAACACAAAGCCGACCTGACTAAAATCCTGACCTACCACGTCGTACCCGGCACTCACACATCGGCACAACTGATGGCCGACGCCAAAAAGAACGGCGGCACCGTTATGCTGAAAACAGTTCAAGGTGAGTCGCTGAATATCAAGCTGCACGACGGCAAGCTTTGGGTGATAGATGCCAAAGGCGGTAAGGCAAGTATCAGCATCGAAGACGTGATGCAGTCCAACGGCGTGATCCACGTTGTCGACTCGGTCTTGATGCCTTAAACGCTCTTCAAGCCCGGCAGACGCGCAGTTTGCCGGGTAGTGAGGCCTGTCAATAACCGGCTGGTGATCATGGCCGTGTTCATGAGCCATGCCGAAACGTTCATAAGCCTTAGCCGGCGCACCGCAACATGAATGTCTCGATATTCATCGTAAGTTTCTGCGTTGAAGCCAGGTACTGATTGCCTCGACGAGTTCGGTCTTGCACTCCACCGGCAACCAATGCCCGCCAGATAAGCTCGTCACAGTGAGGTCTGCGCAGGCCGCACGCATTGGCTCGCCCAACTGATTACCCTTGATGGTATTCATCGGGTCGTAGTCGCCGTTCACAAACAGTACGGGCAAGGACAGGCGGCCGCCATTGGGCGCTCGATGGGCATAAGCGATGTTGGCGTCGTCGTTCAAATACCATGCGCAGGGCGCGCGAAAACCATGCTCCTCAAAACTGCGCACCAGTGCCGCGAAGTCCGCCTGCGGCCAGAGCGCGGGGTCGGGCTGGGTGGACGGGGCTCGGTGCGCTTCGCCAAACCGCCCTCCTTTGCTGGTGACTTGGGCGTTTGATGCGACTTTAGTGATGCTCGCAGGGTCGCCTCGTCGATAAATCGAAGCCAGTGATGCGGCTTTATCTGCATCAAGGTCTGCGACGGCGGACGCGAAGTGCGTGTTGTAAAAGCGGTAGTAGTCCCATTGACCGTCTGGATACTCGTCTGCCGGATAGATTGTTCGGTCAACCAGCGGGACGAGCGTCGGCAACGCGTTGGTGGTGGGGAAGTACGGGACCGAAATCAGCACAACGCCGCGGCTGCGTTGGGGCTGATGAGCGACCAATTCACCCGTCACAACGCTGCCCCAATCGTGGCCCACCCAAATGGCGGGCATTCCACCGAGATGGTCATGAAGCTCTGCCATGTCCGCCACGATGTTTTCAATGGTGTACGCGCGGGTGTCCGCCGGCACAGAAGAGCCGCCATAGCCGCGCATGTCGGGTGCAACGCAGTGCCAGCCCTGGGCAGCGAACGCTTCCATCTGCGCGCGCCAGATCAGACCGAGCTCCGGCCAGCCGTGCAGGAACATCATCAATGGCCCCTCGGCAGGCCCCGACGCCACATAGTGCGTCGTATGACGGGGCGTACTGAAGATGTGCGAAGTCAGCTCGGAAGTGGACACAGGATCTCCTGATGCTTACCGGCGGATACAAGCGAAACGGCGGCGCCATGCTGCGTCGCCTGTACCCAGAATAACGCCTTTATGTCATCACGGCGCGGTGTTGCACCGTAGGCCGCCTAAAGCCCTTGGCATGGCTGCCCACGGATTTTGGGTGGACGCCATTGCCGTTATATCGCAATCCAGGCAGTGACCTCGCCAGACACTCACAAACTTTTCACAGTCGAGCGCCTATGGTTAACCCAAGCTCCTGGTGAACATCCCTTTAAGCCCGCTGATCCCCATCGCGGGCTTTTCTTTGCGCGCAATTTAGCTGTTGATATTGCGACCCGATTGGAACTAGATCGCCTCAACCTTTCTACATTGAGAAATCTCGGGCAATGCCTGGTCGGCAGAGATTTTATTAAGCTGCCAATGCAGCTTGACAGCGTTTGATTGGTTTACACGCACTCTTGCGCTGCTGGACGTGAGGCTGATGTACGAGGCATCTGAGCTTTTAACGTCGATGACAACGGCGGTGGTGCCGCCCTCAAGATCAGAATTCCCCAGGATTCCAGCTTTCCATTTCTGAGTGACCCTGTGCTCACCGGGTGCAACAGGTACGGCTATGTAACCACCGTTCTCCAGAGACGCTACTTGCTTGCCATCCAAAGAAATCAAGGCAGACATTAAGCCCATGTCGTAGTTACTGGGCCTGTAGACATAGATGACACCCTGTTGTGAATCCACGTTTTCAAGAGGTGTAAATGTTGGCCCTGTGATCGTGCAGGCGCTTAAGAGCCCCAACCAGACAAGTGCTGAGATCTTCCATACTCGATTCATAACCGCTCCATTCTGATCCAGCGCTTGATGATCAACACTGCAAGACTGTCAATCAAACGGTTTGTGCTGATCTTGCACGTCCCCCACTCTCCTACCAAATGTTGGCGGTAAGCCGCCAATGGTAAGCGAGGGCTTCAATTCCTGCTTAGAATTGCCATGCACTCGAAGATCAGTGGCAGCCCGCTACGTCAGGTGCGGGTGTCAGGCGGATACCGAAGTCGCAAAGCTCGGACAACTCAAGAAGTGACGATGGAGGGTATGACCGGTCCATGGTTCTCTCTCACGCTTGAAATGGTGGCGCGTTGGCGGTTATAACTCCGCCCGATAACGCTATAGGGCTCAAGATGCAGGAAATGGATAACCTGATAAAGCTACGCATCGGACTGACAGTGGCAGCGGTTGGCGCCTTTCTACCAATTACCATTCTCTTCGCAGTCGGCGTCGTGGCATTCTTTATTCCGCTCATTTTTGTCGCGAAGAGTCCTCCGCTCGGGACGCTAGCACTTATAGGCGCAGTAATCGTCTCGGCATTCGCGATAGGGTCGGCATGGAAGATCTATGCACTTTCAATGGCGGCCAGACCCATTGTGCGCAACTCAGGCTTACTGGCATCAGGAGCAGTGATTGCGATGATTTGGGGTATGGTTCTCGCGTACTGCACGCGCACGCTACCCGAGCTCACATACATTTTTCTGATGCCGGGGACAGTCTCGACAGCTATGCTCGCCCTTACATTGAAAAGAGCGAAAGCGTGACGTAGGCGAAGAATTGGGTCAGCAATTTACCCTTCTGAACTGTCGCGCAGCACATCGATCAGCTTCTGCTCTCCCAAGCGCATCGCACCTAAGCCTTACAGGTCATCGCACTTGGGGCCGAGGCCGAACACGGTCACCTCTCCCTTCGCACCGATCAGCGTCAAGGCGCCTACGGTGCACTCCGGATGTTCGGCCGCATCGAGGTCATCGGCGATCTTGCGCAGGGTCTTGGCCGCGTCGCGCCAGTCCTCCCGCCTGAACTCCAGAACTTTGATGATCATTTGGTCACCTGCTGCTGCCACTCTGCAATGCTGCGCCGCCTCACTCCCGTCGAGTGCGAGCGCCTCCAAGACATGGCCGACGACCACACGCTGATTCCCCGGCGCGGCAAGCCAGCTGCGTAATTGCATGGACTTGACCACCCAGTTGCATTCGACTTGACCAGTCGTTTGCATCGGATTTGACCAGCACACTGGGTGGCCTTGACCGGCAAAAACGGCCAAAAACGGACGGTCGGTGATCTGCAAGCACAGCAACGAATCCTGTGCCCTTTAACGGTAATTCATCACTCTAGCAAACCCTCCGTCGCTCACGGGTTCAGATACTTGATGACAGCACCGGCAAACAGTTCTGGCTGATCAAGCATGATGAAGTGAAAACTGTCGTCAATGCGCCTGAAGCTGATGTTTGGGGTTGAGGCATAGGCGTTACGGAACATTGCATCAACCTGGGACGCCTCTACGCCGTAATGCGAGTCGTAGGCATAAACGACCTCGACAGGCACCTTGATGCGTCCAAGCTCAGGCCGGAGATCGGTAACCATCAGTTCATACATGGCATCGGCCATAGTCTTTCGGTCCGAGTTTATCCCCGCTGCCACCAGGCCTGGTCTGGCCGCTTCGGTTTTGGCAAGACGGGCGATGGAGGCATGCTGCATAGCTTCCACCTGCTCGGGCGTTGCCGCTAACATTCCATCGCGCATCGCAGCAGCATGCGGCGCCGCAGTTTCACTGGTCGCTGAGGGGTCAAACAGCAACGTATAAAAGGGCATCGCATCGACAATCATAAGGCGTCCAACCTGATCGGGATGACGAGCACCTAACATCAGCGCCACCTCACCACCCAACGAATGACCGATGATGACAGGCGCCTCGATGCGCTGGCTGCGGATGTATTCAGAGATAGCCTCGACCGTCGACGCCGCTACTCGCCCGTCTGGATTGGTTACAGCAGGCGAGCCGGCAAAACCAGCTACCTGTACGAGATGGAGGCGGTGGCTCTGCCGTAATCTAGAGGCCAAATCAGCCCATACTTCGTAGGACGACGCAAACCCTGGGATCAAGATGATATCTGTTCCCGAGCCTTGTACCAGAACCGAGATGCCACGTTGGTTGACGGTGAGTGGCGGCAGAGGCGCAGGCTGGGCTAGCGATGCAGACAACAGCGCCAGAGTGGTGCCAATCCCGGCAAGGATCATTCCTGCACGCATGGCGCTCCCCTTTTTGTGCAATGCGAAGTGGTATTTACGATGTCGAAGTCGCCAATTGCACCGATGGGCAGGCCGTTTAACGGGGTCATAGCCATTCCTTTGACCGAAAAATTATTGCCACTATAAGGCGCACAAAAGCGTCAGGAAACTAACCCACCTGCAATAATCCTTGGTCCGCTTTGGGTCGACTACTGCCAGTCAGGGCCGCCCAGTGTGCTGGTCAAATCCGATGCAAACGACTGGTCAAGTCGAATGCAAATGGGTGGTCAGGTGGAGTGCAATTACCCACCAGCCAGCAAATGCCCGGACGGTCCCCCGCTACAAGGCGATCGGCAACAGTAAGGCCGTTGCCGTGGTTCGATGGATCGGGCGGCGGCTATTGCTTCAACTGGCGAGTTGATCAGCACGCGCCAGGCGGTATGCCGTCTTTGTTGAAGTCCTTCAGGCGTTCCCGCTCTTCCTCGGTGGAATGTGCCGGGGTTTCCTGCTCGGGCTCTTTCTTCTTTTCTTCAGTCATCGCTATGTCCTCTGGGTGGTAGCTGTTTCGGCACCTGGTGGAATCAGCAGTTCAAATCAATCGCCACCGCCACCCGGGCGTCACCTGGTAACACCAGCCAGTGATCGGCTAATCAGCTTCCCCACGCAAACCACATCTGCCACGGAAATGCATAGAGCCAGCCGATCGGAACACCTACTGGGATGGAATGGGTCCGCGCACCGTCGCCGAGCTCGTCGCCGACTGCGGCTGGGACTACATCCTAAATTGCTTGGATCGCGGCATCAGCCCTACAGTGTTCAGCGGCAACGCTCTGCACGCCCTGGCCCAGAAGTGCATCCTGCAGCGCCGCCGCCAGCGGACAGGCCGCCATGACTGGGAACTGGGCAATCTGAGCAAAGATGAAGCCCGTGAGCTTTGGTATGACAAGGCGGTCGAAGAGAACCACAAATTCACCCACCTTCGCCGAGTGGTCGAGGCAGTCCAGGCGGCGCTGCCGGGTAGTCAGCTTATGATCCGGAAAGCTGCGCAGCAACCTGCCCAAGGCCATCAATTGTCGCGGCCTCAATGATCCTGGCAGCGTTAGGTGCGCCGTCGTCAGGTCGTTTCCATTCGAACTTGAGCTCTGCCCAACTCGAGTGATCAATCGCGTGGCGGTGCCACCCCGCGCATGGGAATGGGCGCAGACATGACGATGGACGTACGCGTCTCGCCAAAGTGGTTGATGCTGCCGACGAAACGCTCCAGGTGGCGGATATCGCGGGTCACCACCCGCAGGATAAAGGAGTCCTGCCCGGTCACGTGCAGGCATTCCAGCACCTCCGACATCTGCTGCAACTGGCCGATCAGCCGCGCCTTGTTCAATTGCGGAGTAGTCATGCCGATCAGCGCCATCACCCCGTAACCGGCCTTTTCGGCGGAAACCGTTGCGCAGTACGCCTCAATCACTCCGGCCTCTTCCAGGCGCTTTAGGCGCTCGGAGGTGGCCGGCAGCGAAAGGGTCACCCTTGGTGCTAGATCTGTCAGGGAAATACGTCCCTCACGTTGTACGACCTGAAGTATTTTCCAGGATTTTGCATCCAGCTCCATTTTTTCAGGCATCCGATTCTAAATTCGTAATTTATTCAGGCGATTACACGAAACTACCGTAATCCCTGCATTCAGGATCGATGCATTGCAACGCAGAATATTGCCCATGTCCACTGTCCCGGAGCCTGCGCATGGCGACCCTCCTGTTTCTCAAATCCGTCCTGATCGGCCTGTCCATCGCAGCGCCTGTTGGCCCCATTGGTCTGTTGTGCATCCAGCGAACCCTGGGGCATGGTGCGCGCATCGGTTTTATAAGCGGCCTGGGCGCTGCGGCGGCGGATGCCTGCTATGGTGCGCTGGGCGCCTTTGGTATCGGTGCAATCACCCGTGTCTTCGTCACGCTGGTCACCCCGCTCGCCCTCTTTGGCGCCCTGTTTCTGGCCTGGATGGGATTGAAGATGTTGCGCGCCACACCACCGGAACAAGCCGCCAGTGCGAGCGACCAAGCCCGCGTGCTGCCGGCATTCGCCTCGGTGTTCCTCCTGACGCTGAGCAACCCGCTGACCATACTTTCTTTCGTTGCCATCTTTGCCACTCTGTCCGGCGGCGAGGCTCTGTCCGGTGCGGACGGGCTGGTGATGGTGCTGGGCATATTCTGCGGCTCTGCGCTCTGGTGGCTAGCCCTCAGTTTCGGCGTGTCCAGTATTCGTCACCGCTTGGGAGTTAGCGCCATGCAATGGATCGACCGCAGCGCAGGCCTCTTCCTGCTGGGCTTCGCCGCCTGGCAGTTTATACGCGTAATCGCCAGCTGAAAGCGGCAATGCATCCGCCTGCCCACCTGCGAATACACAAGCCTGCGTGCTCAAATGCCTGCTATCGAACAATTCCCGTTGATTGTCTATTCCACATAAAGGGCGACACGCGCGAACGCGTCATGACGATCAACGAGTCGATGGTGCCAGCGCTTGAGGTCTACAGCATTGATAACAATAAGTTGCATACCGTGGACGTCCAAAGTCAGATGGCGCGTTCATGGACATTGACGCTTGTTCTTACAGAGATTTCCCTTGCCTACCGTCGAACACACTCACTTCAGTCCGCATGACCTTTCTGTCAAAGACCGCCTGATTAGCTACTCGCTGAATAGCTCCCGTGTAGTGATCGAAGGGCTACCACAAATATTCTAGGAAGACGGTTTGCCCTGGAGAGAAGCGAATCTCTGGGCTATGGAGAGAGTCACCAATGGTGAGGCAATCCTTAAGACCGTTTCTAGCAACCTGAACGGGCTGTTGAACTACGCGAAGTTTTTGGAAAGTCGCAGGCTTCAGTGGTTTGAGTTCCCGTCTCGAAAGGCTGATCGATGTCTTGTTCAGTGCCTTGGGGCGCTTATCAAGGCTCGTGATGCTGGTCATAGGCCCCCTGGGTATGCTCGCGGTGTTATCTGTGAGCTGCCATATCCAACGGACGACACGCGGGTCATCACAAAGGCTGCGGTTGCGACCCTAAGCGAGCTGTTCCTGGAGGGATTCAAATTCAGCAAGGCGGAGATACCGCTGATGGATCTGCGGTAGCCTAACGAATTCACCGGCGACCGTTTCGCCCCATCACAGCCAGAGGCAAGCGGGCGAGTGATGAATGTTTTTGGATGAGATAAATACCAAAGGGGGCACTACCAAAAATTCAGCAACATCGTGCGGGGAGGGGCAGACAGGAAGCGGAGGAAATCGGTCGCTGAACGAAGACTCTGCACGAGACGTGATTTTGCCGAAGGAGGAAGCCAATCAGTTCGCCAATCTGAAAATGTCCCAACCGAGCATCTTACGCCGCAGCTTTTTCATTTCTACTAGTCATCAACGGGGCATCACAATGTGCACATGCCGCCTCCTTTGGCCACCATCAGACTCTGGGCTCTAGCTCATATTAGGATTGGGGCAAATCGCCCGGCCAGCGAACCACGTTCATTTATTGGACGTGCGCCTAAGGGAAGCACAGAGAGAAGTGAAAGGTAGTCACCCCCCCAAAGCGTCAACTGAAAGGATTGGTAAGGTGCAACTGGAATTGTTGCACTCTTAGAGACCACTCATTTTATCCAGGGAGTGGCACGCCCTACCCCATCTCTCGGCCGAAAAAACACAAAAAAAGAGCCTAGATTTTCATCCAAGCCCTTGATTTTGTTGAGTTCGCGGCGGGAAACCAGGGATTCGAACCCTGGGAACGCTATTAACGTTCGCCGGTTTTCAAGACCGGTGCATTCAACCACTCTGCCAATTTCCCGTTTATTCCGATGACGCGATGAAGCGGTACAGCAAGGTGCAACTGGAGATAGCCTTAGATAAGAACCCTGGGAACGCTATTAACGTTCGCCGGTTTTCAAGACCGGTGCATTCAACCACTCTGCCAATTTCCCTTTTGCATCACAGGATTATAGTAGCCCATCCCGTGTCAGCGGGCGCCATAATACCCGAATGAAACACACTGTCAAACTCTCGGCATCGCTTGTTACAGAGCGTCTGTTATGATCTTTGCGACTGAACGTTTCAAAACTGAAGGAGTGTCGCCATGCGCGAACAGAATTACGCAGTGAATGGTAACGCGCAGGCTGAGCAGCTTGAAGTCAGCCGCGTGTTGCGCAATACGTACGGCTTGCTCGCCCTTACCCTCGCATTCAGCGGCGTAATGGCGTATGTAGCGCAGCAAATGCGCGTTGGCTACCCGAACATCTTTGTCGTGTTGATCGGTTTCTACGGTCTGTTTTTCCTGACCAACAAGCTGCGTGACTCGGCCTGGGGTCTGGTGTCGGCGTTTGCCTTGACGGGTTTCATGGGCTTTATCCTCGGCCCAATCCTTAACCGTTACCTCGGCATGGCCGGCGGCGCGGAAGTGGTCAGCTCGGCGTTTGCCATGACGGCCCTGGTCTTTGGTGGTCTGTCGGCCTACGTGCTGATCAGCCGCAAGGACATGAGCTTCCTGGGCGGTTTCATCACCGCTGGCTTCTTCGTGTTGCTGGCAGCAGTGGTCGCAGGCATGTTCTTCCAGATCAGCGGCCTGCAGTTGGCGATCAGCGCAGGGTTTGTGCTGTTCTCCTCTGTATGCATCCTGTTCCAGACCAGCGCCATCATCCACGGCGGTGAGCGCAACTACATCATGGCGACCATCAGCCTGTATGTATCGATCTACAACCTGTTCATCAGCCTGTTGCAGATCTTCGGCATCATGGGCCGTGATGACTGATTGCTAGCGCCATAAAAAATGCCCCGCATCGAAAGATGCGGGGCATTTTGTTTCTAACGGTTCAGTAACGATTAGGTTCCATTTCCAGCTCAACCTTGAAGCGTTCAGCAATGTCCTGCTGGATACGCAGCGCCAGGTCCGCAATATCGTGCCCTGTCGCCCCACCATAGTTGACCAGCACCAGTGCCTGCATCTTATGTACGCCCGCATCGCCATCACGAAAGCCCTTCCAGCCGGCCTTATCGATCAGCCAGCCGGCCGCGAGTTTCATCTGCCCGTCAGTCTGCGGGTAAGCCACCAGGTCCGGATACAGCGCCTGTAGCTCTGCGGCCAGCGCTTGGGACACCAGCGGGTTCTTGAAAAAGCTCCCGGCATTACCCAACTCGGCCGGGTCCGGCAGTTTTTCCCGGCGGATGCTGCAAATTGCGCGGCTGACGTCGCTGGGCGTCGCCTCGGTGATCCCCTGCCCGGCCAGGCGCTGCTGCACCGGGCCGTAGTCGAGCTTCAGGTGACTGGTGCGACTCAAGGCAAAACGCACGCGCAGAATCAACCAGCGCCCGGTTTCGTGTTTGAACAGGCTGTCGCGGTAAGCGAAGTTGCACTCTTGCAGGCTGAAATCGCGCAGCTCGCCCGTTTGGCGATCCAGAGCGGTCAGGCCGGCAAACACATCCTTGATCTCTACACCATAGGCACCAATGTTCTGCATCGGCGCGGCCCCGACAGTGCCGGGGATCAGGCTGAGGTTTTCCAGACCGCAGAAACCGTGCTCCAGGGTCCACAGTACAAACGGGTGCCACGCTTCGCCCGCCTCAGCTTCGACCACCACCTGCTGCCCATCATCCTGCAACACGCGAATGCCTTGGGTCGCCATGCGCAACACCAATGCTTGAATGTCCTGGGTCAGCAATAAGTTGCTGCCGCCACCGATCACCAGCAGCGGCACTGCGTGCGCAGCCGCGTAAGCCACGGCTTCGCGGACATCGGCATCACTATGGGCCTCGGCAAACAATTGGGCGCGTACGTCGATGCCAAAGCTGTTGAATGGCTTGAGCGATACCTGCGCAAGCACCTGCAAGGTCATAACCGCCCCTTCAATTCGATTACCAATAAATCACAGGCGCGCTCGATCAGGTCAAGAACCCGTTCAAAGCCTTGTTCACCTTCGTAGTAAGGGTCTGGCACCTCGTCTACTTCAGACTCAAAACGGCGCAGGAACAAGTCCAGCTCCGCTTTACCCTGCCCGGGGTGCAGCGCCTTAAGGTTGCGCAGGTTGCTGTGGTCCATAGCCAGGATCAGGTCATAACGTGCAAAGTCGGCACGCGAGACCTGTTGGGCACGCTGAGCCGACAGATCATACCCGCGCACCAACGCCGCACGCTGGCTACGCTGGTCCGGCGGGTTGCCGACATGCCATTCACCGGTGCCCGCAGACGCCACTTCGACCTGGCCTGCTAAGCCCGCTTCGCGCAGTTTATGGCGCAATACGCCCTCGGCGGTCGGCGAACGGCAGATGTTGCCCAGGCAGACAAACAGAACCTCCATCAGGCCCCCAGCAGGCGACGGACGCGCTCAAGGTCTTCGTGGGTATCGACGCCGGCCGGCGGTGCTTCCAGCGCGTCGCCCACATGGATACGCACGCCGTGCCACAAGGCACGCAGTTGCTCCAGAGACTCGGTGTTTTCCAACCAGCACGGGCCCCAGCTGACAAAGTCATGCAGGAAACCGGCGCGATAGGCATAGATGCCGATGTGACGGCGGTACGGCACGCCCTCCGGCAAGACGTCGCGACTCCTGGCAAACGCGTCGCGCGCCCAAGGCAGGGTCGAGCGGCTGAATGTCAGCGCCAGCCCATTGATGTCGCTGACCACCTTGACCACGTTCGGGTTGAACAGGGTGTCGATGTCTTCGATAGGCTCGGCCAGGGTCGCCATGCGCGCTTCGCCATGGGCAGCCAGGTTGGCGGCGACCTGATCGATCACGCTCGGCGGGATCAATGGCTCGTCGCCCTGCACGTTGACCACAATTGCATCCGCCGCCAAGCCCAGCTGCGTGGCGACTTCGGCCAGGCGGTCGGTGCCGGAATTGTGGTCTTCGCGGGTCAACACTGCTTCGGCGCCAAAACCTTTGCAGGCCTCGATGATGCGCGGGTCATCGGTGGCCACCACGACCCGTTCGGCGCTGCTTTTGCAGGCCTGCTCCCACACCAGCTGGATCATCGGCTTGTTGCCGATCAATTGCAGCGGCTTACCCGGCAAGCGGGTCGATGCATAGCGCGAAGGAATGACAACGGTAAAGGCGGTGGTCATTTATCCAGACGCTCATCGGTGGTCAAGGTACGGGCTTCGCTCTCCAGCATCACCGGGATGCCATCACGGATCGGGTACGCCAGGCCGGCGCCTTTGCTGATCAGCTCGGTTTTGTCGGCGCTGAGCTT
Source organism: Pseudomonas sp. TWRC1-2 (assembly GCF_049896685.1). Lineage (NCBI taxonomy): Bacteria > Pseudomonadati > Pseudomonadota > Gammaproteobacteria > Pseudomonadales > Pseudomonadaceae > Pseudomonas > Pseudomonas sp. TWRC1-2. Next base: position 231,989 of record NZ_JAFCUU010000009.1, on the reverse strand, counting down.
GAGCGGGCCTTTGCAGATCGGGCAAGCGAGGATGTCGAGCAGTTTGGTGTCCATGAGCGTTTCCTGGGTAAAAGCGATTTAAGGCAAGAGTCGGGCGGGCAGCAAGCGCATCAGTTGCGTGTCAAACCAGGCGACAAACGCCGGTGACGGCAGCGCATCCACTGCAAGGTACCACCAGTCGGGACGGGCAAAGGCGCGGCACTTCACCGCGTCCTTTTCGGTCATGACCAACGGCAATGTCGGCGTAAAATTCAAGACGTCGGCGCTGTAGGGCGCGTGGTCGGCAAACGCATGCGGTATCGGCCGCCAGTGTAGCGTTTCAAGGGTAGTGAAGAAACGCTGCGGGTTGCCAATACCCGCGACCGCATGGACCTGCTGGCCCACCGGAAAATAATCGGCGGGTTGGCGCTCACCGGTTTTCAAATTGATCAGTGCCGTGGGTTGGAGACGGAAAGCGAAGCCATCCTCGCGATCGGACGCGGCACCGTTATAGAGCAGCGCATCGACGCTCTGCAGGCGCTCGACCGGCTCGCGCAAAGGTCCGGCCGGCAAGCAACGGCGGTTGCCGAGGCCACGGGCAGCATCGATCAACACCAGTTCAAGGTCACGGGCCAGGCGGTAATGCTGCAGGCCGTCGTCGGAAAGAATCAGGTCAAGCGGCTCGCTGGCCAGCAGCGCTTTCACCGCGCGACTGCGGTCTGGGTCAATCATCAGCGGGACGCCGCTGCGCTGCACGATCAGCAACGGCTCGTCACCGGCCACTTCAGGGCTGTGGCTGGCCTCGACCCGCCACGGCAACTGCGGCGGTTTGGCACCGTAACCGCGACTGACCACCCCTACCCGCAAACCACTACGCCGGCAGTGATCGATAAGCCACAGAATCAGCGGCGTTTTGCCCGTTCCGCCCACAGTGATATTACCGACCACCACCACCGGTACTGGCGATTGATAGATCGCGCCCTCACCCGCGAGAAAACGCGCACGTTTGCGCTGCACCACACGCCGATACAAAGACTCCAGCGGCCGCAGCAGCGTGAGTGCCGGGTGGCCTTCGTACCAGGCCTTGAGCAAACGATCGGACATGGCCATCAGGGTTGGGCCGCCGCCTCTACGGTGGTCATGCGCAGATGGGTGAAGCCGAGCTTGCCGGCGGCATCCATCGCGGTGATCACGGCTTGATGCTGGGTTTTGCCGTCTGCACTGATCGAAAGTGGCATGTTGGTATCGCCGCCGGATTCTTTCTGCAAGGCGTCCATCAGGCTGGTGAGGTCATTTTTCTCAAGCAATTGGTTATTCACCGAAAACACCCCGTCGGCGCTGATGGCAATATCCAGTTGCTTGGCGTCCTGGTCCTCGGCCGGCGAGCCGCTCACCGCTTCCGGCAAGTCGACACGCAGCTGGGTTTGCCGGGTGAACGTGGTGGTGACGACGAAAAACAGCAGCAGGATGAACACCACGTCAATCAGCGACGCGAGGTTGATATCAACGTTTTCCCGTTGCTTGCGGCGAAATTTCACACCCGGCCCTCGACGAAATCGACATCACGATCGCCCTGCACCACTTCCACCAGTTTGATGGCTTCCTGCTCCATGCCTACCACGAGTTCATCGATGCGGCGTTGCAGGAAACGGTGGAAAAACACCGAGGGAATACCGACCATCAGGCCCGCAGCCGTGGTAATCAGGGCCTTGGAGATACCGCCTGCCAATACCGCGGCATTAGTGGTCATGCCTGAGCCCATGAATGAGCTGAAAATATCAATCATGCCCAACACCGTACCCAACAGGCCCAGCAATGGCGCCATGGCCGCGATGGTGCCCAGCGCATTGATATAGCGCTCCATCTCATGGATGACCCGGGCGGCGGCTTCCTCAATGCACTCTTTCATGATCTCGCGACCATGTTTGGAGTTGGCAAGGCCAGCAGCCAGGATTTCACCCAAAGGGGAATTGGCGCGCAATTCCTTGAGTTTGTCTTTATCCAGTTGCTTGTTTTTGATCCAGCCCCACACCTGCCCCAGCAAATGCTCGGGCGTGATGCGGCTGGCACGCAGGGTCCACAGGCGTTCGGCGACGATGCCGAGTGCGGCGATGGAGCTCAAGATGATCGGCAACATCATCCAGCCGCCGGATTTGACCAATTCCCACACAGTGAATGTCCCCTCGAAAAAGTGCGCCACTTTACCATATAGGTTCGTCAGCGGGGCTCGTCAGCCACCGGCCCGCCCGTCGCGGGCCTGGGCTTTGGGCGACATTGATTTACGGTAACGCCTCACGCCAGAAGCGGCGTTGACTGCGCGCAACTTCCGGTGGTTCAAAGGCGCCCAATTGCACACGCACAGCGCCTTGCTCGGCGCTGTCGTACACGAGGCTGCCCAACGCTTGATAACGCGCCAGCACTTGCGGGTGCGGATGACCGAACGCGTTGCCACGCCCCCGTGAGATCAGGACCGATTTGGGCGCCAGCTGTTCCAGTAAGGGCCAGGATGAAGAACTGCGACTGCCATGATGCGGCGCCTGCAGCCAATCGGTCCGTACCGCCAGGGGGGACGCGAGGAAAGCCCATTCGGCAGCGCGATCGATATCGCCGGTCAACAGCAGGCGTTCGCCGTTGGCCTTTACACCCAACACACAGGATTTCGGGTTGCTGCTAGTGGCGCCAGGCCACTGCCACAGTTCAAACGCTACACCGTCCCACTCCCACTGCTCGCCACTGACGCAGGGTTGAGTATCGAGCAATGCCGGCAAGCCTTGGGTTTCTCCTCCGATCACCCGCTGGACTGCAAGCCCCTGGGCAACGGCTGGCGCACCGCCCGCGTGATCCGCGTGAGCATGGCTGATCACCAGCAGGTCCAGGGTGTCGACCCCGAGTTTTTTCAACGCGGGCAGCACCACGCGCGCGCCAAGATCAAACTCGCCGGAACGCGGCCCCGCATCGTAAAGCAAGGTGTGATGGCGCGTGCGCAGGATCAGCGCCTGCCCCTGGCCGACATCCAGTTGCACCACTTCCACCTGCCCAAAAGGCACGGGCTGCCAGGGTGGAAAGACCGCCAGCAACAGCATTGGCCAGCCCAGCAGCCGAAACGGCACGCCTTGGGGCAGCAGCAACAACACCGTGCCCACCAGGCTTACACACCAATACACCAGGGGCACCTCGGCCGGTATCCAGGCCGGCTGCTGGCTCGCCAGCAGCGTCAGCCCTCTGAAAAGCCCATCAAGTGCGCCGCCGGCCAACCACAGCAAGCTTTCACCCACAAACGGAATCGCCAGCAGCGCAGTCCCCAGCAGGGCCAATGGCAATACCACCAGGCTGATCCATGGCACGGCAAACAGATTGGCCACTGGCGCACTCAGGCTGACAGGCAACCCAAGCACCAGCAGGAGCGGAAACAAACCGATGGCAATCAACCACTGTGGACGCGTCCATGCGTGCCACAGACTCCATGGACCCAGGCACCCGCTGAACGCCAGTACCAGCACCGCGACGGCCGCGAACGACAACCAGAACCCCGGCTGCAAACTCGCCAACGGCTCCAGCACCAGCACGGCGTCGAGCGCCAACAACAGTGGCCACCAGATCCCCAAATGCCGGAAACGCAGACGCCACAGCAATACCAGGCCGACCATCACACAGGCCCGTTGTACCGGCACACCAAACCCAGCCAACAGGCCGTAACCCAGCGCGGCGGCAAAGGCCAGGCCACACGCCCATGGCAGCCACGGCAAGGCTCGCGGCCAACAGCCGTGGCGCGCAAGCCCGGCCACCAGGCCGTAGATCAACCCCGCCAGCAAGCCGATGTGCTGGCCGGAGATCACCAGCAGGTGCACGGTTCCGGTGTCCTGCAATACCTGCCAGTCCCCGGCAGCCAGCCCGGAGCCATCGCCCAATACCAGCGCCGCCAAACCCGCCTCGCGCCCTTGGGCGTCCACCGCCGCCAAGCGTTGGCGAACAGCATCGCGCCAGGCATTGCGGGCTGGCGCCAGGCGCTGGCCGTCCTTGACCGATCCCGTGGCGCCGATGCGCTGGGCCAGCAGCCAGGCTTCGTGGTCAAAACCGTGAAAATTGAGCAGCCCCGCGGGCCGCTTCAAGGTGATCGCCAGGCGCCAACGCTCACCGCTGTTTACTGGCGGGCCACCGTGCCAGGACACCCGAATGCGCTTGGGTAAGCGGGCTGTGCGTGACCGGCTGTCGGTCAGTTCAAACCGTACGCCAGTGCTTGTCTGCTGCGGCAGCCCGGTCACGCGGCCTTCTACCCAACGCGTCTGGCCATCCAGCGCCGGCTTCAGACGGTCATCCAACGCCCACTGCGCGCTCAGGCACGCCCAGCCCAATCCGAACAGGAAAAAGGCCACCGGGTAGGTGCGAAAAGGCAACAACATCAACGCAATCACCCAAATGGCCAGTAGCCATCCGGTAGGCGGCAGTGCGGGTAAAAGTCGCAACGAAAGCAGGCCAAGTCCGAGCGCAAACATGCCGATTTTCATGAATCATCCCTTGCAAGTGATCCACTCAGTCTTAGTCACTCGCCCAGCGCTGCCGATGATGTTTTGTCACAAAGTCTGAATTTTCTGTTTATAGAATGCGGGCATACTTGCCCCTCGAACTGACCTGGACCCCTTATGCCCCGGCGCTTATTCAAACGGTACATGCCCGATCCCACGAGTATCAGGGAACACAAGTCTTTACGATTTCTCGGCACGTTGCTGCATGACCCCAACCTCTGGCACCTGAACCGGCACTCCGTTGCGCGCGCCATGGCGGTGGGCCTGTTCGCGGCATTCATCCCGATTCCGCTGCAGATGTTGTTGGCCGCGATCCTGGCGATTGTGGTGCGCGGCAATATGCCTATCGCCGTCAGCCTGGTGTGGCTGACCAACCCGATCACCATGCCGGTGGTGTTTATCTGCACTTACCTGACCGGTGCCTGGCTGATGAACGTGCCGCCGCGCAGCCTGCCGGACAACCTCACCTGGGAATGGATCAGCGGCCAGTTGAGCACGCTGTGGCAGCCATTTCTGTTGGGATCGGTGGTTGTGGGGCTGGTGTTGGGCGCGCTGGCCTATTGCCTGACCATGGGCTATTGGCGTTGGTGGGTCGCGCACCAGTGGAAGAAGCGCAAACAACGTCGCGGGTGAAGGCTAACGCGCCAGCAGACGCAAATGCACACGCAGGCCTTGCCCGGTATTTTCCGCCCACAAACGCCCGCCCTGACGCTGCACGGCATTGCGGGCGATGCTCAGGCCCAGACCGAAACCGCCATCACCGGGCCGTGACCCTTCCAAGCGTGTGAACGGCGCGAAAATACGCTCCAGGTCACGCTCATCAATGCCGGCGCCCTGATCCTGGAGCCAGATATGCCAGTAATCAGCGTCTCGACAGCCATCAAGCTGCACCCGCCCATGCGGGGGAGAATGCCGAATCGCGTTACGCAGGATGTTTTCCAGGGCCTGAGCCAGCGCGTTCAGGTTGCCCTGTACCCAGCAGTCCGCGGGCAACCGGCAAGGTAAACGCGACGCCGGCCAGTCACTTTCAAAGCAGGCGTTTTCCCTCAGCATGTCCCACAGGGCCGGGAGTTGAATGTCTTCATTGGGCAACGGCGTGCGCTCGCTGTCCAGCCAGGCCAGCTGCAGGCTGTCTTCCACCAGGCGCTGCATGGCATCGATTTCCCGGCCCAGGCGCTCACGCAACTGCGTCAAATCCTGTTCACTGTCGCAGGCCACGCGCAAACGGCTCAACGGTGTGCGCAGCTCATGGGACATGTCCCGCAACAGTTGTTGCTGCAACACCACCGTGCCCTGCAAGCGTTCGGACATATGGTCAAAGGCCCGGCCCAGTTCGCCCAGCTCGTCCTGACGGCTGGTGGCCTCAGGCGACATGCGCGTATTCAATTGATCGGCGCGCCAGGCATTGGCCTGCTCACGCAATTGATTGAGGGGCATGATCAAAAGCCGATAAAGCCCAATACACAGCAACAGCGTAAACAGGCCGGGGATCACGCCATTGGTCACCACGCGCCAAAACAGTTGGTAGCGCCCCGGCATGAAACGTTGGGGCAGTTCAATCACCAGCGAACCCGCGCCTGGGTCGACCGGAAACGGGATTTTCATCCACGGCAGGCCTTTGACATGCCGGCTGACCGGCCACTCCAACCCGCGCAGAAAGGTCAGGCGCTGGCTTTCTTTGTCACTCAGTGGCGTGCTGCTCAGAGACTGCAAGTCGTTGCCGATCACACCGATCCACGTGGCCTCACGCCTGGCCATAAGCGCTAACCAGGCATCCACGCCTGCCCTGCCCTGGGTACTCCAGGCCAGTTCGGCGCCCGCGGCATAACCCCGCAGAATCTCGCGCGACTCCTCAGCCACGTAGGCATTCTGCTCTTCCATGTAGCGGCCCCAGGACCAACTGAGCCAAATCATCAGCAAACAGAACGCGATCAGCAGGCAGGCCAGTTTCCAGAATAACGAATGCTTGCCCGGCAACCGCTCAACGCCCTTCATCATGGCCGCTCAGTACGTAACCCTTGCCCCACACCGTGCGCACTTCACACTCGCTGTAGCCGATGGCCTTGAGCTTGCGGCGAATCTGGCTGACATGCATGTCCAGACTGCGGTCGTGGGGCGCATAACCGCGCTGCAACACATGCTGATAGAGGAAGGCCTTGCTGAGCACTTCGTCAGCATTGCGGTGCAGGGTTTCCAGCAGACGGTATTCGCTGCGGGTCAGCCCGGCCCAGTGTGCCTGATAGAAGACGTCGCACAGCTCGTCGTCAAAGCGCAGCGTGCGACTGTCGTCGCGCACCGCCAGAGGCGTGGGCAGCGGGCGCCGGTCCAGGGCCACGCGGCGCAAGATGGCTTCAATGCGCACCCGCAGCTCGATCATGCTGAATGGCTTGGGCAGATAGTCATCTGCACCGAGGCGAAAGCCACTGATACGGTCGGCTTCTGCGCCCAGCGCCGACATCAGGATCACCGGGATCGCATGGCTCTGGCGCAGGTGGGTGAGGATCGACAACCCGTCCATCCCGGGCAACAGGATATCCATCAACACCACGTCGAACGCCTGGTCGCGGGCCATTTGCAGACCTTGCTGGCCATTCTGGCACCAAGTCACCTGGAAGCCACAGCGGCCCAGATGCTCATGCACATAAGCACCCAGCACAGGGTCGTCTTCGATCGTCAGGATACTGGGTGAGCCAGCTGCGGGAGTCATTAGCGTCTGCAAGTCATTCTCAATCGCTGATTATTCAAGATTAAACTGCCCTAGGCAATCGCCGCCCGGCTCTCAATGGCCCGAAGATTGCGGTATGTCATTAATTTGCGAGATTCCAGGCCGCGCAAATGGCTACACTGCGCAAGTGGCGTGGGCCGGATGCCCGCGCAGATAATCGAAAACAATGTGGTAGCAGGAGAGTGGCGTGCTTAGAAGAATGGGGATAAAAGGCCGCGTACTGTTGCTGACCTTATTACCGACCAGCCTGATGGCCCTGTTGTTGGGGGGGTATTTCACCTGGATGCAGCTCTCGGAGTTGCAAACCCAATTGCTGCAACGTGGCGAAATGATTGCCGAGCAATTGGCGCCGCTGGTAGCCCCGGCCCTGAGTAGCAAGAACACCGACCTGCTGGAACGCATCGCTACCCAGTCGCTGGAACAACCGGACGTGCGCGCCGTGTCGTTTCTGGCGCCAGACCGCTCGCCCCTGGCGCACGCCGGCCCGACCATGCTCAACCAGCCGCCCGTCGGTAACAGTTCTCACCTGCTGCAGCGCACCGGCAATGACGCCACGCGCTACCTGCTGCCGGTATTTGGCCGCCACCGCAACCTCGCCGGCGAGCTGATCCCCGATGAAGCCGACCGTTTGCTGGGTTGGGTCGAGGTAGAGCTGTCGCACAATGGCATGCTGCTGCGTGGCTACCGCAGCCTGTTCGCCAGCTTGCTGTTGATTGCCATCGGCCTGATCTGCACCGCCGCGCTCGCGCTGCGGATCAGCCGCACGATCAACTCACCGATTGGCCAGATCAAGCTGGCCGTGGCCCAACTCAAGGACGGCAACCTGGAAACCCGCTTGCCACCCTTGGGCAGCCAGGAGCTGGATCAGCTGGCCTCGGGCATCAATCGCATGGCCGAAACCCTGCAAAATGCCCAGGAAGAGTTGCAGCACAGCATCGATCAGGCCACCGAAGACGTGCGCCAGAACCTGGAAACCATTGAAATCCAGAACATCGAGCTGGACCTGGCGCGCAAAGAGGCCCTGGAGGCCAGCCGTATCAAGTCGGAGTTCCTGGCCAATATGAGCCATGAGATCCGCACCCCGCTCAATGGCATTCTCGGTTTTACCCACCTGTTGCAAAAAAGCGAACTGTCGCCGCGCCAACTGGATTACCTGGGCACCATCGAAAAGTCCGCCGACAACCTGTTGGGCATCATCAACGAAATTCTCGACTTCTCGAAAATCGAGGCCGGCAAGCTGGTGCTCGACAGCGTGCCGTTCAATCTGCGCGATTTGCTGCAAGACACCCTGACCATCCTCGCGCCCGCCGCCCATGCCAAGCAGCTGGAACTGGTCAGCCTGGTGTACCGCGACACCCCGTTGGCGCTGGTCGGCGACCCGTTGCGGCTCAAGCAGATCCTCACCAACCTGATCAGCAATGCGATCAAGTTCACCCGCGAAGGCACTATCGTTGCCCGCGCGATGGTCGAGGACGAACAGGAGGACAGCGTACAACTGCGCATCAGCGTGCAAGACACCGGCATCGGCCTGTCCAACCAGGACGTGCGCGCACTGTTCCAGGCGTTCAGCCAGGCCGACAACTCCCTGTCGCGGCAACCGGGCGGTACCGGCTTGGGCCTGGTGATCTCGAAACGACTGATCGAGCAGATGGGCGGTGAGATCGGCGTCGACAGCACGCCGGGCGAAGGCTCTGAATTCTGGATCAGCCTCAACCTGCCGAAAACCCGCGATGACGTCGACGATCTGCCCAGCGCGCCACTGCTGGGGCGTCGCGTGGCGGTGCTGGAAAACCACGAGCTGGCGCGCCAGGCCCTGCAACACCAATTGGAAGATTGCGGCCTGGAAGTGACGCCGTTCAACACCCTGGAAAGCCTGACCAACGGCATCACCAGCGCGCATCAGACCGAACAGGCCATCGACCTTGCCGTACTCGGCGTCACGGCCAATGATATTCCGCCCGAACGCCTCAACCAGCATTTGTGGGACCTGGAACACCTGGGCTGCAAAGTGCTGGTGCTGTGCCCAACCACCGAACAGATGCTGTTCAATCAATCGGTGCCCAACCCCAACAGCCAGTTGCAGGCCAAACCGGCCTGCACGCGCAAATTGCGCCGTGCACTGGCCGACCTGATCAGCCCGCGCCCCTTGCGCAGCGAACCCGGCGAGCCGCTGTCCAGCCGCGCGCCGCGCGTGCTCTGCGTGGATGACAACCCGGCAAACCTGCTGCTGGTCCAAACCCTGCTCGAAGACATGGGCGCCAAGGTGCAGGCGGTAGAAAGCGGCTATGCCGCCATTGACGCGGTGAAACAGGAAACGTTCGACCTGGTGCTGATGGACGTACAAATGCCCGGCATGGACGGCCGCCAAAGCACCGAGGCTATCCGCCAATGGGAAAGCGAGCGCCACGGCACGCCGTTGCCGGTGGTGGCCCTCACCGCCCACGCCATGGCCAACGAAAAACGCGCGCTGCTGCAAAGCGGCATGGACGACTACCAGACCAAACCCATCAGCGAACGCCAACTGGCCCAAGTGGTGCTGAAGTGGACCGGCCTGGCCCTGCGCAACCAAGGCCCGGAACGCACCAGCGACAGTTCGGGCACAGGCGTGAAACTGCTGGTACTGGACCATGAGGAAGGCCTGCGTCTGGCGGCCAACAAGGCCGATCTGGCCGCCGACATGCTCGCCATGCTGCTGGCCTCTTTGGAAGCCGACCGCCTGGCGATCACCGTCGCCCGCGAAGCCAAAGACAACAATGCCCTGATCGAGCGCGTCCACCGGCTGCACGGCGCCACCCGCTACTGCGGCGTGCCGCAATTGCGCGCTGCCTGCCAACGCGCGGAGACTTTGCTCAAGCAGGACGACGCCAAGGCCATGGCAGCCCTGGATGAACTGGACATGGCGATTGCCCGCCTGGCCAGCGAGGCGCGCGTCAGCGCCTGAGTTTATTTTATAAGCGCGGGCGCTTGCGGCACGGGTTTGCTCCTGCCTTCAAGGGTCTGCGTTTGCAACTCGCAACTTGCAGGGAGCTTTTTGATGCGCGTCATTCTTTTCAGCAGCCAGACCTACGACCGCGACAGTTTTCTTGGCGAACCACTGCCGGCCGGCCTTGAGCTGCAATTTCAACCTGCGCGACTCAATCTCGACACCGTGGCCCTGGCCGAACACCACGAAGTGGTCTGCGCGTTTATCAATGACGACCTCAGCGCCCCGGTGCTGGAGCAGTTAGCCGCAGGCGGCACGCGCCTGATTGCCCTGCGCTCGGCCGGTTACAACCATGTCGACCTGCCCGCCGCCCAGCGCCTGGGCCTGACCATCGTGCGGGTGCCGGCCTACTCGCCCCACGCGGTGGCCGAGCATGCCGTGGCGCTGATTCTCGCCCTTAACCGCCGCCTGCATCGCGCCTACAACCGCACCCGCGATGGCGATTTCAGCTTGCACGGGCTGACCGGTTTCGACCTGGTGGGCAAGACCGTCGGCGTGGTCGGCACCGGGCAGATCGGCGCTACGTTCGCCAAGATAATGGCCGGCTTCGGCTGCCAATTGCTGGCCTATGACCCTTTCCCCAACCCGCAGGTGCAGGCCCTTGGCGCACGTTATGTGAGCCTGCCCGAGCTGCTGGCGCACGCGCAGATCATCAGCCTGCACTGCCCGCTGACCGCCGACAGCAAACACCTGATCAACGCCCGCTCCCTGGCGCAGATGCAGCGCGGCGCAATGCTGATCAACACCGGCCGTGGCGGGCTGGTGGACACGCCGGCGCTGATCGAAGCCCTCAAGGACGGCCAACTCGGCTACCTGGGGCTGGATGTGTATGAAGAAGAGGCCCAGCTGTTTTTCGAAGACCGCTCCGACCTGCCGCTGCAAGACGACGTGCTCGCACGCCTGCTGACGTTCCCCACCGTGATCATCACCGCGCACCAGGCATTTCTCACCCGCGAAGCCCTGGCTGCCATCGCCAGCACCACGTTGGGCAATATTGCCGCGTGGGCCAAAGGCCAGCCGCAGAACCTGGTCGAAGGATGATCGGCGGTCACATACCAGGCTCATGATAGGCCGGCACCCGTGATAGGATGCCGCGCCTATTTGGAGGATCCATGGCCGAACACGATTTCCGCTTCAGCTTGCTGAGCCCGCAACACACCCTGATCGAATGCCGCGCCCTGGTGCCGGGCCGTTATCAAGTCACCGGCAACGGTGGTTCGATCAAACACGGCGACGTGCTGATCGTCACCCTGCGTGGCAGTAAAACCCTGTCGATGCGCCTGACCGTCGAAGGTGATGCGCGCTACTCCATCCGCCCGGCAGGCCAATGGGTCGCCATGGCCCAGGGGCCGAAATTCGGCGAGCTGGAGATTCATACTTGGAAGGTCAACTGCGACAGCTGTGACACCGTGCTGGAATTTGAATTCGCGGTAGAAACCAAGCTGACCAAAGAGCCGCTGCAACCTGCCGCCAACGCGCGCATCAAGGCATTGGGCTGGGCCAGCGAAGGCGACAAGCACCGCTGCCCTAAATGCCAGCAGGCTGCGCAATGAAAGGCCTGCTGCTGCTCGCGGCCGTCGGCATTGGCCTGACCGGCTGCGCCGGCGATGCGGTGAAGCTCAAGCAGGATCACAGCTACGTGGTGGAATGGATTGGTGAACGGCCGCTGATGGATTACGCGCACCTGACCGTCACCCTTGGCGCCGATGGTCGCGCCTACGGCAATGGCGGTTGCAACCACTGGTTTGCGCCGTACACCGTAGAGGGTGACAAGTTGAACTTCGGCAAGATCGGCAGCACTCGCAAACTCTGCGCCGAGGCCTTGATGGAGCAGGAGCACCGCTTCTTCCAGGCCCTGCAAGGCGTCGAGCGTTGGGACATCTCGCCGATCGAGCAGACGCGTTTCTGGCCGGCTGAAGGCAAGCCTATTCGGCTGTGGCTTGAAGAAGGCTGATCGACTTCATTGCACACCGGTTTTGCTGTGGGAGCTGGCTTGCCTGGGACAGCATCGACTCGGTATCACAGGCATACCGGGTCGCCCGCATCGCAGGCAAGCCCGCTCCCACACAGTTAACCGCGTAGGGCTTTGAGCTTGGCGAGCACGCCTTGCGCCGTCTGCTCACCCATCAACTGCTCGCGCACCTTGCCCTTGTCATCAATGATGTAGGTCACCGGCAACGCCTCGCTGCGCGGGATATCGAAAATCTCTTCCGGATTCTGCGCCAGTACGGTGAACTTGATCCCCAGCTTCTCGCTGGCGGCCTTGAGCTCTTCGCCCTGCACATTGTCAAAGTTGACCCCGAAAACCCCAACGTTCTGCCCTTTGAGCTGCTCGGCCAAGGCATTGAGTTCCGGGATCTCCGTGCGGCACGGGCCACACCATTCCGCCCAGTAATTGAGCACCACCCACTGTTTGTCCAAGCGTTCTGACGCGACCTTCTTACCGTATTGGTCAACGCCGTAGTCGTTACCGCAGCCGCTGAGCAGCAGGGTTGTGATGATCGCCAATGCACCGATCAGTCGCCTTGTCATGGGGTAATCCTTCGCAAAAAAATGAACGTTGGCTGCGACCTATCGCCTCTTACGGTTTAAGGACAGGACGCTGCGCAGGTAGAATACTCGCCACCTTACGCAAGATGCGACCCGCACATGACCGATCTGACGCTTTATCACAACCCGCGCTGCTCGAAATCCCGCGGTGCGCTCGAACTGCTGGAAGCCCGCGGCCTCACACCCACCGTTGTGCGCTACCTCGAAACCCCGCTGAACGCCGCGCAATTGAAGACCCTGCTGGGCAAGCTGGGCATCAGCGCACGCCAATTGCTGCGCACCGGCGAAGACGAATACAAAGCCCTCAACCTGGCCGACGCCAGTCTCAGCGAGGCACAACTGATCGCCGCGATTGCCGAACACCCGAAGCTGATGGAACGCCCGATCCTGGAAACCGCCGATAAAGCCGTCATTGGCCGCCCGCCGGAAAACCTGCTGGAGCTGCTGCCGTGACCGCGCCGTATGTGCTGGTGTTGTATTACAGCCGCAATGGCTCGGTGAGCGAAATGGCCCGGCAGATTGCCCGCGGCATCGAGCAAGGCGGGATGGAAGCCAGATTGCGCACCGTGCCGGCGATTTCCACCGAGTGTGAAGCGGTGGCGCCGAGCATTCCCGACGAAGGCGCGCTGTATGCCAGCCTCGATGATCTGAAAAACTGCTCGGGCCTGGCCCTCGGCAGCCCGACCCGCTTTGGCAACATGGCCGCGCCGCTCAAGTATTTCCTCGACGGCACCAGCAACCTGTGGCTGACCGGTGCCCTCGTCGGCAAGCCAGCCGGCGTGTTCACCTCCACCGCCAGCCTGCACGGCGGTCAGGAAACCACACTGATGTCGATGTTGCTGCCATTGCTGCACCATGGCATGTTGATCACCGGCCTGCCCTACAGCGAACAAGCACTGCTCGACACCCAGGGCGGCGGCACGCCGTACGGCGCCAGCCATCACTCGGGGCCCGACGGCAAGCGCATGCTCGACCAACACGAAATCACCCTGTGCCGCGCCCTCGGCCTGCGCCTGGCCACCACCGCCATGCTGCTGGAGAACGGCCGTGGCCAGAAAGCCTAAGGCCCTGCCGCCCCAGGCGTGGCTGGAACCACGGGTCAACGTCGCACGCGTGCTCAGCCTGCTGGCGTTTCTTGGGCTGGTGGGGTTGCTGTGCGGGTATTACCTGTTCGTCGCCGACCTGCACGGCGCGCGCCCGTGGGTGATTCTGCTGATCGAACTGGTGCCGCTGCTGGTGCTGGCGCCGGGCATGTTGCTCGGCAGCGCACGCGGGCATTCGTGGATGTGCTTTGTGGTGAACTTGTATTTCATCAAGGGCGCGCTGGCGGCCTATGACCCGAACCGGCAGTGGTTCGGGGTGCTGGAAATGCTCGCGAGCCTGGCGTTGTTTTGCACGGCATTGCTGTATGTGCGCTGGCGGCATCAGTTGAATCGGCGGCTGGCGGCAGATTTGCAGCCGGCCTGAAGACCGCTATCGCAGGCAAGCCAGCGCCCACATTTTGAACGCGCCGCCGATCAAATGTGGGAGCTGGCTTGCCTGCGATAGGATCAACTCGGCCTCAATGATTCACTGTGTAAGCCAGCATCATCGACAACTGACACATCGGCCGCCCACTCTCGGCGTGCCATTGGTTGAACGCACCCTGCACCGTCGCCAGATCCCGCAGGCTGGTCGGCACTTTGTCGACGATCTTCTGCGCATTCAACGCCGCCACCACGTCATAGCTCGGTACAAACGTGTCCTTGCCGACCATGCGCAAAAAGCGCGGCGCCGACAGCCCACCCAATTGATGGCCGTGCTTGCTCAGGTACTTCCACAAACCAACGATGTCGGTCACCGGCCACTCGGCGATAAACGCGCCGAAACTACCCTTTTCCTGCTCGATGTCCAGAATCATCTGCGCGTTGCGCGGCACGCTCTTGAGCTTGCCCAAGTGACGAATGATGCGTGTGTCCTGCATCAAGCGCTCCAGGTGTTCGGCGCCCATCAGCACGACCTTTTCCGGGTCAAACCCAAAAAATACCTGCTCGAACGCCGGCCACTTGGCATCCACCACGCTGTGCTTGAGCCCTGCGCGAAACACGCGAAGGGCCAGGGTCGAGAGGTAGCGATCGTCGCTGATCTTGCGCAATTGCGCCGGGGTCTTGGGTACAGGCAGGTGGACTTCCAACTCGGCCGCTGAACCAAAGCGGTTCAGACAATATTCGTGCAGCCACTTGTAATCGCGCATGCCCTCTCCTGGGATTTGAATTGAAAACGGCGCTCGCAAGCGCCGTGTGTCAGAGCGTTGAATGGGCTCAGAGGTTCACAACATTGACGAAGCGCGAAGCGGCGCTCTCATCGATTTTCAGGCTGGTGAAGTCAAACAGGTTGCGGTCGGCCAGCTGCGAGGGGATCACATTCTGCAGGCTGCGGAAGATGCTTTCAGTGCGGCCCGGGGTCTTGCGCTCCCAGTCCACGAGCATTTCCTTGACCACCTGGCGCTGCAGGTTTTCCTGGGAGCCGCACAGGTTGCACGGGATGATCGGGAACTGCTTGAAGTCGGAGTAGGCCTGGATGTCTTTCTCGTTGCAATACGCCAGCGGGCGGATCACCACGTTGCGGCCGTCATCGGCGCGCAGCTTGGGCGGCATGGCCTTGAGGGAGCCGTTGAAAAACATATTGAGGAAGAACGTCTCGACGATGTCATCACGGTGATGACCGAGGGCCATCTTGGTTGCGCCGATCTCATCGGCAAAGGTGTAGAGCGTGCCACGGCGCAGGCGCGAACACAGCGAGCAGGTGGTCTTGCCTTCCGGGATCAACTCCTTGACCACCGAATAGGTGTCTTTTTCGACGATGTGGTACTCGATGCCCAGCGCTTTCAGGTAGGCAGGCAATACGTGCTCGGGGAAGCCCGGCTGTTTCTGGTCCATGTTGACAGCGACGATCTCGAACTTGATCGGCGCGACCTTTTGCAGGTGCAGCAGCACGTCGAGCATGGTGTAACTGTCTTTGCCGCCGGAGAGGCAGACCATGACCTTGTCGCCGTCCTCGATCATGTTGAAATCGGCGACCGCTTCACCGGCCAGGCGACGCAGGCGTTTTTGCAGTTTGTTTTGGTTGACCGTAAGAGTGCCCATGGCGCTTGGATCCGCTAGAGGTGTGTGACGAAAAGCCGGGCATTTTACCTTCATGACCGACCGAGTTCCATTGTGGGAGCTGGCTTGCCTGCGATGGCGGTGTCACACAACCATTAAAATTCGCTGGCCCACCGCTATTGCAGGCAAGCCGACCTTCACAGTGGACCGAGTCATTACTGACAGACCTCACCGCGATTAGCGCCACTCTTTACAGCGCAATTTGCTCTAAAGCCCTACAGTTTTTCCGGTCATCACTTCCTATACTGCGACGTAAGGTCGCACAACTATCCGGGACCTTTGAGGCCTTTGGCCCGTGGGCGCTCCGATGGGGGGCGATGGTAATAACGACAGGAGTGACTGGCATGATCCATCACGTCGTGGGGCTGTTTACCCATCCCGACCAGGAATGGCGGGAAATTCGTGGCGATAAGGAAGAAAGTATCGGCCACATGTACCTGACTCACACTCTGATTCTCGCGGCGATCCCCGCCGTTTCGGCGTTTATCGGCACTACCCGGGTGGGCTGGGTCATCGGCAGTCGCGCGCCGGTGATGCTGACCCAGGAAAGCGCTCTATGGATGACCCTGATGTCGTACGCGGCCATGCTCGGCGGCGTGGCGGTAATGGGCGCGTTCATTCATTGGATGGCCCGCACCTACGACGCCAGCCCCAGCATGGCGCGGTGCGTGGCATTTGCCACCTACACCGCGACCCCGCTGTTTATCGGTGGGCTGGCGGCGTTGTATCCGCATATGTGGCTGGGCATGGTCGTCGGCACGGCCGCCATCTGTTACACGGTGTACCTGCTGTATGTGGGGCTGCCCACGTTCATGAGCATCGACCCGGACGAGGGGTTCCTGTTTTCCAGCTCGGTGCTGGCGGTGGGTCTGGTGGTACTGGTGGCGATTATGGCGTTCACCGTGATCGTCTGGGGCTTGGGCGTAGGCCCGATCTACACCAACTGAGCGGCTGACCCCGCAGGCAAAGCCACCGCAAGGTGGCTTTATGCGTCATGCATGACCATTCGGCGCCTGACAGATTCGGAAACACCTGCTTTTGCGGCATACTGGGCGCCTCTGGAGAGATGGTCAGCATGCCCGAGCAACTCAATACCCGCGTCGAAGATTGTTTCCTGCAAGCCGAATCCTTTTTTAAACGAAGCTTCAAACGCCCCCAGGTCAGCCTCAAGCTGCGGGGCCAGAAGGCCGGTGTCGCGCATTTGCACGAGAACCTGCTGCGCTTCAACCCACAGCTGTACCGTGAAAACAGCCAACATTTCCTGAAGCAGACCGTGGCCCATGAGGTTGCGCACCTGATCGCCCATCAATTGTTTGGCGAACGCATCCAGCCCCATGGCGAGGAATGGCAATTGATCATGCGCGGGGTATACGAACTGCCGCCGGATCGCTGCCACACCTATGCAATCAAGCGTCGGCAAGTCACGCGTTACATCTATCGCTGCCCGTGTGCCGACAGTGATTTCCCGTTTTCAGCCCAGCGCCATGGGTTGGTGAACCAGGGGCGACGGTATTTGTGCAGGCGGTGCCGGCATACCTTGGTGTACACCGGGGAAACCCGGGTGGAGTGAGGGCCTCTTCGGGAGCAAGCCCCCTCCCACATTTTTGAGCGTGCTGCCGATCAAATGTGGGAGCTGGCTTGCCTGCGATAGCGGCCGAGCAGTTAACCAATCACTTTGGCCCGCCGCAATTCTGCTATTCGTTGCGCACTGAGCCCCAGCTCTTCCAACACTTCATCCGTATGCGCCCCCACCGCCGCCCCAATATGCCGAGGCTCTGGCAACCCCTCTGAAAATTTCAACGGGCAGGCGATTTGCGCCTGAGTCGAACCATCGCCGCGTGGCACTTGGCTGATCAGCGTCCGCGCCTTCAACTGCGGGTGCTCCACCGCTTCACTTAAACTCAATACAGGCTCAACACACGCATCCACCCCGGCAAACAGCTCGCACAACTGCTCAAAGCTGCGCTTTTCAAACTCGACCTGCAGCGCCAGCTTCAGGGCTTTTTGCTGTTCCGGCCTGGGCGACAGGCCCTGCGCCGCCAACTCCGGCCGCCCCAGCGCCGCGCTCAGTTGCTGCATAAACGCAGGCTCCAGGCTGCCGACCGACATCCAGCGCCCGTCGCGCGTGCGGTAGTAATCATAAAAGCTGCCGCCGTTGAGTACCTGAGTCTCCCACTCCGGCTCGACCCCACAGGCCAGGTAACCCGCGCCGGCCATGGCGTTCAGGCTGAACGAACAGTCCGTCATGCTCACATCCAGGTGCTGGCCAGCGCCGCTGTGCTGACGCGCTATCACCGCCGCCAGCAACCCGACCACCGCGTGCAGCGAACCACCGGCCACATCCGCCAATTGCACGCCCAGCGGCAGTGGCCCGCTGTCCTGGCGCCCGGTGTGGCTGGCAATGCCGGCCAGCGCCAGGTAATTGATATCGTGCCCGGCGCGGTCCTTATAGGGGCCAGTCTGGCCATAGCCGGTGATCGATACGTAGATCAGCCTGGGGTTGATCGCCTTGAGCGCCGCATAACCCAGTCCCAAACGCTCCATTACGCCGGGGCGAAATTGCTCGAGGACGATGTCGTAGTCCTTGACCAGCTCACGCACGATCTCCAACGCCTCAACCTGCTTGAGGTCCAGCGCCAGACTGCGCTTATTGCGATTGAGGTAGGCGTGGCTGGCCGATGTGCCTTGATCATGCGGCGGCAGGACGCGCAACAGATCCACGCGCGTAGGCGATTCGATCCGCAGCACCTCGGCGCCCATGTCCGCGAGCATCAAGGATGCGAACGGGCCAGGTAGCAAGGTGGAAAAATCCAGCACTTTGAGGGACGCCAAGGGACCTGACATGGAGACTCCATTTCGGTTTCGAATGCCCACAGCGTAGGCAGGCTTGATCCTACCGGCAATCGTCAGAACGATCAGCGAGGGTGACCGTTTTGATCACGGCGGGCTTTTTCGACGCGGCGGCTTTATCATTGGCCCACGTTTGCTTGCAGAGTGTTCCATGAAGTTCGCAATTGCGCTGTTTTCCGCCGCCCACGCGCCCTCCTCGCGCCGCGCCTTGCTGTTTGCCCAAGCGGCGATTGCCGGTGGGCATGAAATAGTGCGGCTGTTTTTTTATCAGGACGGCGTGTACAGCGCCTCCAGCAACATCGTCGCGCCCCAGGATGAGCAAGATATTGCCCGGCAATGGCGCGAATTTGTCAGCGCGCACCAGCTGGACGGCGTGGTGTGCATTGCCGCCGCCTTGCGCCGTGGCGTGCTCAATAGCGAAGAAGCCACGCGCTATCAACGCAGCGCGGTGAACCTGGATGCGCCGTGGGCCTTGTCGGGCCTTGGGCAATTGCACGATGCCGCGCAGGCCGCCGACCGCCTGATCTGTTTTGGAGGGCCGTGACATGTCCAAATCCTTATTGGTAATCAGCCGCCAGGCGCCGTGGTCCGGGCCAAGCGCGCGCGAAGCCCTGGATATTGTGCTGGCGGGCGGGGCGTTCGACTTGCCGATCGGCCTGCTGTTTATGGACGACGGCGTGTTTCAACTGGCGCCGCAGCAAAACGCCAACGCCGTGCAGCAAAAGGATTTGAGTGCCAACCTGCAGGCGTTGGGCCTGTTTGGCATTGATGACGTGTTCGCCTGCGGCCACAGCCTGGCCGAACGCGGGCTCACAGCCCCTGCCAGCGCCCAGGCACTGAGCAACGACGCTATTTGCAAATTGATTGACCGTTACGACCAGGTGATTACCCTCTGATGTCGACTTTACATGTGGTGTCTCATTCACCGTTTACCGATAGCCGCCTCGCCAGTTGCCTGCGCGTATGTGGCAGTGCGGACGCGATTCTGCTGTGCGGCGACGGTGCCTACGGCCTGCACAACGCGGCGCTGCAAACCAGGGGCGTGAAGGTTTTTGTACTGGCCGAAGACATGCAGGCGCGCAACCTGCCGCTACCGGACTGGGCCGACAGCGTGGACTACCCGGGTTTTGTGCAGTTGACCATCGACTACGACAAGGTCAACAGCTGGCTATGAACACCCTGACCGTAGGCGAACGCACCCTCGAATTGGACAAGGACGGCTACCTCGTCGACCTCAATGACTGGTCTGCGGAGGTCGCCAACGCGCTGGCCGCCGCCGAGCCCCTGGAATTGACCGCCGCCCATTGGGAAATCCTCGAACTGCTGCGCGGGTTCTATGAAGAGTTCCAGCTGTCCCCGGCCACGCGCCCACTGATCAAGTACACCGCTTTGAAGCTGGGTCCGGAAAAGGGCAACAGCCTGCACCTCAACACACTGTTCAACGGCACTCCCGCCAAACTCGCCGCCAAGTTGGCGGGCCTGCCCAGGCCGACGAATTGCTTATGACCGACTTTGCCCCGCTGACCTTTGAAACCCCTGCCGAGCACCCGTTTGCGCAGTTCGTGCGCATCCTGGGCAAAGGCAAGCGCGGCGCGCGCAACCTCACCCGTGAGGAAGCCCGCGAAGCCATGGGCATGCTGCTCGACGAGAAGGTCGAGGACACCCAGCTCGGCGCCTTCCTGATGTTGCTGCGCCACAAGGAAGAAAGCCCGGAAGAGCTCGCAGGTTTCACCCAAGCCGTACGCGAACGCCTGAACGCGCCGGCGCTGAAGGTGGATGTCGACTGGCCAACCTACGCCGGTAAAAAACGCCACCTGCCGTGGTATTTGCTGGCAGCCAAGTGCCTGGCGCAAAACGGGGTGCGCATTCTTATGCACGGCGGCGGTGCGCACACCGCCGGCCGGTTGTACACCGAGCAATTGCTGGAAGGTTTACAGATCCCGTTGTGCCGTAACTGGCAGCAGGTCGAAACGGCGCTCGAACACGGCAACCTCGCGTTTATTCCCCTGGGCGACTGGGCACCGCAACTGCAACGCATGATCGACCTGCGCAACACCTTGGGCCTGCGCTCGCCGATCCACTCGCTGGCGCGCCTGCTCAACCCGCTGAATGCGCGCTGCGGCCTGCAAAGCATTTTCCATCCCGGTTACCAGGGCGTACACCGCGATGCCAGCGGCCTGCTTGGCGACAATGTAATCGTGGTCAAGGGCGATGGCGGCGAAGTCGAGATCAACCCGGACACCATCAGTCACCTGTATGGCACCACCGGCGGCCAAAGCTGGGATGAAGAATGGCCCGCCCTCTCCGCCCAACGCCACGTCAAACCTGCCAGCCTGGAACCCGAACACCTGAAAGCCGTGTGGCGGGGTGACGCTCAAGACAGCTACCCGCAACTGGCACTGATCGCGACCATGGCCCTGGCATTACGCGGCATCGGCCATCCGCGAGAGCAGGCGTTTGCATTGGCCCAGCAATACTGGGATGCGCGGGACAAATCGATTTAATCGATCATTCCCCCGCAGTCTTTGCGCTTTTAGTTCGAACTCATCCCTTTACACTGGCCTCCAACGCTTATTAGCCGAGGAGCCAGTCATGGGTTTGCTGATCGAAGGACACTGGAAAGACCAATGGTACGAAAGTAGCGCAGACGGCGCTTTCCAACGCGAGCAGGCACAGCGCCGCAATTGGGTGACCGCCGACGGTGAGCCCGGCCCGAGTGGCGAAGGTGGCTTCAAGGCCGAAGCCGGTCGCTACCACCTGTATGTTTCCCTCGCCTGCCCCTGGGCGCATCGCACGCTCATCCTGCGCAAGCTCAAGGGCCTGGAAAGCCTGATCGAGGTGTCCGTGGTCAGTTGGTTGATGCTGGAAAACGGCTGGACCTTCGACAAGTCCCACGGCTCTACCGGCGACAAGCTCGACGATTTTGCCTACATGCATCAGCGCTACACCGCCGACACCGCCGACTACACTGGCCGCGTGACCGTGCCGGTGCTGTGGGACAAGAAGCTCAAGCGCATCGTCAGTAATGAGTCGGCGGAGATCATCCGCATGTTCAACAGCGCGTTCAACCACCTGACCGGCAACACGCTGGACTTCTATCCCGAGGGGCTTCGCCAGACGATTGACGCGCTGAACGAGCGCATCTATCCCGCGGTGAACAACGGCGTGTACCGCGCAGGCTTCGCCACCTCGCAAAAGGCTTATGAAAGCGCGTTTGACGATGTGTTTGCCGAACTGGACCACCTGGAGCAGCACTTGGGTAAGCACCGCTACTTGGCCGGCGAATACCTGACCGAAGCCGATGTGCGGCTGTTCACCACGCTGATTCGCTTTGATGCGGTGTATTACAGCCACTTCAAATGCAACCTGCGGCGGATTGCCGATTACCCGAGTTTGTCGAACTGGCTGAGGGAGATGTATCAGTGGCC
Source organism: Pseudomonas sp. TWRC1-2 (assembly GCF_049896685.1). Taxonomy (NCBI): domain Bacteria; kingdom Pseudomonadati; phylum Pseudomonadota; class Gammaproteobacteria; order Pseudomonadales; family Pseudomonadaceae; genus Pseudomonas; species Pseudomonas sp. TWRC1-2. The sequence continues at coordinate 209,808 of NZ_JAFCUU010000009.1, read as the reverse complement.
AGGCGTGGCCGAGACGGTGGATTTTGCGCATATCAAGGGGCATTACTACGCGAGCCATCGCACCATCAATCCGACGGGGATTGTGCCGAAAGGGCCGTTGCAGAGTTTTGATGCCGGGCATGATCGCGAGCGGCTGAGCGGTAAGGCCGTCTGGAACTGACACCGCCCTCTTCCGGTAGCGATTGGGCTTTCGTGGCGAGCGGGCTTGCCCCGCGTTGGGCTGCGCAGCAGCCCCCGTAAAAACACCGCGTTCTGCCAAGCAAACCGCGGTGTCTGGCTTTAGGGCTGCTGCGCAGCCCAACGCGAGGCAAGCCCGCTCGCCACACTCAAATCACGCACTCAAGGGCGGTGTCAGACCTGGGATTGTGCGCCTTCGAACCACTTCAGCTTTTCGCGCAACTCCACCACTTCACCGACGATCACCAGTGTTGGCGCATGCACTTCATGCTCCGCCACCATGCGCGGCAAATCCGCCAGGGTGCCGGTGAAGACACGCTGGTTGGAGGTGGTGCCCTGCTGGATCAACGCCGCCGGCGTATCCGCCGAGCGCCCATGCTTGATCAGCTGCTCGCAGATGATCGGCAAGCCGATCAAGCCCATGTAAAACACCAAGGTCTGCGAGGGGCCAACGAGATCATGCCAAGGCAGGTCCGAGGTGCCGTTTTTCAAATGCCCGGTGATAAACCGCACCGACTGCGCATAGTCGCGATGGGTCAGCGGAATCCCCGCATACGCCGCGCAACCACTGGCCGCCGTGATACCCGGCACCACCTGAAACGGAATGCCGTGGGCCGCCAACTCTTCGATCTCTTCGCCACCACGGCCAAAGATGAACGGATCGCCACCCTTGAGACGCAGCACACGCTTGCCTTGCTTGGCCAAGTCCACCAATTGCTGGTTGATCTGGTCCTGCGGCACGGCGTGGTCGGCGCGACGCTTGCCGACGTAAACCCGTTCGGCATCGCGACGGCACAGTTCAAGAATCGCCGGCGCCACCAAGCGGTCGTACAGCACCACGTCGGCTTGCTGCATCAGGCGCAAGGCGCGGAAGGTCAGCAGGTCCGGATCACCCGGGCCTGCGCCCACCAGGTAAACTTCGCCCGGCGCATGCGGCGGTTTCCCGTTGACCTTTTCGATCAGCAGGCGCTCGGCTTCATCGCCCTGCCCGGCCAACTGACGGTCGGCAATCGGGCCCTGGAAAACTTCTTCCCAGAACGCGCGACGCTGCTGCACATCCGGATACAAACCTTTGACCTGGGCACGAAAACGCGCCGCCAACCCGGCCAATTGGCCATAGGTGGACGGAATCCAGGTTTCCAGCTTGGCGCGGATCAGGCGTGCCAGCACCGGCGCATCGCCGCCACTGGACACTGCAATCACCAAGGGCGAACGGTCGACAATCGCCGGGAAGATCACGCTGCACAAGGCTGGCGCGTCCACCACGTTGACCGGCACGCAGCGACGCTTGGCATCACTGGACACTTGCGCGTTCAGCGGCTCGTCGTCGGTCGCGGCGATGATCAGGGTGCAACCGTCGAGGTCGGGCTCCTGATAACCGCGCAAAATCAGTTCCCCGCCACTGCCCAGTACCAGTTCACGCAACTGGTCTTCGATCTGGGGAGCAACCACCCGCAACAACGCACCGGCGTCGGCCAGCAGCCGGGATTTGCGCAAGGCAATCTCCCCGCCACCGACGACCAACACACGACTGCCGCGCAGGTTATGAAACAGCGGCAGAAATTCCATTTAGCCGATGACCTCAACGCCCGCCATGTAAGGCTTGAGCACTTCAGGTACACGAATCGAACCGTCAGCCTGCTGGTAGTTTTCCAACACGGCTACGAGCGTACGGCCGACGGCCAGACCCGAACCGTTGAGGGTGTGCACCAGCTCCGGCTTGCCGGTTTCCGGGTTGCGGAAACGCGCCTGCATGCGACGGGCCTGGAAGTCACCGCAGTTGGAGCACGACGAAATCTCACGGTATTTGTCCTGGCTCGGCACCCACACTTCGAGGTCGTAGGTCTTCACGGCACTGAAACCCATGTCGCCGGTGCACAGCGCCAAGACGCGGTACGGCAGCTCCAGCAGTTGCAGCACGCGCTCGGCGTTGGCGGTCAGGCCTTCCAGGGCTTCCATCGAGGTCGACGGCTCGACCACTTGCACCATCTCGACTTTGTCGAACTGGTGCTGGCGGATCATGCCGCGGGTATCGCGCCCCGAAGCACCGGCTTCACTGCGAAAGCACGGGCTGTGGGCCACGAACTTGATCGGCAGCTGCTTGGCGTCGAGGATCTCGCCGGCGACGATGTTGGTCAGCGACACTTCGGCCGTCGGGATCAGGTACAGGTCGGCTTCGCCGTCGCGGCTGATCTTGAACAGGTCTTCTTCGAATTTCGGCAGCTGGCTGGTGCCCATCAGCGCCGGCGCCTGCACCAGGTACGGGGTGTAGGCCTCTTCGTAGCCGTGCTCGGCGGTGTGCAGGTTGATCATGAACTGCGCCAGGGCGCGGTGCATGCGCGCGATCGGGCCGCGCAGCAAGGCAAAGCGTGCGCCGGACATTTTGGCGGCGGTTTCAAAATCCAGGCCACCGGTCAGCTCGCCGAGTGCAACGTGGTCCTTGATCTCGAAATCAAAGACCTTGGGCGTGCCCCAGCGGCGCACCTCGACGTTGCCGTCTTCGTCTTCGCCAATCGGCACCGATTCGTGCGGCAGGTTGGGGATGCCCAGCATGATCGAGTCCAGCTCGCTCTGAATGCCTTCCAGCTCGACTTTGCCGTCGGACAGCTCAGTGCCCATACGCTCGACGTCGGCCATCAGCGGCGCAATGTCTTCGCCGCGCTGCTTGGCCTGACCGATGGATTTGGAACGTGCATTGCGCTCAGCCTGCAGTGCTTCGGTGCGGGTCTGGACGGTCTTGCGCTGTTCTTCCAGCGCTTCGATGCGCGCAACATCCAAGGCAAAGCCACGGGATGCCAGGCGGTCCGCTACGTCCTGAAGGTTGCTACGTAACAGTTTGGAATCGAGCATGTCGGTCTCTCGTTATCAAAGTTTGGTCAAGGACAGGCCAGCCCAGGTGGCGAGCAGCCCGCCGAACACGCTGATGCCCAAGTAGCCGAAGGCGACCAGGGCTTGCCCGCTTTCCAGCAGGCGCAGCGTATCCAGTGAAAAGGATGAAAAGGTCGTCAGACCGCCTACAAAGCCGACAATCAAGCCGGCGCGAATCTCAATCGGCACTTCCGGGCGCAACAGGAACCAGCCGTACAACAGCCCGATGATCAAGCAACCCACCAGGTTGACCGCCAGGGTCGCCGCATAAAAATGCTTGGGCCAATTGGCGCTCACCCACGTACCGGTGGCGAAACGCAATAATGTACCAGCGATGCCGGCTACGGACACGGCAAGAATGGTCTTGAGCACTACTTTCTCCGCTGTTTGGGGCTGAGGCGATCGAGTTGGGCGAGGTGATTGAGCTTTTCACCAATCTTCAGCTCCAGCCCACGGGGCACCGGCTGGTAGAACGGCTGCGGCTCAAGCTCATCGGGAAAATAATCTTCACCGGCGGCATAGGCGTCCGGCTCGTCATGGGCATAGCGGTATTCGTCGCCGTAGCCCAATTGCTTCATCAGCTTGGTCGGGGCGTTGCGCAGGTGCAACGGCACTTCCAGCGAGCCGTGTTCGGCCGCGGCGCGCAGGGCCGACTTGAAGCCCATGTACACGGCGTTGCTTTTGGGTGCGCACGCCAAGTAAGTGATGGCCTGCGCCACCGCCAACTCGCCTTCCGGGCTGCCGAGGCGTTCCTGCACTTCCCAGGCGGCGAGGCACAGGCTCAGAGCGCGCGGGTCGGCATTGCCGATGTCTTCGCTGGCCATGCGCACCACACGGCGCGCCAGGTACAACGGGTCGCAGCCGCCGTCGATCATCCGCGCAAACCAGTAAAGCGCGCCGTCAGGGTTGGAGCCACGTACGGATTTGTGCAGCGCCGAGATCTGGTCGTAGAAGGCTTCGCCGCCCTTGTCGAAGCGCCGGCGGGTGTCGCCCAGCAGGCTTTGCAGGAGGTCGACGCCGATCTCGCTGTGGTCTTCGGCCAGATCCGACGCGTTTTCCAGCAGGTTGAGAAAGCGACGACCGTCGCCATCGGCGGCGCTCATCAAAATCTTGAAGCCTTCGTCGCTGAGGCTGAGCTGGCGCTTGCCCAGGCCCTTGTCTTCGCTCAATGCACGCTGCAACAGCTTGCGCATCGCCGCTTCGTCCAGGCTCTTGAGCACATAGACCCGCGCCCGCGACAGCAGCGCGTTGTTGAGTTCAAACGACGGGTTTTCGGTGGTGGCGCCGATAAAAATCAGCGTGCCGTCCTCGACATACGGCAAAAACGCATCCTGCTGCGACTTGTTGAAGCGGTGCACCTCATCAACGAACAGGATGGTGCGCTTGCCGTATTGCCCGGCCTGCTGCTTGGCCACCTCAACCGCCTGGCGGATCTCCTTGACCCCCGCCAACACCGCCGAAACCGTTTCGAAGTGCGCATCCGAGACCTTCGCCAGCAAGCGCGCCAGGGTGGTTTTACCCACGCCCGGCGGCCCCCAGAAAATCATCGAGTGCAGCGCACCCTGCTCCAGGGCTTCGCGCAATGGCTTGCCGCGAGCGAGCAGGTGTTCTTGCCCGACGTACTCGTCCAGGTTGGTCGAACGCAAACGCGCGGCCAAGGGTTGAGCAATCGGGTCACTTCGAAACAAATCCATGGGCAGCGCTTGAAACCTCTAAACAGTTTATTCCTGGATCACGTCGGCACCCTTGGGTATGACGAACTTGAACTTGGAGGCATCGACAACGCCGTTGGCCTTGACCGCAGAGAACAGGATATCGGTGCGCTGACCAACGCTGTCGATCAGGCGCATGTTGTTGATCACGCCATTGCCAAACGACAGCTGCAGGCTGTCGAACAACGTGTCCTTGGACTTAGGCTTGAGGGTGAACTCAATCACGTTGCTGGTTTGCTTGGAGGTGATATCAAAACTGTCGCTGATTTTCGACACATCGCCCGACAGCAGCAGCGCCGGCGTCTGATTCAGGCGCGGGTCGAGCTTTTTGATGGTCGCCTGCTCCAGGTCCGGGTCCCACAAGGTGACTTTCTGGCCGTCGGAGACGATGGTCTGCTCGTTCGGCGCGTCGGTTTTCCAGTAGAACAGGCCCGGACGCTGCACGGCCATTTCACCGGCGGTTTCCTGCAACTGGGTGCCGCCGCCATCCAGGGTCAACTGGGAAAAGCGCGCCGTCAGGGTCTTGGATTTGTCCAACAGGTTGGTCAGGCTGGCCACGGAGGCCGGATCAGCGTGGGCCGAAACAGCAGTCAGGGCCAGGGCTGGCAACAACAGCATGCGGATAAGACGCATGGGAGTCCTCATTGAGTCGTTAAGGCGAGCCGCGTGCTGCCACTCGGCACGAGATCAGTCGCGCATCTGCCCGGGGGCGATGACTTCGCGCGAGCCGTTGGTGTTCATTGCGGTCACGACGCCAGCGTTTTCCATGGCTTCGATCATGCGGGCGGCGCGGTTGTAGCCGATTTTCAGTTTGCGCTGTACCGCAGAGATCGAGGCACGGCGGCTTTCAAGCACGAACGCCACGGCTTCGTCGTACAGCGCGTCGGTCTCGGCGTCGTCGTCGCCACCGCTGCTGCCACCGTCGAAGCCGCTGCCGGCCTCTTCGACACCGGCGAGGATGTCGTCGTTGTATTCCGGCGCGCCGCGCAGTTTCCAGGCTTCCACCACGCGGTGTACTTCGTCATCGGAAACGAACGCGCCGTGAACCCGGATCGGCAGGCTGGTGCCGGGCGGCATGTAGAGCATGTCACCGTGACCCAACAGTTGCTCGGCGCCGCCCTGGTCGATGATGGTGCGCGAGTCGATCTTGCTGGAAACCTGGAACGCCATGCGCGTCGGGATGTTGGCCTTGATCAGACCCGTGATCACGTCCACCGATGGCCGCTGGGTCGCCAGGATCAGGTGAATGCCGGCAGCCCGGGCTTTCTGGGCGATACGTGCGATCAGCTCTTCAACCTTCTTGCCGACGATCATCATCATGTCGGCAAATTCGTCGACCACGACCACGATGGTCGGCAGCTTGGTCAGCAGCGGCGCTTCGTCGTGGATATTTTCGCGCTTGTACAGTGGGTCGGTCAGCGGCGTGCCGGCGTCCTGGGCTTCCTTGACCTTGGCGTTGAAGCCGGACAGGTTTCGTACGCCCATCTTCGCCATCAGCTTGTAGCGGCGCTCCATCTCGGCCACGCTCCAGCGCAAGGCGTTGGCGGCGTCCTTCATGTCGGTGACCACCGGGCAGAGCAGGTGCGGAATGCCTTCGTAGATCGACAATTCCAACATCTTCGGGTCGATCATGATCAGCTTGGCGTCATCCGGGCCGGACTTGAACAGGATCGACAGGATCATCGCGTTCACGCCTACCGACTTACCGGAACCGGTGGTACCGGCAACCAGCAAGTGCGGCATTTTCGCCAGGTCGGTGATCACCGGCTTGCCGCCGATGTCATGGCCCAGGGCCAGGGTGACCGGCGATTTGAAGTTGTCGTATTCCGGCGTCGACAGCACTTCGGAGAAGCGCACGATCTGCCGGTCTTCATTGGGAATCTCGATGCCCACGGTGGTCTTGCCGGGGATCACTTCCACCACCCGCACGCTGGTCACAGCCAGGGAGCGGGCCAAGTCTTTGGCCAGGTTGGAAATGCGGCTGACCTTGACGCCGGCGGCGGGCTGGATTTCGTAACGGGTAATAACCGGGCCCGGGTGGATCGAGTCGACGGAAACTTCGACGCCGAATTCCTTGAGTTTGATTTCCAGCAGATGGCCGACGGCCGCCAGGGATTCCGGGGAATAATTGAGTTGTTTCTTTTCGGCCGGGTCGAGAATCGAGATCGGCGGCAAGGTGCCTTCCACGGCGCTGTCGATAAACAACGGGGCTTGTTTCTCTTTCTGTACGCGATGGCTCGGCTCGGGAGCCTTGGGCGGCGCCGGGGCGATCACCGGCGGCACCTGCTTCTCGCGGTCCGACATATGTTTGCTCAGGGCTTGCTCGCGCTCGATCAGGCGCTCCTTGACCTTGGCCTGCTCGCGCCGGTCCGGCGTGGTCGGGGCCACGACCTCATTGACGCGGGTATCCACCTCACGCAGCTGCGCCACCATGCGCTTGCGATCAACACGCGCCGACCACCAGCGGTTGGCCGCACCCTGGAACAATTCGAGCAGGTCGAGGGTGATCTTGCCGGTGACGTCCATCACCTTGAACCACGACAAGTCGGTGAACACCGTCAGGCCGAACAGGAACAGCGCGATAAACATCAAGGTGCTGCCCTGGATATTCAGGCTCTTGCGCGCCAGGTCGCCAAGGCTCTCGCCCAGCGCACCGCCCGCGCCCGCCGGCAAACCGGTAGGCGCATGAAAGTGGATGTGCGCCAGGGCCGCACCGGACAGCACCAGAAACACCAGGCCGATCAAGCGCCAGGAGAACAGCCAGCCGCTCCACTGCCACGGCTCGTGGCGCTGGCGGAAGATCTGCCAGGTCTTGATCGCCAGCAACAGCGGGAAGATGTACGCGAAGTAACCCAGCACCATGAACAGAATGTCGGCGCTGTAGGAACCGGCAGGTCCACCGAAGTTCTGCACGTCTTCGATCTTGCTGTTGTGGCTCCAGCCCGGATCGTCCTTGCCATAGGTCAGCAAGGCCATCATCAGGAACAGGCACAGGGCGCCGATGGCGATCAGCGCCCCTTCCTTGAGTCGGTAGTGCAGGTGCTGGCGCCAGGCCGGCACGACTGCTGCTTTAGGTGTTGCGGCGGATTTCTTCAAAACGGGTCTTTTCCTGCGCCTTTAGCGCGTCCATCTGTTGAATGACTGCACACTACCGCTCAATCCGAGCGGCTGAAAAATGAACGAACGTCGCTGAATCTACTTTTAACACTGGGTGATGAAAGGGTGAAATGGCGATAACGCCACAATGGCCGCATTGTACGGGTTTGCGCCCGCGATGCCACGCCCTTGCCGATCACTGAGCAGCATAGACAAATGAAGTGTCACAGCATGTTCAATTTGAACATGCATTGTCTTTGCTGACAAAGGCTTATGAGCTGTTTTTAGCAATCCAGGCAAGCTTGGCAAATGGCCTGCATTGCCTGGACCCGATTACGACCGCGCCTCGGGCACAGAGTTGCAGAAACACGCGCTCACGCTAATCCTCGTCGATCCCCGATTCGGGCTGGCCCCACAGCGCTGTGTCGACAATAATCACCCCTGCCGCGGCAGGCGACTCGTCTGCCACTCCCCTCCCCTTCCGTAAGCCTGGATGCCATGCTGACCTGGTTGCAACGCGACTCCCTGACTTTTCCGCCGCTGGCCAAGGCCATGCGCGAACCCAATGGCCTGCTTGCCGCCGGCGGCGACTTGTCGGCCGAACGCCTGATCGAGGCTTACCGCCATGGCTGCTTTCCATGGTTCTCGCAAGGCCAGCCGATTCTTTGGTGGTCACCAGACCCGCGCACCGTGATATTCCCCGACGAACTGCATGTCTCGCGCAGCCTCGGCAAACTGCTGCGCCAGCAGCGTTATCGCGTGACGTTCGACCAGGACTTCGCTGCCGTCATCCAGGCGTGCGCCGCACCGCGCAGCTACGCCGATGGCACCTGGATCACCGAGGGCATCCAGAGCGCCTACCTGGAGCTGCACCAGCGCGGCTACGCGCACTCGGTGGAAGTGTGGGATGACGGCGAACTGGTTGGCGGTCTGTATGGGCTGGCGATGGGCCAATTGTTCTTTGGCGAATCCATGTTCAGCCGTGCCGACAACGCGTCGAAATTCGGTTTCGCTACCCTGACCCGGCAGTTGCAGGCCTGGGGTTTTGTGTTGATCGACTGCCAGATGCCCAATGATCACCTGCACAGCCTTGGCGCGCGCGCCATACCGCGCAGTGATTTCGCGGCCTTCCTGCGCAACCATTTGGACCAACCCAGCTCTGGACCGTGGGTTTCCTAGGCGACTTTCTCGCACCTGGCTTACACTTATTTCAAAGCTTATCCCGAGGGTTGATCATGACCGAGCTGGCGCGCTTGAAGTTTTATGCCACTCAAGCCCACTCTTGCAGCTATCTGCCCGACGAGCAGGCCACCACGCTGTTCCTCGACCCCAGCCAGCCAATGGACGTGCACGTATACGCCGACCTGTCAGAGATGGGTTTTCGGCGCAGCGGCGATCACCTGTACCGCCCCCATTGCCAGAACTGCAATGCTTGCGTGCCGGCACGCATCCCGGCTGCGCAGTTTTTGCCGGACCGTAACCAGAAACGCATCCTCAAGCGCAATGCCGACCTGACGGTGACCGCCACCAAGCCTCAGTACAGCGAAGAATATTTCGATCTCTACCAGCGCTACATCGAACAACGCCATGCCGACGGCGATATGTTCCCACCCAGTCGCGATCAGTTTTCGACGTTCCTGGTGCGCGACCTGCCGTTTTCTCGGTTCTATGAGTTTCGCCTTAACGGACGCCTGCTGGCGGTGGCCGTGACCGATCTGCTGCCCAACGGCCTGTCCGCGGTGTACACGTTCTACGAGCCAAGCGAAGAACGTCGCAGCCTGGGACGCTTTGCAATTTTGTGGCAAATCGGTGAAGCCTTGCGCCTGGAACTGGAGGCGGTGTACCTCGGTTACTGGATAAAAAACTGCAAAAAGATGAACTACAAGACCCAATATCGGCCGATTGAGCTACTTATTAATCAAAGATGGGTCACGCTTAACTAGAACCCCTTGGCTTAAACACCCTTTTTCGGGCACAATGCACGCCGCTTTTGCCTGGCGCAGTTGCACCGGGCCATTCACTGGATACCGAGGGCTTTACTGCATGTCGAAAGAAGACAGCTTCGAAATGGAAGGCACTGTCGTCGACACCCTGCCCAACACCATGTTTCGTGTGGAGTTGGAAAATGGGCACGTCGTAACCGCGCATATCTCCGGCAAGATGCGCAAGAACTACATTCGTATTCTTACCGGTGACAAGGTGCGCGTCGAGCTGACGCCCTATGACTTGAGCAAAGGGCGCATCACTTACCGCGCTCGTTAATCAAGTCAATACAAAACGCCCGGTTCTGCCGGGCGTTTTTGTGTGTGCGCGATTAATAAGGGAGTTGCTTGCCTGGCGATAGCGGTATGACAGTAAGCGCGTCGCTGACTGACCCATCCAATCGCAGGCAAGCCAGCTCCCACAGTTGATCTTCAGTGCTTGAGACAGACAGCAAAAAGGCGCCCTTGGGCGCCTTTTTGCTTTGTTGCGGTCAGCGATATCAGGCCATTTCGGCCGTGGTTTCGAAATCGAAGGTCAGCTCGCCGTCCTTCAGATCGATATGCACCACGCCACCATGGTCGGAGAGCTCGCCGAACAGGATCTCTTCGGCCAGTGGCCGCTTGATCTTGTCCTGGATCAGACGTGCCATTGGGCGAGCGCCCATTGCCGCGTCGTAACCACCCTCCGCCAACCAATTGCGCGCCGCGTCCGTTACGTCCAGCTGCACGCGCTTGTCTTCCAACTGCGCTTGAAGCTCGGTAAGGAACTTGTCCACCACGCTTTTGATGACCTCATGGCTGAGGCGACCAAACTGGATAATGGTGTCCAGGCGGTTGCGGAACTCCGGCGTGAAGCTTTTCTTGATCACTTCCATCGCATCAGAGGAATGATCCTGATGCGTAAAGCCGATCGAAGCCCGCGCGGCGGTTTCAGCACCGGCGTTGGTGGTCATGATCACGATCACGTTGCGGAAGTCCGCCTTGCGCCCGTTGTTATCAGTCAGGGTCCCGTGGTCCATGACCTGCAGCAGCAGGTTGAAGACTTCCGGGTGGGCCTTCTCGATTTCATCGAGCAGCAACACGCAATGCGGCTGCTTGGTGATAGCTTCGGTCAACAGACCGCCCTGGTCGAAACCGACGTAGCCCGGAGGCGCACCGATCAGGCGCGACACCGTGTGGCGCTCCATGTATTCGGACATATCAAAGCGCACCAGCTCAATGCCCATGGCCTTGGCCAACTGCCGCGCCGCCTCGGTTTTGCCGACGCCGGTAGGGCCTGCGAACAGGAACGAACCGACCGGCTTGTCCGGCGACTTGAGGCCCGCGCGCGACAGCTTGATCGCGGTGGACAGCGAGTCGATGGCCGCATCCTGACCGAACACGGTGAGCTTGAGGTCACGCTCCAGGTTACGCAGCAGTTCCTTGTCGGAACTGGTGACGTGTTTTGGCGGAATCCGCGCGATCTTCGCCACGATGTCCTCGACCTGAGGCACGTCGATGCGCTTCACGCGCTTCTCGACGGGTTGCAGGCGCTGGTAGGCACCCGCCTCATCGATGACGTCGATAGCCTTGTCCGGCATATGCCGGTCATTGATGTAGCGTGACGCCAGCTCGGCCGCTGCGCGCAACGCCTCATCGGTGTACTCGATGCCATGGTGCGCTTCGAAACGCCCCTTGAGCCCACGCAGGATGCCGATGGTGTCTTCAACCGAAGGCTCGGACACGTCGACTTTCTGGAAGCGACGCGCCAAGGCGCGGTCTTTCTCGAAGATCCCGCGAAATTCCTGGAAGGTGGTCGAACCGATGCAGCGGATATCACCCGACGACAGCAACGGCTTGAGCAGGTTGGAGGCGTCCATCACCCCACCGGAAGCCGCACCGGCACCAATGATGGTGTGGATCTCATCGATAAACAAGATCGCCTGCGGGCGCTTTTTCAGCTCACCGAGCAGCGCTTTGAAGCGCTTCTCGAAGTCGCCACGGTACTTGGTCCCGGCGAGCAATGCGCCCAGGTCAAGGGAGTAGACGACACTGTTGGCCAGCAGGTCAGGCACCTGGTTATCGACAATACGTTTGGCCAGGCCTTCAGCAATCGCGGTTTTACCCACGCCCGCCTCGCCCACCAGCAATGGGTTGTTTTTGCGACGACGCGCGAGGATCTGCGCTACACGCTCAACTTCAAGCTCGCGGCCCACCAGCGGATCGATCCGCCCCTGGCGCGCCAACTCGTTGAGGTTGCTGGCATAGGCATCCAGCGGGTTGCTTGAAGAAGAAGACTCACCGCCCTCGTCGTCCTGCATATCCTGCTCACCCTCGGAATGATCGCCGTGCCCTGGCACCTTGGAGATACCGTGGGCGATGTAGTTGACGACATCAATACGCGCAACGCTCTGCTGCTTGAGCAGAAACACTGCCTGGCTTTCCTGTTCGCTGAAGATAGCCACAAGCACATTGGCGCCTGTGACTTCACGCTTGCCGGAGCTCTGGACGTGGAATACCGCACGCTGCAAGACCCGCTGGAAGCCCAGGGTTGGCTGGGTTTCGCGGTCCTCGTCATGCACGGGGATCAGTGGCGTAGTGGAGTCGATAAACTCCTGCAGGTCATGCTTGAGTTTGTCGAGGTTGGCGCCGCACGCACGTAGCACGGTGGCGGCAGCTTCGTTATCCAAAAGTGCCAGCAGCAGGTGCTCGACGGTCATGAATTCATGACGCTTCGAACGGGCCTCCTTGAAGGCAAGATTGAGGGTGACTTCGAGCTCGCGGTTTAACATAGCTTCACCTCATACCCAAGTGGTCGGCGTTAACCGTCCTTCTCGATTTCACAGAGTAGCGGATGCTGGCTTTCCCTGGCGTACTGGTTGACCTGCATGGCCTTTGTCTCGGCGATGTCGCGGGTAAACACTCCACATACTGCCCGTCCTTCTGTGTGAACGGCCAGCATTACCTTGGTCGCCAACTCGCGGTTCAGGTTAAAAAACACCTCGAGCACTTCGACCACGAAATCCATCGGTGTGTAGTCATCATTGAACAAAACCACCTTGTACATCGGCGGCGCCTGTAAGGCAGGCTTCGCTTCCTGAACAGCAATGCCCGCAGAACCGTCGTCGTCATGTTCCTGATCGGGGCGATCCTGATTGAATGTTAGTCGAATCTGGCTGTTTGCATGCATGGAAAGAAAGGTTCGTCAGTGGTTCAAGTACAGTGATGGGGGCGACCTGTCAGAATTTCAACTCTGACCCAATGGTCGCCTTGACTATCGGCGAATCAGTGTTACAACCAATAGAGCCCACAGTGGGTAAAAAAGGTCCGCGCAGTCAACCTTATTTATTCGGGTTAGGACGGATAAACTGGATGATACTCCAGTGATGGAGTCTGGTGCAGAGGGATATGGTATGTCTGGCGTCAAGATCAATGGCAAGGTCAAATGGTTTAACAATGCCAAAGGCTACGGTTTCATAAATGCAGAAGGAAAACCCGAAGAAGATCTCTTTGCGCATTATTCAGCGATTACCATGGACGGGTACAAGACGCTGAAAGCGGGCCAAGCAGTGACATTTGAAACCATTCAGGGGCCCAAGGGACTGCACGCGGTTGCAATCTCGGCGGCCGAGGCGCAAACAGAGGCGCAGCCACCTGAAGAAATGCACGAAAAGAAGCTCAAGACAGATCAGCCCACTCAATCAAAGAAGAAGCAAACGGCCTGATCAGTTTTTTCAGTAAGTGCCCCACAAAAAACCGGCCATTCCGAGACTTCAGAATGGCCGGTTTTTTATGGCCCGCGATTTACATATGCGAAATCAACGCATCACCAAAGCCCGATGACGACACCAGCTTGGCGCCGTCCATCAAGCGCTCGAAGTCATAGGTCACGGTCTTGGCCGAAATCGCGCCATTGGTGCCCTTGATGATCAAGTCGGCGGCTTCGGTCCAGCCCATATGGCGCAGCATCATTTCCGCCGACAGGATCAATGAGCCCGGGTTGACCTGATCCTTGCCCGCATACTTGGGCGCCGTGCCATGGGTGGCTTCGAACATCGCCACGGTATCGGACAGGTTGGCCCCCGGCGCAATACCTATTCCCCCCACCTCCGCCGCCAGGGCGTCGGAAAGGTAGTCACCGTTCAGGTTGAGGGTCGCGATCACGTCATATTCGGCCGGACGCAGCAGAATTTGCTGAAGCATGGCATCGGCAATGGCGTCCTTGACCACCACGTTCTTGCCGGTTTTAGGATTTTTGAACTGCATCCACGGCCCACCGTCGAGCAGCGTCGCACCAAACTCTTCAGCCGCCACTTCGTAGGCCCACTCTTTGAAGGCGCCCTCGGTGAACTTCATGATGTTGCCTTTGTGCACAATGGTCAGCGAATCACGGTCGTTATCCACCACATATTGCAGGGCCTTACGCGCCAGACGTTTGGTGCCCTCTTTGGAGACCGGCTTGACGCCAATCCCGCAGTCCTGGTCGAAGCGGATCTTGGTGACGCCCATTTCTTCCTTGAGAAACTTGATCACCTTGATCGCTTCCGGCGAGCCGGCCTTCCACTCGATGCCGGCGTAAATATCCTCGGAGTTCTCACGAAAGATCGTCATGTCTACATCGCCAGGCTTTTTGACCGGGCTGGGCACACCTTCAAACCAGCGCACCGGGCGCAGGCACACATACAGGTCGAGTTGTTGACGCAGGGCCACGTTCAACGAACGAATGCCACCGCCGACCGGCGTGGTCAGGGGCCCCTTGATGGAGACCACGTAATCCTTGACCGCATCCAGGGTTTCCTGGGGCAGCCAGGTGTCCTGATCGTAGACTTGAGTCGCTTTCTCGCCCGCGTAAACCTCCATCCAGGAGATCTTGCGCTTGCCGCCGTAAGCCTTTTCAACAGCGGCGTCGACCACCTTGATCATCACCGGGCTGATGTCGACGCCAATACCGTCGCCTTCTATATAAGGGATGATCGGTTGGTCAGGAACATTGAGAGAATGGTCTGCATTGACGGTGATTTTGTCGCCGACTGCCGGAACCTGAATCTTCTTGTATCCCATGCTGAACTCCATCTATGGATTGAACATCTGGCTGCGTTCGAGCCTACTCCAGATATATGGCGACTGAAACCTCACGCCACGCTCATTTGCATCGAAAACAGCATATTTGGTCGCCTACAAGCCTGAAAGCAAAGGCAAAATCGCCAATCTTGAGCACATCGCGCAACGTTAGTCGCACCTGGCAACCTGCGACCTTTAGACCAATGGACGACGCACCTTTTGTATGAAGGCTCGGCGTAAGCATAGCGACGTATGTATAATGCCGCCGCTGACCCAAGAGTCACGACAGCTGACCGCTCTAGACAGTAGCCTTCAGCCAGAAAGCAGGACTATTACAATAGTCCACCCGCTTGACGCTCGACTGATGCAACCCAACATCACCGCGAAGAAACCTCGACATTTCGCTCATGGATGACTTTGAACGAACGCGCTCCACCCGGCGCATCTCGAGTTTCTGCGCACGCTTTCAGCAAAGAAGAGAGTTAATCCGAATATGCCCACCCGCTCGAAGATCATCTACACCTTCACCGACGAAGCCCCAGCCCTCGCCACCTATTCATTGCTGCCTATCGTAGAGGCCTTCACCGCTTCCGCTGATATTGCTGTGGAAACCCGCGACATTTCCCTCGCCGCGCGCATCCTCGCAAGCTTCCCCGAGCAACTGGGCGCCAAGGCTATCCCGGACCACCTCGCCGAACTGGGCGACCTGGCCGTTACGCCTGAAGCCAACATCATCAAGCTGCCTAACATCAGCGCCTCGACCCCGCAGCTGCAAGCGGCGATCAAGGAGCTGCAGGCCCAGGGCTACGCCCTGCCGGACTACCCGGAAACCGTAACCACCGACGCGGAAAAAGAAACCCGTGCACGTTACGACAAGGTCAAGGGCAGCGCCGTGAACCCGGTACTGCGCGAAGGCAACTCTGACCGCCGCGCACCGCTGTCGGTCAAGAACTACGCACGCAAGCACCCGCACAAAATGGGCGCCTGGGCTGCAGACTCCAAGTCGCACGTCGCTCACATGAGCAACGGCGACTTCTACGGCAGCGAAAAAGCCGTACAGATCGAAGCCGCTGACGCGGTGAAGATCGAGCTGGTTGCCAAAGACGGCACCGCCACCGTGCTGAAAGAAAAGACTTCGGTACAAGCTGGCGAAATCATCGACACCGCCGTGCTGAGCAAAAAAGCCCTGCGCGCGTTCATCGCCACCGAAATCGAAGACGCCAAGAAACAAGGCGTGCTGCTGTCGGTTCACCTCAAAGCCACCATGATGAAGGTCTCCGACCCGATCATGTTCGGCCAGATCGTTGCCGAGTTCTATAAAGACGCCCTGACCAAGCACGCTGCCGTGCTGGAACAGATCGGCTTCAACCTGAACAACGGCATCGGCGACCTGTACGCTCGCATCAAGGCCTTGCCGGCCGAGCAGCAAGCGCAGATCGAAGCCGACATTCAGGCGGTCTACGCCGCTCGCCCATCGCTTGCGATGGTCAACTCCGACAAAGGCATCACCAACCTGCACGTGCCGAGCGACGTGATCGTCGACGCCTCGATGCCGGCCATGATCCGTGACTCCGGCAAGATGTGGGGCACCGATGGTCAGCTGCACGACACCAAGGCAGTGATCCCGGATCGCTGCTACGCCACCATCTACCAAGCCGTCATCGAAGACTGCAAGGCCAATGGCGCTTTCGACCCAACCACCATGGGCAGCGTGCCAAACGTTGGCCTGATGGCGAAGAAAGCCGAAGAGTACGGCTCTCACGACAAGACCTTCCAGATCAAGGCTGACGGCGTTGTCCGCGTCACCGACAGCAAGGGCAACCTGCTGATGGAACAGACTGTTGAAGCCGGCGACATCTTCCGCATGTGCCAGACCAAAGACGCGCCGATCCAGGACTGGGTCAAACTGGCCGTCAACCGTGCCCGCGCCAGCAACACCCCGGCTATTTTCTGGTTGGACCCACAGCGCGCGCACGACGGCGTCGTGGTCGAGAAAGTTCAGGCCTACCTGAAAGACCACAACACCGACGGCCTGGACATCCGCATCATGTCGCCGGTCGACGCGATGAAGTTCACCCTGGAGCGCACCCGCAAGGGCCTGGACACCATCTCGGTGACCGGCAACGTACTGCGCGACTACCTGACCGACCTGTTCCCGATCATGGAACTGGGCACCAGCGCCAAGATGCTGTCGATCGTGCCGCTGATGAACGGCGGTGGCCTGTTCGAAACCGGCGCCGGCGGTTCGGCTCCGAAACACGTGCAGCAGCTGGTTGAAGAGAACTTCCTGCGCTGGGATTCCCTGGGCGAGTTCCTGGCCCTGGCAGCATCCCTTGAGCATTTGGGTGTCACTTACAACAACCCGAAAGCCCTGGTGCTGTCCAAGACCCTGGACCAGGCCACTGGCCAGTTCCTGGACAACAACAAGTCGCCATCGCGCAAAGTCGGCAACATCGACAACCGCGGCAGCCACTTCTACCTGGCGCTGTACTGGGCTCAAGCCCTGGCCGCCCAGACCGAAGACACTGCACTGCAAGCGCAGTTCGGCGAACTGGCCAAAACCCTGAGCGACAACGAGGCGACCATCGTTGCCGAGTTGAACGCCGTGCAGGGCAAGCCAGTGGACATCGGCGGCTACTACGCGCCGAACCCGGAGCTGACCAGCAAAGCCATGCGCCCAAGCAACAGCCTCAACGCGGCGATTGCCAAGTTGAAGTAAGGTTGTAAGGATGCAAAGAAGCCCCGGCCCCGTGCCGGGGTTTCTGTTTTTGCCGTTCTACGCAAGAAACCGGATCAAATGTGGGAGGGGGCTTGCCCCCGATAGCGATGGATCAGTCGAGCTATTGGTAATTGACACACCGTCATCGGGGGCAAGCCCCCTCCCACACTGACCGCAATTGTGCCCAAACACCGCGTCATATCTTGAATCGAGGCCTCCCATGACCTGGCAACCCCACATCACCGTCGCCACCCTCGTCGAAGACAACGGCCGCTTCCTGATGGTCGAGGAACTCAAGGGCGGCCGCGCCGTGCTCAACCAGCCCGCCGGCCATCTGGACCCGAACGAAACCCTGACCGAAGCCGCCGTGCGCGAAACCCTCGAAGAAACCGGCTGGGACGTCGAGGCCACCGGCATTGTCGGGATCTACCTGTACACCGCGCCCAGCAATGGCGTGACCTACCAGCGGGTCTGCTTCACCGCCAAGGCGCTGAAACACCACCCGGACTATCAACTGGACGACGGCATCGTCCGCGCCCGCTGGCTGACCCGCGACGAGCTGATGGCCCTGCGCGACGACTGGCGCAGCGAGTTGATCATCCGTTGCATCGATGATTATTTGAGCGGCCAGCGCCACAGTCTGGAACTGATCCGCCCTTCTCTTTAGCCTTGCGGACGCGAGCCTGCTAGAATCGCGTCCTTTTTAAAGACACCCGTTGAAATCCTATGCGTGATCCAGCCCCTTCTGACACACAAAAGAAGCGCGTCATCGTCGGTATGTCCGGCGGCGTGGATTCTTCCGTTTCCGCCGTTCTGCTCATGGAGCAGGGTTATGAGGTGGAAGGCCTGTTCATGAAGAACTGGGAAGAAGACGATGGAACGGAATATTGCACCGCCATGGACGACCTCGCGGACGCCCAGGCCGTGTGCGACAAGATCGGCATCAAGTTGCACACCGCCAATTTCGCCGCCGAGTACTGGGACAACGTGTTCGAGCACTTCCTGGCCGAATACAAGGCCGGCCGCACGCCGAACCCGGACATCCTGTGCAACCGCGAAATCAAGTTCAAGGCGTTTCTCGACTACGCCATGATCCTTGGCGCCGACCTGATCGCTACCGGCCACTACGTGCGCCGTCGCGACGTGGGTGACCGCACCGAACTGCTCAAAGGCCTGGACCCGAACAAGGACCAGAGCTACTTCCTGCACGCCGTCGGCGGTGAACAGATCGCCATGACCCTGTTCCCGGTGGGCGAGCTGGAAAAACCCGAAGTGCGCCGGATCGCCGAGAAACACGGCCTGGCCACCGCCAAGAAAAAGGACTCCACCGGGATCTGCTTTATCGGCGAGCGCCGCTTCAGCGACTTCCTCAAGCAGTACCTGCCGGCACAACCGGGTGAAATCAAAACCACCGAAGGTGATGTCATCGGTCGCCACCACGGCCTGATGTACCACACCATCGGCCAGCGTCAGGGCCTGGGCATCGGCGGTTTGAAAGACGCAGGTGAAGAGCCGTGGTACGTGCT
This sequence comes from Pseudomonas sp. TWRC1-2, assembly GCF_049896685.1. Lineage (NCBI taxonomy): Bacteria > Pseudomonadati > Pseudomonadota > Gammaproteobacteria > Pseudomonadales > Pseudomonadaceae > Pseudomonas > Pseudomonas sp. TWRC1-2. The sequence continues at coordinate 190,688 of NZ_JAFCUU010000009.1, read as the reverse complement.
GGTCAAGGACCTGGAAAACAATGTGCTGATCGTCGGCCAGGGCAATGAACACCCGCTGCTGTTCTCGGGCGCGCTGCTGGCCTCGGAGATCTATTGGGTCAACCCGATCGACCTGAGCACGCCGCGCCGCCTGACCGCCAAGGTGCGCTATCGCCAGAGCGACCAGCCTTGCACCCTGGAGAAAACCGCCAGTGGCTTTCGCGCCACGTTCGATGACCCGCAACGCGCGGTCACGCCTGGCCAGTCCGTGGTGTTTTATGACGGCGAAATTTGCCTGGGGGGCGGTGTGATTGAAGTCGCCGAACCCTGGAGCAACCCGGCATGAGCCCGACCCAGGAGCAACTGACCGCACTCGGTGGGGTTTTCCTCGCTGCAGTACTGGTCGACAAGATCGCCAAGACCGGCCAGGTGACGGAGGCAGGCCTGACCTGCATGCTCGGCAGCCTGCTGATCCGCGACCCCAAGGACACCCTGGAAGTCTATGGCGGCGACGACCTGGCGCTGCGCGAAGGCTATCGCGCGCTGATCGGCGCACTGGAGCGCGATCCGAGCACCTTGCAGCGCGAACCCCTGCGCTACGCTCTGTCGATGCTCGGCCTTGAGCGCCAATTGGCCAAGCGTGACGACATGCTCGAGACCATCGGCAAGCGCCTGCCGCAGATCCAATCCCAGGTCGAGCACTTCGGCCCGGCCCACGAAAACGTGATCGCCGCCTGCGGCGCGCTGTACCAGGACACCTTGAGCACCTTGCGCCAACGCATCCAGGTGCACGGCGACATGCGCAACCTGCAGCAACCGAACAATGCCTCTAAAATCCGCGCCCTGCTCCTGGCCGGTATCCGTTCGGCACGGTTGTGGCGCCAGTTGGGCGGTCATCGTTGGCAACTGGTGATCAGCCGACGCAAATTGCTCAAAGAGCTTTACCCGTTGATGCGCAACGAATAAGTCGCAGCAACCAGGATTTTTATCGCCTCACGCGTAATACGCCGGTCAGTTGGCAACGGACCGGCGGATTTTTTCATGTATGATACGCGCCCCATTTCGTTGCCCGACTGTCCGAGAACACCCCATGCAGCTTTCTTCGCTCACTGCGGTTTCCCCTGTTGACGGCCGCTACGCCGGCAAAACCCAGGCCCTGCGCCCTATTTTCAGCGAATACGGTTTGATCCGTGCTCGTGTTCTGGTTGAAGTGCGCTGGCTCCAGCGCCTGGCCGCTCACCCTGGCATCAGCGAAGTGCCGGCGTTCTCCGCCGAAGCCAACGCGGTGCTGAACGCCCTGGCGGAAAACTTCGCTCTGGAGCACGCCGAGCGTGTCAAAGAGATCGAGCGCACCACCAACCACGACGTTAAAGCCATCGAATACCTGCTCAAAGAGCAAGCGGCCAAGCTGCCGGAATTGGCCAAGGTCAGCGAGTTCATCCACTTTGCCTGCACCAGCGAGGACATCAACAACCTGTCCCACGCCCTGATGCTGCGCGAAGGCCGCGATGACGTGATGCTGCCGCTGATGCGCCAGACCGCCAACGCCATCCGCGAACTGGCGATCCGTTTCGCCGACGTGCCGATGCTGTCGCGCACCCACGGCCAACCGGCTTCGCCGACCACGCTGGGCAAAGAACTGGCCAACGTGGTGTACCGCCTGGAGCGTCAGATCGCTCAAGTCGCCGCCGTACCGCTGCTGGGCAAAATCAACGGCGCCGTGGGCAACTACAACGCCCACCTCTCTGCCTACCCGGAAATCGACTGGGAAGAAAATGCCCGCGCCTTCATCGAAGACGAGCTGGGCCTGGGCTTCAACCCGTACACCACGCAGATCGAACCGCACGACTACATCGCCGAGCTGTTCGACGCGATTGCGCGCTTCAACACCATCCTGATCGACTTTGATCGCGATATCTGGGGTTACATCTCCCTGGGCTACTTCAAGCAGCGCACCATTGCCGGTGAAATCGGTTCCTCGACCATGCCGCACAAGGTCAACCCGATCGACTTCGAAAACTCCGAAGGCAACCTCGGCATCGCCAACGCCCTGTTCCAGCACCTGGCCAGCAAGTTGCCGATCTCCCGCTGGCAGCGCGACCTGACCGACTCCACCGTGCTGCGCAACCTCGGCGTGGGCTTCGCTCACAGCGTGATCGCGTACGAAGCCAGCCTCAAAGGCATCAGCAAGCTTGAGCTCAACGAGCAGAAAATCGCCGCTGACCTGGACGCGTGCTGGGAAGTGTTGGCCGAGCCGATTCAGACCGTGATGCGCCGCTACAACATCGAAAACCCGTACGAGAAGCTTAAAGAATTGACGCGCGGCAAGGGCATCAGCCCCGAGGCGCTGCAAACTTTCATCGACGGCCTGGATATGCCAGCCGCTGCCAAGGCCGAGCTGAAACTGCTCACCCCGGCCAACTACATCGGCAACGCGGTGGCCCAAGCCAAGCGCATCTGATTCGCGCAAGCCCTCTTGAGACGCCCGGCCGCGCCGGGCGTTTTTATTCCTGTCTTAAAAGTGCTTTCTTTCAATAGGTTACACATGAATCCTGATATTCCTCTTCAACTTCTGGGCGGCATCACGGCACGCGAATTCCTGCGCGACTACTGGCAGAAAAAACCGTTGCTGATCCGTCAGGCCATCCCTGATTTCGAAAGCCCGATCGACGCCGACGAACTGGCCGGCTTGGCCCTGGAAGAAGAAGTTGAATCGCGCCTGGTGATCGAACACGGCGAGCGTCCGTGGGAGCTGCGTCGCGGCCCATTCGCCGAAGACGCCTTCAGCACCCTGCCCGAGCGTGAGTGGACCCTGCTGGTGCAGGCCGTCGATCAGTTCGTGCCGGAAGTCGCCGAGTTGCTGGAGCACTTTCGCTTCCTGCCAAGCTGGCGCATCGACGATGTGATGATCAGCTTTGCCGCACCCGGCGGCAGCGTTGGCCCGCACTTCGATAACTACGACGTGTTCCTGCTGCAAGCCCAAGGCAAGCGGAACTGGAAAATCGGCCAGATGTGCAACTCCGAAAGCCCGCTGCTGCAGCATGCCGACCTGCGCATCCTCGCCGAGTTCGAACAAAGCGAAGAATGGGTGCTGGAACCGGGCGATATGCTCTACCTGCCGCCGCGCCTGGCACACTTCGGTATCGCCGAAGATGACTGCATGACCTATTCGGTAGGCTTTCGCGCGCCAAGCGCCGCTGAAGTGCTGACCCACTTCACCGACTTCCTCAGCCAGTACCTGACGGACGAAGAGCGTTACACCGACGCCGACGCCCAGCCGGCAAGCGACCCGCACCAGATCCAGGGTGACGCGCTGGACCGCCTGAAGAGCCTGCTGGCCGAGCACATGAGCGACGAGCGCATGCTGCTGACCTGGTTTGGCCAGTTCATGACCGAGCCGCGCTACCCTGAACTGGTGGCGGGCGAAGAATTGGGCGAAGAGGACTTCGTCAACAGCCTGGAAGGCGGCGCGATCCTGGTGCGCAACCCAAGCGCGCGCATGGCGTGGTCGGAAGTCGATGACGATGTACTGCTGTTCGCCAGCGGTCAGAGCCGTTACCTGCCAGGCAAACTGCGCGAGCTGTTGAAGCTGGTGTGCTCGGCCGACGCCTTGCACAGCGAAAACCTCGGCGAGTGGCTCGCAGACGAAGACGGTCGCGACCTGCTGTGCGAATTGGTCAAGCAAGGAAGCCTGGGATTTGCCGATGAATAAGATTCACGTAAGTGTCGCGGACTGGCGAAAGGATATCGACGAGATTCGGCGCATTCGTGAAGCGGTATTTATCGCTGAGCAATCGGTTCCACCTGAGCTTGAGTGGGACGCGGACGACGCCGACGCCGTGCATTTTCTGGCGTTCGAAGGCGATTTTCCGATTGGTACTGCGCGCCTGCTGCCCAGTGGCGAGATCGGGCGCGTGTCGGTGCTCAAGGACTGGCGCGGCCTGAAGGTTGGCGACAAGCTGATGGAAGCGGTGATTGGGCTGGCCGAGCAACGCGGCCAGACCAAGCAGTTTCTGAGTGCGCAGGTGTATGCGGCGCCGTTCTATGAGCGGCTGGGCTTCAAGATTGTCAGCGATGAGTTTCTTGAAGTCGGTATTCCGCATGTGGACATGGTGCGCGAAGGCTGATCCCTGTGGCGAGCGGGCTTGCCCCGCGCTGGGCTGCGCAGCGGCCCTAAAACCAGACGCCGCGTTCTTTCTGAAAGAACGCGGCGTTTTTTTATTGGGGGCCGCTGCGCAGCCCAACGCGGGGCAAGCCCGCTCGCCACAACAAGCTCGTTCGCCACAACGAGGCCGCTCACTGCACCGAGCCGGCTCACGACTAAACTTGCGACCTGCCAGGCCGACAAACTGGCACTATCACGCTAAATGACTCGCAGAGATAACGGACATGTCCCTACGCACCCTGCTCACCGCCCTCCTCCTGACTCTCAGCGCCTCGGCAATCGCCGACACCGCGGTCGTCAACCTGAGCAACCGCACCAGCGCCGACCTGCTGCCGGTGGCGCAGAACTTCATCGGCAAGGACGGCAGCGTCAGCGCCTACGGCAACCAGCTGATTGTGAACGCCGACCCGGGCAAGATCGAGGACCTGCGCACGCTGCTCGCGCAGTTGGACACACCCGCCAAGCGCCTGCTGATTACCGTCGACACAAACGAAAACAACCAGCAGAACAGCGGTGACAACCAGACGCGCATCATCAGCTACGGTACCGCCAGCCGCGACGGCGGCATCCAGCAGATCCAGGCCAGTGAAGGCGTGCCCGCGCTGATCCAGGTTGGCCAGAGCGTACCGCTGACCACTACTCAGCCCGACGCCTACGACCGCCCGCAAAACCAGACCCAGTATCGCAACGTCACCCAGGGCTTTTACGTCACCGCCAGCGTCACCGGCGAGACCGTGCACCTGGCCATCAGCACCAACCGTGACCGCATGAGCCAGGAACGTCCCGATGTAGTGAACGTTCAGAGTACCGACACAACTGTCAGCGGCAGGCTGGGCGAGTGGATCCCCCTGGCTGGCGTCAACCGTGAGACCCAGGCCGACAAATCCTCTACAACCCGCAATTACTCTACTCAAGGCCGTGATGACCTGACTTTGCGGGTCAAGGTCGACACCTTGAACTGAAGCACCAAAAACTGACTGATGAGTCGTCTTAGACTAAAGATGTAGTGCTTTAAAAAAAGCACTACAAAACATTTGACGATCCAAAAAAGCCTGTGCATGATGGCCTCGCTCCCGCTAATCAGGGGCCCTGGCAAGGGCCTTCGGATCGCCGCTCTAAGCTACCCACCTGAGCCGATTCGTGTCTGTACCGCCCACAAGGTGTGTTTGACGAGGTTGCGACTGGAACGAAGTTGTCCCGAGGGACGGAAGCTAACCAGGTAACCCGGCTACACACTGATGGATCGTACAAAGGCCCACGATGCCCGAAGACCGTTCGCAGTTCGCCCTTACCTGCTCAACTCCCCCTTGAGCCTGTCGTTCATCCCGTCGCCCTCCCCGCCAAACCCGGCTTGACCGCCAAGCTTCTGGTCAGCGAGCAGCCATCACCACGCACTGAGTACGTGGCTGGCAAATGGAATTTTCCACCTAGACCTATGCGACGAGGTTTTTCCCATGGCACTGACACGCGAACAGCAAATTGCAGCCCTTGAAAAAGATTGGGCTGAAAACCCACGCTGGAAAGGCGTAACCCGCGCTTATTCCGCTGCTGACGTCGTCCGCCTGCGTGGCTCGGTTCAACCTGAGCACACCTTTGCAAAACTCGGCGCCGAGAAGCTGTGGAAGCTGGTCACCCAGGGTGCCAAGCCGTCCTTCCGTCCCGAAAAAGATTTCGTCAACTGCATGGGCGCCCTCACTGGCGGCCAGGCAGTCCAGCAGGTAAAAGCCGGTATCCAGGCGATCTACCTGTCCGGCTGGCAAGTGGCAGCGGACAACAACTCCGCTGAATCCATGTACCCCGACCAATCGCTGTACCCGGTGGACTCGGTACCCACCGTGGTCAAGCGCATCAACAACTCGTTCCGCCGCGCCGACCAGATCCAGTGGAAAGCCGGTAAAGGCCCGGGCGACGAAGGCTACATCGACTACTTCGCACCAATCGTGGCGGACGCTGAAGCCGGTTTCGGCGGCGTACTCAACGCCTACGAGCTGATGAAGAGCATGATCGAGGCTGGCGCTGCCGGCGTGCACTTCGAAGACCAACTGGCGTCGGTGAAGAAATGCGGCCACATGGGCGGCAAGGTACTGGTGCCGACTCAGGAAGCCGTACAAAAGCTGACTGCTGCTCGCCTGGCTGCTGACGTTGCTGGCACCCCGACCATCATCCTGGCCCGTACCGATGCCAACGCCGCTGACTTGCTGACGTCGGACTGCGACCCGTACGACCAGCCGTTCGTGACGGGCGAACGTACCCAGGAAGGCTTCTATAAAGTGCGCGCCGGCCTCGACCAAGCCATCGCTCGCGGCCTGGCCTACGCGCCGTACGCCGACCTGATCTGGTGCGAAACGGCCAAGCCGGACCTGGACGAAGCGCGTCGCTTTGCTGAAGCGATCAAGAAGGAATACCCGGACCAGTTGCTGTCCTACAACTGCTCGCCTTCTTTCAACTGGAAGAAGAACCTGGACGACGCGACCATCGCCAAGTTCCAGCGCGAACTGTCCGCCATGGGTTACAAGCACCAGTTCATCACCCTGGCCGGCATTCACAACATGTGGCACAGCATGTTCAACCTGGCGCATGACTACGCCCGCAACGACATGACCGCCTACGTGAAGCTGCAGGAGCAGGAATTCGCTGACGCCGCCAAGGGTTACACCTTTGTGGCGCACCAGCAGGAAGTGGGCACCGGCTACTTCGACGACATGACCACCGTGATCCAGGGCGGCACCTCGTCTGTGACCGCGTTGACCGGTTCGACCGAAGAAGAGCAGTTCCACTAAGTAGCGAGTACACGGCCATTGCGGCCCCATGGAAGACCTAACCGCATTGCCGCACAACAATCACGCCCCGACTGGTTCGGGGCGTTTTTTTTGCCAGGAAAAAACGCCCTGAGACACAGGAGATTAAAAATGTGGGGATGCATGCAACCTGAAGGTTTTGCGCAAAACATTGATCCAGAGCGGTGTTTGCCCGAATCAAATCAGTTAAAAGATCCCCACCAGCAACTAAGCACCAATCAAGCAAGTAACGGCAACTTCCCCCGCCACACGAGAAACATTCGCTTAAACCCTGCGCAAACAATATTCATTATCATTTAGCGCATGAAAACTTCGTTACCCGTTAAACAAAACAGAATTGATTAAATGCCCGCTAATCCCCGCCCCACAAGGGCTACAGCCCCAAGAAGGTGCACTATGTGCTTATTCCGTCGAATAATTTCGCTATCGGAATTTTACTTGCCCGGTGTTTAGCCATAAAATCACCGCGATTGATTGCAGTGCGACATATCGTCACTGCATCGTTACTTTTTCGAGCTCAGAGACCTTTGCTCTCTGTTAAGGATTTCCAGCATGACCGAAGCGACAGGACTCATGGCCCACAACTGGGGCTTTGCCATTTTCCTCCTCGGTGTTGTCGGCCTTTGCGCCTTCATGCTTGGTGTCTCCAGCCTCCTCGGGTCAAAAGCCTGGGGCCGCAGCAAAAATGAACCGTTCGAGTCCGGCATGCTGCCTACAGGTGGCGCCCGCTTGCGGCTCTCAGCCAAATTCTATCTGGTCGCGATGCTGTTCGTGATCTTCGATATCGAAGCCCTCTTTCTCTTTGCCTGGTCTGTGTCCGTCCGCGAAAGCGGCTGGACCGGATTCGTCGAAGCCCTCGTTTTCATAGCAATTCTGTTGGCAGGCCTTGTCTACCTATTTCGAGTGGGCGCCCTTGACTGGGCTCCGGAAGCTCGTCGCAAGCGGCAAGCGAAGCTGAAACAATGAGGCTTTGGCGATGCAATACAATCTCACCAGGATCGACCCGGATGCTCCTAACGAGCAGTACCCAATCGGCGAACGCGAAACCGTTTCCGACCCGTTAGAAGACCAAGTCCACAAAAACATCTACATGGGCAAGCTCGAAGACGTGCTGAGTGGCGCGGTCAATTGGGGGCGTAAGAACTCCCTGTGGCCGTACAACTTCGGTCTTTCGTGCTGCTACGTGGAAATGACCACCGCCTTCACGGCGCCCCACGACATCGCGCGCTTTGGCGCCGAAGTTATCCGGGCATCACCGCGCCAGGCGGATTTCATGGTTATCGCCGGCACCTGCTTTATCAAGATGGCGCCGATCATTCAGCGTCTCTACGAGCAAATGCTCGAGCCAAAGTGGGTTATCTCCATGGGTTCGTGCGCCAACTCCGGTGGCATGTACGACATCTACTCCGTCGTTCAAGGGGTGGACAAGTTCCTGCCCGTGGACGTCTACGTGCCTGGCTGCCCGCCCCGCCCCGAAGCATTTCTGCAAGGCTTGATGCTGTTGCAGGAATCGATTGGCAAGGAGCGTCGCCCACTTTCCTGGGTTGTCGGCGATCAAGGCGTGTATCGCGCCGAGATGCCGTCACAAAAGGAACAGCGCCGCGAACAGCGAATCGCAGTCACCAACCTGCGCAGCCCCGACGAAGTCTGATCCAGCACCGGTTCTTTTATAGAACGAAAACCTGGCTTCATTCTTTACGTTGACCGAAAGCGATAAAAAACCATGACTACAGGCAGTGCTCGACGCATCCCGCCTTATAAGGCAGACGACCAGGATGTGGTTGTCGAACTCAATAACCGTTTTGGCCCTGACGCCTTCACCGCCCAGGCCACACGCACCGGTATGCCGGTGCTGTGGGTGGCGCGTGCCAAGCTCGTCGAAGTCCTGACTTTCCTGCGCAACCTGCCCAAGCCGTACGTCATGCTCTATGACCTGCATGGCGTGGACGAGCGTCTGCGCACCAAGCGCCAGGGGCTGCCGAGCGGCGCCGATTTCACCGTGTTCTATCACCTGATGTCGCTGGAGCGTAACAGCGACGTGATGATCAAGGTTGCCCTGTCCGAAAGCGACCTGAGCATTCCGACCATCACCGGCATCTGGCCGAACGCCAGCTGGTATGAGCGCGAAGTCTGGGACATGTTCGGCATCGACTTCCCGGGCCACCCGCACCTGACGCGCATCATGATGCCGCCCACCTGGGAAGGTCACCCGCTGCGCAAGGACTACCCTGCGCGCGCCACCGAATTCGATCCGTTCAGCCTGACGCTCGCCAAGCAGCAGCTGGAAGAAGAGGCTGCACGCTTCCGTCCGGAAGACTGGGGCATGAAACGCTCCGGCACCAACGAGGACTACATGTTCCTCAACCTGGGCCCGAACCACCCTTCGGCCCACGGTGCCTTCCGGATCATCCTGCAACTGGACGGCGAAGAAATCGTCGACTGCGTGCCGGACATCGGCTACCACCACCGTGGTGCCGAGAAGATGGCCGAACGTCAGTCCTGGCACAGCTTCATTCCGTACACCGACCGTATCGACTACCTCGGCGGCGTGATGAACAACCTGCCGTACGTGCTCTCGGTCGAGAAGCTGGCCGGCATCAAGGTGCCGGACCGCGTCGACACCATCCGCATCATGATGGCCGAGTTCTTCCGGATCACCAGCCACCTGCTGTTCCTGGGTACCTATATCCAGGACGTTGGCGCCATGACCCCGGTGTTCTTCACCTTCACCGACCGTCAGCGCGCCTACAAGGTCATCGAAGCCATCACCGGTTTCCGTCTGCACCCGGCCTGGTACCGCATCGGCGGCGTGGCGCACGACCTGCCAAACGGCTGGGAGCGCCTGGTCAAGGAATTCATCGACTGGATGCCCAAGCGTCTGGACGAGTACCAAAAGGCCGCGCTGGACAACAGCATCCTCAAGGGTCGTACCATCGGCGTCGCGCAGTACAACACCAAAGAGGCCCTGGAATGGGGCGTCACCGGTGCTGGTCTGCGTTCCACCGGCTGCGACTTCGACCTGCGTAAAGCGCGCCCGTACTCCGGCTACGAGAACTTCGAATTCGAAGTGCCGCTGGCGGCCAACGGCGATGCCTACGACCGTTGCATCGTGCGCGTCGAAGAAATGCGCCAGAGCCTGAAGATCATCGAGCAGTGCATGCGCAACATGCCGGCAGGTCCGTACAAGGCGGATCACCCGCTGACCACGCCGCCGCCGAAAGAACGCACGCTGCAGCACATCGAAACCCTGATCACGCACTTCCTGCAAGTTTCGTGGGGCCCGGTCATGCCGGCCAACGAATCCTTCCAGATGATTGAAGCGACCAAGGGTATCAACAGTTATTACCTGACGAGCGATGGCGGCACCATGAGCTACCGCACCCGGATTCGTACCCCAAGCTTCGCGCACTTGCAGCAGATCCCTTCGGTGATCAAAGGCGAGATGGTCGCGGACTTGATTGCGTACCTGGGTAGTATCGATTTCGTTATGGCCGACGTGGACCGCTAAGCATGAACAGCACGCTTATCCAAACAGATCGTTTCACCCTGAGTGAAACCGAGCGCTCGGCCATCGAGCACGAGCTGCATCACTACGAAGACCCGCGCGCGGCGTCGATCGAAGCCTTGAAGATCGTCCAGAAGGAACGTGGCTGGGTGCCGGACGGCGCCCTCTACGCCATCGGCGAGATCCTCGGCATCCCGGCCAGCGACGTTGAAGGTGTGGCCACGTTCTACAGCCAGATCTTCCGTCAGCCGGTGGGCCGCCACATCATTCGCGTGTGCGACAGCATGGTCTGCTACATCGGTGGCCACGAGTCAGTGGTCAGCGAGATCCAGAACAAACTGGGCATCGGCCTCGGCCAAACCACCGCGGACGGGCGCTTCACGCTGCTGCCGGTGTGCTGCCTGGGCAACTGCGACAAGGCGCCGGCGTTGATGATCGACGACGACACATTCGGTGACGTGCAGCCTGCTGGCGTGACCCAATTGCTCGAGGGCTACCCATGACCCTTACATCTTTCGGCCCGGCCAACCTGATCAAGCGTTCGGCCGAGACTCACCCGCTGACCTGGCGCCTGCGTGACGACGGCGAGCCTGTATGGCTCGACGAGTACCAGGCCAAGAACGGTTACGCCGCCGCGCGCAAAGCCTTCGCCGACATGGCTCAGGACGACATTGTCCAGACCGTGAAAGACGCCGGCCTCAAAGGCCGCGGCGGTGCAGGCTTCCCCACGGGCGTGAAGTGGGGCCTGATGCCCAAAGACGAATCCATCAACATCCGCTACCTGCTGTGCAACGCGGATGAAATGGAGCCCAACACCTGGAAAGACCGCATGCTGATGGAGCAACTGCCCCATCTGCTGATCGAAGGCATGCTGATCAGCGCCCGTGCGCTGAAAACCTACCGGGGCTACATCTTCCTGCGTGGCGAATACACCACCGCCGCCAAGCACCTCACCCGTGCCGTGGAAGAAGCCAAGGCTGCAGGCCTGTTGGGCAAGAACATCCTGGGTTCCGGTTTTGACTTCGAACTGTTCGTGCACACCGGCGCCGGGCGCTACATCTGCGGTGAAGAAACCGCACTGATCAACTCCCTCGAAGGCCGCCGCGCCAACCCACGCTCCAAGCCGCCCTTCCCTGCCGCCGTAGGCGTGTGGGGCAAGCCGACCTGCGTAAACAACGTGGAAACCCTGTGCAACGTGCCGGCGATCATCGCCGACGGCGTGGACTGGTACAAATCGTTGGCCCGCGAAGGCAGTGAAGACATGGGCACCAAGCTCATGGGCTTCTCCGGCAAGGTCAAGAACCCTGGCCTGTGGGAGCTGCCGTTCGGCGTGACCGCACGCGAGCTGTTCGAGGACTACGCCGGCGGCATGCGCGACGGCTACACCTTGAAAGCCTGGCAGCCAGGCGGCGCCGGCACCGGTTTCCTGCTGCCTGAGCACCTGGACGCACAAATGTATGCCGGCGGCATCGGCAAGGTCGGCACCCGTATGGGGACCGGCTTGGCGATGGCGGTGGACAACACCGTGAACATGGTCTCGCTGCTGCGCAACATGGAGCAGTTCTTCTCCCGTGAGTCCTGCGGTTTCTGCACCCCATGCCGTGACGGCTTGCCCTGGAGCGTGAAGCTCTTGATGGCGATCGAGAAAGGCGAAGGCCAGCCAGGCGACATCGAGACCCTGCTGGGTCTGGTCGGTTTCCTCGGCCCAGGCAAGACCTTCTGTGCTCACGCACCGGGCGCCGTGGAACCATTGGGCAGCGCAATCAAATACTTCCGCTCTGAATTCGAGGCTGGCATCGCACCTGCGCGCGCCGGCGATCTGAATCAGGTGGTCACACCGACCATGGTCGGTGCGTAACGCTTAAAAAGGCGAAGGGCCCGTGCGCTTCGCCTTCTCATGTGCTGACGCCTTTATGGCTGTGTAGATGCACATGAATAACAAGATTCCATTAGCCACGCCCGCTGACAACGGGCCAACGAAGAACTTTGAACCATGGCCACTATCCACGTAGACGGCAAAGCGCTCGAAGTCGATGGGGCAGACAACCTGTTACAGGCATGTCTCTCACTAGGCCTCGACATCCCTTATTTCTGCTGGCACCCAGCCCTTGGTAGCGTTGGTGCCTGTCGCCAGTGTGCGGTCAAGCAGTACACCGACGAGAACGACACCCGTGGTCGTATCGTCATGTCCTGCATGACGCCAGCCACCGACAACACCTGGATCTCCATCGAAGATGAAGAATCCAAGGCGTTCCGCGCCAGCGTTGTCGAATGGCTGATGACCAACCACCCCCACGACTGCCCGGTCTGTGAGGAAGGCGGTCACTGCCACCTGCAAGACATGACGGTGATGACCGGCCACAACGAGCGCCGTTATCGCTTCACCAAGCGTACTCACCAGAACCAGGACCTCGGCCCGTTCATTTCCCACGAAATGAACCGCTGCATCGCCTGTTACCGGTGCGTACGCTTCTATAAAGACTACGCCGGCGGCACCGACCTGGGCGTATTCGGCGCCCACGACAACGTGTACTTCGGTCGCGTTGAAGATGGCGTGCTCGAAAGCGAGTTCTCCGGCAACCTCACCGAGGTCTGCCCGACCGGTGTGTTCACCGACAAGACTCACTCCGAGCGCTACAACCGTAAGTGGGACATGCAATTCTCGCCGAGCATCTGCCATGGCTGCTCCAGCGGTTGCAACATTTCCCCGGGCGAGCGTTACGGCGAACTGCGTCGCATCGAAAACCGCTTCAACGGTTCGGTCAACCAGTACTTCCTGTGTGACCGTGGCCGTTTCGGCTATGGCTACGTCAACCGCGAAGACCGCCCGCGCCAGCCGCTGCTGGCCGATGGCGCCAAGCTGAGCCTGGACGATGCGCTGGATAAAGCCGCCGAGCTGCTGCGCGGCCGCAACATCGTCGGTATCGGTTCGCCACGCGCCAGCCTCGAAAGCAACTACGCGTTGCGCGAGCTGGTCGGCGCCGAGCACTTCTACTGCGGTATCGAAGCCGCTGAGCTGGAGCGCATTCGTCTGGTCCTGCAAGTGCTGAACGACAGCCCGTTGCCGGTGCCGAACATGCGTGACATCGAAGACCACGACGCGATCTTCGTGCTCGGTGAAGACCTGACCCAGACCGCCGCGCGTATCGCGCTGTCGCTGCGTCAGTCGGTCAAAGGCAAAGCCGAAGACATGGCCGACGCCATGCGCGTTCAGCCTTGGCTCGACGCTGCGGTGAAAAACATCGGCCAGCACGCGCTGAACCCACTGTTTATCGCAAGCCTGGCTGAAACCAAGCTCGACGACATCGCTGAAGAATGCGTCCACGCCGCACCGGATGACCTGGCCCGCATCGGTTTCGCCGTGGCTCACGCCCTGGACGCCAGCGCGCCTGCCGTCGAAGGCCTCGACACCGAAGCCGGTGAACTGGCCCAGCGCATCGCCGACGCCCTGCTGGCCGCCAAGCGCCCATTGATCATTGCCGGCACCTCGCTGGGTTCCAAAGCACTGATCGAAGCGGCTGCCAACATCGCCAAAGCCTTGAAGCTGCGCGACAAGAACGGTTCCATCAGCCTGGTCGTGCCGGAAGCCAACAGCCTCGGCCTGGCCATGCTCGGCGGCGAATCCCTGGACGCCGCGCTGCAAGCCGTGACTGACGGTCAAGCCGACGCCATCGTGGTACTGGAAAACGATTTGTACACCCGCACGGATTCGGCCAAGGTCGACGCCGCGCTGGATGCAGCCAAAGTGCTGATCGTTGCCGACCACCAGAAGACCGCCACCAGCGACCGTGCCGACCTGGTGCTGCCCGCCGCCACCTTCGCCGAAGGCGACGGTACGCTGGTCAGCCAGGAAGGCCGCGCCCAGCGCTTCTTCCAGGTGTTCGATCCGAAGTACATGGACGCCAGCATCCTGGTTCACGAAGGCTGGCGCTGGCTGCATGCCCTGCGCGCCACCCTGCTGAACCAGCCGATCGACTGGACCCAGCTTGACCACGTCACCGCAGCGGCCGCCGCAAGCGCCCCGCAGCTGGCACGTATCGTTGATGCTGCACCGTCTGCCTCGTTCCGCATCAAGGGCTTGAAACTGGCCCGTGAACCGCTGCGTTACTCCGGTCGTACCGCCATGCGCGCCGACATCAGCGTGCACGAACCGCGCACACCGCAAGACCCTGACACCGCGTTCGCCTTCTCCATGGAAGGTTACTCGGGTTCGGTCGAGCCACGTCAGCAGGTGCCGTTTGCCTGGTCGCCGGGCTGGAACTCGCCACAGGCCTGGAACAAATTCCAGGACGAAGTGGGTGGTCACATCCGTGCTGGCGACCCGGGCACGCGCCTGATCGAAAGCACCGGGGACTCGCTGAACTGGTTCACCGCCGTACCGCGTCCGTTCAACCCGGCCCAGGGCACCTGGCAGGTTGTGCCGTTCTTCCACCTGTTCGGCAGCGAAGAGACCTCTTCGAAAGCCGCGCCGGTTCAAGAGCGCATCCCGGCCGCTTACGTGTCCGTGGCCAAGTCCGAAGCCGACCGCCTGGGCGTCAACGACGGTGCCCTGCTCAGCCTGAACGTCGGTGGCAAGACTCTGCGTCTGCCGCTGCGCATCAATGACGAGTTGGGCGCGGGCCTGGTTGCACTGCCTAAAGGCCTCGCCGGCATTCCGCCTGCGATCTTTGGCCAAACCGTTGACGGTCTGCAGGAGGCAGCGCAATGACCTGGTTCACCCCTGAAGTGATCGACGTGATCATCTCGGTCGTCAAGGCCATCGTGATCCTGTTGGCCGTGGTCGTTGCGGGCGCCCTGCTCAGCTTCGTCGAACGTCGCCTGCTGGGCTGGTGGCAGGACCGTTACGGTCCTAACCGCGTTGGCCCATTCGGCATGTTCCAGATCGCTGCCGACATGCTCAAAATGTTCTTCAAGGAAGACTGGACCCCGCCGTTTGCCGACAAGGTGATCTTCACCCTGGCACCGGTCGTGGCCATGAGCGCCTTGCTGATTGCCTTCGCCGTTATCCCGATCACCCCGACCTGGGGCGTCGCGGACCTGAACATCGGCTTGCTGTTCTTCTTCGCCATGGCCGGTCTGTCGGTCTACGCGGTGCTGTTCGCCGGTTGGTCGAGTAACAACAAGTTCGCCCTGCTGGGCAGCTTGCGGGCTTCGGCCCAGACCGTGTCTTACGAAGTGTTCATGGGCCTGGCGCTGATGGGCATCGTGGTGCAGGTCGGCTCGTTCAACATGCGCGACATCGTCGAGTACCAGGCGCAGAACCTGTGGTTCATCATTCCGCAGTTTTTTGGCTTCTGTACCTTCTTCATCGCTGGCGTCGCCGTGACTCACCGTCACCCGTTCGACCAGCCGGAAGCGGAACAGGAACTGGCCGACGGTTACCACATTGAATACGCCGGCATGAAATGGGGCATGTTCTTCGTCGGTGAATACATCGGCATCATCTTGATCTCGGCATTGCTGGTCACGCTGTTCTTCGGCGGCTGGCACGGCCCGTTCAACATCCTGCCGCAACTGGCGTTCTTCTGGTTCTTCTTGAAGACGGCGTTCTTCATCATGCTGTTCATCCTGCTGCGCGCTTCTATTCCGCGCCCACGCTATGACCAGGTGATGGATTTCAGCTGGAGATTCTGCCTGCCGCTGACCCTGATCAATTTGCTGGTGACGGCTGCTGTTGTGTTGTTGAACACGCCAGCCGGCGCGGTTCAGTGAGGATTTGACCCATGTTCAAATATATTGGCGACATCGTTAAGGGTACCGGTACCCAGTTGCGAAGCCTGGTGATGGTTTTCGGCCACGGCTTTCGCAAACGCGACACCCTGCAATACCCGGAAGAAGCGGTGTACCTGCCGCCGCGCTATCGCGGCCGTATCGTGCTGACCCGCGACCCCGATGGCGAAGAGCGTTGCGTAGCCTGCAACCTGTGCGCCGTGGCGTGCCCGGTGGGTTGCATCTCCCTGCAGAAAGCTGAAACCGAAGACGGTCGCTGGTACCCGGACTTCTTCCGCATCAACTTCTCGCGCTGCATTTTCTGCGGCCTCTGCGAGGAAGCTTGCCCGACCACCGCGATCCAGCTGACACCGGATTTCGAGATGGCCGAGTTCAAACGTCAGGACCTGGTGTACGAGAAAGAAGATCTGCTGATCTCTGGTCCCGGTAAAAACCCTGATTACAACTTCTATCGTGTTGCAGGTATGGCCGTTGCCGGTAAGCCGAAGGGCGCCGCACAAAACGAAGCCGAGCCGATCAACGTGAAGAGCTTGCTGCCTTAAGGAAGAAAGATGGAATTCGCTTTCTATTTCGCGTCGGGTATTGCAGTGGTGTCCACGCTTCGCGTGATCACCAACACCAACCCCGTGCACGCCCTGCTCTACCTGATCATTTCGCTGATCGCCGTGGCCATGACCTTCTTCAGCCTCGGCGCGCCGTTCGCCGGTGTCCTGGAAGTGATCGCCTACGCCGGCGCCATCATGGTGCTGTTCGTGTTTGTGGTGATGATGCTCAACCTGGGGCCGGCTTCGGTCGCCCAGGAACGCGTCTGGCTCAAGCCCGGCATCTGGCTTGGCCCGGTCATCCTCGCAGCGCTGCTGCTGGGTGAACTGCTGTATGTCTTGTTCGCTCACCAGAGCGGCCAGGCCATCGGCCACACCACCGTAGACGCCAAAGCCGTGGGCGTCAGCCTGTTCGGCCCGTACCTGCTGGTGGTCGAACTGGCTTCGATGCTGCTGCTCGCTGCAGCCATCACCGCCTTCCACTTGGGCCGCAACGAAGCCAAGGAGCAATGACGATGCCTGCTATCCCTTTGGAGCATGGTCTGGCGGTCGCCGGCATCCTGTTCTGCCTTGGCCTGGTCGGCCTGATGGTTCGCCGTAACATTTTGTTCGTGTTGATGAGCCTGGAAATCATGATGAACGCTGCGGCACTGGCCTTCATCGTCGCGGGTAGCCGTTGGGGCCAGCCGGATGGACAAGTCATGTTCATTCTGGTGATCAGCCTGGCAGCCGCCGAGGCCAGTATTGGCCTGGCGATCCTGCTGCAACTGTATCGTCGCTTCCACACGCTTGATATCGACGCTGCCAGTGAGATGCGCGGATGAACATGATCTTTCTGACTTTCGTATTTCCCCTGATCGGTTTCCTGCTGCTGTCGTTCTCCCGTGGACGCTGGTCGGAAAACCTGTCTGCCCTGATCGGTGTGGGTTCCATTGGCCTGTCGGCAATTGTCGCCGCCTACGTCATCTGGCAATTCAACGTGGCACCGCCCGAAGGCGGCCACTACACCCTGGTACTGTGGCAGTGGATGTCGGTTGAGGGCTTCAAGCCCAACTTCGCGATCTACATCGACGGCCTGTCGATCACCATGCTCGGCGTGGTGGTGGGTGTGGGCTTCCTGATCCACCTGTTCGCGTCCTGGTACATGCGCGGCGAAGCGGGCTACTCGCGCTTCTTCTCGTACACCAACCTGTTTATCGCCAGCATGCTGTTCCTGGTGCTGGGCGATAACCTGTTGTTCCTGTACTTCGGTTGGGAAGGCGTGGGCCTGTGCTCGTACCTGTTGATCGGTTTCTACTACAGCAACCGCAACAACGGTAACGCGGCACTCAAGGCGTTCATCGTTACCCGCATCGGCGACGTGTTCATGGCCATCGGCCTGTTCATCCTGTTCCAACAAGTGGGCACGCTGAACATCCAGGAACTGCTGGTGCTGGCGCCGCAGAAATTCCAGGTCGGTGATTTCTGGATCACCCTGGCGACCCTGATGCTGCTGGGTGGCGCGGTCGGTAAATCTGCGCAACTGCCACTGCAAACCTGGCTGGCGGATGCGATGGCCGGTCCGACTCCGGTGTCTGCACTGATCCACGCCGCAACCATGGTAACTGCCGGTGTCTACCTGATTGCCCGTACCCACGGCCTGTTCACCCTGGCGCCGGAAATCCTGCACCTGGTGGGCCTGGTGGGCGGCGTGACGCTGGTACTGGCCGGCTTCGCCGCGCTGGTGCAGACCGACATCAAGCGTATCCTCGCCTACTCGACCATGAGCCAGATCGGCTACATGTTCCTGGCCCTGGGCGTTGGTGCCTGGGACGCGGCGATCTTCCACCTGATGACCCACGCCTTCTTCAAGGCGCTGCTGTTCCTTGCCTCCGGTGCGGTGATCGTTGCCTGCCACCACGAGCAGAACATCTTCAAGATGGGCGGCCTGTGGAAGAAACTGCCGTTGGCCTACGCCAGCTTCATCGTCGGCGGTGCCGCTCTGGCCGCCCTGCCGTTGGTGACCGCAGGTTTCTACTCCAAAGACGAAATCCTCTGGGAAGCCTTTGCCAGCGGTAACCAGAACCTGCTGTACGCAGGCCTGGTCGGTGCCTTCATGACCTCGCTGTACACCTTCCGCCTGATCTTCATCACCTTCCACGGTGAAGCCAAGACCGAAGCACACGCAGGCCACGGCATCTCCCACTGGTTGCCACTGTCGGTGCTGATCATCCTGTCGACCTTCATCGGCGCCATGATCACCCCGCCACTGGCCGGCGTACTGCCGCAAAGCGCTGGCCACGCCGGCGGCGCAGCCAAGCACAGCCTGGAAATCGCCTCGGGCGCCATCGCCATCGCCGGTATCCTGCTGGCGGCGCTGCTGTTCCTGGGCAAGCGTCGCTTCGTGACGGCGGTTGCCAACAGCGGCATTGGCCGTTTCCTGTCGGCCTGGTGGTTCGCCGCCTGGGGCTTCGATTGGATCTACGACAAGCTGTTCGTCAAGCCATACCTTGCTATCAGCCACATTCTGCGCAAAGACCCGCTCGACCAGACCATCGGTTTGATCCCGCGTGCCGCCAAGGCCGGTCACACCGCCCTGAGCCGCAGCGAGACTGGCCAACTGCGTTGGTATGCAGCTTCCATGGCCGTCGGTGCCGTGCTGGTGATCGGCGCCATCGTTGTGGTAGCGGTCTGACTATGAACATTGCGTACTTTGCGAACTTGCGAAAGGAAACGAGCCCGTCATGATTCTGCCCTGGCTAATCCTGATCCCCTTTATCGGCGGCCTGCTCTGCTGGATGGGTGAACGCTTCGGCGCCACCCTCCCCCGCTGGATTGCGTTGCTGACCATGTCCCTGGAACTCGCACTCGGCCTCTGGCTGTGGGCGCATGGCGACTATTCATTTGCTCCGGCACCGGGTGTCGATCCCACCTTCGCGCTTGAATTCAAGCACGTGTGGATCCAGCGCTTCGGCATCAACGTGCACCTGGCCCTCGACGGCCTGTCGCTGTTGATGATCCTGCTGACCGGCCTGCTGGGTATCCTCTCGGTACTCTGCTCCTGGAAAGAGATTCAGCGTCACGTGGGTTTCTTCCACCTGAACCTGATGTGGATTCTGGGCGGCGTTGTCGGCGTGTTCCTGGCGCTGGACCTGTTCATGTTCTTCTTCTTCTGGGAAATGATGCTGGTGCCGATGTACTTCCTCATCGCGCTCTGGGGTCACAGTTCTTCGGACGGCAAGAAAACCCGGATCTACGCGGCGACCAAGTTCTTCATCTTCACTCAGGCTTCCGGCCTGATCATGTTGGTGGCGATCCTGGGTCTGGTGCTGGTCAACTTCAACAACACCGGCGTGATTACCTTCAACTACGCCGACCTGTTGAAAACCAAGATGTCGCTGACCACCGAGTACATCCTGATGCTGGGCTTTTTCATCGCGTTCGCGGTGAAGCTGCCGGTGGTGCCGTTCCACTCCTGGCTGCCTGACGCGCACGCCCAGGCGCCGACCGCAGGTTCTGTGGACCTGGCCGGTATCCTGCTGAAAACCGCTGCGTACGGCCTGTTGCGTTTCGCCCTGCCGCTGTTCCCGAATGCCTCGGCCGAGTTTGCGCCGATCGCCATGACCCTGGGTCTGATCGGGATCTTCTACGGCGCGTTCCTGGCTTTTGCACAAACCGACATCAAGCGTCTGATTGCCTTCTCGTCCGTTTCCCATATGGGCTTCGTACTGATCGGCATCTACTCCGGCAGCCAACTGGCGCTGCAAGGCGCAGTGATCCAGATGTTGGCCCACGGTGTTTCGGCCGCTGCCCTCTTTATCCTGAGTGGTCAGCTGTACGAGCGCCTGCACACCCGTGACATGCGTGAAATGGGTGGCGTGTGGTCGCGCATCGCGTACTTGCCGGCGATCAGCCTGTTCTTTGCCGCCGCGTCCCTGGGCCTGCCGGGCACCGGTAACTTCATCGGCGAGTTCCTGATCCTGATGGGTTCGTTCGTGCACACGCCGTGGATCAGCGCCATCGCTACCTCCGGCCTGGTATTCGGTTCGGTCTACTCGCTGATCATGATCCACCGTGCGTACTTCGGTCCGGCCAAGTCCGACACCGTCCTGCACGGGATGGATGCTCGCGAACTGATCATGGTGCTCGGCCTTGCGGTGCTGCTGATCTACATCGGCGTGTACCCGCAACCGTTCCTGGACACTTCTGCCGCGACGATGCATGGCGTGCAGCAGTGGTTCGGCACCGCCTTCACTCAACTCGCTTCGGCACGGTAAGAGCGCTATGGAATTCACGATCCAACACTTTATCGCGCTTGCGCCGCTGCTGATCACCAGCCTCACCATTGTGGTGGTGATGCTGGCGATCGCCTGGCGCCGCAATCACTCGCAAACGTTCCTGCTGTCCTGTGCCGGTTTGAACCTGGCCCTGCTGTCGATTATCCCGGCACTCAAGGTTGCGCCACTGGCGGTCACCCCGCTGATGATGATCGATGACTTCGCGCTGCTGTATATCGCGTTGATCCTCGTCGCCACCCTGGCGTGCGTGACCCTCGCCCACGCCTACCTCGGCGAAGGCGGCACGGGCTACCCGGGCAACAAGGAAGAGCTGTACCTGCTGATCCTGCTGGCTGCGGCCGGCGGCATCGTGCTGGTCAGCGCTCAGCACCTGGCCGGCTTGTTCATCGGACTGGAACTGCTGTCGATCCCGACTTACGGCCTGGTGGCCTACGCCTTCTTCAACAAGCGCTCCCTGGAAGCCGGCATCAAGTACATGGTGCTGTCGGCCGCCGGTTCCGCGTTCCTGTTGTTTGGTATGGCCCTGCTCTACGCAGAAGCCGGCAGCCTGAGCTTCACCGGTATCGGTCACGCCCTGGCCGCCAGCAACAGCCCGGCGCCGATCGCCCAACTGGGCCTGGCGATGATGCTGATCGGCCTGGCGTTCAAGCTGTCCCTGGTGCCTTTCCACCTGTGGACCCCGGACGTGTACGAAGGCGCCCCGGCGCCGGTGGCGGCGTTCCTGGCCACGGCCTCCAAGGTTGCGGTGTTTGCGGTGATGGTGCGTCTGTTCCAGATCTCGCCTGCTGCCAACACCGGCGTGCTGAGCAACGTGCTGACCGTGATCGCCATTGCGTCGATCCTGTTCGGTAACCTGCTGGCCCTGACCCAGAACAACCTCAAGCGTCTGCTCGGTTATTCGTCCATCGCCCACTTCGGCTACCTGCTGATCGCCCTGGTGGCGAGCAAAGGCCTGGCCGTGGAAGCCATCGGCGTGTACCTGGTCACCTACGTCATCACCAGCCTCGGCGCGTTCGGTGTGATCACACTGATGTCCTCGCCGTACAAAGGCCGTGACGCCGATGCCCTGTACGAATACCGCGGCCTGTTCTGGCGCCGTCCGTACCTGACTGCCGTGCTCACCGTGATGATGCTGTCGCTGGCCGGTATCCCGCTGACCGCAGGCTTTATCGGTAAGTTCTACATCGTCGCGACCGGTGTCCAAGCCCACGAATGGTGGTTGGTTGCCTCCCTCGTGCTGGGTAGCGCCATCGGCGTGTTCTACTACCTGCGCGTGATGGTCACCCTGTACCTGATCGAGCCAAACCTGCGCCGTGTGGACGCCGAGCTGCACTGGGAACAGAAAGCCGGTGGCGTGATGCTGCTGGCCATCGCCCTGCTCGCGTTCTTCCTGGGTGTGTACCCACAACCGTTGCTCACCCTGGTGCAGCACGCGGTACTGGGCGTTTGATCGCTTAGGACTATGCAGTAAACAGAACGGCGCCTTCGGGCGCCGTTTTTGCGTTCTGGGGGAATGTATTGGGCAAGGTGTCTCTTGGTACCTATCCGTTATTTGGGTTAGGGCCGGTCGCGGCTAAACCGGCGTCCTGCCGGTTTACCCGCTCCGTACTACCTGCGTTCAGCCAGCGTGGTTTAACGGGGCGTCTAAGATCAAAGTCAAAAGCAGATCAAGATCAAAAGCAGAGCACGGCGGCCTGACAGCCGACCTGATCCTTGAAGCTGAACCCAATTCCAATGTGGGAGCTGGCTTGCCTGCGATGGCATCTACTGGTTATGCCTGATACACCGAGTTGTCTGCATCGCAGGCAAGCCAGCTCCCACAGAAAAGCAAAGCAGTACGGTGCTGGCAGATGCACTCGGTTGAATTGTGGGAGCGGGCTTGCTCGCGAAGGCGTTGTGTCAGTGACACATGAGCTGGCTGACCCACCGCCTTCGCGAGCAAGCCCGCTCCCACATTTGGATTTCAGTACATCAGGTAGAGGTGCTTTTGCCCTGCTCGCTTGCAGCGCTTTTATCCTCTTCCAATCACGGAAAATTCCGCTTCCGTTTGCTACCGCGTCCGGCATCTCCCCGCTAAGGGCCGCCGTATGGTGGTTGCGTTTTAGGAAAGTTCCCACAGCCAGGTCACTCGACCGAGTGCGCGCGGGCCAACAAACTATACGCTGACAAATCAAGCTCCGACTGGTTCGGGGCGGTTGGCTAGTATCTAGCGGCCGCCAAGCATCTCGGCAACGGTCTCGCTGCCCGGCCCCCCCTCAACCCACCCACACCGATGGCGCCACGCGCGGTGAACCCTCAGTCCAGAACAGCGAGTGGCTCGCGAGGGCCAACGAATCAATCCACCCACGCAGTTGCGACATGCTGTAGGCCAAGCTGACGATTCCGTTTGCCTTGTGAGGCGTCGGGGTCGTTGGGTAAATCCGCTTGTTGAGCAGGGGCCACCTAAGCTCAAGATCAACCGCCCAGCCGAGGCGGCGTGCACCTCCAATCGTGATCCGAGACGCCCCGCGCGCCCAGTAAGGGAGAGTGCCCTAACGAGGCTGCAACAGCAGCGCCACCAACGCACTCCAGCCCGTCTGGTGCGAGGCGCCCAGACCGCGCCCGGTCTCCCCGTGAAAATACTCATGAAACAGCACCAGATCACGACTGGCCGGGTCCGCTTCCAGCTGCGCATACCCCGCCATCGATGGACGCAGCCCGTCCTCATCCCTCAGGAACAATCGCGTCAGACGCTGACTGAGGCCGTCTGCAACTTCTTCAAGGGACGCCAGATAACCACTCCCCGTCGGGTACTCCACCGAGAAGTTATCCGCGTAGTACCGATGAAACTCGCGCAACGATTCGATCAGCATGTAGTTCACCGGCATCCACAAGGGCCCGCGCCAATTCGAATTGCCGCCGTACAACCGTGAGTCCGACTCGCCAGGCTGGTAACGCGCGCACAAGGTGTCGCCGTTCATCTTCAGCGCCAGTGGCTCCTGGGCAAACGCCTTGGACAAGGACCGCACACCAAAGCCTGACAGAAACTCCTGGTCATCCAGCATGCGGCGCAACAAATCCTTGGTCCGTTCGCCACGCAACAGCGCCAGCAACAGGCGATTGCCCTGCCCCGGCTCGTTCCAGCGCGACACCAACTTGGCCAAGTCCGGCCGGTGATGCATGAACCCCAGCAGCCGCTCACGCAAGCCTTCCAGGCCTTCATGTTCGCGCTGCTCCAGCACCAGCACGGCAAACAAGGGCATCAGGCCGACGATGGAACGCAAGCGCACCGGTTCGTTCTGGCCGTCGGGGCGGTGCAACACATCGTAGAAGAACAGATCCTGCTCATCCCACAGCCCTTCGGCGCTGTCGTCGACGCAGTTGATGGCGCCGGCGATGTACAGGAAGTGCTCGAAAAACTTCACCGCAATATCGACGTACACGACATTGCGCTTTGCCAGCTCCAGCCCGATCCGCATCAGGTCCAGCGCGTAGGCCGCGACCCACGCCGTGCCGTCGGCCTGATCCAGCTGGTAACCCGGCGGCAAGGTCGCCGAGCGGTCGAACAAGGCAATGTTGTCCAGGCCCAGGAACCCGCCCTGGAACAGGTTGCGGCCTTCGGCATCCTTGCGGTTGACCCACCAGGAAAAATTCAACAGC
Organism: Pseudomonas sp. TWRC1-2; assembly: GCF_049896685.1. NCBI lineage: Bacteria > Pseudomonadati > Pseudomonadota > Gammaproteobacteria > Pseudomonadales > Pseudomonadaceae > Pseudomonas > Pseudomonas sp. TWRC1-2. Next base: position 166,053 of record NZ_JAFCUU010000009.1, on the reverse strand, counting down.
AGTTTGTGGAAAATCCGCTCAAGAAAATCCATGTCGCCGACACCTGTCAACGCCTTGTCCTGCTGATACACCCGCCAACTGGCCCAGGCATGCACCGGCGGGTTGGCATCGTCAAAACGCCATTCATACGCCGGCAGTTGGCCGTTGGGGTGCATGAAGCGGTCCTTCACCAACAGCAGCAACTGCTGCTTGGCATACCCAGGATCAATCAGCGCAATCGCCACCGCCTGGAAGCCCTGGTCCCAGGAGGCGTACCACGGGTATTCCCAGGTGTCGGGCATGGAGAGGATGTCGAAGTTGGACAGGTGCCGCCAATGGGTATTGCGGATGTGCAGGCGCTCGGGCGGTGGCGCCGGTTGGGCAGGGTCGCCGTCGAGCCACTGGTTCACGTCGAAATAGTAGAGCTGTTTGGACCACAGCAAACCCGCCAGGGCCTGGCGCTGCACATTGCGCGCGTCCGCATCGGAGATGCCGTGTTGCAAGGCCGCGTAGAACTGATCGGCCTCCTCGCGGCGCTGTTCGAACAGCTTGCGCGCGTTGATCTGCGGCGCATCGGTGGGCGCAAACCGCAGGTACAGGATTTTGCTTTCCAGGCCCGCCAGTTCGAGGATGAAACGTGCGGCGACCTTGGTGCCCGCATCGCGGCGAATCGCCGACTGCACGCCAGCCACCACGTAATCGTTGATGCCATCCTTGAACGGCCCGGGTGCCGGCTGCCCGTCCAGGCGCTGATAGTTGCTCTCGTTTTCGCAGAACAGCCACTCCACGCCGTCCTGGCCCCAGGCGCTGAGGTGGCGATCGGAAAGTTCGTGATGACGGGCCAGCACCTGTTCGCCGTCCAGGCGCAACTGCGGCTTGGGCGCATCCTGGGTCCAGCTCCAGTCATTGCGCGCCCACACCTGGGGCAACACCTGCAGGCGCGTCGGCTGGTCCGAGCGGTTATGCACGGTGACGCGCATGAAAATATCGTCGGGCTGATGCTTGGCGTATTCGACGCTGACATCGCAGTAGCGGTTGTCTTCGAACACGCCCGTGTCGAGGATTTCGTACTCGGCATCCGCAAGCCCACGGCGCGCGTTCTCGGTGGTCAGGTCGGCGTAGGGAAAGGCCGCATGCGGGTATTTGTAGAGCATGCGCATGTAGGCATGGCTGGGTACACCGTCGACGAAAAAGTACAGTTCCTTGACGTCTTCACCGTGGTTGCCCTCGGCGTTATTCAAGCCGAACAACCGCTCCTTGAGGATCGTGTCGCGCTCGTTCCACAGCGCCAGGCCCAGGCACCAGCGTTGCGCCTTGTCGCTGAAACCGGCCAGGCCATCTTCGCCCCAGCGATAGGCGCGGCTGCGCGCGTGGTCATGCGGGAAGTAGGCCCAGGCATCGCCGTCTGCGCTGTAGTCTTCGCGCACCGTGCCCCATTGGCGTTCACTCAAGTACGGGCCCCACTCGCGCCAACGCTCGGCCTCTGGCGTCGCCAGGCGCTGGCCTTCAATCGTTTCAAGGATGTTGGTTACGGGTGCGGCCGTCATTGGGTCCTCCATCACTGACACAGTGACGGGCAGTGTAGAACCCATCCACGCTCGGATGCACATGAAGTCTCGTCCACCCAGGCAAAAAAAGAGGCCGCTGATCAGGCGGCCTCGGTTTTTTCAACGCGGTAAAAGTGCGAGCGTGCTTAGAAGATCGCGTAGGTGTAGTTGAAGATCAGGCGGGTTTGATCCTGATCCGCAGTGCCGGTGTTGTGACCGTGATAAGTACCGGTCCGGAAGGTGGTGCCGAAGCCTTTGAGCGGGCCTGCCTGCACGACGTAATCCAGGCGGAAGTCGGTTTCGTTTTCTTTCTGGTCAGGGCCGCCGGCGACTTTGGACTTGATGTCCGTACCGTCCAGGTAAGCCACGGAAGCTTTCAGGCCGGGTACGTAGGCCTTGAAGTCATACGAGTACTGACCGAAGTTGACTTGCTCGCCCGCACGGGAGAACTGGCCAACCACGGCGTCGGTGAACAGGTAGAAGTCGCTGCCGCCCGCGCCTTGTTGCTGTGGGTCAGCGAGGCTGCCCTGGTTGACCCAGACGAAGCCGCCGTCGTCGCTCACGCCGATGTGGCCGAGCATCAGGCTGCTGCCGCCCAGTTGGTAAGTGAACGCGGCGCTGTAGGTTTTGTTGTCCACTTCACCGGCGTGCTTGGCGTAGCCACCGTTGTTGTTGAACGCATAACCGCTTTCGCCATTCTTGCCGTCGCTGGTGCTGTCGAAGTAGCGCAGGTCAGTCTTGAACGATTGGTCATTGCCCAGCGGCAATACGTGGACCAGGCCGAAATAGTTCTGTTTGTAGAAGTCTTGCAGGTTGGCGTAGTAGTACTGCAGCGTCAGGTTTTTCGCGATGGCGTTGTCGGACGACCCGAACGGTTTGTAGTCCACACCACCAAACTTGAAGCTGTCGCTGTCGCGCGTACCGCCGGCCACACTCAGGCCCGTGGAGTTACTGGACGCACGGCCTTCGGCCTTGTTCAGCTCACCGCCGGTGAAGGTTACGTTCGGAATGTCGCTGGAGGTGAGGATGCCGCCGTCAAAGGTCTGTGGCGCAACACGGCTGTCGTTGGAGACCAGAATAGGCAGCACCGGGGCCAAACCACCGCCGACGTGCAACTCGGTCTGGGAAATACGGAATTTCACGTTACCGGCGGCGCGACCGAAACTGTCGGCCGGTTCTGTGCCGTTGTTCTTGGTCGGGAAGAAGCTGTTGCCGTTCCCTGCCAGGCCTGGGCCTGCGGCGTGGCCGTCGCCACCATCAAGACGCAAGGCGCCGAACGCCATGACGTCGAAACCGACACCAAGGGTGCCTTGGGTGTAGCCGGATTTGTAGTCGAAGCGCAGCAGTGTCGCAGCTTCGCGCAGATCGTTGTTGGTCCCCGAGCGGTTGTCTGCGCTGTAGTACATGGTCCGCGAACTGATGGCGGCGTGGCTGTCTTCAAGAAAGCCACTGTGACCTGTGCCAGTGCCCAGAGAACCGAGCCCGAAGTCATCCGCGCAGGCGTGTTGCGCGAGCAATGCAGCGGTGATGGATAACGCCAGTGTAGAAATTTTCATGCGTGACGGCCCCTAAACATTTTTTTATGTGCGTTGTGTGCAAAACGGCGTTTTCATCCCTACAAACGTGACGATTGTTTCATGAGCACCGCGGCGCTCCTCGTGAAGAATTTGTTAGAAAAGTGCCTGTGAAAATGAAATTTCGCCGCCAGGGTTTTTTGTCATATTCACGTCATCTCATTCATTTGCAGAATGAAGTCCAGAGGATTCTTCGTTTGCAACACTGGCTCAAGCTCAACAAAATCCAGCGATAGGCCAAGTTCACGCCCCTAGCCATCAGGAATTTTTCTATGCCCACCACCGCACATGTCAGCCCCGACGACATCCGCAGAGGCTTTTCCAAAGCCATGTCCGACATGTACCGAGATGAAGTTCCGCTGTACGGGGCGCTGATGGCCCTGGTGGCCGAGACCAATAGCCGGGTGTTGGCCGGTAATTCGGGGCTTTCCCGGCAGTTGCAGCGCACGGGTGAAATCGAGCGTCTGGACATGGAACGCCACGGCGCCATTCGCCTGGGCACAGCCATGGAACTGGCAACCATCCGCCGTCTGTTTGCCGTGATGGGCATGCAGCCGGTGGGCTACTACGACCTGACGCCCGCGGGCGTGCCGGTGCATTCCACTGCGTTTCGCGCCGTGCATGAACGCTCACTGCAGGCCAGCCCGTTCCGTGTCTTTACTTCACTGCTGCGTTTGGAACTGATTGAAAACCCTGAGCTGCGCGCCTTTGCCGAAAACGCCCTGGCCAAACGCAACATTTTCACCCCGGGCGCCATGGCGTTGATCGAACAAGCGGAACGCGACGGCGGCCTCAACGCCCAAGACGCCGATGCATTTATCCGCCAAGCCCTGGAAACCTTTCGCTGGCACCACACCGCCACGGTCACCGGCGCGCAATACCAGCAACTGAGCGACCAGCATCGCCTGATCGCCGACGTGGTTGCGTTCAAGGGCCCGCACATCAACCACCTGACCCCGCGCACCCTGGACATCGACCAGGTGCAGGCCGCCATGCCCGGCAAAGGCATCACCCCCAAGGCCGTGATCGAAGGGCCACCGCGTCGCCACTGCCCGATCCTGCTCCGCCAGACCAGCTTCAAAGCGCTGGACGAGCCGATCGCCTTTACCGACGCGAAGGGCAGCCACAGCGCGCGCTTCGGCGAAATCGAACAACGTGGCGTCGCGTTGACGCCCAAAGGCCGCGCCCTGTACGACCAGTTGCTGAACGCTGCGCGCGACGAATTGGGCGCCTTCCCGAACGAGGCCAACGCCGCGCGGTATGTGCAATTGATGGAGCAGCACTTCGAGGCCTTCCCCGACAACCACACTCAGATGCGCGAGCAAGGGCTGGCGTACTTTCGCTATTTCGTCACTGAGCAAGGCCTGGCGGCGCGCGGCCAAGCCAATCAACCGGACACACTCCAGGCGCGCATTGCTGCCGGCCATGTGGACGTGGAACCGCTGGTGTATGAGGATTTTCTACCGGTGAGTGCGGCGGGGATCTTTCAGTCCAACCTTGGGGATGCGGCGCAGAGTCACTATGCGGCGAATTCGAACCAGGCCGAATTCGAGAAAGCACTGGGCTGCCGAACGATTGATGAGCTGAAGCTGTACAGCGAGACGCAACAGCGCTCCATGGATGAATGCATCCAGGCGCTGCAGGCATGAAATGAGAGTGCCCACCCGGCTCACCAGCGCAATCCTTGCGCCGCAACAGTCCCCAGAGCCGGGTGGGCGGTGCGCATGATAGGCAGTGAAAAGCGCTCTGTCCCTCAGACAATTCTGAACAAATATGTCCGCGCCCTGTAGGAGCGCGGACGGCAACTACACCAACTGCTGCACAATCTTGTCTTTGACCAGCAGACGCTTCTTCTTCAATTTCTCCAGTTCTTCGTCAGCTCCGCCTGAAGACTCGAAAGCCAGCACCTCCTTGTCGGCGGCGTCGTATTGCTCGAGCAGCGTGTTCAAACGGTCATCGCCCCTCCTGCGTTCGTGAACGACTTCCTTGGTCAAACCCAGATCCTGATACAGGTCGTGTTTCACTGGCATGGAGTACCTCCGCAAGTTGATCAATGGCCTACGCGTTTGAAGCTAGCCCATTGCGAGGGGTCTTGTCATGTCCGGAGTCATTACATCCCCGTTCGTCGTAATGCGGGCGATGCGATCAAACCTTTACCACGCCCTGCCCTCCACTGTAGATCGCCACCCGAGGGAGAACGGTTTCATGAATCACGCTGCCACTGCTGTCGACACCCAATGCATCAACACGATTCGCACCCTGGCCATGGACGCCGTGCAGAAGGCCAACTCCGGCCACCCCGGCACGCCGATGGGCCTGGCGCCAGTGGGCTACACGTTGTGGAGCCGCTTCCTGCGGTATCACCCGCAGCATCCCGACTGGCCTAACCGCGACCGTTTTGTGTTGTCAGTGGGGCACGCGTCGATGCTGCTGTATTCGCTGCTGCACCTGGCCGGTGTGGTGGAGATTGATGCTCACGGCAAGCGCTCCGGCCAGCCGGCCATCAGCCTGGACGATATCAAGCAGTTCCGGCAGATGAGCTCCAAGACCCCGGGCCATCCCGAGTACCGCATGACCACCGGCGTTGAAACCACCACCGGGCCCCTTGGCCAGGGTTGCGCCAACAGTGTCGGCATGGCCATGGCCGAGCGTTGGCTGGGCCAGCGTTTCAACCGCGACGGCAGCGTGCTGTTCGATTACAGCGTTTACAACCTGTGCGGCGACGGCGACATGATGGAAGGCATCAGCAGCGAAGCGGCCTCGATTGCCGGGCACCTGAAGCTGGACAACCTGTGCTGGATCTACGACAACAACACCATCAGCATCGAGGGCCATACCGAACTGGCGTTCAGTGAAGATGTGATCAAGCGCTTCCAGGCCTACGGCTGGCATACCCTGCACGTCACCGATGCCAATGACTTGCAAGCCTTGAGCAGCGCCCTGGAAACCTTCAAGGCCAACACCGGCGCACCGACCCTGATTGTGGTCGACAGCGTTATCGGCTACGGCTCGCCACACAAACACAACACCGCCGCCGCCCATGGCGAACCGCTGGGTGCTGATGAGATCCGCCTGACCAAGGCGGCCTACGGCTGGCCCGAGGATTCCAGCTTCCTGGTGCCCGACGAGGTCCGCACCGTGCTGCGCGATGCGCTGCTTGAACGCAGCCAGCCGCAGTATGAAGAATGGACCCGCCACTTGTCGCAGCTCGAACAGTACGAACCGGAACTGGCGGATGAACTGCGCCGCATGCGCGCAGGCGAAATGCCCGAGCATTGGCAGGATGAGCTGCCCAGCTTCGAAACCGACGCCAAAGGCGTCGCCAGCCGCGCAGCCGGTGGCGAGGTATTGAATGCCTTTGCTCAACAGGTTCCGTGGCTGCTCGGCGGCTCCGCAGACTTGTCGCCATCGACCAAGACCAACCTGACCTTTGATGGCGCCGGGCGGTTCAGTGCCGATGATTACAGCGGGCGCAACCTGCACTTCGGCATCCGCGAGCACGCCATGGGCGCGATTGCCAACGGCATGGCGCTGTCGTACCTGCGACCCTACACCTCGACTTTCCTGGTGTTCAGCGACTACATGAAACCGCCGATCCGCCTGGCGGCGATCATGGAATTGCCGGTGGTGTTTGTGTTTACCCACGACTCGATTGGCGTCGGCGAAGATGGGCCGACGCACCAACCCATCGAGCACCTGACGCAACTGCGCGCGACGCCGGGGCTACTGACCCTGCGACCCGGCGACGCCAACGAAACCCTGGAGCTGTGGAAGGTCGCACTGGCGCAGACCCATCGGCCAAGTTGCGTGGTGTTGTCGCGTCAGGCGCTGCCCACCCTGGACCGTACGAAATACGCGGCGGCGTCCGGTGCGGCCAAGGGCGCTTATGTCCTGGCGGGCGCGGACAACCCCAAAGTCCTGCTGCTGGCGACGGGCAGTGAAGTCAGCCTGGCGGTTGCGGCTTATGAGCAGTTGAAAAGCGAAGGCATTGCTGCGCAGGTGGTGTCGATGCCCAGCTGGGAACTGTTCGAAGAGCAGGACCAGGCATACCGCGACAGCGTGTTGCCGCCGGCGGTAAAAGCCCGGGTCGTCGTGGAACAAGCCGGCCCGCTGGGGTGGGACCGTTACGTCGGGCAGACCGGCGCCAAAGTGGTGATGAGCACCTTTGGCGCCTCGGCCCCCTTGGCCAAGCTGCAGGAAAAGTTTGGGTTTACCACAGAGAACGTGGTGAAGCTGGCCAAGGAGCAAATAGCTAACGCCTGATAAAAAATGCGCAAGCGGCTGGCCCGCTTGCGCATTTTGACCTGATTGGCAGTTAAGTCAGTTCTCGCACCAGAAACGGCGCAGTACGGCTGACCTTGCTTTTGGCCACCTTCTGCGGCGTGCCACTGGCCACCACCTTCCCGCCCTGCATGCCGGCCCCCGGCCCGATATCGATCACCCAGTCGCTCTGCGCCACGACGCGCATCTCGTGCTCCACAACCACCACCGTATGCCCCGCCTCGACCAGATGATTCAGCTGGCTGAGCAAGCGGTCCACATCGCGTGGGTGTAACCCGGTGGTGGGCTCGTCCAGGACATACAACGTGGAGCCGCGCGCATTGCGTTGCAGCTCGGTCGCCAGCTTGATGCGCTGCGCCTCACCGCCGGACAGCTCGGTGGCCGGCTGGCCCAACCGCAAATACCCCAGGCCAATATCGCGCAACACCTGCAACGAGCGCAGCACACCAGGCTGCTCGGCAAACACCGCCACCGCCTGCTCCACTGTCAGCCCCAGCACTTGGGCAATGCTCAACCCCTGCCATTTGATCGCCAGGGTTTCAGGGTTGTAACGCGCACCGTGACAAGTCGGGCACGGCGCGTACACGCTCGGCATGAACAGCAACTCGACACTCACAAACCCCTCACCCTCGCAATTGGGGCAGCGGCCCTTGGCGACGTTGAAGGAGAACTGCCCGGCATCATAGTGGCGCTTCTTCGCCGCCGGCGTGGCGGCGAACAGTTTGCGCACGTTGTCGAACAGCCCGGTGTAGGTCGCAAGGTTGGAGCGCGGCGTACGGCCGATGGGTTTCTGGTCCACCTGCACCAGGCGCCGGATCGACTCCAGACCCGCAGTGATACGTCCGCCGCTGGTTTGCGGGGTGTCGTCTTCCAGGCTGGGCTCTTCGTCGGCTTCCACCACACGGCCCAACCCCGCGCCCACCAGTTCCAGCAGCGCCTGGCTGACCAGGCTGGATTTGCCCGAGCCCGAAATACCCGTTACGGCCGTGAAGCATCCCAGTGGGAAGTCCACGCTCAGGTCATTGAGGTTGTTGCGCGTCACGCCTTCGAGCTTCAACCAACCGGTGGGCTCACGGCGCGCCTGGCTCGGCGGGCGTCGCTCGGCAAACAGATATTCGCGCGTCTGCGACGCCTCGATATCCGCCAGGCCCGCTGGCGGGCCGCTGTACAGCACTTGCCCGCCGTGCTCGCCGGCAGCCGGCCCCACGTCGATCAGCCAGTCGGCGCGGCGCATGGTTTCCAGGTCATGCTCAACCACAAACAGCGAATTGCCTGCGGCTTTCAAACGCTCCAGCGCAGTGAACAACGCTTCGCCATCCGCCGGGTGCAGACCCGCCGATGGTTCATCCAGCACATAGATCACGCCGAACAACTGCGAGCCCAATTGCGTGGCCAGGCGCAGGCGCTGCAGCTCGCCGGATGACAACGTCGGCGTACTGCGCTCCAGGGACAGGTAGCCCAGGCCCAGCTCGATCAGGGTGCTCACGCGTTCAAGCAAATCCTCGGCGATGCGCTGGGCGGCCAGGCGTTTTTCCACCGACAGCTTCATCTTGTCCTGCCCCGCCGCCACCGGCCGCAGCAACTCGGCCAACTGCGACAGCGACAGTTGCGACAGCTCACCGATATCCACCCCGGCAAATTTCACCGACAGCGCCGCGCGGGTCAGGCGTTTGCCCTCGCACATTGGGCAGGCGCTGCCCTGCATGAACTGCGAGACGCGCTTTTTCATCAGCGCACTTTGGGTGTGGGTGAAGGTGTGCAGGATATAGCGCCGCGCGCCGCTGAAGGTGCCCTGGTAACTGGGTTCGAGCTTGCGCTTCAAGGCCGCGCGGGTCTGTTCGGGCGTGAAGCCTGCGTACACCGGCACGGTCGGGGTTTCTTCGGTGAACAGGATCCAGTCGCGCTGTTTTTTCGGCAGGTCGCGCCAGGGAATGTCCACGTCATAGCCGAGCGTCACAAGGATGTCGCGCAGGTTCTGCCCTTGCCACGCCAACGGCCACGACGCCACCGCACGCTGGCGAATGGTCAGCGACGGATCGGGCACCATCAGCGCCTCGGTCACCTCATACACCCGGCCCAGGCCATGGCACTGCGGGCACGCGCCCTGGGGCAGGTTCGGCGAAAAGTCCTCAGCGTACAGCATGGCCTGGCCCGGCGGATAACTGCCGGCACGCGAGTACAACATGCGGATCAGGCTCGACAAGGTCGTGACGCTGCCCACCGAAGAACGCGCACTCGGCGTGCCGCGCTGCTGCTGCAGGGCCACGGCCGGCGGCAGGCCTTCGATGGAATCCACATCCGGCACGCCCACCTGATCGATCAGGCGCCGTGCGTAAGGCGCTACCGATTCGAAATAGCGACGCTGGGCTTCGGCGTACACCGTGGAAAACGCCAGGGATGATTTGCCGGAACCCGAGACGCCGGTGAACACCACCAGGGCGTCCCGCGGAATGTCGACGTCGACGTTACGCAGGTTATGTTCGCGAGCGCCGCGCACTCGCACAAAGCCAAGGTGCTGGCCGGTGACGGGAGGGATGTTGCGCTGTGAAGTCATGGAAGACCTTATCGGACAGTGAGCACGCTGCGCACCCGTTGTGTGAGGGATTCGGGGCTGTAGGGCTTGCTCAGCAGATGAATGTCGGGGCTCAGCAGATGATTGCTGGAGAGAATGTCGCGGGTATGCCCGGAGGTGAACAGCACCGCCACCGGCGGTACCTGGGCGCGGGCCCAGTCGGCCAAGTCAGTACTTTTGACCCGGCCGGGCATGACCACGTCGGTAAAAATCAGGTCCGGCTGCACGCCGCCCTGCAGCGCTTGCATCGCGCGGTCGCCGTCTTCGGCGGTGAGCACGGTGTAGCCCGACTGCTCGAGCAATTCCACCACCGTCACCCGTACATCGACGTTGTCCTCGACCACCAGAATGGTTTCCTGGCCGCCCGCGTGCGGCACAGCCTCAACGGGGTGGCTGTCCGGGTCCTCGGCGCCGAGGCTGCGCGGAAAGTACATTTGCACCACCGTGCCCTTGCCCTCCTCGCTCCACACCTCGACATGGCCGCCGCTTTGCCGCACGAAACCAAACACCATGCTCAGGCCAAGGCCGGTGCCATGGCCTTCACGCTTGGTGGTAAAGAACGGTTCGAACACCCGCGCCAGGACCGCCGACGACATGCCCACGCCAATATCCGTGACGGCCAGGCGCACATATTCGCCAGGCAGGACGCTCTTGCCCGCACAGTCGTCGGGGTTGAGGATGATGTTATCGCCGGTGATGCGGATCACGCCCTCGCCTTGCATGGCATCGCGGGCATTGATCGCCAGGTTGAGCAAGGCGTTTTCCAGCTGGTTGCGGTCGACGTTGATGCACCAGGAATCCTGGGGCAATTGCACATCGATATGGATGGTTTCGCCCAACGCGCGCTGCAGTAATTCACCCAAACCTGCATAAATGCGCTGGGGGTTGTAAACAGCCGGCGACAACGGCTGGCGTCGAGCAAAGGCCAGCAGTTGCGACGACAGTTTGGCGCCGCGCTCCACCGCTGCGATGGCGGCCGTGACCCGGCGCTGTACCTGGGCATTCTCGGGTTCGTGCCGGGCCAGCAGGTGCAGGTTGCCGGCGATCACTTGCAGCAGGTTATTGAAGTCGTGGGCCACGCCACCGGTCAGGCCGCCGATGGCTTCGAGTTTTTGCGACTGACGCAATTGCGCTTCGGCCGAGGAGCGCGCCTGCACTTCGGCCGCCACGCGTTGCTCCAGGTTATGCGTCAATTCCTGGCGCAAGCGCTCGGAGTTCACGTGGCCGGTGGTCTCTACCACAATCGCGAGCACACCGGCCGGTTGTTGGTCATCGCCGGCGACGGGGCTGTAGTAAAGATCCATCCAGACATCTTCCGGCTTGCCATTGCGCAGCAGCACCAGTGCCTTGTTGTTGAACGATAACGTGCCGCCCGCCAGACAGGTGTCCACGACATGCCGGTTGAACTCGGCCACTTCCGGCCAGCCCAGCTCCACGGGCGTGCCCAACAGAAACGGATGCCGGCCGCCGGCAAATACCGAGTAGCTGTCGTTGTAGATCATGTACCCAAGCCGCCCCCACAGCATCACCATCGGCATGGGGGATGCCAATAGCATCTGCACGGCGCTGACCAGACTCTTCGGCCAGGCGTGGATCGGGCCCAGGTCAGTGGTCGACCAGTCGAAGGCGCGGATCCGCTGGGCCATTTCACCGCCCCAGCCTTCGCAGCCATGGGTGTTGGATAAAAATTGCATCTATGGGCTCGTGGCGAAGAGAAGGATGGATGAGTGATGCAGTTACGCTGATAAAAACTTGGAGCCTGACTGCAATAATTCGTTTCATTGCATATAGCTTATCCGAGAAGGACTGAGCAACTGCCGTCAGTGAAAATCCCGGCTGCGCACATTAATCCCATCCAGCAGCGGCGTCAGATCGGTCAGGCGCCCGGCAATCAAGTGCCGCACCTCGCCTACCGCCTCCCAGCGCCCGTCGACTTTCAACAGGCGCGAACCGACCAACGCCTGACGCTGACGCTCGGCCAAGTCACGCCAGACCACCACATTGAGGTTGCCGAACTCATCTTCCAGGGTGACGAAGGTAACCCCGCTGGCGGTGCCCGGGCGTTGCCGGCCAGTGACCAGCCCCGCGACGCTGACGTTGCGCCCATGCGCCACCGCCATCAGCTCGAGGGAACTGCGACAGCGGCGTTTACGCAGCTCATCACGCAGCAACGCCAGGGGATGCGGGCCGAGGGTGGTGCCGACCGTGGCGTAGTCGGCCTGCAGGTCTTCGCCAACCGTTGGTGCCGGCAGCTGCACCGCCGCTTCGTCGGGGCTGGGCAGGCCAGCGAACAGCCCCAGCTGTTTATGCACCCCGGCCACTTCCCAGCGCGCCGTGTGCCGGTTGCCGGCCAACGCGCGCAAGGCGCCCGAGTCCGCCAGCAACGCCTGGGCACGAGCATCCAGCCCAGCGCGTTCGTCCAGGTCGGCAATGTCGCTGAACGTACCGCGCTGGCGGGCCGCTTCGATGCGCCGCGCGTCCTCCTCGCGAAACCCCGAGATCATGCGCAAACCCATGCGGATCGCCGGTTGCTGGCCGTCGATGGGTTCCAGGCTGCAATCCCAGTCACTGGCCAGCACATCCACCGGGCGGATCTGCAAGCGATGCCGCCGCGCATCCTGCAGGATCTGGTCCGGGCTGTAGAAACCCATGGGCCAGCTGTTGATCAGTGCACAGGCAAAGGCCGCCGGCTCATGGCATTTGAGCCAGCAACTGGCGTAGGTCAGCAAGGCAAAGCTGGCCGCGTGGGACTCGGGAAAACCATAGCTGCCAAAGCCTTTGATCTGCTCGAAGATTTGCGCGGCAAATGCCTCGCTGTAACCGTTCTTGAGCATGCCGGTGCGCAGGCGCTCCTGATGCGGTTCCAGCCCGCCGTGGCGTTTCCAGGCGGCCATGGAACGGCGCAACTGGTCGGCCTCGCCGGGGCCATAGTCGGCGGCGACCATGGCGATCTGCATCACTTGTTCCTGAAACAGCGGCACGCCCAAGGTGCGTTCCAGCACCGCCTCGAGTTGCGGTGAGGGATACGTCGTCGGCTCTTCGTTATTACGCCTGCGCAAATACGGGTGCACCATGCCGCCCTGGATCGGCCCCGGCCGCACGATGGCGACCTCGATCACCAGGTCATAGAATTTTTGCGGCTTGAGCCTGGGCAGCATCGACATCTGCGCGCGCGACTCGATCTGGAACACGCCAATGGTGTCGGCCTTGCTGATCATCGCGTAGGTGGCGGCGTCTTCCTTGGGAATCGTCGCCAGCGCCAGGTCCAGGTTGCGATGCCGGCGCAGTAAATCGAAGCAGCGGCGGATCGCACTGAGCATGCCCAGGGCCAGAACATCCACCTTGAGCAGGCCGACAGCGTCGAGGTCGTCCTTGTCCCATTGGATGATAGTGCGCTCGGCCATGGCAGCGTTTTCCACCGGCACCAGCGTGTCCAGCGGGTATTCGGAAATCACGAAACCGCCCGGGTGCTGGGACAAGTGCCGGGGGAAGCCGATCAACTGCTGCGTCAGCGTGAGCACGCGGCGCAGGATCGGGCTTTGCGGGTCGAAGCCGCCTTCGCGCAGGCGCTCCAGGGGCGGCGCATCGTCACTCCAGCGCCCACAGCATTCGGCCAGGGCGTTGATCTGGTCCGGCGGTAAGCCGAGGGCCTTGGCCACATCGCGCACTGCGCCGGCCGCGTGGTAGCTGCTGACCACCGCCGTCAAGGCCGCGCGGGTACGCCCGTAACGCTGGAACACGTACTGCAGCACTTCTTCGCGGCGTTCGTGTTCGAAGTCGACGTCGATATCCGGCGGTTCATTGCGCTCCTTGGACAGGAAGCGCTCGAACAGCATGCTCATCAGGCTCGGGTTGATCTCGGTGATGCCCAAGGCAAAACACACCGCCGAGTTGGCCGCCGAGCCCCGGCCCTGGCACAGGATCGAACGGCTGCGGGCAAAGCGCACAATGTCGTGCACGGTGAGGAAATAACTTTCGTAACCCAGCTCGCTGATCAACTCCAACTCATGGTTGATCTGCTGCAAGGTCTTGGCGTCGACACCCTCAGGCCAGCGCTGGGCAATGCCTTCTTCGGTGAGCTGGCGCAACCAGGATTTCGCGTTCTGGCCGGCGGGCACCAGCTCGCGCGGGTAGTGGTAACGCAATTGGCTGAGGTCGAACGTGCAGCGCCGCGCGATGGCCAGGGTTTCATCGAGCAAGGCCTGCGGGTACAGCGCGCCGAGGGCGTCGAGGCTGCGCAGGTGCCGCTCGCCATTGGGGTGCAGGCGTGTGCCAGCGTCGGCCACCGTGACGTGATGGCGGATGGCGGTCATGGTGTCTTGCAGGGCGCGGCGACCGCGCGCATGCATGTGCACATCGCCGCAGGCCACCGCCTTGATATGCAGGCTGGCGGCCAGGGCCAGGCGCTGCTCCAGGTGGCGCGCATCGTTCTGGCCGCAATGCAGGTGCACCGCCAGCCACAGGCGATCGGCGAAGGTACGCCGCAGCCACTGGATCGAGGCCTGGGTGTCGCTGTCTTCGGCAACCCACAGCGCCAGCAGGCCAGGCAGAGGCTGGTCGAAGTCTTCCTGCAGCAGGCGATAACGACCTTTTTCGGCACGGCGTCGGGCCAGGGTAATCAGCCGGCACAAGTGCTGGTAGCCACTGAGGTCTTCTACCAGCAACACCAGTTTGGGGCCGTTCTCGATGCGCACCTCGCTGCCGATAATCAGCGGCATGTCCACCGCCTTCGCCGCCTGCCAGGCGCGCACGATGCCCGACAAGGTGCATTCGTCGGTGATCGCCAAGGCGCTGTAGCCCTGGCGCTTGGCGCGCTCGAACAACTCCAGCGCACTCGACGCGCCGCGCTGGAAACTGAAATTGGACAGGCAATGCAGCTCGGCGTAACTCATGCAAACCAGCCTTGCAGCCACAGCCCATCGCTTTGCCCGACGGTGCGATAGGCCCAGCCTTGCTGCCCGGCGCGGGTCTGGATCAGGTAATAGTCACGGCGAATATCGGCGCCATCCCACCAACCGGATTCGATGCGTTCCGGGCCCATCAGAATCTGTACGCCCTGCTCGGCCAGCAAGGTCGGCTCGTGCAGCAACCAGCCCGGGCGCTGCACCTTGTTCAAGGTGGGGCACGCGCGGCTATCGGCGGCGGCTTGCCAGGCGCATTCGGGGCGGTGGTCGGCATGAAAGCGCAGGCCTTGCACAGCTTCATCGCCCAGGCGTGCGCGCAGGCGTTCGCGCAGTTGCTCCCAGGGCAACGTCTGTTGCGGGCGGTCGTCGAACAAGTCCTGGCGCTGCGGCACGAACACCGGCAGGTCCTGGGCCACCAGGCGAAAGCCGCGAACCGGCGAGGTGACTTGCACCTGCTCCAGACGGCCGCGGGCCAGTTCGAACAGCATCGCCGGTTCGCGCTCGGCGCTGAGCAGGCCGACCTTGATCACGCTGTCAGGCGCCTGGGCGTGTTCCAGGTGCAGGTCGAAACGCTGCACGCCGCTGTCGCGACCGCAGAGGAAGGCCGACAGGTCACCGGTCAGGCGGCGCAACGGAAACAGTAAGGCCTGGTGGGATTGCACATCGAAATTCAGCTCGATGCGTGCATCGAACTGCTCCGGTGGCTGATAAAACGCCAGTGGCAGCGGCCGCTGCCCGCTCAGCGCATCCAGGTGCTTGAGCAAGCCGGCATCAAAGCGCCGCGCCAACGTGTGGCGGGGCAACGCCTGCACCTGGGCCAGCGTGCGCAGGCCCATGCGTGACAAGGCGGTGGCGGCTTGCGGGTCGAGGCCTGAACGCTCGACAGGCAGTGGCGCCAGGGCTTGGTGCAGCGCGTGATCATCGGCCACGGCCAGGCCATCGTAGATATTGGCCAGCACCCGCGCCGCCGCCGGATTGGGCGCGGCGACGATACGGTGGCGAAACCCCAACGCGGTCAGCTCGTTGCGCAACCGCGCCTCGAACTGCGGCCACGGCCCGAACAGGCCCAGGCTCGATTCGATCTCGAACAGCAAGGCGCGCGGGTAATACACACTGACCTGGGAACTGAACCGGTAGGCCCAGGCCGCCAGAAACTGCTGCCAGCGCTCGATTTCTGCGGGGTCGTATTCGGCGCTGGCGAAGGTCTTGGCCAGCGCATGCGCAGCCGTCAGCGATTGCCCGGGACGCAGGCCCAACGCGCGGGCGGCGGCATTGACGGTTTGCAACACGCGACGCTGCGGCGTGCCGGCCAGCAGCACCAGCGGCTGGTCGGGCTCGGGATGCACACGCTGCACCCCGTCCAGCGCCAATTGCGGGAAGACAATACACACCCAGCGCATGGCAACCTCAGTGCCCCGCCAGCGCAATCGGCGCCGGATGGGCCAGCCCGCCCCGGCATTTGAGCACCCGCACTTGCGCAGGTTTTGCCTCAACGGCCAGGCGCAAGGCGGCGGGCGAGGCATTGATTGCCTCGTGTAAAGAGCGCCAGGCAAACGCCAGGGTCTGGCCGGTTTCGGCCGCCACCTGCAAACGGCGCAAGGCGCGGTCATCAGCCTTGCGCGGCCAGCACAGCACGGCGCCGCAACTGCCGGAACGCAGGCATTGTTCGACGGCCCACAAGGTATCGCGCTCCTCGGCCTGGATCACCGAAAGCTGGCGCAAATCCACCCCGGCGTTCTGCCAGGCGTGCGGGTACGGCGTGTAAGGCGGCGCGACCAGCACGATGCGCTCCCCTGCCGTTGATAAGCGCGCCAGGGTCGGCAACACCAATTGCAACTCGCCGACCCCTTCCTTGGCCATCAGGATTTCGCTCAGGGCCGCCTCCGGCCAGCCGCCGCTGGGCAGCACCGCGTCCAGCGCCGCCAGCCCGGTGGGGTGCACGCTGGCCGGCGGCGCAACCGGCCGGCCCTTCCAGACTCGGCCGCCATTGAACAGCGAGTCCAGAGCAACGACGGCGCCCATCAGCCTTGCCTCACCAGGCCGCAGAACACCCCTTCGATGGCCAGGTCCTGATCGGGGCCTACCTCGATGGGTTGATACGCGGGGTTACGCGGCAGCAGGCGCACATGCTCGCCATGGCGCTCGAAGCGTTTGATGGTGACCTCGCCGTCCAGACGCGCCACCACAATCTGGCCGTTCAAGGCTTCGGCGCTGCGACGTACGCCGACCAGGTCGCCGTCGAGAATGCCGTCTTCGATCATCGAGTCGCCCTGCACCCGCAACAGGTAATCCGGGGTTTTCGCAAAGGTGGCGGGGTCCAGTTGCAGGCGGTTGTGCACTTCGGCGTCGGCGCCAATCGGCAAACCGGCGGCGACGCGGCCGAGCACGGGCACATCCAGCCATTCGGGGCGTGCCGGCTGGTTGAGCAGGCGGATGCCCCGGGCCTGGTTAGGGTTGACCTCGATGTAACCGGCTTCCGTGAGGGCCACCACGTGCTTGCGCGCAACGCTGCGGGAGGCAAAACCGAACGCCTCGGCGATCTCGGCGAGGCTGGGGGGCTGGCCTTGCTGCGCGATACGGTCGCGGATGAAGGTCAGGATGGCAGTGCGGCGGGGGGTCAGGGTCGTCATGGAGTACATTTGTACTCTTGTAGGAAATCTCTGACAATAGCCGTCAGTCGGGAGCGTTCGAGTGCCTGTCCGAGGGCAGCAACGCACCGGCACTCAGCGCAAGCCTGCCTCTCGAGTCAGCCATAAAAAGGCCAGGTCTCAACTATCTTTGCGCCGCGCACCGCCAGCAGCTCCCCAAACTGCAACAGCACATACTCACTCTGCGTGGGCCGCAGTGGCGCGTTCGGGGGGGATGTTTGGGCGTGTCGTCACAGGCGGCGAGCAGGCCGAGGACGGCCAACAATAAGGCAATGCAGCGCATGGCCACCCTCTCTTTTTAGGCTGTGGAAGCTGCTTGCACACTAAGACAGCAACGCCACGGCGCTGAGGGTTTTGGCGGACACAAAGGGGGCTTGGTGGGGCAGTCGAATGCGAGGCGTTGGCCACCCCGCATCCAGCGGTTCGCTTAGAACGCGATACCGACCTTGAAACCGTACTCGTCACGCTTGAGCTTGGTGTTGTCGGCGACATAGGAGTCGTCGTCAAGCTTGTATTCGGTACGGGTGTAGTACAGGCCCGCCATCACTGGCAGGTCGCCTTTCTGGTTCATCAGCAGGCTGACTTCAGCGTAAGGGTTGGTGCGGTCCTTGAGGTCCACGGTGTCGCTGCCCACGCCATCGACTTTGAGCTTGGCACGGCCGTCGATGGTACGACGGGCACCGGCTTCGACGCGCAGAGTCATGTCATCGAACTGGTGGTTGTAACCCAGGGCAGCTTTGGCGAACGGCGACTTGTTGGTGAGCTTGACGTCGTAGTCATTGGTGTCCGGCTCGTAGCGGGTCCAGCTGTAGCCACCACCCACAATCACGTCGACAAAGTTGCGCGCGTCGAGCGCGGCACGCCAGCCGAGGTCCAGGTCAGCCTGGCCTTCCTTGAGTTTGTTGTCGCTCTTTTCGCCGTACTTGGCTTCGATCCCGGCCTGGTAGATAAAGCCGGATTCAGCGGTGAGCTTGTTGCCGAAGTTGTAGAACAGGCCCGCTTCAGGCATGTGGTCCTTGTCGCTGTCGCTGCCGCCTTCGAGCTTGAAGTCGTTGTAGCTGCCCTGCAGACCGAAAACCGAAATCGGGCCCGTCGGTGCAGCGGCGAACACCACGGCAGGCGCAGCGACCAGCGCCAACAGCGAGGAGCCCTTGAGGAATTTTCCGAATAGCTTGGACATCGTTTTACATCTCCTTGTCTGGTGAGCAAATTATTCAGGAATCGCTTCGAACCTCGGCTTTCGCGAAAGGTTCGAATTAATTTGCGTCGATTTGGAGAAAAAACGGTTCAGCGCAGGCTCTATCTCAAGCTTCTTTGGAAGCTGCTATCACTAGGCCATTAAGGCTCTCGCGAAGAAGAGGATGCACCGGCAGGCGAATACCCAAGGTGCCATGCAGCACTGCCAGCAGCTCATCGACACTCTCGATTGCGCGCTTTTCACTGGGCTGATCCAGGCAGTGGACCGCGTAGTGGGCGTTATTCAATGTGTAGCGTTTACCCGGCGCGAGCAGCGCAGCTTTCAATTGGCCGACAAACACCGAATCCGGGTGCGTCGACACGTACCAGTTGCCGATTTCATAGTCCCTATCCGCCTGCACCTGCAGGTCAAACACATACAAGCCACGCCACTCCTCGCCCACCTTGGCCCACAAGGTGTAATCGGCGCCATTGCACGTCAGCCGATAGGGTTCGTGGGCGGTGGCCTGGATCGCCTCGGTGTCCAGCTGCAAGGGGCTGCTTGGCACCATGCCGCCGAAGCCGACGTCGGTGACATAGCGCACGCCTTCCAGGGTGACCAGGCTCAGGCGATGGGTGCGTCCGGTGCGCGCATCTACCGGCCCGCCCATCACTACCCAGCCGGTGAGACCGCGCGCCTCGAAACCCAAATCCTGCAGGAGCGCGAGAAACAAGTGGTTCAACTCGAAGCAATACCCGCCACGCCCATCGAGCAGAACCTTTTGCTCGATGCTCGGCAAGTCGATCGGCACCGGGCAGTGCAGCAACGTCGACAGGCTTTCAAAGGCGAACGTGCACACATGGCGCAACTGCAATTGCTGCAGGGTTTGCAGGGTCGGCGGCGGCGGCGTGTCGTAGCCCAGGCGTTGCAGATAAAGCTGGCGATGAGTCAAGCGGGGCATGGCGCGATCCTTGAGCGCGGGGCGAAGCGCTCACTATGCAGGGCCAGTGTGCGACTTGTCATTTTGACTGAACCTTTTTGAACACTCACCGATCCATCTATAACAAGACAGGGAGGCAACATGAGTACCGCAAAAATCTACACCATTAATTACCAGCTGCACGGCCAACCGAAGTCCTTTGTGGTGCGCGCGGAGGTGATGAACAACGCCGAGGCGTGGCATTGGGCAGCGGTGGATGCCGACATCGCCCATGTCAGCCGCATTGGGCGTGTGGGTCACGAACAGGTGAAAAAAACCACTCGGCCCTGGGCGGAAAAGTTCGGTATTACCGACGTCACCTGGGTGCCGCCCAAATAAGCAAAAGCCCCGCAATGGCGGGGCTTTTTGTGTTTCTTTAGTTAGTTTTCAAGTCGCCCAGCGGATCATAGGGCGGCTTTTTTTTCGGCTGTTTTTTCTTGTCCAACGGCGCGATCGCAGGGCCGATGGGGTCGACTTGCGGGTCGGCTACATCCGGGGAGTCCGGGTCAAAACCCAGCTCGTCCTTGCCACTGCCATGCTCGTCTGAACGCGGGCCTTTCGGGGGATTACTCACGGCGATCTCCTGGTTTTAAAGCGGGCGGGCTTTGTCGTGAAGGTGTTCAAGGTCTTGCTCGACCTGTTCCACATCGTCGTCCTGACGCTGCGCCGGGTCGTTGGGGCGTAACGCATCGTTGTCGCGCTCCTCTTCACCGGGTGTGCGATCAGGGTCAGGGGTGCCGGGCGGCGGCTGTTTGTATTCGGGCATGATGGTTTACCTCACGGGGGCTACACAGATGTAGAGAAACCGCGGCAAGCCATCGTTCAACTTGATTGCGCAAAGCATGCGAAGATGCCACCCCGCCCTTCTTGAGACCAGACCCGGATGTTCGAGCTCAAACCCTGCGACCCCGCCACCTTCCGCCAGCAGACCCGCCGCAGCACCCTGATCATTGCCGTGCTGTTCGTGGCCCTGGCAATGCTGCTGTCGAGCCTGGCGGTCATGCTGTTCGGTGAACCTGGCGGTGACAACTTTCGCTTCAATGTCGGCGGTGTGTTTGCCGGGGTGCTGATCACCGTCGCGTTGGTGCGCGGGCCGTTCTGGACCCAGCCCTGGCTCGCGCCGGCGGTGTATGGCTGGCAGCTCAAGCGCAGTTTGATGAGCGTCACCAACGTGATGCACAAGGTCACCGAAGGCGTGCAGGCCAACGACCCGACGGCGATCAAGCTGCTGCGTTTTTACCACTTGGGGCTCACGCAGATGCATGCACTGGACGCCAACTCCAGTGCCCAGGCGCAATTGCTCGGCGAGATCGACGCCCACCAGGCGAAGATGCAGGCACTGGGCATTAACACCGAGCAAACCCGCCTGGACCCCGCATGGCTGGACAGCCTTAAAAGCGCCTAAGCCAGCACGCCGATGCTCTGTTCATCCAGCCCCCGCACGAAAGCTTCTTGAAGGGACACACACCCCCTCACCGTGTCAGTTGGAAACCTGGGTGCGCCAGCAAAATACCGCGCTCACCGCGATGGCCGCGCCCGCCAGGCCGAACACCCACGGCGCTGACGCCACCGGCAGCAACAGGCCCGCCAGCAACGGCCCGAGGCCCGCGCCGACATCGCGCCACACCGCATTCGAGGCCAGTGCCGAGACGCGCATCGAGCCCGGGTTGCGCTCGGCCACCAGGGTGGTCACCAGCGGCAGTTGCAGCGCGCGCAGCACCAATACCGCCGCCGCGCCGACGATCACCCAATAACTGCCGAACGCCGTCAGGGCCAGGGCACTCAAGAATGAAAACAGCAACAGCATCGACGTGGCGCCAAAGCGTTGCGCCGCCCGGCCGCCCAGGGGGCTCAGGAGCATTTCCGAGGCATACCGCAGGGCCATCAAGCCGCCGGCGATCAGCACCGCATCGCCGCCGAGAATCTTTTGTGCCTGGATCGACAGGCCAAAAATAAACAGCCCGTCCAGCGCCACGCCCTCGATAAACGACCAGGTCGCCACACTGTCGGGCCACTTGAAGCGCCGCCCGGTGCTGTGCAAATCATGCCCGGCGGTGGGCAAGCCACGCGCCACCCACAAGCCCGCCAGGCAGCAGCCGGCAAGCATCACAAAGATCGGACGTGGGCCGGCCCATAAGGTCAACCAGCCACCCAGCGGCAGCGCCAGCATCGGCCCGAGGGCGATCATCGCGCGTGAACGCCCCGCGCGGCGGGCTGCGCCAACGGGCTCGGACGTTGCCAACACTTGGGTCGACAGGTTCAGCGCGGCAAAACACAGGCCCCAGATCAGCCGCAGGCCCAGCAGCGCAGCGAACCCTGACAGCAGCGAGTTGCCCAGGGCGCACACCGTCGCCGCGCCGGCAGCAATCATGCACGTCAGCCGGTCACCGTTGCGCGCATAGAAATTGAGCACATGCCGATAGCCAAAAATCCGCACCAGGCGGTTGGCTGCCAACAACACCCCGGCCTGCGCCAGCGTGATGCCAAAGGCCTGGGACTCCATCGGCAACAGCAAGTACAGCAACACGTCGCTGGGCAGGCACAACGCGAGGGTCAGCGCGGCGCGTCGGGACGTGGTATCGGCAGTGCGTTGGGCCAGGCTGGACATAAATCTGAAACATCCTGAAATATTCAGGCCGCCACGTTAGCCTTCCCATGGCGGACTTTACAACGCCCAATCACGCCTTTTTCCCATAGGGCAACAAACGCAAACCGCTGGCCACACTGCCCACCAACGCAAACACGCACCCCAACCACAGCGCGTATTGCGGGCCACTGCCCAGGGACAGGTGAAAACACAACGCCACCAATGACGCCCCCAGCGTTTGCCCCAGCAGCCGCGAGATCGCCACGATGCCGCTGGCCCCGCCGCTGCGGGCCAAGGGTGCGCTGGTCATGATCGCCTTGAGGTTGGGCGATTGAAAAAAGCCAAACCCGGCGCCGCACAGCGCCATGCGCCAGCCGATATCAAAGGCCGACGCGCCGCTGCCCAGGGTGGCCAGCGCCGCCATCCCCGCACTGAGCAGCAACAGGCCGATGCCGCACAACACGCCCAGCGACACGCGGTCTGCCAGGCGCCCTGCGACCAGGGCCATGACCGCAACAACGGCCGGCCACGGCGTCATCAGAAAACCGGTTTCCACCTGGCTATGACCAAGCACCGCCTGCAACAGAAACGGCAATGACACAAAGGCCAGGCCCTGGGCGCTGAACGCACAGATCGCCGTAAGGGAAGACAGCGCAAACACCGGGCGCTTGAACAGATCCAGGGCCAGCATCGGCGCCGGGTGCCCAGCCTGGCGGCGCAACAGTAACGCACCGCAGACCAGCGCCACGGCGATCAGGCCCAGGGTCAATGCGCCCTGAACGCCGTGCACCGCCGTGCCCAGGCCAAGCACCAGCAAGGCGAACAACCCGGCACACAGCAGCGCGGCGAGGCGGTCGAACGCGTGACCGGTCATGGGCAGTGTCGGCAATGACCGCAGGCCCAGCCCCAGGGCCAAAAGGCCCAACGGCACGTTGATCAGGTACAGCCAGTGCCAGCTGGCCACCGACAGAATCGCCGATGCGGCAGTCGGCCCGAGGGTGAACGCCAGCCCCACCACCAGCGAGTTATAGCCAAGGCCGCGCCCGAGCATTTTTGCCGGGTAGATATGCCGCAGCAACGCGGTATTCACGCTCATGACCGCCGCCGCGCCCAGGCCTTGCGCCACACGCGCGGCCGTCAGGGTCAGCAACGACCCGGCCAGCCCGCACAACAGCGACGAGACAATAAACAGCAGCAACCCACCGAGGTATACCCGACGGTGCCCCCACACATCACTCAACGAAGCGAATGGCAGCACCGTGGCGATAATCGCCAGTTGGTAGGCGTTGACCACCCAGATCACCGAGGCCGAGTCGGTGCCGATGCCTTCGGCCAATGTGGGCAGCGCGGTGTTGACGATGGCCGTGTCGAGGGTCGCCATGCCGATCCCCAAAGAAAGAGCGATCACGGCCGGCAGGCGTTTATTGAAGGGCAACCCATCGGCAACAGAAGACATGAACAATCCGGCGCTGGTAACAAAGGCCCCTAGAGTACGGGCAGATGCGGATTTTTTCAGTGGCCAATTGCCTGGCTGTCAGAGTTTTCATGTTTGCCAACGCCTCGTGGCGAGCGGGCTTGCCCCGCGTTGGAGTGCGAAGCGCTCCCCCTCCAGTCGCCGCGGTGTATCTGACAAACCCGGTGGGCAGCCTTTGGGGCCGCTTCGCAGCCCAACGCGGGGCAAGCCCGCTCGCCACAGGTTATTCACTCGCCACAGCTCCCACTATCAACTCACCGCCCAACCAACCGACCTGGACCACGCCTGCTTCCTCGCCCAGGCGCGCCACCAAAAATTCACACAACCGGGCAAAACGGCCGTCGCCCTGCACATGCAGCAAAGCGTCGAGCTCCAACGCCTGCACCTGCCGCAAGCGCGAGGTGAACTGGCGCCGCCATACACGTCGGGGTTATGCGGGAACACCGTCCTCAACGTCGCGGTGCGTGACCGCCGGCGCCGGCTGGTGAACAGCGTTAACGCCAGGCGTGTATCCGCTCTGTGTCGCAAACACGACAGAACGTCATGCCGGTGTATCAAGGTGGTGCGCGGATACACAGCGATACACAGTGAATAATTAACCGCCAGATAGACGCCAAATTATTCGGCATCCCGAACGACACAATTAGAAATATTCGCCTTTCCGAACGAAGCCCTTCAGGTGGCCTCGATGACCCTAAAAATCACCATAAATTTCATGCGGTTGTTGTCATCTTTGTTACATGCCAACTGGCATACATTCTGCTTTATCCCTGTTTCTGGTAATAAAATGTTTCAGCTTTGAGACAGTCTCATCAACTGAAACACAATCCGTGGCACGCCAATAAAAACGACAACGCCCCAAAGGAGGGCGACCTTTTCGACTTTTTGATCGACATCAACTTTCCAAGACTGCTGCTGCACATCTGTACCCAAAAGGGCGAATGGCCTGATCGCCAATAACAAGCCTGACTATAAAAAGGACGAATTGATGAGCTCGAGCAAGAACCACGCAGTGTCCTTCATGGACGCAGAACCCCTGGCCCCGGCGTGCGCCGAAAGCGCCCTTGGTTTTGGCCCCTTCCTGTTACTCGCACGCCAGCACGTATTGCTGCGAAACGGTGAGCCCGTCACCTTGGGCAGCCGCGCCCTGTGTTTGCTGATTGCCCTGGCCACCCGCGCCGGCGAACTGCTGGAGAAAGCCGAGCTGATCTCGTTCGCCTGGCCCAAGGTGGTGGTGGAGGAATGCAACCTGCGCGCTCAGATCGTCGCGCTGCGCCGAGCCTTGGGCGACGATGGCAACTTCAGCTATATCGTCACGGTGCCGGGCCGCGGCTATCGCTTCGTGGCGCCGGTGACCGTGCAGGCGGCCGGCGAAGACCATCTGCCGGTGCCCCACGCGCGCGTCCATGAGCCCTCTGTCGCGCCGCCGTCCTGCGAGGTGATTGGCCGCGATGAGTTGGTCGACAGCCTTGCCGACCAGGTGCTGAACCAGCGGTTCTTGACCATCACCGGCCCTGGCGGCATCGGCAAAACCACCGTCGCCATGGCCGTGGCCCATCAATTAGCCAACGAACTCAAGCTGGACACCTGCTTCGTCGACCTGGCGCCGGCCACCAGCGGGCAATGGGTCACCGGCATGCTCGCCAGCGCCCTGGGCATCCAGACCGTCAGCGACGAGCCATTGCGCAGCATCGCCGCCACCCTGGCCGACCGCCGCCTGTTGCTGGTACTGGACAACTGCGAACATGTGTTGCCGGCCACCGCCGATGCCGTGGAAACTCTCTTGCGCAGTGCCCCTCAATGCTACGTGCTGACCACCAGCCGCGAGCCGCTGCGCGCCGAGGGCGAGCGCGTGCACGACCTAGCGCCGCTGCAAGTGCCCGACGAACACAGGACACTCAGCGCCGTCGAAGCCCTGAAATGGTCCGGCGTGCGCCTGTTTGTGGAACGCGTGCGCACCCTCGACCCCGACTTTGTTTTCAATGACGCCGACGTGGCGGCCGTCAGCGCCATCTGCCGCAAGCTCGACAGCAATGCGCTGGCCATCGAAATAGCGGCCGCGCGGGTACGCACCTTTGGCATCCAGGACCTGGTCGGCCTGCTGGACGGCAGCTTCCGCCTGCAAATGACCGGCCGGCGCACCGCCCTCGCCCGCCATCGCTCACTGAGCGCGACCCTGGACTGGACCTATTCGATGCTCAGCGGCGACGAGCAGGCGATGCTGCGCCAACTGGCGGTCTTCACCGGCTCCTTCACCCTTGATGCCGTCAAGGCCATGACTGCCAGCAGCGCCCTCGACCCGCGCAATGCCCTGCCCTTGCTCGAAAGCCTGATGGACAAGTCACTGCTGCTCGCCGGCGAATCGCAGTTGCTCAAACGTTATCGCCTGCTGGAGACCACCCGCGCCTACGCCCTGGAAAAGCTCGCCGAACAGGGCGAAACCAACGCCACCGCCGAACGCCATGCGCGCTATGCCCTTGGGGTGTTGCAGGAAGCCGGGCAGACGCTGGATGGCCTGTCACCGCAAACCTGGGTCGCGCTGTATGGCCCCGAGATCAACACGGTGCGCTCGGCACTCGACTGGGCCTACTCAACGACCGGCAACCTGCCATTGGGGATTGAACTGACGTTGGGCGGCGTGCCGTTATGGCTGCGCCTGTCGCTGGTCAGTGAGTGCCGCAGCTGGGTTGATCAGGGCCTGGCCAGCGACGCCAGCACCCCGTTGCCGGCGCGCCAACGCATGCTGCTGAACACCGCGCTGGCCAGCGCGCTGATGCTCACCGACGGCACGGGCGGCCCGTTGCGGGAAGCGTGGCGCCAGGTGCGCGAGGACGGCCGCGAACTCGGCGATGCCGAGCACAAACTTCGCGCGCTGTGGGGGCTCTGGGGTGACCGTTGCGCGTGTAACCAGTACGCCGAAGCGCTGGAGTTGGCCGAGCGCTACATTGCGTTGAACAACAGCGGGAACCAGCAACTGCTGGGCAAACGCATGCGGGCGGTGGTGCTGTTTCACATGGGCGACCTGGCGGGCGCCCGACAAAATATCGACGAAGCCCTGGGTTCACCGTCGGCCCCGCGCTCGCACATCATCGACGCGCTGTTTGATCAGCGCATCGCCGCACGCTGCCTCAAGGCGAAAGTGCAACTGATGGAAGGCGACGTCGACCCGGCCCTGCGGCTGATCGGCACCTGCGTCGATGAAGCGGTGTCACTCGATCACCCGGCGACCCTCTGGTACACCTTGTGCCTGGGGGCGATCCCCCTGGCGCTGCTGGCGTCCAACCTGCCGAAAATGCGTTATTACCTGGGCCTGCTGCAGGACAGCACCACCCGCCAGGACTTGCATATCTGGCGGCAATTTCGCCTGTGTTTCGAGAGCATCCTGCTGATCCGCCAGGGCTCGCCGGAAGAAGGCGTGCCGCAACTAGGCCAAGCCCTGCAGCACCTGCAGGGCCAGGGCGATGGTCAGCTCTACAGCCTGTTTCGTTGTGAATACGCTTTGGGGTTGGCGCGCCTGGGCCTGGAAAAACTCGCGCTGGAGGTGTTGGAGGAGACGCTGCAATTGGCTATCGGCCGCCATGAGCGCTGGTTTGTGCCGCAGATGCTGCGGATCAAGGCCCAACTGACACTGCGCCAGGGCAACTACGGGTCGGTGGACACGGCCACGGTGCTGCTGCGCCAGGCGTGGGTGGATGCACAGCTGGCCGGTGCGCACTTCTGGCGGGCGCAGATTGCCACGGACCTGGCGCGGTTGCAGGAGCCCAAGTCACGCATTGCTTCTCTGCCCAGGTTTCAGCATCGCTGAGGGCATAGCCGGTATTTGGGTGATGGCCGCCTTGGGTTGCGCCCTTACGGCGGGTCACTTTGGAAAAGCCCAAAGTAAGCAAAGGGCTCTTGCCCCACCACTCGGCACCTCGCCTAGGCTCGGTGTGCCCTCACGCAGGCTTTGCAGCGTGGTTTAACGGGGCGCCTAAGATCAAAATCAAAAGCAAAGCACGGCGGCCTGACAGCCGACCTGATTCTGGAAGCTGAACTCAATCAAATGTGGGAGCTGGCTTGCCTGCGATGGCATCAACCCGGTGTACCTGACAGACCGAGTTGTCTGCATCGCAGGCAAGCCAGCTCCCACAGAAGAGCAAAAGCAGTGCAGTGGTGAAGGCTGAAATCGGTCAACTTGTGGGAGCGGGCTTGCTCGCGAAGGCGGTGTGCCAGTGACACATGAGCTGACTGAACCACCGCCTTCGCGGGCAAGCCCGCTCCCACATTTGGATCTCTGTGCTTCAGATAGAAATGTGTTGCTGTGCTTTTGATCCGCTTTTGTTTCTACCAGTGCTTTGCTTTTGATTTTGATCTGACAGGCCCCGTCAACCACGACAACATCTGGCGCGCGGGCGACGGGTATGGCGGTGAGTATCACGATGTAGACAAGCCCTGAGGCATGTCGGATGAGGCCCCCATCGGATGGGGGCCCATTCGCGGGGTGCATTCAGTTGGTGTCGAAACCCAACTGGCGGTACAGCGTTTTCATGTCGTAGTAATCGGTGCATTCGACAATCTTGTTGGCCTCGATCCTGATCACGCAAGTGCCGTCGACATTGATCTTGCGGTGAGTCGCCTGATAGCCGAACAGCTCGCCCTCATGGGTGCCCGTCATATGCCACTGGATCGTCCCGCCGCGCTCGCCGAGGCTGATCAAGTCGCGGATAACCTCGAAATCGGGCAATGCCTTTCTGATCAGGTCGAAAAAGTCGCCCAGCGCCGGGCGCCCTCGCATGATTTGCCCCGCGGCCTTGTCTTCATAGACGGTCGCCTCGGAAAAAATCGCGAGAAACCGCTCTTTGTCGGCGGTAGACCAGCTGTCGGCCCACTCCTGGATCAATGCACGGTGTTGATCTGTCATGGTGAATCTCCTGGGAAAGTTGGAACAGTGCAGCGCCACCCAATTGGTTGACGCCTGCGTCCATCGCCCGTGACAGATACACCTTCAGCTCCTGCTGAGCAGATACTCCCTCCGTACCAAAGCGCCAGACAAGCGTAGTCCGCGCGACGATTAAATCAACCGCGCCGCGACCAGCCAATCCGCTACCGCCTGGAACGAAGCATCCGGCACCGGATCACCGGGCACAGTCTTGCGCGCGATCTCAGCCGCCAGGTTCTTGTCCGGCGCGTGCGGAATACCCAGGTCGTAAGCCTCCTGCAACATCAGCAACGCCTCCTCCGGTGAGGCCCGGCACACGATCACCGGCACTGGCGTCTCACCGCGCACATAACGCACGCCAATCACCCAGCCATCGGTGGTGCCGATCATCATCGACGCCCTGCCCAGCCCCAGCTTGGTCGCCAACGCCTGCATTTCATTGCGCTGGCGCCGCCGCTCGCTCTTGATCAGCGGGTCGCCGTCGATGTCCTTGCGTTCGCGCTTGGTTTCGCTGCGGGTCATTTTCATGTCGCGACCGAACAGCCAGCGCTGCATGATCACGTCCACCGCACCGACCAGGATGAACGCGCACAACACGGTGAACACCAGCGGCTTGAGCACCAGGAAAAACGTCGATTCCATGCACTCCGCGCCACAGCGTGACGACTCCATCAGCGCCTGCAACGCATGCTTGCCGATCACATAAAACGCGATCGCCAGCACATGCACCTTGATCAGCCCCTTGATGAACTCCACCAGGTTGCGTAGGGCAAAAATTTTCTTCAAACCCTCGGCCGGGTTGATGCGTTTGAACTCGGGCTTGATCGGGTCCACCGAGAACACAAAGCCGCGCATGGTGATGATATTGGTCAGGATCACCACGCCGGTGGTCACCGCCATCACCGGCAAGGTAATACCGATGACCAGTTGCTCGGCATGGTCAAGCACCCGCGGCCACACCGTGGCGAAGGGCTCGATGTAGATTTGCGCGGTGAGGTCGATCAGCGCCGTGACCTGGGCCTTGGCACGCGGCGCCAGGATCGAGATGCACAGCGTGCAAAACAGGATGACCATGCCCGACACCAGGTCCTGGCTCTTGGCGACCTGGCCTTTCTGGCGTGCGTCCTTGAGCTTCTTGTCCGTGGCCGGCTGGGATTTTTCTTCGCTGGTATCGGCCATCGGCTACTCCATGCCCGCCAGGGTTTTGAGCAATTCGACAGTGCCGCGAAATTCCGCCAATTGGTCAAGCATCAACGGAATCAGAAAGCCGATGTAGATCACCATCAGGATCGAGAAAAACAGGTTTTTCACTGGCAGCGACAAGTCGAACATATGCAGGTTCGGCGCCATCCGCGACAGGTAGGCAAGCATCAGGTCGGTGATCAGCAACGAGATCAGCAAGGGCGAAACCATCAGCACGCCGACGCGCATGATCTGGTCGAGAATCGACAGCACCGCCAGCAACGCGGAGCTGGCAAACACCGGCGTGAATGAAGTCACCGGCCATAACTGGTAGCTGTGGTAATAGCCGTCGACCATCAGGATAAAGCCGCCGGACATGAAGAACAGCGTGATCAACATCACCGTGAGCAAGGTCGCCATCACGCTGGATTCACCGGATGACAACGGGTCCACCAGCTGCGCCATGGTCGAGCCGCGTTGCAGGTCGATCAACTCCCCCGCCACTTCCGCGGCCCAGAACGGAATGCCGAACAACAGGCCGATGAGGATGCCGATCAGGAACTCCTTGATCAGCAGCCCGGCGATGAACACGCTGCCGTGCTCGGGCATTCGGGTCAGCGCGTCGAATACCGGAAAGAACATCGGGATCGAAATGGCCACCGCCACACAGCCGCGAATCATGCCGGTCAGGCCCAGGCGGTTGAACGCCGGGGTGATCACCACCACCCCCATGGCGCGGCAGGCGGCAAGCGAGGCGGCGCTGATCACCGGGTAGGCGACCTCCAGAAACTGCGCGGTAAGGCTGGCATCCATGGGCGGTCAGCGCGTCCACAGCGGGAAGTTATCCAGCACCTGGCTGCCCAGCTCCGCGACTTGGCCTGCGAGTACCGGGCCGAGAAACACGATGGTCAACAGCACCGCCACCAGCTTTACCACCTGCGGCAAGGTCTGGTCCTGGATCTGTGTCAGCGCCTGGAACAGCCCCACGCTCAAGCCCACGATAATCGCCACGCCCAGCGCCGGTGCCGAGAGCATCAGCACGGTCATCAGTGCCTGTTTCATCAATGACAGGAAAACGTCCTGGCCCATGGGTCGTGCCTCAGCCGTAACTCAGAATCAAACCGTGCATCAAGCGCGACCAGCCACTCAGTGACACGAATAAAAAGATCTTCAGCGGGATCGAAATCAGGTTCGGCGAGACCATCGACATGCCCATCGCCATCAGCACGTTGGACACCAGCAAGTCCACCACCAGGAACGGGATGTAGAGCAGAAAGCCGATCTCGAAGGCGCGGGTCAGTTCCGAGCTGACAAATGCCGGAATCAGCACCACCAGGTCATCGTCGCGCAGGTCGGCGCGGGCTTCCGGTGACCAGATGGTCTCGGTGGCCTGCACAAAAAAACCGCGCTCGGACTCATTCGCAAAACGCTTCAAATGCGCCTGCAGCGGCGGGCGCAGCGCATCGCCCAGGTCTTTGAGTTGCTCGACATGCTCGATATTGAGGTCGCGCCCCTCGACCTGGCGGTACATGTCGCCAATCAACGGCGTGGTCACGTACACCGACAGAATCAGCGCGATGCCGTACAGCACCAGGTTAGGCGGCGTCTGCTGCACCCCAAGGGCGTTGCGGATCAGGAACAGCACCACCGAAATCTTCATGAACCCGGTGAGCGTGACCACTGCCAACGGGATCAGCCCGATCGTCGCAACAACCAGGATGATCTCGATCAGGTTCGGCTGATAACCGGTCATGGGGTGGCAAAACTCAGCAGGCGCACGCCCAGGCCGTCACCGATTTTTACCAGTTGGCCCTGGCCGACGCGACGCCCGTTGACCATCAGGTCAACGCTATCCACGCCCGGCGTGTTGAGCTGCAACAGGCTGCCCGCACCCAGTTCCCGCAATTGCGCCAGGGTCAGTTCCAGGCTACCGACCTGGCACACCAGTTTGAGCGGCAAGTCATCCAGGGCCGCAGCGGCATCAACATCAGTCATTGTGTTCTCCATGTGCAAAGGGGGTGCTTGTAGTTCTTCCTGCAACCGCAATTCGTCACCCTGGTATTGGCAGCGGGCCTGCAAGCGCCCGTCCAGGTCGAGCAACAAGCCCGAGCCCTGCTCCAGCATCAGCACATCGCCGGGCCGCAGGCTGCGCAATTCGCCCAGGGTCAGCCACTGCCGCCCGGCCACCACCGCCAGGGTCTGGCGCAGGGCGGGCAGCGGGTCGGGTTCGATCTGGCCGTATTGCGCCAGCAGCTGCGCCACCAGCACGGCAGCGCCTTCGCTCAGGTCCAGTTGCGCGCTCATGGCCGGCTGGTTGCCAAAGGTCAATTCGAGCGCCAGGTGCACGGCATACGCGCACTGATCGTCAGTGGCCTCGACTAACTGCACCGGGTGGCCGAGCACCGGTTCCAGGGTCTCGATCAGGTCGAGCACCGCCAGTTCCAGCAGCAACGAGCGTGGCAACGATGGCAGCAACTGCGCATCGAACTGCAACGCCAGCGGCACCAGTACTTGCTCCAGCGCGGCCGACGACAGACGCAGGCGCACCGGGGCGCGACCCAGCAGCAAAAACACATCGCGCGAATTGCCCAGGCCTTGCACTTGGGCGGCCCAGCTCACGCGCAACGCTTGCCCGGCGCAACGGCCCTGCCAGGCGCGACGGCGACGGTGCAGCTGGTTATGCAGCGCCAACAGCGCCGGGTCGTACTGCGTCAGCCAGGGTGCCAATGGGCCGGCAAGGGCGGTGATCATGTGCCGGTGCCTTCTTCGCGCAACTCACCGACACGGCGTTCATCACTCTCACGCCCTTGCAGCAGGCTTTGCCAGGCTTCGGACTGGCGTTGACGGCTCAGGCGTTCCTGGCGAAACAGGTCACGCTCGCGCTCCTGGCTTTGCAGGGTGGTGGACACGTGGCGTACGTCGTTCTCGAGCAACTGCTGGTCATCCGACAGGCCGCGCAAACGCTCCTGAGCCGCCTGCCAGCTGGCCACCGACAGGCCCTCAGTCAAGGCTGCATAAACCTGACGGGCTTCCTCCGCAATCGCTTCACGGTGCAGGCGCAGTTGCTCCTTGGCGTCGGTCAACACGTCGTGGGTCTGCGCGCAGCGTTGCTGTTGGGCGGCCAGTTGGTTGGCGGCGCGTTGTTCACGCAGCACCCGCAGGGTTTGCAGGGTGCGCAATTGGTCGGTTTTCATTGGGCTGTCTCCATGTTCATGCCAATACAAATCTGCGTGGCGAGCAGGCTTGCCCTGCGTTGGGCTGCGTAGCGGCCCCTTGCAAACTCACCGCGTTCTTCCCGAAAAAACTCAGTGCCTGGTTTTGGGGCTGCTTCGCAGCCCAACGCAGGGCAAGCCTGCTCGCCACAGCAAGCCCGCTCGCCACAACAAACCTGCTTTTCACAAACATTTGCGCCACTCTTTAACAGGCTCATGTCAACACCTGGCGCATGCGGATCAGGGTCTGGTCCAGGCTGCTCGGCTCGCCGGCGTTCTGGCGCAGGAACGCTTCGATGGCCGCATGGCGGTTGATGGCTTCGTCGGCCAGCGGGTCGCTGCCGGCGGAGTACTCGCCGACGCGGATGAGCATTTCGATTTCGCCGTAGCGCGCCATCAGCTCACGTATGCGCATGGCCAGGCGTTTGTGTTCTTCACCGGCGACCTGCTCCATCAACCGGCTGCGGCTGCGTAACACGTCCACCGCCGGGAAGTAATTGCGCTGGGCCAGTTCGGCGCTGAGGGCGATATGCCCGTCGAGGATCGAACGGGCTTCTTCGGCCACCGGGTCACTGGCCGCATCCCCTTCCGTCAACACGGTGTACAGCGCGGTGATGCTGCCGGTGGGGCCGGGGCCGGCGCGTTCGAGCAGGCGCGGCAAGGCCGAGAAAAACGACGGCGGATAACCGCGACGGGTGGGCGGTTCGCCCACGGCCAGGCCGATTTCGCGCTGGGCGCGGGCAAAGCGCGTCAGGCTGTCCATCAGCAGCAATACATTGCGGCCCTGGTCGCGGTGGTACTCGGCCAGCGTGGTGGCGACAAACGCCGCACGCACGCGCTCGGCCGCCGGACGATCCGAAGTCGCAACCACTGCCACGGTGCGCGCGCGGGCCTGGGCGTCGAGTTGCACGTCGAGCAGTTCGCGCACTTCCCTGCCCCGCTCGCCGATCAGGCCGATCACAATCACATCGGCTTCGCTGTTGCGGATGATGCTGGCGAGCAACGACGACTTGCCCACGCCCGGCTCACCAAAAATGCCCATGCGTTGGCCCTGGGCCAGGGTCAGCAAGCCGTCGATGGAGCGAATACCCAGCGCCATCGAACGCACGATCAGTTGCCGCGAAAACGGCGCGGGCGGCTCGGCATGCAGGGGGTAACGCTGCAAGGCCAGGGTCGGCGGGATGCCATCGCCGTCGAGAAAATCGCCCATGGGGCTGATCACCCGGCCCAATTGCGCATCGCCCACGGCAACGCCCAGGGTTTCGCCGGTCGCCGTGATTTGCGTGCGGGTCGACAGGCCTTCCATGGAGCCGATCGGCGACAGAATCGCCTCGTCGCCATCAAAGCCGATCACCTCGGCGCTCAAGCTGCGGCCACTGCCGGGGTCGCGCAGTTGACACAGTTCACCGATGCTCGCACCGGCCACACTGGCGCGCAGCAATACACCGCGAATGCTCAATACCGTGCCGTGCATCGGCCGTGGGCGGGCCTGCGCCAACCGTTCAGTCAGGCGTGGCAGCAGCTGTTGCAGGTTCATGCCACACCTTCTTCGGCAAAGGGCAGCAGGCTGCGGCGCAGGGTTTGCAACTGCGCTTCCAGGCCCAGTTCGACGGACCCAGCTGGGCTGTTGAGGCGCGCCTGACCGGCGCTCAGCTGCTCATCGACGTCCACGGCAATCGCCAGGCCTTCGTGCTTGAGGCGTTGGCGCAAGGCCTCGACGTCGGTCGGCGGCACCCACAGGGTCAGTGCCTGGTCCTGGCGAAATGCACTCAGGGCCTGGCGGGTGCAACGCACGACGCGGTCAGCGTTGTCCAGCTCACCCAACACCTCGTGCACGATGCCCAAAGCCAGGTCGGCCAGCGACGCTTCCAGGCTGCTCAAGTAGTGCTGCACCTGGGATTGGGTCTGCACCAGCAACTGCGCGACTTGTTCGGCGCCTGCCTGGCGCGCGCTTTCAAAGCCCTCGGCGCGGGCGGCGTGCAGCCACTGGTCGCTGTCGGCCTTGATCTGTTCGGCCTGTTCCTTGGCGGCTTGCAGAAAGGCAAACCCATCGGTCCACAGCGCTGCTTCTTCAGCACGCAGGATGCGCGCAGTGGGCCGGCTCGGTAATTCACTCATGGGCGTTGTCCTCGGCCGCAAGGCTCGCAGCAGCGGCCTGAACGATTTCCAGGTCGCGGGGCAAGCGTGCGCTGTGGCCCTGGGGGAAGGCGAAACGCAGGCGCAGCCAGCCCTGCAAGTCGGCGTGCTGGGCCTGCAGCCAGGCGGCAACACAGCCTTGGCCGTCGCGGTCGATGGCCTCAATCAGCTCCGATGGCTCGCGCAGCAGGTCTGCGGCGCCGCCAAGTTGGCGCTGCGCCAACGCCTGGCTGAATACCTCGGCACCGAGGCCCTCGCGCAATTCGTTGACCACCTCACGGCGGATCTCGCGGCTCAGGGTCGAGGCATGCCAGATGGCACCGCACAACCGTGGCAGGCGTGAAAACTGCGCGGGTGACAACAGCAACACCGCCAGGTCGGCGGCGGACGGCGTCACCAGGTGCGCAATTGGCGCCAACTGATAATGGTTGACCAGCAACTGCTCCAGACGCTGACGAAAACGCGCCTGGCCTTGCAGGGCCTGCAGCACTTCATCGGGCAACTCATCGGCGAAACAGGCGCCCAGGCTCGGCCCGCGCACAAACTGCAGAGGCTCGGCGATCAGCCCCTGCCAGCGTTCAACCAGGCTCATTCACCCTCCTTGAGCACATACATCGCCTGGGACTGACGCCGCGCCCAGTGTTGGCGAGCCAATACCCCAAGCGCGCCGAGGGCAATCAGCAGCAAGCCGCCAAACATCACGCGTGCCTGCGCCAGGTTGTCTTCCAGCAACCACAGCCCCATGAAGCGCGCCAACCGCGGTTGCGCCGGGTTCTGGCTGATGGCGACGGCGGCCTTGATCGCCGTCACCGAGACGCCGTCGTAGCTCAGGCCGGAAATGCCGTTGGCGACCAAGGTCTTGATCTGCGGGATCAGCGTATTGATGTCGGTGCCCGGGTCGTAACGCACCAGCACCGAGGCCGACGACGGTGAAATCACGCGTTTGAGCAGGTCGTTGTCGGGCAACACCACGTGCACGCGGGCGGCGACGATGCCGTCGATCTGCGACACCGAGTGCGACAGTTCTTCGCTCAGCGCATAGATCATCTGCGCGCGCTCCTGCACCGGCGACGACACCAGGCCATTGCCCTTGAACACCTCGCCCATGTTGGAAAAGCTCTGTTGCGGCAGGCCGGCGTTGTCGAGCAGCGTCATGGCCTCGGCAAAGCGCTCCTCGTCCACCACCACTTTGAGCTGGCCGTTGTCCTGGGTCTTGCGCTCCGCCGGGATGCCACCGCGCAGCAGCACCGCGACCATGGCGTTGGCATCGCGCTCGCTGAGGTTGGTATAGAGGTCGGTGTTGCACGCCTGCAAGAGGCTGGCGAGCAGGCCGATCAGCAGCAGGCGCAGCGCGCGGTTTGGGCTTGGCATGGCGTTATTGACCCTTGAGCAACGTGTTGGCGGACCCGGAAATCTGCGTCGCACCGCGCACCACCATCTGGGTTTCGATGGAGTAATCGAACATCTTGCCCAGGGAGTGCACGATCTGGTCGACCTGTTGCTCGCCGACTTTTTTGCCCGGCTCGCCCTGCGGCGAAGCACTTGCCGTGCGGATGTCCACCGAGGCCGGCGGCGGCGCCGACGGGTTATTGGTGAGCACATCGGCGCGTTCGGAAAACGCGCGCGTACGGTCGATGAAACTGTTCATGCGCTCCATCAGGCCCGAGCCGATCTGGTGCGGGCTGGCGCCTTCGGGCATGCCCTTGGCGGTATTGGCCATGTGCTCGAACAGGTTCTGCGAGGCCCCGGCGGGCCCCGCACCGGCGGACGGCGGCAAGGCCGTGGCGCCGGCGGCGAGACTGATAGTCATAGGGGCTCCCTACTCTTCGTCGTCATCGGACATGGCGTCGTTCAGCAGTTCCTGCATCTTCGGCATGATGATGAACTGACCGCCGATAGTGACGGCCTGGGTGATCAACGCATCGTTGAATTCGGCGTCGCTGGTCTCCGACGGTTTGTCGGCGGCCTTGGCGTTATCCACCGCGGCGTTGAACTTGGCTTCAGGGCTGGCGCCACCGGGGGCGAGGTTGCTGTCTACGGCCGTTACGGACATGGTGCTGCTCCTTTACTGGGTTGGGGTTTCGGTACTGACTTGCGCGCCACGGAACACCCGCACGCCGCGCTCGCGCGCCACCGGGGCGGCCACGACCGTGGGTTGCAGGTGGTCGACATGCTGTTGCACCAGCGCCAGGTATGGCGGCGGGCCGGAAACAAACACTTCATCGCCCTCGGGGCCGTTGCGCATGGAGAGTTGCTGGCCGAACACGTCGAGGGTGTTCAGGTAGGCCTGCAACTGGTCCAGGTTCAGGGCGCTGGACTTGAACAGCTTGGTGCTGATTTCATCGCTGGCATTGAGGTACAACAGGTTGCCATCGAAGTACCAGGTCAGGCCGTTGGTGCTGCACAAGGTCTGCAGGAACTCACCGGCGGTGGCTGCGCGAATGGTGCTGCGCGCCTTGCCGCGCACCTTGTCGGAGAGCACCAGCGGCACGTCGAGGTTGTGGCCGAATTCTTCCAACGCGCTGCGAACGTCCTGATCGACCAGCACGTAGGCGTAGGGCTGCGAGAACCACGCGGGCTCCTCGGCCGCGTTGGCAAAACCCGCACCGAACAGGCATAGGAGCGCCATCAAAAATATGCTTACATGGCCTGCGCCTTCGCCCGACGAGTTGTGACGATGACCCACAAATTTCTGCTCGCCAGCACCTTGCTGCTGGCTGCCTGCTCCAGCAAACCTGCGACCGATACCGACAAATCCCTGCAACTGGCCAACGACCTGAGCAAGCGCGGCGACTACAGCAGCGCGGCTGCGTTGTACGAGCGCGCCACCCAGCAACCGGGTGCCGGCATTGAGCTGTGGCTCAAGCTCGGCCAGGCCCGGCTCGACGCCAAGGACGCGCTGGGCGCCGAACGCGCCTTCCAGCAGGCGCTGGGGTTCGATGCCCACAACGCCGACGCCCTGCTCGGCCTTGGCACTGCGCAGTTGCAATTGGGCAAGACCCAACGCGCCGTGACAGCGTTGGGGCAGGCTGCCGAGATCAATCACTTGCCGGTGGCCTACACCCGCCTGGGCATTGCCCACGTGCTGAATGGCCAGGCCGGTGCCGCACAAACCGCCTTCGCCAAAAGCCTGAGCCTGCAGCCCGACGACCTCGACAGCCGTTGCAACCTGGCGCTGGCTTATGCGCTGGGCGGGCAGCCGCAACAGGCGCTGGATACCATTGCGCCCGTCACCCAATCGCCGCGCGCATTGCCACGGCATCAGCGCAATGAGTTGTTGGTGATGGTGTTGGCCGGGTATGAGCAGCGGGTGGCCAGCCTTCCCCTTGACGACATCCCTGCCGCAGAACGTGCGCGATTGGTGGTGGAGGCCAAGCGGATCAAGGCGATCAGTGATCCGGTGGCGCAGGCCAAGGAATTGGGGTTGGTGGACCCGCGTTGATCCCGTGGTGATTAAGGGTGTTGTGGTGAACGGGCTGGTTGAGGTGAACGGGGTTGCTGTGGCAAGTGGGCTTGTTGTGGCGAGCGGGCTTGCCCCGCGTTGGGCTGCGAAGCGGCCCCTCTCGCCGCGTTCTTTCAGATAGCACTCAGGGCCTGGTTTTGGGGCTGCTTCGCAGCCCAACGCGGGGCAAGCCCGCTCGCCACAGGACTTCGTCAGAACACAGGAAACGTGGCCTTCAACAGTCATTGTTGGCCTCCGGTGGCGCCGGCTTTGGCTTCTTGCTGGTCCTTGCGGCGTTGCAGCTGCTCGCGGTCGAAGCCTTCGATGTAGACCTGCGCGGCGCGGCCAACGGGGGCGGCCATCGCCGGGCCGGTGGTGCGGCCTTGGGTCAGGTCCTGTCTGCGCTCGACCATCTGCATCAAATTCAAATTGTTCGCGCAGCCCAGCGGCAGCGTCGGTTTGAAGTCTTCGTCCAGCCCGATTGCGTCCTTGGCCGCTGGCTGCTGGCACTGGCTCGGCAAGCCATCCGCGCGAAACTCCGGCGCGTAGTACACCGGCGCCAAGTGGGTCTGGCAGCCCATCAGCGCCAGGGGCAAGAGCATCAACACACGCAAAGCAGCCATCGCAGGCCCCCTCATCAATTCATGTAAAAACCGAACGCGCCGCCGCTGCGCGGGCCGCTGGCTGCGGCGGTCGCCGGTTGTGCGTCCAGCGGCGTGGCGAGCGTGCGACTGCGCACCGGCTCGACCAGGTACGGGGTAATCAGGATCACCAGTTCGGTTTCATTGCGCTGGAAACGCTTGGAGCGAAACAGGTTGCCCAGGATCGGCAAGTCGCCAAGCAGCGGCAGCTTTTCAATGTCCTGGCTGCTCTCACGCTGGAACAGCCCGGCAATCGCGAAGGTCTGCCCGCTGCCGACTTCCACCCGCGTGTCCGCGCGGCGCACGCCGAAGGACGGCACATGGAAGTTGCCGAAATCGACGGTGCCGCCGCTGACCACGCTGCTGACTTCCGGGCGTACTTGCAGGGCGATGCGACCGTTGGGCAACAGCGTCGGGTTGAACAGCAGCGACACGCCGAACGACTTGTATTCGATGCCCACCAGGTCACGGTTGACCGGCACCGGGATCGCCACTTCGCCACCGGCGAGGAAGCTGGCGGTCTGGCCGGTCATGGCGGTGATATTCGGCTCGGCCAATATCTGCAAAATGCCGTTGGCCTGCAGCGCGTCGAGCATGCCGTCGATGTTCACATTGCCCGAGCCGGTGCCTGCCGTTGCCAGGCCACCGGCCGTTGCCGCTGCCAGGCCGCCGCCGGTGATCAGGCCAAAGGAGAAGGTGCCGTTGCTGAACATCGCGTTCCAGTTCACGCCGTAGTGCAGCAATTCGGAGCGCGAGACTTCGGCAAACCGTACGCGCAGGTTCACCTGGGCCGCGCCTGCGTATTCGGTGGTGTTGATTGCGCTCTGGAAGCCCTGGCCCTGCGGGTTGAGCAGCGCGTTAAGGTCCGTCGCTTCGGCCACCGAACCGACGGTGCCCTTGGCGATCAGGCGGTTGCCGGCGCCGCTGATCTGCGCGCCATTGCCGGGGTGCAAGGCCTGCATCGGCGTGGTCACCGCGGCCGTACCGCTGCTGACCGACAAGGTCAGGCTGGCCAGTTGTTTACCGTCATTACCTAGGGCAATCAGGCTGGTAGTGCCTGGCGCCTTGCCGAAAATATAAATCGTGCCCGGCGACACCACCTGCAGGTCGGCCACGTTCGGCTCGGCGACCAGTACCGAATCCACCGGCGCCACAAAATGCAGAATGCGCCCTTCACCGGACGCCAGGTTGATCGAACCTGAGGCCCCGTTGGCAATGTCCTGAGCCTGACTTGCAGTGGAGACCAGAGCCAGCAACAACATACAAAAACGCATCATGAGGCAGACGCCAGGGAGGTGACGGAAGCCGCGGCAGGCGCGCGGCGGTTGGAAATATCGGTGAGGCTGATGGTCACCAGCGCTTGCAGGTTGTACTCGGTGGCCAGCTCGCGGAACGACAGCACCGCCAGCTCCAGTTCACCGCGCAGCACCAGACGGCGCAGGCTGCGCCGCAGCTCCGGGTGCACCAGCAATACCGCGCTGTTGACCTCGCGGGTGTTTTCACAGGCTTGGCGCAGTTGTGCGAGCAAGGCGCGGCTGACGTCTTCGGGGATCAATTCGCGCTGCGGCTCCTGGCGACGCAGGGACGCGCGCAACTGGTCTTCCAGGCCCGGCGCCAGCACCAGTGCACCGATTACCCGGTTACGGTCGGCGTACTGATGGCTGATCTGGCGCGCCAATGCCGCGCGCAAATGTTCGGCCAGCCGCCCGGCATCGGTCTCGCGGGCGCCCCACTCCACCATGGCTTCGAGCAAGGCGCGCTGATTGCGGATCGACACGCCTTCGCCGACCAACAGGCGCAAGGTCTCGGCAACGCGCTGCAAGGGGACCAGGCGCAAGGCTTCCTTGACCAGTTCGCCGTACGTGGCTTCGGTGCGCTCGAGCAGCAGGCGGGTTTCCTGGATGCCGAGGAAGTCGGCGGCATAGCGGCGCAGGCTGCGTTCCAGCACGCCGCGCAAGACTTCGTCGGGCAGCAGGAAACCGATGCCGGCGTTGCGCAAGGTCTCTTCGTGCTGGCGCTCGACCCAGTGGGCATTACGGCCGTTGAGCGGCGAGTCGGCTTGCACGGTGGCGATGTCCAGCAGTTGCACATGCACCGGGTCGTCCTGCACAAGCAAGCCATTGATCGGCAGTTCGCCTTCGCTCACCGGCACGCCTTCCAGCGACACGCGGAAACTGCCCGGCGTGGCATTGGCCTCCATGTAGATGCCCGGCACCGGCACATCCACGCCCAGGTCAGTACGGATGTCGTGACACAGCGCTTCGACACGCTGGCGCAGCAACTGGCGCGGCGCGCTCTGGGACACGCCGCTGCCCAGGGTGAGCAGCACGCGAGTATCGGGCAGCAGGTTGTCATCCAGTTCGGCCTGCGCCTCGACCACCGGTTCCGGGGTTTCGGCCAAGGCTTCCAGCTCGCCCCGGGGCTGGCGGGTGTGCCGGCGGTACATCACAAACGCTGCGCCGCCAAAGGCTGCGGACAAGCCGAGGAATACCCAGGTCGGAAAACCGGGCAACAGGCTCACACCGATCATGATCAATGCCGTCAGGCCCAGTGCCCGGTAGCTGGCGCCCAGTTGCTTGATGATCTCGCTGCCCAGGTCGCCGGCTTCACCGTCGCTGTTGACCCGCGTGACCACCGTGCCCGCCGCCACCGAAATCAGCAGCGCCGGGATCTGTGCGATCAGGCCGTCACCCACGGTCAGCAGCGAGTAGGTGTGCACCGCTACACCGAACGGCATGTCGCGTTCGATCATGCCGATCAGCATGCCGCCGAGCAGGTTGACCGCCAGAATCACCAGGCCGGCGATGGCGTCGCCTTTGACGAATTTCATCGCGCCGTCCATCGCGCCGAACATCTGGCTTTCGCGCTCCAGGCGCGAACGCCGACGACGCGCTTCGGCCTGGTCGATGTCGCCATTGCGCAGGTCATTGTCGATGCTCATCTGCTTGCCGGGCATCGCGTCCAGAGTGAAGCGCGCGGCCACTTCCGCGACGCGTTCGGCGCCTTTGGTGATCACCACGAACTGCGCCACGGTGATGATCAAAAACACCACCATGCCGACCACGACCTGGCCGGCGATCACAAAGTCACCGAAGGCCTTGACGATATGGCCGGCGTCGCCGTGCAGCAGGATCAAGCGGGTGGTGGTGATCGACAAGGACAAGCGAAACAGGGTGCTGAGCAGAATCAGCGGCGGCAGCGCGGAGAATTCCACGGAATGGCCGATGTAGAACGCAACGATCAGGATCAGGATGCTCAGGGCAATGTTGAGGCCGATCAGCATGTCCACCAGGTAGGTGGGCAGCGGGATGATCATCATCACAATCGCCATCAGCATGAATGCGACGATGATCACGTCGGTGCGCTGCGCCGCCATGCGCGCCAGGTTGTTCAGGCGGTTGAGGGCACTCATGCGCCGGCCCTGCGCGCAGCCAGGTAGCGTTTGAAGCACTGGCGCGCTTCGTCCTTGCGCTCGCCGTACCACAGCGCGCGGGCGCGCAGCAGCAACAGGCTGGCGGACTCGCCTTCCAGCGCCACCAGACGATCGAGGGCGCCCAGGGCACGGCCGGCGTCGCCGCTGTCGGTGAACGCGAGCACCAGCGAGCGCAGCAACACACCGTCTTCTGGCGCGACGCTGACGGCGATCAGCAGCATCACCAGCGCGCGCTGGGACTGGCCGTTGCGCCGGTACAGCTCGCCAATGCCTTTGAGCAATTGCACGGCGTCGTCGTTATCGCGGGCCATCAGGCATGTACCTCCGAGCGTTGCTGTTCGAGGGTGCGGCGCATCTCGATCTCTTCGCTGATCAGGTCATGGGCCAGTGCCTTGATGTCCGTCTCGGCATCGAGGGACGGCAGGATGTGTTCCATCACGTGTTCCAGCAGCTCCAGGGAGCGGGCGCTGCCGAACAGCAAGGAGTCAACGCCCGCGGCGCTGGTGAGTGCTTCGAGGTCACTGCGCAGCGAGCGGCGGGTTTGGGTCTTGCGGGTGTTGAGCACCGCTTCGAACGCAGTGGCCTGGCGTGAGTTGACCGGGCGAACGGCTTCGACGGGGGCGCTGCGTGCGTCGCTGGGGATGAGCGGGCGGGGTTCGACTTTCATGCGGGGGCCTGCAAACAGCGTTCATGGCTGAATAGGTACTCTGCCCCAAGATCTCTAGCGCCTGACAGATAGCTTTCGCGGGCAAGCCCGCTCCCACATTTGAATTGCGTGGCGGTGGGTAGACTTGGGTTGGCGGGGCGGACGCCATCGCGGGCAAGCCAGCTCCCACGGGTGGGTTGGGTGCGTTCCATGGGGCGACTCATAAGGTGAAGGTGAAGCGCTCTTCGCCACGGGCGAGGATCACTTGGTTGTTCTCGATGCGCTCCAGCACCCAGTTGTCCGCCAGGGCCGCGCCGGGGTACAGGCGTTTGCCGCTGTCGTTGATCACGTAGGGGTTGGTGCCGAACCACACGGCCTGGAAGCGCACACGCGGGCGTGCGGCGTCGGCGCGTACGCTGACGCGAGGGTTGAGGACGATCTGTTGGCCGTAACGCTCATCAAAGGCTTGTTGCAGGGCCAGCCATTGAGGTCTTTGCGACTGATCGAAGCTGCCGACGGCACTGAGCTGGCCGTTGGCGTCAGTGACCTTTATTGCATCCAGGTGGGCAGCCTGGAGTTGCTGCTCCAGCCAGGTTTTGGCGTGTTCACGCGACGGTTTTTTCAGCGCAGGCACCTGCGCCGCGACCGCGGCCTGGGTGAGCGGCGTGTCGTTGCGCACCGCCAACGCCCCCGCACATAAAAACAGCAGGACGATCGCGACAATCCAGGGCGTAAATGTGCGTGTGGCGTCCGAAGGTTTTTCCTCCCCCTCAGGCGAGGCCAGGCTGACACCTGCCATGCCGATACGCAGCTGCAACGGCAGTCGCGCGCGATGGCCGCTGCCGTGGGGAATACGGACATTTTTGCCAAGCACCACATCGCCGCCCAACGCTTCGACTGCCACCTGGCCGCCCTCGAACCGCAGGCGCAGATGC
This sequence comes from Pseudomonas sp. TWRC1-2, assembly GCF_049896685.1. NCBI lineage: Bacteria > Pseudomonadati > Pseudomonadota > Gammaproteobacteria > Pseudomonadales > Pseudomonadaceae > Pseudomonas > Pseudomonas sp. TWRC1-2. Next base: position 121,786 of record NZ_JAFCUU010000009.1, on the reverse strand, counting down.
AGGCCGGCGATGCCGGGATCGCTGAGTACCAGGTCGGCCGCGAGGTCCGCGCCGAGGGTGTAGACAGGCTGGTCGAGCACCAGGGAACTGCCCTGATGCAAACCGCTGGTCACAGTCAGGGTCGGTGCGCCAATACCAGCGACCGGACCCAAGGAAATCAAGGCTGTCATGTTCGGGTTTGCCCCCTTGAGCATGTGCAACGGGGTCAACAATCAGAAGGTGAAAACACTCAGCAGGTAAACGGGCAGCGCCGGCGCCGCCCGTTTTGGCGAATCAGTTCTGCGGACGCTGTTTGGTGGCGTCGAGTTCCGCTTTTTTCGCGGTACTGATTTCAGTGATCTTGGCCGACTTCTCGATAGCCATGTTGAAGGTCGCTTCCATCTTCGCGATAGCGTCGTCGGCGCCGCCGGCTTTTACTGGTGGGACATCAGCCATGTTCATCTCCTTGCATCGATAGGGAAGTTATTCAGTTGCGCAACAGCAAGCTGAAAGTATGCAAACCGGTGAATGCCCAAAACGTCAGACAGTGAGCCTTCGAACCGTCGTTGGTTTGCATGGGCCCCATACTACTCACGATCAAAACGCCTTCGTTGTGAAAGCTTGTGAAACGTTTCGCTTACAGGGTGTGAAAGGTTTGGCTCAACCTGGTAGTGAGAAAAACTCATGCAGCTGAGGCCGTTGAACTTTTTTAAAAAAATCAATACACGCAAAAGACCCAGTGTTTACGGGCCTCTGACGGCATCAATTGAACAGTTTACGAACTTTCAACCGCTGGTTGAGTGTTCGATTAGGGACGTTCTCACCGCTATTTTCGCGACCACTTCACATTTTTCGCTAATAGCCTTTTGCCCAACTTTGCGGATACTTCCATTTGTAACAAAAGCGACTTGATCATCGCGTTTGATAGCTCGGCGCGAGTGGCCTTAATGCCCGCGAGCAACTAATTGCCTGCGCCGAATTAGTACAGTTGCACTAATAGCCGAAATCATTAGTGCGCAGGCCCTGATATATGAAAGAACTTGAAGGTGATCATTTATGCCAGCGATCCCAAGTAGTCGTGACCCTGTTGACACCCCGGGCACAGACGGCTCGCAGAAGAAATTCGAAACCGCGTTGGGTATGCACAACAGCTGACCGACAGGTGTCGCACCAGCTTTAGTGTGGCAAGCTGGCTTGTTGTGGCGAGCGGGCTTGCCCCGCGCTGGGGCGCGAAGCGGCCCCTCCTACAAACACCGCATTCTTTCAGGCAAACCGCGTAGCCGGTTTTGGGGCCGCTGCGCAGCCCAACGCGGGGCAAGCCCGCTCGCCACTGCAAGCCCGCTCGCCACAACGGGCCAGCTCGCCGCAATAGGCCTGCTCGCCACGACGAGCCCGCGCCTACAGTTTTAGGTTTGCGGCGTACAGCTAATCGCACTCAGGTCCAGGTGCCCGTCCTTCAGCGGTGGGCACCAGTAGTACCCGCCCGTCAACGGCTTACTGATGCGATACAGCCCATCCACTATCCCGTCTTCCAGCCCGCTCATACGCCGCAGCTGCGCTTCAAACGCATCAAAGGAATGCCCAAACGCAAGGAACATCAACCCCGCCTGACCGTTCTCGGCCCAAGGCATCGAGCGGCGCACCACGAAGGCTTCCGGGGTGAAACTTTCCTGCGCGGTGCGTTTGGTGTGCGCGGACTCGGGGGCGTCGTCCAGCTCTTCGTTATCGCCATGGCGGCGGCCGATGATGTGGTCGCGCTCCTGCGCAGGCAACGCGGCAAAACCGTCGAGGTCGTGCTGCCATTGCTGGATCGCGGCAAAGCTCGCGCCGCTGTCGGTCATCGCGGCTTCGACCGCGGCGTCGTCGTGGGGGTTTTCAGTGCCGTCTTCATAGTCGGTCAAATCGAAGCCGGTCTTGTAGCGGAAACCTTCGGTCATCTGCACCAGGCGAAAGGCCGGCGCCAAGGCCTTTTCAACACTGCGGCTGCGCAACAGCAGCTCACCGCGATCCACGCCATGCAGCCACACCCACAGCGCCTGCTGGGTGGAGGGGTTATGCGCGCCCGGGCCGCTGACGACAGGGAACGCGCGCAAGCCGTCAATGGTTGCGCCCAGTGCAGTCACCAGCGGCTCACCCAAACCCACCACCGCGGCCGAATCCGTCAACTGCACCAGCGCGTCCAATGCGGCGGGTACGGCTGCCAGGCAATCCACGGCAAAAAACAGATGGCGTGCCTGCAAGGGCACCGGTGCGGCAAGAATGCCCGGCTGGTACTGACTCATGTGAACTCCTTCAAGAAAGCCGCGTAGTTTAACCGCCGCACGCCTGCTTTTGCTCAGGCTTTTCCAGATCACGCGGGGGCCAGACCCAATTGCGCCTTCAGCAGCGTCCAGCCCTTGGGCGTAACCCGTACCGCGCGGGAATCTTTCGAGCGGCGCAACCAACCGGCTTCGCACATCGCGCTGAGCAACTGCACGCCCAACGGCCCGGCCAAATGGTTGTAGCAGCACCGGGCAAAGCGCAGCGCCTGCGCCTCGCGACTTTGAGGTTTGAGCGCTATCGCCGACACAGGCGCAATCGCGCTGAGGCCGGATTCGCCGCCGGCACCCTCAACACCGCGCGACAAATCGGCGCAGCGCTGGGCGTGGCGCTGGCAGGGACGCTGCTGTAATGCGTCTGGCGCTTGCCACGCAGCCCTCGGATGGGTGACTCTCTAGTCATGTTTTGCAACTATTCCAGGGGTAGCGACATGACCACCAGTAACCTGCTCGCCCAGCTGTTTCCGACCTGCGCCGCCGATATTCCCGAACAATTTCGCCTGGCGGCGCCCATTGAACAGCGTGATTACCTGGTCGACGGCCAGTTGCAGGTGTGGAACGGCCCATTGGCCCAGGTACTGAGCCCGGTGCAATTGGGCGATGAGCGCGTGCATATCGGCAGCACGCCACTGCTGGACGCCGACACCGCCCTGACCGCCCTCGACGCCGCCGTGCGCGCCTACGACCGAGGCCAGGGCGAATGGCCGACGATGCGCGTGGCCGAGCGCATCCAGCATGTGGAAGCCTTTTTGCGGCGCATGCGCGAACAGCGTGACGCGGTGGTCAAGCTGCTGATGTGGGAGATCGGCAAGAACCTCAAGGACTCGCAGAAAGAATTCGACCGCACCTGCGACTACATCACCGACACCATCAATGCCCTCAAGGAACTCGACCGCCGCAGCAGCCGCTTCGAGCTGGAACAGGACACGCTTGGGCAAATCCGCCGCGTACCGCTGGGCGTGGCGCTGTGCATGGGGCCTTACAACTACCCGCTGAACGAAACCTTCACCACGCTGATCCCGGCGCTGATCATGGGCAACACCGTGGTGTTCAAGCCGGCCAAGCTTGGCGTGCTGTTGATTCGCCCGCTGCTGGAGGCGTTCCGTGACAGCTTTCCGGCCGGGGTGATCAACGTGATCTACGGCAGTGGCCGTGAAACCGTCAGTGCGCTGATGGCCAGCGGCAAGATCGATATCTTCGCGTTCATCGGCACCAACAAGGCCGCCAGCGACTTGAAAAAGCTGCACCCCAAACCACACCGTCTGCGCGCGGCCTTGGGCCTGGACGCGAAAAACCCTGGCATCGTGCTGCCCGAGGTGGACCTGGACAATGCAGTCAACGAGGCCGTCACCGGCTCGCTGTCGTTCAATGGCCAGCGCTGCACTGCGCTGAAAATCCTGTTTGTGCACGCAGATGTCGTCGAGCGCTTTATCGAGAAATTCAACACCAAGCTGGCGACATTGAAGCCAGGCATGCCGTGGGAAGACGGCGTCTCGCTGACGCCGCTGCCGGAAGTCGGCAAGGTCGATTACCTCAACGCGCTGGTGGCCGATGCGGCGCAGCATGGCGCCAAGGTGGTGAATGCCAATGGCGCAACCAGCCGCGGTTCGTTCTTCTACCCGGCGGTGCTGTACCCGGTGAACCCGCAGATGCGCGTGTACCACGAAGAGCAGTTCGGGCCAGTGGTGCCGATCGTGCCTTATCGTGACCTGGGCACGGTGATCGACTACGTGCTGGACTCGGACTTCGGTCAACAACTGAGTATCTTCGGCACCAATGCCGTGGAGGTCGGGCGCCTGGTAGATGTGTTTGCCAACCAGGTGGGCCGTATCAACATCAACGCCCAGTGCCAGCGCGGCCCGGACACGTTCCCGTTCAACGGCCGCAAGAACTCGGCCGAGGGCACGTTGTCGGTACATGACGCATTGCGCGTGTTCTCGATCCGCACGCTGGTGGCGACCAAGTTCCAGGAAAGCAACAAGGCGCTGGTCAGCGATATCCTGCGCAACCGTGACTCAAGCTTCTTGACCACCGACTACATTTTCTAACGATGGCGCAGTTCACAATGTGGGAGCGGGCTTGCTCGCGAAGGCGCTTGATCAGTCAACGATGTTTCGACTGACACTGCGCATTCGCGAGCCAGCCCGCTCCCACCCTTTAGACCGCGTTCGCACTGACTACTGAGGCCACGTTTATACCGATGAACCTGCATTTGCCCGCGTTCGCCCGGCGCCTGCTGCGCCCCTTGCTCGACCCCTACCGCCGCTATCGCCATGCCAAGCTGATCCACGCTGTGCGCGTGTCCATCGGTTTGCTGGCCACCATTTTGCTCACCACCGGCATCAACCTGCCGCACGGCGAGTGGGCCTCGGTGACCATGCTGATCGTGATCGGCGGTTTGCAGCACCACGGCAATATCGGCAAAAAGGCTGTGGAGCGTGCTTACGGCACCTTGATCGGCGCCAGCGTCGGCTTGTTGCTGGTGGTGCAACAGGCCTATTTCGGCCAGCCGCTGCTGACTTATCTGTTGATGTCGGTGGTGTGCGGGTTCTTTTCCTATCACGCCATCGGCAAGGGCGGTTACATCGCGCTGCTGTCGGCGATCACGGTGTTTATCGTGGCGGGGCACGGGGATAATCCGATATCCGACGGCTTGTGGCGCACCGTCGACATTCTGATCGGCATCGTCTTGGCGCTGGCGTTCTCCTTCGCCCTGCCGCTGTACGCGGTGTACTCGTGGCGCTACAACCTGGCCAGCGCGTTGCGTGACTGCGCGCAAATCTATAGCCGAATCATCAGCGGCCAGTCGGTCACCGATGATGAACACTTGAAGCTGCTCAACCGCTTGAATGCGGCAATGCTGCAGTTGCGCTCCTTGATGCCGTCGGTGTCCAAGGAAGTGCGCATCTCCATGACCGAACTGGATGCGATCCAACGGCATCTGCGCATGTGCATCAGCACCCTGGAGATTCTCGGCAATACCCGGCCCGACCCGCGCGATGAACAGGCGATGGCGCGGGTGCAGGTGATGTTGAAGGCGGAGCACCGGCAGATTCGGGTGCAGTTAGTGGGCATGGCGCGGGCATTGAAGCTGGGGTTTACCGAGCGGCTGGAACGGCCTGCCACGCATGCAACGGATGACGAGGCGCTGGAAGCGCCGGTACAGAATGCGCTGGACGGGTATCGGTTGTTGACGTTGCAACTGGCGGCGAATGTGGATGCCATGCGCCAGCGATTGGCCAAGACGGCGAGTCACTGGAAGATTTGACGAGAATGCAAAGGGACAGCGTACGGTTAAGTAACGCTGTCCCGGCGCACGCTCAAGCATGACGGATGATCAGGTCAGACGGGTGATGCGCACCGAATTGACGATAAAGTCATTGCCACCCTCCGCACCACTGCCGCCGCCTTTGGCCTGGTAGTTATAAAGCACAACTTCCGCACCGCCCATACTGCCGACAAACTCGGCATCCAGCACATACCATTGCTGCCGAGGTATGGAGACTGGGCCTTTGAGGGTTTGCCCAGCCACAAATATAGCCAGGAGCGGATCGTTATAACCCGACTGATTATAAATAGTTGCATCAACCCGATAACGGTGAGCGCTGTTGAAATTACGCACCGCATTGAACAAGACACCCGCGTTCGATGCCGGCCAGAGTGCGGTGACAACTTGAAAGCCTGTGCCTGACATGTAACCACCCGCCGCACCTGCACCGGTACTCCAGGGTCCATAGCTTCCACCCGGAAAGTTGGATACAGCGTCAGTCCACGAATCGTTAATTATGTAGCTCGCTGTTGGAAACACTACGGCTCGCCATTTGTCCGTGCCGCCATCGTAGGCCACTCGAGTCTCAATTTGAAATCTGGAGTTCCTCGGCAGCGCCGTCAAAACATTACGCAGCACTGCCTGATTCACCAGGCCATTTATCGCATCGTGAGTCGTGACCACATAATCCGTCAGCACCTCCTGCGATCGCCCCTCTCCTATCAACGTCATCCATACACGCTGGCCTGCTTTACTTAACGGCCATTGACTCAACGCCAACTGAGCATTGCCCGCGAAGTTGTTCAAGTCGATGACCGTTCCATTGGCTTGATGATTAATTGTGGGTGTCGGCAACAGGGCTGGCGCAATTGCACCGACTGTGACGGTTTGAACGGTTGACTGAGCTGTTCTTCCAGCCCGTTGAATCGAATACTGCAACTGCACCCGGCTATTGACACTGTTATGCAGCACTTGAGCCGCCGTCAGATCGAACACTACGGTGCCACTCGCATGACCACTCAGGGTTGTTTGATATTGACTGCCATCCTGATAAATCCAACTCAGTGTGATGCTGTCCGTGGCGAGCATGCCAGGGTATTTAACTGTCACGCCGGTGTTGTATTGAATGGCCAACGGGTCAACTGTCGTCGCTTGCGCAGTGTTTGAAGCGCCGTTGAGTGTTGGGTAGGGCAACACATCGGGAGTCGGCGTGCCTACCACCCTGACCACAGTGGTGCCCGACCGTCCCAGTGGCGAGCCCGTGCCGGTTTGCCACTCGAACCTTAGGCTGACCGTGGCATCCGTCAGCGCGCTGAGCACGTCGTTGCCGATAGGAATGGTCTCCCCTCGCAGGTTTCTGTCGGTGACCGCCGGCAAACGAAGCGTACGGGTTGACTCGCCATACTCGGTCACCTGGGTGATCACCACTGTGAGCACAACGCGGTTGCTCGGGCTCGGTGTCGGCGTCTTGCGCGGCAACGCGACCAGCGCCGCAAACCGTGCCGCGCTGAACTGGTCCAGATCGACGACGGAGGCTTCGACATCGTTGACCGTGAAGATCGGCGGATCAAGCAGGCTGGGGTCCAGTTCGCTGTTGAGGATGTAGGGTCGGGAATAGGCGTACTTCTCGCCGGAGGTGTTGTTCACCACATCGCGCACCATAAATTGCACACCCACCGGGCCGTACGGGTTGCCCGCCTGGATAACCGAAGGGCTGATGAAAACCCGGATCGGCCCCAGCCCGGCAGCCTCGTCGGGGCTGACCACATGGTCAATGGTCGTGGCGCCGTAGGCGACGGTGATGGTGTCGTTCTTGCGGATGTTTTCGTACTTGGTAATCAGGCACCACAACCCGCCGGTAATGTTACTGGGATTAAGGATCGAACCCGCCGGGAACCCCTCAACCGACAGGATCAAGCCTCTGTGGAATTGTTCGGATGCCCAGAACGTGAGGCCACCGGGACGCTTGGTCTTCACCAGGTAAGTTTCAGGCATGGAGCGCAGTAATTGCCCGCTGGCAGCGCGCTTGACCTGGCCGAACACCGGGAATTCGCCTTCCGGAATTTTGGTCTTGGGGATGGACAGGTTGTAGCGATCAGTCACTTTGGTGACGATGGCCGAGGCCACCGCAATGCTCGAGTCCCGCCAGTAGATCGCGTAAAGGTCGTTGACGGTGGCCGCGTACCAGCTCTCGAAGGTAAAGAGCGCATTGGGGTCGGTTTCGCGCTGACCCAGCCCCCACTTCGCGGTTTCCGGGTACAGGGCCTCAGCCAGTGAAACAGACGGATAGACCGAATACGGCGGCGGTGAGAGTTCTTCAGTGGGGGTGGTCATGGCCATCACCTTGCTGGGTTGGGACGCGCGCAAATGGCGCGACGGGCAAGGTCGATGAAGCGCTTGGGACAGTCATCGAATCTACTGTCAGAACTGACAGTAGCGACAAATGGTAGAGACCGTTTTACGGCGTCAGGGAGCCGCCAGGCCGGCAAGTCGTTGCAAGCGTTAACGAAAAAGGGACAGCCTGCGTTGACGCAGTGCTGTCCCATGCACGTCCTGTGCGTGTTACGTGAGGCACCAAAGACTTTAAACCGGGACGAAACTCACACTGTCCGAGCCATTATTGACGACCAGTGCTACGCCGGCGGCGGGCGAGAAGGCTATGTTTGCAGCGTTGCTGAACCCGGTGAGGCGTTTAGAAACCTGGTTTGTGTTGGTGTTGATGATGTACACCGAATCGCGATTGGACCCAATGCCGCCAGGGCCCACGCCGCCCACCCAGAGTTCCGGAGCATTCGGGTTTCGCGTGATGCCCCACGCCCAATTGATACCCGTGATTTTCTGGATGATGACGTTACTCATAAGGTCCACAACCAGGACGCCATCAACGTCACTGACATAGGCGTAGCGCGCCGGCGTGCCCGCACTGAAGGCAATTTGCACGGGCCGATTGGTACCGCTGATTCTCGCCACGAGCGCATTGCGGGTACCGGCGCTGATGATATCCAACACCGAGGCTGAAGCGACGAGCACCTGTGTTTGTTCCGGGTTGACCGCCACGCCGAACGGGTTCACCCCAACGGAGACCCGACCCAGAACGGCGCCCGAGGCGGCATCATGGACCGACACGAAGGAATTTCGGGTGCAGGCAACAAACAATCGCGAGCCATCCGCCGTAATGGCGAGCCCCGAAAGGTCGTTGCCGCCCGCGATCTGAACTGTCGAAAGGATCCTGTACGTGGAGGTATCGATGACGGTGTAACTTGACCCATCAAAATTGCCCACATACAGACGCCGGTTGTCTGGACTGAGCACCGACAGGAACGCCGAGTTCACATTGAAGAGGGTGTAAATGACTTTACGCGCCTTGATATCAATCACTGAAACCGAATGGCTAAACTGACAGGTTACAAAAGCCCGCAGCCCATCGCTGGTGATACTGATCCCGTGGGGGGCCATCCCGACGTCAACCGTCTCGGTCAACCCGCCGCCCTGGGCTTGAAACGTCAGCTCCTGAATAGCCGAAGATTGTGTCTTGGTCCCCGTCGTCACCTCATAAGACAGCTTGATGAGCTGACCTGGGCTTTGCGCGAGGATTTGGGCGCTGATGGAAAACAGCACCAGGCCGCTGCTGACCCCGGCCTGCACAGGAATACTGGCGACAGTACCATCGGCAAAGGTCCATTTAAGCCTGATTATCTGCGCCTCAGTCATGCCCTGATACGCCACGGCCACAACGGCGCCACTCGGATAGTTGCTGGCGAGGACAATCTGGGGCCCCGTTTTGTTATCGAAAGCCGGCGCCAGCAGCCGCAGCGCTGGCGTACCGACCACTTGAACCACACTGGTGCCCGAGCGATTGAGCACCACACCCCCAGCGGTTTGCCACTCAAAGCTCAGGCTGATCTTGGCCTCCATCAACGAGCTGAATACGCCGTTGCCGATGGGAATGCTCTCGCCCCGCAGGTTTCTGTCGGTCACCGCCGGCAAGCGAATTGTTCGGGTTGACTCGCCGTACTCGGTAACCTGGGTGATCACCAATATGAGCACCACGCGGTTGCTCGGGCTCGGCGTCGGCGTCTTGCGCGGCAAGGTGACCAGCGCCGCGAAATGTGCCGCGCTGGACAGATCCAGATCAACGACGGAGGCTTCGACGTCGTTGACCGTGAAGATCGGCGGGTCCAGCAGGTTGGGGTCCAGTTCACTGTTGAGGATGTAGGGCCGGGAATAGGCGTACTTCTCGCCGGAGGTGTTGTTCACCACATCGCGCACCATGAACTGCACGCCTACCGCGCCGTACAGGTTGCCTGCCTGGATAACCGACGGGCTGATAAAAACCCGGATCGGTCCCGGCCCGGCAGCCTCGTCGGGGCTGACAACATGGTCGATGGTGGTGGCGCCGTAGGCGACGGTGATGGTGTCGTTCTTGCGGATGTTTTCGTACTTGGTAATCAGGCACCACAACCCGCCGGTAATGTTGCCGGGATTGAGGATCGAACCCGCCGGGAACCCCTCAACCGACAGGATCAAGCCTCTGTGGAATTGCTCCGCAGCCCAGAACGTGAGGCCTCCGGGACGCTTGGTTTTGACCAGGTAGGTTTCAGGAAGGGAGCGCACCAATTGACCGCTGGCAGCGCGCGTGACCTGGCCGAACACCGGGAATTCACCTTCCGGAATCTTGGTCTTGGGGATGGCCAGGTTGTAGCGATCAGCCACCTTGGTGACGACAGCCGAGGCCACCGCAATACTCGAATCGCGCCAGTAGATCGCGTAAAGATCGTTGACGGTGGCCGCGTACCAGTTCTCGAAGGTAAAGAGCGCGTAGGGGTCGGTTTCGCGCTGGCCCAGACCCCAGGTCGCGGTTTCCGGGTAAAGCGCCTCAGCCAATCGGACAGCAGGGTAGACCGAATAAGGCGGTGGAGACAGTTCTTCAGTGGGAGTGGTCATGGCCATACCTTGCTGGTTTAGCGCGCTGAAACGGCGCGACGGGCAAGGTGAATGAGGCGCTTGGGGCAGTCATCGAATCTACTGTCAGAACTGACAGTGGCGACGAATGGTAGGCTTGCAGGAAAAATCCGACAGGCAACAACAGGATCGACAATCTGTTGTTACCCACCCATTTTCTTACATTTTTTTCACGATTTATTCACATCCGCAGACGTAGGGTGAAGCCTCATCCGTTACAAACGTTGCACATCAAGCCCGCCGCCCCAGCGGGCTTTTTTTTGCCCTGAATAAAGGCTTATCGCGCGGCCTTGGTCGCGGGCGCAATCGCTTGTTCACGAATGGCGCGCTGGGTATCCAGCACCTTGGCCAACGCGGTTTCAGCCTCAGCGCTTTGCTGCGGCACACGAATCGCGGCCGACACCAGCGTGATCAACTTGGCCATTACCTCGGCGTCCGTGGCCGGGCGGCCCAGGCTCATGGAGTTCATCAGCAGGCGCAGTTCCGTCCCCGCCATCACCCCGGAAATCGCCTTGAGGGCAAATTGCAGGCGCACGCCAAGCTCATTGCGGGGCAGGTCCGGCAAGGCCAGCGCAAACGCCTCAAAAAAACGCTGGAACACCGGCTGGTAATGAACCTTGAGGTATTCCTGGATAAACGGCGAGGTGTCGCTGTAAACCCGACCCAGGAAGCGAATGAATGAGCGCCCTTCCCCGCTGGCCGGGTCACTGCGCTCCAGGCCCATGGCCGGGGCGAACAGCACGCCAAGCAAGGTATCGCAATCAAGGGGCCCATCGGATTCGGCTTCACAGCGCGCGAGCAGCTCCAGGCGCTGCTCGTTGAGCGGCTCCAGGCGCTGCATCAGCAGGGTTTTCATCAGGGAATCCTTGTCCCCGAAGTGATAGTTCACGGCGGCCAGGTTCACCTGGGCGCGCTCGGTAATCTGCCGGAGCAGAACGGCGTCGTAGCCGTACTTGATGAAGAGAGCCTCTGTCGCATCCAGCAGTCGAGTCTTGGTAACGTTTGGAGCGCTGAGTTTCTTCGCGACCATAGGAGTTCCACGGGGGAAATATTGTTTTAAAAAATAATTTGATTTTTTATACCGGGGCGGCCCTTCGAAAGCAAGTACTGACACTGCGCTATCCATCTAAAAGCCTGTATAACCGGGACTTCTGCGACTCGCCGGGAGGATCGCGAGTCGCTCGAACGCACGCGCGATAAAATCGTTTCAAAGGGTAAAACCGCTCTACATCCATGGCTGGCGAAGCGCATGGAACGCGGTTACTATTCAAACAATATTTTAAAAACAAGAAATAAAACCAGTCCGTGACGCGTACCAGGCAGCTCCCGAACTTGTTACAAGGATTTACCGGGCGCAAGCGGCACCGTCGAGACTGCAGGCGTAGTCATGATGACAGAGACCCCCGCGCACCCAGGCTTGATCTCCCTGCAAGGCATCGGCAAACGCTATCAGCTTGCCGGCCAGGAACTGAACATCCTCAATGATGTGTGCCTGTCCATCGCCAGCGGCGACAGTTGCGGCATTCTCGGCGCCTCCGGCTCCGGCAAAAGTACCCTGCTCAATATCCTCGGCCTGCTGGATTTGCCCAACTGCGGCCAATACCACTTCGCCGGCCACGATATTTTCAGCGCCAGCCCCGACGAGCTGGCGGCGATCCGCAATCAGCAGATCGGTTTCGTGTTCCAGAGCTTCAACCTGCTGCCGCGCCTCAGCGCCCTGGACAACGTCGCCCTGCCCTTGAGTTACCGCGGCGTGTCGCGCCACGAGTCGGTGGAGCAAGCGTTGCGCATGCTGGAACAGGTCGGCCTGGCCGAGCGCGCCCACCATCGCCCCGCCGACCTCTCCGGCGGCCAGCGTCAACGCGTGGCAATTGCGCGCGCGCTGGTCGGCAAACCCTCGGTGATTCTTGCCGACGAACCCACCGGCAACCTCGACAGCACCACGGCGCAGGAAATCATGGATCTGCTTCTGGGCCTCAACCGCGAGCAGCAAGTGACCCTGATCATCGTCACCCATGACCCGCATATCGCCGAGCGCCTGGAGCGCAAGATCCTGGTGCGCAATGGCGTGGTGCATGAGGCCGGGCGCCTATGAGCTTGCGGGTCGAGCAGAGCCTGAGCCAACTGCTGCACGAAGCGTTCGTGAGCCTGCGCACCCTGGGCAAGCGCTCGGTCCTGGCGCTGCTGGGCATCGTCATCGGCAGTTCATCGGTGGTGGCCTTGATCAATATCGGCCATAACGCGGCGGTGGATGCCGCGATGATTTTCAAGGACATGGGCACCGACACCCTGGTCGCCCAGTTTCCGCCCAAAGGCAACAGCAGCGCCCCGATGCGCGCCAGCCTCGACCTTGAGGCCGTGCGCGACACCGTGCCGGGCATTGCCCATATCGGTGCCCTCAGTGTGTTCGGTGGCCCCATCGTGTTCCACGGCCGCACGGCTAACGCCAACCTGGTCGGCACCACAGCCGATATCAAGGACGCCATGCGCCTGGTGGTGCGCGACGGGCGATTTCTTTCGCCTTTCGACGCCAGTGAAACCTACGCCGTGATCGGCGACCAGCTCGCTCAAGCCCTGGGTATGCCGGGCGATCCGCTGAAACCGGGCGACCGCATACGCATCAACGACTACCTGTTTCTGGTAGTGGGCATCCTGCACAACCAGGCCCGCGCCATGCTCATGCCAGTGCAGGCCAACGAATCGCTGTTCATCCCCGCCGAAGGCATGCGCCGCATCTACCCGACGCCGCAGATCGGCAACGTGATTATCCGCGCTACGCCGGGCCAGGACATGGAACGCATCGCCCGCGACGCCTCCAGCGCCTTGAAACGCCAACTCACCGACCACGATGTCGACATCCAGGTGCCCCAGCAAATGATCGATGGCATGACCCGGCAGAGCCGCACGTTCGCCTATTTGTTGCTGGCGCTGGGTGCGATCTCGCTGGTAGGCGGCGGCGTCGGTGTGATGAACGTGATGCTGATGAATGTCTCGGAGCGCCGCCGTGAGATTGGCATCCGCATGGCCCTGGGTGCGCGTCAGCGTGACATCCGCAACCTGTTCCTGCTCGAAGCCGTGACCCTGACGGCCGTCGGCGCACTTTGCGGCGCGGTGCTGGGCATGAGCGCCGCCTGGCTCTACGCCTGGCTGTCGGGCTGGGCGTTTGCCCTGGCCGCCGCCGCCCTGCCCCTCGGGGTGGGCAGTACGTTGCTGGTGGGCTTGTTCTTTGGCATCTACCCGGCGGTGTCCGCCTCGCGGCTGCAGCCGGTGGAGGCCTTGCGTGATGAATAAATGGCCGCTGTTACTGCTGATCGCAAGCCTGCCGGCCATGGCTGGCGACGTGGTGATCAACCCGTCCGCCCCCAGCAGCACCCGCAGCGGTTACGAGCGCGGTGTGTCGTTGAATGCCCAGGTCACCACCCTGACCCTGGGTGATGCGGTGTACCTGGGCTTGCGCAACAACCCGGCGATCCGCAGCGCGTACCTGCAACGGGTGGCGCAGAAGTTCGACCTGCGCGTGGCCGAAGATGTGTTCAACCCCAAGCTCACGCTCAACAGTTATTACCGCCAAAGTCGCGGCACCGCCGATAACTCACGCAACGCCAACCTGGCCCCGAACGCCACCTTGCTCGGCGAATACGGCACGCGGCTGAGCATGGCCTGGACCCAGCAACTGAACAACGCCGATCGCGCCGGCCGCTACCGCAGTGACGGCCTCGACCTGGCGCTCATCCAGCCGCTGGCGCGCGGCGCCGGCTGGGAGGCCACCACCGCGCCGTTGCGCCTGTCGCGCCTGTCGGAACAGGCCAATCGGCTCAACCTCAAGGCTACCGTGGCGCAGACCATCAGCCAGATCATCGCCACGTACCGCGAACTGCTGCGCGCCCAGGAGCAGTTGAGCATCGTCCAGGATGCGCTCAAACGCTCCAACACGCTGCTGGAGGTGAACAAGGCATTGATCAGCGCAGGCCGCATGGCCGAGTTCGAAATCGTGCAGACCGAAGCGGACATCGCCACCCAACAACTCGGCGTCGAAGAAGCGCAGAACCAGCTCGATACCAGCCGCCTGGCCCTGCTGCGCCTGTTGGCACTGGACCTGTCGACGCCCATCCGCGCCAGCGAGGCGCTGGAGGCCAGGCCAATGACCATCGACAAGCGCCAGGCCTTCAACCTGGCGCAGACCCAACAGCCGGAATACCTCGCCGCCTTGCTGGGCAGCCAGCAGGCCGACCTCAACCTGGTGATCGCCAAGGATTCCGGGCGCTGGCAGGTCGACCTGGTGGCCGGGGCCAACCAGATCCGCGATGCCTACAGCAACAACGACAACGGCAATGGCATCGGCAACGGCAACGGCAACAACCGCACGTGGAACAGCTACGCTGGCGTGCAGGTGCAAATCCCTATCGGTGACATCAGCACGCGACAGGCCGAAGTGCGCGCGCGGGTCAACGTAGAGGACCAGGAGATCCGTATCACCGATGCGCGTCAGGAGCTGGAACGCAACGTCAATGACGTGGTGCGCGACCTCGGCACCCGCTGGCGCCAATATGAAATCTCCCAGCGCGCTGTTGAGCTGTCGCGGCGCAAGATCGAAATCGAACGGGAAAAACTCAGTGCCGGGCGCTCCACCAACTTTCAGGTGTTGAGTTTCGAGACCGACCTGCGCAACGCCGAGAACGCGCAGCTCAATGCACTGATCGCTTATTTGAACGCCCAGACCCAGCTCGACCTGACGCTGGGCATGACGCTGGAAAGTTGGGAAATCGCCCTCAATGACTACTGATAAAAAACGCCTGCTGGGCGCTGTATTGGTCGTGCTGCTGACCGGCGCAGGCATTGCCGTGCTCAGCCATCGCAGTGACGCCGGGCAAGCCCAGACGGCCGAGCAGTGGCTGGCGGTGAAACCCGACGCACTCGTGCACCAGATCGGCCTGGTGGGCAAGATCGAACCCGAGTCCACCGTCACCCTGACGGCGCCGTTCGACGGCAACGTGCTGGACAACCTGGTCGAGCAAGGCCAGCGTGTCGACGCCGGCCAGGTGCTGCTGCGCATGGACCCGGCCACCCTCGAGGTACAACTGCGCGACGCGTTGTCCGCCCAGCTCAAGGCCCGGCGCACCGTGCAAGAGATGCAAGACTGGGACAGCAGCCCCGCCGTCAGCCGTGCACGCCGCAGCCTGCGCACTGCCGAAATGACCGCCGGCAACACCCAGCGCAAACTCACCGAAAGCGAAAACCTGTTCAAGCGCGGCATCATTCCGCGCAACGAACTGGACGACCTCAAACAACAGACTCAGCAGCAGCAACTGGACCTCGCCTCGGCCCGCAGTGAACTGCAGCAGGCGCAGAGCCAGGGCCAGGGCGAATACAAGCAGATCGCCGACATGGAACTGACCAATGCCACGGTCAAGTACGACGCCCTGCACAAGCTGCTCGATGGCAAGGAGGTCAAGGCGCCGTTCTCCGGCATCGTGGTGCCCGCCCCCGGCAGCAATACGTCGACGCCGGGCGGTGGCAACAGTAACGCGCCGGTGCAGGCCGGCAGCAAAGTCAGTCAGGGCCAGGTGCTGTTCGGCCTGGCGAACATCGAACGGCTGAAAATCGTCGCCAAGGTGTCGGAGCTGGACATCAACCAGCTGCACCAGGGCCAGGCGGTGGAAGTGATGGGCGATGGCTTCGACGGTGAGCGGCTGACCGGCTCCGTGAGCGTGGTCAGTGGCTTGGCGATTGCCAGCGACAGCCAGGGCAGCGCGCAGTTTCCGGTGACGTTGTCGATTCCCAAACTGACACCGCAGCAATTGCAACGCGTGCGGCTGGGCATGAGTGCGCGGTTGACCATCGTCACCTACAACAACGCGCAGGCGATTGTGGTTCCCAGCCAGGCGATCAACCGCGCTGACATGACCGTGGAGTACCGCGCGACGATGGATCAACCGGTGGAGCGGGTGAAGGTCACCACCGGGCAATCAACCGCGCAGGGGGTGGAAGTGTTTGGCCTCAAGCCTGGTTTCGTGAAGATTGGAAGTTGAAACGCCGATCAACTGTGAGAGCGGGCTTGTCGGATCGCCGCACCGCTGCGATGGCATCAACGGCTTATGGCTGATGTACCGAGTTGCCTGCATCGCAGGCAAGCCAGCTCCCACAAAAAAACAGAGCACAGAAGTCTGCCGGCTGAACTCGCTCCCACATTAGATATTTGTCAGCTTCAACGCCAACGCCTTGGCTTGAATCGCCACGTCGGTCACCGCTGTGCTTTCCCACCACATCCCACGCAACGGCGGGCCCATGGCGAACAGGCGGCGGCTGACATTGCCCTCGGCATCCAGCACAGCGCCCGATACGTCCGCCGCAATCCCCAACGCCAATGGCCCGGGCTGGATCAACCCACGCTTGAGCAACTGCTGGGGCAACGGCCGGGCCACGCGGCGCCAGTCGTACTCAATGCCACTGGAATTGATCAACGCCGCCCCCGACACCTGCGTCACCTCCTGCTCGCCGCGACGACGCACGCGGACAGTCACACCGCCGTCCGAAGCCACCAGGCCCTTGAACGATGCTGCCTGAATGCGCAACCGCCCTTCGTCCTGCAACCGTGCCACCAATTGCGCGCTCAACGGCGGCGAACGGTGATGATGACTTTCCCACCACGGCCGTACATGGCGCACGAACTGGCGTTTTTCGACGTCGCTGGCCTGGCTCCACAAACGGGCAACATGCGCGCGCACGGTGTCCAGCGGCGCCTGCCAATCGATGCCTTGCTGCAGCGCACTGCGGCATTGGCGGCGCACCTCGCGCAGCAATTGCCTCGGGCTGCGCAGGCGATGGTCCTCGGCGAGAAAATCCACCCAGCCCGGGGGCTGGCGCCGTACATGCGGCAGCAGCCCGTGGCGCGAAAAAATCTCGATCGGGCCACGATGGCCGGCCTGCTCCAACGACACCACGGCGTCCACCATGGTCAGCCCGGAGCCGATGATCAGTACCGTCGATTGCGGGTCGATCAGGGTCATCGCCTGCACATCCCACGGGTCCACGGCTGCCGCGTTCAAGCCGCTGGAGTCGGTCTGCGGCGTACGCGCTGCGGGAAACATGCCGGTGGCCAATACCGCGAAGGCGCCGCGCAGTTGCTGGCCGTTATCGAGTGTCAGTACTGTGGCGCTCTCATCCACGTGCAGGTCGATGACCTCGCCACGCACATGCTCCACCGTCGAAGCCGACAACGCCTTGGCTTCGGCCAGCCGCTGCTGCGCGTACAGCCCAAAGATCCCGCGCGGCGGGAACAGCTCACTGATCGGCACCGCTTGCTGGTGCGCCTGCGGCCACCCACCGGCGCCGATGTAGTCGGTGAGCCATTGGGTCAGGTCGTCGGCGTTATCCGGGTCGACGCTCATGCGCGCGGCGTTGCCGTTCAAGGTGTGGCCCAGCTCGACCGCGCTGTAGGCTTCGCCTCGGCCCAGTTCAGCGCGGGGCTCAATCACCAGGATGCGACGCTGCCCAGGCAGGCGCAGCAATTGCACGGCCAACATCGTGCCGCTCAGGCCGCCGCCGATGATCAAGACATCAGCGTTGCGGGTGGATTCAGTCATGCACATTCGCCCTTACTGTTTACCCAGATAAATATCGTGCAAATCGCCGCGCGCCCGCAGTTCAGCGGCGCTGCCACCCAAGACCACCCGCCCAGTATCCAGCACGTAGCCCTGGGACGCATAGGTGAGCGCGACGTTGATGTTCTGCTCGGCGATCAAAAAGCTCACCTGCTGCTCACGGTTGAGCTGGGCGATGATCGCGAAAATTTCCTGCACGATCATCGGTGCCAGGCCCATCGAAGGCTCGTCGAGCAGCACCAGGGTGGGCCGCGTCATCAACGCGCGGCCGATGGCGACCATCTGCTGTTCGCCGCCGGATGTCAGCCCGGCACGCGTGTGGCGCTTGGTCTTGAGGCGTGGAAACCAGGCGTAGATGCGTTCCAGGTCATGCTCCATGGCCTTGCGGCTCAGGCGCCGCACAAAGCCGCCACTGCGCAGATTGTCTTCGACCGTCAGCTGGCCGAACACATGCCGGCCCTCCAACACATGGACCATGCCCTCACGCACGCGCTGGCTGGGGTCGATGCCGGCAAGGTCGCGGCCGGCGTATTCGATCACGCCCCGGCTGACCTCGGCCCGTTCGGCACGCACCAGCCCCGAGATCGCCTTGAGCGTGGTGCTTTTGCCGGCGCCATTGGCGCCGAGCAAGGCAACGATGGCGCCCTTGGGCACGCTCAAGGACACCCCGGCCACCGCCAGGATTGCGCCGTCATAAATCACTTCGATGTCATCGACCGTCAACAGCGCTTGGCTGGCGGACTCGGCGGCGGGTTGGCTCATGAGTTATTCATCCCCGGTGCAGGTGCGCGGCGTCAGGCCTTTTTCCTTGGCGAACGCGGCGGATTTTTCGTCAATCAATGGGCGCAGCAACGCGCGGTCGGCGGCGATCCAGTCGCTGATCAGCGTCCAGTTGGCGCCGTCCCATTGCTGCACCCGCGCCGAACCGCCGCCTTCATGGTCGCGGCACGACAGTTTGAGGTTCTGCATCAGGCCCAGGTAGCCCATGTCCTTCAAGCGCGCGTCGTCGATGTTCAAGTGTTCCAGGCCCCAACGGCCTTCTTCGCCGTTGAGCGGGCGCTTGCCGAATTTGGCCTGGCCGGTGCGGATCGCTTCCACGGCCACGGCGGCGTTCACCAGGCCGGAGTTGTAGTAGACGCTGCCGAAGTTTTTCAGGTCCTTGAGGTCACTGTGGCCCTTGTCGAGGATGGACTGCTTGAGGCGTTTGTGGATCTCGAAGTCGGCACCGGCCGGGTATGGCGTCAGCGCCAGATAGCCTTTGGCGGACGCACCGGCAGGCAGTACGTCTT
Organism: Pseudomonas sp. TWRC1-2; assembly: GCF_049896685.1. Lineage (NCBI taxonomy): Bacteria > Pseudomonadati > Pseudomonadota > Gammaproteobacteria > Pseudomonadales > Pseudomonadaceae > Pseudomonas > Pseudomonas sp. TWRC1-2. Next base: position 102,369 of record NZ_JAFCUU010000009.1, on the reverse strand, counting down.
CGCTGGAGCTGGCCCAGATATCGCCGATGATATGGTCGACCGGGAAGCCAAAACGCGCGGCGGTTTTCACCGCTACCGGCGTGGATACGCCCCAGGTGCGCAGGAACACCCAGTCCGGGTTCGCCTGGCGGACCTGGCGCCATTGCGCCGACTGTTCATTACCCGGATCGGCCACCGGAATCTGGATATTTTCAAAGCCGTATTTCTCTGCCAGCAACTTCAGCGGGCCAAGGGTTTCGCGCCCGTAGGCCGAGTCGTGGTAGACCGTGGCGATCTTCTTGCCCTTGAGTTTGTCGAAACCGCCTTCGCGCTGGGCGATGTAGTTCACCAGGGTTGAGGCTTCGCTGTAGAAGGTCAGCATCACCGGGAAGTTGTACGGGAACACCGTGCCGTCGGTGGCTTCGGTACGGCCGTAACCGAGGGTGATCAGCGGGACCTTGTCCACCTCGGCACGCTCACTCAGCGCGTACGCCGCCGGGGCGCCATTGGGTTGATAGACCGCGACCGGCGCGCCATCCAGGCCATTCTTGAAGCGCTCGTAGCACTCGATGCCCTTCTCCGCCGTCCACTCGGTTTCGCATTCCTGCCACACCAGTTTCACGCCATTGATGCCGCCTTCGACCTCGTTGATATAACGCAGGTAGTCGATCATCCCGGCCCACACCTGCACGCCGCTGGAGGCGTACGCGCCCACACGGTAGGTGGCCAGGGGAATGAATTGCTGGTCGGGCGAGGCCGTCGCCTGGGGCACAGTGCCCGCCAAGGCGGCCAGCGCAAAGGCGGCGCCGACCAGGGAACGTTTCAAGGTTGCACGCATATTGGATTCTCTTGAGGGAATGTTAGAAGCGCAGCGGCCACTGCCGCAGACGGTCACGCAGGTTGTGCAACAGACGAATCAACCCCTCGGGTTCCTTGATCAGGAACACGATGATCAACACGCCAAAGATGATTTTTTGCAGGTTCTGCAATTGCCCCGCATCCACCGAGCCGCCGAACAAGGCCTGCCCGGCATGGCTGAGGAAAATCGGCAGCAGGCTGATAAACGCCGCGCCGACAAAGTTGCCGGCGATGCTGCCCATGCCGCCGATAATGATGATGAACAGGATCTGGAACGAGCGGTTGATATCAAAGCTGCTGGCGCTGGCAGTGCCCAAGTAAGCGAAGGCCCACAGCGCACCGGCAATGCCTAAGTAGAACGAACTGACGGCGAACGCCAGGCGCTTGTAACGCACCACCGGGATACCGACCACGGCGGCGGCGGTGTCCATGTCGCGGATCGCCATCCAGTTGAGGCCGACCTGGCTGCGCACCAGGTTGACGGCGGTCCAGGTCAGCAGCAACACCGTGACCAGCGTCAATAGGTAACGCCCCAGCGGCGTGTTGAGGTCATGGCCGAACAGCGCCAGTTGCGGCGCAGAAATGGTGCCGGAGGAGCCGTAGTTGTAGAACCAGGGGAATTTGACGAACAGCCACTCCAGAAAAAACTGCGCGGCCAACGTGGTGACCATCAGGTAAAAACCCTTGATCCGCGAACTGGGCAGGCCGAACAACAGCCCCACCAACGCGCTGATCACCCCACCGCCGAGCAGCGCCACCGGCAAACCGAGCGCCGGCAGACGCAGCAAAAACCCGTAGGTGGCGAACGCGCCGACAGCCATGAAACCGGCCGCGCCCACCGAGGTTTGCCCGGTGTAGCCGGTCAGCAGGTTCAAGCCCAGCCCGGCCAGTGACAGCACCAGAAACGGGACGAGGATTGCATTGAGCCAATAGTCATTGCCCCACAGCGGCACGACAACAAAGGCCAGCGCCAACAGGCCGATCAGGCCCCAGGGCACGCGTCGCTGGATCAACACCAACGGTGCGGTTTGTTGAACGACAGGAATCGACATGGGTTCAGACTCGCTCGATGGCGCGCTCGCCGAACAGGCCGGCGGGACGGATATACAGGAAGGCCAGGGCCAGTACGTAGGCGAACCACGGCGTGATGCCGCCGCCGATCAGTGGGCCGATATACACCTCGGCGAGGTTTTCCGCCGCGCCGACAATCAGCCCGCCGACAATCGCCCCGCCAATCGAGGTAAAGCCGCCGATGATCAGCACCGGCAAGGCCTTGAGCACCACCAGCGACAGCGAAAACTGCACACCTTGGCGCGCGCCCCACAGCAGCCCCGCCACCAGCCCGACCACACCGGCCACGGCCCAGACGATCTGCCAGATACGGTTGAGGTTGATGCCGATGGACAGCGCCGCCGTGGTGTCATCCGCCACCGCGCGCAACGACACGCCGATGCGGGTCTTGTTGAACAGCAACGCCAACACCGTGACCAGCACCACCGCCGCCGCGGCGGCAATCAGATCAAACTGGCTGAGCATCAGTGGCCCGACAAACAGCGGCACGTCGTCGATGCCCAAATCCAGCGCGCGCACCTGCGAGCCCATCAAGCCCTGGGCCAGGCCTTCGATAATGAACGACAGGCCCAGCGTGGCCATGAACAGAGTGATCTGCGAACGGTTCACCAACGGGCGCAACACCAGACGTTCGATCAGCAAGGCACCGACGACCATTACGATTACCGTCAGCAGCAGCGCCAGGGCGAACGGCACGCCTTGGTCATGCAGGCTGACGAAGGTCAGCGCGGCGAACAGCAGCATCGAGCCCTGGGCGAAATTGAACACGCCGCTGGCCTTGTAGATCAGCACGAAGCCGATGGCGACCAGCGAGTACAGGGTGCCGGCGAGCAAGCCGCCGAGCAGGGTTTCGAAAAAGAACGTCATCAGTGTGCGACTCCCAGGTAGGCGCTGATCACTTCGGGGTTGGCCTGAACCTCGGCGGGCGTGCCGTCGCCGACCTTGCGCCCGTAGTCGAGCACCACCACATGGTCGGACAGGCCCATGACCACGCCCATGTCGTGCTCGATCAACACCACGGTGGTGCCCAGGTCGCGGTTCACGTCGGCGACGAAGCGCGCCATTTCGTGTTTTTCTTCGGCGTTCATCCCGGCCATGGGTTCGTCGAGCAGCAGCAGGCTGGGGCCTGCGATCAACGCGCGGCCCAACTCCACACGTTTTTGCAGGCCGTAGGACAGGTTGCCCACCAGCACGTCGCGGTGGGCTTGTAGCTCCAGGAATTCGAGGATGCCCTGGGCACGCAGGCGGAAGGCCTCGGCCTCACGCCGGGCGCGCGGCAAACCCAGGGCCTGTTCGATAAAGGTGCTGCGCATATGCCGCGACAGGCCGGTGAGGATGTTGTCGAGCACGCTCATCTTTTTGAACAGCGCGTTGTTCTGGAAGGTGCGGCCAATGCCTCGACGCGCCGCGCCCAATGGGTCGATGCGGTGGAAGTGTTGTTGCTCAAAGACGATCTCGCCGGCGTCAAAGCGGTACACACCGTTAAGCACGTTGAGCAACGAACTCTTGCCGGCGCCATTTGGCCCGATCAGCGCGCAAATCTCGCCGCGCTGCACGTCAAACGACAAGGCATTGATCGCCTTGACGCCCTTGAATGACAACGAGATGTCGCGCACCTGGAGAATGGCCTGGCTCATGCGATGTCCCGTTTGAATTCGGCCAGCCATGTCGGCTCGGCCTTGGATTTAAGCGGTTGCCAGATGTAGGACAGACGCTGAAAGCCCAGCAGCCTGCGCACGCGGTTTTTCAGCAAGCGGCGCAGGCCACTTTGCGGGTGGGCGATGGCCCAGTCGCACAGGCGTCGGCGCCAGGTACCGTGGGGCGCGAGGCGGCTTTCGATGTCGTCGGCCAGGTGGTGCAAACGCTCAGGTGATAACAGCAGGCCGGTCGGAGCGACTTCACTGCGATCGCGTCGGGCCGAGGCGAGGTTTTCCGGAAACGCCAGGCCATGGCCGCTGTTGAGCCACTGCTCCAGCACCACAGCCAACCCGCCCTGCCAGTGAGTGCCCTCCTCGCTCCACAACGCGGTTTCGCCAGAGGGTTGCCACCAGCGCTGCAAGTGCTGCGCCGGGTCCAGCGGGCCGAGCAACTGGGCGAAATCCAGTCGATTGGCAGACGCCCAGTGCCGCACTTGCCGGCGGTCCTGCACATACGAATGGGTCGGGCGAATACGCCACAGCTGTTGGTAAAGGACTTCGGGCTCGAGGTCATCGGCCAGGGTCACCACCTGCCCGCCGACCGATTGCGCAGCCAACGCCAACAACAGCAGGTTCGGCTCGAACGCGCCGCTGAGGGCCAGCCGCGACTGCTCGCCAAAGCCATGCTGGCGCAACCCATCGGCCAGGCGCTCGACGTCGCGCAAGGCGTCAATCCACCGCCAGGCATACCACTGGCCCTGGCGCTTGTGGCGCAGGGCCGTCTGCAACGGCGTGATTTGCGCCCAGTGGCGCAGGTGTTCCAAAGGCTCGGACAGGTTGCCGAGCAGTTCGGCGGGCCATTCCAGGCCCAGCGGACGTTTGAGTTCGTGCACGCTCATAGGGGTGATGCTCCTATTAAAGTGATGTGCGTGCGGTGGTCCGCTGGCTGAGTTATTTGGATCAATACAGTTCTACTGTGGGAGCTGGCTTGCCTGCGATAACGGTGTGTCAGTCGGCACATTTCCAGCTGACCCGACGCTATCGCAGGCAAGCCAGCTCCCACATGGATTGGGTTTGTTCAGTTATAGAGCGCTGGCCTTGAGATCTCTGTAACCGGCACCCGGATGATTCGGCGCCAGCCGTGCGCCATCGCCGAACAACTTCTCGCGCAAGGTGCCCTGGGCGTATTCGGTCTTGTACACGCCGCGCTTTTGCAGCTCCGGCACCAACAGGTCCACGGCGTCGATAAAGGTTTCGTGGGTCAGCGCATAGGCCAGATTGAAACCGTCCACGTCAGTCTCCTCGACCCATTCCTGCAGCAGGTCGGCCACGGTTTCAGGGCCACCGACAAACAATGGGCCAAAGCCGCCAATGCCAACCCAGTCGGCCAGTTCGTTGGGCGTCCAGACTTTGTTCGGGTCCGCCGTGGAGAAGGCCTCCACCGCCGACTGAATGGCGTTGGTGTGCACGTGCTTGAGCGGTTCATCGGGTTTGAACTGGCTGAAGTCGATACCGGTCCAGCCAGAGATCAGTGCCATCGCGCCTTCGTAGCTGACGTAGGATTTGTACTCGTCAAACTTGGCCTTGGCTCTGGCGTCGGTCTCGCCGACGATCACCGTCTGCAAGTTGAAAATCAGGATTTTCTTCGGGTCGCGCCCGGCTTCTGCGGCACGGCGGCGGATATCGGCCACGGTCTTTTTCAGCAACACCTTGGACGGCGCCGCGACAAACACGCACTCGGCCTGCTCGGCGGCGAACTGCTTGCCACGGCTGGACGCACCAGCCTGGTACAGCACCGGCGTGCGCTGCGGCGACGGCTCGCACAGATGAATACCGGGCACCTGGAAGTGTTTGCCAACGTGACGGATTTCGTGGATTTTGCTCGGGTCGCTGAAAATTCGGCGCTCGCGATCACGCAATACCGCGCCCTCTTCCCAGCTGCCTTCCCAGAGTTTGTAGCAAACCTCCAGGTATTCCTCGGCGTAGTCATAGCGTGCGTCGTGTTCGGTCTGGGCTTTCTGGCCGAGGTTCTTGGCGCCGCTTTCCAGGTACGAGGTGACGATGTTCCAACCGACGCGACCCTTGGTCAGGTGATCGAGGGTGGAAAGCCTGCGGGCAAACGGGTACGGGTGCTCGAACGACAACGAGGCGGTCAGGCCGAAACCCAGGTGTTCGGTGACCAGTGCCATCGGCGCGATCAACGACAGCGGGTCATTGACGGGCACCTGCGCCGCCTGGCGAATCGCCGCGTCACCGTTGCCGTTGTACACGTCGTAAATACCCAGCACGTCGGCGATAAACAACCCGTCGAATTTGCCGCGTTCGAGGATTTTGGCCAGGTCGGTCCAGTACTCCAGGTCTTTGTACTGCCACGAACGGTCACGCGGGTGCGCCCACAGCCCGGGCGATTGGTGGCCGACGCAGTTCATGTCGAAGGCATTCAAGCGAATTTCACGGGACATCAAAGCGCTCCGTTGAGGTGGTAGTTGCCAACGATCTGGTATTTGCTGCGCAACGGATCATCAAGGCTGGGCGGCAGCGCGGTGCGCTGGCCGGTGAGTTCGAACTCGGCATTGCTGGCGAAAATCAGCGCTTCGGCGGCGGCGATCTGCGCTTCGGTGAGGGCCACCGGGCTTGGGTCGGTGGCGGCGCGCTCAAGCAAGGCAGCGGCCACATCGACGCGGATCTGCCAATCGCCGAAGCGGCTGATCACGTAGGGGTCATCGCTTCGCTCAACCGTGCGGCGGGTGCTTTCCAGCAGTTGGCGCGCGTGATTCAGTGCGGTCATGGGTCAGGCTCCTCAGTTCCAGGCGTGGCGGGCGGGCTTCACGCCGTTGAGCACGAAGTTGCCGATCAGGTGGTATTTCCAGCGGGCCGGGTCGTGCAGGGTGTGGGTGCGCGCATTGCGCCAGAAGCGGTCGAGGTTGTGCTTGGCGGTCACCGAGCGAGTGCCGGCGAGTTCGAATAGTTTGCTGCTGGCGAGCAAGGCGGTTTCGGCCGACAGCACTTTGGCCTGGGCAACGACCAGCGAGGCGTGGGCCACGGTGTCTTCGTTCGGCTCGGCCAGGGCCAGGTCGACCGCCTTGCCGGCTTTGGCAAGAATGGCTTCGGTGCCGTGCACGCGCCATTGCAGGTCGCCAATGGCGGCGATGGTGAATGGGTCTTGCCAACCATGCTCTTGTTGGCTGTCAATCCAGGGGCGTGCCTGGCGGGCGTGGATTTTGGCGTGTTCGAGCGCGCCAAGGGCGATGCCGGTGTCGACGGCGGCCTGGATGATCTGCGAGATCGGGCCGTTGGCGGTGGGTCGGTCGAAGGCCAGGTGAGCCGGGATCACTGCGGTGCGCGGCACGCTCACGCCGTCGAGTGTCACCCCGCCGCTGGCGGTGGTGCGTTGGCCAAAGCCGTCCCAGCTATCAACCACCGTGAGCCCCGGCGCATCGCGTTCAACGAACGCAATAAAGGCCTGGCCGTTTTCATTGTTGCCGACGGTGGGCACGATATGCGCGAACAGCGCGCCGGTGCAGTAGAACTTCTCGCCGTTGATTTGCGCGGTGTCGTGCTCAAAACGGATCTGGGTATCAAACGTGCCGGCGTTTTTGCTCTTGGCTTCGGAGAAGGCATTGCCGAACCGATAACCCGCCAGGACCTTGCCGAAGTAGTGGCGCTTTTGTTCCTCTGTGGCGGTTTGCAGCAGGATGTCCACCACGCCCAAATGGTTCTGCGGGATTTGCCCCAGCGATGGGTCGGCGGCGGAGATCAACTTGATCACCTCGGCCACCGTCACATAGGACACCTCGGCGCCGCCATAGGCTTTAGGAATGGTGATGCCCCACAAACCGCTGGCAGAAAACTCGTCAAGTTCGGCCACCGGCAAGCGCCGCTCGCGGTCGCGTGCACTGGCGTCGACGGCAAAGCGTGCGGCCAGGCGCGTGGCGACCTCGATGGCCTCGGCGTCCGAGCGAATGATATGGGCAGGTTGTTGAGGGTGGGCTGACATGGGCCGACTCCAGGCTCCGGTGAGATAACCTGGGTGATTGCAGGAGTCGTGCCTGAATCTAATCGCCAATAAAATCAGGATGTTGCGACTAAAATCTTCAAACGCCTGCGTGTGCAGGCGAGCAAAGTGTCCATCCACTGTTGCCTGGCAGACAGTTAGATCACCACGTTGCGCACAAAGCGCACCGCCACCTCTCCGTCATTGCGATAGCCGTGGGCCTGGCGGCTGGCGAACATGAAGAACTCACCGGTGGCCACGTGTTTTTCTTCGTCATCGAGGATCAGGGTCAGGCGGCCTTCGAACACAAACAGCTGCACGCTCCAGCCTTCCGGGTCAGGTTCCGGGCTGTAACGGTCGCCCGGTTCCAGGCGCATCTCCCACAATTCCACTTCGCGCCGGGCAGTGGCCTTGGCCAGCAATACGGCTTTACTGCCGGGAATGTCGCCGGCCCACGCCAACTCGTTGATGCGGCTGTGATCGCCGGCATCCGGCGCCTGGATCAGGTCGCTGAAAGCCACGTCCAGGGCTTCGGCGACGCGGTCCAGGGTGGACAGGCTGACATTCTTCTCGCCCGCCTCGATGGCCACCAGCATGCGCCGGCTGACGCCGGACTTTTCCGATAGCGCGGTCTGGCTCATGTCGGCAGCATGCCGCAAACGACGGACGTTCTGACTGACGTGTTGCAGGACCGACGCCCGATGTGGATTTTCTTTGTGCACTATATTGCTCAATAGGTAGGTGTGCGCAGTATACTGCCCAGCGTGCGGCGCATTGTGCGGTCCGTGCCTTTCCCTTGCAAGACCGAGCCGCCATGACTGCCCCGAACCCTTCCTCACGCTTCAACCGTTTCAGCAAAGCCGAATGCATTCTCGTGGTGATCACCATGATCTGGGGCGGCACCTTTTTGTTGGTGCAACACGCGATGACGGTCAGCGGACCGATGTTTTTCGTGGGTCTGCGGTTTGCCGCAGCGGCCATCGTGGTTGGGTTCTTTTCGTTGCGCACCCTGCGCGGCCTGACCTTGTTTGAGTTGAAAGCCGGCGCCTTCATCGGCACCTCGATCATGTTCGGCTACGGCATGCAGACCATCGGGCTGCAGACTATTCCGAGCAGTCAGTCGGCGTTCATCACGGCGCTGTATGTGCCGTTCGTGCCGCTGCTGCAATGGCTGGTGCTGGGTCGCCGCCCGGGGCTGATGCCAGCCATCGGCATCATGCTGGCGTTTACCGGCTTGATGTTGCTCACCGGCCCGGCCGGCGCGTCGCTGAACTTCAGCCCCGGCGAAATCGCCACGCTGATCTGTGCCGTGGCGGTGGCCGCCGAAATCATTCTGATCAGCGCGTTTGCCGGGCAGGTGGATGTACGCCGGGTGACCGTGGTGCAACTGGCCACGGCGTCGTTATTGTCGTTTCTGATGGTGGTGCCGATGGGGGAACCCTTGCCAGGTTTCTCGTGGTTGCTGGTATTCAGCGCGGTAGGCCTGGGCTTGACCAGCGCGGTGATTCAGGTCGCGATGAACTGGGCGCAGCAGAGTGTCTCGCCGACACGCGCCACCTTGATCTACGCCGGTGAACCGGTGTGGGCCGGCGTGATCGGGCGGATAGCCGGTGAGCGCTTCCCGCCGATCGCGATGGTGGGGGCGGCATTGATTGTGGCGGCAGTGATTGTGAGTGAGCTGAAGACTAAAGGGCAGAAGGCCATCGAACTGCAGGATGAAAGGGAACAGGAACAGCAGGGGTAAGGTCTGACTGCTGTAATGGCTGTCAGATCGCCATCGCGGGCAAGCCAGCTCCCACAGGAAGCCGTGGTGACGGCTGCAATGGCGCCAGCTGAAACAATGCCAAACGGGGGGTTTCAGCCTACCTTGTAGGATCCTGCCACATCTTGGCGTTTGGTGATCGACAAAGCGGCACGTATGATGCATCCCAAACTCCCGCAGATTAGAAGCCTATGTCCCTGATAGTTCTACTGCTTCTGCCTTTTATTGGCAGCTGTCTGGCGGCCTTGCTGCCGCACAATGCACGTAACACCGAATCCCTGTTGGCTGGCCTCGTGGCCCTGGTCGGCACCATTCAAGTCGCCCTGCTCTACCCTCAGATCGCCCACGGTGGCGTGATCCGCGAAGAATTCATGTGGTTGCCCAGCCTTGGGTTGAACTTCGTGCTGCGCATGGATGGGTTCGCCTGGCTGTTCTCGATGCTGGTGCTGGGCATCGGCTCGCTGGTGTCGCTGTATGCGCGCTACTACATGTCGCCGGACGACCCGGTGCCGCGTTTCTTCGCGTTTTTCCTGGCCTTCATGGGCGCCATGCTCGGGCTGGTGATTTCCGGCAACCTGATCCAGATCGTGTTCTTCTGGGAACTGACCAGCCTGTTCTCGTTCCTGTTGATCGGCTATTGGCACCACCGCGCCGATGCCAGGCGCGGCGCCTATATGGCGCTGATGGTCACCGGCGCGGGCGGCCTGTGCCTGTTGGCCGGCGTGATGCTGCTGGGGCATATCGTCGGCAGCTATGACCTGGACCAGGTGCTGGCGGCGGGCGATCAGATTCGCGCGCACTCGCTGTACCCGGTCATGCTCGCCCTGGTGCTGATCGGCGCCCTGAGCAAAAGCGCACAGTTCCCCTTCCACTTCTGGCTGCCCCACGCGATGGCGGCACCGACGCCGGTTTCGGCGTATCTGCACTCGGCGACGATGGTGAAAGCCGGCGTGTTCCTGCTGGCCCGCCTGTGGCCGTCGCTGTCCGGCAGCGAAGAATGGTTCTGGATCGTCGGCGGTGCCGGCGCCATCACCCTCCTCCTCGGCGCTTACTGCGCCATGTTTCAAAACGATCTCAAGGGCCTGCTGGCCTACTCCACCATCAGCCACCTCGGGCTGATCACCCTGCTGCTGGGCCTCAACAGCCCGCTGGCCGCCGTCGCTGCGGTGTTCCACATCCTCAACCACGCCACCTTCAAGGCCTCGCTGTTCATGGCGGCGGGCATCATCGACCACGAAAGCGGCACCCGAGATATTCGCAAGCTCAGCGGTCTGGTGCGCCTGATCCCGTTTACCGCGACCCTGGCGATGGTGGCCAGTGCGTCGATGGCCGGGGTGCCGTTGCTCAATGGCTTCCTGTCCAAAGAGATGTTCTTCGCTGAAACGGTATTTATCTCGGCGACCGCCTGGGTGGAAATTGCCCTGCCGATGATTGCAACCATCGCCGGCACTTTCAGCGTCGCCTATGCGCTGCGCTTTACCGTCGATGTGTTCTTCGGCCCGCCCGCCACCGACTTGCCGCACACGCCCCACGAACCGCCGCGCTGGATGCGCGCGCCGGTGGAACTGCTGGTGTTCACTTGCCTGCTGGTGGGCATCTTCCCGGCCCAGGTGGTCGGCTCGATCCTCGCTGCCGCTGCGCTGCCGGTGGTCGGTGGTGTGCTGCCCGAGTACAGCCTGGCGATCTGGCACGGCTGGAACGCGCCGATGATTATGAGCCTGGTGGCGATGTCTGGCGGCGTGGTGCTCTACCTGCTGCTGCGCAAACAGCTCAAACGTGGCCGCTTCAAGTACCCGCCGGTCATCAGCTACTTCAACGGCAAGCGCATGTTCGAACGCAGCCTGGTGGTGATGATGCGCGGCGTGCGCCGGATCGAAAAACGCATCAGCACCAAACGCCTGCAGACCCAGCTGTTCCTGCTGGTAATGGCAGCGGTGATTGCAGGTTTGATCCCGATGCTCAACAGCGGACTCAGCTGGGGCGACCGGCCGAAGATCCCGGGCTCCATTGTGTTTGTGACCCTGTGGCTGCTGGCGATTGCCTGCGCCCTCGGCGCCGCGTGGCAAGCCAAGTATCACCGACTGGCAGCCCTGACCATGGTCAGCGTGTGCGGCTTGATGACCTGCATCACCTTCGTGTGGTTCTCGGCGCCGGACCTGGCGTTGACGCAGCTGGTCGTCGAAGTGGTGACCACCGTGCTTATCCTGCTGGGCCTGCGCTGGCTGCCACGGCGGATCGAAGAAGTGTCGCCATTGCCCAGCTCGTTGCGCAAGGCGCGCATTCGCCGCCTGCGTGACTTCCTGCTGTCCACCGTGGTCGGCGGCGGCATGGCGCTGCTGTCCTACGCGATGCTGACCCGCCAGACGCCCAACGATATCTCCTCGTTCTACCTCAGCCGCGCCCTGCCCGAAGGCGGCGGCAGCAACGTCGTGAACGTGATGCTCGTCGACTTCCGTGGCTTCGATACCCTCGGCGAAATCACCGTGCTCGGCGCCGTGGCGCTGACGGTGTATGCCCTGCTGCGGCGCTTCCGTCCGTCCAAAGAAAGCATGCAACTGCCCGCGCAACAGCGCCAGTTGGCGCCGGACGTGGCCACCGACCTGGTCAACCCGCGCCAGGCCAGCGACACCGCGCTGGGCTTCATGATGGTGCCGGCGGTGCTGGTGCGCCTGCTGCTGCCAATTGCGCTGGTGGTGTCGTTCTACCTGTTCATGCGCGGTCATAACCAGCCGGGCGGCGGCTTTGTCGCAGGCCTGGTGATGTCGGTAGCGTTCATCCTGCAATACATGGTTGCCGGTACGCAGTGGGTTGAGGCGCAGATGAGCCTGCGGCCAATGCGCTGGATGGGTTTTGGCCTGCTTTCGGCAACCCTGACCGGGCTCGGCGCGCTGTTTGCCGGTTACCCGTTCCTCACCACCCACACCTGGCATTTCAGCGTGCCGGTGCTCGGCGATATCCATATCGCCAGCGCGCTGTTCTTCGACGTCGGCGTGTACGCCATGGTCGTCGGTTCCACGCTGCTGATGCTCACCGCCCTCGGCCACCAGTCCGTGCGGGCCCACAAACCGAGCAACCAGGCCAAAAAAGTGGTTGCCGCAACGCAAGGAGCCGCCTGATGGAAGAAGTCATCGCAATTGCCATTGGGGTCCTGGCGGCCTCCGGCGTCTGGCTGATCCTGCGGCCACGGACGTTCCAGGTGGTGATGGGCCTGTGCCTGCTGTCGTACGGGGTCAACCTGTTCATTTTCAGCATGGGCAGCCTGTTTATCGGCAAGGAGCCGATTATCAAGGACGGCGTGCCGCAAGACCTTCTGCACTACACCGATCCCCTGCCCCAGGCGCTGGTACTGACGGCCATCGTGATCAGCTTCGCCATGACCGCGCTGTTTCTGGTGGTGCTGCTGGCCTCACGCGGTCTGACCGGCACTGACCATGTAGACGGTCGGGAGCCCAAGGAATGACGTGGATCAATCAACTGATCGTCGCGCCGATCCTGCTGCCGTTGCTGACCGCCGCGCTGATGCTGATGCTCGGCGAAAAACGCCGTCCGCTGAAGGCAAAAATCAACCTGTTTTCCAGCATCATCGGCCTGGGCATCGCCGTCCTGCTGCTGTACTGGACACAACAAGGCGGCCCCGGCTCCATCGGCGTGTACCTGCCGGGCAACTGGCAGGTACCGTTCGGCATCGTGCTGGTGGTGGACCAACTGTCGGCGATGATGCTGGTGCTCACCGGGATCATCGGCGTGAGCGCGCTGCTGTTCGCCATGGCCCGTTGGGACCGTGCCGGTACCAGCTTCCACGCGCTGTTCCAGATCCAGATGATGGGCCTGTACGGCGCCTTTCTGACGGCGGACCTGTTCAACCTGTTCGTGTTCTTCGAAGTGCTGCTGGCGGCGTCCTACGGTTTGATGCTGCACGGCTCGGGCCGTGCGCGGGTGTCGTCGGGGCTGCATTACATCGCGATCAACCTGCTGGCCTCGTCGCTGTTCCTGATTGGCGCGGCGATGATCTACGGCGTTACCGGCACGCTGAACTTTGCTGACCTGGCACTGAAAATCCCCTTGGTGCCAGAGGCCGATCGCGGCCTGTTGCATGCCGGTGCGGCGATTCTGGCAACAGCGTTCCTGGCCAAAGCCGGCATGTGGCCGCTGAACTTCTGGCTGGCGCCCGCCTACTCCTCGGCCAGCGCGCCGGTGGCGGCGATGTTTGCGATCATGACCAAAGTGGGCGTGTACACCGTGCTGCGCCTGTGGACCTTGCTGTTTTCGGGGCAAGCCGGTGCTTCGGCGCTGTTTGGCGGCGACTGGCTGGTGTACGGCGGCATGGCGACCATCATTTGCGCAGCATTGGCGATGGTAGCGGCGCAGCGGCTGGAACGCATGGCCAGCTTGAGCATTCTGGTGTCGGCCGGGATTCTGCTGTCGGCCGTGGGCTTTGCTCAGCCAAGCCTGACGGCCGGAGCGCTGTTCTATCTGGTCAGTTCGACGCTGGCATTGAGCGCGCTGTTCCTGCTGGCCGAACTGATCGAGCGTTCGCGCTCGGCCAATGACCTGCCGCTGGACGAGGAAATCGATGCGTTGCCCAAGGCCATGGAGTCGTTGCATCCACGGCCCGGTGTGAACCTCGACGATGAACAAAAAGCCGTGGTCGGCCAGGTGATTCCGTGGACCATGGCCTTTCTCGGTTTGAGCTTTGTTGCCTGCGCATTGCTGATTATCGGCATGCCGCCGCTGTCTGGCTTTATCGGCAAGCTCAGCCTGTTGAGCGCGCTGGTCAACCCGCTGGGGCTGGGGAATGCGGTGGATGAACCCATACGCCCCGCCGCCTGGGGCTTGGTGACATTGCTGATCCTGTCGGGCCTGGCGTCGCTGATCGCCTTCGCCCGCCTGGGCATCCAGCGCTTCTGGACGCCGGAAGAGCGCCCCTCGCCGCTGCTGCGCCGCTATGAGTGCCTGCCGATCTTCTTCCTGCTCGGCCTGAGCATCCTCTTGACGTTCAAGGCCGAGCCGTTGATGCGCTACACCCAGGCCACCGCCGAAAGCCTGAACAACCCGGAACACTACGTGATGGCCGTCTTGGCGACGCGCCCGGTGCCGAGCCCTGAAGCCAAGACCGCCGCCCTGGAGGTGCAGCCATGAAGCGTCTGTTCCCTGCCCCCTGGTTATCGCTGGCGTTGTGGCTGTTGTGGCTGGTGCTGAACCTGTCCGTCAGCCCCGGCAACCTGCTGCTCGGCGCGCTGCTGGGCTTTCTTGCCCCGCTGCTGATGGCGCCGCTGCGCCCGCTGCCGATCCGCATCCGCCGCCCAGGGGTGATCCTGCGCCTGTTTCTGGTGGTGGGCCGCGACGTGATCATCTCTAATCTGCAAGTGGCCTGGGGTGTGCTGATCTGCGGCTCGCGTGCGCCGCGTTCGCGCTTTATCAAAATCCCGCTGGACCTGCGCGACGCCAACGGCCTGGCCGTACTGTCGATGATCACCAGCGTCACACCCGGCACGGTCTGGTCGGAACTGGCGCTGGACCGCAGCATTCTGCTGTTGCACGTGTTCGACCTTGAGGATGAAGCGCCCTTTATCGAGCACTTCAAAACCACCTACGAGCGGCCCCTGATGGAGATCTTCGAATGAGCGCCCTGCTCTCCAACGCGATCCTGATCAGCCTGTTCCTGTTCTCGCTGGCCATGGTGCTGACACTGGCGCGCCTGTTCAAAGGCCCGTCGGCACAGGACCGGGTTCTGGCACTGGACTATCTGTACATTCTGGCGATGCTGATGATGCTGGTGCTCGGCATCCGCTACGCCAGTGACACCTACTTTGAAGCAGCGCTGCTGATTGCGCTGTTTGGCTTTGTCGGGTCGTTCGCCCTGGCGAAATTCCTGCTGCGTGGCGAGGTGATCGAATGATGCCGTTATG
Organism: Pseudomonas sp. TWRC1-2; assembly: GCF_049896685.1. Lineage (NCBI taxonomy): Bacteria > Pseudomonadati > Pseudomonadota > Gammaproteobacteria > Pseudomonadales > Pseudomonadaceae > Pseudomonas > Pseudomonas sp. TWRC1-2. The sequence continues at coordinate 87,159 of NZ_JAFCUU010000009.1, read as the reverse complement.
GGTTGAAGCCAGCGTGGCGGCATTGCTGGTGCTGAGCAGCGTATTCGCACTGATCGGCGCGATCGGTCTGCTGCGCATGAAGGACTTTTTCCAGCGCATGCACCCGCCGGCGCTGGCCTCTACATTGGGTGCGTGGTGTGTGGCGTTGGCGTCGATCATCTACTTTTCGGTGCTCAAGTCCGCGCCGGTGCTGCACGGCTGGTTGATTCCGATTCTGCTGTCGATCACGGTGCCGGTGACCACGCTGCTGCTGGCTCGCACTGCACTGTTCCGTAAGCGCATGGCCGGGGACGATGTACCCGCCGAGGTCAGCAGCCGCCGCTGATCGACCAGGCGCACACAGTAAAACATGTGGGAGCGGGCTTGCTCGCGAATGCGGTACATCAGTCACACATGTATTGACTGACACTGCGCATTCGCGAGCAAGTCCGCTCCCACATTGATTTGCGCTAGGCGAAGGATCGGATTCTGGCCGCCAGCTCTGCCAACTCAGCATCATCCGCCCGTACATGATCGTGGGACGAGATATAGCCCTCATACGCCTCGAAGAACTTGTCCACCTTCGAACTCAACGGCTTGAACGCACTGTCCGAGCCCGTGCCATGCATGGGAAACAGCTTCGCATGCAGGTGATCCACCCCATACCCTTCCAGCATCATCCCGGTGCGCGCCACATCCGGAAACGCCCGGTCAATCTGCAATGCGGTTTTTTTGGTGGCGACAACAAGGTCGGCCAGCACCTTATCCGACTGCGCAAACGCATAACTGCCGTAATGTTGCTTGGGGATCACCACGCTGAAACCCGGCGTGTTGGGGAAGATCGACAGGAACGCCATATGGTGTTCGTCCTCCCACAGAATGTGGGCTGGAGAGGTCTTTCGGACAATGCTGCAAAAAATACAATCCATTCAAATCACCGCCAGTTTCATCATGGGTTAGGTCGTGGCGATCATCTAAAGCCATGAATGGGCGAGCGTCAAAACAAAAGAGAATTTTCCGAAAGCTCTTACGAAATTGAGATCAGAAACGCCACGGTGATGGGCCGCCCTGATCGATGAGCTGATCATCACCCGTATCCCGGTGCTGTTGGGACAAGGGATTCCCTTGTTCAGCCAGATTGGTAGTGAGCGTGAACTGCGCCATGTCGGCACGTATGCGTCGCAGAATGGGTTTGGCAAGGTGCTCTGGGACGGTAAAGGGGCCAATCAACAGCCCCAATCACACGTCAAACCAAGGTCACCGCGTTGGCGTAGATGTCAGTCGGTGGACTCCCGCCTTGCCTACCCCACACTTCCTCTCGCCCATTGATCACTGCAAGCGAATGGCCCACCATTTGACCGTTAACCGGAACGCCATGAGTCACAAGACCCAGTTGCCCACGCGCCAAGTTTTCAACAGTGGTTTTTTGGATGTGGGCACTCAGGCCCAGGCGCACGAACCCATTGTAATTGTGACCAAAGGGCTCACCGTCATTGATGCTGTATAACGCGCTCTCGAAACCTCGCGCGGCATATCCGTCGTTATTCTCCACTTGCGCCCGTTTAGCACTCACGGCATACAGAAAATTAGCATCTGCCACCATCGCCGGATTATCGCCACTGAACTCAGATCTATAGGTTGCCTGCGCCAGCTCATCTTTGGACAGGTGGTACCAGCGGTCATCCCGCATCTGTATGTTCCAGCCATCACCCGCTGCGATTACCTGCTTGTAAATATCGGTCGGCTTCTGGCCAAACTTCATCATTGCGACCTTTATGGCTGCCACCGTCGTGCAATTGCTTTTATTTGGCCCCTGCTTGAAACCACTCCAGATATTGCCGGGCTCATTACCCACGCCAGGTCTTCTGCCAGGATTACTCCTGTCGGTATAGAGGTCATCAAGACTCATCCTCTGAGTGGGAGTGTTATGACTTACCTGCCGCGGATGACGAAGCCCAGGTCCGTTATGTGCACGGGGGTGGCCAATGTCATGCGACCGGCTGGACAGAGACTCTCGCCCCGCATCCGGGAACAGGTGCTGTATAGACTGAAAAACCGCCGCTTGGGAGGCTATGTAGACATCCAAGGTTTGAATCAGCTTGTGGAGATCGTTCTTGAACGTACCGCTGTCCACCTTTTCCAGAAGCGTCTTCAAACTGAAAGATAACCGTTGAGCCATTTGTGCCTTGGAACCTGTCGCATCAAATAACTCATTGAGCTGCTGTTTGACCGCAACCACTTCGGCCGCAGGCGCAACGGAAACCGCCCTGGGTCGCAACCCATTTGGCGCATACCCGGGGCCCACACCTCCCGTCCCTGCCGCCCCTGAATTCCACATCTGCAACGCTCCCGATTAAGTGAAAAGCCCGCAGGGCTCTCACCCGCTCAGTGGTAAGTCGGATGCGGACAGTTCCATACCCTATGTAGGCTCGCTGCCCTGTCCATCGCAGAACTTTCAACGACAATTCGAGGAAGCGCTGGCGTGCCCTTCGATAGCATTGCCTGGGTGACGCTGATGCTCCGAGGCGTCTGCATCGCAGGCAAGCCAGCTCCCACAGAAAAGCAAAACCCAGGCGGCATTGCAGCCAACCAAATTGTGGAAGCTTAACTCGGTCGAATTGTGGGAGCGGGCTTGCTCGCGAAGGCGGTGGGTCAGTCGCCAGATTCATTGGCTGATGCACCGCATTCGCGAGCAAGCCCGCTCCTACACTGGATCGAGTGAGCCTTTAAAACGATGTGCAAAAAAACGCCCCGAACCAGTCGGGGCGTTTTTCATTCAGCGTTACCGATCAAGCTTGATCAGCCAACCGCCACGTCGTCCCGCCCTTGCCGTCTTCCAACACCACACCCATCGCGGTCAGTTGGTCACGGATACGGTCGGACTCGGCCCAGTCTTTGTTAGCCCGCGCAGCCAGACGCGCCTGAATCAGCGCATCAACTTGCGCCGCGTCCACACGCCCTTCGGCGCCGGCTTGCAGGAAGTCATCGGCTTCCATCTGCAGCACACCCAGCACGCTGGCCAGCTCCTTCAAGCGTGCAGCCAGCCCGGCCGCTGCATCCAGATCAGTCTCGCGCAAGCGGTTGATCTCACGCACCATCTCGAACAGCACCGCACAGGCTTCCGGCGTGCCGAAGTCGTCGTTCATCACTTCGGTAAACCGTGCCACGAACGCTTCGCCGCCGGCAGGCGCCACGGCTGGCAGGCCTTTCAACGCGTGGTAGAAACGCTCCAGGGCGCCCTTGGCGTCCTTGAGGTTGTCTTCCGAGTAGTTGATGGCGCTGCGGTAGTGGCTGGACACCAGCAGGTAACGCACCACTTCCGGGTGGTACTTTTCCAGCACGTCGCGAATGGTGAAGAAGTTGTTCAAGGACTTGGACATCTTCTCGCCATTGATGCGGATCATGCCGCAGTGCATCCAGGCGTTGGCGTACGTCTTGCCGGTAGCGGCTTCGCTTTGGGCGATTTCGTTTTCGTGGTGCGGGAACTCAAGATCGCTGCCGCCGCCATGAATGTCGAAAGTCTCGCCCAGGCAGCAGGTGGACATCACCGAGCACTCGATGTGCCAGCCCGGACGCCCGGCGCCCCATGGCGACTCCCAGCTCGGCTCGCCGGGCTTGGTGCCTTTCCACAGCACGAAGTCGAGCGGGTCTTGCTTGGCTTCGTCGACTTCGATGCGCGCGCCGATGCGCAGGTCTTCGATTTTCTTGCGCGACAGCTTGCCGTAGCCCATGAACTTGGCGACGCGGTAGTACACGTCGCCATTGCCGGGGGCGTAGGCATACCCCTTGTCGATCAGGGTCTGGATCATCGCGTGCATGCCCGGGATGTGATCCGTGGCGCGCGGCTCCATGTCCGGCTTGAGGATGTTGAGACGCGCCTCGTCCTCGTGCATGGCAGCAATCATGCGTTCGGTCAGCGCGTCGAACGACTCGCCGTTTTCGTTGGCACGGTTGATGATCTTGTCGTCGATGTCGGTGATGTTGCGCACATAGGTCAAGTCATAGCCGCTGAAACGCAACCAGCGGGTCACCAGGTCGAAGGCAACCATGCTGCGGCCGTGGCCGATGTGGCAGTAGTCGTACACGGTCATGCCGCACACGTACATGCGCACCTTGTTGCCATCGAGCGGCTTGAAGACTTCTTTGGTCTTGCTGAGTGTGTTGTAGATCGTTAACACGACAACTCCCTTAAATCACTGGCCCCACGAATCACGCAAGGTCACGGTACGGTTGAATACCGGCTGACCAGGTTTCGAGTCCTTGATATCTGCGCAGAAGTAACCTTCGCGCTCGAACTGGAAACGGTCTTCCGGCTGTGCGTCGCCAAGCGATGGCTCGGCACGACAACCGGTGAGCACTTGCAGGGAATCAGGGTTGATGTTGTCCAGGAAGCTCGCGCTGTCTTCAGCCTTTTCAGGGTTCGGCGAACGGAACAGACGATCGTACAAACGCACTTCGCACTCGATGCTGGCAGCGGCCGGCACCCAGTGGATGACGCCTTTGACCTTGCGGCCCTCAGGGTTCTTGCCCAAGGTTTCCGGGTCGTAGGAGCAACGCAGTTCGACGATGTTGCCATCGGCGTCCTTGATCGCTTCATCGGCGCGGATCACGTAGCTGCCGCGCAGACGCACTTCGCCATTCGGCTCCAGGCGCTTGTAGCCCTTTGGCGGCTCTTCCATGAAGTCATCACGGTCGATGTAGATCTCACGCGCGAACGGCAGCTTGCGCACGCCGAGTTCTTCTTTTTGCGGATGACGCGGCAGTTCGAGGTTCTCGACCTTGTCTTCCGGGTAATTGGTGATCACCACTTTCAACGGACGCAGCACGCACATGGCGCGCGGTGCGTTGGCGTCGAGGTCCTGACGGATGCTGAACTCGAGCATGCCGTAGTCGACCACGCCGTCGGAGCGGTTGGTGCCAACCATCTCGCAGAAATTACGGATCGACGCCGGGGTGTAACCGCGACGACGGAAGCCCGACAGCGTCGACATGCGTGGGTCGTCCCAGCCATGCACGTGCTTTTCATCAACCAGCTGCTTGAGCTTGCGCTTGCTGGTGATGGTGTAGTTCAGGTTCAGGCGGCTGAATTCGTACTGACGCGGGTGCGCCGGCACCGGCAGGCTGTCGAGGAACCACTCGTACAGCGGGCGATGGCTTTCGAACTCCAGGGTGCAGATCGAGTGGGTGATGCCTTCGATGGCGTCCGACTGACCGTGGGTGAAGTCGTAGTTCGGGTAGATGCACCACTTGTCACCGGTCTGGTGGTGGTGGGCATGGCGGATGCGGTACATGATCGGGTCGCGCAGGTTCATGTTCGGCGAGGCCATGTCGATCTTGGCGCGCAGCACGCGAGCGCCGTCCGGGAACTCACCGGCGCGCATGCGGTTGAACCAGTCCAGGTTCTCTTCGACCGAGCGGTCGCGGAACGGGCTGTTTTTGCCCGGCTCGGTCAGGCTGCCACGGTATTCCTTGGCTTGCTCCGGGGTCAGGTCGTCGACGTAAGCCTTGCCGGCCTTGATCAACTCGACGGCCCAGTCGAACAACTGGTCGAAATACTTGGAGGCGTAGCGCACTTCACCGGACCACTCGAAGCCCAGCCACTTGATGTCGCTTTCGATGGCGTCGATGTATTCCTGGTCTTCCTTGGCCGGGTTGGTGTCGTCGAAACGCAGGTGCGTGACGCCACCGAACTCCTGGGCCAGGCCGAAGTTCACACAGATCGACTTGGCGTGGCCGATGTGCAGGTAACCGTTGGGCTCAGGCGGGAAACGGGTGACGATCTGCGTGTGCTTGCCCGAATCCAGGTCCGCCTGGATGATCGGGCGCAGGAAATTGACCGGGACGGCAGGTCCGGCCTTGGAATTCGAGGTAGGGTCGACAGTGGGCTTGCTCATAGGATCCTTGAACAGACGAAGTGCTTGGCCAGAAGTAGGGGCCGATAAAACAAAGGGCTTATGATAGCCGAAGCTGTCAAGCCGCTGACAGAGCGTGGTCGAAAACTGCTGCATTTAATGCATCGGCGGTAAAAAACCACCTCGAAATTCCTGCAGGTCACGCTAAACTGCGCGCCTTGGCCTCTGTTTAGCCAATCAGGTAAGGCGCTCAGGCGTCCAAACCCACGAATTCCCTGAAAAGAGTAGTGAACATGACTCAAGTCAAACTGACCACCAACCACGGTGACATCGTCATCGAGCTGAACGCCGAGAAAGCGCCGATCACCGTCGCCAACTTCATCGAATACGTTAAAGCCGGCCACTACGAAAACACCGTTTTCCACCGTGTCATCGGCAACTTCATGGTCCAGGGCGGCGGTTTCGAGCCTGGCATGAAAGAAAAGAAAGACAAGCGCCCAAGCATCCAGAACGAAGCTGACAACGGCCTTTCCAACGACAAGTACACCGTCGCCATGGCCCGTACCATGGAGCCGCATTCGGCCTCCGCGCAGTTCTTCATCAACGTCGCCGACAACGCCTTCCTGAACCACAGCGGCAAGAACGTGCAGGGTTGGGGCTACGCGGTATTCGGTAAAGTGACCGAAGGCCAGGACGTTGTCGACAAGATCAAAGCCGTGCAGACCACCGGTAAAGCCGGTCACCAGGACGTTCCGGTAGAAGACGTTATCGTCGAGAAAGCCGAGATCGTTGGGTGATATTGCTGATTTCAGATTTGCATCTGGAAGAGGACCGCCCGGACATCACCCGGGCGTTTCTGGATTTGCTCCACGGGCGCGCCCGTGGCGCCCAGGCGTTGTACATTCTGGGCGACTTCTTTGAAGCCTGGATTGGCGACGATGGCATGACACCGTTCCAGCGTTCGATTTGCGCGGCCCTGCGTGAGCTGAGCGACAGCGGCACCCCGATTTTCATCATGCACGGCAACCGTGACTTCCTGATCGGCAAGGCGTTCTGCAAAGCTGCAGGCGCCACCTTGCTCAAGGACCCGAGTGTCGTGCAGTTCTACGGCGAGCCTGTGCTGTTGATGCACGGCGACAGCCTTTGCACCCGCGACCTTGGCTACATGAAGCTGCGGCGCATCCTGCGTAACCCGATTGTGCTGTTTATCCTGCGGCACCTGCCATTGCGCACCCGCCACAAGCTGGCGCGCAAGCTGCGCAGTGAAAGCCGCGCGCAGACACGCATGAAAGCCAACGACATTGTCGATGTGACGCCCGAGGAAGTGCCGCGGGTGATGCAGCAATTTGGCGTGCGCACCCTGGTCCACGGCCACACGCACCGCCCAGCGATCCATAAGCTGCAGATTGGTGATCAGGCGGCCAAGCGCATTGTGCTGGGGGATTGGGACAAGCAGGGCTGGGCGTTGCAGGTAGACGAGCAAGGGTTTGCGTTGGCGGCGTTTGACTTCGTCAATCCGCAGCTGGCGCTGCCTGGCGCCTGATTCTCAAACGCCACCGACCCAATGTGAACAGAGATCCAAATGTGGGAGCGGGCTTGCTCGCGAAGGCGGCGTGTCAGTCAACTCAAGTATCGACTGAACCACCGCCTTCGCGAGCAAGCCCGCTCCCACCTTTTTGACCGCGTACAACCTCGAATCAGTGCCCCGAAGCCTCCGGCCCGGCCTTCGCCGCAAACGGCGGTTTCGCCAGCCACACAATCACGATCAAGCCCATGAACATCCACCCCAGCAGCGTGAAGTAATCCACGGTGGACATCATGTACGCCTGGCTGGTGAGGATCTGGTCCAGCTGTGCATAAGCCTTGTGCCCTGCCCCGCCGAGTGCCTGCAAGGCATCACGGGTTGCCGAGTCGTACGTGGTCATGTTCTCGCTCATGTACGCATGGTGCTGGTCCGCCCGGCGAATCCAGATCCAGGTGGTCAGCGAGGCCGCAAAACTGCCGCCCAGGGTCCGCAGGAAGGTCGCCAGGCCCGCGCCGTCGGCGATTTGCGCCGGCGGCAGGTCGGACATCAGGATGCTCAAGGTCGGCATGAAGAACAGCGCCACGCCAATGCCCATGAACAGCTGCACCAGGGCGATGTGGGTGAAGTCGACTTCATTGGTAAAGCCGGCACGCATGAAGCAACTCAGGCCAATTGCCAAAAATGCCAGGCCCGCCAGCAAGCGCAGGTCGAACTTGTGCGCGTACTTGCCCACAAACGGCGACATCAGCACCGGCAGAATGCCGATCGGCGCCACCGCCAGGCCCGCCCAGGTGGCGGTGTAGCCCATCTGGGTTTGCAGCCATTGCGGCAGGATCAGGTTGATGCCGAAGAACCCCGCATAACCGAGCACCAGCACAATGGTGCCGATGCGGAAGTTGCGGTAGGCAAACAGCCGCAGGTTGACCACCGGGTGCTTGTCGGTCATTTCCCAGATAACGAACACCGCCAGGGCTATCGCCGAAATCACGGCACCAACGATGATGAAGTTGGATTCGAACCAGTCCAGGTCATTGCCCTTGTCGAGGATGATCTGCAGCGCGCCGACACCGACGATCAGGCTCAGCAGCCCGACGTAATCCATGGGCTGGTAACTGGTGACCACCGGACGTTTCTTCAACTGCGAACGCACCACCAGCACCGCAAAGATGCCGATGGGCACGTTGATAAAGAAGATCCACGGCCAGCTGTAGCTGTCGGTAATCCAGCCGCCGAGGATCGGGCCGGCAATCGGCGCCACCACCGTGACCATCGCCAGTAACGCCAGGGCCATGCCGCGCCTCGCCGGCGGGTAAACCGCGATCAGCAACGTTTGGGTCATCGGGTACAGCGGCCCGGCCACCAGGCCCTGCAGCACCCGAAAGCCGATCAGCTCAGGCATCGAGGTGGAAATACCGCAGAGGAACGAGGCCAGCACAAACAGGATGGTCGCCCACAAAAACAGCTTCACCTCGCCAAAGCGCCGGCTCAACCAGCCGGTCAGCGGCAAGGCAATCGCGTTGCTCACCGCAAACGAGGTGATCACCCAGGTGCCCTGCTCCGAACTCACACCGAGGTTGCCGGAAATGGTCGGCAAGGCCACGTTGGCGATCGTGGTGTCGAGCACCTGCATAAAGGTCGCCAGCGACAGGCCAATAGTGGCCATCAACAGGCTGGGTGGCGTGAACGAGGCGTTATTGCTCATCAGCGTTGCACAGCCTTGGGCGCGGCGAGGCTGTTGTCATGGATCAGCTGAGTGATCATGGCATCGGCTTCGGCCAATTGGCGGTCATATACGTTGGTGGTGAACGAGGCCTTTTGCGGCGCCTGTTGCGCCAGCACCGGGCCGCTCTTGTCGTGCAGGTCCACGTTGACCACGGTGCTCAAGCCCACACGCAGCGGGTGCTTGGCCAGCTCGTCGGCGTTGATGTGAATACGCACGGGCACCCGTTGCACGATCTTGATCCAGTTACCGGTGGCGTTCTGCGCCGGCAGCAAGGCAAACGCGCTGCCGGTACCGGCGCCCAGGCTGTCCACGGTGCCGCTGTACTTCACGTCACTGCCGTAGATATCCGACTCGATGTCCACCGGCTGGCCGATACGCATATCGCGCAGCTGGGTTTCCTTGAAGTTGGCGTCGATCCACAACTGGTTCAGCGGGATCACCGCCATCAACGCGGTACCCGGCTGCACGCGCTGACCCAATTGCACCGTGCGCTTGGCCACATAGCCGGTTACCGGTGCAATCAAGGTGCTGCGGGCGTTGGTCAAGTACGCCTGGCGCAGTTGCGCGGCGGCGGCCTGCACGTCCGGGTGGGACGAAATCACCGTGTCGTCCACCAGTGCGCTGGAGGTCTTGAACTGTTGCTGCACGTTGGCCAGGGCGCTTTGCGCCGAGGTCAGGTCGTCACGGGCATGGGACAGTTCTTCCTGGGAGATCGCGCCGCCGGCGGCAAGGTTCTTACGACGGTTGTAATTGTCCTGGGCCTTTTGCACGTTGGCTTGCTGCGCCAGCACCTGGGCTTTCATGCCATCAACGTTGCTGTACAAGCCCCGCACCTGACGCACGGTACGCGCGAGGTTGGCCTGGGCACTTTGCAGGCCGACAGCGGCGTCATTGGGGTCGAAGTTGATCAGCACCTGGCCTTCGTGGACCAGGTCGCCGTCGTCAGCGCCGATGCTGACCACAGTGCCGGTGACCAGCGGGGTTATTTCCACCACGTTGCCGTTCACATAGGCATCGTCGGTGCTTTCGTTGAAGCGCCCGTAAAGCTCATACCAGGCCCACACGCCGATCACGCCAAGAATCACGATCAGCGCCAGGCCGATCAGCATGATTTTGCGTTTGCGTGGGTTGCTGTCTTTTTGCTGCTCTTTGGGTTGCTCTGTTGCGTTGTTGCTTTCGGCAGTGGCCATGACAAATACCTCAAATTATTCCGTGCGTGTAGCTGGGGTGGTTACGGCCACGTTATCGGCGTTGTACCCGCCACCCAGGGCTTGCATCAATTGAATCGACAGATCGATCTGCGCAGCATTCAAGGCCGCCAACTGACGCTGGGCCTGCAGCAATTGCTGCTCGATGCTGAGTACATCCAGGTAATTCCCGATCCCCGAGCTGTAGCGCTGAACCCCGGTGTCGTAAGACTGCTGGGCAATGTCCGCGGCGTGTTGCTGGGCCTGGATCTGCCGACCGGTATCGCGCAATTGCGAAAGGGTGTTGCCAATATCGCCCAAGGCTTGCACCAGGGTTTTGTTGTACTGGGCCACCGCCAGGTCGTAATCGGCGTCGCGGGCATCGAGGTCGGCGCGCAGGCGGCCGCCGTCGAAGATCGGCAACGAGACCGTCGGCGCAATGCTGAAGAAACGGCTGGCCGAGCCAAACATCGCGTCGCCCAACAACGACTCGGCCCCGGCGCTCGCGCTCAGGTTGAGGTTGGGGTAGAAACGGGTCTTGCTCGCGGCGACGTTCTTGCTCGCCGCCTCGACGCGCCAGCGTGCGGCGATCAAGTCCGGGCGACGGCCCAGCAACTCGGCCGGCAGCACAGAAGGCACGGCAACGGCGCTGGGTTTGAGCACGTTCGGGCGGGTCAGCTCGCTGCCACGGTCGGGGCCTTTGCCGAGCAATACGGCCAGGGCGATCTTGGCGCTTTGCAGCTGTTTTTCTGCATCGATCAATTGCGACTCAGAGCTGGCTTCCAGGCTTTCGGTCTGCTGGTACTGGTACTGGCTGTCGATACCGGAACTCAGGCGGCGCTTGCTCAGGTCGAGCATCTGACGGGTGCGCTTGAGGTCGTCGGCGGCCAGGTCACGCACGATATGCGCCTGGCCCAGGTCGCTGTAGGCCTTGGCCACGTTGGCGGCCAGGGTCAGGCGCGCGGCTTGCTGATCGACTTCGGCGGCACGCGCCTGGCCCAACGCGGCTTCCCAGGCGGCGCGCTGGCCACCCCACAGGTCAAAGTTGTAGTTGAAGCTGGCGCCGATGTTACGCACGGTGGCGTAGGCATCGCCCTGCCCCAGCGGGTCCTGATCCTTGGCCAGGCGCGAACGGCTCACGCCGGCGCTGGCATCCAGGGTTGGCATGCGGGCGGCATCGGCGGCGTAGGCAGCGGCTTGCGCCTGGTGGGCACGGGCGCTGGCGACTTGCATGTCAGGGCTGTTTTGCAGGGCTTCATGGATCAAGCCGTCCAGCTGCGGGTCGCCAAGGCTCTTCCACCAATCGGCCGTCGGCCATGCGGCGCTCGACAAGGTCACGCCACTGAGGGACTTGCCGGTTTGCAACGTGTTGGCATCGAGGCGTTGGCCCTGGGTGTCGAGGCCGCTGAAGTTGGCACAACCGGCCATGCTCATCGCCACCAGCACCAGGCTAAGTGCGCGTGTGTTCATTGATTACCTACCCGCTGGATGACGATGGCGTCACCGGCAGCTATCAGAATTTTCGTGAGGATTTTTTCCAGGGTTTGCAACTCGCCGGGCTGCAGGGCGCCGGCCAGCTCATTCATCGCCTGCGCGCCGATGTGCGGCAGCATGTCTGCCAGGCGCTGGCCGTCTTCGGTCAGCACCAGCTGCACCTGGCGCCGGTCCTGCTCGGAACGCTTGCGCGCCAGCAGGCCCTTTTGCTCCAGGCGGTCGAGCATGCGGGTCATGGAACCGCTGTCCAGCGACAGGTTGCGACACAGCTCGGCGGGCGTGTCGACCTCGTACTGGGCAATGATGATCAACACCTTGAACTGCGCGGCGGTGACGCCATGCGGTTCCATATGCGTGTCGATAATGCGGTCCTTGAGCAGCGCGGCGCGGCCCAGCAACAGGCCGAGGTGGCAGTTGCGAAAGCTGTCAGGGGTGAAGTGGGTCATCGAAAGTCACCTTATTACTGCCTAGGCAGTGAATGTATGACAAGATGTTACTGCTTAGGCAGCGAATGTCAAATGGAATTATTAGCTTGCTTGCTAATTGACCGACAGGTGGGCTGCCCACAAACGAACGTGGGAGCTGGCGTACCTGCGATGACGGTCTGTCAGTCAATGAATCATCGACTGATGGACCGTCATCGCTGGCAAGCCAACTCCCACAGTGTTTGTGCGTGAGGGTTTAGAAATCGCGCTTGTAGAAGATATCCAGTGAACTGGCCACGCCACTGGCCACTTCCAGGTACACCTTTTTGCTCAGCAGGTAGCGCAGGGCAATCGTACTGGCCGGTTCGAACACCCCAACCCCATACCGCAGGCTGAGTTTTTCGGTGATCTTGCCGCTGGCCACCACGGCGGTGTTATTGCCGGTGCCCTGGGTGTCGAGGTCGAAGTCCTGGATACCCAGCTTGTTGGCGATATCCGAGGTGACCCCGGCGCTGCCCATCAACCCCAGCCCCAAGGCGGCTTCGGCCAGCATGTTGTTGTCTTCGCCGGTGTTGTTGCGCGAACGCCCCAGTACCAGATACGAGAGTGCATCCTCCTGAGGCATGGTCGGCTCGGAGAAGATCTGCGTGGTCGGTTGTTCGGCGCTGCCGCTCAAGCGAATACCGGCCGTCACCGTTCTGGACGGTTCGGTAACGACGCGCACCGCTTCGACATCCAGGAACGGTTGGTCCAGTGGCCCTGCAAACAACAGCCGCGCGCGGCGCACGTCCAGCCGCTGCCCGTAGGCACGGTAGCGGCCATCGTTGAGCCACAGCTCGCCACGGGTGTCCATGTTGTCGCCGATGTGCACATGGCCCTGCACTTTGGCGGTGAGCCCGAAGCCCGCGAAGTTGAGCTGGTCTTCGCCCACCACCACGTCGATGTCCATGGCCATCGCCATCGGCGCCTTGCCCTCCTCGGTCTGGCTGCCGACGATCACGGTGTCATCGGAGACCTTGACGGTGGACGGCGGCAATTCACGCACGGTGATGTTGCCACGCGGGATGTGCACCTTGCCGGCAATCGCCAGCTTGTCGTTTTTCAGGCTGATTTTCAGGTCCGGCGCCACTTCCAGCTTGGCGTAAGGCTCAACCGTGACCGGCAACTGCGCGCCTTGCAGGCTGAGGTCCACCACCAGCGCCTGGCCCCAGTCGATCTGCCCCTTGAGGCTGCCCTGCCCGGCCTTGCCGCTGTGCCACGCGCCATTCAACTGCACGCTTTCGCCGGCAATCAGGGCCTGCACGTTCAAGCCTTCAAGGCTGATCGGCAACTCCGGCCCGGAGACTTCACCGCCCACCAGATTCACGTTGCCGTTGACCTGCGGTGCCAGCAAACCACCGGAGATACGCCCGTTGCCGTTGAGCTTGCCGGTGAGTTTGTCCACCATCGGCACAAACGGTCGGGCCACGGCGAGGTCCAGGCCGTTGAGGCTGAAATTACCGGTGATCGGCTTGTTCTTCGGCAACGGGTTGATCTGCGCCTGCACCAGCAACTCGCCGAGCTTGCCGCCACGGAAGGTCAGCTGAGTGTCGATGCGTTTAGGGTTGAGGGTGGTTTCCAGCTTCAGGGTGTCGTAGGGGAAATCCACCCACTGAGCCTTGTCCTTGACGCGCAGGGTGCCACCGCTGGCATCCACCGCGATCACGCCTTTAGGCCCGCTGGCGGGCAGGTCGAGCTGCACGTCGGCGTTGAGCTTGCCTTGCCAGGCGAAATCCTTGGGCAGAAAGGCAGCCAGGCTGTCGATGGGGAATTGCTTGAGGTGGTAACGCAACTTCGGCTCAGGCATCAGGCGCTGATCTTCACCGCACAGGCTGGAATGGCCAGACACCCAGCAATGCGCCGCAAAGGTCAGCTTGCCGTCCGCCAGGCGTTCGATCCTGGCCGGGGCTTGCAGCTTCCAGTCCTGGCCACCGGCTTGAACGTCACCGCTGGCCAGGCGCCCGCGCCAGTTACCTTTGTCGAGGTTGCCATCGAGCGCCAGGCCCAGCTTGACCAGCGGCCCGGCCAGGTCCAGCTGGACTTTCTGGCTTTTGATATCCCCTTGGGCGCTGGCGGTCAGGGTGCCGACCTGGGTGTCGCCGGCCTGGATACCAATGCCCTTGAGGTCGATCTTCGCGCGCTGGGCGCTGTCGAGTGTGGCGTCGAGGGTGAGGTTTTGCAGTTGATTGTCGGCGAACGCCAGTTGCTGGCCTTTAAGGTCGAGTTTGCCTTGCGGCGCCTTCAACGTACCGGCCACATCGACGCGCCCGTTGATCTGCCCACGCAGTTGCGGCCACAACTGGGCCAGGCGCGTCAGCTTGATGTCGATCTGCCCGGCCACACGTTGCTGCAGGCTGCCGCTGCCATTGATGCGGTTATCACCCAGGCGGATGTCCAGGTTGGCCAGGGTCCATTGCTCGCCTGCGCCGTCTGCCTTGGCCGCCAGCACGGCAGTCTGACCGCGCAAGCGGCCCTTGAGGTCGAGGTCGGCGTTGAGCTTGAGTTGTTCCTGTTTGAACTCGCCCTTGCTGCGCAGCGGCCCAGCCAACGTGCCGGGTAACTCCGCGACCCAGTACGCCGGGTTCAGCGCCGACAGGTCCAGCGCGGTGTCCCAGGCAATGCCGTCGGCAAACTGCAGGCTCAGGTGGCCTTCAGCCTTGCCTTGGCCGGCCGTCAATTTCAGTTCGGGCAGGAAGAGTTGCTTGAGGTCGCCACTGAACGGCGTGACCACATTGAATTTGCCGGCCGGGCCGTCGAGGTCGGCCTTGAGGTTGCCGAGGTAATTGCCGTCTTTGTAGGAAATCTCGCCGTTGAGCGTATGCAGCGCGAACTGCGGCTCATCAATCAATGGATAGAGGCGGTGCCAGGGAAAATCCAGCCAATCGATCTTGGCGTCGGCGCTGAAGCCTTGTTGCCAGTCCAGATTGGCGCTGAGCTTGAGGCTTTGCTGGTCGCCGGCATTCAAATCCAGACCGGCGATCTGCGCGCCCTTGGCGTCAACCTTGCCCTGCAGCAGCAGGTCCACCGGGCCTTTTTCCGCTGGCAGCACGGCCTTGCCCAGCAGTTGATAACCGCTGCTCAGGTCGCCCTTGGCGGTGAGGTCCAGTTGATTGAGTTGCAGGGTGTCGGGCAAGTCGGCGCTGGGTTTGAAGCCATCGGCGCTGATGTGCAATTGCGCGGGCAAGTTCTCCACCAGTGGTTGCAGCTCACCGCTGAGTTTGGCGGGCAGGTAGCCACTGCTGTCGGCGTCGAGCTTGAGGGTCTTGAGCAAGTCTCCGTCGAGCTTGAGCGCAACCTTCCACGGCGCGCCGCCGGGCGCGTACGGCAGGCTCAGGTTGCCCGTGGCGCTCAACGGCCAGTTGCCGGTCGGTTGCAGCAGACCGGCCAGGTCCAGCACCAGGTCATCGCGTTGCAGGTGCACCGAGTCGATCTGCAGGCCCGCAGCGGTCCAGTGCGCCGCGAGCTGCAAGCCCTTGAGCTCTTCGCTGCCATTGAACAGCAGGCTACCGACGCGAACGTCGCCCAACTGGATCGCCACCGGCAGTTTCAACTCCGGCAGCTGGATCGGCCCACTGCTGCTGTCATCGGTACTGGGTGGGAATTGCAGGCTGACCTGTTCCACGTCCAGCTGGTTGATGCACAGGGTCATGCGCAGCAGGCAGGCCGGCGACCAGTCGAACTTCGCCGCATTCAGCTCGACCCGGCTGGTGTCTTGCTGCCACAACAGGTGGTCGACACGCCACTGGCCACCCAAATGCCCCTGGAAATTCTCAACCGTCAATCCGGGCACCTGGCGCAAGGCCCAGCGGCTGCCCGCTTGGCTGCCGAGTACCGCCCACAGTGCCAATAACACCACGGCGAAGACTGCCACGATGGCCAGCCCCGCTATTTTCAAACCACGCATCACAGCTCAGGCCCCATGGAAAAGTGCAAACGAATGCCGCCCGGATCTTCCAGGGCATGGGCCAGGTCGAGGCGGATCGGGCCCACCGGCGACACCCAACGCACGCCCACGCCCACACCGGTTTTCAGGCTCGGCATGTCCAGGCTGTTAAAGGAGTTGCCTTGGTCGACAAAGGTCGCGATCCGCCATTTTTCGGCGATGGAATATTGATATTCGGCACTCAGCGCCACCATGTAGCGGCCGCCGATGCGGTCACCGCGATCGTTTTCGGGTGACAAGGTCTGGTACTCGTAGCCACGCACGCTCTGGTCACCACCGGCAAAAAAGCGCAGCGATGGCGGCACCGATTTGTAGCCATTGGTGGCACTGCCGCCAAACTGCGCACGGCCGAGGAAACGGTGGTTGTCCCACAAGGTGGTCAAGCCCTTGATCGTGGCGGTGCCGTAAAGCAGGTTGGTGTCGGAACCCAGGCCTTCCTTGGCGACCTTGGCGTCGAACATCAGGCGATAGCCATTGTGCGGGTCGATGCGGTTGTCGCTGCGCAGGTAGGAATAATTGATCCCCGGCATCACCAGGTTACTCAGGCCCGAGTCATTGCCCAGGCGGTATTCTTCGCGCTGGTATTTGAGCGAGATGACCCGCGTCCAGCCGCTGGGCAATTTGCTGTGCCATTCAGGGCCGAGGGTGAGCAATTTACTCAGGGTGTCGGTATTGGCGATCTCTTCATTCTGGTAGCCGCCGGCAAAACGCAGTTTGTCGGTGAGCGGTGGGTCCAGCGGGATGTCGTACCACAGGCCGACGTTCTGGCGCGGCGCCGACAGCTCGGCTTCCCAGCCATAGCTGTGACCTTGTGGGTTGACCCAGTGACGCGTCCAGTTGGCTTTGCCGCGCGGGCCGACGTCGGTCGAGTAACCCAGGCCCAGGCCCATGGTGCGCGGCTTGCGGGTGTCCAGTTGCACCGCCACCGGGATCACATCGTTGGCCGAGGCTGCGGGGCTTGCGTCTACGCGCACGGCTTCGAAAAAGCCACTCGCCTGCAGGTTCTGGTTGAGTTCGGCGATCAGCTCGGAGTCGTAAGGGTCGCCGCTTTTGAACGGCACCATGCGTTGCAGCAGGTCTTCATCAAACGGCGTGTCGCCGGCAAAGCTGACCTTGCCCATGCTGTAGCGCGGGCCGCTGTCGTAAATGAGTTCGATATCGGCGACGCCGGCTTTGGGGTCAACCGAGAGTTTCTGGCTGGTAAAGCGCCCGCTGAAAAAGCCGTAGCGCGAGGCCTGGTTCTGGATCAGACGCTTGGCGTCTTCGTAGTGGCCGTGGTTGAGCACGGCGCCGGATGTGAGGTCGCTGCTGTCGGGCACGCGAAAAGCCTTGAGGCTCGCGGCCTGGCCGTCAACCCGAATGGTCACGTTGCGCAAATGCACCGGCTCGCCGGGGTCGATGGTGAGGATCAGGCGTGGATTCTTGCCGCCTTTTACATCACTGACGATTTGTGGCTGATAGTAGCCCAGCGCCTGGGCCGCCTTGCGGGCCTGCTCTTCGGCGCCGCGGCTGAACCGCAGCAGGGCTTCTTCATCACGATCGCCTACCCCGCCGATATAGCCTTCGATGTTGGCTTTCAACGCGTCGTTTGTAGGCTTGATCCGCACGTCCAATTCGCTTTGCGCCAAGGCGCCGCAGCTTGTGAACAGCAGAATCAAGCCGCTGGTAAATCTTCCTGGAAACTTCATAGGCGCGGATGCTACACGAGCTGGGGAGAGACTTTGAACCCGGAATTATCTGAATAATTCTGCATTAAGCCGTTGCAACATGTAACGACTGCGGATTGGGGTGGAAAAACACGTGCTCCAGGATAGGCCCTATCGCCACTTCACCGATTTCCTCATAGCCCTGGCGCTTATAAAAATCCAGGTAGCGTGAGTTGCCGGTATCGAGCACTACGCCTGAGGAATGCGGGTCGTCGGCGCACCAGTTGTGCACGGCCTCAAGCAATTGCTCGCCATAGTGTTTGCCCTGAAATTGCGGGTGGATGCCCAACAACGGCAGTACGTGCACCGACTCGGTCGGCAGGCACGCCAGCACCGCGTGATGGTATTCCAGGTAACGGCGAGTGCCGCGCACACCGGTACTCAACCACATGCGCAATTGCCACGCCCAGCTTTCGGTAATGCCCAGGCGCCGTTGCGGTGGCGCAATAAGGGCGATGCCGATCAGCCGGTCGTTGACGAACAGGCCGATGGCGGGCAGTTTCTGAAAGAAATGCTGCTTGACCAGCTCACGCACCGTGGCGCGTACCCGCTGTTCATAGCCTGGGCGTTCAGCTTCGAAGATGTAGGCGAACGTCGGCTCATGCCGATAAGCCTGGTAGAGCATGGAGCGCGCTTCGCGCGAATAGCCGCTGTTGAGCAGGCGGATCTCGGCAAGGGCCGTCGAAGTGTCAGGCATACAGTCAATCTCCCTGGGCGCCATTCAGAAGATGGCGTTCTTATGGGTACGAACCTACGCAGCACCAGTCGTTCCCAGACATTAGCAGTGCATCTGCTCGACCGCCACGCTGGCCCCCGTCGGACTTGTCGGCTAGCATCGCCCTTTTGCCAGACTGGACTGCCGACCATGAAAATCGTCTCCTTCAATATCAACGGGCTGCGCGCCCGCCCTCATCAGCTGGCGGCGCTGATTGAAAAGCATCAACCCGACGTGATCGGCCTGCAGGAAACCAAGGTTCATGATGACCAGTTCCCGCTGGCCGAAGTGCAGGCGTTGGGCTACCACGTTTATTACCACGGCCAAAAAGGCCATTACGGCGTGGCCCTGCTCTCGCGCAAAGAAGCGCTGAGCGTGCACAAAGGTTTTGCCAGCGATGAAGAAGACGCACAGCGCCGCTTCATCTGGGGCACCTTCGCCGACGAGAACGGCAACCCCGTGACCATCATGAACGGCTACTTCCCCCAGGGCGAAAGCCGCGACCACCCGACCAAGTTTCCGGCCAAAAAACGCTTCTACGAAGATTTGCAGCACCTGCTGGAAAGCCAGTTCAGCAATGACCAGGCCTTGGTGGTGATGGGCGACATCAACATCTCCCCGCAAGACTGCGACATCGGTATCGGCGCCGACAACGCCAAACGCTGGCTGAAAACCGGCAAGTGCAGCTTCTTGCCGGAAGAACGCGAGTGGATGGCCCGCCTGAAAAACTGGGGCCTGGTGGACAGCTTCCGCCACCTCAACCCGGACGTGGCCGACCGCTTCAGTTGGTTTGATTACCGCAGCCGTGGGTTCGAAGATGAGCCCAAGCGCGGCCTGCGCATTGACGTGATCATGGCGTCCAACGGCCTGGTGCCGCGGGTCAAGGATGCCGGCGTGGACTACGAGCTCCGGGCGCTGGAAAAGCCGTCGGACCACGCGCCGATCTGGCTGGAACTGAGCTGACGCGACTCAATGTGGGAGCTGGCTTGTGTGGGAGCTGGCTTGCCTGCGATGCAGGCACTTCGGTCTTCCAGCTAAACCGAGTTGATGCTATCGCAGGCAAGCCAGCTCCCACCTTTGGGTTGGTTGTGTGCCCGTCACACCGTTGAAACCTTACTGACTTAATCTCCCGGCACTCCCTTTGGCTTAAGAAGGTGCCGGCATGATGCTGCGCGTTCTGCTCCTGTTGATCCTGCCCCTCTACGCAGTTGCCGCTGCCCTGCCCGTTCCCGACCAAGGCCCCGCGTTGCGCATCCAGGGTTCCAACACCATCGGCGCCGCGCTCGGGCCCGCGCTGGTCATGGGCATGATGCAATACCAGGGCTTGCAGGCGGTGCACAGTGAACCGGGCGACGGCGCCAATGAACAGCGCGTGATCGGCAAGACCCGCCAAGGCAGGACGGTCACCATCGAGGTGGCGGCCCACGGTTCCAGTACCGGGTTCGCGGCGTTGAAAAAACTCAGCGCCGACCTCGCCGCGTCGTCGCGCCCGATCAAGGACAGCGAACTGGTGGACCTTGAACCGTTGGGCGACCTGAAAAGCCCCGAGGCTGAGCAAGTGATCGCCATTGATGGCCTGGCGATTATCCTCAACCCGCAAAACCCGTTGAATACCCTGAACACCGAGCAACTGGCGCAGATTTTCAACGGCGAAGTCGACACGTGGGAGGCACTGGGTGGCATCGGCGGGCCGATTCATTTGTATGCCCGGGATGATCAGTCCGGCACCTACGACACCTTTAAGGAACTGGTGCTACGCCTGCGCGGTAAACCCCTGGCGCCTGCCAAGCGCTTCGAATCCAGTGAGCAACTGTCCGACGCCGTAAGCCAGGACCCTCAGGGCATCGGCTTTATCGGCCTGCCGTATGTGCGCCAGGCCAAGGCCGTGGCAATCGTCGATGGCGACTCACAACCGATGTTGCCGTTGAACAGCCTGATTGCCACCGAGGACTACCCGCTGTCACGCCGACTGTTCTTTTACCTGCCGCCCTCGAGCCGCAACCCGTGGGCCAAGGCGCTCGTGGACTTTACCCAGAGCAGCAAAGGCCAGGCGATTGTCGCAGCCAACGGTTTTATCGCGCAGCAGGTGCAGGCGATCAGCGTGGAGCCGCGCCCGTCGATGCCTGCGGACTATCAAGCCATCGCGCGTGAGGCCCAGCGACTGAGCGTGAACTTTCGCTTCGAAGAGGGCAGCGCCAGCCTCGACAACAAGGCGCGCCAGGATTTGCAGCGGGTGGTGGCGTACCTGAAAAGCCACGACAAACTCCACAAGCAGGTGACGCTCGTAGGGTTTGGCGACGCCAAGAATGACCCACAGCGCGCCGCGCTACTGTCGAAGTTGCGGGCAATGGCGGTGCGCCGGGAACTGGTGAGGAACGGCGTGGTGCTGCGCGATATTCTGGGGTTTGGCGCGCAGATGCCGGTGGCGGCGAACACGGCGGACGAGGGGCGGATCAAAAACCGGCGAGTGGAGGTTTGGGTGCACTGACGCCTGGCGAGCAAGCCCGCTGTGGCGAGCGGGCTTGCCCCGCTGGCTACATTTACTGCCCGCTGCGCATCAGCTCTTTGGGCACGTACTTGCCGATCTCGAACTTGCCGATCGCCGCACGGTGCACTTCATCCGGGCCGTCGGCCAGGCGCAAGGTGCGTTGCATGGCGTACATGTAGGCCAGCGGGAAGTCGTTGGAAACCCCGGCACCGCCGTGAATCTGGATGGCGCGGTCGATCACTTTCAACGCCACGTTCGGCGCCACCACCTTGATCTGCGCGATTTCGCTTTTCGCAACTTTGTTGCCCACGGTGTCCATCATGTACGCCGCTTTCAAGGTCAGCAGGCGGGCCATGTCGATTTCCATCCGTGAGTCGGCGATCTTGTCGATATTGCCGCCCAGGCGGGCCAATGGTTTACCGAACGCGGTGCGGCTGACGGAGCGTTTGCACATCAGTTCCAGCGCGCGCTCGGCCATGCCGATGGAGCGCATGCAGTGGTGGATACGGCCTGGGCCAAGGCGGCCCTGGGCAATTTCGAAGCCGCGACCTTCGCCGAGCAGTACGTTTTCGTACGGCACGCGCACGTTGTCGAACAGCACTTCGGCGTGGCCGTGCGGGGCGTCGTCGTAACCGAAGACCGGCAATGGGCGCACGATTTTCACCCCGGGGGCATCCACCGGCACCAGGATCATCGAGTGCTGCTGATGACGCGGTGCATCCGGGTTGCTCAGGCCCATGAAGATCAAGATCTTGCAGCGCGGATCGCAGGCGCCGGAGGTCCACCATTTTTTGCCGTTGATCACCCACTCGTCACCCTGGCGCTCGGCGCGGGCGGCCATGTTGGTGGCGTCTGAGGACGCCACGTCCGGTTCGGTCATGGCAAAGGCCGAGCGAATCTCGCCGCACAGCAACGGCTCGAGCCAGCGTTGTTTTTGCTCTGCGTTGGCGTAGCGCACCAGCACTTCCATGTTGCCGGTGTCGGGGGCTGAGCAGTTGAACGGCTCCGGGCCCAGCAGGGAGCGGCCCATGATCTCGGCCAGTGGTGCGTATTCGAGGTTGGTCAGGCCGGCGCCCAGTTCGGATTCGGGCAGGAACAGGTTCCACAGGCCCTCGGCTTTTGCCTTGGCTTTCAACTCTTCCATGATGGCGGTGGGCTGCCAGCGGTCGCCTTCGCTGACCTGGCGTTCGAACACCGGCTCGGCCGGGTAAACGTAAGCGTCCATGAATGCGGTGACGCGTTCACGCAGTTCCTGAACCTTGGGCGAATAGGCGAAATCCATGAGCAGCTCCCTTCTCTGAGAGGTTGTTTAGGTCATGCAATCGATGCTAGAACAGCGCTGATAATTTACCTAGCCTATTCTCGGCGTGTATTAACATTCATCACCGATATATGATCGGCGCCTGAGCACCTGACAAATCGCCACCTAACAATAAGAGCGCAACGAAATGAATCTGAGCAAGGTCGACCTCAACCTCTTTATTGTCTTCGATGCGATCTACACCGAAGCCAACTTGACCCGTGCCGGGCAGATCGTCGGCATCACCCAGCCGGCGGTGTCCAACGCGCTGGCGCGCTTGCGCGAAACCTTCAATGACCCGTTGTTCGTGCGCACGGCCCAAGGCATGGTACCCACGCCGATGGCGCAGAACATCATCGGCCCGGTGCGCAATGCGTTGTCGTTGCTGCGGGTGTCGGTGCAGGAAAGCCGGATTTTCAACCCGCAGCAGGCGGCCAAAACCTACCGCATCAGCATGACCGACCTCACCGAAGCGGTGATTCTGCCGCTGTTGTTCCAGCGCCTGCGCCGCCTGGCGCCGACGGTGGTGATCGAGAGTTTCCTGTCCAAACGCCGCGAAACCACCAAGGAACTCGCCGCGGGGCGCCTGGATTTTGCCGTGGATGCGCCGCTTAACACCGACCCGCAAGTGCGCCACGTCAAGCTGATGGAAGACCGCTACGTGTGCGCCATGCGCAAGGGCCATCCGATGGCGGGCAAGGACAAATTCACGCTGGATGACTACCTGTCGCTGACGCATATCCATATCTCCAGCCGCCGCAACGGCCTGGGCCATGTGGACCTGGCCCTGGGCAAGATGGGCATCCAGCGCAAGATCGCCCTGCGCTCCCAGCATTACCTGATGGCCTCGCAAGTGTTGCAGCAGACCGACATGGTGATGACCGTGCCCGAGCGCTTTGCCCGGCGCCATGAATTGCACTGGTTCAACCTGCCGGTCAACGATGTGCCGCCTGTGGAAACCCACTTGTACTGGCACGAAAGCACCGACCAGGACCCGGCCAACCGCTGGATGCGCGAGCAAATGATCGAGTTGTGCCAACAGGTGACGGCGCATGAGAAGAAGCTCGATGGCAAGCAAGCCTGACCTGTGGCAAGCAGACCTTTTGTGGTGATCAGGCCCTGTGTGGCGAGCAGGCTTGCCCTGCGTTGAGCTGCGTAGCGGCCCCAATCCCAGGCGCCGCGTTTTACCTGAAAAATTGAGTCAATGTTTATTGCAGGCGCGTCACACCCAACGCAGGGCAAGCCTGCTCGCCACAGCACACCCGCTCATAAGGTTGGAAAGGCAGCTTGACGTTCACGTCAACCTGACATTAGCTTAGCGCCAAGACCTTCTTGAGCGCCCCCATGAGCACGACCTACAGCATCTCCGACCTCGCCCGCGAGCTCGACATCACCACCCGCGCTATTCGCTTCTATGAAGAACAAGGCCTGCTGGCCCCGGAACGCCGGGGCCAGGAGCGCATCTATTCGGCGCGCGACAAGGTCAGCCTCAAACTGATCCTGCGCGGCAAGCGCATCGGTTTCTCCCTGGCCGAGTGCCGCGAGCTGATCGAACTCTACGACCCCAGCAGCGGCAACCACATCCAACTCAACAGCATGCTCGCCAAAATCGCCGAACGCCGTGAGCAGCTTGAGCAACAACTGCTGGATATCGAACAGATGAAGCTGGAACTGGACACCGCCGAAGAGCGCTGCACCCAGGCCCTCGCGCAGACCATGAGCCAGGTTGGCCAATAACGATAAGGTAGCCATCATGCCCCTCCCCTCACACGTACGCCTGGTGGAAGTCGGCCCGCGCGACGGCCTGCAGAACGAAGCCCAGCCCATCAGCGTGGCCGACAAGGTCCAACTGGTGGATGCCCTGACCGGCGCGGGCTTGAGCTATATCGAAGTGGGCAGCTTTGTCTCGCCCAAGTGGGTGCCGCAGATGGCCGGGTCGGCGCAAGTGTTTGCGCAAATACAACGCAAACCCGGCGTGACCTACGGCGCACTCGCACCGAACCTGCGCGGTTTTGAAGATGCCGTGGCCGCGGGCGTAAAGGAAGTCGCCGTGTTTGCGGCCGCGTCCGAGGCGTTTTCCCAGCGCAACATCAATTGCTCCATCAGCGAAAGCCTGGAGCGCTTTGCGCCCATCATGGCGGCGGCCAAGCAGCACGGCGTCAGCGTGCGCGGGTATGTGTCGTGTGTGTTGGGTTGCCCTTACGAAGGTGACATCGCGCCGGAACAGGTCGCGGCGGTCGCGCGCGAGTTGTACGCCATGGGCTGCTATGAGGTTTCCCTGGGCGACACCATCGGCACTGGCACGGCGGGCGCTACGCGGCGGCTGTTTGAGGTGGTCGGCGCGCAGGTGCCACGGGACAAGTTGGCCGGGCACTTCCATGACACCTACGGGCAGGCGATTGCGAATATCTACGCCAGTGTGCTGGAAGGGATCACGGTGTTCGACAGCTCCATCGCGGGCCTGGGCGGCTGCCCCTACGCCAAGGGCGCCAGCGGTAACGTGGCGACTGAAGACGTGGTGTACCTGCTCAACGGTCTGGGTATCGACACGGGCATCGACCTGCAGGCATTGATTCTCGCGGGCCAGCAAATCAGCAGCGTGCTCGGCCGGCCCACCGGGTCGCGGGTGGCCAAGGCGTGTAACGCCAGTTGAGTAGAGCGGCTGTGACAATGTGTTACCGCACCGCTACATATCGAGTAACACGGGAACATATTTTGTCGCATTCGCTGTAGGCGATTTCTTATAAAAAATTCAACCTGCTGATTTTAAAGGATTTTTAAAAGTTGGCACGGCTTCTGCTATCTCTATTGCATAACAAGAATAAAAAGCGCCAAACCTAATAAAAATAAGACGAAACGACTCTGACATAACAAAAACAACACGGCAGAGACGCAGCTAACAGATTTTTTTGGAGAAGATGTGCTTCGCAGGGTACGGCATGCCGAAACCCGCAACCGGTTAGAGAAAAATAAAACTACCTCAGGTAGCTGCCACTGGTTGGATCGGTAACGAAGAAGCAGATCAGCGCTCAAAAAAATACGTTTGCTCTTGACCCCGAATGGGGGTCGCCCAAAACAGCGGTAAAGGGTAACGGCTGCCAAAAACAACAACAGGCCGCCCCTCAATAATAAAAAAGAGCACGCAACGACAAATTAAAGGGGACCTTCGGGTCCCCTTTGTGCTTTCCGGGATTCGACAAACGCTCGTCTGGCATCGATCAAAAAGCGTGTTCGCGAAGGCGGTGCGTCAGTGACAGATGAGCTGGCTGACCCTGCGCATGCGCGAGCAAGCCCGCTCCCACATGGGCTTGGGTTGTTAGTTGGACTGGGTTTTCAGCTCCTCGATCGAGATTTCGCGCATGCGAAATTTCTGGATCTTGCCCGTTACCGTCATCGGAAACTCTTCCACGAATTTGAAATGCTTGGGCGTCTTGAAATGCGCGATGCGGCCCTTGCACCAGGTTTGCAGCTCCAGCTCGTTGGCCATATGGCCCGGATGGAACTTGACCCAGGCGACGATCTCTTCACCGTAACGCTCATCCGGTATGCCAATAACTTGCACATCTGCCACCGCCGGGTGGGTGAAGAAAAACTCTTCGAGCTCGCGCGGGTACACGTTTTCGCCACCGCGAATGATCATGTCCTTGTTGCGCCCGGCGATACGCACGTAACCGTGTTCGTCCATGGTCGCCAGGTCGCCGGTGTGCATCCAGCCCGCGTCATCGATGACGTCACGGGTGCCGTCGGGGTTGTTCCAGTAGCCGAGCATGACGCTGTAGCCGCGCGTGCACAGCTCGCCGATTTCACCGCGCGCGACGGTATTGCCGGCGGTGTCGATGATCTTGTTTTCCAGCTGTGGCTGGGTACGGCCCACGGTGGTGACGCGGCGCTCCAGGTCATCGTTGGCACCGGTTTGCAATGACACCGGGCTGGTTTCGGTCATGCCATAGGCAATCTGCACTTCACCCATGTGCAGCTCGCTGATGACGCGGCGCATCACCTCGATAGGGCATGTGGCCCCGGCCATGATCCCGGTGCGCAAGCTTTTCAGCTCGAATTCGCCGCGGCGAGGGTGATCGAGTATGGCGATGAACATGGTCGGCACGCCGTAGAGGCCGGTGGCGCACTCTTCGGCGACGGCGCTGAGGGTCAGCAGCGGATCAAAGCCGTCATTCGGGTAGATCATCGTGGTGCCGTGGGTGATGCAGCCGAGGTTGCCCATGACCATGCCAAAGCAGTGATACAACGGCACCGGAATCACCAGCCGGTCCTGCGCCGTGAGGCCCAGGCTTTCGCCAACCATGTAACCGTTATTGAGAATGTTGTGATGACTGAGGGTGGCGCCCTTGGGAAACCCGGTGGTGCCGGAGGTGTATTGAATGTTCACGGCCTGGTCGAAGTGCAGGCTGGCCTGGCGCCTGTGCAGTTGTTCGGGCGGGACGCCAGCCCCCAGGGCCGCCAGCTGCGACCAGGGCAGAAACCCCTGCGGTGGGTTGGGGTCGAGGCTGATCATGGCGCCCAGGTTGGGGCTCAGTGCTTGCAGCATGGCGTGATAATCGGAGCTTTTGAATGACCCGGCGCACACCAGCCATTGGCAACCGGACTGCTTGAGCACGTACTCCAGCTCACTGCTGCGGTAGGCCGGGTTGATGTTGACCAGGATCACACCAAGCTTGGCACTGGCAATCTGGGTGAGGCACCACTCTGCACAATTGGGCGCCCAGATGCCCAGGCGGTCGCCGGCTTGCATGCCCAGGGCCAGGAACGCACGGGCGTGCAAATCAACCGTGTGAGCCAGTTGCCGCCAGGTGTAGCGGCGTTGCTGATGGCGCACCACCAACGCTTCACCCTCGGGATAGCGCGAGACCGTGTTATCGAAGGCCTGGCCAATGGTCATGGCCAGCAAGGTCTTGTCCTGAGAGCCACGGCTGTAGCTCTGATTCGGTTGATCCATAACGACCCCTTTTGTCTTTTTTGTAAGGTGGACGGCGACTGCTTGACGTAAACGTAAACTACGATTGACAGCCTCGCAACGCAAGCTTACGTTAACGTAAAGGTGAGCGCCCTCCCCGGCGCTCAACCACACAACAACAAAGCTCACATTAAGGTGCCTGTCCATGAGTTACCCGTCCCTGAACTTCGCCCTCGGCGAAACCATCGACATGCTGCGCGACCAGGTGCAGTCCTTCGTGGCCAAGGAAATCGCGCCCCGCGCGGCTCAAATCGACAGTGACAACCTGTTCCCCGCCGATATGTGGCGCAAGTTCGGTGACATGGGCCTGCTCGGCATTACGGTGCCGGAAGAGTACGGCGGCGCCGGCCTGGGCTACCTCGCCCACGTGGTGGCCATTGAAGAAATCAGCCGAGGTTCGGCGTCAGTCGGCTTGTCCTATGGCGCTCACTCAAACCTGTGCGTCAACCAAATCAACCGCAACGGCAGCCACGAACAGAAGCTCAAATACCTGCCGAAGTTGATCAGCGGCGAGCATATCGGCGCCCTCGCCATGAGCGAGCCGAATGCCGGCTCCGACGTGGTCTCGATGAAACTGCGCGCCGAAAAACGCGGCGACCACTATGTGCTCAACGGCAGCAAGACCTGGATCACCAACGGCCCCGATGCCAACACCTTCGTGATCTACGCCAAGACCGACGTGGAAAAAGGCCCTCACGGCATCACCGCATTTATCGTCGAGCGCGACTGGAAAGGCTTCAGCCGCAGCAACAAGTTCGACAAGCTCGGCATGCGCGGCTCCAACACTTGCGAGCTGTTTTTCGATGACGTGCAAGTGCCCGAAGAAAACATCCTCGGCGCACTCAATGGCGGCGTGAAAGTGCTGATGAGCGGCCTGGACTACGAACGCGTGGTGCTGGCGGGCGGCCCGATCGGCATCATGCAGGCGTGCATGGACCTGATCGTGCCGTACATCCACGACCGCAAGCAGTTTGGCCAGAGCATCGGCGAATTCCAGCTGATCCAAGGCAAGGTCGCCGACATGTACACCCAGCTCAATGCCAGCCGCGCCTACCTCTACGCGGTGGCGCAGGCATGCGAGCGCGGTGAGACCACGCGCAAGGACGCCGCCGGGGTAATCCTGTTCAGCTCCGAGCGCGCCACACACATGGCCCTGGACGCCATTCAGATTCTGGGCGGTAACGGTTACATCAACGAATTCCCCGCCGGGCGCCTGCTGCGTGACGCCAAGCTGTACGAAATCGGCGCCGGCACCAGTGAGATTCGCCGGATGCTGATCGGCCGCGAACTCTTCAACGAAACCCGCTGAAGGAGCGCCCATGGCCACCTTGCACACCCAACTCAACCCGCGCTCGGCAGAATTTGCCGACAACAGCGCAGCCATGCGCCTACAAGTTGACGCCCTGCACACCCTGCTCGCCCACGTGCAGCAAGGCGGTGGCGCCAAGGCTCAGGAGCGGCACACGTCGCGCGGCAAACTGCTGCCCCGTGAGCGGATCAATCGTTTGCTCGACCCGGGCTCGCCGTTCCTTGAACTGAGCCAACTGGCGGCCCATCAGGTGTACGGCG
Source organism: Pseudomonas sp. TWRC1-2 (assembly GCF_049896685.1). Classification (NCBI taxonomy): domain Bacteria; kingdom Pseudomonadati; phylum Pseudomonadota; class Gammaproteobacteria; order Pseudomonadales; family Pseudomonadaceae; genus Pseudomonas; species Pseudomonas sp. TWRC1-2. Next base: position 58,242 of record NZ_JAFCUU010000009.1, on the reverse strand, counting down.
AAGACGTGCCGGCGGCCGGGGTGATTGCCGGGATCGGCCGCGTGGAAGGCGTCGAATGCATGATTGTCGCCAATGACGCCACGGTAAAAGGCGGCTCCTACTACCCGCTCACGGTAAAAAAACACCTGCGCGCGCAGACCATCGCCGAGCAGAACCGCCTGCCGTGCATTTACCTCGTGGACTCCGGTGGCGCCAACCTGCCGCGTCAGGATGAAGTCTTCCCGGATCGCGAGCACTTCGGGCGGATCTTCTTCAACCAAGCGAATATGAGCGCCCAGGGCATCCCGCAGATTGCGGTGGTGATGGGCTCGTGCACGGCGGGCGGTGCCTACGTGCCGGCCATGGCCGACGAAGCGATCATGGTGCGTCAGCAGGCGACCATCTTCCTCGCCGGCCCGCCGCTGGTGAAAGCGGCGACCGGCGAAGTGGTCAGCGCCGAAGACCTGGGCGGCGCCGACGTGCACTGCAAGATCTCCGGCGTGGCCGACCACTATGCCGACAGCGATGAACACGCGCTGGCCCTGGCCCGGCGCAGCGTGGCCAACCTCAACTGGCGCAAACAGGGGCAGTTGCAGCAACGCCCGCCGGTGGCGCCGCTGTACAGCAGCGAAGAGCTTTACGGCGTGATCCCGGCCGATGCCAAGCAGCCGTTTGATGTGCGCGAAGTGATCGCGCGGCTGGTCGACGGCTCGGTGTTCGATGAGTTCAAGGCACTGTTTGGCACCACGCTGGTGTGTGGTTTTGCCCACCTGCACGGCTACCCGATGGCGATTTTGGCCAATAACGGGATTCTGTTCGCCGAAGCCGCGCAAAAAGGCGCGCACTTTATCGAACTGGCCTGTCAGCGCGGGATTCCGCTGCTGTTTTTGCAGAACATTACTGGCTTCATGGTCGGCCAGAAATACGAAGCCGGCGGCATCGCCAAGCACGGCGCCAAGTTGGTGACCGCGGTGGCCTGCGCCAAGGTGCCCAAATTCACGGTGATCATCGGCGGCAGCTTTGGTGCCGGTAACTACGGCATGTGCGGCCGGGCTTACGACCCGCGCTTTTTGTGGATGTGGCCCAATGCACGCATCGGCGTGATGGGCGCCGAACAGGCGGCCGGCGTGCTGGTGCAGGTCAAGCGTGAACAAGCCGAACGCGCTGGCGCAAGCTTCAGCGCCGAAGAGGAAGCCGCGATCAAGCAGCCGATCCTCGACCAGTATGAAACCCAGGGCCACCCCTATTACTCCAGCGCGCGCTTGTGGGATGACGGCGTCATCGACCCGCAGCAAACCCGCGACGTGCTGGCCCTGGCCTTGTCCGCTTCGCTGAACGCCCCCATCGAGCCGAGCCGCTTCGGCGTGTTCCGCATGTAAATGGAGCTGTACCCCATGAGCGATTTCAACACCCTCGAACTGATCACCGACCGCCGTGGTTTTGCCACGCTGTGGCTCAGCCGCGAAGCCAAGAACAACGCGTTCAACGCCGAAATGATCCGCGAACTGATCATCGCGCTCGACCAGGTGCAGGGCGATTCGTCGTTGCGCTTTCTAGTGCTGCGCGGGCGCGGCAAGCACTTCAGTGCCGGTGCCGACCTGGCGTGGATGCAACAATCGGCCGAGCTGGACTACCACACCAACCTGGACGACGCCCGCGAGCTGGCGGAATTGATGTACAACCTGGCCAAGCTGAAAATCCCGACCCTGGCTGTTGTGCAGGGCGCGGCCTATGGCGGCGCGCTGGGTTTGATCAGTTGCTGCGACATGGCCATCGGCGCCGATGACGCGCAGTTCTGCCTGTCGGAGGCGCGCATCGGCCTGGCTCCGGCGGTGATCAGTCCGTTCGTGGTGCAGGCCATCGGCGAACGTGCGGCGCGGCGTTATGCCCTGACCGCTGAGCGTTTTGGCGGCCAGCGGGCACGCGACATTGGCCTGCTGGCAGAAAGTTACCCCGCCGGTGAGCTGGATCAGCACGTCGAACACTGGATCGCCAACCTGCTGCTCAACAGCCCTGCGGCGATGCGCGCCAGCAAGGACTTGTTGCGCGAAGTGGGCAACGGCGCCCTCACCCCGGCGTTGCGCCGCTATTGCGAAAACGCCATCGCGCGAATTCGCGTCAGCGCCGAGGGCCAGGAAGGCTTGCGCGCCTTCCTGCAAAAACGTCCGCCCAGCTGGCAAGCACAGGAGCCGCGTTCATGAGCCCACTGACGACTGTGCTGGTGGCCAACCGCGGCGAAATTGCCTGCCGAGTGATGCGCACCGCCAAGGCCATGGGCCTGACCACCGTGGCGGTACACAGCGCCATCGACCGTGATGCGCGCCACAGCCGCGAGGCGGACATCCGTGTCGACCTGGGTGGCAGCAAGGCCACCGACAGCTACTTGCAAATCGACAAGCTGATTGCCGCCGCCCAAGCCAGCGGCGCCCAGGCGATCCATCCCGGGTATGGGTTTCTATCGGAAAACGCTGGTTTTGCTCGCGCGATTGAAGCCGCCGGGTTGATCTTCCTCGGCCCGCCCGCATCGGCCATTGATGCAATGGGCAGCAAATCGGCCGCCAAGGCGCTGATGGAAAAAGCCGGCGTGCCGCTGGTGCCGGGTTACCACGGCGAAGCTCAGGACCTGGACACCTTCCGCGCGGCCTGCGAGCGCATCGGCTACCCGGTGCTGCTCAAGGCCACCGCGGGCGGTGGCGGCAAGGGCATGAAGGTGGTCGAGGACGTCAGCCAACTGGCCGAGGCCCTGGCTTCCGCCCAGCGTGAGGCACTGTCGTCGTTTGGCAACGGGCAGATGCTGGTGGAGAAATACCTGATCAAGCCGCGTCATGTGGAAATCCAGGTCTTTGCCGACCAGCACGGCCACTGTTTGTACCTCAATGAGCGCGACTGCTCGATTCAGCGTCGCCATCAAAAGGTCGTGGAAGAAGCGCCGGCGCCGGGCCTGAGCGTTGCACAGCGCAAAGCCATGGGCGAAGCCGCCGTGCGCGCGGCCCAGGCCATCGGTTATGTGGGCGCGGGCACGGTGGAGTTTTTGCTCGACGCGCGTGGCGAGTTTTTCTTCATGGAAATGAACACGCGGCTGCAGGTGGAACATCCGGTGACTGAGGCGATCACCGGCCTCGACCTGGTGGCCTGGCAGATCCGTGTCGCCCAGGGCGAGCCGCTGCCGATCACCCAGGACCAGGTGCCCTTGATCGGGCACGCGATTGAAGTGCGCTTGTATGCCGAAGACCCGGCCAATGATTTTCTGCCGGCCACCGGGCAGCTCGCGCTGTACCGCGAGTCTGCACCCGGCCCGGGCCGTCGCGTGGACAGCGGGGTAGAACAAGGCGACAGCGTTTCGCCGTTCTACGACCCGATGCTGGGCAAGCTGATTGCCTGGGGCGAAGACCGTGAACAGGCGCGCCTGCGCTTGTTGAGCATGCTCGATGAGTTCGCGGTGGGTGGGCTCAAGACCAACCTGGGCTTTTTGCGGCGCATCATCGGCCATCCGGCGTTTGCGGCGGCTGAATTGGATACCGGGTTTATTCCGCGCTATCAGGCTGAGTTGTTGCCGGTGCCGGGCGAGTTCAGCGACGAGTTCTGGCAGGCCGCAGGCTCAGCGCTTATGCAGAATCTGCCGGCAGGTGATGGGCCGTGGGCGGACACGCGGGGGTTTCGCGCGGGGCTGCCTGCCGAGGTTTCGCTGCATTTGAGCAGCGGCGCGCAGGATCGTCGGGTAACGTTGGGTGGAGGCGCTGCGCAGTTACGCGGCGAGCAGTTGTGGCTTGAGCACAACGGCGTACGCCGCGCCCATCTGTCGGTGCGCGGCGAAGGGTGCGTGTACCTGCGCTGGGACGGCGAGATGCATGCAGTGAGCCTGTTCGACCCGATTGCAGCGGTCGAGGCCAGCCAATCTCATCAGGGTGGGCTCACGGCGCCCATGAACGGCAGCATCGTGCGGGTGTTGGTGGACGTCGGCCAGGCCGTCGAAGCCGGTACACAATTGGTGGTACTGGAGGCGATGAAGATGGAGCACAGCATTCGCGCGCCGCACGCAGGCGTGGTCAAGGCACTGTTTTGCCAGGAGGGTGAAATGGTTGCCGAAGGCAGTGCCTTGGTGGCGCTTGAAACAGCGGACTAAAACTTCGCCGTGGCCTGCACGACAACGCCGAGGATTCGGCATTCGTCGGTGAACAGCTGCTTGGGGTAGGTGGGATTGAGCGGCACCAGGTAACGCTGGCCGCTTTCTTCCATTAACTGGCGAAAGGTCGCCTGGGGGCTGTCGGCCCATTGGGCGACCACCAGTTTGCCGGGTTCGGCGTCAATGGCCGGGTCCACCAGAATCAACATGCCAGCGCCAATGCTCAAACCACTGGGGGCAGTCATCGCGTCTCCCGTCACCGGCAGCCAGTAGGCTTCGCCTTGGGCGTGGTAATCGGTTAGTTCAAAACGTGCGGCGCCGTAGACCGAGCGCTCTTCACGTATTTCGCAGACGCCCTTCCAGTCGCTGACCGGGTAGCGAAAATACGGGTTGTAGTGTTTTTCCAGGGGCGGGGCCTGATCGGCTTTCTGCCGAATTTCCAGCGCAACCTCCAGATACTCCAACCCTAACTCGGCGAGCACCCGGTTCATGTCCGCCAGGCTTGGCACGCGGCGCTTGTTGAGCCAATGGCCCACGCCGCCCTGAGACATGCCCAGGCGTTCAGCCAGTTCATCCTGCGTGACCTTGCGGTCTTTCATGTTGGCTTTGACCAACGCTATCCAGTTATCCATGGGCCGTGACAATACGTTGTGCAGATGCCACGACAATAAACAGTTTGTAGTAATCCATCAAATGACATAAATACGATTCGTATTAGTATCAGGCGCAGGTTTTCGACATTCACTCAGAGTAGCCACCCTCATGACGACCCGCCCGTATCATCTGCCCGGCACCGCTGAAACCGAACAACTGTCGGGGCTGCGCACCAGCGGCGCGGCCCAGCGCGCATTGGATCATTACTTGAAAGAGGATGTGTCGGCACCGCTCCCGGAAGAGAGCTTCTTCGACATCAAGCCCAACGTCAGCCACGAGGATGCCCTGGTGCATGCTTCGGAGTTGTTACGCAGCGCGGCAGCGGCGGCCTACGAACTGGCGAGCAGCCGGCAGGGCAACCAGCGGGACCTGGCGTTTTCAGTGGTGTATTTGATTGATATGGCGAAGGTGATGGTGGAGCGGACGTTGCAGTCGCCAGCGGCTCAGGCAAACGCATAACAGACACGAAGCAAAAATATTTCTATCCCACGGATAAAAACATTTGACTTGCAAATGATAATGATTATTATTGGGCTCAGCTGATCGCGAGATCAGTCGATAGACCAAGGGACCTTAGGTCGGACTCTTGGAATATCTCCTCATCAGGCTAATCACGGTTTTTGACCCGGCTCTTTGGCCGGGTCTTTTTTTTGCCAGTTTCCCTGGCATGGCTTCAGGCTAATGAAGACTGTGTGTTGCTTGATGGCGCGCATGGTAGCAAAAGACCATCTTCAAAAGAAAGCCGAACGAGCGCTCCAGGCTCGATCTTTCCGAAATAGCGCTTGAGAATCAATCTCATAGATTCTAAGCTGCTGCTGCGTCAGGGATGATGCCCCCTCCCCCGTGCAAAAATATTGCATCAAGATTTTGCCTGACTCCTGTGTAAGATATCCGCCACAACACTCATATTCAGGCAATCAGACTATGACCGTGGCCTTGACCTCCATCAAGATCAGCACCGACTTCGACAGTGGCAACATCCAGGTTCTGGATGCGAGTGATGCCTATCAGTTATTGCTGGCGATCAAACCCGACACCCGCAGCGCACACTTCCAGTGGTTCCACTTCAAGGCCGAAGGCATGCACGTGGGCCACACCCACACCTTCCGCCTAAGTAATGCGAGTCAGTCCTCTTACAAAAATGCCTGGAGCGGCTACAACGCCGTGGCGTCCTACGACCATATCAACTGGTTTCGCGTTCCCACGCGCTTTGATGGCGAAACATTGCACATCAGCCTGGAAACCCGCGAAAAACAGGCCTGGATCGCCTACTTCGAACCCTACAGCCGCGAGCGTCACGACGCCTTGATCGAGCAGGCCTTGAACCGCGCCGGTACCCAGTTACTCGCCACCGGCAAAAGTGCCGAAGGCCGTGATATCCAACTGCTGCGCCGCGGCAAGGGTGGCGAGGGCCAGCGCAAGGTCTGGATCATCGCCCAGCAACACCCCGGCGAGCACATGGCCGAATGGTTCATGGAAGGCGTCATCGAACGCCTGCAACAGGACGGTGACGCCGAGCTGAAAAAGCTGTTGTCCGTGGCTGACCTGTACCTGATCCCCAACATGAACCCCGACGGCGCCTTCCACGGCCACTTGCGCACCAATGCCATGGGCCAGGACCTCAATCGTGCCTGGCAGAGCGCCAGCCAGGAAATCAGCCCTGAAGTGCTGTTCGCCCAGCAGCAGATGGAAAAATACGGCGTCGACCTGTTTCTCGATATCCACGGCGACGAAGAAATCCCCTACGTGTTTACCGCCGGCTGCGAAGGCAACCCTGGCTACACGCCTCGCATCGAAGCGCTGGAAAAACACTTTCGCAGCCACTTGAGCGCATTGACTCGCGACTTCCAGACCACCCACGGTTATACCCGCGACCTGCCGGGCGAGGCCAACATGACGCTGGCCTGCAATGCCGTCGGAGAGAAATTCGACTGTCTGTCGCTGACCCTGGAGATGCCCTTCAAGGACAACGACGATGCGCCCAACCCGAAAACCGGTTGGTCAGGTGAGCGCTCCAAACAGCTGGGCAAGGACGTATTGAGCACGGTTGCCGATATCGTCACGGCACTGCGCTAAGCCGCCCCGCCCCCGGCATCAGTCCTTGGTGCCGGTCATGCTTTGCAGCACGCCGTCACGGCGAACCAACCCGTGAAACAGCGCCGCCGCCAGGTGCAACAGCACCGTCAGAAACAGCAGATACGCCAGATACCCATGGGCCTTGCGCAACACCGCAAACAACGGCGCATTCGCCCCCACCAGCGCCGGCAACTGCACTGAACTGCTGAGCATCACCGGGTCACCGGCCGCCGAAATCATCGCCCAGCCCAGCAACGGCAACACCAGCATCAACGCGTACAACAGCACATGAGAGGCCTTGGCTGCCAACCTTTGCCACAGCGGCAAATCATCCGGCAGCGGCGGTTGCCGAGTGGAAAAACGCACCACCAGCCGCACGATCACCAGTGCCAGAATCGCAATCCCCAGCGGCTTATGCAGGTGAATCAGCCACTCATGGCGCTCCGACACCGACGCCGCCATGCCCGCACCGATAAACAACATAGCGATGACCATCAGCGCCATCAGCCAATGCAGCACACGCGCCAGCGGCGCGAAATAGCGTGGTTGAACATTCATGGCTTCGACTCCTGAGGGGCGCTGTGCAGCGGGCTGACTTCACCGGCACGACGCACGTACGAGCTGGCGTAGGCTGCCGAACGCGCCGCCAGCAGCGGGTCGTCGGAGGCCTGGATGCCACTGGGCAAAATCAGCGGATCAAAGTTGATATCACGGCAATCGCCGTCCGCTTGCGGCTGGCTGCTCTGCAGTACCAGGGTGCCGGCGTTGAGCACCTTGTGTTCGCCGGTCCAGGTTTTGCTCGCATCGTCCAGCGGGTCGCCGGGGTTGGCCAGGGTCATGTTCAACTGCCAGCGCAGCGGGCCGGATGCCAGACGCTGCACCAGGTCTTTTTCAAGAAAGTCACTGCCTGAAGGCGCGGTATCGCCCGCTGCATCCTGGCTCTGCGGCACGACGCCCCAACGCACTGCCTGGCGCTTGCCGTCAGCGCTGACCAGATAAAACGCATTGATGCCGTTGTAGGTTTCTGTCGCATAGCTGGCCGACGGCTTGGCCGTCTTGACCCATGCCAGGAACGGCGCGGTCTCCGGGTGCGCGGCAAAAAACGCCGGCATGCCCGCCGGGTTCGGCTTGCCGGTGGCCGGGTCTGGCGCGCCCGCCTTGAGCATCTGGAAAAAGGCTTCAGGCGTGCCCACCGGGAACACCGGCATGCTGTTCATCCCCGTGCGCCATTGCTGGCCGTTGGCTTGGCTGAACTGCAAGGCAAAGCTGCGGATCGGCACACTGCTGTCCGGCGCGTAAGGGTTGCCGCTGGGCAAGGCAAATCGACCAATCACCGGCGTTTTCGCTTCGCTGAACACTTGGGCACTGGAATACGCCCGCGCCTCGGGGCTGCTCTCGAAGTAACCCGCCACGCACACGCCCTTGGCATGGTTGCGGCGAAAGCCAGGGTGCAGGCCGTTATTGGTTTCCAGGGCATTAACCAGGGTTTTGGGGCGCAGGCGCTGTGGGTCGAGGGTGCCGTTGACGTAGGCAAACGCCCCGGCAACAACGGCAACCACGGCACCGATACCGGCGAGCCGTGCGATCAGGCTCGCGGTACTCAACGCAGGACGGGGCGGTGATGAGTGATCTACCATGAAGTGACTCCAGGGCCAGAGGCCTAAGCGGTGAAACATAAGGTCGGAGCATTAAGACGAACGCCGATCCGCTCTATTCCCACGCCCTGTGTTTATTTTTCAGGCTTGGGAATAACCTTCAACGTCAGACGTCTCTCTAGTCCCAGCGTAGCGACCAGCCAGATTCCCATGCACGAACTCGACGAACAGTTACGTGAACTGATCCCCAGGATGCGGCGCTTTGCCGTGTCCCTGACCCGTAACACCAGCAGCGCCGACGACCTGGTGCAGTCGACCCTGGAACGCGCAATCACCCGTTGGGCCGATAAACGCATCGAAGGCGACCTGCGCGCGTGGCTGTTCTCGATTCTTTACCGGCAATTCCTCGACGCCCACCGCCGCAGCCGGCGTTACGCGCGCATGCTCGACTTCTTTACCGGCCGTGACGACGCGCAACCTTCCGTGGAGCGCACGGTGATGGCCCAATCGGCCTTGCAGGCTTTCGACCAACTCAACACCGAACAGCGCGCCCTGCTGCTCTGGGTGTCGGTCGAAGGGTTAAGCTACAAGGAGGTTGCCGTCATCCTCGAGGTGCCCGTCGGCACCGTCATGTCGCGCTTGTCCCGGGCGCGCCAGGCCCTGCGCCAACTCAGCGATGGTGAAATTGCCAGCCCTTCCCTGCGGATACTCAAATGATCAGCCTGCCCCCCAGCGAACGCGATTTGCATGCCTACGTCGATCACCAACTGCTGGAGAGCGATCGCCGCGTGCTTGAAACCTACTTGGCGGTCCACCCCGACGTCGCCGCCCAGGTGCATGCCTGGCAACAGGATGCGCAAGCACTGCGCGCGTCATTGAGCGGGGCCTTGCAACAACCGGCCAACCCCGAGCTGGACCCGGCGCTGATTCGCCAACGCATCAAACACCAATCGCGCCGCCACTTCGCCACGGCTGCCGTGCTGTTGATCGCCGTCAGCCTGGGCGGTGTTGGCGGCTGGCACGCCCGCGAAGCGACCCAGCCTGCCCTGTTGCCGATGGCCGACGCCATGCAAGCGTTCCGCCTGTTTGCCCAGGACGGCATCATGCCCGCCGACTACAACGCCCAGGACGGCGGCTCGATGCAGGCCTGGCTGGATCGCTACTTCAACCAGGCGCACCGCCTGCCGGACTTGAGCCAGGCAGGTTTCAAACCGGTCAGCGGGCGCTTGCTCACCACTGAGCAGGGCGCTGCCGCCATGGTGCTGTACGAAGACCCGCAAGGCCGGCGCATCAGCTTCTACATCCGCCCGCCCGGCCCGGAAAACGGCTTTCTGCCCCGCGGCAGCCGCAGCGCCGATGGCTTGCAGGCCGAGTACTGGTCCGGCAGCGGCTACAACTACGCGATGGTCAGCCCGGTGGACCAGCCAACCACGCAGATGATGAAGTTCTAAAAGCCCACGTCCAGCACCACGTTGTCCAGATAGATGCCGCTCGGCGGCGTGGTCTGGTCGGTATAGACCTTGGCGTTGTAGTTGAACACCTGGCTGCCGGTGCCCAGGCCGTTGCCAGGGTTGACCTCTGCCGTTGAACTGGCCCGACGCGCCGTGCCCACGCTGCCCCAGCGGGTCGTGCTGGCACTCTTGAAGATGTCGTAAGCAAGGAGGTTACCGGCGGACACCATCTGCCGGCGGCCACCCACACTCACCGGGTTCTGCCCATCACTGAGGCCCACGGTGTAGGCGCTGCCCTTGGTACAGGCCACGCTGGCCTGCCCGTTGACAGTGGAAAATGCACTGACCACCGGCGCGCTGCCAAAGGCGATGGCGGGCGTAGTGATCTGGCAGTCATTGACCACGGTCATGCTCACATTCAGCGTGGTGGTGCCGTTGTTGATCTCGCGGCCCGCGCAAATCCCACCAATGCCAATGCCCGAACAGTAGTTCCAGTTCCAGGCGATATTCAGGGTTTCGCTGTACACACCTGCAGCCACGTTACTGCCGATGGTGGTGGCGAAATACAGCGGCACAACTTTGGTGCCCGGCCCGAACACCAGGCCAAGGGAGGCGGCAATGCCGCCACTGCCGCCAAAATCGAACGCGGTGCCGCGCGTCATTGGGAACGCGGTGGTGTTGTTGGCGTAGATCGTATAGCTGATGACGTCCCCGGTCGGCCCGACCAGGCCGCCTTGCGCGGAACCGGTGACGGTCGCATAGAAATGGTCACTCGAGGTCAAGACTGACAGCAGCGCTGACGTGCAGCTCAAGCCAGCGTTGGTGGTCGAACTCGGCTGGGAGGTGGTGCGCACGGTCATTGAACTCACCGTGGTGCCGAAACTGGCCGGCACGGTGGCGCCCACCGTGCACACCGCCTGCACCTGCACCGACACTCCCAGGCTTGCCAACAACAGTAACCGCAACAGCCAATCCTTGACCCGCACACACACACTCCTTATGTCATTGGCACACCAGTGGCCCAATCAGCGGTACCTGCTCCTGCGTGGTATCCAGTTCGAACGTCGCCTGGCAGGTCTGGCCATCGCCGACGGTGACCTGCAAGGTGTTGTGCGCCGCCAGGTTTTCCAGGTAGACCAGGCCGTCCCACCCCACCACCGCCAGCGCGCCGCTTTGCTCGTGCCGCACCTGGCTGCCCAGGGGCAATTCCTGATGCTGGGCGTCGACCAGGGTGATGCTCGCCGCGAGCACCTGGCGCACCGGAAACTCCAGCAAGTAGCCACTGCCCCGGCGCACGGCCACGCGTTGTTCGACGTTGGGCACTTGCATGTTGGCCGGCAGGTTCAGCGGGTCGATCTCGTATTTGGCCCGGTAGTAGGCGCTGGTCCACGGCACCAGCAAGTGCCCGTTGCGGTCGGTCTCACCCACCACTTGGTTCTCGTAGCGCACCGGTACGCCGCCAACGCCATCGGTGCTCACCACCACAAACGCATCGTCGACACGGTTGGCAGCGAACACGTGGTGGTCCATCCACACCAGCGAGCCACTGGCATCCGCCCAACGGGTTTGCGCGTCGCGGTTGCCATACACGCCGGCCTGCAATTGCACCGACTGCAGGCGCCAGGTCAGGTCAGCCTGTCGATAAGCCGGCCCGTCACCGCTGGCGTAACCCAGGTTAAAGCCCACGCCGCCCTCGGCCGGCACTGCCCGGCTGTAGTTGACGCGCTGCTGGCTTTCTCCGGTTTTGCTGCGTTCGCTGCCCACGCTGAGGCTGCCGTAGATGTCGAAGGGCACCACCACTTGGGCCTGCACTGCCCAGCTGCTGTCACCAACTTCGTGGTTGGCCGACAGGTAAAAACTGCTGTTGCGCCACAGCGCTTTGCTCCAGGTCATGTTCACCAGGCGGGTACGAGAATCATCCGCCGCCTGCACATCGAAATACCCCACGCCCAAACTGCCGAAGTCGTTGAGGTTCAGGCTCAAGGTCGCTTGCTGGCTGCGCTTGCTGAGGCTGGCATAGGGCGTGTCGACCAGGCTCAGGTCGGCGTATTCATCGCGGCGCTCTACCCGTTGATAAGACACGCTGTAACGCTGATTGCTGTATTGGTAGCCCAGGCTCAGTTGCTGGCCTGTGCGCCCGTCTAACTGGCTTTGGCTGACGGCGGTATTGAGCACGCCGAAGTTGCCCATGCGCAGGTTGCCGCCGACACCGCCCAGGGCCAGGTCACCCGCGGCTTCGGCGTGGCTTTCCAGGGTAAACGCATCCGACAGCCCGTACCGAAAGGTACCGCTCGCCACGCCGGCGCCGTAGCCAAAATCGCGCACGGTGTAGTCGCGGCGCAGGTTCCCCGCCGCCACCGAAAAGTCCGACAAGCCCTTTTGCAACAGCGTACTCGTGACGTAGAACGGCACCGTGGTCGAGACCTGCCGGCCCAGGGCGTCGGTGGTCACCACCACCGCCTCACCCGCGCCGTTGATGAACGGCACGTTGGTCAGGGTGTACGGCCCAGGCTGCAGGTCGGCGCTGCTGGTTTTGTAGCCGTTGATAAACAGGTCCACCGACGACGGCACGGCGGCCTCACCGGCAAACTGTGGCAGCGGGTAGGTGACCAAATCCGGACGCACGCCAAAATCGCGCGACACCTGTACCCCGCCAAGACGCACTGAGGTGCTCCACGGCAAGGCGCCACTGATCACATCGCCGGCCTCATAGGTCAGCAGGCGCTCGTCGTCGGAAAACCGCCACGTGGTGTCATAACGCCGATAGCCGTTGTACAGGCTGCTGCCGGCTGTCTCCCGGCCAAGGGTGGTGCGGTACTGGCCGGTGTTGGACAAGGTGCCCCAGGTGTCGAACAACCTGACTTCGTTGAAGATGCCGAGGTAGGTGCCGGCGTCATCGGTGTCGTTGAGGTAGGCATCATAGTTGAGCAGCGCGCCAAAGCTGGTCAGCGCCTGGGTGCGCGGGTAATTGTCGCGACTGCCGATAAATTGCTCCGGCAACCAGGCCGGCGGCACGCTGAGCATCAGGCGCTGGCCCTGGCTGTCGTAATCGGTGTGCATGCCTGGCAGGTTTTCCAGCGCAACCTCGGCGGGCACCTCACCCGGCAGCTTCATACCGATGTCCTGCAACACCGATGCCGGCAAAAACAACTGCCCGGCACGCTGATTGACGGCGACCACGCGCCCGGTATCCCTCTGGTTGACCACCAGTTCCAGAAACAGCTGCGCATCGGCAATAGCCTCCATACTGCTGGGAGGGGGCGGCAATGGCGCGGCCACGCTCGGCGCCGCAAACACCAGGCCAGACAGGCCACTCACCACCCACACCGATCGCCATAAACCTCTCGCCCGTTCATGGCTCACCAAGGCTTTGCGTCCATCAATGGACATCTCCATCCGTTAACACCAAGGGCTGCTCCATGCCCTACCGCACTGATTTATCGCCCGGGTGCAAGGTTCTCCAATTGCGTCGCACCATTGACTCGCACCTGCAGCGGCTGATCAGCCGGCAGCCCCTCCGGCACCGGCCAGCGCATGGTTGCGCCCGGCAGCACATAGCCCATCAGGCCTTCCACCAGCGGCCGCGGCTGGCCGCCCTGTTTGAACGTGGCGTCGGTCAAGCGCGCGTGCACGGCGCCCTGGTTGCGCATTTCGACGTAGTTGCGCCCGCCCACTGTGACCTTTTTCCAGCTCAGGTCCGGCTTGCCGGCGCTTTTGGGATCGCGCTCGCGTGTACCGTCGACCTTGCTCCAAAGGCCCGGGCCATAGGCGAACAGCGGCACCGAATAGCGCATCTGGAAGCGAATCGCGGCGGCCGTCTTGCCATCAGCCGGGGCCGCAGGCGGCGTGGCCGGGGGGATTTCATCGATGATGATCCGGTAGGCCAGTTCCCGGCCCGGCGGCACCTCTTTGGTCCGGGTCAGGCGCACCAGCTGTTTCTGCCCCGGCTCGATTTTCGCCACCGGCGGGCTGCCGATCACGTCGCGCTGGTTCTGGTACTGCTCGTCAAAACCGCTCTGGGTCCAGGCAAACACGCGGATTTGCAGGTTGGCGGTCTCCGTGCCGCGATTTTCCAGCCACAGGGCGCTGGCCTGTTGGTCGGCCTCCAGCACCGGGTCAATCGGCCAGATCAGCACGGAGCTTGCCGCCTGCGCCTGCCCTGCCGTCAACGCCAACAACGCGCTCAAACCTGCTACCCAAAAGTGCCGGGAAGCTGCATACATAAGTCTTACTCCTCATTGCCAATCGCCTTACCACGACAGCTGCACCTGCAACGTGTCGCTGTACGTCCCCCCAGGCGTATTACCCGGTAACTGCACTCGCCCATAAATCGGCAAGGTGATGCTGGCTGCGTTGCTGTAGGCCACGCTCACGCTTTGGCTGATGCCCAGGCTCTGGCTGAACGCCGCGTCCCGAAACAGTTGATAAGCCACTTGGGCAGTGCCGCTATTGAGCTGCATCCGCCGACCGCTGTTGTTGTGCAAACCGCCATCGACACTCATGCTCAGCGCAACCCCGGGCGTACATTGCAGGGTCACGCCCGCCGTGAGTGCGACAGACGCGGTGCTGGTCGCCAGGGCCGAATAAGTGCCGAAGGCCAGGCTGCCGTAGTTCGTGCCGCCACCCACCACCAGGCATCCAGGGGTGATGGTCGCGCTGACCTGGAACGACTGACTGGTCACCGCCAGCAGCGATACCGGCATGCCCCAGCCGATGCACACCACACACGCCGCCCACCCTGCCCGGCTCATGGCGCTTAGAACGTCAGCGTCACGTTGACCGTGTCGGTGTAAGTCCCGGCCGGCAGCCCGGCCTTGCCGTTGGCCTTACCGTAAATATTCACCGCCTGCGCCACACCCGTGCTGGGCGCCAGGTTGATCACCCCACCGATGGCGAGCAAATTGGAGTGACCACTGTCGGTGAACAGGTCATACGGCACGTAATTGGCCACACCGTCGTACAGCGCGCGGCCACCGCCCACGGACTTGCCGTCGTTGGCGCCGGCAGACACGGTCAGCGTCGGTGAAGTGCCCGCCGAACACAGAATCGACAACGCGCCACCGCCGCCGCCCAGCACCTGGCCGTCGGCTTCAGTGAACAGGCTGTTGGCCGTACCGAAGTTCAAGTTACCGAAGCTCATCCCGCCAGTGGCTGCCGCGCCATTGACCTGGCAACTGCTGGTCAACACCAGCGTTGCGGTGACGGTGCCGGCGACCGTGGCCGCCTGCGCACCCGACACCCACACCAGTGCCATCAATGGAAAAACTGCTTTTGATACAAGTGCATGCATGATGTTCATCCTCATGATTTACCAATCCAGAGTCACCGTCAGGGTGTCTGTGTAGATGCCGGCCGGTAGGGCCCTGGTATTCGCCACCACCGAGCCGAATACCGGGATCGGTACTTGCGTGCCCTTGGTCACGACGAAATTGCGTTGTTGGCCAACGCTGTAAGTGCTGTGGCCCAGCGGATCAGCCGACAGCCGATACGGAATGGTCTGACGCCCGTTGCTCAAGCGTCGCGTGGTGCCATCGCCGTGCGCGCCGCCGTCGATAGTCACGGTGAAACTGCTGACCACCGACGGGTTGCAGGACACCGACAGCGGCGCCTTGTCGCCATCGGAAACGGCTGCGCCCAGTGGGTTGATCCAGGTCGGGCCCTGGCTGCCAAAATCGAGCATTGCCGTGCCGCCCACAGGGCTCACGGGCGCGCTCACGGGCGAGCTTGCGGCGCCCTTGCTCACCTCACAACTGGCAGTTATCACCAGCCGCGCATGAATCTGCCCGGCCACGGCCGCCTGGGCGTCCTCCGCCAGCAGCAACAGGCCGCCCATGGCCACGAGGGCCCAGCCCCGGCTTACCATGTGACCGTGACCTTGAGCAGGTCGGTGTAGCGGCCGACGGCGGGGATGTCCTTGAGCGGTTCGATGCGGCCATATAAGGGCAAGTCGACGCTGCCCGAGTCCGGCACGCGGCCACTGAGCGGTTCATTCACGGGCAAGGCAATACGTCGCGCGGCGTCGGCGTAAAGGCGATAGGGAATAGGTTTGCTCGAGGGGGTCGCGGCGCTGAGGTAGCGCACTTCGCCGACGCCGCCATGCAGGCCGCCGTCAACGCGCATTTGATAGGGTGTGTCCGGGTTGCATTCCAGGCGCGGCTGGCGCTGGCTGATCAAGGCCGCACTCAACGGGCCGGCCGGGTCATCCAGACGCGGGCCGCTGCCAAAGTCCAACACGCCCAGCTGCTCGATACCCGCATCGCGGGTGATGCCCACCAGCTGGCAGCCCCGTTGCACGTCGATGCGCACTTCTACCTGAAGTTGCGCAGCGTAAACCGTGTTACAGAGTATGGCGCCCATCACTGCCAATACTGCTCGTCCCTTCACAGCCCCAATTCCTTATACAGGGGTGACAACTGTGTATGAGGTTAGCCATTTAAGGAGAAACCGCCAGTTTGCCCAGGATTGCCCCTAAGCCATGCTTTTTCGAGATAGCTGGCGGCGCGCTTCTCTATTGGTCAAATCGCCTCGGGCGCCCTAAAGTGAGCGACCACCGCACGACAGAGTGACTTGCATTGGCTGTGCTTCCCCTGATTCAGCGTTTGCTGGGCAAAAAAACCGCCGTCCTGGCCCCCTCGCCTATCCCGGCGTTCTTTGAGAACAAAGCCAGGCAACAGGGCTATACCCTGAGTGCAGGCCAAAACCGGGCGATTGCCGCCCTCGCCCGCGAGACCCAGCACCTGCTCGCCAACCGTGCAACGCGCAGCCTGTACCTGCACGGCCCGGTGGGGCGCGGCAAGAGCTGGCTGCTCGATGGGTTCTTCCAGGCGCTGCCGATTGCCGACAAGCAGCGCGTGCACTTCCATGCGTTTTTTGCCCGCCTGCATCGGGGCATGTTTACGCACCGTGAGCACGACGACGCCCTGAGCGTGACCCTCGATGAGCTGCTGGCGGGATGCCGGGTGCTGTGTTTCGACGAATTCCATGTTCACGATATCGGCGATGCCATGCTTATCAGCCGGTTGTTCAAGGCCTTGTTCGAGCGCGGCGTGCTGGTGCTGGTGACCTCAAACTATGCACCCGAGGGGCTGCTGCCCAACCCGCTGTACCACGAACGCTTCAAACCGGTGATCGACCTGATTGCCGCGCGGATGGACGTGCTGGAGGTCAGCTCACCCCAGGATTTTCGCAGCTTGCCCCAAGCGCATGCCGAGCAGCACTTCAGCGCCGGCCAGTATGTTTGGCCGGGCACGCCCGCCCAGCGTGAAATGCTCGGGCTGCCCACCACCGATTGCCCTGCGCAACGCCTGACCGTCGGCAACCGCCAGCTGATATGTCGCCACCATCAGGCGCCAACCATCGCGTTCACCTTCAACGACCTGTGCGAACAACTCACGGCCGTGATGGATTACTTGCTGCTCTGCGAGGACTTCGACCACTGGATTGTCGACGGGCTGCCCCAGTTGGCAGACTGCCCGATTGCCGTGCAACAGCGGTTTATCAACCTGGTGGACGTGCTGTACGACCAGGACAAACGCCTGACGCTGATCGGCCAACACCCCTTGGCGCATGCCCTTGAAGGGCAGGCCATCGACCTCGCTCGCACCGCGAGCCGTCTGAACCAATTGCAAACCGTCTGCCCGCAACCGGCGCCTCACCCGGTATCATGAGCGCCTTTTTACGCCCTCTTGCCGAGTGACTGCGCCGTTCATGAATACCCTCGCCCAACTCAAGGCCGGCCAACTGGCTGGCATCACGCGCCTGGACCTGTCCTGCGGGCTGACCGAATTCCCGCGGGAAATCTTCGAACTGGCCGACTCCCTGGAAATCCTCAACCTCACGGGCAACGCCCTGAGCAGCCTGCCCGACGACCTGCATCGCCTGTCGCACCTGCGCGTGCTGTTCTGCTCGGACAACGCCTTCACCGAGCTGCCGGCGTGCCTGGGCCAGTGCGCACAGCTGAGCATGATCGGCTTCAAGGCCAACCAGATCAGCCACGTGCCCGCCGCCGCCCTGCCGCCGCAGTTGCGCTGGCTGATCCTCACGGATAACTGCATCAGCCAATTGCCCAGCGAATTGGGCGAGCGGCCGTTGCTGCAGAAACTGATGCTGGCCGGCAACCAACTGGCGCACCTGCCGCAAAGCCTGGCCAACTGCCACAACCTGGAACTGATCCGCATCGCCGCCAACCGCCTGACTCAACTGCCGCAGTGGCTGCTGACGCTGCCGAGCCTGACCTGGCTGGCCTATGCCGGTAACCCGGTGGAAATGGCCGTGGCTGTGGCGGGCGATGACGCGACTCCGAACATCCCGTGGTCGGAACTGGAACTGGGCGAAGTACTGGGCGAAGGCGCCTCGGGGATCATTCGCAAGGCGGCGTGGCGACCGCGGGGGTTGTCTGTCGCAGTCAAACTGTACAAAGGCACGATCACCAGCGACGGCTCTCCGCTGCACGAAATGCAGGCCTGCATCGCCGCAGGGCTGCACCCCAACTTGATCAAGGTGGAAGGCCGCGTGGTGGGCCATCCCGATGACCAGGCCGCGCTGGTGATGGACCTGATCGACCCGAGCTATCGCAACCTTGCCGCGCTGCCGAGCCTGGCGTCCTGCACGCGCGATATCTACGCGCCCGACACGCGCTTCAGCCCCGAAGTGGCCTTGCGCATGGCGCGCGGCATAGCGTCGGTGGCGGCCCATTTGCACCGGCACGGCATTACCCATGGCGACCTGTATGGCCACAACATTCTGTGGAATACAGAAGGTGATTGCTTGCTCGGGGACTTTGGCGCGGCGTCGTTCCATGCCACGGCGGACACCTTGGAAACCCAGGCGTTGCAGCGTATTGAAGTGCGGGCGTTTGGGGTACTGCTGGGGGAGTTGCTGGAGCGGGTTGACACGCCGTTCAACGACCAGGCGTTGGTCGCGCTGCAAAAACGCTGCTGCCAGCCTGATGTGTTGGCGCGGCCGAGCTTTGAAGAGATCGAGACCTTGCTGCAATCTCTGCCACACCACTGATCAAATGTGGGAGCGGGCTTGCTCGCGAATGCAGTGTGTCAGTCACCCAATCAGTGACTGACACTACGCATTCGCGAGCAAGCCCGCTCCCACATTTTTTACCGCGTTCTATTCAGCGATAAATCAGCCAGCCAGGCCGACGAACATATCCTGCACGTCGTCATGGTTGTCCAGGCCTTCCAGGAAGGCTTCGACTTCGGCCATTTGCTCATCGGTCAAACCACTCACCGGGTTCTTCGAGATGTAGCCCAGCTTGGCCGACAACACCGTGAAACCCTGCTCTGGCAGGGCTTTCTGCACGGCATCCAGGTCGGTGGTTTCGGTGATGAACAGGGTCGTGCCCTCTTCTTCGCCGTCTTCAAAATCCTGGGCGCCGGCTTCGATAGCCGCCATTTCCGGATCAGCGTCCGGCGTGTCCGGCGACGCTTCGATCAGGCCGACGTGGTTGAAGTCCCAGGCCACAGAGCCCGAAGCACCCAACTGACCTTTGCGGAACGCCACGCGGATTTCCGCCACGGTGCGGTTGATGTTATCGGTCACGCACTCGACGATCAGCGGCACCTGGTGCGGGGCGAACCCTTCGTAGGTCACGCGGTGGTACTGCACGGTTTCACCCAGCAGGCCGGCGCCTTTCTTGATCGCACGCTCCAGGGTTTCCTTGGGCATCGAAGCCTTTTTGGCTTGCTCAACCACCAGACGCAGGTGGGCGTTGGTCGCGGTGTCGGCTCCGTTGCGGGCGGCGATGGTGATTTCTTTCACCAGCTTGCCGAAGATCTTGCCCTTGGCATTGGATGCCGCTTCTTTATGTTTGACTTTCCACTGTGCGCCCATGACTCACTCTCTTCTGTCCATCGCGCCGAGACGTCTACTGGCCGGCGCTTTGGGGGCAGAGTTTATAGGGCAAAAAAAATTCGTTCCAGCAAAAAACCGTCAACACGCCAACTCGAAAAACGCCTGGATCAGGCGCAGTGAGCGGCGTCGCTGCATGCAACCGAGCATGTGCCGGTTGACCAGCCCGTCGCCCTGCAAGGGAATGGCATGCACGCGCGGATCGCGGCTGACCTCCATTGACGACACCACCCCCACGCCCAGTTCAGCGGCGACGGCTTCGGTCACCGCCTCACGGCTGTCCAGTTCGAGCAAGACTTTGGGCTGCACAGCGGCGCTGGCGCACGCGCTGTCGAAGGTGCGCCGGGTAATCGAGCCGGGCTCGCGAAGCACCATGATCACTTCGTGCAATTGCTCAAGGCGAATGCCCGCCGGGTCGGCCAGCCACGGATGCCCTGCCGGCACCAAGGCGCAGATGCGCGATTCGTTCAGGGCTTGCAGGTGCAGGCCATTGCGCGGTTCCACCTCGGTGAGCACCGCCACATCCGCATGCTCGGACAACAGCGCCGCCAGGGTTTCCTGAGCATTGCCCAAGCGCAGGTTGACGGTGATGCCCGGGTAGCGCGCACGTAACCTGGCGATCATCGGCATCACCAGATGCGGGCCGTCGGCCGCCACCTCCAGGCGCCCGGTGAGCAACTGACGGTTGGCTTCCAGCAGGGTCTGGGCCTCGTCCACCAGGCCGAAGATCGCGCGGGTGATCGCCGCCAGGCGCGTGCCCTCCTCGGTCAACTCCACCCGCCGCGCCGTGCGCCGTAACAACGGGATCTGATAGTGCTCCTCCAGAGCCTTGATGTGCCCGGTCACCGCCGGCTGGCTGATGAACAGCCGCGCCGCCGCTCGGGTGAAACTGCCCTCGCGGGCTACGGCATCGAATGCACGCAGTTGGAACAAGTTCATAGCTATCGGCCTCACTGATAGCTCGCATAACAACAAACAATTTGATTGATAACAAGCCAAACTGCAATTTAGGCGCCGTAGATTCAACCCCCGAGACTTGCGAGGACTTGAGATGACCACCGCCGCGCCCATTCTGCTCACACCCGGCCCGCTGACCACGTCCGTGCGTACGCGTCAGGCCATGCTGGTGGATTGGGGTTCATGGGACCAGCGATTCAACCAACTCACCGCCAGCGTCTGCGAGCAGTTGCTGGCGATTCTCAACGCTGCCGACAGCCACCACTGCGTGCCCCTGCAAGGCAGCGGCACCTTTGCCGTCGAAGCCGCCATCGGCACCCTGGTGCCGCGCAATGGCAAGGTGCTGGTGTTGATCAACGGCGCCTACGGCAAGCGCCTGGCGAAGATCTGCGAAGTGCTCGGCCGCGATTTCAGCACCTTTGAAACCGCCGAGGATGAACCGACCACTGCGGCCGATGTGGACCGTCTGCTGCTCGCCGACCCGGCCATTACCCACGTGGCGCTGATCCACTGCGAGACCAGCACCGGCATTCTCAACCCGCTGCGGCAGATCGCTGAGGTGGTGAAAAGCCACGGCAAGCGCTTGATCATCGACGCCATGAGTTCCTTCGGTGCGCTGCCAATTGACGCTCGCGAAGTGCGGTTCGACGCACTGATCGCCGCCTCGGGCAAATGCCTGGAAGGCGTGCCGGGCATGGGTTTTGTGTTTGCCAACAAACAGTCGCTGGCCGCCGCCCAAGGCAACTGCCACTCCCTGGCGATGGACCTGTTCGACCAGCACCGCTACATGGCCAAGACCGGGCAATGGCGCTTCACCCCGCCAACGCACGTGGTCGCCGCCCTGCACGAAGCGCTGCGGCAATACCACGAAGAGGGCGGCCTGCCTGCGCGCCACCAACGCTACGCACGCAACTGTCAGGCGCTGCTGGACGGCATGGCCGAACTGGGCCTGCGCAGCCTCCTGCCGGCAGCGATCCAGGCGCCGATCATCGTCACCTTTCATGCGCCAAAGGACCCGCGCTACCAGTTCAAGGACTTCTACGAGCGGGTCAAGGCCAAGGGTTTCATCCTTTACCCCGGCAAATTGACTCAAGTGGAAACCTTCCGCGTTGGCTGCATCGGCCACGTCGAAGCGGCCGGCATGCGCGCAGCGGTCAAGGCGATCGCGCAGGTGCTGCAAGAAATGGAAGTGCTGGACGTCTGATTGCCCCATTACCCACAGGATTTGAACCATGAACTATCAAAACCCCAACACCCTCCAGGCCGTTATCCTCGATTGGGCCGGCACCGTGGTCGACTTCGGCTCGTTCGCCCCCACCCAGATTTTCGTCGAAGCCTTCGCCGAATTCGACGTGCAAGTCTCCATCGAAGAGGCCCGTGGCCCGATGGGCATGGGCAAGTGGGACCACATCCGCACCCTTTGCGACCAGCCGCAGGTGGCCGAGCGTTACCGCAAGGCGTTCGGCCGTACGCCGACGGATGATGACGTGACCGCCATCTACCAGCGCTTCATGCCATTGCAGATCGAGAAGATAGCCGAACACTCGGCGCTGATTCCCGGCGCCCTCGACACCATTGCGCGGCTGCGTGTGCAAGGCATCAAGATCGGTTCCTGCTCCGGCTACCCCAAGCAAGTCATGGACAAGGTCGTCGCCCTGGCCGCCACCAATGGCTACTTCGCTGATCACGTGGTCGCCACCGACGAAGTCCCCAACGGCCGCCCATGGCCGGCCCAGGCACTGGCCAACGTGATCGCGCTGGGCATCGATGATGTGGCGGCTTGCGTGAAGGTCGACGACACCGTGCCGGGCATCCTCGAAGGCCGCCGTGCGGGCATGTGGACCGTCGCTCTCACCTGCTCGGGCAATGCGCTGGGCCTGACCTACGAGCAATTTCGTAACCTGGACGCCGCCACCCTGAACAGCGAGCGCAAACGCATCGAGAAACTCTTCGAAGGCGCGCGCCCGCACTACCTGATCGACACTATCAACGACCTGCCTGCAGTGATCACCGATATCAATCAGCGCCTGGCGCGCGGTGAAATGCCGCAAAGCCACTGATTGAGGTCAAAACAACGGCATTTACGCCAGGCAAAGCGCTCAAAACCGGCATACAGTTAAAGGACTCCGTCACCAAGAACGGAGGTTTGCCCTGATGAGTGAGGAACACAGCGATGCCGTGGAAAAACTCCGATACACGCTACAGCACCATGTCGATTGCGCTGCACTGGTTGATGGTGGTGCTACTGGCGGTGGTTTACGCCTGCATAGAGTTACGCGGCCAGTTTCCCAAAGGCAGTGGCGCGCGTACGTTGATCGTCGAAATGCACTTCATGTTTGGCCTCACCGTGTTCGTGCTGGTGTGGCTGCGCCTGTTCGCGCGCAGCCTGGGCGTTGCGCCGAAAATCGTGCCGGCACCCCCGCAATGGCAAAGCCTGTTGGCCACGCTGATGCACGTTGCGCTGTATGCGTTGATGATCGGCATGCCGATCGCCGGTTGGCTGATTGTCAGTGCCGAGGGGCATTCGGTGATGTTCTATGGCATTGAGCTGCCGCCGTTGATCGCTGAAAACAAGGCTCTGGCCAAAGAGATTGAGCACTGGCATGTGCTGTTCGGCAAGGTCGGCTACTGGCTGATCGGGCTGCATGCATTGGCGGGGATCATTCACCACTACATCCTGCGCGACAACACGGCGCTGCGGATGATGCCCGGTCGAGTCAAAACCGGCGGCTAAGCCTCTACGCAAACCCTCGTCGGCCTTGCAGGCCGCCGGTATGCACGAAGATCAGACGAGTGCCGGGGGGAAAACGCCCGGCCTCGATCTGCTGCTTGAGCGCCAACAAGGCCTTGGCGGTGTAAAGCGGCTCCAGCGGCACACCACTGGCCTGTTCCGTGGCGTGCATGAATTCAAGCAATAACGGATCGACCTTGGCGAAACCGCCTCGGCTTGCGTCCATCAACTCATACCCTTGCTGCACGATAGCCTGCACGTTTTGAGCGACGCCGTGGTCGTCCGGCACCGCCATTGCGCCATAGACCGTGCGCGCGCCCGCCTCGGCCAACGTCAACCCGGCCAGCGTCGTACCGGTGCCCGCCGCCAACCACCACGCGTCGTAGTCGGCCCAGCCCAGGGTGTTCAATTGCGCGCGCACTTGATCGACCAATGCCGCACAACCCAAGGCACCG
Source organism: Pseudomonas sp. TWRC1-2 (assembly GCF_049896685.1). Lineage (NCBI taxonomy): Bacteria > Pseudomonadati > Pseudomonadota > Gammaproteobacteria > Pseudomonadales > Pseudomonadaceae > Pseudomonas > Pseudomonas sp. TWRC1-2. Next base: position 34,360 of record NZ_JAFCUU010000009.1, on the reverse strand, counting down.
GCGATTCCACCGCCGCCTTCCGGCACGGGGTAAAGTTGCGGGTATTGTGCGTGCCACGGCAACCAGAAATCCGCCGCATGCCGCGCGCGATAGCCGCCGTAACCGAGCCAATGCAGCTGCATGCCGAAGGCTTTCAGGTCGAGCACAGTGGGTGTGTCTTGCGGATGGCCGCGCAACAGGCCTACGGTCGGGAAACCGAAGCGTTTGCCGGCCGCCGCCAGCGCGTGCAGGTGGTTGGAGTGCGCGCCGCCGAGGCTGATGACTCCGCGGGCTCCGGCCGACTGGGCATCGGCCAGGTGCTGGGTGAGCTTGAACCACTTGTTGCCGCTGATCAGCGGGTCGATGCGATCCAGACGCAGCACGGCCAGCTCGACGCCGTTCAGCCAATCCAGCTGCAACAGTTCAAGGGGCGCGTGGGGAAGCCAGTCGAAAGGGCCCATCGGGAGGCATCTGAATAGAAAAAGGGGCGGTAGTCTAACACCGCCCCTTTTTCCGTCTTACAGCTCGGCAGCGAGGCGCGAGCCCTGATTGATGGCGCGCTTGGCATCCAGCTCGGCCGCCACGTCGGCGCCGCCGATCAGGTGCACGTTCTGGCCTGCGGCGACCAGGCCGTCCTGCAGCTCGCGCAGCGGGTCTTGCCCGGCGCAGATGACGATGTTGTCCACCGCCAGCAGCTGCGGCTCGCCGTCGGCGCCGATGCGGATATGCAGCCCCTGGTCATCGATGCTCAGGTATTCGACGCTGTTGAGCATCTGCACACGCTTGTTCTTCAGGCCTGTGCGATGGATCCAGCCGGTGGTCTTGCCCAGGCCGTCGCCGACCTTGGAGGTTTTGCGTTGCAGCAGGAACACTTCACGCGCCGGCGCATGCGGCGCCGGCTTGATGCCGGCAACGCCACCACGGGCTTGCAGTTGCGTGTCGATGCCCCACTCCTTCCAGAACGCTTCGCGGTTCAGGCTGGTGGACACGCCGGCGTGCACCAGAAATTCAGAGACGTCAAAGCCGATACCGCCAGCGCCGATCACCGCCACGCGCTTGCCCACCGGCTTGCGCTCAAGAATCACGTCCAGGTAGCTCAGCACCTTGGCGTTGTCGATGCCTGGAATCGCTGGCGTACGCGGCGCAATGCCGGTGGCGAGGATAATCTCGTCATACCCGCCCGCCGCCAGTTGCGCGACATCCACACGGGTGTTGAGGCACACCTCGACGTGGGTGGTCTGCAATTTGCGCTTGAAGTAGCGCAGGGTTTCAAAGAACTCCTCTTTGCCCGGCACGCGCTTGGCGATATTGAACTGGCCGCCGATTTCGCTGGCGGAATCGAACAAGGTCACTTGATGGCCGCGCTCCGCCGCCACGGTAGCCGCTGCCAGGCCTGCAGGACCGGCGCCGACCACGGCGATTTTCTTGATCTGCTTGACCGGCAGGTAGTTCAGCTCGGTTTCGTAGCAGGCGCGCGGGTTGACCAGGCAGGTGGTCAGCTTGCCGCCAAAGGTGTGGTCCAGGCAGGCCTGGTTGCAGCCGATGCAGGTGTTGATTTCATCGGCGCGGCCGGCCGCCGCCTTGTTGACGAACTCCGGGTCGGCCAGAAATGGCCGCGCCATCGAGACCATGTCGGCATCGCCTTCGGCGAGGATCTGCTCGGCAATGTCCGGCGTATTGATGCGGTTGGTGGTGATCAGCGGAATCTGCACCGCACCGCGCAGCTTGGCGGTGACTTTGCTGAACGCGCCACGCGGCACTTTGGTGGCGATGGTCGGGATGCGCGCTTCGTGCCAGCCGATACCGGTGTTGATAAGGGTCGCACCGGCCTGCTCGATGGCCTTGGCCAACTGCACGATTTCTTCCCAGCTGCTGCCGCCTTCGACCAGGTCGAGCATCGACAGGCGGAAGATAATAATGAAGTTCGGGCCCACGGCTTCACGCACGCGGCGCACGATGTCCACCGCCAGGCGCATGCGGTTTTCGTAGCTGCCACCCCAACGGTCGGTGCGGTGGTTGGTGTGGGCGGCCAGGAACTGATTAATGAAGTAGCCTTCGGAACCCATGATTTCCACGCCGTCGTATTCGGCGACCTGGGCCAGCAGCGAGCAGGTGACGAAATCCTGGATCTGCTTTTCGATGCCTTCTTCGTCCAGTTCCTTGGGCTTGAACGGGTTGATCGGCGCCTGGATCGCGCTCGGTGCGACTTGCTTGGGGCTGTAGGCATACCGCCCGGCGTGGAGGATCTGCATGCAGATCTTGCCACCCGCTTCGTGCACGGCCTGGGTCACGATTTTGTGCTTCTGGGCTTCCTCGTCAGTGGTCAGCTTGGCCGCACCGGCATACACGCCGCCCTCGTCGTTCGGGCCAATCCCGCCGGTGACCATCAGGCCGACACCGCCACGGGCGCGCTCGGCAAAGTAGGCGGCCATGCGCTCGAAACCACCTGGCTTTTCTTCAAGGCCTGTGTGCATCGAGCCCATCAGGGTGCGATTGCGCAAGGTGGTAAAACCCAGGTCCAACGGGGCCAGCAGGTGCGGGTAGGCAGCAGCGGTCATGGTACAGCTCCACAACGGATCATCACGGGACGTGGCAGGCTCGAATGGCCTGGCATCGGTTTATGCCCCACAGACTAAGAGGCGATGGACTGCCGCTCAATGACTGAAACTGACAAGTTATTGATCCAAATGCACAGCGCCCCTTGGCAAGCAGGTGCCTGAGCCCTACCCTAGTCGGCGAACCCTGCACACGGTCTGTTGTCTGTTGCCCCATGCGTAAACTTCTAGCGTTCACCCTCGTCATGGCCCTGGTTGCCGCCGTCGCCGCGTATCTGGTCTGGACCCAGGAGCGCCCTGTGGCGCATTACCTGTCGGACCTGCGCATTTCCCTGGCCGTCAATGAAGGCGAGCCTGCCGATCGTGGCAACTTGCTGGGCATTCAGCCGGAGTTGTTCCCCGCCGATTACCAGAGCCTGGAACGCCTGCACCTGAAGCTCGCGGCGTACCTGCAAAAGGCCCGTGATCAGGGGCTGATCAATCAAAAGACCATCGTGGTCCTGCCCGAACATATCGGCACCTGGCTGATGCTCAGCGGCGAAAAAAACGAGTTGTACCAGGCGGTCCATTTAAAAGACGCGATGAACTGGCTGTCGGCCAGCAACCCTCTGCAGTTTGCGCGCGCATGGATTAGCGCCACCGGCGATAACCGCATGGATGACGCCTACCTGCGTATGAAAGCCTCCGCCATGGCGCGCGACTATCAGCTGTTGTTCGGCGGCCTGGCCAAAGAGTTTGGCGTCACGCTGGTGGCCGGCTCCATCACCCTGCCCAACCCGAGTGTCGAACAAGGCCAACTGCATGTCGGGCATGGTCCGCTGTACAACGCCAGCCTGGTGTTCGGTGCCGACGGTTTGCCAGTGGGCCAGCCACAGCGCCAGTTCTACCCCATCTACGATGAGCGCGGTTTTATCCAACCGGGCGATGAAAATATCGTCAACGTGGTCGACACCCCGGCTGGGCGCCTGGGCATCCTGATCGGCAGCGACAGCTGGTACCCGGACAACTACCGCAAACTCAACGAGCAAGGCGCGCAGTTGGTCGCCGTGCCGGCATTTGTGACTGGCCGCGACACATGGGATCGCCCATGGCGCGGGTTCAAAAGCGTGTCGACGCCACCCGAAATCAGCCTCAAGCCCGAGGAACTCAGCGAAGGCGAAGCCTGGCACCGTTTGACCCTGATCAGCCAACAGCCGATCAGCCAGGCAAGCGCCGGCATGAGCGTGTTCTTGCGTGGACAGTTCTGGGACTTGGGCACTGCCGGGCACAGTTTTCTCAGCAGCAACGGGCGAGTCAACGCCGACAGCGGCGCCCGTGGCGCACGCCTGCTGAATATCTGGTTGTAGCGCCTTGAAGCCGGTGCGCCTCGGGGATCTGTCGGTGGGCTTCGTGCACACCCTGGCGGACGCCATTCAAAGCCACGGCCTGGACCCGCAACCGCTGCTGCTGCAATACGGCCTGGACGCCGCGCGCCTCGCCGAAGCCGGTGCGCGTCTGTCGATCCCGCGTTACATGCGCCTGGGCCATGCGGCCATCCAACTGACCGGCGACCCGGGCCTGGGCTTGCGCATGGGCCAGCTCAGCCGCCTGAGTCAGGCGGGCCTGGCAGGCGTCACCGCCGCGCAAGCGCCCAACGTGCGTGAAGCCGCGCGCACATTGACGCGGTTCGAGGCGCTGTACGGCTCCAACTATCGCGGGCAGTCGAGTTTTCACGAAGATGCCGAAGGGGCGTGGCTGCGGTTCTATTCCATCAGCCCCTACAACGCCTACAACCGCTTTGTGGTGGATTCGATCATCGCCGGCTGGCTGCAGCAATTGTCCAGCCTGGCCCAACAACCGGTGCAGGCGCAGCGCATCGACATCGAATTTGAAGCGCCCCCCTATTGTGACCAGTACGCCATGCTGGGTGACGGCCCGGTGCAATTTGGCGCCGACGCCAATCAACTGCGCCTGACCCAGCAAACCCTGGCGATGCGCAACCCGCAGCATTGCCCCAGTACCTGGCAGCTGTTGTTGAAGTTGTGTGAAGCAGAGCTGGAGCAGTTGACGCGCACCCGCAGCCTGCGCGAGCGCATTACCCGTTTGCTGGGGCCGATGCTCAATGGCGGCCGGGAACCCGACCTGGAAGAAGTGGCGGCACGCTTGAAGCTGCCCACCTGGACCCTGCGCCGCAAACTGGCTGAAGAAGGCACACAGTTTCGCGCGATTCTCAACGACACCCGTCGCGATCTGGCCATGACCTACATTCGTGACACGGAACTGGCGTTCGGCGAAATCGCCTACTTGCTCGGTTTTGCTTCGGCCCAAGCCTTTCAACGGGCGTTCAGGCGGTGGAACAACCAGACTCCAGGGGAATTTCGCCGCAGTCAGCGGCATTCCGCCTGAAGTCGGTATTACAGCTCGGTGGCGTCATCGACCGGATCCAGCGGATCCAATTCAAACGCGTGGTACTCCAGCAGTTCTTCTTGGTAATCGTCCATGATGGACTCCTTGTGGGTTTAAAGCGGCTGCCAATAAATGACCCGCACAGCCAGCCTAAAGTGCCGTGATGACGAAAAAATGTCTGCGCCATGACGTTCCTGCACATCCTGATTAAACGTAGCAGCGCTGGGTTCATTTAGCGCTCGACATTTGACGTGCGATTGCAATCATTGCAAATGCAACCAGATTTCCATTAGGGTACGAACCTCTGTTGCCCGGAGCTTCAACCAATGCCCGCCTCTACCGCTAACGCCGCGCAGCTGTGTATTGACGCACTGAACGCCGCCGAACCATCGCGCAGTTCGCCGCTGTACACGGTGATGACCATGGCCGATACCCTGGAACTCAGCAGGCACGCCTGGGTGATTCGCGGCCAGTCACGCAGCCGGCGTGTGGGTAGCTGGCCCAGCTGGTTCGCGCGTAATACCGGCGAAAAACCACTGCTGTACCTGCACAGCGCAGCGTCGTCGGCGCAGCTGTGTGCGTTGTCGGATGAGACCGCGCAGCGCGGCATCCTGTGCAACGACATCGAGAACCAGCCTTCGCACTGGCCCAAGGGCGCGCAACCCTCCCTGCCGCTGTGGCTGGCAAACCACCCGCGTTGCACACCGTATGATCCGGCCTCGGGTGAGGAAGCCCGCGCAATTGTGCTGGCGGGGTTACGCGCGCTGTATGTGGACGGCAAGCCGGGCTTTTATTACCTGGCGCTGCATGATCAAGAGACCGCCGTGACGTTGGATGCGCAAGACCGTGAGGATGCGCTCAAGGGCATGTACCCGATCCGACGTCGCCAAGGGGATGTGCGATTGCTCGGTGCAGGTCGGGCGCTGGTGGAAGTCGCTTATGCTGCACAGTTGCTTGAACAGGACTGGAGCATCACGGCGCAGCTGTGGAGCTGCCCCAGCTACACGCGACTGGCCCGCGAGGCTGCGGCCGCTGCGCGCTGGAATCGGCTGCACCCCATGGCGCCCCAGCAGAGCTGTCACTTGCGTGAAAGCCTGGCCGGGGATACCACGCCGGTCATCGCCGTCACCGGTTATCCGCAGCCGATTGTCGATCAATTGGCGCCGTACGTTGACGCGCGTTTTGTGGCGTTGGGCGCAGGCTCGGTGCAGGCCGCTGCGCCGAGTCGTTTCTGGATCGTGGTGTGTGCGTTGAGGGCGTTGGCGGATGAAGGGCGTATTGACGCACAACAGGTGGAAATAGCGATGAAACGCTATCCACTTAAATGAATGGGAAACGCGATAAAAAATGTGGGGGCGGGCAAGCCCGCTTCCACATTGGATCTGCACCGCGTCTCAGATCTTGCGTCGGTTACGGGTTTGCACACCCGCCTCCACCGCCAACCCCGCCGCACGCTCCAGGGTGTCGGCAAACAACTGGCGCTGCTCCGGCTCGATTTGCGACAGGAACAACTCGTCGACGGTGCTTTCGTAGATCGTCCACATTTTTTTGCGCAACACCCGACCCGCGTCGGTGATCGAGGCAAACGCCGCTCGGCCGTCGCCGTCTGAACGCGAACGCACCACCAGGCCGTCCTTCTCCAGACGGTCCACCAGGCGCGTCAGGTTGTAGCGCTCGATCGCCAGCACATCGGCCAATTCGTGCATACGGCGAGTGCCCTCGGGGCCGCTTTCCAGGCCCCACAGCGCGTCATACCAGGCGTACGGCGGCAGGCCCGCCTCAGCCAGCCGACGCTCGATTTCACGGATGACCGTCCTGTGGGCCCTGACAAAACGGAACCATACATCAGGCTCATTCGACGACATGCAACACCATCCGGGAAATTTCAAGAAGGTTGCAATAGTAGCTCATCCCGCGATAGATTCAGGCATGTCGTTGCAATTGCAACTACATTGGCGCCGCTCCCACAAGGAGCTCGCTGCTTCAAATCCGCCTACCCTGGAGCTTCACATGACCCCCAATAACGCTGTAAGACTGGACGACGATCCACAGGAAACCCGCGAGTGGCTGGAGTCCATCGAATCGGTGCTGTCCACCGAAGGCCGCCCGCGCGCCCATTACCTGATAGATCAGTTGCTGGATTTCGACGTAGCGCGCCATGGTGACTTCTACGGGCGGGTGACCACCCCCTACGTCAACACCATTCCCGTCGACCGCCAGTTGCCCTACCCCGGCAACCTGGCCATCGAGCGTCGCACCAACGCGTTTATCCGCTGGAACGCCATGGCCATGGTCTTGCGCGCCGGCAAACATTCCGGTGTGGGTGGGCATATCGCGACTTATGCGTCAGCTGCTGTGCTGTACGACGTAGGTTTTGACCACTTCTTCCGTGGGCGTACCGACACGTTCGATGGCGATCTGGTGTACATCCAGGGCCATTCCTCTCCCGGCATCTATGGCCGCGCGTATCTGGAGGGGCGCATCAGCGAAGCGCAGTTGGATAACTTCCGCCGCGAGGCCGGTGGCGAAGGTTTATCGTCCTACCCGCACCCGCGCTTGATGCCGGACTTCTGGCAATTCCCCACCGTGTCCATGGGGCTGGGGCCGATCACTGCGGCCTACCAGGCGCGATTCATGCGCTACCTGGAATTTCGCAACCTCAAGCAACACCAGGGCCGCAAGGTTTGGGCCTTCCTCGGTGATGGCGAAATGGACCAGCCGGAATCCCTCGCCGCCATCTCCCTCGCCGGTCGCGAGAAACTCGACAACCTGATCTTCGTGGTCAACTGCAACCTGCAACGCCTGGACGGCCCGGTGCGCGGCAATGCCAAAGTGATTCAGGAATTCGAAAGCCTGTACCGCGCCGCCGGTTGGAATGTGATCAAAGTGATCTGGGGCGGTGGCTGGGACGCGCTGCTGGAAAAGGACCAGAGCGGTCTGCTGCGCCAGCGCATGATGGAATGCGTGGACGGCGATTATCAGAATTACAAATCGCAGAACGGCGCCTATGTGCGCGAGCATTTCTTCGGTAAATACCCCGAGTTGCTGGCACTGGTTGCGGACATGTCCGACGACGAAATCTGGAAACTCTCACGCGGTGGCCACGACCCGGACAAGGTCTACAACGCGTATGCGGCTGCCGTGCGCCACCAGGGCCAACCGACGGTGATCCTGGCCAAAACCGTCAAGGGCTTCGGCATGGGTGAAGCCGGCGAAGGCCAGAACATCAACCACCAGCTGAAGAAAATGGGCGCCGAGGCGGTAAAAGCTTTCCGCGACCGCTTCGGGTTGGACGTGGCGGATGACCAGCTCGACGACATCCCCTACCTCAAGCCCGCTGCCGACAGCGAAGAAGCCCGCTACTTCGCCGCGCGTCGCCAGGCCTTGGGCGGCTATGTGCCCGCGCGCCACAGTGCCATCGAGTCATTGCAAATCCCCGAACTGAGCGCATTTGCGACCCAACTCAAAGACACGGGCGAGCGCGCCATTTCCACCACCATGGCCTTTGTGCGCATCCTTGGCACGCTGCTCAAGGACCCGCACCTGGGCAAGCTGATCGTGCCAATCGTGCCGGATGAGTCGCGCACCTTCGGCATGGAAAGCCTGTTCCGTCAGATCGGCATCCATTCAGCGGTGGGTCAGCTTTATACCCCACAGGATGCCGGGCAACTGAGCTACTACAAGGAGAGCAAGGACGGACAGATCATGCAGGAAGGCCTGAACGAATCCGGCGCCATTTCCTCGTGGATCGCGGCCAGTACGTCCTACAGCAACCACGGCCTGATGACCGTGCCGTTCTACATTTTCTATTCGATGTTCGGCTTCCAGCGCGTCGGCGACCTGGCCTGGGCGGCGGGCGATGCGCGGGCGCGTGGGTTTCTGCTGGGGGCCACGGCGGGGCGCACCACGTTGATGGGCGAAGGCTTGCAGCATGACGACGGCCACAGCCATATCCTGTCGTCGGTGATCCCGTGCTGCGTGTCGTATGACCCGACGTTCGCCTACGAGCTGGCGGTGATCATTCGCGAAGGTATGCGGCGCATGTATGTCGAGCAAGAGGACATTTACTACTACATCACCCTGCTCAACGAGAACTACCCACACCCGGCCATGCCCGATGGCGTGGAGCACGGGATCCTCAAGGGCATGTATCAACTGAGCAGCCACCCGCAAGCGCAGGTGCAATTGATGGGCAGCGGGTCAATTTTGCGCGAAGTGATCGCCGCGGCCGACTTGCTCGAAAAGGACTTCGCCGTGCACAGCAACGTGTGGAGCGTCACCAGCCTGACCGAGCTGCGCCGTGACGGGCACGCGGCGCAGCGCTGGAACCTGCTGCACCCGGAAAGCGAGCCACGCGCGAGTTACGTTGAGGAATGCCTCGCCGGGCAAGCCGGGCCGGTGGTAGTGGCCACGGACTACATGAAATTATTCGCCGATCAGGTTCGTCCCTTCGTCCACGGCCGTCGCTTTGTAGCGCTGGGCACCGATGGGTTCGGGCAATCGGACACCCGCGAAACCTTGCGTGAGTTTTTCGAAGTGGACCGGCACTTTATCGTGCTGGCGGCCTTGAAGGCACTGGCCGATGACGGCGTGATCGGCCGGGACACCATCACTCAGGCCATCAGCCGCTACGGGATCAACGTCGACAAGGCGGATCCCGTAGCGGTCTGAGTTACTGCGCGGGCGTGGGCAGCGGCGGAATCGCCTCTGTTGGCGCCGGCAGGCTCGGATTGGTCGGCGCCGGCGCCGGCTCGCTTGCCGGGGTTGGGGCTGCGTCTTCCTTGGGTGCAATCGGTGCCGTCTCGGCAGGCGGCGTCACCGTTTGCGAAGCAGCTGGCGCTGTCGGTTCTTCCTTCGGTGCCTCGACCTTCTCGGCTACCGGCGCCGCCTTGGGTTCCGGCACACCGAGGTCAGCCTTGGGCTTCTCGGGAATATGCTCGGCCTTCTTCACTTCCTGCGGCAGGAATACATCCACCAGCGCGAAATAACGGTCGTAGAACTTGGGCGCCGAGACCGTCTCGCTTGCCACCTTGACCATCGAGTCATCGGTGGAGCCGATCGGCATCGACACCGAGCCCAACACACCCACACCGAGGCTTGCGGAGTTGTTGACCTTCTTCAGCGCATAGCGATCCTGCAAGGCGTTGGCAAACATCGTCGAGTGGTTATTGCCTTTGCCGTCATCGGCACACACCACGTTGAAGCTGATCTGCAGGTGCGTCTCGCCGGTCTGCTGAAAGCTCTTGTTACCCACGACCAGCTTCGGATCGCTGCTGGTGATGATGTAGCCCTGGCTCAGCAGGGCACGACGCGCCGCTTCGCAGGCCGCCACATCGCTGACCGGGTAATCACGGGAGAATGTACCGGAGTCGTCGAAATTCTCATGTTCATAAATAGCGGTCTTGGGTGACGAGCAGCCCGCGGCGCCCGCCAGCACCAGCGCCAACCCGAGGCTACGCAAGTGAAATGATGTCGACATCGAAAATCCTGAGGAAAACAGTCCGGGCGGTATTGTGCAACAGAACGGGGTCCTGGCGCGCGCATTCCTGTCGGTAAAACGTCACAGGCCTACAGGACGGTGCCTGCAGGAAAAAGCCCGGCGCCCATATGGTCGATAAACACACGCAGTTTGGCTGAAGCATGGCGACTTGCTGGCCATAACATCCAGAAGCTGCCGCGGTGCTCGAGAAAGTCATCCAGCACCCGCTGCAAATGCCCTTGCTGCACCGCGTCCCTGACCATGTAATCCGGCAGGCAGGCGATGCCCAGGCCTTCGTGCACCACATGGTTGAGCGATTCAATGGTCGTGCTGACCAACGGCGTGCGCAAAACAGGTTCTGCAGCGCCTGGCACAGGACGCAATGGCCATGGCTCCAATTTGCCGGTGGCGCAGAATTTGTGGCGCAGGCAAGCGTGGCCGCTCAAGTCCCGGGGCTGCTGCGGGGTGCCATGTTGCTCGAAATAGGCTGGCGTCCCCACCAGCACCAGACGGTAGTGCCCCAGATGACGCGCCATCAAGCGCGAATCTTCCGGCCGGCCTGTACGAATCACCGCGTCGAAGCCTTCCTCGATCACATCCACCATGCGGTCGGAAAAATCCACATCCAGTTCGATGTCCGGGTACGCACGCATGAAATCGCTGAGCACCGGCATCAACAGCCCACGCACCTGCGGCACGCTGATCCGCAACTTGCCGCGCGGCGTGAGGGTGGCCTCGGTCAGCTCCCGCTCCGCGGCCTCGACTTCGGCGAGAATCCGTCGCGAACGCTCGAGAAACAACGCCCCCTCGCTGGTCAAGGTGATGCTGCGCGTACTGCGGTGAAACAGGCGCACGCCCAGGCGCTCCTCGGTGCGTGCGATGCTTTTGCCCACCGCCGAGGAAGACACGCCAAGTACGCGGCCAGCGGCGGTGAAGCTGCGGGTTTCCGCGACATGCACGAATACCGAGAGACTGCTCAGGCTGTCCATGGGCTTACCTGCCAATTGCGGACGTAGGTGTCCGATAAGTTCGGAACCTTAGCCTGTTTTTCCGCAGCTCACAGCCCCCTACCCTGCTTCCTGGCCTTTTTCCATGGATAGCGTGCGATGAGCAACAGCCCTGCAATAACCGATTCGGCCCCCGCCAACCAACGTCAGGCCCTGCCACTGGGTGGCTTGCTGGCGTTGGCTTCGGCCGGGTTTATCACCATTCTCACCGAGGCAATGCCCGCCGGGCTCTTGCCGCAGATGAGCGACGGCCTGGGCGTCTCGCCGGCACTGGTGGGCCAGTTGGTCACCCTGTATGCCCTCGGCTCATTGCTCGCAGCCATTCCTCTCACGCTGCTGACCCGAGGCTGGCGTCGACGGCCATTGCTGCTGATTGCGATCGGCGGCTTTGCCTTGGTCAACAGCGTGACAGCGTTTTCCAGCCATTACGGGGTGACCTTGGTGGCACGTTTCTTCGCCGGTGTTTTCGCCGGGCTGCTCTGGGCGCTGCTGGCGGGATATGCCAGCCGCATGGTTGCGCCGCACCTACAAGGGCGGGCGATTGCCGTGGCGATGCTTGGCGCGCCCCTGGCCTTGTCTCTGGGTGTGCCGGCGGGCACGTTCCTGGGCACCACTGTTGGTTGGCGCTTGAGTTTCGCAATCATGACCGGGCTGACGCTGTTGCTGCTGATTTGGGCGCGCTGGCAGCTGCCGGATTTTGCAGGCGAACCTGCGGGAAAACGTCTGGGGCTGCGCCAAGTCCTGAATTTGCCAGGCATTCGTCCGGTGCTGTGGGTGACCTTTACCTACGTGCTGGCCCACAACATTCTCTATACCTACGTGGCGCCCCTGCTGGGGCCCGCCGGAATCGCCGCCGAGATTGATCGTGTGCTGCTGGCATTTGGCCTTGCCGCGCTGCTGAGCATCTGGCTGGCGAGCGTACTGATTGATCGATGGTTGCGGGTGTTGCTCGTGGCCAGCTGTGCGCTGTTTGGCTTGATCGCCCTGGCGCTCGCGTTCTGGATCGAGTCGCCAGTGGTTGTCTACGGCGCCTTGGCGTTATGGGGCCTGGCGTTCGGCGGCCTGCCAGCATTGCTGCAAACCGCACTGGCCAAGGCGGCCGGTGCATCGGCGGATGCAGCGCAGTCGATGCTGGTCACTGTATGGAACCTTGGCATTGCCGGCGGCGGGTTGGTCGGTGGCGTATTACTTCAAGGCTGGGGCGTCGGCGCCTTCGCGTGGGCGGTTGTGCTGCTGATGCTATTGGCTGTGATCGCCAGCCTGAAGAGCAGCCAATAAAAAGCCCCCGATCCTTTCAGAGCGGGGGCTTTTTACTTCAAACCAACATCAGAATTTCTTGATGTCAGCCTTGGTTTCCAACTGCTTGCGGTAGGCGGCAAAGTCTTGCTGGCCAATACGGGAAGCGAGGAAGCGGCGGTATTGCGCCTTTTCTTCGTCCGTAGGCGCAGCGGCTTCGTTGACGCCGTTCAAGCGCACGATCACCAGGCTACCGTCCGCCAGGGTCACGGTAGTGAAGGTCGGCTTGTCCTTGCTCGCAGGCTTGGGCATGCGGAACAGGGCTTGCAGCACGGCCGGGTCGATCGCTTCCTGGCTACGGGTAGCCGCTTCAGTGACTTTCCAGGCCTGGCCGTCGATCGGCTGGTTCAGCGCAGTTTTGCCATCACGCAGGCTGGCGATCAACTCGTCAGCATGAGCCTTGGCAGCCGCGCTGGCGCGCTCCTTGGTCATCTGCGCACGGATAGCGGCCGAGACGCTTTCCAGTGGCAATTGCGTAGGCTTCAGATGCTCTTTGGCCCGCAGCACAATGATGGTTTCCGGGTCCAGCTCAATGGCGGTGCTGTTGGCACCTTCATCCAGCACTTCCGGGCTGAATGCAGCAGTGACCACGGCACGGTTGGCGGCAACACCTTCGCCACCTTCATGGCCAAACGGCGCCGAGGTGTGCACGGTGAGCTTCAGGTCAGACGCCGGCTGAGCCAGGTCGGAGGCTTCGAATGCCGCATCTTCCAATTGCTTGGTAGCCTCGACAAAACGTTGCTCAACCTGCTGAGTTTTGAGCTCGCGCGTCAGCTTGTCTTTCAGGCTGGCGAACGACGGCACTTGCGGTGCTTCAACGCCCAACAGCTTGATCAGGTGCCAACCGAAGGTGGTGCGTACCGGCGCTGACACCTGGTCCTTGTTCAAGGCGTACAGGGCAGTTTCGAAGTCCGGATCGTAGACGCCAGGACCCGCGAAGCCGAGGTCACCGCCATTGGCGGCCGAACCTGGGTCCTGGGAGAACTCCTTGGCCAGGGCGTCGAACTTCTCACCCTTGGCCAGGCGTGCCTGGATTTCTTCGATCTTGGCCTTGGCTTGCGCGTCGGTTGTCTTGTCGTTGACTTCAATCAGGATGTGCGCGGCACGACGCTGTTCAGCGAGGTTGGCGGTTTCTTTCTGATAGGCAGCCTGCAGCTCATCGTCCTTGACAGTGACCTGGTCGAAGAACGAAGACTTCTTCAATTCCAGGTAGTCGATAACCACCTGGTCCGGGGTCATGAACTCTTTGGCGTGCTGGTCGTAGTAAGCCTTGACCTCATCGTCGGTGAGCTTCACCGCCGTAGGATCGGCCTTGATGTTGACGGTGGCGAAGTCGCGGGTCTGTTTTTCCAGACGGGCGAATGCCAGCACTTCGGCGTCGGTGACAAAGCCGCTGCCGGCGAGACCTGCGCGAACCTGGCCGATCAGCATTTCCTGGGTCAGCATCTGACGGAATTGCAGACGGCTGTAGCCCAGTTGACGGATCACCTGGTCAAAGCGTTCGGCGTTGAACTGGCCGTCCACCTGGAATTCCGGCGTCTGCAGGATCACTTGGTCAAGCGCCGCTTCAGAGAAGCCGAACTTGGAATCGGCAGCACCTTGCAGCAGCAGTTTGCGATCGATCAGACCCTTGAGGGCCGCATCGCGCAGCAGTTTTTCGTCCAGCAGGGAAGCATCGAAATCCTTGCCCAGCTGTTGCATCAGCTGGCGACGTTGCATGTCGACGGCCTGGCTCAATTCGGTTTGGGTGATCTCTTCACCGTTGACCTTGGCCACGTCCTGCTTGTTGTTGGTCGAAGCCTGGAAAATGGCCTCGATACCGGTGAACGCCATCAATGCGACGATGATCCCGATAATGGTCTTGGCAATCCAGCCTTGTGAATTGTCCCTGATATTTTGCAGCATGCGTCCCCCAGAAACGGTTGATCTTCAAAAATTAGGCAACCGTGGAGCGTGGGTAGAGTCCGGATAGAAGAAAGGCGCATCCGAGGATGCGCCTTCTCGTAACTGGCGGAGCGGACGGGGGTTTGAACCAACACCCCAAGCCCTGGCGACCCGATGGATACTTGGGTCAGCTGCCGCTCCGCTGCCAGGCCAGACCTGCGTCTGACCCGGGTAGGTAAGGCTTGAGCGAAGCTTAGTTAACGGCTTCTTTCAGGGCTTTACCGGCTTTGAAACCTGGTTTCTTGGCAGCAGCGATTTGCAGTGCTTTGCCAGTCTGTGGGTTACGGCCAGTGCGAGCTGGGCGGTCGGTCACAGAGAAGGTACCGAAGCCTACCAGTACTACAGAGTCGCCGGCCTTCAGAGCGCCAGTGACGGATTCGATTACTGCGTCCAGCGCACGGCCAGCAGCAGCTTTCGGGATATCAGCGGATGCGGCGATAGCATCAATCAGTTCCGACTTGTTCACTCTAAGTCCCCTTATATATCTATTGAGTATGATTCTAAGTTTTTTGGTGAAAGCAAAAACCAGTGCTGAATGGCCTACAGACACTTAAGAGCCGCTTTATAACAAGGGCTCTAAAAAGCTGTCAAGGAAGCCACCCGGCTTAATCGCATTAATGCGTGCTAATTCTTTCCTTGGAATCAGACTCGCGTTTTTCATCCTTCGAGACTATCTCCGGAGCCACATCCGGCAAGGGCTCCGGCGCGTATTGCAGCGCAATTTGCAGGACCTCGTCAATCCATTTAACCGGTTTAATCTGAAGATCCTGCTTGATGTTGTCCGGAATTTCCTTCAAGTCGCGAACATTCTCTTCAGGAATGATCACCGTCTTGATACCACCGCGGTGTGCAGCGAGCAATTTCTCTTTCAGACCACCAATGGCCAATACCTGACCACGCAGGGTAATTTCCCCTGTCATTGCCACATCGGCTCGCACAGGTATGCCGGTCAACGCCGATACCAGTGCCGTGCACATGCCTACGCCAGCGCTAGGACCGTCTTTGGGCGTCGCCCCTTCCGGCATATGGATGTGGGTGTCGTGCTTCTCGTGGAAGTCCAGGGGAATCCCCAGGCTCTTGGCGCGGCTGCGCACCACGGTCTGTGCGGCAGTGATGGATTCGACCATCACATCACCCAGCGAACCGGTCTTGATCAACTGGCCTTTGCCCGGAATCACAGCGGCTTCGATGGTCAGCAATTCGCCACCCACCTGAGTCCACGCCAGGCCGGTCACCTGCCCTACCTGGTCTTGCTGCTCGGCCAGGCCGTAACGGAATTTCTTCACACCCAGGAAGTGTTCAAGGGAGTCGGCGACAACCTTCACAGAGAAGCGTTTTTCCAGCGCGTGTTCTTTGACCGCCTTGCGGCAAATCTTCGCAATCTGGCGCTCAAGGCCCCGTACACCCGCCTCGCGCGTGTAATAACGCACGATGTCGCGAATCGCTTCGACCTCAAACTCGATCTCGCCTTTTTTCAAGCCGTTGGCTGAAATCTGTTTAGGCGCGAGGTATTTGACGGCGATATTGATCTTCTCGTCTTCGGTGTAACCCGGCAGACGAATCACCTCCATCCGGTCCAGCAGCGCTGGCGGAATATTCATGGAGTTGGAGGTGCACAGGAACATTACATCGGACAGGTCGTAGTCGACTTCCAAGTAATGGTCGTTGAAATTGTGGTTCTGCTCGGGGTCGAGCACTTCGAGCAATGCAGAGGCTGGATCGCCGCGCATGTCGCTGCCCATTTTGTCGATTTCATCGAGCAGGAACAGCGGGTTGCGCACGCCCACCTTTGTCATCTTTTGAATCAATCTTCCTGGCATCGAACCGATGTAAGTACGGCGATGGCCACGAATTTCCGCTTCATCACGCACACCACCGAGGGCCATGCGCACGAATTTGCGGTTGGTGGCGTTGGCGATGGACTCAGCCAGGGACGTTTTACCGACCCCCGGAGGACCCACCAGGCACAACACCGGACCACGAATTTTCTTCACGCGCTTTTGCACGGCGAGGTATTCGAGGATGCGTTCTTTGACTTCTTCGAGGCCGTAGTGGTCGGCGTCGAGGATGTCTTCAGCGCGAGCCAAGTCCAGACGCACTTTGGTCTGAGCCTTCCACGGCACCTGTACCAGCCAGTCGATGTAGGAACGCACCACGGTGGCTTCGGCAGACATTGGCGACATTTGCTTGAGCTTGTTCAGCTCAGCAGTAGCCTTGGTCAGCGCGTCTTTTGGCAGGCCGGCAGCATCGATGCGCTTTTTCAGCTCTTCGATTTCATTGTGGCCGTCCTCACTGTCGCCGAGTTCTTTCTGAATGGCCTTCATCTGCTCATTCAGGTAGTACTCGCGCTGGCTGCGCTCCATTTGTTTTTTCACGCGACCGCGGATGCGTTTCTCAACCTGCAGCAGGTCGATCTCGCCATCCAGCAGCGCCAGTACGTGCTCGACACGAGCCGGCAAGTCGATAATTTCGAGGATGTCTTGCTTCTGCTCGATTTTCAGCGCCATGTGCGCGGCCATGGTATCGACCAGGCGGCTTGGCTCATCAATGCTGTTGAGCGAGGACAGGACTTCAGCCGGGACTTTTTTACCCAACTGCACATACTGCTCGAACTGCGAGAGCAGGCTGCGCACAAACACTTCAGATTCACGCTCAGGGGCTTCGACTTCGTCGATCAGCGCCACTTCGGCGCGCAGGTGGCCGTCCACCTCCATGAAACGCTCGACCGCACCACGTTGCTCACCTTCCACCAGCACCTTGACGGTGCCATCGGGCAGCTTGAGCAATTGCAGGACGGTAGCAACGGTACCGACGCGATACAGGGCGTCTTCGCCTGGATCATCATCAGCAGGATTTTTCTGGGCCAACAGCAGGATCTGCTTGTCGCCCGTCATCGCGGCCTCGAGGGCTTCGATAGACTTCTCGCGCCCCACGAACAGCGGGATAACCATGTGCGGATAGACGACGACATCACGCAACGGCAGGAGAGGCAATTCGATGGTTGTCTTCATGATTTCGCCTCTATGACAGTTGAAAAGTAAGCTTGAAAACAAGATGGGGGCTGCATGCAAAAAAAACAAGCTCAATGCCAGCAGTTAAACGCATGAATAAACGCGAATTAAAAAAACTGCTGCAAAAAACAGCCCCAAAAAAGAAGGGGCCCCGAAAGGCCCCTTGCTTGTACTGCAACTGCAAAACGCTTAAGCGTCTGGTGCAGCCTTGGCAGCCGGCTCACTGTTTTCGTAGATATACAGTGGCTTGGATTTGCCTTCGATAACGCTTTCGTCGATCACCACTTTACTCACCTCGGACTGCGAGGGGATTTCGTACATGGTGTCGAGCAAAACGCCTTCGAGAATCGAGCGCAAACCACGTGCACCAGTCTTGCGCTCCAGTGCCCGCTTGGCCACTGATTTGAGTGCGTCGGTACGGAACTCGAGGTCTACACCTTCCATCTCGAACAGCTTGGCGTATTGCTTGGTCAGGGCGTTTTTCGGCTCGGTGAGGATCTGAATCAAAGCAGCCTCATCCAGCTCGTCCAGCGTGGCCAGGACCGGCAGACGGCCAACGAATTCCGGGATCAGACCGAACTTGACCAGATCGTCAGGCTCGACTTCACGCAGGGACTCGCCCACCTTCTTGCCTTCTTCCTTGCTGCGCACTTCCGCACCGAAACCGATGCCGCCACGCGTGGAACGTTGCTGAATAACCTTTTCCAGACCAGAAAACGCACCGCCACAGATGAACAGGATGTTGCGCGTATCAACCTGAAGGAATTCCTGTTGCGGGTGCTTGCGACCACCTTGAGGCGGAACGGAAGCAACCGTGCCTTCGATCAGTTTCAACAGGGCCTGCTGCACGCCTTCACCGGAAACATCGCGGGTGATCGACGGGTTGTCGGACTTGCGCGAAATCTTGTCGATTTCGTCGATGTAGACAATACCCATCTGGGCCTTCTCCACGTCGTAGTCGCACTTCTGCAGCAGTTTCTGAATGATGTTCTCGACGTCCTCACCCACGTAGCCAGCCTCGGTGAGGGTGGTGGCGTCGGCGATGGTGAACGGAACGTTCAACAGGCGAGCGAGGGTTTCTGCAAGCAAGGTTTTACCCGAGCCTGTAGGGCCGATCAGCAAGATGTTGCTCTTGCCGAGTTCGACTTCGTCACCTTTCTTGTCACGCTGGTTCAAGCGCTTGTAGTGGTTGTACACCGCTACGGCCAGAACCTTCTTTGCACGCTCTTGACCAATCACATACTGATCAAGGATGCCGCTGATTTCTTTAGGCGAAGGCAATTTATGCGCGCTGCTTTCGGCCTGAGCTTCCTGCACCTCCTCGCGGATGATGTCATTGCACAGGTCGACGCACTCGTCGCAGATAAACACCGAGGGGCCGGCAATCAATTTGCGTACTTCATGCTGGCTTTTGCCGCAGAAGGAGCAATAGAGCAGCTTGCCGTTGTCCTCGCCGTTGCGGGTGTCAGTCATTCGTTCGATCCAAATCCGATAGGCTTGCAACACAAGATGAAGGCTTATGCGGGCTTTTTCAAGCCCGCCGGTGGTCGGACATGCCGACCAGCCCTATTTTGAGGTGCTTATATTAAGCGGGGCGCTTTTCGATCACTGCGTCGATCAACCCATAGGCGCGTGCAGCTTCCGCGCTCATGAAGTTGTCGCGATTGGTGTCACGCTCGATTTCTTCCAGGGTGTGCCCGCTGTGCTTGGCCATCAACGTGTTGAGGCGCTCACGAATAAACAGGATTTCCTTGGCGTGAATTTCGATGTCCGACGCCTGGCCCTGGAAGCCGCCCAGCGGCTGGTGAATCATCACGCGCGAGTTAGGCAGGCAGTAGCGCTTGCCCTCGGCACCCGCGGTGAGCAGGAACGCGCCCATGCTGCAGGCCTGACCGATGCAGGTCGTCGACACGTTTGGCTTGATGAACTGCATGGTGTCGTAGATCGACATACCCGCCGTCACCGAACCGCCCGGGGAGTTGATGTAAAGATGGATGTCCTTGTCCGGGTTTTCCGCTTCAAGGAACAGCAGTTGCGCGCAGATCAGGTTGGCCATGTAGTCCTCTACAGGGCCGACCAGAAAGATCACTCGTTCCTTGAGCAGGCGCGAGTAGATGTCATAGGCGCGTTCGCCACGAGCAGATTGCTCGACAACCATCGGGACCAGGCCGCCAGCGGCCTGGATATCAGAGTTCTGCTGAATATAGGAATTACGGAACATGCTCTGCAGTTACTCCCAAATAGTCATGTCTTGAAAACGCATAAGCCAGCGCGAGGCTGGCTTATGGTTGTATTTCGAACGAGTTGGACAATCAGTCGGCTTGTGCTGCTTCCGCCGGTTTGACTGCTTCTTCGTAAGAGACCGCTTTGTCGGTCACCTTAGCCTTCTGCAGAACAGTATCCACAACTTGTTCTTCCAGCACAACCGAACGTACTTCGTTCAGCTGCTGGTCGTTCTTGTAGTACCAAGCCACGACCTGCTCTGGCTCCTGGTAGGCGGAAGCCATTTCCTGGATCATTTCGCGAACGCGATCTTCGTCAGGCTTGAGGTCGAATTGCTTGACCACCTCAGCCACGACCAGACCCAGCACAACGCGGCGCTTGGCTTGCTCTTCGAACAGCTCGGCCGGCAGTTGGTCAGGCTTGATGTTGCCACCGAACTGCTGAACCGCTTGAACGCGCAGGCGATCCACTTCGTTGGACAGCAGGGCCTTAGGCACTTCGATCGGGTTGGCGGCCAGCAGACCGTCCATGACCTGGTTCTTGACCTTGGACTTGATGGCCTGACGCAGCTCACGCTCCATGTTCTTGCGAACTTCGGTGCGGAAGCCGTCGATACCGGTTTCCTTGATACCGAATTGAGCGAAGAACTCTTCGTTCAGCTCTGGCAGCTTAGGCTCGGAAACACTGTTGACGGTCACGGTGAACTCGGCGGCTTTGCCGGCCAGGTCCAGGTTCTGGTAGTCAGCAGGGAACGTCAGGTTCAGAACGCGCTCTTCGCCAGCTTTGGCGCCAACCAGGCCGTCTTCGAAGCCAGGGATCATGCGGTTGGAACCCAGCACCAGCTGAGTGCCCTTGGCGGAGCCGCCAGCGAATACTTCGCCGTCAACCTTGCCAACGAAATCGATGTTCAACTGGTCTTCGTTCTGAGCAGCGCGATCGACCGCTTCGAAACGGGTGTTCTGCTTGCGCAGGATTTCCAGCATGTTGTCCAGGTCGGCATCGGCCACTTCAGCGCTCAGGCGCTCTACGGCGATGTCTTCGAAACCAGCAACGGTGAACTCCGGGAACACTTCGAATACGGCAACGTATTCCAGGTCTTTGCCGGCTTCCAGGGATTTAGGTTCGATCGAAGGCGAGCCAGCCGGGTTCAGCTTGTGCTCGACAACAGCTTCGTAGAACGAAGCCTGGATCACGTCACCTACAGCTTCCTGACGCGCATCGGCGCCAAAACGACGCTTGATTTCGCTCATTGGCACTTTGCCTGGACGGAAACCAGCGATCTTGGCCTTTTGGGCAGTCTGCTGCAGACGCTTGTTGACCGCAGTCTCAATACGCTCTGCCGGCACGGTGATGCTCAGGCGGCGCTCGATAGCAGTAGTATTTTCAACAGAAACTTGCATGGATATTCCTCGTTGCACAGACGTTAGCCGGCCGTTTCCGACCCCAGAATCAAGGGCATGCATTCTAGTGGGTCAAACTCAAGAAGTCACCCTACTGAAAACGGGTAGAAAAACAGCAGGCCATTTATAGGTTCAAGTGCACGCATGCACTTTATCCCGTTAGCAAATACAGCTCATCACGCCAGGGCTCTGCATCAGCCTTCTATATATAGAAGAGCGTAGATGCGCCCCCTTGGCGACCGACCTTGCGTGCAAGGCCGAAGGGCGCGGCAGCAGCATCGAGACACACAAATACGACGAAACGCCCCACCCTGGAAACTCAAGACACTTAAACAAAAACGGCACAGCCCTTTTCAGGTACTGCGCCGTTATTCGCTATTAAATAGCTGCACTGACCCTGATATAGCCGAGAATCAGTTCTACACGCTCAAAACCGGCAACGATTCTAACGCCAAGGCATTGAGAATGCTTGCTTTTTCTTGGCGTCAAGACACCGCTCGTGGCAGATGGAAATCTTCAGCGCAAAAAAAAGCGCCAGATCAATGATCTGGCGCTTTTTCTGAATATGGGGTGGACGAAGGGGATCGAACCCTCGACAACGGGAGTCACAATCCCGTGCTCTACCAACTGAGCTACGCCCACCATATTGCATTAACAAAGAACCCAAACATCTTCTTTGTCGAACCTCGCATCCCCTGACGGCGGTGCAAAGCTTTAATTGGTGCGGATGAAGAGACTCGAACTCTTACGCCTCGCGGCGCTGGAACCTAAATCCAGTGTGTCTACCAATTCCACCACATCCGCGCTTGAAGCTCTTAAAGCAAAGGCGCCAGATGATTAATCTGGCGCCTTTTAAAATATGGGGTGGACGAAGGGGATCGAACCCTCGACAACGGGAGTCACAATCCCGTGCTCTACCAACTGAGCTACGCCCACCATATAGCGCTACTTGTGCCAAAGCTGCCTAATGGCGCACCCGGCAGGACTCGAACCTGCGACCATCCGCTTAGAAGGCGGATGCTCTATCCAGCTGAGCTACGGGCGCCTGATTAATCTGTACTCTTGGAGGATTACAAACTAAGTGCTTCCAGCCTTGCACGACAACAATTGTGCTCGACCTTCTTAACCAGTGCTAGGCTGTGCCCGACAAGTGCGACGAATAGTATAGACGCCTCGGAAACCCGTCAAATCTTTTTTGAAAAAAATTCATTTTATTTAAGGGGTTAGGGCAATTTGCAGACCAAGCGCCTTTGCCCTCACGTCTTGGCATGCGAGAATGCGCGCACTTTTCTTCCCCCTCTCGATGGTTAATCACGCGTAATGACTGCACAACTTATCGACGGCAAATCAATCGCCGCCAGCCTGCGCCAGCAGATCGCCAAACGAGTCACCGAGCGTAGCCAGCAAGGCCTGCGCACGCCTGGCCTCGCGGTGATCCTGGTCGGCAGCGATCCTGCCTCTCAGGTTTATGTCTCGCACAAGCGTAAAGACTGTGAAGAGGTCGGCTTTATTTCCAAGGCCTACGACCTGCCGGAAGACACCACCCAGCAGGCCCTGACCGACCTGATCGACAGCCTCAATGACGACCCGGGCATCGACGGCATCCTGCTGCAGCTGCCACTGCCCGAGCACCTGGATGCTTCCAAACTGCTGGAGCGCATCCGTCCCGACAAAGACGTCGACGGTTTCCACCCGTATAACGTCGGCCGCCTGGCCCAGCGTATCCCGTTGCTGCGCCCGTGCACCCCGAAAGGCATCATGACCCTGCTGGAAAGCACCGGTGTCGATCTGTACGGCCTCGATGCCGTCGTCGTCGGCGCGTCCAACATTGTCGGTCGCCCGATGGCCATGGAGTTGCTGCTGGCTGGCTGCACCGTGACCGTCACTCACCGTTTCACCAAAGACCTCGCTGGCCATGTCGGCCGCGCCGACCTGGTAGTGGTGGCTGCCGGCAAACCCGGCCTGGTCAAAGGTGAGTGGATCAAAGAAGGCGCCATCGTCATTGACGTGGGCATCAACCGCCAGGAAGACGGCAAGCTCGTCGGCGACGTGGTGTACGAAACCGCCCTGCCCCGCGCCGGCTGGATTACACCAGTGCCAGGCGGGGTTGGCCCGATGACTCGAGCATGCCTGCTGGAAAACACCTTGTACGCGGCAGAAACACTGCACGGCTGATAAGTGACTGCCATGAAAAGCCCCGCCTGACAGCGGGGCTTTTTTATTGGGCGCAATTAACCGACGACGATGCGTCGTACCTGCCGGTGGCTGCGCTACTCGCCTGGCCTGCCTCGTTTACAACACTGAAAGTGGGCCATTTGCCTGTAAGCACCCCTGCCTGACTATGTGGGCAACTTCATCCGGCGCACGCGGGTAAAACCGTCGGCCTAAGCCGCCTTGAAAAAAACCTGGCGCGATGACCAGGTTTTTCTAAAAATCGGTACAACCCTGACCAATCATCGGCTTACAGCCTTTCTTTAAAGGCTCTCTATCGCTTTCTGATCCATACTCCTAATATTAATTTCGTGTATTCGTAAGTTTTCCAAAGTGGCCAAACCCAGCAAATTCAGGGGTTTGGCCACTTTGGGATACCCACCATTCGATAGCGGAACGCAGTCAGTGGTACAAGAATTGGTACGAGATCCATCCCCACCCCGGCGTCCTGCCGACCGAACACGACCCTCCCAAATAACACCGGTTGCTAAGCTGTTCACTCCACCAGAGAAACGCAAATGCCAAACTCAAACCTACTCCCTTCACTGTTGGAAGATGTGGTTCCAGCCACTGTTACGGTGGGCAGCGCCCATAAAAAGCCTGCAGCTCTACCTCGGTGAGCTGCAAAAGATGATCTGCGAGCAGTATCTACCTGCGTTCGAGGAGGTCGGCTCTAAGCCGTGAAAATCTACGTCTTACGCAACCACATCGAATGTGTGTTGGCCAAACGCTTACCAAAGGTTAGCGTGATGGCTGAACCAAACCGCAGAAACGCAAAAGCCCCGCTAATGCAGGGCTTTCGTTTGAATCTTAACGGTAGACCGGGGAGTCGAACCCTGGAGATGCTATCAACGTCCGACGGCTTTCAAGACCGCTATGCAACTGCCCGCAGGCCGTGGCCTTTTAATGTTCATTGATTCGCGTGAGGCGAGTATTGCACCAGAGATGGACGTCTTTTTCAGTATTTCCCTCACTGGCAAAAGACTCACCCTCACGCGGAATCATTACTTGGCTTGGCGAAGCACGAGCTCCGAGAGACGGGTCTTAACCCGGAAGCAGAACTCGCGAATTTGAAATTGATAAGCGGGCATGACCATGTGGTTTAAATCGGGACCTAATGAGTCTTTGATTTCCATGTACTTGGCCGTCTTGGCAGCAATGGCCTGGTATTCCGCCTCGTATTTGTTGTAAGACACTTTGTTGTAGACCTTTAAGACATCCAGCTCTTTACGGCATTGCTCAGCGCGATTTTGGTTCAGGTCTGTTTCTGATTCTGCCTGCGCGGATTCCGGAGCGGCAGGGACATGTGAATCAGCACGGGCGTTCGCAGGCGCAGCCTCATAGCGGACTGTCCAGTTTTCTGGAGTGGTGTGTGCGACTTCAGGGGGGGCTTTCTGGACGACGGCAGGAGGTGGAGCCACGTCAGGTTTTTCTGGCGTTTTCGTAGCGCATCCCGAGAGGGCCAGTCCTACCACTACAATGATGCCACACATTTTATCCATCGGTTCCACCAATAGTCCATTACGGTTGGCTGAGTCGTTAGGTTCTGGGTAAAAGTAATAACTCACTCAATGATCGAGTGAAATTTTCTACCAGCCTCAAGGCGCTCAGCCCCTCTTCCTTGAGTACGCAGATAAACGATAATAGTAAAAAAACAAAAACATGACGAGTAAAAGCTCGCCAGAAAGGCTACAAATTTAATCGGTTAAATTAGTGTGGGGCCACGCTGCGCATGCGCCTGGTGGTGGCCCGTGTAAATCGCAGCGCCGATGGGGATGGCTGCCATTGTGGGCCAAGGGCAAGCGCCCCGAACCAATTGACGCCATTATAGGGACGGTCACCAAATGGATTTACCGAAGGATTGGTGAGGACGCCAAGCCCTTCGAATAGTCAAGGTTTCGGCCCCCATGAGAAACCGTCTTACGCCATCAACCCCCAGAAACGCAAAAGCCCCGCTTTCGCGAGGCTTTTGTGTAAATCTTGGCGGGAAACTAGGTTTGTACGAAAAGTACTGCCGCATACAGCGTAGGCTGCAGGCCAGCGAGACCATCGCCGAAAAGCTCGTCGCCAGCTTGTCGTAGCGAGTCCCTATTCTGCGATTCTCTTTCAGCCAGCCAAACATCCGCTCAATGATGTTGCGCTGCCGATACTTTGGACGATCAAAGAGTCGGGGCAAGCCAGGTCGGGGTTTGCGTGGCATGGCGCGTAGCGGGATCACCGGCTGCATTCGGTAACGGTCGCAGTAATGACGCAGATGTTCTGCGTCATAGCCTTTGTCAGCCAGTAACCAGCGACTACGTTTGCGTGGTCGCCCCGGCTTGCCGGGAATTCGCACCTGATCCAGCAGCGGCTGGGCGTGGGCGATATCACTGGCTTGCCCCGGCGAAAGGATGAAGCGTAAGGGAACGCCATTAGCGTCGCAGACCATATGGATCTTTGTAGTAAGGCCGCCTCGACTGCGTCCAATGGCGTGGTCTAGCGGTTCTTCAGGCCCCCCTTTTTCCCGGCGCCTGAAGAGGCTCGGGTTGCACGTACCGCCGTGGAATCGATCATCCAGGTATCCAGATCAATCAATCCTTCCCGGTTCAGTCGAATATGCAAACGCTCCAGTATTAGGTCAAACGTGCCGTCGTCGCGCCAGTCACGAAAACGCTGATACACCGTCGACCACGGCCCGAAGCGTTCCGGCAGGTCACGCCAGGCAGCGCCTGAGCACAGTATCCAAAGGATTCCGTGGAGTACCAGACGATCATCACTGCGTGGTCGTCCCATTTTCTGCTCGGGAGAAACCAGATCCTTGATCAATTCCCATGATGCGTCGGAGAGTTCGTAACGTTTTGCCATGCGGGCCTCAAGCCAATCATGGCGGCAATTCTACCCGTACCGACTTTTCGTACAAAACCTAGGGATTCGAACCCTGGGAACGCTATTAACGTTCGCCAGTTTTCAAGACCGCTACGCATATAAAGACGGGCTGACGCCTTGAGGGCCTGCAGAGTTCCTTTTCTCGAAGCAATTGATAAGGCTTGAAGGCGCATTCCACCTGGGGTACTTTTTTAGTTTAGGAACTGCTTTTCTAAGCAAATTGCCCCATAAAAAACCCAGCTAGCACTCCAGACCACCCAGGTCAACAAAAACTTGACAGGCCGTTTTTTTTATGAGATGATTTTATAGATTAGTGTTTTTAGCTAGTGTGTTTCTGAGTTCGAATCTCAGTGCCTTGCTGTTCCCCCTACTGTTTCTTAGTTTTTTGCGTTTCATCAGCGTTTTAGTGCAAAAACAAATCAGAACAGAGCTTTAAATCAACAAAAAAGGGGGTACTTATGAATAATAAATCTCAACGTCGTACAAAAAGCAATGTCATCACTTATGTTGCATGTTTTTTTGAGACAGTATGGGCAGCAATGGTATCGGTAATGGCGGCCAGCACGAGCGGTGTACAGGGTATCCTGTCACTAGCTAAGAACATTATTTCTCTTCGCTGATTCCTGCGCACCTTTAATTAGATGCTTCGGCCTCACTTCTCAAATACCTTCTGACTGGTACTCTTATTCCTTCTTAGGAGAACCAGAAATGCCCAACTCAGACCTGCTCCCCTCTCTTCTGTCCAAGCTCTACGAAAACCAGCTGGCCCTTGAGGCTTCCATCATGGAGATATCGAACTGGATCGAGCAGCGTGGCTCCGCCGAGGTAGCCGAGAACGTGCGCGGAGCTCTGGACACCATTGATGACAACGAGAAGTTCATCAAGCTGACCCTGGCGGTCCTTATGTCGCCCGAGTGAAGTTGATCTGACGCTGAGCGCTTCACTACTTGCAAGCAACCGACCACAGCTGATCGAGCTTCGTAGTGTAGCTCTGGCTCATCATGTCCCGGCGCATCCCCCAGTCGGGGTTTGTCGGTACACTGGCCGATCGCAGCGTCCCCCTTCCCCACCTGTCATTGATCTGGTCCAGCACGGTCATCACTCTGGTGGCCTCGACTGGCTGAGACACCGCGAATAGATCGTCCGTGTATTCACCTGGCTGGCAAAGGTTGAGCAACATCACCTCGGCTTTGCTGTACTTGAAGTCTGGTCGAAATATCCGGTCAAGGGCGTCAACTGCAGCCTTTGTCAGCAGACGCACATCGTCAGTTGGATACGGCATATCCACCACTACACCATTGGCATACTTGGCTTCTTCGGGGTTGAACATGCCTGTGCGGATGCAGACACGGACCTTTTTGCACAGCGAGTTTTGAGCTCGCAGCTTTTCAGAGGCGCGCATCATGTAGGTGGCCACCGCCTCCTTGATCGGCGGCAAGTCGGTAAGGCGCTTTCCGAACATCCGGCTACAACAGATTTCCTTCTTGGGTGGGTCGGGCTCGTCCAGTTCCAGACATGAGGTGCCGGCCAGTTCGCGGGCGGTCTTCTCGATGACCACGCTGAATTTTTTGCGAAGCGTCCAGGGGTCGGCCTTGGCCAGATCCATCGCTGTCTTGATGCCCATCGTGTCCAGGTGAAGCTTCATCTTCCGGCCGACACCCCACACCTCTGAGACGTCGGTGTTGCGCAATACCCAGTCACGCTTTACCGGGTCAGTGATATTCACTACACCGCCGGTCTGGGCCTGCAGGCGCTTCGCTGTGTGGTTGGCCAGCTTGGCCAGGGTCTTTGTGTGGGCGATTCCGACGCCCACCGGGATTCCGGTACACTGAAAGACCCGTGCGCGGATCTGGCGTCCGAGGACATCCAGGCTGGCAATACCGCTCAGGTCGGCGAAGGCCTCATCAATGCTGTAGATCTCGACGGCGGGCACCATGCTCTCGATCAGCATCATGACCCGCTCACTCATGTCCCCGTACAGGGCGTAATTTGATGAAAACGAGACAATGCCGTGCTGCTTGAGCTTGTGCTTGATCTGGAAATACGGCTCGCCCATCTTGATGAAAGGCTTCGCGTCGTAGCTTCGGGCGATGACACAGCCGTCGTTGTTGCTTAGCACCACAATTGGCACCTTTGCCAAGTCAGGGCGGAACACACGCTCGCAGCTTGCATAAAAACTGTTGCAGTCAATCAGCGCAAAGACAGGTGTCTGTTCAGACATGGCTGCGTACGGTGCTTGTGATCACGCCCCAAATCGACAGCTCGTCGCCCTCCAGAATGTACCGCGCCGGGTATTTCGGGTTCTCCGACAGAAGGATCACCTCTCTTCCGCGCTTACACAGACGTTTGCAGATGGGGTCATTATTCAGCAGCGCCACCACTACATGCCCGTGTGCCGGCTCAATAGACCGGTCCACAACCGCCAGGTCACCCTCAAAAATTCCCGCGCCCTGCATGCTCTCGCCAGTGATGGCGATCAGATAGACGTGCGGCGCCCTGATATTTAAGACCTCATCCAATGAGATGTGCTGCTCAATATGGTCGGCCGCCGGCGATGGAAAGCCAGCTGGTACCCGAAAAGAGCAAAAGGGCAGCTTCGTGCCGCCCTCGGCGATAGGACCTAAAATTGCGAAGCTCATGACGCAGCCTTTTACATACACTGTACGAATGTACAGTTAATAACGCAGATAGCTTGCGGTCAATTTGGCGTAAGAGATATCTGACAAGCGGCCCCGTCAGACAAACTCATCTGCGTAAGCGGCGACAGCCTCTTCTGTGAGTTCCCGCCACTCACCGCTGTCGATTACGCCGCGCTCTTTCATATCGTCAGCCAGCGACAGGCGCCTCTCGTAACGATCTTCAGCTGTCGCCGATATGAAGTCGGTTTCATTGCGCAAGGCGAACCACGCCTGCATCGCGTTGATTTGCTCGCTATGGATCGTCATGACGAATACTCGAGGCCAGTGTCTACAGTGTAGAGATTGGCCAGCGCCCAACTGTTCAGCAGGTCCGACAAGCGGAGAGCATCATGTGCGGAAGACTTACCCAGTACCGGGGAATTCACGACTTCGTGGCAGCGTTGAGCATGCCTAACGCTCTGGCTAACTCTGTCGGTGAATTGCCAGTGGAGCGTTACAACGTAGCCCCCACAACCCAAGTCGCCCTGCTCCACCTACAGGGTGATCTGCTGCACGCCGACATGGTGCGCTGGGGTCGGCGGCCACACTGGGCCAAGGACAGGGCCGCACCGATCAATGCGCGCGTCGAGAAAGTAGCCCATGGACGGTTCTTTCGTGCGATCTGTCCGCACCGGGCAATCGCACCCATCGATAGCGGCTGCGCTTGTCGCGATGGCGACTGTACAGACGCTACCACCACGCCCCCGGCGCTTTCCGTCTGATCAGGGACAGCGCTGGCGGCCCAGTTCGACCACGCCACAGGCACCCTGAATGGATCGCCGAACGGATGGGAAAAGCAACCGGCAACATGATCCTCTAGCACCATGGGGAATGGATTAACGAGGATGGGCCGGACGCGGTGGGCGTGCTACAGCTGGCACTAAAGCTTCCGCCGACGCCAGTTTTACACTTGACGCCTTAAAGCCCTATGACTGGCGCAACGGACCACTGCAGTGCGGCTTGATCAGGTGCGCAATGGTTCTCGTACAGAGCGTATCGGTACAAGCCGCGCCGAGGTATCGCCCAGACGAATCGAAAGCGTCCGCTTACTATCTTTGCCGGCAATGCTGCCAACCACAACCTCACGCATCTCGTGTTCACTGACCAGAGCTTTAGCGTGTCGGGTTGAAGCCTCCTCGATCAAGCGTTCAGTTCCCGGTGCCGCGCGGCAGCTGCGTCCTCGACCGCAATAAACAGCGCCTCGATGGTCGCCGGGGTCAGCGCATGGGCTGCATCTACCCCTTCGACAAAACCTTTAGCGCGCGCCAGGGCCAGCTTCAGGGCGTGCAAATCCTCAGCACGCGCCTGGTGTGACAGGTGGTTTTGCATCTTGGTGCGAAGCCCTGCCGGTAGGCTTATCGCGTCCAACTGCTGGCTGACGTTCATCTCGCAACTCCCTGCACTTCGGCTAATATTGTGGCCAATTCGCACAACGGGTACTGAGCTTGAATCAGCTCGCAGCCTGCGCAGTGTCACACCGGGTCATGAGCATTACTCGGCCATTGCGTGGCCAGGCATAAACGGCAGCGTACCGCTTCTTCCCTCATGATCCATCGCTCATTCAACAGGCCTAAAGCGAAATCAGCACACAAGTCGGGCGACAGTGGGCTAGAAGCAGGACACTGAACCTTTATGTATTCATCCATGCGGATTCGAACCCTTTAATAAGACGGTAATGGAATTCCCGCCCGTGCTCTGGGGATAAGACCTCGCCGGCGATCAAACCGTCTAAAAAACCGATTAACTGGTTATACAGACTGGGCGGCGCCCACTCAGTCAAGGACTGGATGCGGAACGCCTCTACGTGGTGACGCACTCTAAATAAGATGTACTCGGGGTCTGCCAGGGTCATGAGGTCGTTGAAAAATTGCTGGGCGTTATCGATGGCCAGTGGATGAGTGAGCGGCGCGTACATAATTATTGTTGCCTTTGTAGATGGACTGCACGTCGAAGCAGTTATGGCGGAACTGGTAACGCAGTCTAGGGCTGCCTAGCTGCCTGCACCGAGAAAAAAAGTCCCCGTCAAGTCAAGACGTGCAGCCCCTTTTTATAAGTGGATTATTGGTAACGCCTAACTGGGAGAATGCCATTCATGGAGAATCCTCCGACACAGCCCTCAGAATCTTTGCTAAATCCCGCAACGGATATTGCATGTTGCCAATTTCACAGCCATCGGAATGGACCATCGGAATTTGAGCATTGCTGGGCAATTGTGTGGCAAGGCAGTAGCTGCAGCGCACGGCTTCGTCACTCATAAGCCATTTATCATTCCACAGTCCGAGTGCAAAATCGGCCGTCGTTGTGTCGGCCACTGCCGGCGGAAGATCTCGATTTAGGGTCATACTCCACCTCGCCATGCGCTGGACAGCGTTGCCATTCGTATTCGGGCAACCAAATTCTTCGGGGAAGACTTTGTTATCGTTCAGCCACGCAAAGACCTGGCCACATGCTCGGACGATCTCTGGATCAAGTCCCCATACATCGGCAACGGCGGAGCGAACATGTCTTCCGGCGTTCCACAAGGTGAACAGAAAACTGGCTACCGTACGGCCCTGCCTGGTGTCCTTTTGAGCGGTTAATAGCAGGCGCTCAAGTGCTTGTTGAGTTTCGGGATCGAAAGTAAGTGACACGGCGTAATTCCTTTTTACGTGATCGATGGACTTACGAAGAGCTACTGCGGAGGTAGCGGGTACCCTGCCTGAGGCCGACTTTCCATTCAGCTATCAAAGCTCTACCTTTAACATAGATGATTGCAGCGACTAACGCGATAGGCCTCAGCGATGCATAGAGCCCACGCAGCTTCGGCTTGTCCGCCAGAAGGTAGCAAAGGTTAAGTCGCTGATGGCCACACCATAAGCACCGACATGTAATGCCGCAGCGTGACTGGTGATAGTATCGGTGGCGTGGATTGTGTGGGCCAAAGCCGACGCTGAGGGGCGCCAACCGATGCTGCTGGCGATTGACGCATGCACTGATGGGCCCTGAAAGAATATGCACATTCGTTGACAGGTGAAGTGAATAATCTGCACAACTACCAATCCATGCAATAGAACTTGGATACCAGAGACTAAGGTTGACTAGTATTAGTGGGTCAAGGCATCGTAAGCACTCACCAATTTTCTGAAATAGCCCCCTGTACTACACTAGAAGGTTCCACCGCACCGTCACTTGAGGCCCTCGCAGATTTCCCCATTCACTTTTCGCAACCCATCTGCCCTAAGAAAAATTGGCGTTTTGAGAGCTCCATACACTCCAAGCACGCTCAGCTGCAGACATAATGGGTCCTTCGATAGAAATTTTTGATTGATCCGTCAGAGGCTAAGGCCGATAGATAAATAACTGGCAGCGTCGCTGGTTTTTTCCCTATGGAGTCACCATGAATCTACGTTCCATTAATATCGCTCCCAGATCCGCTCTCTGCTTCGGCCTTATCACTATGCTTGTAATTGCACTTGGAGCCTTTTCGTACATACAGCTCGGAAAATTGAGAGGAACAGAGCAGGACATTGAAAATAATTGGCTCGCAAGTATACAGACTGCTGACGATATACAGATTGCACTTTTGGGCGCCCGTTTAGAGAGCATTCGCTTACTAGCCACTTCGAGCCTAGAAGAAAAAGCGGCAGCTTCACAGCACCTCCAGGACGCGCAGAATATACTTAATAAGCAAACCGAATATTATCGAAACAATTTAATATCCGATGAAGACGAACGAGCGAAATTTAATGAAGCCGCTACGACGATGGAGAAATATATAGACGGGCTCAAAACCATACTCGATTTAGATGGCACGAAGCATGAGAAAGCAGTTCAATTCGCAAATACTGAACAGCGTGATCGCGCCAACGACTACCAGACTAAGCTTACAGCATTGAGAGATCACAACGTCAAAGGAGCAGCTACAGCAGGCACTACAGCGACGGCTGTGTACTCACACAGCATTACAATCGTCGACTCGGTGATTGGTGCATCATTAGTTCTTACCATATTTCTTGCAATTGCACTTACCCGAAGTATAGTTCGCCCTATGAACTTCTCTGTAAAGATGGCAGAAGAGATCGCAGCAGGCGACCTTAGGCTTGCTCTTGAGGTAACCGGAAATGATGAGTCCGCAAGGTTAATGCGAGCGCTCAATACAATGCAAGGAACCTTGCGTGATACCATAAGCGAGATATCTGAGGCTGCCACGCAGCTTAGCACTGCCGCAGTTGAGATGAGCTCGATAACAGAAGGCGCAAGCTTTACCCTTCAGCAGCAAAATAGTGAAATCGAACAGGCTGCAACTGCGGTGACCGAGATGAGTGCCGCGGTTGATGAGGTTGCTCGCAACGCTATTTCCACATCAGAATCAGCTCGTGAATCCAACAAAGCTGCAGCGGCAGGAAACAATAAAGTTGGTGAAACACTCAAAGCAATGCGCAGCTTAACGGACAGGATTGAGATCACGTCCGAACAAGTACAACTGCTAGCTGGACAAACGCAAGAAATAAGTACCGTTTTAAGTGTAATTCGAGCAATCGCGGAGCAAACCAATCTCCTAGCGCTAAACGCTGCTATTGAAGCTGCTAGAGCGGGTGAACAAGGAAGAGGATTCGCAGTGGTTGCGGATGAAGTTAGAGCTCTTGCTCATCGAACCCAAACTGCAACTCAGGAAATCGAACAAATGATTTCAAGCATTCAGGCAGGTAGTGCGCAAGCTGTAGAATCGATGATTAGTAGCACCCATGAGGCGCATAGCACTAGGCAAACGGCGGAAGAGGCTGGCCAGTCGCTCAAAGCTATCACATCAGCTGTTCAGCTGATCGATGATCGGAATCAGCAGATCGCGACTGCATCGGAAGAGCAGGCTCATGTAGCAAGAGAGGTAGATAGAGCCCTCATAAGCATTCGAGAACTCAGCGTTCAAAGTAGCGAAGGAACCCATCAGACTCTTCTAGCAAGTAACGAGCTTTCGAGACTTGCAATATCACTTAATCAGATGGTTGGTCGTTTCAGAATTTAAATACCAAACCTACCGTCAGCCCTGCCATTTAATTTAATCGGCTATCGCCCTGAGATATGCCTGACACGCGCGCAGCGCGATCAGTCCGTTGTCCCCATCGTCGGTGATGGCGATAATTCGTTGCGCATGCGCTGGGTCAAGTTGGGCTCGACGGGCTGCATGAACCACGCTGACGGAGCCGGCGGCGGTAGGCACTTTAGAGCCACTGGCTGGATCGTCGGCAAGGAGGACTGACAGCCGCACATCAGCAGTGGCAAGGCGATCGCGCAAAAGAGCCTGGTTGCGTTTAGCATCGGATAGTTCTCGAGTGTGTTGTTGGTCCTGG